>JBFWWU010000001.1:0-531635 GCA_050246015.1 Phycisphaerales bacterium
CCGGCCGTCCCGGTTCCGATGAGAAAGCAGGCCGCCGCCGCGAGCCCGGCCAAGGCTGTTTGATTCACAATCACATCGAGGCCTTTCGAGAGAAAGGGGGCATCAAGAAGGATACCTGAACTACCAGCGTGTGCCAGAAATGCTCGCGAGGATCCGGTAACACCGCCGCGGCACCGTCGCCGGAATACACTCCCGCACTCGAAAGGACCACACGCCGATGCACTTCGACGCTCATCAACCCGTCATCAACGACCTCGAGGCGCGGATCTTGACCATCCGCGACTCGCTTTAACTACGCGCAGAAACTCGACCGCATCAAGCAACTCGAAGAGCAGATGGGCTCCGACGGCTTCTGGGTCAACCAGGACAAAGCCAGGAAAGTCGTCGGCGAGAAGAAGGCCCTCGTCGCCATGACCGACCCGCTCACGGGTGTCATGAAGGACTTCGAGGACGCCAAGGTCGCCTACGAGATGGCCAAGGAGTCGGGCGACAAGGAGTTCCTCGCCGAAGCCGACACCAAACTCTTCGACCTCACCCAGCGCATGGAAAAGGTCGAGATGCGCTCGCTCCTCTCCGGCAAGCACGACGCCAAGAACTGCTTCGTCACCATCAGCGCGGGCGCCGGCGGGACCGAGGCCAACGACTGGGCCGACATGCTCCTGCGCATGTACATCTTCTACTGCGAACGCATGGGTTTCGAGATGGAGGAAGTCGAAAAGACCTACGGCTCCGAGGTCGGTCTCGATTCCGTAACGCTCCACATCAAGGGACCGTTCGCCTTCGGGTACCTCAACTGCGAGCGCGGCACCCACCGCCTGGCGCGCGTCTCGCCCTTCAACTCCCAAGGCAAGCGCCAGACCTCCTTCGCCACCGTCGATGTAACCCCCGAGTTCGACGAACTCAACGTCGAGATCCCCGAGAAGGACATCGAAGTGACGCCGTTTGTGCGAGCCAGCGGCCCCGGCGGCCAGAACGTCAACAAGGTCGCCTCTGCCATCCGCATCGTCCACAAACCCACCAACATCATGGTCGTCGCCAGCACGTACCGCGATCAGCCGCAGAATAAGAAGCAGGCGATCTCGGTCCTCATGGCCAAGCTTGAGCAACTCGAAGAAGAGAAACGCGAAAAGGAAATCTCAGAAGCTACCGGCGGCGCGGTCGATCGCGGCTGGGGGACCCAGATCCGCTCCTACGTCTTTTACGACAACCGCGTCAAAGACCACCGCACCGGCTTCGAGTCCAGCGACTACGAGCGAGTGCTGCGCGGCGAACTCGAAGGGTTCGTTGACGCCGAACTCAAGCGACGCCGAAAGGAACAAGCCGTGCGGGCGGCCAAGGCGATCGAGCCGCGATAGCCAACTGAGCCGAACCACGCCAGCGGTCGGCCTCCGGCGTCGCGCGCGATCGCGGCATTCCCAAGACCGGGTGCTTGCGCACCCCGGCTCAGATCGGCCCCCGCGGTCACACGCGCTCGTTCCCCCACAGATTGGTTGCAGATGGTGGTGTGGCCTCTACCGGTTGATCCGGCGTCAGATGCGCAGTATCCTTTGATGCGTCCGGCGAGGGCGTCCGCCCTTGCGTAACGGGAGTTCGCTCCCTTGCCGGGCGATGTATGGCCGCACGATCGAACCATCCTCGGTCGCTGTCGCATGCCGCCGCGGCGGATGCTGATGCCATCGCTCTCCCCGCCAACCTGCTCTCCGCGCTGGACTGCAAGGTCCTCGTCCTGAACAAGCTCTACGTCGCGATCCGGGTGGTCTCGGCCAAGCGCGCGTTCACCATGCTCTGCCGAAATCTCGCCGAGGTCATCCACGTCGACGACGGGAAGTTCGTCAACTACGACTTTGAATCCTGGGCCGAACTTTCGCAGCTCCGGCGCCACCTCGATTCGCAGGCGGCGGCCGACGCCGAACGCAGCGACTGGGTTCGCACCGTTCGATTCGACGTCGCGGTCCCGCGTGTGATCCGGCTCTTCGGCTATGACCGGCTGCCGCAGCAGGTCGTCAAGCTCAACCGCCGAAACCTTTTCGCACGCGACCGCAATACGTGCCAGTACTGCGGACGCCACTTCTCGACCTGCGATCTGTCGATCGACCACGTGGTCCCGCGCATGCAAGGGGGCGGCGAGTCGTGGGAGAACCTCGTCTGCGCCTGCATCAAGTGCAACGCCCGCAAGGGCGGACGCACCCCCACCGAAGCCCATATGCACCTCATCCGCCCCCCGGTCAAGCCCAAGCGCCACCCGCTGATCGCTATCAGGCTCGGCCAGCCCCGCTACCAGTCGTGGAAGGCCTTCCTCGACGAAGCCTACTGGAACGTCGAACTGAAGTAAGCCGTCGGCGGCGTGAAGGCGCCGATCCCCCTCCGGCGTACGGTCAGACTGTGCCAAGGCCCCCCGGATGAAGCCGACTCGCATTTGCATTTCACGTCGGATTCGTTTAGGATCGCTTTGCCGAGCGTTCGCGTTGCTCGGCATGCGCGAGTTTGCTTCGCAACCGTCGAGGGGATATGCCGCAACTTTCGGCACAGCAGCGCAGTCACCTTATCGCGGCCATGGGAACTCCTCCCTGTCGCTGGGGGCTCGTCTCGCCCGCCGGGGTCATCGATCCGCTCGATTTCGAAGAACCCGTCAATCACCGAAAAGTGCGTGTCGCCTCCGGGAGGTTTCGGTTGGAGCACGCGGCCCAAGTGCTTCGAGAACGAGGTTGGCACCCCGTCATGGGACCTCTGCGATCGACGTACTACGTGAGTCGAAACGGCTCAGTGGCACAGTTGGATATCGTGGATCATCAGGATTTGCCGCACGACGACCCTGCGGATGCTCCCTACTTGCTGGCAACCCAGGTGGCAGCACTGTTGCCGTGAATACCCCCACAATGGGTGATGCTTCGAACGAATCATCAAGTTCTTGAGGACTCTGTGAGCAAACTGTTGCGTGATTCGTTGTTTGTTGTAAGGTTGGATCCCAGAATTGGAACAAACCGAGATATGGGACGTAACTTCACTGAACCCGGCGACACTTGCTCTGCAACGGCGAGGTTCGAGCACGCGCAAAACGCGGAAGGGCTACACATGGGTAAGTCGATGTTGAAGGAGCGCAACGGCGTTTCCGATAGTCATCCAATGCCGAAATCGCTTGATCCTGTGCGCGAGGTGTCCCCCACCGAGGTGGACGAGGCGCTGTCGCATGTACGGTTCGAGCATGTCGCGGGCCGTTGGACGGCTCAGAGTGCTGACTTTCGGCATTTCTCGGCGCAGGGACGCACCGAGGATGAGTGTCGAAGCAACGCGCGCATCAACATGAAGTGGTATCTCGAACGAAAGCCGCGAAGGAGCTGAATCCTTCCGCCGTGCGCGGCACGCGCCGCCGCGAGACCACGATCCATGTCGCGGCATCATTCGGCACGGCGATGCCTCCCCTGAAACGACGTTGCGGTGTGCGTACCGGAATCGCCTGGCGCCATGCTGTCGAGTCGGCTCGCGATTCGCCGGTGCCGCCCCGTCCTTCATGCTTGGAAAGTGCAATGAGTCGCGCCGCTCGGCGACCTACTATTCGCTTCCACCCATGACCAGTTCGCCCACCACATCCGGCACGCACGATCAGCTGCATCAGCGCGTCGCCCACATCCTCAACCTGATCCGCCCGGCGATCCAGGCCGACGGCGGAGACATCGAGTTTGTCGGCATCGAGCCCGAAGGCATCGTCCTTATCCGGCTTCACGGCGCTTGCGTCGGGTGTCCCTCCAGCACCATCACGCTCCAAATCGGGATCGAGCGGAACCTCCGCGAACATATTCCCGAAGTGAAAGGTGTGAAAGCCATCGATTGACCGATAACACCCTCGCCCACTCACCCCGACGCCCCTTCCAAACACCTTCTTCGGTTCCAAACCTCGCACACCGCTGGGCGTACACATCCCTGACCCACACACGGATCCACACGGTGTGCACAATTTGCCGGAATCTATTCTTGCGGCGTCAGCCTCGTCCGGTATATTCCTAAGATACCCCGGCATTCGCCTCAAGACAGGAACGTGCAGGGACAGGAGGTCCGACTCATGTTGGTGATCACACGACGAGAAGGCGAAGAAGTGGTCATCGGCGACCCGCGCAATCCCATCGGCATCGTGCGAATCGCCTCGATCAAGGGTGATCGCGTTCGCGTCGCCTTCGAGTTCCCGCGCGATATCGACGTGCATCGTCGCGAAGTGGCGAACCAGATCATCGAAGAGCAGCCGCAGGTCGTGGGCAAGATCAAGCCGACGCTCCCCGCGGCACAGGCCGAGTGACGCTCCGCATCCGAATCCATTGACCCACGCAGCGCGTGCAACCCACGCGTTTTTTTCGCTTTCGGCGCTGCGACACGATCACGACGCCTTGAAGACCGTCGCGTCGCTCCCGCTGATCAGCGAGCGCGAGTCCTTCACGCCCAGGTTCAGATAGATCTCGCGCGTGGCGGTCGAGCGATTGAGCGTGTAGAAGTGGATGCCGCGCACGCCGTGGTCCAGCAGGTCGCGGCACTGCTCGCTGGCCCAGTTGATCCCGACTCGCCGGACGGCGTCCGGATCGCCGCCGGTGCGGTTGATCGTGCGCTGCAGGTTCGCCGGGAAACGCGCCCCCAGGGCGGTTTCGGCCATGCGGAGCATGACCTTGATCGACGTGACGGGCATGATGCCGGCGAGGATCGGGACCTTGATTCCCGCGATGCCGCATCGATCGCGGAAATCGTAGAAATCCTTGTTGTCAAAGAAGAGCTGCGTGCAGATGTAGTCCGCGCCGGCGTCAACCTTGGCCTTGAGATAATCGATCTCTTTCAGACGGTTGGGCGTCGAAGGATGCCCCTCGGGGTACCCCGCCACGCCGATGCCGAATCCCTTCGGACTCGGATGCAGGCCCGATTCGTTGAACTTGCGGATGTATCCCACCAGGTCCGCCGCATACCGGAAGGCGTCCTTCGAGCGGTCGTGCGCGCTCAGCGTGGCGGGCACGTCCCCGCCCAGCGCCAGGACATTCGATACCCCGCTCTGGGCGTATCGCTCCAGGATGCTCATGATCTCCCGCTCATCGTGGCAGACGCACGTGAGGTGCGGCACCGGATCGAGCTTCGTCTCCGCGTGCAGCCTGACGACCAGGTCCCGCGTCAACTCTCGCGTGGACCCGCCCGCCCCGTACGTCACCGAGACGAACGACGGCGCCAGCGACTCAAACTCCGCGATCCCGGCGAACAACTCGCTCGCCCCTTCCGCCGACTTTGGCGGAAAGAACTCGAACGAAAACGTCGTCGGATCGCGTTGAAAGATTTCGCTGATGTGCATCGGTTCAAGTACCCTGCCCGCCCGCTTGCTCCGTCGTTGCCGTACACCTTCCGCCCCCCGAACCCAACTCACCTCATCAGGCAGTTATCGGCAACCCGGCTGGCTTCCATGAACTATAGCCGTATATCCGGATGAACGGATGGAAGAATCGCTGTCCGTGACGTGGCCTGTGAGGACCGGACTAAACCGAAGTCACGAGGGTCGCGCAGCGATCGACGATGTGGTCGATGGTCTGCGCACCGATCTCCACGACCCGCGTCGCCAAGGCGGCGTAGAGATCGTCTCGTGCCCGGAAGACCTGCTCGATCTCCTCCAGTGAACCTGCCGGTTTGCCCGTGAGCGACGGCCGGTGCGAGTTGTCGCTCCGCGCCAGCCGCTTGACCAGGGCCGCCGGCGTGCCGCGCAGGTATACAAGGACCGCACCACGCTCACGTGCCTGAGTCAGAATCGCCCGAGCGCCCGGGGCGGTCGGCGTGCCGCCGCCCAGGGCGACCACGCACGCCGGCTCACCCAGCACAGCCCGCAGCGCGTCGGTTTCCGCTTGTCGAAACGCCGCTTCCCCATGCGCCGACCAGGCGTGCGCCACGCTCTTGCTCCCCAGCAGCACGGGGGAGCGATCATCGAGATCGACGAACGGCGAGCCGAGTTTCCGGGCCAGCAGCCGACCGATGGTCGTCTTCCCGGAACCTCGCAGGCCAAGGAGAATCAGGTGAGCGTGGAGCATGATGAGGCCGGTGGAGCGCCGCGCCCGAGCGAGCGACAGTGAGTCTATGCGAAACAGAAGGAGCATGCGGGATCGGTCCGATGTCGATGTGGTGCGCACGGCCGCCCCGCGCCGGCACGACGTCATACCATGTCCCGCCGCTCCCTGTTTTGTTGGCTCGGCTTCCCCCCCGCGACCGTTCAGAGTTCTCCACCGATTGACAGGAACCTCTCGATGCCGATCGAAATGAAGATGCCCCGCCTGTCCGACACCATGGAACAGGGCACGGTGGTAAAGTGGAACGTGAAGCCCGGCCAGAAAGTTCGCTCCGGCGATGTCGTCGCCGACATCGAGACCGACAAGGCGACGATGGAACTCCAGACGTTCGACGACGGGACGGTCGCGACGCTCGCGGTCCCCGAGGGCCAGACGGTCAAGGTCGGCACGGTGATCATGGTGCTGGCTGGGGCGGGTGAAGACGTGGCGTCGGTTCAGGCGGCCAAGCCCGCCGATGCCGCCGCGGCGACTGGGTCGCGCCCCGAGTCGAAGTCCGAGTCAGCCGCGGCCGCGGGATCAGCCCCGGCGTCGCACGCGAAGGGTTCCACCGCGGTGGCTGAACCACCATCGACCAATGGGCGGCACGCCGCCCCATCGGGTCGCGACGCTGACCGCGTGTTCGCCTCGCCGCTGGCGAAGAAGATCGCCGGCGAGTCGGGCATCGATCTTCGCGGCGTAGAAGGGAGCGGCCCCGGTGGGCGCATCGTCCGGAAGGATGTCGAAGCCGCGCTGTCAGGTGCCAGTGCACCCTCCAGGTCTCAAGCAGCGGCGAGTTCGCGCCCCTCTCCGCTCCCCGCGCCGTCGGCAACGCTCACCGCCCGCAATGTGACGCTCTCGAACATGCGCCGCACGATCGCCAAGCGGCTGGTCGATTCCAAGACGACCATCCCCCACTACCAGGTCACGGTGAACGCCCGCATGGACGCGCTCATGACGCTGCGTGCTCAGCTCAACGAGCAGCTCGCGTCGCAAGGCGTCAAGCTCTCGGTCAACGACTTCCTCGTTCGCGCGTGCGCCCTGGCGATGCACCAGCACCCCTACATCAACTCGCGATGGGTCGAGAAGCCCGGCGCGGACGCCGCTGTCGAGTTCATCGGTGATGTGAACATCGGCGTCGCGATCGCGCTCCCCGTCGCTGACGACGGCACCGGCGGCGGGCTCGTGGTCGCCACCGTCCGCGCCGCCGATCAGATCGGCTTGCGCCAGATCTCCGCCCAGTCCCGGGCCCTCTCTGACAAGGCCCGAGGCAAGGGGCTCTCGCTCGACGAGATGAGCGATTCGACGTTCACGATCTCCAATCTCGGCATGTTCGGCGTGGAGCACTTCACGGCGATCATCAATCCGCCCAACACCGCCATCCTCGCCGTCGGCGCCGCCGTCGAGAAGCCCGTCGTGCACACCGACCCCGGGACCGGCGCCAAGTCGCTCGGGATCGGACACGAGATGTCGATGACCATGTCCAGCGACCACCGCGTCATCGACGGCGCCATGGCCGCGAAGTACCTCGCGACGGTGAAGGAACTGCTGGAAAAGCCGGCGACGCTGTTGGTGTGAGCGTGCTCAAGCCGGTGCGGCATCGGCGATTCGGCCGGGCCGTCGCCGCGCGAGCACGCGCCCAATCGCGATCGCTCGGCGTCCCTGGCCGTTCGATCAACGAATTCCGCCCCCGCCCAAGCGACGGACCGGGCACAAACTTCTACCATCGCCCATGACCGCACCCGGCGTCCCCGCTTCTTCGCCAGTCCCCGCGCGCATCATCGACGGCAAGGCCCTGGCGCAATCCCACCGCGAGCGGATCGCGGCCAGGGTCCGCGCCATCCGCTCCGCCGGTGAGGCAGCCGGCGCCGCGGCCCGCCGGGTGCGGCTCGACGCCCTCATCATCGACGCCGGCGACACCGCCGCCAGGCAATACGCCGAGAGCCAGGCCCGCACCTGCGCCGAACTCGGCATCGAGTACGTCCTGCATCATCTCCCGGCGGGGGCCACCTACGACGACGTCGCCGGGCGCGTGCTGCTGCTGAACTCCAAGGACGATGTCGCCGCGATCATGGTTCACCTGCCGCTGCCCGAGGGGATCGATCCCTATTCCATCCAGCGCCTCATCTCGCCCGAAAAAGACGTCGAAGGCGTCAACCCGGCCAACATCGGCAACGTGGTCTACGGCCGCTCGTCGCTGGCGCCCTGCACCGCGCTGGCGGCGGTCAAGATGATCGAGTCCACCGGGGTCGAACTGCGCGGAAAGTTCGCCGTCGTCGTCGGCGCGTCGAACATCGTCGGCAAGCCGATCGCGGTCCTGCTGATGCGGCAGGACGCCACCGTCGTCTCGTGCAACAAGTGGACGGACGACCTTCCGTCGCTGACGCGCCGCGCCGACGTGCTCGTTGCCGCCGCCGGAGTCGCCGGGCTCATCACGCGCGACATGGTCAAACCCGGCGCCGTCGTCATCGACGTGGGCGTGAACCGCGTTCCCGACGGCAAGGGCGGCATGAAGACCGTCGGCGACGTCGAGTTCGACCAGGTCAAGCACGTCGCCGGCCACCTCTCGCCCGTCCCGGGCGGGGTCGGGCCGATGACCGTCGCCATGCTCCTGCTCAACGTCGTGCAGGCCAACGACCCCGCGGGGCTCGGCACGCCGGTCTGAGCCGCCGGGCGCGAGCACGCGGTCTCGGGAGTCTCCCGCACGCGCGCCACTCCCATGACATATCGCCGGCGCGATGGAGACTCAGACAGACTCCCGGCCTCAACTCTTTGAAAACATGACAAGGTTCCCTTCGCTGTCCTTGAACGCCGCGTACGTGCCCCAGTGCTCCTTCTTCGGCGGCTGCACGAACTCAACCCCGCGGGCCTTGAGCTCGTCGTACGTCGCCTGAACGTTGTCCGCTTCGAGCGCCACCGCGGGCTCCTTGTCGCTGGGCACGTGCTGCGGCTTATGGTGCAGCACCAGCATCGTCTCCGCGCCGGGAATCTGCAGTTCGATCCAGCGCATCGGGCCCAGCGTCTGGTCCGTGAAGACCCGCAGCCCGACCTTCTGCGTGTAGAACGCCAGCGCCCGGTCCTGATCCTTCACCGGCACCGCCAGAAACTTGATCCGCTTGAGCATGGTACCTCCTTTGATGTTGGCACCAATGATGCCCGCGCGATCCGCGCGAATCAAGGGTTTCATCGCCTACTATAGTTATTATGCCTATAGCAACCCGCGAACAGTTCCCCCTCGACGCCTACGTCGTTGACGTGCTCATGCGAGACCTGGTCGGGCACGATCGCTCGCCCGCGGCGTTTGTCGTCTTCATGCTGCTCTGGCGCCGAGCCCGCGCCGAGCGCCGGCCCGCGCCCGTCCGCCTCAGCCACCAGCAGATCGCCGACGAATCGGGATTGTCCAAGAGCGCCGTGCAGCAGGCGCTGCGCATCCTGCACCGCCGCGGGCTGGTCAGTTCCACCCGCCGGCACCGCACCGACACGCCGGCGCATGCCGTCGCGCGGCCCTGGATCCGCCGATGACCCCCGCGCCGTTCACGCCACCTGCCGCGTCCGGCTCCCGCCCACGACCATCATCGACACCACCGCGCTGAGCGCCTCGGTCCAGTCCCGCGTGAGCAGATCATCCCACGCCGGCCCGGACATCTCGCGCAGCGTCGAGATCAGCACCTCGCGCGCCACGCCGTAGTGCTGCGGCGTGATGCCGAGCCTGGCCTGCCGCGCCCCGATATCCATCAGCGTTGTCGTCAGCAGTTCCATCCGGTCCAGGTTCTTCACCACCAGCCGAAGCCCGGCGGCGAAGTCCTGCTTGTGCGGGCCCAGGTCGCGCGGGAACATCGCGCGGAGCATCGGCTGCTGCGCCAGCAGGCGCGTGTGAAACCGGTCGGCCAGTTCGGGCACCCGGTGCGTCAGCACGTCAAAGCTCGCGCGGACTCGTTGGATCTGTTCCTGGTTCACGCCGACCCTCCGTGGTGGTCGAGATTCGATCTCACGAAGATTTATCGGCGCCATCCGGGCCGGTCTTTACCGACCTCGGGGGGTTTGGAGGAGGTTCCGGCGATTGGAAAGCGCGGGCCTCCTCATCCGCACCCGCCAAAGAACTCCCCAAGGAACACGAAAAAGTCCGCGCTGGTGACGGTTCCGTCCCGGTCCGCGTCCGCGATCGGCTCCCCGTTCAGGAATGCGACCAGGTAGTCAAAGAAGTCCTGGCTTGTCACGTCGCCCGAGCCGTTGAAATCCGCCGGGCATCGCGGAAGCAACTCCAGGATCTGCTCTCCCGCGTACGGCCCCGGGTACACATCCGTCCGCGACTCGATCGTCCCCACCCTCGGCCAGACGATCTCGATCCGCTCCACGGCAGAACTTGCGCCAAGCCCGAAGTGCGCCCGCAGATCATCGTTCGAGTTCGTGCTCGACCCGCTTGCGATCTCGCGCGACTGCGTCACGCCCCCCGCCGTCACCCTGACGATCGCGCCGATCGCGTCGCGATTGACCCGTACCCCGTCGCCGCGGGCGTGCACCTTCAGCCAGTGATTCCCCGTCGTGCTCACGTTCTCCGACACGCTCACAAACGTCGGCGTGTTGTACGGATTGATCGTCACCAGGTCCATCCGCCCGTCGTTGTTGTAATCGACCTGCACGGCGTGCTGACTGCTCACGAGCAGGTCGTTCAGCGCGGGCGAGATGTCCTCGAATACTCCGCCGCCGCGGTTGATGAAGAGGATATTGTGATTCTGCGCCCGGCCCGCGCTGCCGGCCTGGTAGTGATCAACCCAACCGTCGTTGTTCACATCAACCCAGAGGATGCCCCAGGCAAAGATCGACGTCAGGAGCGGGCGGCGCGTGAACTGACCCGCGTCGTTCTCGTAGTACACGCCCACCTCGCCGTTGGAGAGGCCAAAGTCGAAATCGCCGTCGTTGTCGTAATCGCCCGCGGAAATCCCCATCGGCGCCGGCCCCAGCAGGTCAAACCCCGACGCCAGCGCCGCCTCCACAAATACCCGCCCGCCTGCTCCGTCGCTGAGATTGCGCAGCAGCAGCGGGCCCGAGGTCGGTATGCCCAGCATGTCGGGGTATCCGTCGCCGTCGATGTCCGTCCAAGTGTGGGCGTACATGCGTGACCAGCCGGCAAACGCGGGCAGAATCTGGCTCGCGTCCTCGAACGTCCCGTCGCCGCGGTTGCGAAGCAGCAGCAGCGGATGGGCGCTCCCCGTCCGGCTCGCGATCATGAGGTCCACGTTTCCGTCGAGGTCGAAGTCCACCCAACTCGCCGACTCCGGCTCATCGCCCGCGGCGGCCACGCCCGCGCTCGCGGTCACGTCGATGAACGCGCCGCCGACGTTGCGGTACAACCGGCCGGACGTCGGGTCGCCCCCGCGCAGTCCCGAGAGATACAGGTCGCTCCAGCCGTCGTTGTCGAAGTCGGCGACGTGCGCCCCCTCCGGCGTGACGCCCACCCCGGCGTACTCCGCCAGACCGCTCGACTCGGTCACATCGACGAAGGTCCGCGCGCCAAGCCCCAGCGGATCGGGAATGTTGTGGTACAGCCGCGCCAGGAATGTTGTGCTGTCGCGCACGACAAGGTCCGGGTACCCGTCGCGATCGTAATCGATCACGCTCAGGCTGCCGAAGCGCGGCCCAAGGTCAATCTGACCGCTCGCCCCGTGGTCCACGAAGCAGATATTCTCGATGCACACCGGCGACTGCGCCGACGCCACGCCCGACACGGCAAGGGCTGCGACCAACCCAGTCGATTTCATGCGGCACCTCCCAGCCGGGTCGTTTCGCGCCCGACCGAGAATCATGCCCCGCCCGGTGTGCCAAAGCCGCCCGGGCGGCATGCTTTGCCGCAATAAGTTGCTCAAATGCGAATTCAGTCGTGGCGCCTGCCCACAATCGGGGACGACGGTGGAGTTCGCGCCCTTCACGCCTGGCACGGCGTGAAGAACGCCACGAGGTAGTCAAAGTAGTCCTGCGACGTGATCGCCCCGTCGCCGTTGAAATCCGCCATCGGACGCTGCTCGAAGAACGCCCGGATGAACAGGAAAAAATCCTGCGACGTCACCGCGCCGTCGTGGTTCACGTCCGCGGCGCACGGCGTCACGCGGAACCACTCCCGCGTGTACGGCGAGTCCAGGAAAAACCCCAGCAGCGCCGCGCCCACCTTCGACTCTCCCGACGGCGACGGGTGCGTCCCGTCGTTCTCAAAGTCCGCGCACGCCCACGTCAGCCCGTCGCTCCGCGGCGTGAGCCCGTCGGCCCACAGGTACGGGCCCCACGTGATCCACGCGCCCACCGTGTTCGGATTGAGGTCGCCCGCCAGTGGGCTGATCCCACCGCCGCTCATCTGCGTGATCTGCGCCTCGATCAGCCACTTCACCGCGAAGCCGGACTCATACGCATACGGCTCCGGGTTCAGCGTCGTGGACGCATACCCCGCGTAGATCCGGCTGCTGAAAAACACCTGCTTCACGTTCGGGTAGCGCGTGCGGATCGACCGCACGATGTTTCCCATCTGCGTCACCAGCGTGAAGGCGTCCGCGTTCGCCGCCGGCAGCGAAACGGTCGGCCCCGGGTTGGCCACCTTCACCCACACCGCCTGCACCTGCTGCTCGCTCAAGCCCTGCGGCGCCAGCACGCTGTCCCGCACCCGGTCGTAGTTCGGATCCGTCGGCGAATCCCACGTCGCCGCCGATTGTCCCCCCGCCGCCCCGTTGGCGATCACCAGCGCCGCGTGATTGACGTTCGGATCCGCCGCCGCCCGGCCCATGAATGTCCCCGCGTGGCAGCAGAACTCCTGCGTCGTATTCGACATCCCGACCGACAGCAGCACGTACTTGCCGCTGGGCGACGGCGCCCCGTTCACATCCAGCGGCGTGACCCCCGCGGCCCGGTTCCGCCCCGCCAGGTCATGCGCCGCCGGGGGCACGTTCTGCCCCCCCGGGAACAGCCCGCCCTGGTACTGCCCCAGGTACAGCCCCGCACCCAGGTCCGATATGGGTACCAGTCCCACGCTCGTCCGACTGCAATCCGATGCGATCGCGATGGAGGCGAACCCCGCCAGCACCGCCGCGGTGACTCGTACCAAAATGGACTTCCCACGCATGAGCATCCTCCTTCGATAAAGCCGTCACCTTCCGGGTGACTCCTTGGTACAACGAGCACCGCGCACCGGTATTGCCGTCTAAGCGCGAGTCGCACGAGCGACCGGTCTTGAGTGACGAACGCGGTCGGTGCGCGCCCAAGACCGGGTGCTCGCGCACCTCGGCTCAGATCGCGCATCCAACCGTCTTCCCGACTCCCCTACCCCGCGCCGACGTAGCATCCCTCCTATGCCGACCCCGCCGACCTTGTACCTCATCGATGCCTTTGCGCAGTTCTTCCGCGCTTATCACGCCATCCGCTCGCCGATGTCGTCGCCCGTCACCAAGGAACCCACCAACATGACCTTCGGGTTCGTCGGCATGCTCCTCAAACTCCTCCGCGGCGAAGGCAAGATCAGCGCCGCCGACGGACCGGTTTTGCCCGATGCCCCGCGTCCCCGCGCCGACTTCATCGCCGTTGCGCTCGACGTCTCCGGCGACAAGGAGACGTTCCGTTCCGAACTCTACCCCGATTACAAGGCACACCGCCCCCCGCCGCCCGAAGACCTCATGCCGCAGGTCGAACGGTGTCTCTCGATCCTGAAAGCGATCGGCGTGCCGGTCCTCGGCGCCGCGGGCTTCGAAGCCGATGACGCCATCGCCACGATCGTCTCCCAGATCCGCCGCGAGCGCCCGGATATCCGGATCCGTTTCATCTCCAAGGACAAGGACCTCAAGCAACTGCTCGACGAGCAGGTGCAGATGTACGACATCCACACGGACGAACTGCAGACCGTCCAGACGCTCCGCGCCGACACGGGCCTCTCCCCCGGCCAGGTCATCGACATGCTCGCCCTCATGGGCGACTCCGTCGACAACGTCCCCGGCGTCGAAGGCGTCGGGCCCAAGACCGCCGCCCAACTCATCGCCCAGTTCGGCACCCTCGAAAACCTCCTGGCGCACGCCACGGAGATCAAGGGCAAGCGCGGCGAGTCCATCCGCGCCGCCGCCGACAAACTCCCGCTCAGCCGCACCCTCGTCACGCTCCGCCACGATGTCCCGGTCCGACTCGATCTGGCCGGCGCCGACCGTTCCAGCCTGCGCCTCGACGCCCTGCTCCCCATTCTGCGCGAACTCGGCTTCAATCGCTATCAGGACGAAGTCAAGGCACTCCTGGACGGCGATCCCACGGCCCCGGGCGCGAGCCGGTCGTCTCCCCAGCCGTCAACTCCGCAGCGCCCCCCCGGCCTGTTTACTCCGCCCGCGCCCCCTGCTCCGGCCACTCCGCAGCCCGATGCGTCCGCCGCCGCTCGGGCCACCGAGCGCGACCTCGCCGCCGCCGCCGCCATGGCGAACATCACCCACAGCGCGGGCACGCCCGCCGCCTCCCCGCGCCGCGCCAAGCCCTCGCCGCGCTCCGCTCCGGACGCCAGCGCCGGCCTCTTCGACACCCTGGGCCCCGACGCCGCCGACGCCGCGCCGACGTTCGCCCACGCCTCTCCAACTCACGTCGAAGGCGCCGACTATCGCTGCATCACCACCCGCGACCAACTCCACGAACTCATCGATCACATGCGGGCCGCGCCCATCATCTCGATCGACACCGAGACGACGCACCTCTCGCCGCTGCGCTGCTGCATCTGCGGCGTCGCCGTCTCTCTTGCGCCCCACACCGGCGCCTACATCCCCGTGCGATCCCCCACGCCACACCAGCACCTGGACGAGCGCACCGTCCTGGACGCCCTGGCGCCCATCCTCCAAGACCCGTCCCGGCCCAAGACCGGCCACAACCTCAAGTACGACCTGCTCGTCTTCCGCAGGCACGGCATCATGCTCCGCGGCCTCGGGAACGGCGCCACCGCTTCCGCGGGCGCGACGGCATCCGCCGCCTCCTTCGATTCGATGGTCGCCTCGTACCTCATCGACGCGTCCCGATCGTCGCATTCGCTGGACGCCCTGGCTCTGGCGCTGCTGGGCCGCACCAATATCTCCATCAAGGACCTCATCGGCTCGGGCAAGGACCAGCGCACGTTCGACACCGTCCCCCTCCCGCACGCCACCGCCTACGCCGCCGAGGACGCCGACGTCGCCCTTCAACTCCAGCAGGTCATGGAGCCGCAACTCCGCGCGATGGGCCTGATGGACCTCTTTCACCGCGTCGAACTCCCGCTGGTCGAAGTGCTCGCGGAGATGGAATGGAACGGGATCCTCGTTGACCCGGCGGAACTCGACCGTCAACGGGCGCGCCTGGAAGAGCGCCTGCGGGATCTCCGCCGCCAACTCGACGGCGCCGCCATGACCGCCATCGGACGCACCTTCAACCCCGACTCTCCCAAGCAACTCGCCGCCGCCCTGTTCAACAAGCCCGCCGACGCCGAGCCCGGCCTGGGCATCAAGTCCATCAAGAAGACCAAGACCGGCCATTCGACCGATATCGAGGTGCTCGAAAAACTGGCGCAGGACACCACGATCGCCACCGCGATCCCGTCGCTGATCCTCGAGCACCGCCAACTCTCCAAACTCGTCGGCACCTACCTCGTCGCGCTCGCCGCCGAGATTAACCCGCGGACCCGCCGCATCCACTCGTCGTTCAACCAGACCGTCGCCGTCACCGGTCGGCTCGCCTCGTCCGATCCCAACCTCCAGAACATCCCCATCCGCACGGACGTCGGGCGCGAGATCCGCCGAGCCTTCATCGCCGATCCGGGCGAGCCCGTCGCTGGTCACGCCCCGAACCCCAGCGTCCTCATCAGCGCCGACTATTCGCAGATCGAGCTCCGCCTCCTGGCCCACCTGTCAAAGGACCCCGCGCTCATCGCCGCATTCCACGAAGGCCAGGACATCCACACCGCCGTCGCCGCCCAGATCCACAACATCTCGCCCGCCGACGTCACCAAGTCCCAGCGCTCCGGCGCCAAGATGGTCAACTTCGGGATCGTCTACGGCATCACCTCCTACGGCCTGGCCCGCCGCCTGGGCATCGCCAGCGCCGAAGCCGAGGAGATCATCCGAGGCTACAAGAAGCGCTTCGCCGGAATCACCACCTTCCTCGAAGAGTGCATCGCGCAGGCGCAGCGTCTGGGATACGTCGAGACCATGCTCAAACGCCGTCGCCCCATCCCCGACATCGACTCCACCAACCCCTCCCGCCGCGCCTTCGCCGAGCGCACCGCGATCAACAGCGTCGTCCAAGGCTCCGCGGCGGACCTCATCAAACTCGCGATGGTCGATCTCTTTCAGGTGTTCCCAGCCTCTGCATCCCCGACCAGCAACCAGTCCGGCCCGGAATCACCGCGACTGCTCCTGCAGATCCACGACGAACTCGTCTTCGAGTCCCCTCGCCCGCAGGCCGAGTCCGCACGCGCCATCATCAAGAACAAGATGGAATCCGCCATGACCCTCAGCGTCCCGCTCGTCGCCGACACGTGTGTCGCCACCAACTGGTTCGACGGAAAATAGCGGCCTCCCCTCCTCCGCCGACACGTCCTGGCGGCGCTTCTCTTCTGATCCCCGCGTCCCTACCCTCCGCCTTATGAGCCAGAACCCTTACGCGCAGACCCAGCAGCCCATGGGCTTCGATCCGCAGCAGCCGCCCGCCGGTCCTGCCAAGACCAGCGTCATGGCCATTGTCGCCCTGGTCCTCTCGCTCCTGGTCTGTGTGCCCGGCCTGGGTGTCATCGGGCTCATCCTGGGCGTGATCGCCTTGCTCATGATCTCCGGCTCCCGCGGGCTCAAGAAGGGCAAGGGCATCGCCATCGCCGCCATCATCTTCGGGCTCATCACGAGCACCATCTGGATCGGTGGCATCACCGTCGCGGTCCGCGGCAGCCTCCGACAGAAGAACCTCCTCCACGACCCCATCTACGACGCGTTCCGAAAACTCGACAACGGCGACACCAGCGCCGTCCGCGCCCTGCTCGCGCCGTCCCTCGAAGCCAACATCACCGACGCCGAGATCCTCGCCTTCCGCGACGGGTACCACGCCCTGGGCGGCGAATGCAAGGGCGAGCCCCGAACCACCTCCGACGCCCTGGCCCCCATGTCCGTCGCCACCAACTTCAACCTCATGCAGCGCGTCCAGACCACTACCGGGAAGCAGCCCATCGTCCTTCCCGCCTCCTTCGACAAGGGCGGCGGCGCCATCCTCGTCGTCGGCGAGTCCTTCAGCCAGTGGTCCTTCGTCCTGGACTCCCCCAAGGTCCAGGGCGGCATCGTCAACCTCGCCGTCTCCATCCCCGGCGCGGGCGATGTCGTCCTCACCGAGTTTGTCGGCACCACCGGCAACCCGTAGCGGGCCCCCGGGTTCTGAGCCCGGCATCCTCGCCGCGGCTTATCCCGGAATCCGGTACGTGTGCTCGAACACTCGCTCCCGACCCGTTCGATCAAACGTGATGAAGTACGCCTTGAGCGTCACGAACTCGTCCCCCGCGCTCCCCGCGGCGCTCAGGCCCGGTTGCCCCGTCGCCGACCGGCGCTCCTCCGCCCGCGTCGCCCACTCCGACACCCAGCGCGGCAGCGACGCCAGGTACACCGTGTACGTCCGCGTGATCAGGTCGTCATACACGCTCGCATTCTCGCGCGGATTCCGAAGATCGATGTTCCACACCGCGTCCTGCGCTTCCGAGGCGCCGGGCTGATCCGATACCGGCCGGTAGAGTTCGATCCGCAGCCGCCCAAGCCCCTTGGCCGTGTGCCCGAATCCGTCGCGCAGTTCGATGTGGCACGCGATCTGCCACGGCCCGGGCTCCAGCGGCGCGTTCGGCTCCGCCTTGCCCGGCGCGGCGGACGGTGCCCGCTCGAAACGGGTCAACGGATGAATGCGCATCCTCGCCGGCAGCAGCGCATCCAGGTCCGCCGCCGACCCGCCCGCCTCTCCCGCGCTGTCGCCGGCCGCCGCGGGCGTGAACGCCGGACGGCCATCGCCGGTGCTGTTCGCGCCGCAGCCACCCAGCAGCGCGGCGCCGCACAGCATCAACAGCATCTCCACCCGGAGTTGGGTACGTCGCATCACATGCAACTGTATCTCGATGAACTTTCCAAACGGAACCGCTCGACCCCGCGCATGCGCTTCGTGCGCGCGCGCACTCTCCGCGACTAGAATCAGATAATGCCGAAAACGCTTACATCAGGCCGATTCCGGCACTCTTCGCCCATTTCGCGGGTCCATCGCCTTCTGAACACCGTGCTCACTGCCGGTCTTTGCTGCGCCGGTTCGCTCCTCCAGGCGTGCCAAACCACCGAGTCCCCCACCGGCGCGCGCCCAGACGTCGTTATCGAGTCGCCCGCCGACGCCCCCCGTCCGCCCTTTGAGTTTTCCCCCTCCGATCAGCAGTTTCTCGATCGGGTTCAGCGCGGCGCGTTCCTGTATCTATGGAACGAGGTCTCCCCGACAACCGGGATGGTGCGGGACCGATCGAGCAGCCCGGTGATCAGTATCGCCGGCGTCGGATTCCAACTCTCCGGCATCCCGATCGGGATCGAACGCGGGTGGATCACGAGGGACCAGGGGCTCGCCCGCGCCACACTGATCCTTGAATCGCTCCTGAATAACCCGGCCAACCGCAAAGCCGGTCTGTTCTACCACTTCCTCGATCCCGTCACCGCCGGGCCCGCCTCCGGAGCCTACGAGCACACCGTCAGCACCATCGATTCGGCCCTTCTCTTCGCCGGCGTCATCACGGCGGGCAACTACTTCGGCGGCGGGGTCGAATCCTTATCAAATCGCATCATTCGCGAAGCAAACTGGCGGTTCTTTGTGCTGCGCCAGAGCGAGAAGCCGTACGAAATCGGATACATCAGCCTGGGCTGGCAGCCCGGGACCCCGGCGGACCCAACCGGCGAGGGAACACTCCTGCCGTACGTCTGGGCTGACTCGGGTGACGAGCATCGCTTGGTGATGTTCCTCGCCGCCGCCGCGCCCAGCGAAGAGTTTCGCGTTGATCCCGCGTTGTACTACAGGTTGCGCCGGCAACTCGGGGATGCGGGGACGTCGCGGGATCCCGCCCAGACCGTCGTCTGGTTCCCGTGGTCCGGCGCGCTCTTCACCGGTTTTTTCGCGCACTGCTGGATCAACTACTCCGCGATGGAGCCCGACGATCCGGCCGCCTTCGGAGCGGCGCACCGGGCACGGGTGGACTGGTGGGAGAACTCGCGGCGTCTGGCTCGGATGCACGAGCGAAAGTGCAGGGACAACCCACTGGGCCTGCCCACATTCGGGCCCGACGCCTGGGGCCTGAGCGCGTCGGACGCTCCGGGCGGGTACGCGGTGCCGGGCCTCTTCCCGGAACCGCTGCCGATGCCGGGCGCCACGCCGCAGTTTGATTTTTCGACGTTCACGGTGCACGACAACTTCGGAGACGGCACGCTGGCGCCATACGCGGCGGGTTGCTGCATCATGTTCAGTCCCCGGCCGGCGATCGCCGCGCTGCGCCATTATCTGTCGCTGGCAAGGACCGGCGCCGCGGCGTCGCTGTGGCGCGAACCGGACGGGAAACGGGGCAACTACGGGTTTCAGGATGCGTTCAATCTGGGGAAACAGTGGGTGGCGCCTGATTGCGTCGCGATCGATCAAGGACCGCTGCTGCTGGCGATCGAGAACGCCCGCACGGGCCGAGTGTGGCAATGGTTTGAATCGGACAAGGGGGTAGTGGCTGCGTACGAGCGCCTTCGGTTTGCCAAACGCGCTTCGGGCGCGCCACGATGACGATCTCTTGGGGCAAGTCGCCGAAATCAGGGGACATTTTGCTTGCACGGCGATCAATCGTGCATTAGTATGTAAGCGTTTCCATCATCCGCCGAGACATGCTATCGCCACCCCCCCACCCCCCCACCCCACCCTCGCGGATGTTTTCGTTGTTCCTTTTCCTTTTGAGGAGGTCAGAAGATGAAAGTTCGAACCGCACTTGCCGCCGCGGCCGCTGCGTGCATCGCCGGGCCTGCGCTGGCGCAGGTCACGACGATTGACAGCCTGAACGTCGCGCCGTACTGGTTTGCCGATTTCTTCGGGCGCAGCGATCTGACGATCACCAACAACGGGCTTCCGAGCATTCGATTTGAGGACCGCAACTTCTCGGGTAGCGGGTTCGCGAATCGCCATCATGCGGCGTTGTCGGTGGGCGGCACCCCCTACCTCTTCCAGCCGACCGAGAGTTTCCGATTCGACGTGGACGTGATCATCAACGGGGCGGGGGGAACGGAAGCGGGGATCTGGCACGGGACGGCTCCGTTCTATCCGAACTCGGGGAATGCGGACGTGGGTCAGTTCGTGCTTCTCCCGGATAACAACGGGGAAATCGCGGCCTTCGGCGGTCGTCTGCCGTTCTTCAGCAACAACCAGGGTGAGAACGCGGGCATGGCGCGCGCCGCTCGCGACCAGACGATCCACCTGACGTTCATCTACGACGCGGATACGCCGGTGCGCAACTACCGCTACGGGGTGAACGGCGTGTTCGCGCCACCGAAGTTCGAGGGGATCGATACAGCGGGGTTCCTGCCCGACTCGCTCATGGGTGTGTACGTGCAGGGTCCTAACGGTCGGCTGGGCGACGTGGACGTGACGTTCAGCAACCTGTCGATCATTCCTTCGCCGGCGTCGGCGGCGCTGCTGGGGCTGGGGGGCTTGCTGGCCGGACGTCGGCGGCGGTAGGTTGAGTTGGAGATTGATGAACCCTTGATCGCCCGGCGGCTCGTTTCGATCCGTCGGGCGGTTTGGTTTGGTGTTGGAGAACCGACGTGGAGAATGAGGGCGGTTGACAGAGGGGGCGGCGTCGTGCATAATGATGGTGTAAGCGTTTTCATTGGATTCGATGGGATTTGCATTTGATGCACGGAATGCTCTCCAACGCATACGGACAGTTCGAGTCGGACGGGTCGGTGTTTGCGATCACCGATCCGGCGACGCCGATGCCGTGGGTGAACGTGATCAGCAACGGGCGCTATGGGCTGGTGGTGAGCCAGAACGGCGGGGGATTTTCGTGGCTGGACAACAGCCAACTGAATGTGCTGACGCGGTGGGAGATGGATTTGGCGCGGGACGTGTGGGGGAAGCACCTGTATGTGTCGGACCTGGAGGCGGAAGGTGGGCGGGAGGTGTGGTCGCTGGCGCCGTCGCCGTGCCTGGCGCGGTATGAGTGGTACCGGTGTGAGCACACGCAGGGGCGGACGACGTTTCGCACGCGGAAGAACGGGATCGACGCGGAGTGGACGCTGTGCGTGCCGCCTGGGGATCCGGCGGAGGTGTGGCTGGTACGGCTGACGAACACCACGAAGAGGGCAAGGCGGCTGCGGATCTCGTCGTACCTGGAATGGTGCTGCGGCGTGGCGCCGGACACGAAGCGAGAGTTTCACCGGCTGTTCATCACGACGCGGCAGGACGCCGCGCGTGGAGCGATCATCGCGACGAAGAACATGTGGGACGTGCCGGCGCGGGAGGAGAAGGAGCATTGGAACCGGGCGTGGCCGTATGTCGCGGCGCACGCGGTCGGGGGCATGCGGTTTGAGCAACCGCTGTCGATCGCGGACAAGCGGGAGTTTCTGGGCCGAGCGGGTCGGCTGGAAGCACCGGCGGCGATGACGCGAGGGGCAGCGGGGACGGACGGGTTCGGGCGGTTCGGGGATGCGTGTGCGGCGCTGGGCGGCGACTTCGTGCTCAAGGCGGGAGAGAGCACGGCGCTGTCGTACATGCTGTGCGTGACGCAGAGCGAGGGGGAGTTGCGGGCGCTGATCGATCGGTATCGGGAGCCGGCGGCGGCGGAAGAGGCGATCGAGTCGTCGCGCGAGTTCTGGAGCGGGATGCTGCGAACGGCGGGGTCGCGGACGGCGAGCGCCGACTTTGACACGATGAACAATCACTGGCTGCCGTACCAGGCGATCAGCGGCCGGCTGTGGGGCCGGACGGGGTATTACCAGCAGTCCGGGGCGCTGGGGTTTCGGGATCAGTTGCAGGACAGCCAGGTGTGGCTGCCTCGGGATCCTGCGAAGACGAAGCAGCAGATCGAACTTCACGCGGCGCACCAGTTCACGGATGGGAGCGTGTATCACTGGTGGCACCCGCTGACGGAGACGGGGCTCCGGACGCAGTGCAGCGATGATTACCTGTGGTTGGCGTTCGTCACGATCAACTACATCAAGGAGACGGGGGACGTGTCGATACTAGAAATGGAGGCGCCGTTTGTTGACGGGCCGGCGGGTACGCTGCTTGATCACTGCGAGCGGGCGATGAACCGATCGCGGCAGCGGCAGAGCGCGCGGGGTCTTCCCTTGATCGGTTCGTGCGACTGGAACGACGGGCTGTCGGCTCTCGGGGTGGAGGGGAAGGGTGAATCGGTCTGGCTGGGGATGTTCCTGTCGGGGCTGCTGGAGGACATGGGGGCGCTGTATGAGCGGCTGGGGCTGGAGGAGCGAGCGGCGGACTGCGCGGCGTGGCGCGAGACACTGTGCCGGTCGATCGACGAGCATGCGTGGGACGGGGCGTGGTATCGGTGCGCGACGCGAGACGACGGTCGCTGGATCGGCGCGAAGGATAACGCGCAGGGGCGGATGTATCTGAACCCGCAGACGTGGGCGGTGCTTTCGGGCGGGCTGGACGCGGAGCGGACGGCGCGGGCGTGGCAATCGGTGAAGGACGTGCTACTGAAGGAGATGGGCCCGCTGCTGCTGCACCCGGCGTATTCGGAGCCGGACGAGGACATCGGGTACATCACGCGGTACGCACCGGGGCTTCGGGAGAACGGTGGGGTGTACATGCACGCGGCGACGTGGGCGCTGGCGGCGGCGTGCAAACGGCGCGAGGTGTTGACGGCGGAACGGATCTGGAGGGCGATCTCGCCGCCGGTGCGATCGGGGGACGCCGAGTCGTACCGGGCCGAGCCGTATGTCACACCGGGGAACGTTGACGGCCCTGACAGCGAGACGCCGGGGAAGGCGGGGTGGACGTGGTACACGGGGTCGGCGGCGTGGCTGAACCGGGTGTGCCTGGAGTGGGTGCTGGGGGTGCGTCCGACGTGGGAGGGGCTGCTGATCGATCCGTGCCCGTGGGCGGGCCTGGGAAAGGTGACGACGCAGCGGATGTGGCGCGGCACGAAGGTGATCGTGCGGTTCGACGCTCGCGAGCACGTGGCGGGGGTGCCGGTGCGACTTTCGATGGGAGACCGGGAAATCCCGGGCAACGTACTGCGGCCGGGGGACGTACAGGGAAAGGACGCCGTCGAGATCGACGCGGGCTGGAGCGCGTGGGTACGGGGCTCCGGGCGAGTATCGGTCCCCCACTCGACGGGCCTGTCGTCGGGGTCGGGGCCTGTCTTGCCTGCTGAGGGCGCCGCGGAGGAGTCTCGGGCGACGCGAAGGAGCATGCCATGAAGAGCGCTCTGTTTGGGCTGGTGACGGACGTCGGGGAAGGCGAGGGGAGCGGGCGTCGCCGGCGGGGGTTCACGCTGATCGAGTTGCTGGTGGTGATCGCGATCATTGCGCTGCTGATGGCGCTGCTGCTGCCGACGCTGTCGGGGGCGCGGGATTCGGCCAAGGACGTGCTGTGCAAGAGCAATCTTCGGCAGATCGGGCTAGGGATCCAGATGTACCTGGACGATCAGAAGGACCCGTACTGGTTCAACATGCACATCCGCACGGGGGCGATCTATGACCACTGGATGGTGCCGCGTGCGCTGGAGGACTACGCGGGGGACGGACGATCGCCGGTGTACAAGTGTCCGCGGGCGGGCCCCGGGACGTCGGTGACGGACCCGCAGGTTCGGCTGTACCTGACGTCGGGTCGGCGGATATTCATTGACCCGGATCCTGAAGACCCGAACCCGGCGGGGATCACGGGGATCAACGTCGATCTGAACAACCCGCCGGCGTACACGGAATACTGGTTCCATGATTCCAACGTGCTGTCGAACCGGCCGTACCGTGCGGCGCTGCACCCGGACTGGATGGTGTGGATCGCGGACGCGTACGACGAGGTACCGAAGCATTCGGGGAAAGCGCGGTATGACCGTCAGAACGTGACGACGGCGAACCGGCGGCTCAACCAGATATACATGTTGTTCGGCGACCAGCGAGTGGGTGCGTACACGTGGGCGGAGTCGGTGGCGCCCGAAGCGAGGGACCCGTACGGCTCGGCGGGAAGTTTCTGGAACTGGGGTGTGTATTACCCGTAGTGAGACTCCATGACACGTCCTGGATTCAGATGGGGCTGCACCTGAGATGAACATACGCGACTACATGAACAAGCATCCGGCGGTCGGCTGGGGAGTGGCGGGGGCGATCCTGCTGCTGGCGGTGGTGGTGTACGTTGTGAATCGGCCGCGGAGTGAGACGAACGAACTTGCGGAGATGGTCACGATCCGGTGCAGCGAGACGGGGCGCGAATGGCAGATGACGCGGGGCGCGATGGAGAAGGAACTGATGCTGAGGCCGTATCCGGTGAATCCGGAGCAGGGGCTGATCAACACGGAGACGGGGCGGCCGACGGGATTTCCGGTGGACGCGTGGAACAAGACGGTGCAGCGGATCAACGCGGAGCGGTCGGCGCTGGCGGAGAAGGACCGGAAGAAGTATCCGGAGAAGCACAAGTAGAGCGAGGCGGGCGCGGCGGGGGAGGGGTGTGGGGTTGATCGCGGGGGTGCGACCAGATGGCCTGGGGGTCGAAGAAGGCGGAAGCGAGCATGCTCAGGACGACGACGCCGGCGAAGGCGGCGATACCCGGTCCGGGGTGGATCTGGAGGACGCTGCCGAGTTTGACGGCGGCGATGAGGATGGCGACGAGGAGGACATCGACCATTCCCCAGCGTCCGATCCATTCGATGGCGCGGAGGATGTTGGAGCGGCCGCGGGGCCCGACCTCGATGCGCCAGGATCGGTTCCAGTCGGCGCGGAGGATCCCGCTGAGCCAGACGATACCGGCGATCTTGAGCGCGGGGATGATGATGGAGCAGCCGAGGACGACGACGCCGACGAGGATCTGACCGTGGGTAAGCAGTTCGACGACGCCGGACCAGATGGTGGCGGAGCGGGTGTGCCCCATGCGTTCGACTTCGAGGACGGGGAGGATCATGGCAGGCGGGTAGAGCGCCAGTGCGGCGAGCGCCATGACGCCGGCGGTGCGCATGGAGTTGGCGTGGTCGCGCCGGCGGATGCGTGAACCGCAGCGGGCGCAGCGGGCACGTGCGTGAGGTGGAAGGTGCGGGGGAAGTCGCTGGACGAGCCCGCAGACGCGGCAAGCGGTGAGGGGCGCGAGTGGCTCAGTCGCAGGGGCGTGTGCGGGGGAAAGACTCATGGCTCACCGGGCACGGTACGCCGGGTTGGACGGTGGGGCCGGGTGGCGATCGGCGTGGCGGCGGGGGGAGTCGGTACGGCGATGCGGGTCGCTCACGGCGCCCTAGGCGCGGCCGGAGGGGTGCGAAACCAGGAGAAGCGTTTGGGCTGTGGGGTGGAGGAACCTGCGATGTGGAGGCGGCTCTACAAGTGGAGAGGAAGATAAGCAGAGGCGGGCGGGACGCCTGCTCCACTGGGGGAGTAGGGAGAGGCGGGCGGGACGCGTGATCCGCTAGGCGCCTGTGGTCAGCAGCCGGCGAAGAAGGCGGCGAGGAAGTCGAAGAGGTCCTGTGAGTTGGTGATGCCGTCGTGGTTGAAGTCGGCGTTCTGGTTGAAGAAGCCGGCGAGGAAGTCGAAGAAATCCTGAGAGGTGACGGCGCCGTCGTCGTTGATGTCGGCGGCGCAGGCGGCGGAACCTGGAACGGGGAGGGAAGGGGCGTCGATCGAGGAGACGGGCCCTGGTTTGAAGAGGTGGATGGTGACGGGTCCGGTGACGGGGGCGGCCCGGGAATCGAAGCGGAAGTTGTAGAGGGTGCCCCAGCGAAGTGCGTTGGCGTTGTCACCGCGCGGCGGGAGGTATGGTTCCGGGGTGGTCCAGGTGACGGCGTTGGCGGAAGCGGCGCCGGTCCAGGGGTCGGGGTGAGAGGCGGTGTTGGGGAAGGGCTCGCCGGAATGGGCGAAGACGCCGTGGAATCCGATGTTGGTGACGGCGGCGCGGGAACCGATGGGGACGGAGATGCCGCCGGCGCAGCGATCGGCGTTGATGTTCTGGACCGCGTATTCATAGTGCCAGGTGCCGTCGCCGTTGTCTGTGGCTTTGGCGGCGACCCAGAACCGGCAGACGATTCCCGGGCCGGGGAGGGAGGTATCGAGGTAGTCGGCGACGCTGAGGGATACGGAGGGGTCGGAGTCTTTCCAGGCGTGGATGGCGGGGCTGGTCATCTGAGCGGGGCCGACGAATGTTGGGGCGGAGGTTGTGCTGGCGAAGGTGAGGCGGCGATAGGAGGCGTTGTTGAGGCCGTTGGTGGCGGGGAGGCCGTCGTGGGTCCACTGGGCATCGTCTGCGGTGACGTAGTGTCCTTCGCCGAAGTAGAGCGCGCCGGCGTTGAGAGCGGGATCGATGTCGGCGGTGAAGACCTGGAGGCGCTGACCGATGACGTCGCTGGGTGCGGGGGGCGGTGGCCAGGGGTAGACGCCGGTGGTGGCGTTGCAGGATGACCGGGGGCTGAGGTTTCCCTGGCTGCCGTTGTACCCAGCGCCGTAGACGTCGGAACAACCGACGCCGAGTTGGGCACCGCCCATGGGAGGCTGGACGCAGGTGCCGCAGCCGGGGGAGTTGAGGGACTGGAAGGAGTTTTTGAGGAAGGACTGACCGATCTGCTCGAAACGACCATTTTTGAGGCGGTAGAGGTTCTGGGCGATCATGGGATGCTGAGTGCCGCCCTGGATCCAGAGGACGGGGAAGTCGCCGACGTTGCAGGCATCGGTGCCGAGGGCGTATGCGGAGACGTTGCCGAGCGTGCCGTAGTAGTTGGCATCGACGAGGTCGCGAACGATGACATCGGGCCCGGTGGAGGCACAGGGATTGACGGAGAGGCCGATGACGCCCTGGGTGGAGCGGCCCTGGGCATCAGAGAGGGTGTAGGGGATGCTCTTGTCGCCCGGGGGCGTGATGGGGGGGACGGTGAAGGCGAAACTGAAGACGTTGTTTCCCGGGGTCTGGTCGCCGTGTGAAGCATCGTCGTAGAAGAACTGGTCGGCGGGTCCGCCGATGCTCCTGAGGTCCGCGGTGACGGCGATGCCGGTGCTGGGCGGGCTCGCGCCGGGGGTGACGGCGACGGAGAGGAGGGTGGCGCCCTGGGAGCCGCAGGCGTAGACGGGGTTTGGCGAGGCGGCGCCGACGCCGATGGGCCCGTTGTAGCAGGCGAAGGTGAGTCGCAAGCCGGGGGAGACGAGGCCTGCGGTGTTGCAGGAGAACTGCGTAGGGGGGAACGTGGTGTCCTGAACGCCGATGGTGGCGCTGGCGGCGCCTTGAGCGACCTGACCGAAGACGATCTCGAAACGGGAGTTGTCTTCGAAGAGGCGAGCCTGGAAGTTGGCGGAGCCGGCGCCGCTGTAGTAGTGAGCGCGCCACTCGATGTTGAAGATTCGAGAGGGGGCGGAGCCACGGACCGAGGTGAAGATTCCTTCGCCGGCTCCGTCGGTTCGGAGATCATCCCAGTGGGGGCAGATGGCGACGCCGATGGTGGCGGGGCGGGGGAGGCAGTCGTTGTTGTACTCGCCGTTGTCGGTGGTGAACTGGATATTGCCGTTGCTGATGACCTTGGCGGAGGTGTAGGTCACGCCGTAGAGAGTGACCGGGAATGGGAGGGCGATGGTGGTGGAGCAGTCGTCGCAATGGTTGCCGGTGTCAGTGGAACCTGGGTCGATGGCGATGCCGGAGTCCTGGCTGATGCTGAAGCCGCGGCATTGTGCGCGGGCGGGTGACGCGGCAACGCCGAAGGCGGCGATGGCGGCGGCGAGAGCGAGCGCGGCGCGGTGGAGCGCAGAGCGGCGGTTCGGGTACATCTCGGTCAATCTCCGGAGTGAAGACATGAATGGTGTGGAAGCAGCGGCGTGGGCGCCGCGGGAGTGAAAAGTACCCCCAGAACGAGCCGAGGACAAGAAAACGAGGGTCGAGATGGAGAAGCCGAGCGAATCTGGGGAACCGCGGGGTGTTGCGTGCCGAGTCATTCCCGCGAGCCGTGCGTGGCGATGCCTTCGACGAAGAAGCGTCGCGCGAAGAGGTAGAGGAGCAGGACGGGGGCGAGGGTGAGGATGCTGGCGGCCATGACGAGGTTCCAGGGGGTGCCGCCGTGCTGGGAGTGGTACATCTGGAGGCCGAGTTGGAGGGTGTACTGGGACTGGTGATTGAGGAAGACGAGTGGACCGAGGAAGTCGTTCCAGGAACCGATGAAGAAGAAGAGGGCGACGGCGATGAGGGCGGGCTGAGAGAGGGGGAGGATGATGCGCCAGAAGATGCCGAGGTGGGAGCACCCGTCGATGGTGGCGGCCTCGTCGAGTTCGCGGGGTATGCCGAGGAAGAACTGGCGGAGGAGAAAGATGCTGAAGGCGCCGCCGAACCATGCGGGGAGCCAGAGGGGCGCGAAGGTGCCGATGAGGTGGAGTTTCTTGAAGACGATGTATTGAGGGGCGATGATGACGGCCTGTGGGATCATGAGGGTGGCGAGGACGAGGAGAAAGACGGCGTCGCGGCCGCGCCAGCGGAGGCGGGAGAAGCCGTAGGCGACGACGGAGCTGGAAAGGACGATGCCGACGACGCCGAGGAGGGCGATGATGGTGGAGTTGCGGAGGTAGACGGGGAAATCGGCGACGGGGCTGTACCAGACATCGGAGTAGTTGTGGGTGGCCTGAGAGGCGAGGGATTTCCAGTAGGCGGCGGAGGCGGGGGAGAGGGGTTGATCGGGGGCAGCGGGGTCAGCGAAGCGAGGGAGCGGCGAGACGCCGGGCGCGGCGGCCTGATCGCGCGGCTTGAGGGAGACGACGGCCATCCAGATGAGGGGGACGGCGTAGAGGAACACGAGGAGCCAGCCGGCGCCGGCGAGGAAGAGGGACGTCAGACGGGAGTGATCGCGTGGGGGGGGCATGGCTCGGATGCTGAGGATCTGATGAGAGCGGGCACGGCGAAGCCGGGTGCGTGAGGGCGATTCAGGGGCTACCAGGGCTGGCCGAGCCAGGACTGATATGCTCGGCGCTGATCGTCGGAAGGGGTGGCGACGCGGCGGAGGGACCAGCGGTCGCCGCGGGGCGTGTCGAGCGTGACGCTGATAGTGCGGACTTCGTCGCGGCGGAAGAGAGTGAAGGTGAGGGTGTCGCCGGGCTTGTGAGACTTGAGGCGCTTATCGAGGTCGTCCTTTCGGAGCCGGCGGTTGTCGAGAGCGATGATCTCGTCGTCGGCCATGAGGCCGGCGCGGAAGGCGGGGGTGTCCGCAACGACGCTGGAGACGAGGGTCTTGCCGTCTTTCTCGGCGAGGTTGAGACCGAGCAGAGGCGCGGCGTCGGGGGCGGGGGGACGGCGGATGCACTCCAAGCCGACGATGGCGAAGGCGTGATCAAGGTCGGGGACGTCGGTGCCGGCGATGAAGCGTGCAAAGAACTCGGAGAAGTCGTCCCCCCCACCCCCCCCCACCCCCCCCACCCCCCCCACTGCTCGCTCTTGTCGCACGTTCGCGACCGCCGTCGTTCCCGGGATCCGCGGGTTCCGGCGACGACGAAGCGGGGCGGCGGCATGTATCGCGGATCGCGGCGAGAACGTCGGCGGTGGTGTAGCCGGGGCCCGAGAGGGGGAAGCGCTGGTAGAGGGTGCGAAAGACGTGGTCGAGAGAGGCGGCGCCGGCGGTGCGAGTCCGGATCTGCATGTCAAGGAGCAGGCTGATGAGGGCGCCCTTGGAATAGAAGGAGACGGTGGTATTGGCGGTGTCGGGGGAGGGCCTATTGAACTTGATCCAGGCGTCGAAGGAAGATTCTTCGAGGGATTGCTCGTGCCAGCCGGGGCGTGCGAGTTCGGAGGCGATCATGGATTCGATCATGGCGAGGTAGGCGTCGGGCTCGATGAGGCCGGCGCGGACGAGGCAGAGATCGTCGTAGTAGGAGGTGGCTCCTTCGACGAGCCAGAGGAGGCGGGTGTAGTTTTCGTGGGCGTAGTCGTAGGGGTGGAGGTCGGCGGGGCGGAGTTGCTTGACGTTCCAGGTGTGGAACATCTCGTGGGAGACGAGCCCGAGGAATCGCTTGTAGGCGCCGGTGTCTTCGAAGGTGGCGCGAGAGGTCTGCATGATGGTGGAGTTGAGGTGCTCGGTGCCGCCGCCGAGACCGGGGCCGGAGTGGATGAGGTAGACGAAGCGGGAGTAGGGGAGGTCGCCGAAGATGTCGCGCTGGGCGCGGACGATGGCGGCGAAATCACGAGAGAACTTCAGATGGTCATAGACGGGTGGGGCACTCTGGGCGGTGCCGGCGTGCCAGACGATGATATCGTGGGGGACGGCGTCGAGTTCAAAGGTATGGCGATCGTGGATGCCGATCTCGATGGGGGAATCAACCAGGACGTCGTAGGTGGGAGCGAGGAAGGCGGAGGGGGCGTCGGGGTCGGACACGAGGCCGGTGGCGACGCGCCAGGCGGGCGGGGTGTCGAAGGTCACGCGGGCGGGGGCGAGGCGGCGCGAGAGGGGATAGAGGAAGACGGTTGAGGGGGAGAGGAAGGCGTGGGTGTCGTCGATGTGTCGGGTGCGATCGCTCAGGGAGTTGGCGTAGAGGCGGTAGGAGACGCGGACGACGCCGGAGTTGTTGGTGTGGATGCGCCAGGTCGTCTTATCGATCTTGCTGATGGGGAGTGGCTGGGAATGTGCGTCGCGAGCGGCGACGGCGCTGATGGAGCCGGCGGGGTCGAGGATGGCGTACTTGCCGGGGCGCCAGACGGGGAGGGCGACGTCGAGCGTGGGCTCGCGCACGTCGCGGAGGATCATGGAGATCGTGGCGGTCTGGGTCTCTGGCGAGCGGAGATCGACGTGATAATCGGTTGGCGGGTGCATGTTGCGGGGAGGCGGGCGGGTTGAATGGTCGGGTGGAGGGGAACGTGATGCCGACGGAGCCGGTGAGCCGGGCTGGTTCGAGGCGCAGCGTGCCAGAGCGACGAGGGCGGCGGCGCTGAAGAGCACAGCGGCGATGTTCGACACGGCGTCGCGCGGCATGACGCGATCATACAGGAGAACGGCCGGCGGGTTGGGGATGGGGAGCCCGGGTTGCGGCGTGCGAACGAGCGGGGGTTGCGGGCGACGTGAATTCAGGAGACCGGGGCGCGGGTGCGGGTCGGCGGTCAGAGGCCGGTGAGTTCCCGGATGGCGGCGTCGATCGCGGGAGGGACGGGCATGACGCTGAGCCTGGAAATGCGAAGGAGATCGAAGCCGGCGAAGCGCTTGTCTTTTTTCATCGAGTCGAGGGAGAGGGGGGACGTGGCGGGTTTGAGGGGCTTGAGGTCGATGACGGCGAACTTGGGCTTGCCGTCGGGCGTCTGGCCGGGCTGCTTGGGATCTTCGTACGGGCTTGAGACGACGGAGGCGAGGCCGACGATGGAGCGTTCATCGCCGGTGTGGTAGATGAAGGCCTGATCGCCATGTCGCATGGAGCGGAGGTGGATGAGTGCGGCGGCGTTGGCGACGCCGTCCCAGGTGGCTTTCTTTTCGCGCACGAGATCGGCGAAGGAGAAGGTGCCGGGTTCGGTTTTGAGGAGGAAGGTCGGCATGGCGCACCTTTCGAGAACGCGGGAGGGTAGTAGAGACGAAGGCATCAGGCGTGAGGCATCGAGGCGGATTGGGGGCAAGAATGTCGAGATGCGGGACAGGCGATACCTGGCGCTTGGGGTATTTGTGGTGCCGTACACGCTGGCGGCGCTGGCGGTATCGCTGGTGCAGCGGAACATGGAGTTCGTGTACTACTCGCTGGTGCTGATGGTGCTGGTGGGCGTGGTGTGGGCGCTGGACCGGCGTGTGAAACTGCCCCGGGGGGTGTTGTGGGGGCTGGCCGCGTGGGGGTTTGTGCATCTGCTGGCGGGGGTACTGCCGATTCCGGAATCGGTGACGGAGCCCGGGAGTCCCGCGAACTTGTACAACCTGCGGGTGGCGTGGTGGGCGCCGAAGTTTGATCAGGTGGTTCATGCGGCGGGGTTCGGGGTAGCGACGGTGACGGCGTGGTACGCGCTGCGGGCGACGTATCCGAGCGTGCCGAGGATGCGACATGGGCTGTGGGTGGCGGTGGTGCTGATGGGGATGGGGCTTGGCGCGATCAACGAGGTGATCGAGTTCATCGCGACGCGGCTGATGCCGTGGACAAATGTCGGCGGGTATGAGAATACGGGATGGGACCTGGTGAGCAACCTGGTGGGGTGCGCGACGGCGGGGGTGGTGATCGCGGCGTGGGGCAAGGAAGGGGCGGCGCCGGAGGCTGCCGCGGCTACCATGCCGGCGCATGGACATTCGAGTGATCAGCATCGGAACGCTGGCGGCGAATCCGCTGTGGAATGAGAAGGCCGGGTCGTCGGTGCGTTCGGGGCACGCGACGACGACGCTGATTCGATCGGGGAAGCGAACAATCCTGATCGATCCGGGGCTGCCGGGGCCTGCGCTGGCGGCGCGTCTGTCCGAGCGTGCGGGGATCCATCCCGGCGAGGTGTCGCACGTGTTCCTGACGGCGTTCAAGCCGGACGTGTTCCGTGGGATACTGGCGTTCGAGCATGCAACGTGGTGGGTGTCCGAGGCGGAGCGGGAGCAGGTCGGGGTGCCGCTGATTCAGCAGCTCCGTCAGGCAGCGGAAGCGGGCGACGATGAACTCAAGGAAGCGCTGGAGACGGACGTGGCGATCTTGAAACGGTGTCAGCCCGCGCCGGATCGGCTGGCGGAGCGGGTGGACCTGTTCCCGTTGCCGGGGGTGACGCCCGGGACGTGCGGGGTGCTGGTCAGCGGGCCGGCGTCGGGGATCGGGAACGGGACGGCGCTGGTGTGCGGGGACGCGGTGCCGACGCTGGAACACCTGGAGCGGGCGGGCGTGCTGCACGGGGCGGCGGACGTGAAGCAGGCGCAGGACAGCCTGAAGGAAGCGGTTGAAATCGCCGATGTGCTGATACTGGGCCGAGATAACTGGGTAGTGAACCCGCTGCGGCGCGGGTTCTGATCGGGTCTCGGTCGGCGGCGGTCGGTTGCAGTGTAACGGGTGCGCATCGAGGGCGCGACTCGTGTGCGCGTGGGCGGTATAGTTTACTAGAGCATGCGTCTGCATCGGCTCATTCTGGTGTGGTTTGTGATGGCGCAAGCGGCGCTCGTCGGCGCTGGCGCGATCGGCCTGCCGAGGGCGTCGGGGCCAGACGAGCAGAGCGGAGAGCCGCGAAGAGCGGCGACTGGCGGCGGGCACGAGTTGAAATCGCGCTGCTGCTGCTGCATGGACGAGGATTCGGACGGGGGCTGCGACGCATCGGGATGCGGGTGCGAGATCGAAGAGTCGCCGACGGCGCCCTCGCGGCCGGCGCCGACGAACACGGTGCAGGTGTTGACGCTCAAGGACGTGCTTCGTCTCATCGGGGCGGGGCAGGTGTCCGCGGTGATCGAGTCGGACGCTGTCGAAGCGATCCGCGGGCCGGGGTTGGCGCCGCGCACGCCGGCGCGAAGGGGAACGGCGCAGGCGTGGCTGTGCATTCGGACAACCTAGCGGGCCGGTGCCGCGCTGACGGTGCGCGCCTGCCGAGCGTGTTGCTGGGCGGGAGGAACGGCGTCCAAAGCGTGAAACCGCGGGTTTCGCGTGGAACGGCGTCGCCGAGCCGCGGGCATGCGCGGGTCCACTAACGGAATGGGAAATGTGGTCGAGTGCCGGGCGAGATCATTCGCGCCCGGCGGGATGGACGCATTGAGGCGCGGGACTTCATCCCGCGTGAAAGGACGATACATGAGCATGTTGAATGGACTGATGGTCGTGGGGTTGGCGGGTGCGATTTCGATGGTGGTGAGTGGATGTGCGTCGGGGCCCGCGGAGCCGAGCTACGAGGAGCACGAGGTCGTTCACACGGCGACGGCGGAGGAGGCGCGAGTGGCGACGGCGCGCGAATCGCTGACGGGGGATGATGCGAAGTTGTACATCAACGGGATGAGTTGCCCGCTGTGCGCGACGAACATCGACCTGCAACTGCTGAAGGTTCGCGGGGTGACGGACGTGGCGGTGGATTTCAGCACGGGGACCGCGCTGGTGCGGTTCGGGGGAAGCGATCGGCCGTCGGGCGCCGAGCTGGCGCACGCGGTGGCCGAGGCGGGGTTCAAGTTGATCAAGATCGAATCGCCGGCGCGAGACACGACCTCGGGCGTGAAAGGAGGGGCCAAGTGATGGCGAGCGCATGCATTTCGAGAGGACGGTGGCGCGGGATGGTTGCGACGGGAGGCGCGCTGGGTGCGGCGCTGATGGGGAGCGAGGGGGCGTTGGCGCAGGAAGTGATGCACACGGCGGCGGCGACGACGCCGTCGCCGGGCGTGTCGATCGTGCGCCAGCAGTTTCATTACTTCCGGTACGGGGGAAATCCGCGCACAGGATCGGATCACGTGGACGAGGCGGAGTTCCTGACGACGTGGCAGTACGGCGTGGCGCGCGACACGTCGCTCACGATTTCGCTTCCGCTGGTCATCCAGAATACGGTGGACGCCGACGTTGATGATTTCGACAAGGGGGTTCGGGACATTGACTTCACGCTGAAGTACCGGTTCCACCGGGACGACACGGCGGCGATCGACACATCGCGGGTCGCGCTGCTGGGCGGGGTGTCGGTGGCGTCAGGAGATGACGACGATTTTTCGAGCCAGTCGGTGAACCCGCACATCGGGCTAGTGGCGACGCAGGTGCAGGGGCGGCAAGGGTTCAATGAGGAGATTCACTACTACTTCAACACGGGCGGCGAGCGCGAGCACAATCTGGGCGGGATGGGGCCGGATGACGCGCTGCGGCTGAACTTCGATTACATCTTCCGCATCGCGCCGGGGGAGTTCCGGAGCGATTCGACCGGGGCGTGGTACTTCACGAGCGAACTGAACTACCTGTACGAGACGGGCGGGGATCACGACCTGCGGATTTCGCCGGGCATCATGTACGAGGGGCGGCGGTTCGCGCTGGAGATCATGACGCAGTTCCCGGTATACCAGGACGTGGAGGACCGCCCGAAGTTCGTGTTCGGCGTGGGGATCGGGGTGAGGTTCACCTTCTAGGATCGGTGGGTTAGTCCATGTTTCGCGTGCTCTCGACGCTGGGCGCGGTCGGGAGGCGGTAGCCGAAGCCCAGGAGATCCTCGGCGTAGTTGGTTTCGGCGCGGCGTTCGGTGATGGGCCCCTCGGCGTCGCCGCGGAGGAACTGGCGGATGAGGCGCTGGTCGTCGGGGAGCGCGGAAGCGGCGGCCTCTGGAGTCTGGCGGAGGGCGTCGAACCAGTGCCGGGTGTTGACGGCGAGCATGCGGCCGTTGTCGAGCATGGCCATTCGATCGGCGATGTAGAAAGCCGAGTCCATCTCGTGGGTGACGACGACGCTGGTGACGCCGAGTTTCCTGGTGAGCCCGACGATCAGGCGATCGATCTCGGCGCTGGTGACGGGATCGAGGCCGGCGGAGGGCTCGTCGTAGAAGAGGATGCGGGGGTCGAGGGCCAGGGCGCGGGCGAGGCCGGCGCGTTTCTTCATGCCGCCGGAGATCTGGGCGGGGTACTTGTTGGCGTGCTCGCGGAGGCCGACGAGTTCGAGTTTGATCTTGACCTGGATATCGATGATCTCACGGCCGAGGTCGGTGTGCTCCTGGAGGGGTAGGGCGACATTTTCGGCGACGGTCATGGAGTTGAAGAGGGCGCCGGACTGAAAGAGGATGCCGAACTTGAGACGGACGTCGTCCATCTGGGATTCACGGAGGTCGGTGGTCTCCTGGCCGAAGAGTTTGACGCTGCCGGCGTCGGGCTTGATGGAGCCGATCATGGAGCGGAGCAGTGTGCTCTTGCCGGACCCGGAGCCGCCCATGATGACCATGGTCTCGCCGGGGTAGACATCGAGGGTGACACCATCGAGGATGGTGCGTCCCTCGAACTTCTTGACGAGGCCGTGGACGGAGATGATGGGCTCTGGCGACGGCGCGGCGGGGTGCGCCAGCGGCTGCGGGGAGGGGAGTGAAGGGGATTCGGTGGAGGACACGAGAGTCATGTTAGCGAGTCGCGAGAGAGTTCGCGAGCGCGGTACTTGACGCCGCGGGCTTCGAGTTCAAGGAGGAAGTGATCGAGCATACCGGGCATCATGCCGATGAACTCGGGGGGGATGACGCCGGGGGAGGCGAGGCGGCCGGAGGCGAGGAGTCGAGCGGCGATGGCGCAGGGGAAGGCGGTGGTTCTGGACATGCTGGTGAATCCGGAGGCGGGGTCGAGGGTGTCGAAGAGGTCGTAGACGAGGCGGACGGGTCGGCCGTCGCGCACGCCGTCGGCGATGACCCGCATGACGGTGAGGTCGGGCTCGCCGGGGTCGTATGTCCACTTGGGGAACATGAGGGCGGAGATGAGGTCGATAGGACGGACGAGGGCGCCGGAATCGGGCTGGCCGATCGAGCCGCCGACCCGGATGGGGTCGTGGGAAAAGAGCCCGGTGTGTCGGAAGGCGCGCATGAGTTCGATGTGACCTGGATAGCGGAGGGTCTTTTCCTTCATGAAAGGGATCGAGAGGGTGTAGGCAAGGGAGCGGAGGCCGTCGGTGTTGAAGGCTTCGAGGGTGCCGACGTGCGGGAGGTCGATGAGTTGGGGCTCGGAGAGGGCCTCGCGGATGACGACCTTGCCGTGTTCGACGAGGCGCGCGGGGCGGGTGTATTCCTCGATCACGTCGTAGGGGGAAAAGGCGGCCTTGTAGTCGAAGGGCCAGCGGCGGTGGACGGGGAGACCGCCGACGTAGATTTCGAGGTTTGAGCAGGGGTTGAGGGAGGCGGCGGCGAAACCCGAGATCATGTTGGACATGCCCGGGGCGACGCCGCAATCGACGATCGCGGTGACGCCGCGGGATTTGGCGAGCGAGTCGAGGGAGAGGTAGTCCTGGGGCATGAAGCAGATGTCGGCGAAGTTCTTGCCGCATTCGATGATGGTCTTGAGCGACTGGAAGCCGATCGTGCTGGCGAGGGCGCCGACCACGAGGTCGAAGGGGCCGATGGTGTGCGCCAGGGCGCGCGGGTCCGACAGGTCGGCGCGGGCCGTCGAAACGGACGCGGCGGCGACGCGCGCGACGGTCGCGCGCGTTCGCTCGAGCGCTTCGGCGCGGGCGTCGGCAACCGTGATTGAGAAGCCCGGCTCGCGGGCAAGGTCGGCTGCGATCACAGAGCCGACCATGCCGGCGCCGAGCACGATGATGTTCATAGGAAACTCCGGGGATGCGATTGGGCGTAGCGTAGACGAACGTGGGTCGGAGAGCGGGGGCGAAGTCGTCGCGGGATCGCTGCCGAGGTTCTGGGGGCGTCGGTTCGCTGGCTGGTCGGTCCTAGAACGGGCGTCGCGATGGAATATCTGTGCACGGGACGGCTGAGACTCGACGAGCGGGCCGACGCGTGTCACACTTGGGCGGGAGCCCGGGGCCTCAACACGAGATCCGATGCGTACACCGATCTTTGACGATCTGCATTCACCAGCCGGCCAGGGGCGGAACAGGCGTCGGTCCGCCGGGGCGCTGTGGATCGTGCTGGCCGGCGCGGTGATGCTCGCGGGCTGTTCGCAGCAGGGCGGCGACGAGCGAGGGGCCGGGCCCGTGCCGCAGGTGAGATGGGAAGCGGTGTTCGTTCCCGAGTTCGACTCCGGGAGCGGCGGAGCGGATTCGGCGAGCGCGTGGTGGGAGTCGCGGCGGGATACGCTGATCGCGGCGCGGGAGGCGTCGGTACCGGAGGCGTCGACGGATTGGCCGCAGGCGAGCCGACCGACGCTGGAACGGGCCCGCACGCTGTTCCTGCAGACCCGGCCGGAGTCGGTGCTGTACTTCCGGCACCCTCGGCGGTAAGGGATCCAGAACATGGAGGCCGCGGGGCACGCGCAGGAGTTGCGCGAGCGGTCGTGGGAAGCGGGTGGATGGGGAGTTATTTGAGTGGCGTGGACGATGATGCGTGTCGCCTCGCGCGGCAACTCGCGCCGCGCGGCACGGTCAGGACGTGGGCGAGTTGGCCACCAAACGAACTGGACGAGCATGTCAAGCAACGCCAAGGACGCCTTGCGATACGAGAACTCGCCGGCGGTGTCAGGGGATACCTGCGAGAGCGGGCCGACGATGCCGGCGCTGGATGGACCGCTGGAAATCATCGGGCCGTGGGAGATCCGGACGGCGCGGTACCTGATCCGGCCGCTGCGTGAAACAGACCGGGCGGAGTATGTGGAGATGCTGGCGGAGAGCCGGGCGTCGCTGGACGAGTATTTGCCGCTGCATCGAGGGCCAGAGACGGATCACGAGGTGTTTGATCGGCAGATGTCGCTGGCGCGGGCGTCGGCGACGTGCCCGGATGTGGCGGTGCGGCGTGTGATCGAGGGAGAGGGACGGCTGATCGGGGCGATCAATATCAACGACATACAGCAGGGGAAGCAGCGATCGGCGGAGATCGCCGTGTGGATCACGCGGAGCGCCGCGGGACATGGGGCCGCGGGCGAAGTGGTGAGCGCCGTGGCGGAGCACGCGCTGGCGAGCGCGCCGCGCGGGTTGGGGCTGGACGTGGTGTACGCGCTGGTCTCGCCGGGGAATGCGGCGGCGATCCGGGTGTTCGAACGGGCGGGATTCATGGAAGTCCCGAACGTGCCGCTGGTGGAACTAGTGGTGGGCGGCGCGTGGCGACCGCACAGCCTGTTCATCCGCGAGGCGTCGCCGATCGTGACCACGCCGCCGGAGCCCATGGGGCGGGCGGCGGCGAAGATCGTGGTGCGTCGGCTGATGGCGTCGGCGTCGCGAGCGTAGTCAGGCGGCGCGGCGGGTGGCCCACTCGCGGCATCGCTGGATGAGCACGGCGCGATTGACCGGTTTGATGAGGTAGTCGTCGCAGCCGGCGTCGAGACAGCGCTCGCGGTCGCCGGTCATGGCGTGCGCGGTCAAGGCGATGACGGGGATGCCGATGCCCCGGGCGCGAAGGGTTGACGTCGCGGAGTAGCCGTCCATCTCGGGCATCTGCATGTCCATGAGGACCACGTCGAAGTCGTTGGTGTGATCCGTGAGCCGATCGAGGGCGATCCGGCCGTTCTGGGCGATTTCCACGTGGGCGCCGGCGCGTCGCAGGTGGAGGGAGATGAGGCGCTGGTTGTCCACGCCGTCCTCGACGAGCAGGACGCGCAGGGCGTCGAGGCGGTCGCGCGGCTCAGCCGGCGCGGGCTCATCGGCGTGGGGAACGGAGTCGGCGGCCGGGCCCACGTCGCAGAAGGTGCGCATCTCGATGCCGGTGAGGTCACCGGGATCGATGACGAGGGTGAAGGTGCTGCCGCGGCCGGGCGTGGATTCGACGGCGAGGGAACCGCTGAGCAGTTCGGCGAGGGATCGGGCGATGTGGAGGCCCAGGCCGGTGCCGCCGAAGCGGCGTGCCATGGACTCGTCGGCTTGCGAAAAGGGCCTGAAGAGGCGCTGCAACTGGGCGGCATCCATGCCGATGCCGGTGTCGGCGACCTCGATTCGGATGAGGGGCGCCGCGGCGCTGCTGGTCAGGAGGGAGGTGGTGATCGTGACGCTTCCGTGATGGGTGAACTTGACGGCGTTGGAGACGAGATTCATGACGACCTGGCGCAGGCGGGTGGGGTCGGTGAAGATCCGGACGGGGAGCGGGGTGGGGAAACGAGAAACGAGGCTGATCCGCTTGGCATCGGCCAGCGGCGTCACGAGTTGGACCACGTCATCGAGGACGCGGCGCAGGTCGGTCTGGATGATCTCCATGCGCATTTTTCCGGCTTCGATCTTGGAGACGTCCAGGACGTCGTTGATGACCGAGAGGAGGTGCTCGCCGTTGCGTCGGATGGTGGAGATGTAGACGCGGCGCTCGTTGTCGGGCAGGTCCGGCTCGGTGAGCAGTTCGGTGAAACCGAGGATGGCGGTCATGGGGGTGCGGATCTCGTGACTCATGTTGGCGAGAAAGTCGGACTTGGCGCGGTTGGCCGACTCGGCGCGGTCGGTCGCGGCCTTGAGGGCGCTGGTGCGGGCCGCGACGAGCGATTCGGTCTTGGCGTGGGCAACAGAAAGGGCGGTCTGTGCCTGGCAGGTCGCGTGGAGTTCCCTGGTGCTCTGCACACAGGCGTAGACCAGGACGATGTCTTCGAAGATGACCCATCCGGCGTGTTCGACGGTGCGCCACGGGTCCGGGTAGGCGACGCCGAAGACTGATCGGGGGATGAACTGCCCGCGGAGGAGGTGATCGACGGCGATGATGAGTGTGGGGGCGACGAGGAGGCGCCAATCCTGATACAGCGCGATGAACGCCATGGACCCGAAGACGTGGAAGTGGGTCTCGATGCGACCGCCGGTCAAGTGGATGAGGAGAGTGGAGTAGAGCACCTGGGAGACGGAGATGACGTGCCGCGTGATGGAATGTCCCGGGCGTCGCAGGGCGAGAAGGATGGGCGGGATGGAGAGGACGCCGCCCATGAGGACGGCGGCGTAGACGTGGGGGTGCGTGGACCACTGGCTCCCCTCCCAGGCGTAGGGGGAGACGGCGAGGGACACGATGATCGCGCCGAGCCACTGAACAGCCATCAGGACGGCGAAGAGCCGATCGACCGTCGCATGCCTGGCTTGCAGGCGCTGGGTGAAGAGTTCACTTGATCGTGGTTGGGTCGGCAGGAGCGTCCTCCGCTTGGCAGCATGAAGTGGATGCGGTGGTGGGGACCAAGGCGCAGCCGAACACGGGGGCGGGGGTAGCCCGCGTGGCCTGTTCGAGCACGACCCGTTTGATGGAATCGGTGATGGAGTTCATGCCGACGTGCCCGCGCAGGGTGGTGATCCCGCCGTGGAAGACCGGGGTGCCGTCGCGGCGGTAGAGGACGCATGAACCGGACGTGCGCGCGCCGATCCGAAGCGACTCCCGGGCGTCGGTATCGACGACAATGCGTGCGTGGGGAATCCGGGCAGCGATGTCCCAGGCGCGGCCGGTGCTCCAGTCGGGCGACGCGCCGGCCGGGACGCACATCTGGACGCGGACGTCGAGCCGCGGACCGCATTCGGTCGCGAGTTGCCGGAGGTTTTCCAGCGTGGCGATCGTGCACGGGCAGCGCGGGTGGACGGCGACAACGATGAGGAAATCTCGCGGTGACGGGTCGATGCCGCTCTGGTCGAGAGTGGGCGGGGTCCGGATATCGCCGTCGCGCACGGACTCGACGCTCAGACCAACGAGTCCCGCGACGGCACCGATCATCCACAGCACGATCAGGGTGGCCTGGAGACGGCTCTTTGGGCATTTCGTGCGCTTTGAGGTTGCCCGAGCGAATGCGCGAAGCGGCCCTGGACGTCGTGGTCCCATGAAAGGAATATCGACCTAAATGGCGCGGTCCTGAATGCGACCGCGGAGTCGGCTTTGGATGCCTGGCGTGCTTGTTTGACGACGATTCGATCATGAAGTGAGGGTCGATATTCACTTAAAGTGGGGACATGAAACAGATAGCCCCGCTTGGTACGCGGACTGGGTGAAGGTTGATTCACAAGACAGAACGGGAGGCGGAGACTGACTTGCTTATGGCGTTTGCAATCGGGAAGGATGTGTGTATACTCCGTGCACTGCCCGGCGGAGAGAGAGTCGCCGTTGCTTCGTCGCACCGACTCGGCTCGTGGAGAACCGGTTGGGCAGTCAGGCTTTTTCCATGTCGAGTTTGTGTGTTCGCCTGTGTCCCGCGCGGGAACTTCGTTCCGCGCCAGGAGTGCGACATGCTCTCTCGCGTACGTTCTGCTGCCCTGGGCGTTGTGTGTCCGGTGTTGGTCATGAGCCTCTCGCCGGCGGCGTTGGCCGGGCCGGACTGGGTGGAGATCGGGGATGCGGGGTCAGCGGTGAATACGGCGCAAATACCGCTACGCCCGATCGGGGCGACCTCGCTCTTTTCGATCGAGGGCGTGCTGGCGACCGGAGTGCTGGGGAACGACTATGAGGATCTGTATTTTTTCCGGGTGGTTGATCCGGCGCAGTTCTCGGTGACGGTTGCGACGGCGGACTTCAACGCCGTGATGTACCTGTTCGACATCACGGTGAACAACGAGTTGTACGGGCGGCTTGGGAACGACAACATGAGCGCGGAGTCGGTGCTGCCGCGGCTGACGAGCGCGGCGACGGACGGGACGGGGGTTCAGATCACGCAGCCGGGGGATTACTTGATCGCGATCACGGGGGCCGGGCGGGTTCCTGTGAGCCGGACGGGGGCGATATTCAATCTGGGTTCTGCGACGGAGATCAGCGGGCCGGATGGCGTCGGCGGGCTGAACCCGCTGAGCGACTGGACCGGGATCGGCGAGCAAGGGAACTATCGGATGGTGTTCACGTCGGCTGATTTTCCGGCGGTGCCGGGGCCGGGCGCCGGCGTGATCGCGCTGGGAGGACTCGCGGGGCTGGGTCTTCGGCGCCGGCGGTGATGGACCGGGCGGTTATGGCGCGGGCTCGGTGGCGCGGACGCGCTTCGCGTCGTCCGTGCGGCCCATGGTTTCGTAGAGTTTGGAGAGGGCGGTTCGAATGTCGGCGAAGAGGCCCAAGGGCGCGCCCTTGTTCGTGGCGATCGTGAGGGCCTCAGCCAGGAGGCGCTCGGCGTCGTCGTTGCGGTTCTGGTTAGCGAGGCACTGGCCGAGATTGAGACGGGCTTCGGCCGCTTCCCAGGCGTTGGCGCGGCGGGCGTCCTTTTTGATCGAGAGCGCGGTCCTGAAGTATCGCTCGGCGACGTCGAACTGCCCGAGGCGGGAGTGCATGAGGCCGACGGTGGTGCTGGCGTCGGCAATTTCCGGGTGGTCGGCGGGCAAGCGCTGCTCGAGTGTCTGCATGGACTCGGTGGCGGTCTGGAGTGTCTGGCGGTCCGGGGACGAAGTGAACCGGGCGCGGGCGAGATTCAGGCGTGAGATCGCGGCCTGAGGATGAGACGCGCCGTACCGGCGGGTGCGGATGGACTCGGCCTGCTCGAAGAGAGGGATCGCCTCGGCGTCGCGATGCAGATCGAGGAGGCAGAGCGCGAGGTTGTGGGCGGCGGCGGCGGTTTCCAGGTGATCTCGCCCGCGGACGGAGGTGATCATGTCGTAGGCCTGGCGGAGGAGGGATTCGGCGTGGGGGAGGTCGCCGCGAGCCTGCACGCACTTGGCGAGGTTGTTGAGGCTGGCGGCGATGGCGGGATGCGGCGCGGAGAAGAGTCTGCGGCGCATGGCCAGGGCGTCGGAGTAGAGTTTTTCCGCCTCGGCGAGGCGTCCCTGGCGGAGGAGGGTCGCGCCGAGGTGGGTCAGGCTGGTAGCGAGTTCCTCGTGGTCGCCGGGATGAAGGGCGAGCCTCATCGCGAGGGAGCGCTCGTAGGCCTTCTGGGCGGCGGCGTATTCGCCGTTCCACCAGAGCGAGGCGCCGAGTTCGTGGAGGGAGTCGGCGAGTTGATCGCTGGGGTCGGGGAGGAGTTTCTCGCGGATCTCGACGACGCGGGCCTGCTGCTCGATGGCCTTGGTGTAGGCGCCCACGCCGCGGTACCCCTGGCCGAGGAACTCGCGGAAGTTGGCCTCGGTGGCGGGCATGGTGGGCGGCTTTTCGGACAATCGAGCGACGGCGGAGTCGAGCACGTGCTCGACGTTGACGCTGCCTTCGGTCATGACGTCGGGCTTCATGAAGGAGAAGAGCCCGCGCATGAGGGCGAGATTTTCGCTGGCGGTCTGGAGGTTGTCCTGGGCTGCCCGCAGGTTGTGGTTGGCGCGCTGGGTCTCGCGCAGGATCTTCCAGGCGAGCGTGACGGTGGTGGCGCTGAGGACGACGGCAAAGGCCAGCAGGGCGGTGGCGAGGGCGCGGTTGCGCTTGGACCAGCGCAGGAGTTTTCCGGCGGGTCCGGTGCGGCGCGCCAGGACGGGCTCGAAACGGAGGAGCCGCTGCACGTCCGCGGCGAGTTCGAGGGCGGTGTCGTAGCGCTCATGACGGGACTTTTTGAGCGACTTGAGGATGATCGCGTCCAGGTCGCGGGAGATGCCGGAGCGCACGCCCGAGGGGGGCCTGGGGTCAACGTCCTGGATGACGCGGACGGCTTCGTCGATGGAGCGGCCGGCCAGATCAAACGGCACGCGTCCGCAGACGAGTTCGTAGAGTGTCGCGCCGAGGGAGTACACGTCGGCGCGTACGTCGAGGTCCGCGGCGGCGCCCGAACTCTGCTCGGGAGGCATGTACTCCAGGGTGCCGACGATCCGGCGGGCGTTCTTCTCGATGGCGCTGGCTTCGAGGATGGTGGAGTGCGCGTCGCTGGAACGGGCGATGCCGAAATCGATCACTTTCGGGGCGCCGGAACTATCGACGAGGATGTTGGCGGGCTTGAGATCGCGGTGGATCACGCCGCGCTGGTGGGCGTGCCCGACGGCTTCGCAGACGCGGATGAAGAGTTCGAGGCGCTGGGTGAGAGTCAAACGAGACTCATCGGCGTACTCGGTAAGGGGTCGGGCGCCCGGGATCATCTCCATGACGAAGTAGGGCCTGGGGGCGCGGGAGTCGGGGTCGAGGTAGGTGCCGGCGTCGTAGACCTGGGCGATGCAGGGATGGCGGAGGTTGGCCAGGAGTTGGGATTCGTACTCGAAGCGGCGGAGCATGTCGGCGGAGCCGATGTTGGCGCGCATGACCTTGAGGGCGACGGTGCGGGCGGGCTGCTCCTGGAAGGCCTCGTAGACCTCGCCCATGCCGCCGGCGCCGATGAGTTCCTTGATGCGGTACTTGCCGATGCGCTCGGGGACGGCGAAGCGAGCGCCGACGAGGGTGGCGCCTGCCTGGGCCGAGGCGGTGGAGACGAGCGTGGCGCGGGGGCCGGAGTTCGCCGAGTGTCCGTCGGTCTGCAGGGGCTCGGGGGGCAGGGTCTTGAAATCGTCGATGGGCACGGGATCCTCTGGCGCGCACGCCGACTGTCGCGGCGCGCGGCGGCGCCGAGAGATCTCTCCAGCGATGATGGTATCGGACTTGGGGGGTGGCACCCAAGGGAAAGCCCAATTGCGCCGATAATGGGGAATGACGGGCGCGGCGGAGGCCGGCGGGGCGCCTGTTGGGGCGACAGGGCGCCGGCGCCTACTCTCAAGCCCTATCCGTTCGCATCGCCGATCTTTGGGAGTCTGGATTGTCCACGATCAAGCGCATTCTCGTGACCGGCGGCGCCGGGTTTCTGGGTTCACACCTGTGCGACCGGCTGGTGGCGCAGGGGCATGACGTGATCTGCCTGGACAATTTTTTTACGAGCCAGAAGTCGAACGTCGCGCATCTGCTGGCCAAGCCGAACTTCGAACTGATCCGTCACGATATCACGCACCCGGTGTGGCTGGAGGTTGACGAGATCTACAACGCGGCGTGCCCCGCGGCGCCCGGACACTACCAGTACAACCCGATCAAGACGATGAAGACGTCGGTGCTGGGCGCGATCAACGTGTGCGGGATGGCGAAGCGCTGCCGGGCCAAGGTGCTGCAGTTCTCAACGAGCGAGGTGTACGGGGATCCGACGGAGCACCCGCAGAGGGAGTCGTACCGGGGGAACGTGAACCCCATCGGGCCGCGGGCGTGCTACGACGAGGGGAAACGAGCGGCGGAGACGCTGTTCTTTGATTACCATCGCTCGAACCGGCTGAACATCCGGGTCGTGCGGATCTTCAACACGTACGGCCCGCGGATGCACCCGTTCGACGGGCGCGTGGTCTCGAACTTCATCCGGCAGGCGCTGGCCGGGCAGGACATCACGCTGTACGGGGAAGGGACGCAGTCTCGCTCGTTCTGCTTCGTGGACGATCTGATCGAGGTGATCATCCGGATGATGAACGGGCCGGACGATTTCGTGGGGCCGGTGAACATCGGGAACCCGACGGAGTTCACGATGAAGCAGCTCGCCGAGATGGTGATCGAACTGAGCGGGTCGAAGTCAAGGATCGTGCATAAGCCGCTGCCGGCGGACGATCCGGTGCAGCGTCAGCCGGACATCACGCTGGCGAAAACGAGGCTGGGGTGGGAGCCGAAGGTGGCGCTGCGCGACGGGCTGCAGAAGACGATCGGGTATTTCCGATCGCTGGATATGACGAACTTCCGGGCGCCGACGCCGAACTATTGATGGGACGAGAAGGGCGGGCGGGACGCCTGCTCCACTCTGCGCGCGGGAGGGTGCGCCTCAGCGGTAGCGGTAATCGGGTGGGCAGTCGTAGCGATAGTCGCGAGAGTCATAGTGGTCGTAGCGATCGTGGTAGCGACGGTCGGCGCGGTCGTTCTGATCGCCGATGAGCCCGCCGGCGAGCGCGCCACCGATGAGCCCGATGATGGCGCCTTCACCGGCGTTGCCGCTGAGGCTGCCGATGATGGCGCCGCTGCCGGCGCCGAGTCCGCCACCGACGATGGCGCCGGAGCCCGCGTTGTTGCAGCCGGACATGCTCGCGGCGAGCAAGGCGAGGGTTCCGGCGGCCGTCGCAAGGCGGAGGCTGCGAAACGCGCGAGTTCGGGGGTGCGATGCCATGCTACTTCCTTCCTGAAGGGGTTGGGCCCTTCATTTATGGGGAAGGGCCCACTGATTTTCATCTCGCGTTGGGCGGGGTGCGAGGCTGTATTTGATACGCCGCGATGGACCGAGAAGGTCTGACAGAAATCCAGTTCGTATTGTGTGTGGGTTGAAATGAGACCGGGTCAGTTCCAACTGCATCCTTTGGGGGGTTGGTTCTGCATCTGGGACTCGGCTTGGCGTAGGAGGCGGGCGATTGATTCCAGTTCCGACTCGATGACCCGCGCGCGGCCGCGGGGATCGCCGGTGGCGAGGAGTTTGTAGCGGATGTCGTCGTCGTTGATGAAGGAGAGGGTCATCAACTCAAGGATGGCGGAGGTTGGGACGTCGCGGTTCTGGATGTGCTTCATGACTTCCTTGGCGTCGCGGAGTTTGTTCAGCGGCGTGGAGGTGAGCATGGTGGATAGGCGCTCGCGCGTGGGGTTGAGAGAGGCTTCGTCGGTCGCGGGGGATTTCCAGAGAGGCTCCAGAATCGCCTCGCGGTAGAGTTTTCCGGGTTCGTGAGGGAGTTCGCGAGCGATTTTCGCGCGGACCAGACCCTGAAGCCAGATGTAGAACCTTCCGTCCGGGAGTCGCTGGTGCCGAACGATCTGCCCGATGCACACCACGGGACGGACGGGCGGGGCGTCCCATTGGTCGTCGTCGTCGAAATCGGATTTGGCCTGCACGGCCATGGCGATCTGGCCTGAGGTATCGAGCACATCGTCGACCATTTGGCGGTAGCGCTCCTCGAAAATGTGGAGTGGGAGCACGCCGTGGGGAAAGAGCACGACCGCCCCCAGCGGGAAGATCGGCCAGGACTTGCCGAATCGAATCACCGGTTCGCCTGCCATGGGTAATGATATGAGGCCGGGGGCGAGTGAGTCGTGTGTACCCCTGCCGGATGAGACCATGCAATTTTCATCTGAGCCGCTCGGCGCGAGCCGGCGGGGAGGGCGTGCGTGGTCTCATGGCCCGCGCCATCATTCGATCGCGCCCCGCCGCCGAGCGCTCGCGCGGTTCGGCTCAGAAAAACAGATGGTGGGACGGGGGACGTCCCATATCGCGGAAAGGCGTGCAACGATCTTGCCTGATTTCAGCAGGTGCGGGCGATCAGACTCCGACAAAGCAACCGTGATGGGACGTGCGGGTAAGCGATTGTCAGGCCCCCCCCAACCTCCCCTCCCCTCCCCTCCCCTCCCCTCCCTTCCCCCGTGAGCCTGTTGGAGCGGATGTGGGATTTGCCTGAGTCGCCTGATATCGTTTACTCACACAACAAACATCTTTGGGGGAATGGGGTTCCGTACGGCGGCGGGGGTCGTGCGCTGCGGCGAGCGTTCGCGTCAGCAACCATTCCATCACATGTCGGAGGCACCATGAATCAACTGAAGAAGTACATACTGCACACCGCGGGGCTTGCGATCGCGGCGATTCCGCTGGCCGGCGCCTTGGGTCAGGAGGGGGAGAAGCCGGATTTTCCGCCGTTTGCGGAGGTTTCGAAGGGGTATGAGAAGGTTGTTTCGACGGCGGATGGGGCGCAGAGCCTGTATTCGATCTGGCGTCGGGACAAGGACGGGCAGTTGTTGGCCGAGTTGCCTCGGGGGTTCGACAACCAGCGACACCTGATCGCGGCCACGCTGGCCGCGGGTGATACGTGGGCGGGGCTGCACTCGGGGATCTTCACGGCGGACGCGGATCGGTATTTCTACTGGAAGCGATTCGACAAGCGGCTGGCGATGATCGCGCCGCAGATCGACACGCGCTCGACGGGAGACCAGCAGTCGAAGGATTCGGTGGAGCGGCAGTTCACGGACCGTGTGCTGCTGGACGTGCCGATCGTGTGCATGGGACCGAGCGGGCAGCCGGTGATCGACCTGGATGAACTGCTGGCGGCGCGGGCGACGGAGTTCTTCGGTGGCGACGCGGCGGGCGGCAATGCGAGGCTGGCGACGGTCGCCAAGTGCAAGGCATTCCCGCAGAACATCGAGGTGGCGATCGAGATGCCGACGCGAGGCGGGGTGCTGCGTACGTTCCACTACTCGGTGAGGAATGTACCGGACAACACGGGGTACAAGCCGCGAGAAGCGGACGAGCGAGTCGGGTACTTCACGACCACGTACCGCGACCTTGGCAAGTTCCGGGATGATCAGAAGTGGGTGCGGTTCATCAATCGCTGGAACATCGAGAAGGCGGATCCGAGTTTGAAGTTGAGCCCGCCGAAGCGGCCGCTGGTGTACTACATCGAGGACACGGTTCCGGTTCGGTATCGCCGCTTTGTGCGCGACGGGATCCTGTGCTGGAACAAGGCGTTCGAGAAGGTGGGCATCAAGGACGCGATCGAGGTGTATTACCAGGACAAGGCGACTGGTCAGAACATGGACAAGGACCCGGAGGATGCGCGGTACAACTTCATCCGCTGGCTGAGCAACGACCAGGGGACCGCGGTGGGGCCGAGCCGGGTTCACCCGCTGACGGGGGAGATCCTGGATGCGGACATCGTGTTGACCGACGGGTGGATCCGGCACTTCTGGTATCAGTCGAATGAATACCTGCCGGAGACGGCGACGCAGGGGCTGACGCCGGAGACGCTGAACTGGCTGATGGCGCACCCGCAGTGGGATCCGCGCGTGCGGATGGCGTCGCCGACGGACCGCGACCGGATCCTGGCGGAGCGCTCGGGGCAGGGGGTTCTGCGCTTCGGCGGTCGCGTGGCGGGTGACGGAGACACGGACTGCTCGCGCCCGATGTCGCAGATGCTGTCGTACCAGCCCGACGACACGAACGGGGTGTACGACCCGTCGGACGAGAGCCGGCTGTGCCTGGCGAGCAACGGCAAGGCGCTGGACATGGCGCTGATGGGGATGAACCTTGAGATCATGGGGCTGCTGGACGAAGATCCGCAGCCGGTGCTTGATCCCAAGAAGCCCGAGAAGAAGGACGAGAAGAAGGGTGACACGCTGGACGGGATTCCCGAGTGGTTCATCGGGCCGATGCTGGCGGACCTGGTGGCGCATGAACTCGGGCACACGCTGGGGCTGCGTCATAACTTCAAGGCGTCCACGGTCTATTCCCTGAACCAGATCAACTCCGACGAGGTCAAGGGCAAGCCGTTCACGGGCTCGGTGATGGACTACATCCCGGTGAACATCAACATGCAGGACGGGAAACTGCAGGGCGACTTCTGCATGACGGACATCGGCCCGTATGACTTCTGGGCGATCGAGTACGGGTACACGTTCGGGGACCCGAAGGAAGTGCTGAAGCGAGTCGCCGAGCCGGAACTGGTGTACGGGACGGACGAGGACACGATCGGTCCGGACCCGCGCGCGAAGCGGTACGACTTCTCGGCGAATCCGCTGGATTTCGCGAACAGCCGGATGAAACTCGTCGCGTACCACCGCGAGCGGATTCTGAACAAGTTTGTGAAAGAGGGCCAGTCGTTCTCGCGAGCGCGGCGAGGATACTCGATCACGCTGAACGACCAGACGTCGATGGTGTCGATGATGTCGGGCTGGGTGGGGGCGTCGTACGTGAACCGGGATCGCAAGGGCGACCCGAACGCGAGGACGCCGGTGACGCCGGTACCGGCGGCGCAGCAGCGAGCGGCGCTGGAGTTCGTGGTGAACAACGCGTTCAAGGACGAGGCGTTCGGGCTCACGCCGGAACTGCTGCAGTACATGACGGTGGACAAGTGGTCGGACGCCGGCGGGATGCGGGACCTGATGTCGGATCCGACGTGGGAAGTCCACGACCGGATAATCGGGATCCAGGCATCGGCGCTGACGATGATCATGAATCCGACGACGCTGAAGCGTGTGTACGACAACGAGTTCCGCATCCCGGCGGACCAGGACGCGCTGACGCTGCCCGAGGTGATGGACACGATGACGACGGCGATCTGGAGCGAGTTCAAGAATGGGGACTCGAGCGGGTCGTACACGCCGCGGAAGCCGAAGGTGTCGAGCCTGCGGCGGAACCTTCAGCGTGAATACGTGGATCGGCTGATCGACCTGTCGCTGCCGAACGCGGTGCCGGGCGCGGCGGGCAAGCCGATCAGCAACCTGGCGATCGCGCAACTCAAGACGATCAAGGGGTACGCGAGCGCGAACGGGGCCGGGTACGACGCGTACACGAAGTCGCACCTGGCGGAACTGGCCACGCGGATCGACAAGGCGCTGGACGCGCAGTACATCTACAACAACAACTCGGCGGGCGGGGGCGGTCAGTTCGGCGGCTTCTTCGGGCAACCGACCGGCAAGTAAGCACGCCGCGATCTGGACGTGAACACACGAAGGAGCGGGCCATGTGTGCCCGCTCCTTTTTCATTGGCGATGGCGTGGCACCGGTGGTTCCGCTGAGGAGTGTGTGTTGAAGACGTGCCGGGCATCCGCGGCGGGGCTCATGAGCTGGGGGGCGCGGGGGGGTCGGGGGGGTCGGTCCACCCCGCGCCGAACCAGCGGATATCGGCGGCGTGCTCGATCCGCAGGCGAAGGATCAGTTGCGCCGAGTGGTGCTGGATGTGGCGGATGTTGTAGACGTGGAGTTCGGCGCGAGAAAAGAGGCGGCGCGGCAAGCCGCAGGGGCCCGAGAGGGACTCGGCGGATTCGGCGGCGAGAGTGGCAGCGGCCTTGTCGCGCACGAACTCGATGTACTTCATGATCGGCGCCCGCTGGTAGACGCAGACCGGCTCGCGGTATTCGAGTTGCTCGTAGTCGCCGAAGAACTCGGGGTGGGCGAGGTGAAAGGGCTGGCGTCTGAAGGCGGTTTCATCGTCGCGCCCCAGGTAGAGGTCGGCGAAGATGAGGGTGTGAAAGGCGGCCTGGCTGAAGGGAGCCTTGGCGATCGGCGCGTTCCAGAGCGAGTCGGGACAGTGCGCGACGCACGAGGCCAGGGTGCTGAGCGCCGCGTGGTACTGGCTGATCAGGAGTTGCCTCAAGGTGTCGAGCATGCGTCGCTTCTTGGGGGGGGCCGTGGCGGTTGCATGTGTTCGTCTGTTGATTCAGTCACAAGACACGGCTTGTCGCAGACGCCAAGCCGTGGCACGTTCATGTGCAGGACGCTCGCAGTGTACCCCCCCCTACCCTTACATCGGCTTCCTGGCGATGGTGACGTCGTAGACGTTGAGGAGTTTTTCCTTGTCGAAGACCATTTCCTGTCGGCTCAGGCCGACGATGTCGTACTCGGTGGTGAGTTCGATGGCGTCGACGGGGCAGGCCTCTTCGCACATGCCGCAGAAGATGCAGCGGAGTTCGTCGATCTCGAACTTCTTGGGGTACTTTTCGCGGTCGTCCCAGGGGCTCTCGGCGGCCTCGATGTGGATGCAGCGGGCCGGGCAGATCGTCGGGCACATCATGCAGGCGACGCACTTGACGCGACCGGCTTCGTCGCGATTGAGGCGGTGGACGCCGCGGAAGTTGCGGGGCTCCATCCCGCCGTCTTCGGGCTTGAAGTGTTCCTTGCGCACCTCGGGGTACTGCATCGCGCGGTTGGTTTTGACGGGGCTGAACTTGGACTGGCCGAAGGAGGTGAAGAAGTGGCGCATGGTCGTGCCGAAACCCTTAAAGACCTCCGGGAGGTAGGAGTTCTGAAGGCGAGTGAGTTTCGGCGGGTCGAGGCGGACGATGTCTTCGGGACGGATGGCCATAGGGGAGGAGTATAGCGGAGCGGAGATTTCAGGCACTCGGAGGCGAGGGCTAGCCGAATGGGTCAGCAGCCGGTGAAGAAATCCGCGACGAAGTCGAAGAAGTCCTGTGAATCGGTGGCGCCGGAGTGGTTGTAATCACCGACGTTGGAGAAGAACGCGGCGAGGAAATCGAAGAAGTCCTGGGAGTTGAGGGAGCCGTCCATGTTCCAGTCGGGTGGGCAGGCGGGCGGGAGTGAGTAGACCAGGGTGATGGCGCCGAGGCTGGACACACCGCCGGGTCCGGTGGCGCGGTAGGTGATGGTTTCGGAGCCGCTAGCGCCGGCGATGGGCCGGATGAGGCGGTAGCCGTTGGATGAGGCGGGATCGAGGACGGCGGCGAAGTCGGGGGCGGAGACAAGGGTGTAAGAGAGCGAGGCGGGGTCGGAATCCGTGACGGCGGGGAACTCGACGACATAGGTCGTCGGGGTCAGGACGAACTTCGTGAAGGACTGCGTCACGGGCGCGGGGTTGGCCGGCGAGCCGGTTTCGGAGACTGTGACGGCGATGGGGGAACTCCTGGCGATGCGGTTGTCCTGATACAGGGCTTCGAGGTGGACCATGGAGGCGCCGACGCCGAGATTCTGCCCGAAGACGGAGATGGAACCCGACGCGGCGGGGGAGGCGGCGAGCACGCGCCCGTTGTGCACGAGCCGGACATCGCGCACCGCGCCGCCGATAGCGGTGTAGTTGAACGCGAACGACTGGGCGAGGTTTCCGGAGGCGGGTGAGGCATTGGCGCTCACGGCGCGTCCGAAGTTGGCGGTGGTGAGTGACCCGGCAAAGCGGCCGGTGCTGCGGGTGAAGGAGTTGTCGCGTGCGATGACGCGCAGGTCGTGGTAGCCGTCGTTCAGGGTGGTGGTGTCGAGGGAGAACGTCTGCCCGAAGAGGATGGACTGGGTCAGGACGCCGTCAACCAGGAGGTCGTACCCGGAGATGGAGGCGCCAGGGCGGGCGGTGGTCGCAGAGGGGGTGAGGATGATGGCGCCGGAGACGGATCCGGGGGGCAGGTCGGCGACGTTGACGACTGGGATGTAGTCGAAGGGTCGAGAGAGGGGGTCGCCGTAGAGCAGGTTCTGGAAGGGGATGTACTGGATGGTGCGGAGGTAGCACTCGCCGAGGGTCATGCCTTGAAAGTACAGGACATGGAAGCGGGAGGTGGGGAACTTGCCGTTGTAGTTGCAGGGCTCCTCGACGGTGCCCGCGCTGCCGGCGGCGCCGCGAGCGATCCACTCGCTGATCTCGGTCTGGGAGCCGTTCTCGAACGCCGCGCCGAAGGAGGTGAGATGATCGCAGAACGCGCCCGGCTGGATGACCATGTTGAAGCGAGCGCCCCAGTCGAGGATGTCGTCGCCGGTCATGATGCCGATGCAGTCGGTCTGATCGGGGAGGAAGTCGGACTGGACCTGGGCGAGGCCGCCGCGGGCGAGGATCGAGGCGCGGGAAGCGTTGTAGAGGGTGGGGGTCGTGCAGGACTGGGTCTGGCAGTTGGTGATGGTGCAGGCGCGGACGTTTCGGCAGGGCTCGACGAGGTTGTTCTCAAAGTAGAAGGTCTGGGTGACGGGGCGCGAGCCGTCGGACATGACGCTGCGGTCGATCATGGTGGTGAGGTCGGTGATGGAGTTACCGCTGGGCCCGAGGTAGCCGAGCATGGCGCCGATGTAGTATCGCCGGGCGGAAGGGGAACTGCTGGGCGAGCCGCCGAGGTATCCCTGCTGGCTGTCAAAGGTGGTCGGGGTGTCGGAGGCGAGGAAGAAGTTGTTGCCGGAGGTGGAGGGCGTGTTTGGGGCGATCGTGATCTGGCTCATGGTGTACGCGGAGGCGATGGAGAACCGCGTGACGGCGAAGCACTGATCGGAGACCAGGCCCGGCGCGGAGATGTAATAGGCGTCGAGCGGGGCGACGACGGCGTAGTCGAGGTGATCGGCCAGGCCGCGGTTGGTCAGAGCGTCGTTGAACGCGACGCGGTTGGTGGCGACGAAGGCGGGATAGTTCAGGGCGGCCGAGTCGATGTAGAGCACGTTGGAATCGGGGATGTTCCTCGCGTTCTTGTAGTAGTTGCCGATGCGCATCGACTGGGCGTTGCCGGGGTCGATGATGAGCATGGCGTTCTCGGGGGTCCCGCCGGCGAAAGCCGAGGCGGAAGCAAGCAAGGCGGCGCTGGTCGTCGAGGCGATAGAACGTCGAGACATCCACTTCTGCATGAACCGATCTCCTGGAGCGGGCAAAGACAGAGCAAGAAGAAACAATCGAGTGCCGCGGGATGAAGCGTTCGGCGTGGGCCGGGGCATAGCGGGCGCAGCCGACAGGCGAAGAGTCTGATAATCGCGGCGACGGCGGGTTTGCCCGAGTATACACGATGGCGCATGGGATGCACGCGCCCGGACAGCATCATCTTCGGCTGAATCGGGCTCCTGGATCCCGCGCCGAAGCGATCGCCCCCCCACTTCACCCCCCACTCCCCCACTGGCAATCCCCTGAAGCCCGGGGGTCAGGGCTCACTTGCCGATGGCTGACTTGATGAAGTCCGCCACGTCCGCCTTGAGTTTCATGAGATCGGCCAAGCGGATGTACATCATGTGGCCGGCCTCGTAATAGTGGATGGAGATGTTCGGGCGGAGTGATTCATGCAGGCCGAGGTGGCTGATGGTGTACTCCGCGCCGAGCATCGGCGTCGCGAAGTCGAAGAATCCGCTGCCTACGAAGACGCGGAGGTTTTGGTTCCTGGTCATCGCGCCGCGGAGTGTTTCGCCGACGTTGACGTAGCGGTTCTGAGAGGAGGCGTAACTCCAGGGCTGAACGCGGCCGGTGAGGATCTCGTAGACCTGGTCGTTTTCGTACTGAAGTTCGCGGCGGACGTAGTCGTTGAGGCAGGCGCTGTAGGGGCCGGTGATCGCCGCCATGCTGGGGTCGTAGTCGGGCCCGTCGCCGACGCCTGAGGCATCGATTCCCTTGAAGCGGCTGTCGAGCCGACCGACGGAGTATCCGTCGTCGCGAAGGAGTTCCTTCATGAAGTTGAACTCGTTAATCCTGAGGTTGGCGCCGCTGACGTACCGCTCGGAGAGCCCGGTCAAGCGAGAGAGTTTCTTGACGGCGGCGTCGCGCTCGGCGGGGGTGAGGGTGTCGCCCCGCGCGAGGATGGTGAAGTAGTCGTTGATGGCGAATGATCGGGACTCGCCGACGGCGCGGATGAGATCGGCCTGCAGGTCGGGGGCGAGTTTGTTGTGGTACCACGCGGTGGCGGTCATGGTGGGGAGGAACATGGGGTAGGTGAGGTCGTTTCCGGTGGCGGAGCGGATGGTCGCGAAGTTGAGCACGGGCGAGATGAGGATCACGCCGTTGAGATACATGCCGAAGGTGTCCTGGAGATACCCGGAGAGGCCGGCGGCGCGGGTGGTGCCGTAACTTTCGCCGGCGAGAAACTTTGGTGAGGCCCACCGCTTGTTCCTGGTCGTGTAGAGGCGGATGAAATCGCCGACGGACTCGATATCTTCGTTGAGCCCGTGGAACTGCCGTGAGGACTCGCCGTCGGTCGGGCGGCTGTAGCCGGTGCTGACGGGATCGATGAAGACCAGGTCGGTCGCGTCGAGCCAGGAGTGTTCATTGTCCACCAGCGAATACGGGGGCGGGAGCGGGAAGCCATCCTTGTCCATGACGACGCGGCGCGGTCCGAGCGCACCGAGGTGGAGCCAGACGGATGAGGAACCGGGGCCGCCGTTGAAGGCGAAGGTGATGGGGCGCGACGCGGGATCGGTCTCCCGGGCGTGTTCGGTCGCGGCCGGCGCCGATTCTGCGGCGGGCGGCCCGTCGTCGCGCGTGTAGGCGACGTAGAACACGTTGGCTTTCGGCTTGCCCTCGTAGTCGGTCATCGCCATGTACCCGGCGGTCGCGGTGTAGTACATCGGCTCGCCGTTCATGGTGATGGAATGATGGGTGATGGACGGATCGGACTTCTTGGCGGCGGGGTCGGCGGGCTTTTCCTGTGCGGTAGGCTGGGCCTGCGCGATGGTGGCGGACGCCGGGGCGAGGAGGAATGCGGCGAAGCACGTGAAGACGAGGCGGCAGAGGACGAGCATGTCAACTCCCTTGGGGGGTTTCGATACGCGCGGCGGTCCGGCAATGGACCTCCGAGGTCAGCGGCGAAGCGTATGGAACCGGTAAGGCGGGAACGGGGGCGAGAGGCCGGGTGTGTGGAACGGGGACGATGCGGGGGCTATCCTGTTTCAATGTTTCCTGAAAACTCAGAATCGCGACGGGGTTCGCCGGTGATCTACGTACCACCGCCGGAGCACGGGGATTTGGAGGGTACCGACGTGGGCCTGTTGGGCGCCGTGGCGGCCGGCGAGGCGCGCTTGACGCCGGAGCAGGCGCTGACGCTGTTTCGAGCGGCCCCGCTTCAGCGGATAGGCAGGCACGCGGACGCGAGGTGCCGATCGCTGCACGGGGACACGCTGCGGACGTACATCATCGACCGCAACATCAACTACACGAACGTGTGCAACGCGCGGTGCACGTTCTGCGCGTTCCGGCGAGACGGCGACGAGCACGACGCGTACACGCTGGAACCGGAGCAGATCCACGAGAAGATCGCGGAACTCGTGGCGATTGGAGGGACGCAGATCCTGATGCAGGGGGGGATGAACCCCGCGCTGCCGCTGGAGTGGTACGTGAAACTGCTGCGGGGGATCAAGGAGCGGTTTCCGGGGGTGCACGTGCACGCGTTCAGCCCGCCGGAGTTCATCGAGTTCGTGCATTTTTTCGATCCGCCGGGCACGACGCTGGAGGAGAAGATCCGCTGGGTGATGATCCGGCTGCGGGACGCGGGGCTCGATTCGCTCCCCGGCGGCGGGGGCGAGATCTTCGCGGGCCCGGTGCGGCGCAAGATCGGGCTGGGCAAGTGCGACGCGGACGCGTGGTTGACGTGCATGTACGTCGCGCACACGCTGGGGATGTTTACGAGCGCGACGATGATGTTCGGGCACATCGAGGGGTACGCCGATCGCGTGCACCACATGTGGCTGGTGAGGCAGTGGCAGGAGCGGGCGCTGCGTGAAAGCGCGGAACCGCGGGGCGAAGGGCGCGGGGGCGCACGCGGGCATTACAAGGCGTTCATCTCCTGGCCATTCCAGCGAGAGAACACGCCGCTGGGCCGGGTTCCGGACTGGGGCGCTGACGAGTCGGAACTCTCGCTGGAGTTTGCGGGGGACGCGGTGGCGCGGGCGTGGAACTTCGGGTCGCCGTCGGCGGAGGTTCCCGCGGGGAGGCGGGCCGCTGACGTGTTTGACTATGACGCGATGGACCGGTCTGCGTTTGCGACGGCGCACCTGTTCGGCAAGCGAGTGCGGATGTCCAGCGCGACGGATTACCTTCGGACGCAGGCGCTCTCGCGGCTGTTCCTGGACAATATCTACTCGATCGGCGCCTCGTGGGTGACCATGGGGCCGCACGTGGGGCAGGTCGGGCTGGCGTTCGGGGCGAACGACATGGGGAGCGTGATGATGGAAGAGAACGTGGTATCGTCGGCGGGGACGACGTACTGCCTGGATGAAGCGGTGCTGTGCCGGCTGGTGCGCGATGCCGGGTTCGTCCCGGCGCAGCGGAACAACACGTACGACATCATCCGGATGCACGCCGCCGGCCCGGAGTCCCCGGATGGGCGCGTCGTGGACTGGTCCGCGCACCGGGCGCGCCGGCTGCACACGCAGAAGGCGATGGAAGCGACGAGCGTGGAACTGCGCGTCGAGGCGAAAGCGACGTAGGCATCGCCCGCGGGCGTCGCCAAGGAAAAGCGCACGTACGTGCCGCGGTGCGGCGCGGCCGATAGGGTTGGTGCATGGCAAACATTCTCGTAGTCGGTCCGCATCCTGACGATCAGGAACTGGGGATGGGCGGCACGATCGCCGCGCTGGCCGCGCAGGGGCACGGCGTGTGGCTGCTGGACATGACCAACGGGGAGCCGACGCCGAGCGGGGACGTGGCCACGCGGCAGCAGGAAGCGGCCCGGGCGGCCGGGGCGCTGGGCGCGCCGGGGAACGCCGTGAAGCGGCTGATGCTGGGCGAGGCGGCCTCGGCGGAGGGCGGCGAATGGGGGAGCGCCGGGTTGCCCAACCGGCGCGTGGAGCACACACTGGCGGCGCGGCACCTAGTCGCGGGGGTGATGCGGGCGATGCAGGCGCAGTGGGTGTTCGTCCCGTATTTCGAGGATGCGCACCCGGATCATGTTGCGGTGACACGGATCGTCGAAGACGCCCGCTTTGACGCCAAACTGACGAAGGTCTCGATGCCGGGCGACGGGGGACAGCCACCGATCTATCCGTCGCGCCTGATCTATTACTACGCTACGCACCTTCGCGTCGTTCCGCGGCCGTCGTTCATTTTCGACACGTCCGGCTACGGCGAGCAGAAGAAGCGAGCGATCCTGGCGTATCACTCCCAGTTTGTCGCGAACCAGAAGAACCGAGCGGTGATCGAGTGGATGGAGGCGGCGGATCGGTACTTCGGCTCTCGGATCGGATCGGCGACCGGGGAGCCGTTCTTTGTCCGCGAGCCGATCGGCGTGAAAGACCTGAGTGGGCTTGCGTGAGTCGATGGTTCGGCCGCTACGATATCCGATTGATTCGCAGGCGAAACTTCATGATGGGATGAGCATGTCCGACTCGACTACGCCGAAGATCATTGTGGACGACGATTGGAAGTCGCAGGCGCGCGCGGAGAAGGAGCGGCTGGCGGCGGCGGAGAAGCAGCGGGCCGCGGAAGCGGCTCCCGCGGCGGGGGCGAGCGCCGCGCCGCAGGATCCGCGGGCCGCGCCGGCGCCGGATCGGCTCCCGCCGGCGGACTTCAACACGCTGCTGGGCTCCATGATCACACAGGCCCTGATGTACATGGGTGCGTTCCCCGACCCCGAGACCGGCCAGGCGGTCATCTCGCTGGAGCACGCCAAGTTCCACATCGATCTGCTGGGCGTGATCGAGGCCAAGACGAAGGGGAATCTCACGGAAGCCGAATCACGGGACCTGGCGCAATCGCTCAGCCAACTCCGGCTTCAGTTCGTCGAGGTGACCAAGGTCGTGGCGCAGCACGTCGAGAAGCGACAGGCCTCGGCGGGGAAGTTCCCGCAGAGGCCTGATGGCGGGGGTTGATCCACCCCCGCGACCACCGCCGCATGGAGCAGTGACTCACTTGTTGGAACCGGCGCGGGCCTTGAGGTCGTCGAGTTTCACGTCCCAGTTTTTGCAGTGGGCCTGGATGTTCTTGTTCGCCAGCGCGTCGCCGGAGGCCAAGGACGCGGCGCGCGCGAGGTGCGAGCGGTAGGTTTCGTGCGTTCCCTTGTGCATCGCGGGGTGGGTGGCCAGCGCGCAGGCGAACTCGATACCGGCGTCCTTGTCGTTGAGAGCCGCGGCTTTCTTGAGCCAGGCGTATCCCTCGCACCCGTTGTCGAGTCCGGGCTTGTAGCCGAGGTTGACGCCCATCTCGCTGAGCGACGCCGCGAGATAGCCCGCATCGAACCACGCCTGCGCGCTGGACTTGCCGGACGCGTCGGCGTCGAGGACGCGGGACGTGAGGCGGAGAGTGAGTTCCTTGGCCATCGCCGGATCGCTCGCGACGGCGACGGTGGCGCGGCGAAGCGTCTCCATGCGGACCAGCGTGGGCGCCTTGGGAGAGAGCACTTCGAGCGTGTCGGCGATGAGTTTCTTTGAGTCGTAGCGGTTCATGCTCACGTCGCCGATGGATGATGAATTGCCGATGTCGAAGGGCTGGCAGATCATGGGCGGGCCGGGCAATGACGCGGGGAGCGCGCCGGAAAGCAGGGCGGCGGACAAGCCCAGCGTGAGCGAGGCGCAGACGGGGGTGAAGATCGAGCATCTCATGGAGGTTCCTTTCGAGAAAGTGCCTGGCCGGGGCGCGTCGCTCCGGCTCTGGTACACAGGACGCCCGGCGGACCGGGGGTGTTAGCGACGCCGGACCATTCACCGCGCGGAAACTGCGCATCCGGAGGGTTGGCACGCGGGGCATCGGCGAGGGGTGCGCGATCTCAACTGGTGTTTGCGCCAGTGCCGATTGAAGGCGCTGGTGTTGGTCGCAACCCCTGGAGGTTGAACATGGTGTGTGGGACACATGCGCAGACGCTGGCCGAGGCCGGCGCCGCGGGGTACCGGGCCCTGGACGTCTGGAGCGCGTCGGATTCGGGATTGCTGGGGGCGATCGGGGTGTGCGCGGCGGCGACGGCCGCGGCGATCGGCATCACCTGGTACTCGCAGCGGCTGCGGGAGCGGCGCGCGGCCGGGGGGCACGACCCGTTGGTGCGCGCGGACGTGAGGGCGGGGTTGCCGCATTCGGCGCTGATCGATGAACTCCTGCGGACCGCGCGCGTGGCGCACCGCGAAGGCATCGGGTCGCTCTCGCATCCGCTGCATCGGTGCAGCGACGCGGACGCGCAGTACGCGATCGACCTGGTGTGCTCGCGGGCGGATCCGCGGATCGTGCGCGGCGTGCTGGTGGGGCGCATGGACGGCGGGGAGCACTCACGCGCGGGCGCGGTGCGTTCGGCGTGGCTGCCGCTCGTCAGCGCGGTGACGCTCGTCGCCGTGTGCGTTCTGCTGATTGCGTCGTGGGTGGTGGACCGCAGTTCGCTGAACAGAACGGGCGCCTGGCTGTTCGCGGCGTGGTGCACGGCGGCGGCGCTGTGGTGCTTCGCGACGGCGGGGAGGCTCCGGCGTGATGAAGCGAGCACCCGGACAGGCTCGCTGACGACGAAGCAGGAGATCATCGTCCTGGCCGCCGAGGCGATCGCGCGGGGCGAATCGGCCGAGGAGATCGAGCGCGCGATCGGGGAGCACCTGGGCCGTTCAGCCCTGCCGGCGGCGGCGTGATGGGCGGCCCCCGAGGGCGCGCCCGACGCGCTCCGATAACGCCGGTATCCCGGTACCTGTGTCAAACGCGCCAGTGATACCGGCGCGTCGCGGTGGGCCGGGGCAGGTGGTGAGGCGTTCGCGTCAACCCCGGGCGGGCGCCGCTCGATATCTCTCCAAGCGCAGGATCGAGCACGCGGCCATACGGAGGAACGTGAACCATGGCGGAGAAAGAGACCAAGGCGGAGAAGCCGGCCGAGGGCGCCGCGACCGATGCACCCAAGAAGAAAAAGGGCGGGATGAAGGTCATCATCGGCGTCGCGGGCGCCATGGCGATCGAGGGAGCGGTGCTGTTCTTCGTGCTGGGATCCGGCGGCCCGCAGAAGAGCGAGGCGGCGGAGCAGTCGCACGATCTTGCGCCCGACGCATCGATGGTCCCCGAGGAGCTGCTGGTGGTGGAGGACAAGTTCCAGAACCTGCAGACGGGGCGCGTCTGGGTGTGGGACGCGGCGATCTACGTGCAGGTCATGAGCCGGGACAAGTCGGCGGTGGAGGAGATCCTCAAGCGTCGAGCCGCGACGATCAAGGAGGGGATCAGCCAGATTTTCAGCCGGTCGCAGCACGCGCAGCTCGCGGAGCCGGAGCGGCAGACGCTGAACCGGCAGATCTCGACGTTCCTGGACCAACTCATGCAGGAAGAACAGAAGACCATCGAACTGGTGGGATCGGCGGCGGCGGGCGAGAGCGGCGGGCACGGCGGCGGGGAGTCGCACGGAGCCGCGCCGAAGCCCAAGAGCACCGGCGCGTCGTCGTCGGGGAAGTTGATCCAGCGCGTGCTGATACCGAAGTGCCGGGGCTTCCCGACCGACTTCTAGGGTCTGCCGGCGAACGCCGCCCGGCCAGCCCGCGCGGGACGTACACACGCGCGGGCCGCCGGGTCGTGGCGTGGGGCGTTCAGCAGGGGCGGCGACGCCGGAACGCGACGAGGAGGCCCAGTGAACCCAGGCCGACGGCGCCGGGCGAGGGGACGATGTTCATGGCGCCGATGGCGTAGGAGGTGTTGCCGCCCTCGGTCACGGCGACACGGACCAGGGTGAGACCCGGCGCGAGGCCGGAGGTATCGAGGTTGCCCACCGTGCCGCCGTTGAAGAGAACGGTCCCCGCAGTCGTCCAGAGCGGATCGACATGAGCGGCGGAGGCGTCGGATTCAAGCCCCGGGTTGAGCGGGGCGTTCCAAGGGAGCGCGCGGACCTGCACAGAGGCGTTGGGACCGAAAGGGGGCGCGGCGTACTGGGCGGCGTACGCTTCGTAGGTGGTCTGATCGAACCCGGTGCCGGGAGGATCGGCGGGACCCGTCATGGTGAGCGCCTGAACACGGAAGGGGACGGGCGTCCCGGGCATCCAGCCGCCGGCGCTACCCGAGATGTTCGGGAACATGCAGGCCGGGTCGGGCGAGGGGTAGGAGACCTGGCCGGCGGCGCCGAGCGTGGCGACGCAGCGCGCGAGCTGGAGCTCGCAGTCGAGGATGCACGCGACCTGATCCCAGTAGTCGCCGGACTCGAGGCAGTGCTCAACGCACATCTTGAAACGAACGAAACTGGCGCTGGCGGGCGATGAGGCCGTGCCGGCGGCGACCAGAACACTGATGATGGCGAGGGGACGAACGGACTTCATGGGATCTCCTTCCGCATAGCAACCACCGCCGGGCGCATGGTCAACGCGAACATGCTCCCGGCGAGACAAGAACAGGATGGAGCGAGCGGCGTCCGCCGCCGGGCGTGTGCGCCGCGGCGCGCGTGCATTGACGCCCCGGTCACGGCGCCGGGATCGCGCGAGCGATACCGTGGAGGACCAGGACTCCCGGAAGGTAGTGGCTCGAAGTCAGCGGTGAGGCTGACGTGCAGGACCTGAAGCGGGCCGTGCAGTTCCCGGAGGAGAACGAGCGTGCAGGGTGGGCACTCACGCAGGTGGTGAGCGAGTTCAACTAATTAGGAAGCAAGAGCGCGAGGGTGTTCGAGCCGAGCGACGCGTCAACCCTTGAGTGGCAGCATCGGTGAGATGGTTGCTCGAAGATCGGGCAATCGCACGGCAACAACGTTCCAGACGATGTCGAGCCGAACCTGGTCGTACCCGTGTCAAGCGGTCGCGCATGCCGGCGATGTCGTCCCAGGGCACGGACGGATGAGCCACGCGGAATGACTGGCTCAGACGCTTGGTCGCCTCGCCCAAGAGCATGAGTTGGTGGATGACCGCGGACTGTGACTTTGCGTCGCCCATGAACTCAGATGTGGTCATCCCACGCACGAACTCCATGGCCAAACGAGCGGCGCGGCCGATATCCATCAAGCGAATGCTCGTCGTGCTCACTTTGGCTTGAACACTCGGAATAGTTTTCTCACCGGGTCGAAGAACTCATCGACGACCCGCTCCTTGAGCGGGATGATGGCGTTGTCGGTGATGGTGATGTGCTCGGGGCAGACCTTCGTGCAGCACTTGGTGATGTTGCAGTAGCCGATGCCGCCTTGATCTTTGAGGTCCTTGATGCGGTCGGCGGTGTCGAGCGGGTGCATCTCCAGCGCGGCGGTGTAGACGAGCAGCCGCGGGCCCCAGAACTCCTCGTGCTTGTCGTGGTCACGCAAGACGTGGCAGACGTTCTGGCAGAGGAAGCACTCGATGCACTTGCGGAACTCCTGCACGCGGTCGACGTCAGCCTGCTGCATGCGCCAGGTGCCGTCCGGGGCGTCGGGCTTTCGCGGCGTGAACTTCTTGATTTTTTTCTTAGCGCGGAAGTTCCAGGAGACGTCGGTGACGAGGTCGCGGATCCTCGGGAACGCCTTGATGGGCTCGACGGTGACGGTCTCACCGGGGGGGAGTTCGTCCATGCGGGTCATGCACATGAGCCGGGGCTTGCCGTTGATCTCGGCGGAGCATGAGCCGCACTTGCCGGCCTTGCAGTTCCAGCGGCATGCCAGGTCGTGGGCCTGGTCTGCCTGGATCTGATGAACGGCGTCGAGCACCACCATGCCCTCGGAGACTTCGGTGCTGTATTCCTTGAAGGCGCCGGATTGCGCGTCGCCGCGCCAGATGCGGAAGGTGAGTTTGGACATGTGAAAAGACCCTGGGGATGACTGATGCCGAGGAGGTGCGCGGGAACGGGTTCAGGCCGGGCAGCGGCTAGAACCACTGCTTTTTTCCGACCTGGTAGATTTCGTAGAACTCCTGATCGGTCTTGGTGAGGTACATGATGCCTTCGATGATGCCGATGACGCCCATGGCGGCGGAGGCGATGCCGCAGGTGAAAAAGCCCCCGACGAGGGTGACGACGAGCATGATGACGCCGGGGATGGTGGCGCCGTAGATGAACTTGTGGATGCCCAGCCCGCCGAGGAGGATCCCGCAGACGCCGCAGGCCACGCGGTTACTTGAGCCGGAGAACGGCGGGGCGGGCGGGCCCGGTTGAGGAGGGGGCGTGGGGATGGTGCCTGGTGAGTTGGGAAAGTTCGACATGCGATCTCCTTCTGCGTGCGGGGGAAAAGCAAGCCAACATTCGATCGGTGGAGCAACGTAGGTGGCGCGAGTGCCGAGACTCGCACGATGGACGGCGGTTACTTGGACTGTTCCTCGATGATCTTCCTGTGTTCATCGGTCAAGGGCGGGAGCGGCTCTCGGGAGACTCGCATCTCGCCGTCGGAGCCCTTGCGGATGATGATGTTCGTCTTGCCCTCGTCGGCGCTCTTTTCGGGGTAGTCCTCGCGGAACTGCGCGCCGCGGCTTTCCTTGCGGAGGATGGCGGAGCGGGCAACGGCTTCGGAGACGGTGAGCAGGTTCTTGAGATCCAGCGCGGTGTGCCAGCCCGGGTTGTATTCCCGGTGCCCTTCGACCATGACGTTGGCGGCGCGCGCCTTGAGGCCGGGCATGGCTTCGATCGCCTTGGCCATTTCTTCTTCGCGGCGGACGATGCCGACGTTATCCTGCATGACCTGCTGGAGGGCGTACTGCACGTGGAAGGCGCCCTCGCCGCCGGTGCGTTCGAAGGGGGCGAGGGCTTCGCGCTGGGCGGCCTCGACCTGCTGGGGGTTGATGCTGCCGCGGGGTTGGTCCTTTGCAAACTTCGCGGCGAACTCGCCGGCGCGCTTGCCGAAGACCAGCAGATCGCTGAGCGAGTTCCCGCCCAGGCGGTTGGCGCCGTGCAGACCGGCGGCGACCTCACCCGCGGCAAAGAGCCCCGGCACGGTGGACATCTGCGTCACGGCGTCGACGCGCACGCCTCCCATGATGTAGTGCATGGTCGGGCCGACTTCCATTGGTTCCCGCGTGATATCAACGTTGGCCAGTTGCTTGAACTGGTGATACATGCTCGGGAGTTTTTTCTTGATGTGCTCGGGCGCGCCCGGGAGTTTCTCCTTGATCCAGGCGATGTCGAGGAAGACCCCGCCGTGAGGAGAGCCGCGCCCCTGCTTCACTTCGCGGTTGATGCAGCGGGCGACGTGGTCGCGGGTCAGGAGTTCGGGGGGACGATTGGCGGACTTGTCGCCGGTGACATAGCGCCAGCCTTCTTCGGCGTCCTTGGCGGTCTGGTTCTTGTAGTTGTCGGGGATGTCGCTAAACATGAAGCGCTCGCCCTTGCTATTGAGCAAGCGGCCGCCTTCGCCGCGAACGCCTTCGGTGACGAGGATTCCCTTGACGCTGGGTGGCCAGACCATGCCGGTGGGGTGGAACTGGAGGAACTCCATGTCCATGAGGTCGGCGCCGGCGTGGTAGGCCAGCGAGTGCCCGTCGCCGGTGTATTCCCAAGAGTTGGAGGTGATCTTGTAGGACTTGCCGATGCCGCCGGTGGCGAGAACGACGGCACCACAGTGGAAGACGTGAATGCGGCCGCGTTCGCGGTCGTAGGCGACACAGCCGACGACGCGGTTGGCGCTCTTGCCACCGGAAGCAGGCGAGACGCCTGCTCCACTGTCGAGCAGGAGGGCGGTGACGGTGAACTCCATGTAGACGTCGAGGCCCTGGTGGATGCCGTGGTCCTGGAGGGTGCGGATCATCTCGAGGCCGGTGCGGTCGCCGACGTGGGCCAGGCGGGGGTAGCGGTGTCCCCCGAAGTTTCGCTGGAGGATGCGCCCGTCCGTGGTGCGGTCCATGACCGCGCCCCAGGCTTCGAGTTCCTTGACGCGGGCCGGGGCTTCCCTGGCGTGGAACTCGGCCATCATGGGGTTATTGAGGTATTGGCCGCCTCGCATAGTGTCGGCGAAATGGACACGCCAGTTATCGCGGTCGTCGACATTGGCCAGCGCGGCGGCCATGCCCCCCTCGGCCATGACGGTGTGGGCCTTTCCCAGGAGCGACTTGCAGATGACAGCGACCTTGACGCCGGCGGCGGAGGCTTCGATGGCGGCGCGGAGGCCGGCGCCTCCGGCGCCGATGACGACAACGTCGTGTTCGTATGTTTGGTATTCAGCCATGGGCAATCCGGAGTACTAACGCGAAGATGTTCGAAGGAATCGGAGGATGCGGAGGGGAAACTGAAGAACTGGGATGAGAGGGAGCGTCGCGGTGCATGCGGTACGTTGCGGACGTAGGTTCACTCTACTAGATCAACCGCCAATCCGTGATCCAGCCATGGGCACACGCCCGTACGTAGAAGTCCGTGAACCCCACCCAGAAGAGGCTCAGCCAGGCCCAGAGCATGTGGCGCCGGTTGAGGCACGAGACGCAGTCGTACGCCTTTTTCTTTCCCCCCAGTTCGCTGAGGCAGTCTTTCTTGCCGCCGATCAGGTGGCGCAGGGAGTGGCAGCCGAAGGTGTACGCGCCCAGAAGGAGGGGATTGATGGTGAGGACGAGCGACCCGACGGCGATGCCGAAGCCCTTCTTGCCGGTCGCGTGGTCGGTGAAGATGTACGAGATGATCGCGTCGTAGGAGAGGAACAGGATGAAGATGATGGCGAGGTACATGAAGTAGCGGTGAACGTTCTGGAGAATGAGGGGGAACTTTTTTTCGCCGCGGTATTTCTTGCCGCGGAAGCCGGGCTCGCCGACGGCGCAGGAGACCGGGTCGGCCCAGAAGGCCTTGTAATACGCGCCGCGGTAGTAGTAGCAGGTGAAGCGGAAACCGCCGGGGGCCCAGAGGATGAGCATGGCCGGAGAAAAGAAGGGGAGCGCGGCCATCCATCGGGGGGCCTCGCCGAACCACGCGTGACCGGTGTTCTGTCCGGCGAGTTCAAAGAGCAGGGGCGAATACATCGGGGAGAGGTAGTGTGCACCGCCGCCGGAGAACCAGTAGTGGTGCTGACCGAAAAGAGCCATGGCGGTGGCGTAGACGATGAACGCGCTGAAGCCTAGAAACGTCAACAGCGACGGGACCCACCACATGTCTTTTCGGGACGTCGTGAGAAACCCCGGAATTTCTCGCGGTGGCTGTGGAAGGGGAAGATCTGCGCGACTCATCAATTCCTCCGAACCCCCCGCCTGCGCCCGCCTCTCCCCACCTCTTGTGTTCCTCCCTCGTCCGAACGGCTGGTGGCCACGACTGCCCGCTTCGCCGCGCGATACTCCCCAAGGGGTTGTAGATGCTCGAAGGGCGGGTCTCAACCATTGTGGATTCGACGCCGCTGGGAACGGGATGCGTGCGCAAGCATATCGGATTCGCGCGCCATTTGCCAGACGCAGAACCAACAGAATCCGGGTGGGAAAACCGCCAGTCCGCCGACCGAACAGCAGGCCGCGCCAGCCGAGCCCGAAGCCGCGAGGGTGGACGGCGTCGGCGCTCTCCGACGCCGACGCGGATCTACATCAATCGGCGAGTTCGGAGCCGGTTCGCGACCTGAAAAATGAGCGCAAGGATCGAAAGAGGGTGGCGACGCGCAGCGTGGGGAAGCCTTGATTTGCGCGCCACGTGCCGAGCATGAACAGATGTCGCCACACGCCGAACAGCACGCGATAGCGCCACACAAGTGACTTCTCGGGATCGTAAACGTTGGTCGATTCTCCGGTCGTGCCGTTGAGTTCCAGCACGCCGAAGTTTCGCCCGGCCTTGAGGTCGTCGATCGACTCGAAGCGTAGATCGAATCGACCGATGTCGAAGCCATCCTGGATTGCGCCGGTGCGATGGCGTGCGAACGTCGCCGCGAGGTGATCGATCGCGTGTTCGAGTTCTGGTGTGAGGATGTCGGATCCGTCGCGGAAGAGCGTTCCCTGGCAGTGGTTGCCGGACTGGGCGAGTCGAACCCGTTCGCCCGCGGCCAGGACTCGGGAGGCGTCGTCGGCGAAGCGGGCCAGGAATACGCGAGCCTGGCACCGCAGGCGCGGGTGGCGATAGATCAGTTGCTCGAGCGTGCGCCGGCCGTCGCCGGTGATGAAAGGAAAGTCTTTTCGTGTGATCGAGTAGATCGCGCCGGTACGGGCTGGTTGGTGCTGGCCGCGCGAATCGCCCAAGGGGGGTTCAGAAGGCGCGGGGGGTGGCAAACGCCGCACCCACATGACGCCCACCTCGTGCGGGCCCGGGTGATAGCGCTGTAGCATCGCTGGGTCGTGCATCATCTTGAAATAGGGAAGGAAGTCTCGGGGTGTCCGCACGAGCCGCACGGAGAACCCGCGGAAACCGCTATCGGGCTTGATGATGACCGGGAATCCGCCGAGTTGCGGCGACCGCTCGATCAGCGCGGCGGCACTCGCAGCGCGCTCGCGGGGAGATGGGCCGGCATCGATGCGCACGCTGGGCAGGACCAGGCCCGTTGCATGATCGAGACAGGATTGGATCTCGTGCTTGGATTCGCCGATGACACCGCCGTGACCGCTCATCGCGGGGTTGCAGGCGGTGAACGGCACGAGCCGGCGTGTTCGGAGGATGAGGTACGCGTAGTAGGGAACGAGCGGGGCGTAGAAGAACTTGGCCGGCCAGAACTCGGAATAGACGGTGCGCCGGAAGTTCGCGAGCAGCATTCGCCTGCCGGTCCACGTGAGCAGGAGCGGGAGCGCCGAGATCACCAGGTAGATGAGGCCGAAGGACAAAGCAAAGAGCCCGAGTCGCAATAGGAACTGACCCGGAGTCTCGACCGGCCGATCGAGTCCAAGCGTGGCGCCGGCAATCATGGAGGCGATCATCGCCGGCAGATATTGAAGGACGAGGGAACAGAAGACCCCGGCGAGCGTCCCGGCGGCGAAGAACACCGTGCTGAGTGCGTCGGCGTGGCATAGCCGCAGCGCGCGCGGCGCGACGAGGCGCCGATCGGGCCGGAGGATGGAGCGTGCGCCGAGCCAGAAGCCGGGCGAAGCCTTGGAGAATCGTCGCTGCCAGTCGATCGTCGAGATGACCAGATCCACGCCGAAGAGGGCTCGGAGGATCGTGGGGCGGCGCGCGGCGGAGTAACAAACGGCGACGGGGAACAGACGTCCCAGCGCCACGCCCGTGGCGCCGACGGCGGGATCGATACGCACCTGCGCCGCCAGCGCGGCCGCGACCACCAGCGCCAGATTCGGCCGGCGAACAGAAATCGCCGCTACGCCAAGGACGATGATCCACCAGGGAGCGCCCCGCAGCGACCGCGCGAGGTACTCGCCAAGCACGCCCGTGGCATGAGCGCGGGGCGGCTCCTCGATGAGGCGCGCGGATTCCGGCGCGGCGGCCGGCTCGTCATGGTCCTGAACGAAGGCCAGCACGCACTCCGCGGTCTTCTGCGGCTGCATGAACGGCAGGAAGTGCGACGCATCGAGCATCACCAGCGACGAGCCGGGGATGTGCTGCGCGTGGAGTTCGGCGGCCCAGTCGGGGACGAGGAAATCACGGCGCCCGTGCAGGACTAGCGTGGGAGTGCGGAGTCGCGACATGATGCCGCGAAGCGGACGCATGTCGGTGTCGTCGAAGTTGCGCAGCCAGGAGTGAGCGAGGGTGTCGCGCGGATCGGGCAGCAGGCCGAAGTGCGGGATGGCTTCGGGCACGCCGACGAAGAGGGCGTAGCCCGCGCGATACTTGAAATGCTCGAAGAAATAGGATCCGGAACCCTCGGTCTCCTGAGACCCGATTGCGGCGAGGAGGGTGATGGATGCGACGCGGCCGGGATCCAGGTCGGCCATGTGGAGCACGACGCCGCCGCCCATCGACCACCCCAGCACGTGGGCCCGGGGGATGCCGAGTGCGTCCATGAACGCCAGGACGGAGCGTGCGTGCGCAAGGACGGAGTATGACGGAACGTGACGAGATGATTGGCCGAAGCCGGGCAGGTCAACGGCGATGACGCGGTAGCCTGCGCGAGCGAGCAGTGGCGCGACACGCTCGAAGTCGCGTGCGCTGCCGGGCGAGCCGTGAATGAGGATGATCGGGGGGCGCGACGGCGCGGCGCCGGGCGCAGGAGCCGGGGGGGAGAGTTCGATGAAGGCGAGTTGAGTCGTGCCGCCGGCAACGGGACCGGAGTCGTCCATCGCGGGGATGGCGACTCGATTCTCCGCTGGTCCAGTCTCGGGGTGAGGCGTTGGTGGCGGCGACGAGAAGGAGACGTAGACGTGCGACGCGGCGAGCAGGAGTCCGTACAGGAGGAGCCAGCGAAGCCGTCGCAGCGGGCCGGCGCGCCGCGATGTGCCTGCGTGATTCATGCGAGGGGCATGGTAGCCGGTCGCGCTCAAATGGCGTCGGCGACTACGGCAGCACGCCGATCCAGCGCAGCGCGCCGCGGAGCCCGTTCACCGGGTCGCCTCGATCGCGCCACTGACGCAGCGCGATGGCGGATTGTGCTTTGTAGGCGTCAAGGTGCGCCGGGTCGGTCACGTCGAGCAAGGCGTCGGCGAGAGCCGCGACATCGCCGCGGGGGAACAGCCGGCCGCTGACGCCGTCGCGGACCAGGTCGTCCGCGGCGCCGACGACATCGGAGAGCACGACCGTCATGCCCGCCGCGAGCGCCTCATTGACCACGAGCGCCCAGGCATCCTCGTCGCTGGGCAGGGCGAGCACATCGCCGCAGCGATAAAGAGCGGCCAGGGCGTGCGGGTCGGCGACGAAGCCGCACCATGCGACGCGTTCGCGCAGGTGCGCGGGCACGCCGGCTTCGAGCGGAGCGCGCAGCGGGCCGTCGCCGACGATGGTCAGGTCCCACCCGGGCCTTGCCCCGGCGACCCGGGTGAACGCCTCGATGAGGTCCGCGACGCGCTTGAGAGGGATCAGTCGCCCGCTGAAGACGATTCGGCGGCGATGGGCGGGGAGCCGGAAGTCGCGCCGGGCGCGTTCGATCTGCTCCGGCGTGACCTGTCCGATGATGGAGTAGTCGGGCTCGCCGGGCATGAAGAAAATCTGTTCCGGCCGGGCGCCGTAGCGGAGGTAGAACTTTCTTCCGGCGAAGCCGAAGGGGAGCACCCCGGTGCAGTTTCGCACGACTCGCCGCACAAGGAATCGCTTGACTCGCTGCCTAAGCCCGGTGAATCGATCGCCGTGGACATTGCTGTCGCCGTGCAGGAAAAGCGGCACCCCGCGGCGCCGGCACGACGCGATCAGGCGGACGCGCCCGGCATCGCTGTATCCGGCGAGGACGACGGCCGCGGGTCGAATCCGCTTCAGCCACGCGATGACCCGCCCGGCTCGACGCAGTTCCCTGATCGTGATCCGCAGCGGCTTTTTCGGTTGCCACGGCTCGCGCTCGCCGAACGTGATGGCGTTCACGTCGTCGGCGAGATCGAGTTGCCACCCCTGCTCCGGAACATCGTGCGTGTACGCCACATGCAGGTCGATCTCCTGAAACTCCGCGGCGATGCGACGATGCAGGTGAAGCCAGTACGGCGTCGGCACGACGTGGATCATCGCGATCACCGGTCGCTGCGTGGTGGACGGGCTTGGATGGGTACCCGCGCTCACTGTTCGGCATCCTTTCGCGGCATCGCTCGCTCGGGCACGTTCATCGGCAGGTCGTGCCGGCAATCTTTGCGCGTCGCGGAGGATCGCGCGGATCACGCCGGAAATCGCGCTGATTTCGGCTCGCGTGCCGAAATCTATCGGGTCAACACGAGTCGCGTCGTGTCCACAGTCACGCCGCGGCGAAAGCAAGGAAGCGACTCAACACCGATCGGTCAAACCCGACGTGCGGTCCACGGACGCCCGCACGAAGGGAATCTCACGGCATCGATGTTCGGATCACCACTTTTCAGGAGCGAATCATGGCGGAGTCCATCACCCAGACGACGGTCATCGGCCCGGACACCCAGATCAAGGGCGAGATGACCTTTGAAGGATCGGCAAAGATCCTCGGCAAGTTCGACGGGAAGATCATCTCCAAGGGCGAAGTGCAGATCGGCCAGGGCGCCGTCTGCAAGGCCACGATCGAAGCAGGCACGGTGATCGTCGACGGTGAGATCGCGGGCAACATCACCGCTCGCGAGCGCGTCAAACTCAACGCGTCGGCGAAAGTCACGGGCGACATGGTGGCCAAGTCGCTCATCGTCGCCGAGGGGGCCGCGTTCCAGGGTCAGTACCAGGTCGGCCCGGAAGCGATCGAGAAGGCGCTCGGTACGGCGGCATCGACCGATGCGGTGAGCGTCGAGACTCGCGTCAACCGTCCGCTCGCCGGCGCCGGCACGGGCCGCGCGAACGGGTGGAACGGCACCTACGGCAAGACGAGCGACGGCACGTCCGTCGAGTAACGACAACTGCCCATGAGGGAATGCCACGGGAGACCGGGGTGTTCCTTTTCGATCGTGCATGCCAGAACTCGGTCGTGCTCGTCGCGCCAGTACCCGAGCGCCGGGCAGTTCGGCGGGGAATCCAGACCGGGTGCTCGCGCACCTGGGTTCAGATAGGCGGCCAATGCCCAAAGTGACTGAGACACGACTGGTCAGGTGCCACCACTGCCGACAGGAGTTCGAGGTGGGCGTGAGCGCGATGTCGGTGAGTTGCCCGGCGTGCTCGCGGCGGGTCGTCGTGCAGGACTTGCATGTCGCGTCGCCGTACTCCGCCTCCAGCATTGAGACATGCGGGTGGATCGTGGTGGACAAGCGGGGGCAACTCAGCGCGACGACGGTGCGGGTATCAGGAGGGATGGAAGTGCACGGGTGCGTGCGCGCGGCGGTGGTGTCGCAGGGGCCCGTGATCATCACGCGCACCGCCCGCTGGCGCGGGGACTGCTGCGCCCCGCGCATCGAGATCGAGCCCGGCGCGATCATCGAGGGGGGAAAGTTCCGCATCGGGACGGAATAGATAGAACGGGCGTGGCCCCCCGAGGTGCGGACCCGCGCCCAAACGGCGGCTACTCGTTTCAGCGGTGAAGTTCCTGCAGGGTCGGCATCTGCCTCAAATACGGCTCGATGTGCGGGTCCTTCGAGCCGCTGAAGTCGCCGAATGACCCGCTAAACAGAACTTTCCCGTCGTACAGCATCACGACTCGCGGCTGTAGTTTCCGGAGCAGTTCCGTGTCGTGCGTCACGACGACGCTCGTGCGCGGTATGCCCAGGCCCGGGGTGGCTTCATGCGTGCGCTGGATGAGCGAGTGGATGACCGACGACATCTCCGGGTCGAGCCCCGAGGTTGGCTCGTCATAGAAGATGAGCACCGGGTCCAGGACCAGGGCGCGCGCGATCGCGAGCCGCTTGGCCATGCCTCCCGAGAGGGCTTCGCGGGGTTGATTCATCACCGCGTCGGGATCGAGGCCGACGGCCTCCAGCGCCCCACGGGCCAGGGGCCCGATCTCGTCCTGATCCATCGCCTTGGTTTCGGTGGGCAGGAGCGAGAGGTTGTCGTAGACCGTGCCGCTGAGCAGCGCGTTGCGCTGGAACACGACCGCCCAGTGCGCGCGAAGGCGGTCCATCTCGTCGTCGGACATCCGGGTGATGTCGCGCAGCGGGGAATCGGGCGACTCGTGGTCGGCGATCAGGATCCGGCCGGCGTCCGGCAGCAGGTGCCCCGTGACGAGTTTGAGCAGGACCGTCTTTCCGCACCCGGAACCACCCACGATGGCCACCAACTCGCCCCGGTTGATTGTCAGGTCCACTCCGGACAGCACGGGGTGATCGCCGAACGACTTGTGGACCTGGTCGATCACGATCTCCGGGCAATGTGCGACTGGTTCGGGCATCGGATTCCACGCGAGGCGAGCGACGTGCGGAGAGCGCGTCCGGCCCGTCCGGCAAAAAGAAACGTCGGGCGACTCGCAGGGTACACATGCAAGGCGCCCGACGCGACGGATCGTGAATGGAGAGCAGGGCCCTGAGCCGGTTCGGCTCAGCGCCGGCGCCGGCGGACCGCGAGCAGTCCTCCGAGGCCGACGAGCGTCAACGTCCCGGGGGCCGGGACAATCGAAGGATCGACGTAGAGAGCCAGGAGTTGCCCGCCTTCGACGAGTTCGCCGGCGATGCCGTAGTGAGCCTGGGCATCGAGCAGGAACCAGCCGTCACCGAGCACGTCGCGGGCATCGATGATGCCGGAGGCTTCTTCATCCCGGGTGAGGAAACCCGTCGCGCCCGGCGAGAAGAGTGCGGCGTCGAACTGTGCAATCTGCCCGAAGGAGCCGGAACTGGTGTCGTAGAGCCAGATCTTACCGAGGGCATCCTGGCCGCCGATATCTTCTTCGATGAGGATTCGGCCGTGCGAGTCGATGGTGAGGTTATCGAACATGTTGCCGCCCTCGGTGCCGTCGAGCAAGGCGGTGACGCTGCCCCCGGCCTCGGGATTGGTGATGTCATCGAAGCGGAGGCGCCAGAGGCGAGAGCGGCCGACCTGGCTGGCGCTGTTGAAGCGGTCGGTGGTGACGAAGTAGAAATCGTTCTCGTGACCGGGTCGCGAGTCCCACGCGCCGTCTTCCGGTCGGAGGAACTCGGTGACGCCGCCGCCGGCGCTTGCCGTCTGGATCGCCGCGCCGCTCGTGTTGCTCACGTCGCCGAGGCCGAAGAGGTCGAAGCGAGTGCCGGGGGCCGGCGGTGAGGTGCGGCTTTCCGCGGCCAACCCGTTGACCCGGATCCCGAAGAGATTGCCATTCGTGAGGCCGGCGCGTTCGACGTCGTTCCCGGTGTCCGTCTTGTTGCCGATGTACATGTACACCTGCCCCGGGGTCGAATCGTCGGTACCGATGACGAGCGTCTTCTGTTGCGCCCGGGGATTCGCGATCGAGTTTTCCCACGAGAAACGCCCCAGGTGCGGCAGGTTCCACGTCTGGTTCGCGCCCGGGCCGGTGAGAACGTGCGCATACGCCCGCCCGTCCGCGCCGGCTTCCTCGCCGTTCAGGTCGATCCGGGCGTCCGTGCCGAGGTTGCCGAAGCGATACGCGCCGGTGCCCGCGAGATCGCCGGAGCAGAACCGATTCCAGTTCTGCGCGGGGCCCGGGGCGTTGCTCCATCCGGATCCGGTCCACTCGTAGGCGTCGGAGGGGGACGTGTTGTGGTCGCGCCCGCTGTTGACGGTCAGATCAGATGCGATGTTCCAGCGCGAAACGAACGCGCCGGTCTGGCCGTGAGCGCGAACGACGCCGGCGGTGCTACCGAGTTCGTGGTTCATCACGAGGTCGAAGGTGCCGTTTCCGTTGGCAAGGGCGCCGAGCCCATCGGGGATTCCCACCATCGTGTAGCCGCCGATCACGTCGCCGACGGTGAGGATCGATGTCGTGGTGATTCCGTTGCCGTAGCCGGACACGGGCAGGACGTACGGCTGGGTCGTCGTGCTTGGCCCGACAAACTGTGCGTTCGCGGCGAACGCGAGAAGGATGGGCGCGGTGATCGCGCAAAGACGAAACGTCATGAAAGTACTCCTCTTGCGTAGATACAAGAACGGGCCCTGCCCGCACCCGCGAGCAGGCAAGAAGAGATTAGGTCATCGGCGGTTGGCAAGACGTGAAGACTCTGCGAAACCGTTGCCGATCGATCGGCCGGGCCGCCCCGCTTGAGAACGGCGCGGCCGAGAACCCGGCCCCGTTCCCTCCACCGGCGGACCGGAATCAAAATTGCACGTGCCGCTGTCCGAATCATGGAGTAGAACCAATGATTCCAAGGGCGACCGGCACCGCCGGTATCCCGCAGCGAAGGAGAATTTCGGCACCATGGGTATCTGGGACAAACTCCGGCACGAACTGATCGACATCATCCAGTGGCTCGACGATACGGGGGCGCGCGACACGATCGTCTATCGCTTCGAGCGATACAACAACGAGATCAAGTACGGCGCCAAACTCGTCGTTCGTGAAGGACAGGTCGGCGTCTTCATCAACGAGGGCAAACTCGCCGACGTCTTCCAGCCCGGCACCTACACGCTCACCACGCAGAACCTCCCCATTCTCGCGACGCTCAAGGGGTGGAAGTACGGGTTCGAGTCCCCCTTCAAGGCCGAGGTCTACTTCGTCTCCACGCGCCAGTTCACGGACCTGAAGTGGGGCACGATGAACCCCATCATGCTCCGCGACCCCGAGTTCGGGCCGGTGCGCCTCCGCGCCTTCGGGACGTACATCATGCGCGTCAAGGACGCCGGCACGTTCATCCGGCAGGTCGTCGGCACCGACGGGCGTGTCACCACCGAGGACATCGTCACCCAACTGCGCAACACGATCGTCGCCCGCTTTGCCGACATCGTCGGCGAGAGCAAGATCCCCATTCTCGACCTCGCGTCGAACTACGACGAACTGGGCAAGTTCCTCGGGCAGCGCATGCAGCCCGACTTCGACGCGCTGGGCGTCGAACTCCCCAAACTGCTGATCGAGAACATCTCGCTCCCGCCCGAGGTTGAAGCCGCGCTCGACAAGCGCAGCAGCATGGGCGTGATCGGCGACCTGAACAAGTACATGCAGTTCCAGGCGGCCGAGTCGATGACCAAGGCCGCCGAGAATCCCAGCGGGACCGCCGGGGCGGGCATGGGAATGGGGATGGGATTCGCGATGGCGAATCAGATGGCGCAGTCAATGGCGGCGGGCACGGCGGGGATGAACCCGATGATCAACGCCGGGGCTGCCGGCGGCGGGCCGAGTCCCGCGCCGCCTCCTCTGCCGTCGCCGCCACGCGTCTTTGTCGCGGTGAACGGCCAGCAGGCTGGTCCGTTTGACCTCGATCAACTTCGGCAGATGGCGGCCAGCGGGGAACTCCGTCGCGACTCGCTGGTGTGGAAGGACGGCATGTCGGCCTGGACAGCCGCCGGATCGGTGCCTGATATTGCGTCCGTCTTTGCCGCGTCACCCCCCCCGCTGCCGCCGCAGTAACCAAGGACCGTGATTCACCGGGTCCGCGGCGCTGGTCCGCCCGCTCGCGGCCGATAGGTGACCATGTCCCCGGGCGCGACCGTTCGTCGTCAAGGAATAGGCTTCATCGATGCCCGACCCGCGCGATGCCGAAACGGTGGACGCATCGACCGATCCCTCCCGGATCGAGCGCCAGTACCCGTGCGCGCACTGCGGCGCCAAACTGATGTTCGTTCCCGGCACGAGCGTGCTCAAGTGCCCGTACTGCGCCTTTGAGAACCAGATTCAGCGCGACGACGTCAGCGCCGCGGAACTGGATTACACCGGGGCTCTGGCGTCCCTGGAGCGAGGCGCGCCGGTGCAGGAGGCGCTGCTGGTCAAGTGCGGCGCCTGCGCCGCTGACGTGACGCCGCCGCCGAACGTCACGGCCTTTTCCTGCCCCTACTGCGGCACCAGCATCGTCGCGACGGCGCACTCCGTCAAACTCATCAAGCCCAACGCGGTGCTTCCGTTTGCCATCCGCCAGGCTCAGTCGCGTGACTTGTTCCGCCAGTGGATCACCTCGCGCTGGTTCGCCCCGAACACGCTGCGGTCCCGCTCGGGCATCGACGAGTCCATCGTCGGGGTCTATATCCCCGCGTGGACCTTCGATACCAAGACCGTCACCGCCTACACGGGGCAGCGCGGCGACGCGTATTACGTCACCGTCGGCTCGGGAAAGAACCGCACCACTCAGCGCCGCATCCGCTGGAGCCATGCCTCGGGCGTGGTCCGCAACGCGTTCGACGACGTGCTCGTGCTGGCCACGCGTTCCCTGCCCGATCGCCTGGTCAAGCGCCTCGAGCCGTGGGATCTTAAGAAGGCCGAGCCGTACAGCGACGACTACCTCGCGGGCTTCCGCGCCGAAAGTTACCAGGTTGATCTGGCGCAGGGCTTCGAGACGGCCAAGCAGATCATGTCGATCACGATCCGCGCGACGATCTGCCGCGACATCGGAGGCGACGAGCAGCGGATCGATTCCATGAAGGTGCAGTACAACGACATCACCTTCAAGCACGTCCTCCTGCCCGTGTGGATCAGCGCGTATCGCTACCGCGACAAGGTCTACCGCTTCATCGTCAATGCCCGCACCGGCGAGGTGCAGGGCGACCGCCCATACAGCGCGTGGAAGATCGCGCTGCTCGTGATCTCCATCCTGTTCGTCATCGCCGTCATTATCGTCATCGCCAAGGCGCGGGGGTGATCGGCCGAGGCGGACGCCGAGCGAGGCGAGCGTCAGCGGACGCCCACCAGTTCCACTTCGTACACCAGCGTCGAGTTCGCCGGCGCGAGCACCGTCCCATCGGCATCCTTGAGTTCGTGATCGCCGTATCCAAGTTCCGGCGGCACGATCAGCCGCCGGACACCACCCACCAGCATCCCAGGCAGCCCCTCCTGCCACCCGCGGATCATCTCCGCGAGCCGGTATTCCATCGGCTGGGCACCTGTCCCGTCAAACACGTCCGCCCCTTGCACCCGGCACGTGTACGTCACCTTCACGGTGGCATCCGGAACGCACAACTCGCCGGACCCGTGACGCACCTCCTCGATGACGAGGCCGCTGGCCAGCGTCACACGCTCGATCCTCGCGATGGGCGTGAAGACCGGGGGGTTCGACACGTCCGACCTCGCCGGGGAAGCGCCGGCGTCCCGAGCGTCGCCGCCCGGCCGCAGGTCGCGTGCCCGCTGCTGGCATGCGGTCACGCCGCCGAGCACCGCCAACGCCGCGCCGAAAACGCCAAGCACGCGGCGGCGCGCACCGAGTCGGGCGCGTGCGGTGACTCCGATTCCGACGCGCGCTGCCGCGCCCGGATTCGCCGATCTTCGAGCTTGAACACGCGGGTCAGCCATGAGCAGGTCACCGATCGCTTCCCCAGCTTACGCGCCGACTTCGTCGCGGCGGCGCATCGCTCGCAAAAAATGTCCGGATCAGAGGGCGGCTACGCTGCCTCCGCGCCGCCAACGCGCGCTGGAGAATGGAGCGACGATGAGCCAATCGAACCAGACAGTTCTCTTGACCGGAGCCGCGGGTTTTATTGGTTCGCACGTCGCCGAGGCGTTGCTGTCTCGCGGCGATCATGTGATCGGCTTTGACAACTTCGACCCCTTCTACGACGAATCGCTCAAGCGCCGAAACCTTGAGGAAGTCCGCGCGACCTCCAAGCGTCTGGCCGTTCCGTTTGATTTCATCCAGGCCGATCTCAACGACCCCGCAGCCCTGGCGGGCGCCTTTGAACGGTTCCGTCCCACGGGGGTGATCCACCTGGCGGCCAAGGCGGGCGTGCGCCCGAGTCTGGACGATCCCATGGGGTACATGCGGGCCAATGTGCTGGGGACGACCGCGGTGCTCGAAGCCGCCAAGGCCGCCATTCCCGCAGGCTGCTCGCGCGTCGTCATGGCGTCCTCCAGTTCGGTGTACGGAAACAACACGATCGTCCCCTTTTCCGAAGCGCACGACGTCAGCGAACCCATCAGTCCCTACGCCGCCAGCAAACGCGCCTGCGAAATCATCGCGCATACCTATTGGCACCTCACGAGGATGCCCACGGCGTGCCTGCGCTTCTTCACCGTCTACGGCCCGCGCCAGCGACCCGACCTGGCCATCCGCCTCTTCCTCAAACTCGCCGCTCGGGGAGAGCCCATTTCCATGTACGGCACCGGCGAGTCGAGCCGCGACTACACCTTCATCGACGACATCGTGCGCGGCGTGCTCGCGGCCTACGACCGGATCCCGGAGTACGGCTACCGCGTGTGGAACCTCGGTGGCAGCCGACCCACCTCGCTCGCGAACATGATCGACACCATCGCCAGAGTGGTCGGCCGATCGGTGAAGGTCGATCATCGCCCGGCTCGTCCCGGCGACGTGCAGCAGACCTTTGCCGACACCAGTCGCAGCGCCGCCGAACTCGGCTACGAACCCCGCGTCTCGTTTGAAGAGGGCGTCCGGCGACAATGGGACTGGATGAAAAGCGTCGGCGACATCTGACTCGGCGCGCCCCGGCGAGCGCCCCTGCGGGCATGGCGGACATCACTCACGGCGTCCGAAGTCCTGCGTTCGGCCGCGTGCCCAACTCGGTGCAGACACTCGCTACGCCTCTGAAAAATCGTACCGCGCCGCGTACGTCCCGTTGCCCGTCGAACCCTTTTCGTGCCGCGCGAGTTGGCGCAGCAGATCATTCACCAGCGTGCTGGCGCCGAAGCGGAACAGGTCCGGCGTCAGCCAGGCGTCGCCCAGTGTTTCCCTCACCATCACCAGATAGTGCAGCGCTTCCTTCGACGCCCGAATCCCGCCCGCGGGCTTCATTCCGACGCGGCATCCGGTCGCGAGGTAATGATCACGGATCGCTTCGAGCATGACTAGCGTCACCGGCATGGTCGCCGCCGGCGAGACTTTCCCGGTTGACGTCTTGATGAATCCCCCCGCGACGTCGCCGTCCCCGGCGCTCCTGCCGGACGCCGCCGCGCCCTCCGCGAGCGCCCGGATCGCCAGATCGCTCGCCCGCCGCACGTTGTCGTAGGTTTCGAGTTCGCCGGTTTCGAGGATCACCTTCAGGTGCGCCCCGCGAGCGACGCACGCCGACTGTATCTCGATGATTTCGGCGGCCACCACGTCCGACCGCCCCGATAGAAACGCCCCGCGGTTGATCACCATATCGATCTCGTCCGCTCCCTGCTCGATCGCGTCGACCGCGTCGGCAAGCCGGACGCTCATCGGGTACTGCCCGCTGGGAAAGCCGGTGGCGACGGACGCGACCTTGACGAAGGATCCCGCGGTTCTCCCGCCGAACTCTTCCAGCGCTTCCCGCGCCACGCGCACCATCGACGGGTAGACGCAGATGGCGGCGACGCTGGGCAGGACTGCTTTCATCTCGGAGTCTTGCGGTCCCCCGTGTTCGCCCGCGCTATGGAACGCTTCATTCGCGGGCCGCACCGCCTTTCGGCACAGCGCCCGGACCTTCTCCGGCGAGTCCTTGCCTTCCAGAGTGGTAAGGTCCACCATCGACAGCGCCAGGCGCAGACCCGCGACCTTCGCGTCGGTCTTGATCGACCGCGTCTTGAACGCCGCGGCCCGCGCCTCGGCCATGACTGCGTCAACAGTTCGCGTCTTCATGCCCAAGCGTACCGACCTCTTCCCACCGCGGCATCGTCTCTCGGCCATGCTCCCCGTGACCGCATTCGGCGCCCGCGGCGCATGAACACGCCCCGGCGCGACACTGCCCGCCGGGGCGTTGAGCCGCGAAGCCCGAACCCGTTAGCAACCCATGAAAAACGCCGAGATGAAGTCGAAGAAGTCCTGAGAGTTGCGGAAGCCGTCGCTGTTGAAATCAGAAGCGGGCGACTGGTTGAAGAACTCGGTGAGGAAGTCGAAGAAATCCTGCGAGTTGGCGACGCCGTCGTGATTGAAGTCGGCCAGGCATGGTGGGGTGAAGGCGACCGTCAGGTTCCCGGTTCCGCGTGCGTTCAGATAGCCGCCGACGCGGATGTAGTACGACTCGCCCGCGGTGACCGCGAGGTTCGACACTCGTGATTGCAGCAAGCACGCATCGTCGTTGCAGGCCAGGAAGGTCGAGTTTCCGGCGCACGGGGCGTTGTGGTAGATCGCGAGTTTAGTGTCGAACGATGATCCGCAGGTATCAACCGTGATCGAACCCGATTGCGCCGGGTTATAGACATACCACAGGTCGCCGTTCACCTGGTTGTCCGCGCCGTTGTTCGAGCACGCCGAGAGCGCCGGCCCGTCGGTCGTCGCGAGCCGGTTGTCGAACGGATAGGCGCCTGCCGCCACCGGTTCGGCGTTCTCGCACCCGTCGTTCACCGGCCCGACATTCAGTTGGAACGCCCCCGCCGCCTCCTGAAATCCGGCGACACGGATGAAGTACGTCGTGCCCGCCGTCGCGTTGAATGTCACGAGGCTCTGACGAATCCCGCAGCCTTGCCCCGCCGGCGCGTCGTCGTTGCACGCGATCTCCGCCCCGGTCCCCGGCGGCGGACACAGCGGGTATTCATACACCGACAGCACCGTGTCATAGGACGATCCGCACGTCGAGATCGTCAGCGGCCCGTTCGCGGGCGCGACGTAGTAATACCACTCGCTGGGCGAACTGTTCGAACTCCCGCATGTCGCTTGTCCATCGCTCGTGGCGTACGTCGTATCCCCGGCATAGACCCCGTTGTACACGCGATACGAGTGTGCGCACAAGTCGTTGCCCGGATAGAACTGGACGGTGAACGAGCCGGACATGTCGCCGTAGGGCAAGTATCCGTTCAGTTCCAGTCTGTACTGCCCGGCCGCCAGGTTGATGTAGTGGAACCCTGTTCCGCCCGTCACGATCGCATTGGTCACACGATTGCGGATCACCAGGTCGATCTGCCCGCCCGGCGAGTTGAGCACGTAACCACCCTGGTACTCCACGTCCAGACTCTGCGGCGCATCGAAGTTGATCGTGGTATTCACCTCGGCCCAGCCCGCTTGCCCCTGCGACTGTGCGGACGAGTGGCCGTCAAAAGACCCGCTCAAGATCCAGTTCGCCAGCGTCCACTGATTGTGGGCATCGACGTGTCCGCCGTTCGAGAAGTTGCGGGTCGCCGAGAGGTTCGCTCCGGTCGTGCTCGCCGAGGTCTGCTGGGTGCTCCCCGAACCGTCGCCGGCGGTGGCGCGAGCGAGGGCCGAAGCCGACACGACGTTGATCTGGGCGTGAGCGCTCACCGCCGTGCCGCACGCCGCGAGCAGAGTGATACCGATCATCCGAAGAGACATGGCGAGGCTCCTGTGGGGAAGTAATGCGAGAGATGCGCCGGCATCCCGGCGTCGATCCACCCGTTCAATGCGTCGCGCCGATTCTGGTCGGCTAACACAGTCGCCGATTTTGCATGCACGGACTGCATGACGCCGTTGAACACCGGCGCCGTTCACCTTCCGTTTCCTGGCCTTTGTGAGTTCCCCGCTCCCGTCCTATCGTCATACCTCCGGAGCCCACACCTCTCTCCGCGAACGCCGCGGCGGGGGGCAACCCGCGTGGACTTCGGAGCGGATCACACGAAAGGAACTTCATTATGGCGCTTCGCATCGGCATCAACGGCTTCGGTCGCATCGGTCGTCTGGTCTACCGCATCGCCGCGGAAAACCCCACCATCGAGATCGTGGCCGTCAACGACCTCGTCCCCGCTGACAACCTCGCGTACCTGCTCAAGTACGACACCATGCACCGCCAGTTCATGCTCGGCGGCAAGCCCGTGACCATCAGCGCGACGGAAAACTCCTTCACGGTCAACGGCAAGACCACCAAGACCACCGCCGAGAAGGACCCCGCCAAACTGCCGTGGAAGGAACTGGGCGCGCAGTACATCCTAGAATCAACGGGACACTTTACCGACTTTGACAAGGCGCGGCTTCACCTCGACGCTGGCGCCAAGCGAGTGCTCCTCTCGGCGCCGACCAAGTCCGATGCCGCGACGGTCCCGACGATGTGCTACAAGGTGAACCACGAGGCCTACGACGCCTCGAAACACACGGTGGTGAGCAACGCGAGTTGCACGACGAACTGCCTGGCGCCGATCGCCAAGGTGATCAATGATATATTTGGCCTCGAAGAAGGCCTCATGACCACCGTGCACGCCGCCACCGCGACGCAGCCAACCCAGGACGGCCCGTCCAAGAAGGATTGGCGCGGCGGCCGCAACGCCTACCAGAACATCATCCCCGCCAGCACCGGGGCCGCCAAGGCCGTCACGCTCTGCATCCCCGCGCTGCGCGGCAAACTGACCGGGATGTCCTTCCGAGTTCCGACCGCGGACGTCTCCTGCGTCGATCTCACGTTCCGAACGTCCAAGGACACGTCGCTCGCGGAGATCAACGCGGCGATGAAAGCGGCCTCCGAGGGGGCGATGTCCCGCGTGCTGGGGTATACCGATGAAGAAGTTGTTTCCAGCGATTTCATCTCCGACCGTCGCTCGTCCATCTTCGACGCCAAGGCCGGAATCGAACTGAACAAGCGGTTCTTCAAGGTCGTCGCGTGGTACGACAACGAAGCCGGGTACGCGGCCCGGTGCGTGGACATGCTCAAGATGATGGCCGACAAGGACGGGGTGAGGTAACCCTCGCCGAACACGGCGCGAACATGCCCCACTCGTGGTCCGCCGGCGGTATCGAACGCGGGGTCGGCACCGCTACGATGCCGCACGCACTTTCATGGGAGAATTGGCATGAATCGGCTTGTTCGACACGTGTTCCTGGCGGCGGCGATCATGGTGAGCGTGGCGGCGATTGGGTTCGGCGCCCGGGCCGTTTCGGTCACCCTGCTCAAGCCGCCCGTCCCCCCGGTGATCGCGGTTGTTGACCTTCAGGCGGTGGTCTCCGGGCTCGACGAACGGACCGTCAAGGACGCCGCGTACAACTCGCTCGGAAAGGAACTCCAGGCCAAGATCGACCTCAAGACCAAGGAACTCAAGGACATCAAGAGCCAGCTCGACGCCGCGGTCGACGCCACCGAACGCGACAACCTCCAGAAGCGCGGCATCCTGCTACAGAAAGATCTCGAAATCGAGATGCAGCAGTCTCAGCAGAAACTCGACAACCTGTACGGCGAGTCGCTCGCGGAGTTGTACGCCAAGATCACGGCGGCCGCCAAGAAGATCGCCCAGCAGAACGGGTACACGATGGTCATGGCCAGCGACGAGAACGCCGAAATCTCCAAGGGCGACAAGCGCGACGTGACGCGCGCCATCACGCTCAAGCGCATGCTCTACATCGATCCCAACCACTACATCACGCAGGATGTCATCACGCTGCTCAATAACGAGTTCCGCGCTTCGGGCGGCACCCGGATCGAGCCGCCCGCAGGAAACAACGGCGCTACGCCCCCAACCGGCAATCCGTAACCGCAGGGTTCCTTGAGCCCCCCACCATGCGATTCGGCAGGCCGCCCCGCCCTCCGTACTCTGCTCCCACATGACCACCGCAGATTCCCGCCCACCCGCCGCCCCCAACGCCCCGCCCGCCCATGGCGCCGGCGCGCCGGTCGCTGGTTCTCAAGTCGGCGGGGGAAGACACACCACCGGGTCGATCGCCGCCGCGCTGCACGCTGAACTCATCGGGCCCAGCACCATCGCGATCACCGGTATCGACGGCATCGACACCGCCGGGCCCGGCGTGCTGACCTTCATCCGTTCCAGAAAGTTCGCGATGCGTTGGGCGTCAAGCGCCGCGCCCGCGGCGATCGTGACGCGCGGCATCGATGTCCCCGGGCACAACCCCGCCGCGCGGACACTCCTGGTGGTGGACGACGCTGACGTCGCGGCTATCGCGATGCTCAGGCTCTTTGCTCCACCGGCGCCGCGCTACCTGCCCGGAATACACCCCACCGCGCTCGTCGATCCGTCCGCGACGCTGGGTCAGGGGGTGCACATCGGGCCAGGGTGCGTCGTCGGGCCGGATTGCACCATCGGCGACGGCAGCGTGCTCGTCGCCAATGTGCACCTGGGCGCGGAGGCAGTCATCGGTCCCCTGACCACGTTGCATCCCGGGGTCGTTATCCTTGATCGGTGCGAGATCGGCACCGGATGCATTCTCTGGCCGAGCGTGGTGATCGGCGCCGACGGGTTCGGGTACATCCCGGCGCCCGACAAGCGAGGCCTCCTGAAAATCCCGCATATCGGCAACGTCGTCATCGAGGACGGCGTGGAGATCGGCGCGGGATCCTGCATAGATCGCGGAAAGTTCGGCACCACCCGGATCGGGATGGGCACCAAGATCGACAATCTCGTGCAGATCGGGCACAACGCCCAGATCGGACGCTGCTGCATCATCTGCGGCATGACGGGGGTGGCCGGCTCGGTCATCATGGAAGACGGTGTCACGGTCGCGGGACACGTCGGCATCGCCGACGGACTCCGCGTCGGACGCGGCGCGAAAATCGCCGCCAAAGCGGGTGTCTTGACCGATGTGCCCGCCGGGGAGACCTGGTTCGGCACTCCCGCGGGCCCGCACAAGGATCAGATGCGCAGTTTCGCGGCGCTGCGGAAACTTTCGGATCATTTGCGCAAGCTCAAGCGTATTGAACAGGCGGCGCTGAGCAACGGACTGATCACGGAGAAAGACGTGGCGTCCGATGACGCCGAGTAAAGAGGCCCCCCATTGAATCTGGGCAAGCGTTGGCGGAAAAGAACCGCCAACTGGTAAATCTCTTCCCTGAGTTCAGGGAATGACATGCCCCGGGTCCATCAAACTTTGCGAAACGTCATGGACTCCTTCCGATGATGAGTTAGTGTTGTTGCCGAATCTCGCGGGCATAACGTCGAGTCGATCAACGACGCCTGAATGAGTGAGTGAATCAGCCCAAGCAGCGAGAACGCCATCCATCCCGCGCCCCAGTTACGCCGGCGTCGCACCGTGAAGTGCGAGCCCGAGGCGGTCGCTGTGTCGGCGCGCCACCGTGGCATGAATACGGAGACTGAATGATCAGCGACTGGTTTCGCGCGGCGGGTGTGGGCCTGTGTTTCGGTCTTGCCTCCCTCACCCACGACGCCTTGGCGCAGGCCCCTGCGAACTCCTGCTCTAGCGCGCCCCTCGTCGCCGTGCCCGGCGTGTACACGGGCTCAACCGTCGGCGCCACGCCCGACGGGACGGCGTCGTGCGGCCCCCCCGGCAGCACGCCCGACGTGTGGGTCAAGTTCGTCGCGGACCGCACCGGCATCGTCACGGTCGATACCTGCAATGCCGCCGTGTTCGACACCATCGTTTCCATCCGCTCGGCTTGCCAGGGCGCCGAACTGGCCTGCAACGACGATTGGTGCGGCATCGCCTCCAAGGCCGCCGGCGCCGTCACCGCCGGCGCCACATACTGGGCCCGCGTCTCCGGCTTCAGCGGCGACATCGGAGCCTTCACGCTCACCATCGCCTACCTCGAACCGCCCCCGTGTTCCGGAGACTGGAACCACGACGGGTTCATCAACTCCCAGGACTTCTTCCAGTTCATCACCGACCTCTTCAACAACCAGGCCGACTTCAACGGCGACGCGACCCAGAACTCCCAGGACCTCTTCGACTTCCTCAACGCGCTCTTCAGCGGGTGCTAGTGGAGCAGGCATCCCGCCTGCCTCTTCTCACCCTCCTACTCGTTTGGCTTTGGCGACACGCCGCGTTCAGCACGCCACGCACCATCGCCGCTTATCGCTTCCTCGCTCGCGGCTTTTCCGGCGCCCCGGGCGGCCCGGGTGACCTGGGAATCTCCGGCACAAGCACCAGCGCGCCCAGCGGCGGCAAGCGGAGGGTGAGCGACCGCGGGAACTGCCGATGCGGCATCGCCGAGGCGTCCACCACGCCCAGGTTCCCCACCCCGCTTCCCCCGTACTCCCGCGCGTCCGTGTTCAACGCCTCGATCCATCGATCAAACGCCGGCACGCCGACGCGGAAGTTGTCGCGCGGCACGGGCGTGCAGTTGAACACCACCAGCGCCGTCTCCTCGACCGAGTTGCCATGGCGCAGGAACGACAGCGTGCTGTTCTCGGCGTCGTTGGCGTCCACCCACTCCAGCCCGCCCGGCGCGCAGTCCCGCGCGTGCAGCGCGGGAAGCCGCCGATAGAGCGCGTTGAGATCCGCGACCAGCCGCTGGATCCCACGGTGCAGGTCCTGATCGACCAGGTGCCAGTCCAGGCTCGCGTCGTGATTCCACTCCGCCCACTGCCCGAACTCGCCACCCATGAACAAGAGTTTCTTGCCCGGCTGCGTCCATTGATCGGCGAGCACCAGGCGCAGGTTCGCGAATCGCTGCCACGTGTCCCCGGGCATCCGCGTCAGCAGCGACCCCTTGAGGTGCACCACCTCGTCGTGCGAGAGCGGGAGCATGTAGTTCTCGCTGTTCATGTACATCCCGCGGAAGTTCAGGTCGTTGTGGTGATAGCGTCGGTGGATGGGCTCACGCTTGAAGTACCGCAGCGTGTCGTGCATCCATCCCATGTCCCACTTCATCCCAAACCCCAGCCCCCCCTCGTACGTCGGCCTCGACACCATCGGCCACGCCGTCGATTCCTCCGCGATGGTCTGCGCATCGGGGAACGAGCGATAGATCTCGCTGTTCATCTGTCGCATGAAGTTGATCGCGTGGATGTTCTCCCGCCCGCCGTATTCGTTGGGGATCCACTCCCCGTCCCTGCGCCCGTAATCGAGATACAGCATCGACGCGACGGCATCGACGCGCAGCGCGTCGGCGTGATACTTCTCCAGCCAGAAGATCGCGCTGGAAATCAGGAACGACCGCACCTCGTGCCGACCGTAGTTGAAGACCGAACTCTTCCAGTCGGGGTGGAACCCCTGCCGGTCGTCAGCGTGCTCGAACAGGTGCGTGCCGTCGAAGTACCCCAGCCCATGCTCGTCCGTCGGGAAGTGCGACGGGACCCAGTCCAGGATCACCCCGATCCCATGCTGGTGCAGATAATCGATCAGGTACATGAAGTCCTGCGGCGAGCCGAACCGCGACGTCGGCGCGAAATACCCGGTCGTCTGGTATCCCCATGATCCATAGAAGGGATGCTCCATCACCGGAAGAAACTCGACGTGGGTGAAGCCCAGACGCGACACGTACTCCGCGAGCCGGGGCGCCAGTTCGCGGTACGTGAGCGATCGGTTGCCCTCCTCGGGTACTCTCATCCACGAGCCCAGGTGCACCTCGTACACGCTCATCGGCGCATCGAGTTTCTGCTTCGCCCCGCGCGACGACATCCATGCGGCGTCATTCCATCGGTACTTCAGCGAGCGCACGACCGAGCCGGTGCGCGGTGGGACCTCGTGTTCAAACGCGAACGGGTCGGCCTTGTCAACGACGTATCCGTTGTGCCGGCTCGCGATGTGGAACTTGTACACGCTGCCTTCATGCGCGTCGGGTATCACGGCTTCCCAGATCCCCGACCCTCCGATGGTCCGCATCGGGTGCCGCCCGCGGTCCCAGCCGTTGAAATCACCGACCACCGACACGTAACTCGCGTTCGGAGCCCACACCGCGAACGCGACCCCGCCCCCCGGCAGCGCGTGCGAGCCCAGACGGTCGGCCAGGCGATAGTGCGTCCCCTCGTTGAAGAGGTGAAGATCATCAGCCGAGAACCGCGGCTGATCGGCGGATGCGCGGGCGGTTCCTTTCATCAGACGCCTCCTGCGGTGGTCGTGCTTCCATTGGCGGCCGCCCCGGTCAGCGAGGCGCCGTCGAGCATCGACTTCACCGCGAGCATGGGGATGTCGAGCCAGTCCGGGCGCGAGTTCAGTTCGTAGTGAACCTCGTAGAGCGCCTTTTCAAGCAGCCACAGGCGCAGCAGCCGCCGGCGACTGGTGGGATCGCCCCCGAGCAGCGCGGGGTTCACCGCGTCAAGATGCTTCGCGTAGGCGAACGTGAACGTGTGCGCCATCCACGCGCTCCACGCCGCGGCCGCCCTTTGCGATATCCGCGCCGATCCATCCCGAACGAGCTGGTCCGCCCGCTCGCGCCACCCGGCCCACGCGGCGTAGTCGAATGAGCGGATCATCCCCGCCACGTCACGCAGCGGCGATCGCTTCAGTCGCCGCTCCCCGATCGACCGCATCGGTTCACCCTCAAAGTCGATGATCACGAAGTCCCGCCCGGTCCACAGCACCTGTCCAAGGTGGTAGTCGCCGTGCACGCGGATGCGGCAGCCCGTGAGCGGCGCCTTGCTGAGCGACTGCATCGTCTCCAGCAGCCGATCCGCCGAGTTCACGATCTCCGTCGCCGTGGCGCGCCGCGCCTCGTCGAGCCTCGCCGCGGCCTGCCCCAGTTCTCCGATCGTGCTCCGCACCGTGTTGCGCATCGATTGGAACAGCGAGCGCTGGTACATCACCGTGAACGGCTCGGGCGTGAACGCCGGGTCACCGCGATCGTCCGCGATTACCGCGTGCATCTGCGCGGTGCGCTCGCCAAGCAGCCTCGCGCCCTCCAGCGGCTCTCCCATCAACTGGCGCAGCGCGTCCGGCGGCGACGACTCGTCGAACGGATCACCCGGGGGCAGCGAGAACAGTTTCTCGGCGAGCGCCGCCTCGATCGCGACCGCACGCTCGAAGAACTGGCCCACGCGCCCGCCGATCCATTGCCACGCGTCCCCCTCGCACGCGACGAGGTTGAACACGACCCCGAGGGTCTGACGCCGGCCGCCGGAATCGGCGAGTTCCACGGCCCCCGCGAGCGGGGCGACTCCGGAAAAGCCGTGCCGCGCGAAGTGCCGACCGATCTCCAGTTCGGGATTCTCCCCCTCCTGCAGTTTGCGGAAGAGTTTAAGCATGTACCGGTCGCCGAAGAACACGTTCGAGTTGCTCTGCTCGAGCCTGGCGACCCGGGGCAGCAACTCGCGGATCGCCGCGTCGCAGACCGCCGGTCCCAAGCGAGTGCCCTCGATGCGGTACGTTCCGGATTCCAGGCTGCTCTCGTTCATCGCGATGCGCAGCAGCGAGCGCCCGAACTCGGGCTCCGTCATGCCGTCGACGACTTCGCAGCGTGCGTCGGCCCCGCTCCGGACCCGGGCAAGCGCCGCCCGCGGCGCGTCGTCGTCGGGCGCGGGCCGGATCACCAGCGGGATCGCGTACGACTCCGGCTCGCCGCTCCCGAACTCGCACCGCGCCAGCACGATCCCCGCCGACCCGCGCGGGCCACCCGCGACGTTCAGCGCCAGGCGATCCGTCACGCGGACGGAGCGAAGCGCCCGCGCCTTGGACGCAAACCACCGTCGCTGCGGCAGCATCGACGGAAGCAGTTTCTCCAGTTCTCTCCCGAAGCCGTCCTCGCTCAATGCCTTTTCCGGCTGCCCGGTGACACGCAACTCCGCCAGGTCGCTCGCCGCATCCTTCCTGTCCGCCGCGCCCGCCGCGCTCTCAAGCACGAACCAGAAGAACCCGTGCGGGCCCAGCGACAGGAAATAGGGGGTCTTCTCGATCACCGGGAACGGCACGCGCCCGAACATCTCGACCGGGCGAAGTCCCGCGAACTCCTCTAGCGCCAGCGAAAACGGCTGAACAAACCGCGACAGGTTCGCCACGACCAGCACCGTCTCGTTCTCGTCCTGGCGGATGTACGCCAGGACACGCGGGTTGTCGGCGGCGCGAAACCGGATGCTGCCGAGCCCGAACACCGGGTGCCGCTTGCGCAGCGCGATCAGCCGCTTCATCCACCACAGGATCGACGACGGATTGGCGAGTTGCGATTCGACGTTGACCGTCTCGTAGTGATACTCGGGATCGATGATCACCGGCAGGAACAGCCGCTGCGGATTCGCCCGGCTGAACCCCGCGTTGCGATCGGCGCTCCACTGCATCGGCGTGCGCACCCCATTACGGTCCCCCAGGTGCACGTTGTCGCCCATGCCGATCTCGTCGCCGTAATACACGATCGGTGTCCCCGGCATCGAGAACAGCAGCGCATTCATCAGTTCGATCTTGCGCCGGTTGTTCGACAGCAGCGGCGCCAGCCGACGCCGGATCCCCAGGTTGATCCGCGCGTCCGGGTCGCTCGCGTACACCCGGTACATGTAGTCGCGCTCTTCATCCGTCACCATCTCCAGGGTCAACTCGTCGTGGTTGCGGAGAAACATCGCCCACTGGCAGTTGGACGGGATCGCCGGCGTCTGCTCGAGGATATCGATGATCGGGAATCGGTCCTCCATCCGCAGCGCCATGAACAGCCGCGGCATGAGCGGAAAATGAAACGACATCTGGCACTCATCGCCCGCCGACCCGAAATACGCGATCGCGTCCTCCGGCCACTGATTCGCCTCGGCCAGCAGCATGCGCCCCGGGAAGTTCCGGTCCACGTGCGCTCGCAGCCGGCGCAGGAACTCGTGCGTGTCCGGCAGGTTCTCGCAACTTGTTCCCTCTCGCTCGTATAGGTACGGGATCGCGTCCAGCCGCATCCCGTCCACGCCCATCCGCATCCAGAAACTGCACGTCTCCAGCACCGCGCGCTGCACCTCCGGATTGTCAAAGTTCAGGTCCGGCTGATGGCTGTAGAAGCGGTGCCAGTAGTACTGGTGCGCCACCGGGTCCCACGCCCAGTTGCTCGTCTCGAAGTCCTTGAAGATGATCCGCACCCCCGCGTACTTCTCCGGCGTGTCGCTCCACACGTAGAAATTCCGCTCGGGGCTCCCCTTGGGCGCACGCCGCGCCCGCTGAAACCACGGGTGCTGATCCGAAGTATGGTTCACCACCAGTTCCGTAATCACCCGCATGTCGCGACGATGGCACTCCTGAATCAGCCGCTTCACGTCCTCCATCGTGCCGTACGACGGATTCACCCGCGAATAGTCCGCGATGTCGTACCCGTCGTCTCGCAGCGGCGACGGATAGAACGGCAGCAGCCAGATCGCCGTCACACCCAGGTCCGCCAGGTAATCCAACTTGGAAATCAACCCGCTGAAGTCACCGACCCCGTCGCTGGTCGAATCACAGTACGAGCGCACATGCAGTTGATAAATGACGGCGTTCTTGTACCACAGCGGATCCAGCGGCGGATCCTCACCCGATCGACGCTTGCGCGTCCCCGTCATCGACGCCGTGCGTGCGCTGCTGCTTGACATGTGCGTTCTCCCGGATTCGCTTGGTAGTACACGGTTCGGCCGGCCGGGCCTGCCGATTCCCTTTGATGGTGCGTCTGACGCATGAGAAACACATCATTTCCCCCGGGCACGCCTCTTACAGAAAATACTCGAACTGCGCCTCCGTGCGGTCGTGCCGGCGAACGCGGAACAGGTGCGCCGGCGTCGTGCTCGGATCCAATCCCACCACGTTCTTCCACCCCTGCCACCGGTACCGCGAGCCCGTCAGCAGGTCGTGCATCTGGTACGGACGATCCACCGGCACGCCCAGCGCCGACAGATCCAGGTCTACCGTCCCCCACTGCACGTTGTGCGGATCGGTATTGGCCACCACGACGATCACGCTCTCCCCCGCCCTCTTGCTGTAGCACACGATCGCCGGATTGTCGCACGAGTGGAACCGCAGGGTCCGATCCTGCTGCAGCGCGGCGTTGTCACGCCGGATCCGGTTCAGCATCGTCAGCAGCGGCGCTAGCGAATCCCGCCGATCCCACTCCCACTCCCGAATCTGGTATTTCTCCGAATCCAGGTACTCTTCGCTCCCCGGCTTCGCCGGAAGGTGTTCCATCAGTTCAAACGCCGGCCCGTACACCCCCCAGTTCGCGCAGAGTGTCGCCGCCAGAATCGCTCGCGTCACGAACGCCGCTCGATTCCCCTGCTGGAGATACTCCGTCAGGATGTCCGGCGTGTTCGGCCACGCGTTCGGGCGGAAATATTCCGCGGCAGCCGTCTGCGTCAACTCCGTGAAATACTCGCGCAGCTCCCACGGTCCATGACGCCATGCGAAGTACGTATACGACTGCGTAAAGCCCACCTTCCCGAGCCGGTGCATCACCTTCGGCCGCGTGAACGCCTCGGCCAGGAACAGCACGTCGGGATGCTCCGCCTTGACCTGCGATATCAGCCACTGCCACAGCGCAAACGGCTTGGTGTGCGGATTATCGACGCGGAAGATCCTCACGCCCCGCTCGGCCCAGTGCAGCACCACGCGCCGGATCTCGCTCCACAGGTCGCGCCACGCCTCGCACTCGAACTCAAACGGGTAGATGTCCTGGTATTTCTTCGGCGGATTCTCCGCGTACTGGATCGACCCGTCGGGCCGCCGGCGGAACCACTCCGGGTGCGCCCTCACATACGGATGATCCGGCGAACACTGCAGCGCCAGGTCCATCGCGACCTCGATGCCGCGCGTGCCCGCTTCCCGGATCAACTCGTCAAAGTCCGCCTCGGTGCCCAGGTCCGGGTGGATCGCGTCATGCCCGCCCTGGGCGCCCCCGATCGCCCACGGGCTCCCGACATCATCCGCCCCCGGCTCGAGCGTGTTGTTCTTCCCCTTGCGAAACGCTCTCCCGATCGGATGGATCGGCGGCATGTACAACACGTCGAATCCCATGCTCGCCACCCGGTCCAGGCGGCCGATCACGTCGCGCATCGTCCCGTGCGAGCGCCCATCGCCCGCGGATCGCGGGAACAGTTCGTACCACGAACTGAACCGCGCTTTGGCGCGATCAACCCACACGCCGACCGCTGGGCTCTCCACCGCGAACCGCCTCGGCGCGTGCGTCAGCATCAGCGCGGCCAGCCGCTCGTCGAGCGCCGCGCCCAGCCGGGCGCCCGCGTCGCTCTCATCATCCCGCAGTCGCGCGGCAAACGCCATCATCTCGCCGCCCGCCGCGCGCGAGTCCGCCGCCGCATCCTCCACGAACGCCGCGCCGATCAGAAACTCCACCGACAGATCCTGCCCCGCCTCCGCCCGCTTTCTCAGGTCATCGCGCCATGTCTTGAAGTGATCCACCCATGCGATGACCTTGAACTCGTGGGCGCCCTCCGCCAGCACCTCGAACTCCCCCGCCCATCGATCATTCCCGATCGCACGCATCGCCGTTTCCGACGGCGCTCCGCCCGATCGCTGGAACTGAATCACCACGCCGAGTTGATCGTGCCCGTCCGCGAACACATCCGCTTCAACGCGAACAGTCTCGCCCACGACGCGCTTCACCGCGAACGCCGTCGCCGCGCCACCGCTCGCGCCGGGCGCCTCCCCACCGTCCACCCGCGGCCGGACATCCTCGATCACGGCGCGTACGCGCCCATCGATCCGTTCCCACACCGCCGCGCCGAGCGCCCGCGCACCACTCGATCTCGCGGGTTGTTTCACACCCCCGCGCTCCGCGGACACATTGACACGATCAGCGCCGTTGTTCGCAGCCCGGCTCCCGCTTTCTCCCCCTGGGCCGGTGGCCGCTCGGCGAGTCTTCGCCTTGGTCTTGTCACCGCGAGGCGTCCGCTTCATTTTCCATGCTATGCGATGATCATTCCCGCTCCATCACCCTCGACGAAAAAAAATGCCACTCCCCGGGCCGCCTGTTCTATGGGCACCCGGCAAACAGCGCGGCGATGAAGTCAAAGAAATCCTGCGAATCCGTCAACCCATCGCCGTTGTAGTCCGCGTCCAGTTCGAAGAACGACGCGAGAAAATCAAAGAAATCCTGCGAATCGAGCATCCCCGACCCGTTCCAGTCCGCCCGGCAGCCCTGTGACGGCGGCACCCACGCGGCCAGAAATGTCGGCGCGATCCCTTGCGACGTCACTGGGCCCGATCCGATCATGCTCAGCGACCCGTCGCCGTTCACGTGAAACGAGTACACACCCATGACCCCGTCGATGGCCGTCGAGTTGTCCGTCACGAACAGGAACTCTCCCGCGGTCACGATATCTCCCAGCGTCCCCTGCAACCCCACGTCGAACGAATACGGCAACCCGCTCAACGCCCCGGTTTCAGGATCGATCGAGAACGCTCGAATGGTGGCGTCCGTCCCGTGGCCCACGTACAGGAAGCGCGAGTCAGGCGTCGCCACGGCGACCTTCGGCGACGCGCCCGGACTCACGAACGGCGAACCCGGAATCGGCACCAGCGTCGCCGCGTCCGCGTCGATCTCCCACGCCGGAATGCTGTGACCGCCGTTGCTGATCCCTCCCCCGGCGTACATCCACTTTCCCGTCGGCTCCGGCGCGGGCGCCAGCGGGTACACGCCCGCCGAAAAGACCGTGTCCGACAGACTCAGCATCGTCCCCGTCGGCGATTCACTCACCCGGAACACCCGCACCGTGTACCCCTGCGAATCCGACGCGAACAGCATCGTCCCCGATGGATGCCGCGCCAGGTACGAGCAGTTCACCCCCGCCGATTCACGGTCGATCTCCGCCAGCGACGGCACCTCAACGTCGATCGCGTACACGATCACTTCGTCATCCCCCGTCGAACTCGTCCGCGTCACCGCGATCGTCCCATCATCCAGCCACACCACGTCCAGCGGCGAGTCCGGCGTATCCACATTCCCCAGCAGAACGAGCGACGCGTCCGGCAACACCTCGAACAGGCTGATCCACTCCATCGTCGTGCTCGACGTGGCATGCGAAACGGCCAGAAACCGGCCGCTGGGTGAAAGCGAGATCGCGTAGCAGTTGAGCCCCGGATGAAACCCGTTCGGCACGTCGGTGAACCCGGTCACAACCCGTGACACCAACGTCAACGAGCCCGTCGGCTCCACGCGAAATGACGTCACGCTCCCCTCCCGGTTGCCGTTGTTAGCGACAAACACCGCGGGCGAGGCTGACTGCGCGCAGGCGTCTCGTGAAGCGGCCGTGACCACGCCCGCCAGCGCCAACACGCACGCCGCCTGCCGCGGCCCGACATTCACTTTGCTCAGATGCGTCATGTGCTGATTATGAGTCCAACCAGCACGGATTCCACCGTTCGGTCACAATACGGTGTCGTACGAACTCAATTACTTTCCCAACCGCGCGGACCCGTCGAGCGACTCTCTCTTCAGTCATGCCCCGCTCCCTTGACACTGTCCAGACCGAGTACCTCGTGCTCACCGCACAGTTCGGGGATGTCGCCGCCTTCGCGGAACTCCTGCGACGCTGGCTCCCCATCATGCGGCGGCATGCCGCCCGTCTCACCGCCGACCCCACCGCCACTGATGATGTCGTGCAGGAGGCATGCCTCGCGCTCGTCAGCGCTCTCAAGCGGCTCGACGACCCCTCCCGCGCCCACGGATGGATGCTCCGCATTGTCTCCAACAAGGCCGCCGACTGGGTCCGCACCCGCCGCCGCGAGCGCGTCTTGACCCATTCTCTTCCGGTTCGTTCTCCCCCCGACGCTCACCGCGACTCTCCGGAAGCCCGGTTCGAGCACACCATCCAGGCCGCCGAGATCCGCGCGGCATGTCTGGCGCTCCCGATCCACCTCCGCACCATCGTCAGTCTCTTCTACGGCGAACACCTGCCCATCCCTGCGATCGCCGCGGCTCTCGGAAGCCCGGCGGGCACGATCAAATCACGCCTGCACGAGGCACGAGCACTCATCAGGCAAGCATGTGAAAGGAGTCCGTCATGAACTCGTTTGACGACAACATCCGCAGCGCACTCAGCGACGCCGACCACGCCTCGCTCCAGACCGCGGGCGACGAAGGGCTGATCGCGCAGGTCGCCGCCGCCTTCCGAGGCCGGATGCGATTCTGGGTCGCCCTCACCTGGTTCGCCACGCTGCTGTGGACCGGTGTCGCGGTGTGGGCGGCGGTCTCGTTCTTCCGCGCCCAGGACGCGCGCGACTGGATCATGTACGCCATGATCTTCCAGTTCGCCGCCATCGCGATCGCGATGCTCAAGATGTGGAACTGGATGGAACTCAACCGCAACACGCACTCGCGCGAGATCAAGCGGCTGGAACTCCAGATCGCCCGCCTCGCCGAGCATACCGGTCGTTCCTAATCCCCGCCAGTCAACCGCCACCCCGCAGCCCCCCGACGGCCAACGAAAAAACCCTTCGACGCGCTCGCCGAAGGGTTCGCTTTCTCAAGCAATCGGGGTGACTGGATTCGAACCAGCGACCTTTTGACCCCCAGTCAAACGCGCTAACCAAGCTGCGCCACACCCCGTGTGTGGGACGGACAGTATAGGCATCGCCCCCTCCGACCGGGAATGAACAGTTCCATCAGGGTCCATCAGGGTGTGACCATGCTTATTTTCATCTGAGCCGCCCGGCGCGAGCCGGCGGGGGGGGGGCATGCGTGGTCTCATGACCCACGCCATCATTCGATCGCGCCGCGCCGCCGAGCGCTCCACCACCGACCGCTGGCGCGGTCCGGCTCAGATACACAGATGGTCACACCCGTCCATTATCGCCCCCCGCGGAAACGGATGGCTTCTATCCCTCTCGCACCCGGTCCGGGGTGCGACTCGCGTTGCCGTGATCGAGCCTCGCTCGCCTGGAATTCACGCAGTTCCATCCACCCCGACTACCCTACGTGCTTCGGATCAAACGCGTCCTGCAGCGCGTCCGCCACGATGTTGAACGCCAGCACCAGCACGAACATCAGCAGCGTCGCCCAGCCGATCTGCCAGAAGAACCCGTTGATCACCTCCGGCGTGCTCTCCTGGATCATCCGTCCCCATGACGGACCCACCTTCACCCCAAGCCCCAGGAACGACAGCACGACCTCGTACTTGATCGCCGCTATCAGCAGCAGCGAAAAATTGATGAACATCAGGTGCGCCGTGTTCGGCACGACGTGCCTCAGCAGGATGTACATCCGCCCAAACCCGACCGCCTTCACCGCCTGCACGTACTCCAACTCCTTGATCTTCATCACCTCGCCCCGGATCACGCGGCACGGCCCTATCCAGAACTCCATGCACATTGCCGCGTACACCGGCACCAGCGCCAGCCACGGCCTGGACGCCTGGTCGAACGCCGTCCCGCTGAACGCATACACCAGCACCGCCAGCAGCACCAGTTCGGGCATGCTCGACAGCGTCGAATACAGCCACACCACCGCGTGGTCGATCCACCCCCCCAGGAACGCCGCCGACGCCCCCAGCAGCGTGCCCACCAGCACCGCGATAAACGCCACCACCAGCCCGACCGCCAGCGCGACCTTGATCGAATAGATCCCCCGCACAAAGTTGCTCCGCCCCTGCCGATCCGTCCCCAGCGACCAGCGAAGATCAAACTTCACCGCCTTCCACCCCGACAGCGGCGCAAACAGCCTTCCCGTCTGTTCCTCAAGTTGCGCCACCAGCGGCAGCATCGCCGGATCACGATTGAGATCCTCTGACTCGTTCAACCGGTCGTAGATCTCTTCCGCCGCCTCGCGGATCTCCACCAGTTCCTCCGCGGGAATCCGTGTCGGCACCCGCTCCGCGTAGTGAATCTGCTTCAGGTTCTCGGCCCGCTGCTCAGGATCACGCGACCGCAGCGCCCGTTTGAACTCGTCGATGTAATACCGGCACACCTCCACCCGCTGCTCCGGCGTGGCGCGTTGCAGGAACCCGGGGATATTCACCGGCGGACCGATCGGCTCCTCGACTTCCTTCAGCGAGATGCCCGCGCGGCCCGGAAAGAAATCGCCCAGCACCACGTACCCCGCCACCAGCACGTACACCGAAATGACCGCCAGCGCCACGACCGCCATCCGGTTCCGGAGGAACTTTCGCATGCCGCGGGATTTGACCAGTCGTTGAAACATGAAGGGTTGAACCGTCCGGCTCGCGCTCCTGCCCCGCCGCTACGACAGCCGCACGCGCGGATCCACCATCGCGTACAGAACGTCCGTCAGGATGTTGGTCACGATGAAGATCAGCGCGAACATCGCGCCGAACGTCTGGATGATCGGAAAATCCTTGTTGGTGAGCGCGTCGATCAGGAGTTTGCCCATCCCCGGGATCCGGAACTGATACTCCATCACGATCGATCCCGTCACCAGGAACGGGATCGTGATCATGATCCGCGTGATCACCGGGATCATCGCGTTCTTGAGCATGTGCACGAACATGATCTTCGGCTTCGTCGCCCCCTTGGCGATCGCCGTCGTGATGTAGTCCCGCGCCGTCTCTTCCACCATCACCGCCCGGTAAAACCGCGTGTCGTACCCGATCCCGATGAACACACCGATGATCACCGGCAGCGCGCAGTACCGCACCCAGTTCTCCACCCCGGGCTCATAGCCGTTGTTCGCGAAGACCTCCGCCCCGACCAGACCATTCACCCAGTCCCGGAAGACCGTCTGCCCCAGCACGATGAACACGACCACCGACACGCTCATCCCCAACACGACGAAGAACATCATCGTGCGGTCCAGGAACGTCCCCCGGTAATACGCCGAGAGCATCCCCACGATGATCGCGACCAGGCTCGTCAGGATCAGCGTCGGCACCGTCACCTTCACCGTCGGGAGCACCGATTGCCGAAGTTTCTCCCCGACGTTCTCCGATTCATACTGCCACGAGTTGTACGGCTCCGCCTTGGTCCCGAAATCCAGCCGCACGATCCGCCAGATGAACTCCACGTACTGGCACGCCACGGGCGAGTACAGCCTCACCGTGTGTCGAACCTTCTCCGTCGCGCCGCTGGCGAGCTCGCGCGTCGTCGTGTATCCCCCGAAGGTGATCCACGGCTTCAGGCTCGGATCGAACGGGTGCTCCTCGTTCTCCGCGGCGATCGGAAGAAACGGTCGGTCTAGCCCCATCGAATGCCGCTTCAGCGCGATCGTCTCCGCGGTCGCGTTCTTCCCCACGTACGCCGCCACCGGATCATTGATGCGCAGCGCCGCCATCATGATCAGGATGATCCCGAGATACACCGGGATGTTGTAGAGGATCTTTCGGAGGACGTAGGCGTACATGGTCGCGCGGGGGCCGCGGGTTCGGATACCTTTTCGGCGCAGCAGCATCCCGCCCGATATCCATGCGCCGTGACAAGATTAGCCGCTTCCCGGCAAACTTCTTGACGGTCCGCGCTCACTTGGACTTTGTTCGGCTGGCCCCCGCCGGCTTCATCGCCATGATCGCCCGTATCAGTCCTTCCGGGACTTCGCTCGGCACCGGGGCGTCCGACGCTTCAAACGCCTGCTTGCCAAGTCTTACCGTCTGTTTGTACGAATGCAGATAACGAACGCACGACGGACACACGCTCAGGTGCCGTTCAAACTCCGCTCGCTCCTCGCCCGGCAACTCGTCGTCCAGATAGGTCATCAGAAACTCGATGAGTTGCTTGCACGTGATCATCCCGTCTCCACTTGCGATAAAGCGCACTCCGCGCCCGTGGCGAACCCGCTGATGATATCGATGCCGCGAATGACTCTAGGATTCATGGATTCCCGCGAGAACCTGCCCGCTTCCGCCTCCGCGATACCTCTTTCTTCCCCGGTTTCGGACGCTCCTGCACCCCGCCGATTCCCGGATCGAGCGATTTTCTGGCAATCGGAGAAATCTTCAAGTATGTTCGCTCGTTAGTCGAGCGGCGGGAGGGGTCCGCGGGCGGACGCAGCGGCCGACGCCTGCGCATGAGTGATGTGTCCGGGGGATGTTGTTTGCCGGTCGGGGCCGCGGGGTGCGTTTGTTCATTCTGGCCAGTCCTGCACAGTCGCTTGACAGGTTCCGCGACTCGATACACAACGGAGGATCTGGAATGCGTAGCGAATCCCTACGCCCCGAGACAATCAGCGCGCACCCGCTCGACGCCGCCGAACCCGCCACGGCGGTTGACGCTCCGGCCGACGATCGATCCCGCGCCGGCGCCGCCTTCCGCCGTGATCGCCGCGGCACGGTTTCCCGCCGCGCGATGTTCGCCGGCGGGGGCGCGGCCCTCGCCGCCTTCTGGAACGCCGCTCTCCCGGCCCGCGCCCGCACCGGACCCCCGGAAGTCTCTGCCGACGTTGACCCCGGGAGTATCCTGGCCAAACTCGTTCGCCGCACCACCATGGGAATCACCGGCGCCGAGTTGGCGCGTGCCCAGACCCTCGGGTACGAAGCCTATCTCGAATACCAACTCGATCACACCGCGATCGACGACTCGGCCCTGAGCGCCATGCTCGCCCCCCTCACCACGCTCACGATGCAGCCATTCGAACTCGCTCAGCAGCAGGGCGGCACCATCATCTCGCAGTTGATCCAGGCCGTCATCCTCCGCGGCGTCTTCAGCAATCGCCAACTCTTCGAGCGCATGGTCGAGTTCTGGACCGATCACTTCTCCATCGACATCAGCGACGGCGACTTCGCCTACCTCAAGGCCGTCGATGACCGCGACGTGATCCGCGCCAATGCCCTGAGCACCTTCCCCCAGATCCTCTCCGCCAGCGCCCACAGCCCGGCGATGCTCCGCTACCTCGACAACGCCACCAGCGTCGCCGGAAACCCCAACGAGAACTACGCCCGCGAACTCCTCGAACTGCACACCCTCGGCGTCGACGGCGGGTACACCCAGCAGGACGTCGTCGAGGTCGCTCGTTGCCTCACCGGGTGGACCTTCTACAACCGCAACGCCGGAAACAACACCGGCCTCTTCCGGTACAACAACCTCGTTCACGATAACGGGCAGAAGATCGTCCTGGGGAACATCATCCCCGCCGGCGGCGGGATGCAGGACGGCGTCACCGTGCTCGACATCCTGGTCAATCACCCCAGCACCGCCCTCTTCATCGCGAAGAAACTCTGCCGTCGCTTCCTCTCCGAAGATCCCCCCCAGAGCGTCGTCGCCGACGTCGCCGCCACCTACACCGCCACCGGCGGCGACATCAAGGCCATGATCCGCGCCATGCTCAAGCCCAACGTCCTCGCCGACGCCGAGCCCAAGTACAAGCGCCCCTTCCACATCCTCACCTCCATGATGCGCGTCCTCCCGGTCTCCATCGCCTCCACCAACACCCTCAGGACCCAACTCCGCGGCGCGGGGCACGAGCCGTACTACTGGGGACCCCCGGACGGCTACCCCGACACCTTCGCCCATTGGTCCGGCCTCCTCCTCCCACGCTGGAATATGGCCTTCTCCCTCCTGGCCAACCAGACGACCGGTTCATCCGTCGATCTCGCTTCCTTCTTCGCCGGCGCGGTCAATGCCGACCAGATGGCGGACCGAATCCGCGATGTCATGTTCCAGGGAGACATGCCCGCCTTCGACCGAGATCGAATCCGCGACTACCTCCTCCCCAACCCGCCCAGCACCACTCGCCAGCGCGACGCCATTGCGCTCGCCGCGAGTTCATCAGGCTTCCAGTGGTATTGACATCATCCGTCGGGCCCCGACGCGCCTTGAGGAGGTACGGGCCCGACGGTTCTCGTTGTCCAGCCCCTCACGCATCCACCGACCGATCAGGACCACACCCGCGCACGCATCGAAACGACCGAGGATCGTCATGACCACTCACGAATCCTGCCATCACGGCGAAGCGACCGCCTGCCCCGAGTACTACCAGTTGTCGCGCCGCCGGTTCATGGCTGTCTCGGGTTCCGCCGCCGCCATCATCGCCGCCGCCCCCGCCTGGCTCCCACGCGTCGCCCTCGCCAAGGACCACCGCGGCACCATGCGCGACGTCATCGTCTCCATCTTCCTCCGCGGCGCCGCCGACGGCATGTCGATCGTCGTCCCCTACGCCGAGAACGCCTACTACTCCAACCGCCCCACCCTCGCGGTCCCGCGCCCCGACAGCGGCCTCCCCAATGCCGCGCTCGATATCGGCCCCGGTGGCAACGGCTTCTTCGGGTTCCACCCCCTCATGCAGCCCCTCATGCCCGCGTACAACAACGGGCACCTCCTCGCCGTCCACGCCACCGGCTCGACCGACCCCTCTCGCTCTCACTTCGACGCCCAGCGCTTCATGGAAGTCGGCACCCCCGACGACCCCTTCCTCCGCACCGGCTGGCTCGGACGCCACCTGCTCACCTCCGCCCCCTCCGACCCCAACTCCCTCCTCCGTGCCGTCGGCATCAGCACCGGCCTGCAACTCGCCCTCCAGGGTGGCCCCCTCACCCTCCCCATCCCCAATCTCGACTCCTACGGCCTCACCGGCACCCCCGCCACCCTCGCCGCCCGGCAGGCCGCGCTCGATAGCCTCTACGACAACGCCGGCGGCCCCCTCGGCACCATCGCCAACAACACCCTCGCCACCATCGACCTCCTCAACACCATCGACTTCGCCTCCTACGTCCCCGCCGGTGGCGCCGCCTACCCCACCGGTTCCCTCGGCACTGCCCTGAAGTCTGTCGCCGCTCTCATCAAGGCCCAGGTCGGCGTCGAGGCCGTCGCCATCGACGTCAGCGGCTGGGATACCCACGCCAATCAGGGCGCCCTCTCCGGCGCGCTCGCCTCGCTCATCGGAACCCTCGCCGCCTCCATGGGCGCCTTCTACACCGACATGATCTCAGATCCCAGCCCCACCGGCTTCCTCGTCGAAGTCCAATCCGAGTTCGGCCGCCGCCTCCTCGAAAACGGCACCCTCGGCACCGACCACGGCCACGGCAACATGATGCTCCTCCTTGGCCAGTGTGTCGCCGGCGGCCGCGTCCTCTCCCACTGGCCCGGTCTCGCGCCCGAACAACTCTTCGAAGGCCGCGACCTCAGCGTCACCATCGACTACAGAAGCATCCTGGCTGAAATCGTCCAGCAACGCCTCGGTAACCCCAATCTCGACTTCATCTTCCCGGGGTTCACCCCCTCGTTTGAGAGCGCAGTGGCTTGCTGACTCCGCCCGATCTCTGCGTTCCACACAATTCGATCTACCTCCCGAGATACCATCATCCGAACCACTCAGCCGACGTGGGCGATGGAGAATGACAATGACCTGCAATCGAGCCCGACCGTCCCTGTGCATCCTCATTCTCTCGTTCGGCGCCGCCGGCGCGGCGGTCGCCCAGACCGATCTCTTCAGCAATCAAAGCGCCTCCCCCAGCACCCCCGCCCTCGGCGCCGCCTCCACCACGCTCAGCGGCGCCCCGGCTCCCGCCGGTTCCATGTGGAGCGAGGCGCCGGCCATCGGAACCGCCGAGGCCAATGCCGTTGCCGGTTTCAGCACCCATGTCACCGGCCTGACCGGCGCCTACCGCTTCGCCGACGACTTCACCGTCACCGACCCCGCCGGCTGGACGATCAACTCCGTCTCGTTCTTCGCCTACCAGACCGGCGCGTCACCCCTGGTATCCCCCTTCAGCGCGATCAACGTGCGGATCTGGAGCGGCCGCCCCGGCGATCAGGCCAGTTCGATCATCTTCGGCGACACCACGACCAACCGCCTCATCTCCTCTGTCTCCACCGCGGTCTACCGCGTCTTCAACACCGTCGTCGCTCCCCAGCCGATCGCCCCTGATACGACTCGTCTCATCTGGCGCTCCACCGCGGCGCTGGGGAATCTGCATCTGCCGCCGGGAACCTATTGGCTCGATTGGCAGTACACCACCGTCAACCCCGCCGAAGAGGCATTCTCCCCTCCCGCCACCACGCCCGGCTCGCGGAATCAGCCCGGCGCCAACGCGCGCCAGTTCCGCATCGCCGGCAGCGCCACCGCCGGCATCTGGGCCAATGCCGTTGACCTTGGCAAGCCCTCCCTCGCCCCGGACCTCGCGCAGGACTTCCCGTTCATCATCAATGGACTCGCCGGCGCGCCCTGCGCCGCCGACTTCAACGCCGACGGAGCCGTCAACAGCCAGGATTTCTTTGACTTTCTCTCCGCCTTCTTCGTCCTCGCGCCACAGGCCGACGTCAACCACGACACCTTCGTGAACTCGCAGGATTACTTCGATTTCCTCAGCGCCTTCTTCGTCGGCTGCTGACACGACAACGCCAGATCGCCTTCCACTCCTCGTGGAGCGGGCGTCCCGCCCGCTTCTTCAAGCCTGCTTTCGCAATCTGACGTTGTAGAGCCGACAGCGCCGGCCGATACGATGCGCCATGCCCAGCGCCTCCGATCCGCCGCTTCCGCCGCTCCCCTCTCGCGACCCAACCGGACACAAGGGAACCTTCGGCACCGTCGCCGTGGTCGGCGGCAACGCCACCGCTGACGCCCGCATGATCGGCGCTCCCGCCCTCTGCGCCGCCGCGGCCCTGCGCGCCGGCGCCGGGCTCGTCCGCCTCGTCACGCCCGAGCCCATTCTCAGCGCCGCCCTCACGCTCATCCCCAGCGCCACGGGCAGGGGGCTCGCGGTTCACACCGCCGGCGAGCACTCGCACGACCTGATCCCACACGAAGCCGCCGCGGTGCTCGACGACCTCCTCCGCGAATGCGATGCCATGGTCATCGGGCCCGGCCTCGGCCACGCCAGCGGTGCGCAGGCCGCGACTCTTCGCGCCCTCCAGAACGAACGCGTCCCCGTCGTCGCCGATGCCGACGCCCTGAACTGCCTCGCCCTGATCCCCGAGTTCACCCGTGAGTTGCGGGCCCACGCGATCCTCACCCCGCACCCCGGCGAGTTTAGACGCCTCTGCGACTCGATGGGACTGCCCGGCCATCTCGGGCTCGCCGCCGACCGCGCCTCGGCCTGCCAACAACTCGCCCAGCGCCTCGGCGGCTGCGTCATCGTCCTCAAGGGCGCCGGCACCGTCGTCTCCGACGGCGCCCGCACGTGGACACACCAGTTCGCTGATTCGGTCCTCGCCACCGCCGGCACGGGCGACGTCCTCTCGGGCATTATCGCCGCGCTCGTATCACAGTTTGTGCCGCGACGCTCAGACGCCCAGGCCGCCATCGACTCCCTCTCGGGCGTGCCCGCGGATGTGCTCCAGCGGATGCGCCAGGCCGTCAGCGCGCGGGACGCCGCCAACGATCCCGCCTCGCGCTCCCCGGCCCTGTCGCTCTTCGACGCCGCCCGGCTCGGCGTGGTCGTCCACGCCCGCGCCGCCCAGCACTGGCGCCACGCCCATCACGACGCCGACGCCGGCCTCCTGGCGCTCGAACTCGCCTCGTGTATCCCCCACGCCATGCGCTCGCTGCGCCGGCCCCATCCCTGACGCCGCCCCCGCTCAGCCACGCCCGCATCACACGATCTGCAACGTCGGGAGCTCTCCCAGCGTGAGCGGCGAGCGCTTCTCTCGCAGCGCCTGACGAATCTCGGCCAGCCGGAACATCGCCGGTTTCGGCTGCGCCCCCGCCGTGATCAGCCCGTCCGCGCGATAGTGCGGGCCTCGCGGCGCCGAGGCGTCGAACAACTCGTGCCAGCACACGCTGTGAACGTACGGCTTGCTCGTCGCAATCGCCAGCACGTGCGTCAGCCACTTGCACTGCGCCGCCGGGACCCAGTTCGTCCGCCAGTACCCCGGCGGCACGGTGCTCAGCCCCCCCTTGGTCACCCCCGCCCCTAACTCGGGGAACGCCTCGCTCGGCGCCGAGCACGACGAGATGCACAGCGGCTTCTCCAGCACCGCGAACCGGTCCAGCAGCACCGAGACCGACATCAGGTCCCGCGTCCAGCGCCCCAGTTCCGGAAAACCCATCTCCACCCGCAGACCGAACAGGTCCGCGTTGATCCCCGCCTGCGAGATCATCTCCGCGTACAGCATCGGCGGGATCGACCGCGGGTTCTCCGCGTAGTACTCGCCCCAGGGCAGGTCGATCTCCACGATCACCTTCGCCCCGGGTTGCAACTTCCGCACCACCGCCACGCTCATCCGCGTCAGGTCCATCACCTGCTCGAACGAGAACGTGAAGTTGCTGTTGACGTGCAGCCCGGATACCACCACCCACGTCCCCACCGTGCGCCGGTACCGCGTCACGATCGTCTTCACGTGCTCGTACACCAGTTCCCGCAGCGTCTCGTAATCGTGCTCCCAGATGTACAGCCACTCCGGCACCGCCCGCGGACGAAAGTCCACGATCGGTCCCCCGACTATCGGCAGCCGCGCCGTCCGCACCGCCCACTCGATCCACCGATCCGTCTTCGCAAACGCATACTTCCCCTCCGTCGGCTCCATGTCGATCCACCGCATCGGCATGCACACAAAATCGCAACTCGCGCTCACCACCTTCTGAAGTTGCGGCGAGAACTGCTCCTGGTTCGCCACACACCCCACCTGCGGCGGGCTCGGCAGGATCACCCCCGCGTTCCCGATCAGCGCGTTGCGGCTCTCCGCCACCTCGTGCTCCGTCAGCGCCGAGTTGGGCGTCGCGATCGCCATCGCCGCTCGCACCAACTCCCCGCTCGATCGCTTCCCGTGCTGCACCACCGCCTGCTTCAGCGCCAGCAACTCCCCCGCTTCCAGCGCCAGCGACAACGCCTCGCGCCCGAGCAGGTCCGCGTGCGCGTCCCGGTTCTGGCTCTCCCGCGGGCTGCCCCCCGCCGTCACCACCGCCCGCGTAAACGCCTGCCGCGCGAGGTCAAACACCTTCATCACCGGATCGTCCGGCCCAAGGTCAAACAGCGCCCAGTCCTCCAACTTGTTCAGCACCAGCATCAGCCGATGTCGCGCCAGTTCGATCGTCAGGATGTACGGCTTCTCCCGCTCCGGCAGCAGGCACGTCTGCAGCGCGATCACGCCCATCCCCAGCCCGCCCGGGCTCGGCGGCGACGGATCGATCGGCAGTTGCAGGCACAGCGCCGCCGCCTCCTGGTTCCGCTTCTCGCACCGGATCTGCCCGTCCAGCGTCCGCACGTCCGCCTGCACCGGAACATCGTCCGGCCCCAGAAGACACGCGTTCCGCATCGCCAACTCGCGCGCCGGCAGGGCGTGGCCGTTGTTGTCGTAGACCAGGAAGATCAGCATGCCAGCAGGAGCCTCCGGCGAAACACGCGCCTTGCACGCGCAAGCAGACTTGGAGGATAGGGGGGGAATGCCCCCAACGCGGGCCGGACGCCCGGAATGTCCCCCGCACCGCACCCCCGCGTCCGATTCACCCCGGCTGGCCCGATCTTCATCCACTCGGCGACAGCCGAAGTTCTTTCACCACCAGACCCACCACGGTGCCCGACGCCGCCGAGCAGACCTCCCCGGCGGATTCACTCACGGGCGAACGCGGGCCGCCGCGACGACTCGCCGACGCCGCGACGTGCTTTTCGCGCGCCCGTCCCCGCAACGCCTGCGCGCTCGCCCGAAACACCACGTCGATCGGGACGTCCACAATGCTCACGCTTGCGTACGACGTCATGATCCGCGTTCCCGTCTCATCATCCCCACTGAGCACACCCGCACGCGCTCGCTCGAACTCCGCGGCCAAATCCCGCGACGCACATCCCACCTCGCGCATCGAGCCCGAATCCGCGTCCGCTCCCCCCACCACTGATCGCAGCGCCCCGCGGAGCGCACCCAGGGGACCGCTCAGACGATCGCGAAGTTCGAGCAGCCGCGCCCCCGAAACCTGGGTCACGATCGGCATCGAGAAGACACCACGACGCCGCTGGAGCATCGATTCGGCGCGCTGAACAACCGACACCGGCGCCGACCTGGCAACCGGGACATCGTGCTTGTGCGCAAACTCATCCACTCGTGCCGCGATCGGGATCGAAATCGACGGATCGGGGCCCCCTTTGAGCAGGTCCGAGCACACGCGGTCGAGGAAGCCGTGTTCGGAATCCTGACTCGAGACGTCAAACGCCGCGCGCAGCCGCCACATCCCCGCCTCGTCCGTCGCCTGCCGGCACGTGTCGCGCAATCCCGCCCCCAGATCTTCGTCACCCATCCCGGACTGAATCACGCCCGCGTTCCACAGCGGAATCGACCACCGGATCCGGTCCATATACCGAAAAAATCGCGGTGAGCGGCGCAGGGCCAGGTCGAAGTTCGCCCGATCCGAACCGGATTCCGGCGCCGGCATCAGGGTGATGACCCGGTCCGCCAGCAGCAGCGCGCACATCGCCGGCGCTTCGCGCGTGGCGAGGTGGTACGGGCTGACGGCAATGATGAACGGTTTGCTCACGTTCTAATCCTGATGCCCCTGTTGCTTCCTTTTTGATTCGCTCGAATACCCGTTCGGGTTCGATTGCATCCATTTCCACGCGGTTCCGACAATCTGATCGATATCGGTCATCCGCGCGCGCCACCCAAGTTCCTGCTGGATCTTGCGTGGGTCCGCAAACAGCCGGGGGGGATCGCCCGCGCGCCGCGGCGCTTCGCTCACGGCGATCGTCCGCCCCGTCACCCGCCGGGCGGACTCGATGACCTCGCGGACGGAATATCCCTTGCCGATGCCGAGGTTGTATGTTCGAGTATCGCCCGGACGGAGCGCATCGAGCACCGCGGCGTGCGCGTCGATCAGGTCTTCCACGTAGACGTAGTCGCGGATGCACGTGCCGTCGGGTGTGGGATAGTCGGCGCCGAAGACGGCGATCCCGTCGCGTTGTCCGAGGGCGGCCTGAAGGACTACCGGAACCAGGTGGGTTTCGGGCTCGTGATGTTCGCCCAGGATTCCACTCTGATCGCACCCGGCGACATTGAAGTACCTGAGCGCGGCGAAGGCAAAGGGCGTCTTGGACTGCGAGGCGCGCAGGCCCGCGGCGTAGTCAAAGAGGATGCGTTCGGAAAAGAGTTTGGAGGCACCGTAGGGATTGATGGGTGCTTGGGGGCAGGTTTCGGGGATGGGGATGAACTGCGGCGGGGGATCGCCGTAGGTCGCGCAAGTGGAGGAAAAGACGAGGCGGTCAACGTGTCCGCTGGAACGATGGATGGCCTCGACGAGGCCGAGCGTCGCGGCGGTGTTGGTGCGGTAGTAGCGCAGCGGCTGGGTGACGGACTCGCCGACGTACGCCAGAGCGGCGAAATGCAGGACGCTGGTAACGGCGTGCGAGGTGATGATCTGGTGGATCCGGCCGCTGTCTCCGACGTCGGCGTTGTAGAAGTGGAGGCGGCCGTGGGCGTGATCCTGCAATCGCTCGATCGCTTCGACGTGGCCGCGGACGAGGTTATCGACCGCGACGACGGTGTGCCCATCGCGGAGCATTCGCTGCACTGCGTGCGATCCGATGTATCCTGCTCCGCCGGTGATGAGAATGCTCATGGGGCTCCTTGCCGCGCGCCCTGAAGAGAGACACAGACAGGAACGCGGACGGCACACTATTCGCAGGCACACGTCGGGAAGGAAAGCGGGCGGGGAGAAAATCGGAGGCGGGGGGCGGCTTGACTGTCACGATGGGGCCGGGGAGTGGACGCACGCCCGGCCGCCGGGGCGAAGTATCATGCGGTCATGTCAGCGGACCAACCCCAAGCGCGGGAATCACTTGAAGCGTCCAGCGCATTCCGGGCGGCGGTGCTCCGGAACGAGGCCCGGCGCGCGTATGTGGTCGTGGTCATTGTCCTGGTGATCTTTGTGTCGCTGGTCGTTCTGGGCGGCGCGCCGGATTCGACACCGGATGTGATCATTCACGTGGGGCTCGCCGCCGCGGGCGCGCTGCTGCTGGTGCAGGGGGCGGTCATCTGGGAGGTGCGCCGGGCGCGGCGTCGAGAACGTGCCGGGGGCCACGGGGAGTTTCCGCTGTGGTTCGCGGCGGCGACGGTGATCCTGGAAAGCCTGGTCCCGACGGCGGCGATCCTGGCGCACATCCGGATCGGGGTGATCGGGCCGTACGCGGCGCTGAGCGCGCCGCCCGTACTGGTATACGGGCTGCTGTGCGGGCTGACGACACTTCGGCTGCGGCCGTGGCTGTGCATGCTGTCGGGCACGGTGGCGGCGGCCGGGTATGTTGCGATGGTCGCGTACGTCGAGTGGGGCGTTCACGCGATAGCGGCCAAAGGGAGCCTGGATCCGGCCGGGTACGTGATGATGCCGATGCTGATCTTCGCGAGCGGCGTGGGGGCGGCGTGGGTGGCGAAGGAAATCCGGACGTATGTGAGCGCGGCGCTTCGGGAAGCGCGGACGCGGGCGCATGCCGAGCGGCTGGAGCGGGATATCGAGGTCGCGCGTTCCATCCAGCAGGCGCTGCTCCCGCGCCGCGCCCCGAGCGTGCGGGGGTTCGACATCGCGGGATGGAATCGGCCCGCGGACGAGACGGGCGGGGACTACTTCGATTGGCAGCAGGTGTCGGATGGCGAGGGGTCTGAGCGATGGATCATCACGCTGGCGGACGTGTGCGGACACGGCATCGGTCCGGCGCTGGTGACGGCGGCGTGCCGGGCGTATGTCCGGGCCAGCGCGACGCACCATGCCGACCTTGAATCGCTTGCGACGCGCATCAACCGGCTACTGTCGGAGGACTTGCCGGATGGGCGGTTCGTGACGATGGCGAGCGTGCTGCTGAATCCGCCTGACGGGCGGGTGGCGCTGCTGTCGGCCGGGCACGGGCCGATCGTGCTGTATGTGAAATCGACGGGCCGGCTGACGGACGTGCTGCCGCGGGATGTACCGCTGGCGATCGTGCCGGAGCAGGAGTTCGGACCGGCGGAGTTGTTTGGCATGGAAGCGGGCGACGTGCTGGCGCTGGTGACGGACGGGTTCGTGGAGTGGTGCCGGCAGGCGGGCGGAGCGCGGCGTGAGGCATTCGGGATTGATCGGCTGCGAGAATCGCTATCGCGGCACGCGGGGTTACGGGCGGAAGAGATCATCCGGGCGGTGGCGGACGATGTGCGGGCGTTCGCCGGGGGCGATGCGCAGCAGGACGACCTGACCATGGTGATCATCAAGCGGACGTAGGGCGGCTCAGCGGGCGCGCGGGGCGGGGGTGATGCCGCGGAGCCGGAGCGCCGCCTCGGCGACTTCGCGGTCATCGAAGTGGCGAGTGATGGTGCGTATCGCGCGGCCGTGGGAGTCTACGGGGCCGGCCGGGAGGATCTGGTAGTCTTCGTGCCCTTTTCCGGCGATGAGCACGACGTCGCCCGCGCGGGCGCTTCGGATGATCCTGACGATGGCGCGCTCGCGATCGGGCTCGACGATCAAACGGGCGGAGTCGAGATCGCTGGGAGGCGTGCCCGCGCCGCCGGGGATGCCCGAGAGGATCTCTCGGATGATGGACATGGGATCCTCGGTGCGCGGATTGTCGGAGGTGAGGCAGACGCGGTCGGCGAGTTCCCAGGCGACGGCGCCCATGCGTGGGCGCTTGGTCGCGTCGCGGTCGCCGCCGCAACCAAACACGACGGTCAGGGCGGGACCGGAACCGGCAGAGGGATCGGCGCTGCGCATGGCGTCGCGCAGAACGCGGAGGACGGTTCGCAGGGCGTCGTCGGAGTGGGCGTAGTCAACGTAGACGGAGATGGGGTCGGCAGGCGAGGTGAGGCACTGAAGACGGCCCGGTGGCGCGGCGCAGCGGGCGACGGCGCGGAGGAGGTCGGCGGGCGTGCGCAGCGGGCCGGGGCGGGCGGCGCTTGCGAGGGCCGGCTTGCGGATGGCGCCCGAGACAACGGCGGCGGCGGCGCTGGCCGCCTGAAGGGCGTTCATGACATTGTGTTGGCCGACGAGTGGGACGCGCATGTCGGCTGCGTCCGCCGTGCCCAGCCACGGCGCGGTGACGCGCAGATCGGAGCCGAAGCGGTCGGTCCGCTGGACGATCGCGCGGATTGACTCGGCGGATTGTCCGAGGCCGAGCGGGGCGCCGGTCGAGCGTCCCGGGGCGGCGATCGAGGTCTGCCAGATGGCGGCGCGGGAGTGACGGATCATGCGGGCGCTGGCGGGATCGTCGGCGTTGACGATGGCGACGCCGCCCTGATCGGCGCCGGGGAGCATGGTGAAGAGCATGGCCTTGGCGTCGGCGTAGGCGTCCATGGTCTTGTGGTAGTCAAGGTGATCACCGGTCAGATTGGTGAAGACGCCGACGTCGAAGTTCAGCGTGCCGACCCGGTGCTGGTGCAGGGAATGACTTGATACTTCGAGCACGGCGGCGCGGCAGCCGGCCTCGAGCATGCGGGCGAGCGTGCGGCTGAGTTCGAGGGCGGGCGGGGTGGTCATGGACGCGGGTGCCATTTCGGCGCCGTCGTCGATCGCGACGGTGCCGATGAGTCCGCAGCGGATGCCCAGGGAGTTGAGGATTTGGTGGACCAGGTATGTGATGGTGGTTTTGCCGTTGGTGCCAGTGACACCGACCAGAGCGAGCCTGGAGGAGGGGGAGCCGTAGAAGCGTTCGGCGACCTGGGCCATGGCGAACGAGAGGTTCTTGGCGAGCAGGCACGGGGAGCGTGGGGTGAGGAAGGTCGCGGCGTCGGGCGAGTCCTGGAGGAGAATGGCGGCGGCGCCGGCCTTGATGGCATCGGGGATGAAGGCGCGGCCGTCGGCCTTTTCACCGGGCCGCGCGATGTACAACGAGCCGGGGAGAACGGTGCGGCTGTCCTCGGTGAGGTCGCAGATGCGTCCATCGAGCCAGGTCGGCGGAATGGGCGCCGCGGGGCGGATGTCGAAGCCGTTGATGAGGTCGCCGAGCCGCATGGGAACCTGCCGCTGATGCGAAGTGAGAGGGTGTGAGGAGCGTACGCGCGGGATGGGCAGGAGTTGCGCGGCGGTCAAGTGAGTGCGCGGATCTCCCGATAACGAGGTGCGGGCGCGCGTATCATCGCCGCCTATCCCCCGGAGGCTGCAAGATGAAATCGGTGCTCGTCCTGGGCGGCGGCAAAGTTGGCAAGTCCGTCGCGGAACTGTTCCTGGCGTGTGGACGCGGGGAGTACAAGGTCACACTCGCGGATCGCGAGGCGGCGAACCTGCGCGAAGCCGAGGCGAACATCAACCGGCTGCGCGGGCTCGTGAGGCACCCGACGGAGTTCGCGGCGCACCGGCTGGACGCGGCGGACCCGATCGCGGTGCGCGAAGCGCTCCGCGGGCACGACTACGTGGTGTGCATGCTCCCTTTTGACCTGGTGGCCGGGATCGCGGACGCGGCGAACGAACTGGGCGTGCACTACTTTGACGTCACGGAGGACGTGGAGACGACCGATCGGGTGCGAGAGATCGCGCAGAGCGGGCGGGCGAAGGTGGCGCTGGTGCCACAGTGCGGGCTGGCGCCCGGGTATATCGCGATCGCGGCGCACGACATCGCGCGAGAGTTCACGCACGTGCATGACCTGACGCTGCGGGTCGGCGCGCTGCCGCAGTATCCGACCAACGCGCTGAAGTACAACGTCACGTGGTCGGTGGCGGGGGTGGTGAACGAGTATTGCGAGCCGTGCAACGTGATGCTCGACGGGAGCATGGTAAAGGTGCCGGCGCTGGAAGGACTGGAGAACTTTTCATTCGAGGGGGTGGAGTACGAAGCGTTCTATACATCCGGGGGCGTAGGAACGCTGGTGGAAACGCTGGTGAACGCGAAGAAGACCGGGAGCGAGACGAAGATCGCGTACAAGACGATCCGCTATCCCGGGCACCGCGACCTGATGAAGTTTTTGCTGCAGGATCTGAGGCTGAACGTTGAGCACGCGGACGCGGGGCGCGGCGGGAAGGTGTTCGACCGCAAACTGGCGATGGATCTATTGGATCATGCGCTGCCGCGGACGCTGCAGGATGTCGTGGTGATCTTCATCAACTGCATCGGGATGAAGGAGGGGATACGGCAGCAGGTGAACTTTCAGCGCTCGATCCGTGCGACGAACATGTTCGGGCGTGTGTGGCCGGCGATCGAACTGACGACCGCGGCGGGGGTGTGCGCGATGGTGGAACTGCACCGGACCGGGGCGGTGCCGGCGACCGGGCTGGTGAAGCAGGAAGGGTGCTCGCTGGAGAGTTTCAACCGGACGCTGTTTGGGATGGCGTACGAGAGGCCCGACGAGATCGAGCGGGCGGTGCTGGGGCGCTAGCAGTGGTGGCGGCGCGACGATGGGGCGGGGGCAATAATCCGCCCGCATGAATGATCGGCGACAACCAGCGAGTTCCGCGATCGTGGTCGGCGCCGGCCTGGCCGGGATTGCCGTGGCGATCCGGCTGGCCGAGGCGGGTGTTCGCGTCACGCTGCTGGAAACGCGGAAGAAACTGGGCGGAAGGGCCACGTCGTTCGCGGATGTCCGATCGGGGGAGGTGCTGGACAACTGCCAGCATGTCGTGCTCGGCTGCTGCACCAACTACCTGGACCTGCTCAGGCGTCTGGGCTCGCTCGGGTCGATCGAGTGGCATGATGAGCAGTACTGGATCGAGTCGGGGGGTCGGACGAGCGTCATCCGCCCGTGCCTGCTGCCCGCGCCGCTGCACTTTGCCGTCGCGACGGCGCGCGCCGCGTTCCTCTCTCGCGCGGATGTGCTGGCGCTGATCCGCATCGGGCCCGCGCTGCTGCGCGCCGACCGCGCGCGGCATGCCGGGGACACGTTCGGCGAGTTCCTGCGCCGGCATGGGCAGACCGAAACGGTGATCCGCCGGTTCTGGTCGCCGATCGTCGTCAGCGCGTGCAACCTCGACGTGGAACGTGTGTCGGCGAGCGCGGCGCTGCACGTATTCCAGGAAGGGTTTCTGGGGAGTCCGGTCGCGGCCCGGATCGGGGTGCCGAGCGTCCCGCTTGCGGCGCTCTATGAACAGGTCGAGCCGATGCTGGGGCGGCGGGGCGGACGAGTGCTGCTGGGGGCCGCGGCCGAGCGGATCGACGAACGAGGGGTGACGACGACGGACGGGCGGCGCTTCGACGCCGACGGCTCGACGCGGATCATCTGCGCGGTACCCGTGGAGCGGGTGAACCGCGTGATCGCGCCGGAGATCCAGGCGAGGGATCCGCGCTTCCCCCCACTGTCGGGATTCACGCACAGTCCGATCCTGGGCGTGCATCTGCGGTTTGACCGGCCCGTGCTGGCGACGCCGCACGCGGTGCTCGTGGATCGCGCGACGCAGTGGCTGTTCCGCAAGGACGAGGCCGGTCGATACGTGCACGCGGTCATCAGCGCGGCGGACGACTGGATGGAGTTGAGCGAAGGGGACATCGCGGGGCGAGTGACGGCGGATATCAACGCCTGTCTCGTGGGGTCGCGGGGCGCGAGGCTCACCATGGCCCGCGCGGTGAAGGAGAAACTGGCGACGTTCGCTCCCGTGCCCGGCGTGGATGTCGCCAGACCGCCGCCCGCCCACGAGGCGAGTTCGATCCTTCTCGCGGGCGATTACACGGATACCGGGTGGCCCGCGACGATGGAAGGAGCAACGCGGAGCGGGTACGCGGCGGCGGCGGCGGCGCTAGGAGTAGAGCGCGATGAGATCGTGGTGAGGCCGGCATGCGCGGGAGCGCTCGCGCGAGCCCTGGGCCTGCGAACATGAATCATGCCACGACGGGTTCCGCCGATCGGAGCGCCACCATGTGCGGGGGCGAGCGCGAACGTAGTCGATTCGTCGGCGTATTGAGCCGATAATGACAGGGCTAGATCGGCGATTGGAGTCCGGCGTGAACAGACCGCTCAACAGAGTCGCGGCCGTGCTCGGGTGGATAGTGCTCGTGTCGGGTGCGGCCGGGGTAGTCGCGTCGCTGACGAACACGATTCCCGGGGCAGGTTGGCGTCCGGTCTGGTTCATGTTCGGCTTTGAGAGCGTGGTCCTTGCGAGCGGCGTGATCAGCGTGATGCTGGGGCGAGGTCGCTTCGGCGCGGCGCCGCTGGGTCTGACCTGCGTCGCCGGGACCGTTCTGGTGGCGTCGGTGTTCGGCTTTCTCGGCGCCGGACGGCAGGTGTGGGGAGTGGGGCTGGAGCCGGTGCTGATTGGCCGCGTTGTCCTGGCGCTGGCGCTTGGCGCGGTCGCCGGCGCGGTCCGGCTTGAGGACCACCCGGGTGGCACCGGGCTGCTGATTCGCGGCGTGATCCTCGCGGCGCCTGCGCTGGCGATCCCGATCGTCGCGTACGCGATGCGAGCGTCGATTGCCTCGTGGCCGGCGCTGCTGTCGATTTCGCTTGCGATGGTCGCGTTCGTGGCGGTCGTTGGGTTCATCGCGGCGAGCCTGGATTGCCTGATCCGAGCGTTCTCGGGGCCGAACGCGGCGGCGTAGGCGAGTCGCTCTCTCCGCGGCGCGGATCGAGGATCTTGAGCGCCTCGCGTGCGGCAATCTGCACGTCCGTGACAGGGTCGGTGAGCAGCCGACGAAGTTCGTCGCATGCGTACACGGCGGCGGGTCCGATCCTGGCCAGTTCAGTGGCCGCGCGGGCACGCAGATGCCATTCAGGGTCACTGAGCGCGGCAAGGAGTCCTCCGCGATACTCGTAGGGCTCGTCGCGCTCATAGCGTCCGAAGACGTTGAACAGTTCGTAGCGGACCAGGCGGGCGGGCTCGCGCTGGTAGGCCGCGACGACTTCGGCGTGAACGAGTTTCGCGTGGCGCGGATATCGAGCCAGGGCTCGAGCGGCGGCCAATCGAATCGCCTCGGGCGCATCCGCGAGGCCGGCGAGCAGAATGGGAATCAGTGACGGCGCGGCGGTCCCGGCGGACGCAACGGCCTCGAATGCATCGATCCGATCCTGATCAATAGAAGAGCGGAGGGACTTCACGAGCGTGGGCGAGGGTGGATCTCCGAACGCCGCCAGTGCGCGGAGCCCGCGGGCTCGCGCCCACGGGTGCTGTTCGATGAATCGTTCGACCGCAGGGGCGATGGAGGGCGCCTGGTTCGATCTGCGGCCCAGTTCACGCAGAGCCCAGGCGCAGGTAGCGAAGTGCGGCGGGCTGGCTTCGAGTTCGGCAATGAGATACCCGGTGCTCTGATCGGTCGGGAGGATTGCATTGATCGCGGAGATGAAATAAAAGCGGGTGGTGGAAGGCGGCTCGTGGGCCCACGCATTGAGCAGCGCGGGAAGCGACTCGGCGGCGTCGGCGCGCAACCCGCGGAGACAGTTCGCGGCGGCGATGCGCATGGACTCGGATGGATCGCCCAGCATCCTCTCGGCCAAAGGCCTGATGGCGGCGGGGTCACGGGTGGCGGGGCCCATGGGAACATCGGGCTCGACACGGACACTCAGGCGGTGCATGGACGCGAGCATGCTGAAGGCTTCGAGGCGGTCGGCATCGGCCCCGGCCTTGAGCGCCAGGTTTTCCAGGTGCCGCCTGATCCCGGCGTGCGTCTTGGCGTGCGCGACTCCCAGATGCAGCGCGATGGCCCTGATCCGCGGCGAGGCATCTTGACTTAGTGCGCCACAGAAGACGTCGCCGACGGAGCGGGGAGCCGAGGGAAAGACCACGGCCAGCGTGCGCAGGGCGTCCGCGCGGAGTTCATCATCCGGTGCGTGCAGCGCCAGGCGCGCGAGCGAGTCCCTGAAGTAGCGGGCGCTGGGACCGAGACTCTGCACGACCGCGAGCGCCTGCTGCTGCTGCCAGGGCCGATCGCCGCGGAGCATGTCGTCGATCACGTCGAACGCGACGCGCGCGGGGGGCCCGAGTTGACCGAGCACGTCCATCGCGTGAAGGCCTCGCGCGACATCGGAGGCATCCGCCGGGTCCGCGGGGAGCGCCCCGAGCGGCGCGGGGAGTTGCTCGCTGATCCGCCGCAGCGGGAGAATCTGAGCGCGGCAGGCCCGAGCCAGCACGAGTTTGTCCCAGGTCGTCATGCCCGGGGGCAGGGAGTATGGCGGCGCCGTCGCGGGGCTGGAAAAGGGAAAACTCGGCACTGGGGCAGCGCCGGAAAGCGGCACGGGCCACGCGGCCTTGAAGCGAGCGTCCGCCTCGGATGAGAAGGGGTAGGTCGCGATTCGGAGGACGACCGGGGGGGTGTAGTGAATCCACGCGCCGGACCAGGCGAGCGGGGAGAGCCACGTAGCCGCTCCGAGCAAGAGGAGCATGATGGAAAACATCAGCACGCGCCAGCGCCGGCGTGTGCGGAAGAGCCGGCGTTCGCGCCGCGCGGACTTGCCGCACTCCGGACATGTGATCCCGGGAACGAGGGCCATGTCGTACCAGCATGCGGGGCATCGACGGCGGCCGCGCGCCCGGTCGCCGCGGATGGACCATATCGTCAGGACGATCGCGACGAGCGCGAGCGTCCCGCCGGCGAGCCGCGCGAGCATGATCAGGTCGCTGGTCATGAGTTGTATTGTCTACCGGCCGGAGCGGGAAAGGAGCATCGGCCGAAACGAGCCCTTCGTGATACGTGACCGGGCCGGCGATCTCGATGGAGTCGGCGGGGCGGGTACGTCCGAAAAGACGTGCGCCGGGAAGGGCGCTTGGATTCGCGGGTCGTTCGGATGGTGAGGGCGCCTGTCAACGCAATTGCGGGCTGGGTGCGGCGCAGATTTCGCCGATGCGACGCGGCATGCCGATAGAACTTCCGCGACGCCTCGCGCGTCCGACAAGGAGTCTAGGCATGCGGCGGAATTCGAGTGTGTTGACTGGCTTGTGCGCGCTGGTCGCGCTGGCGCTGTGCACGGTCGGCGGGTGCGCTTCGAGCGAAACCAGCGGATCGACGGCGGCATCGGCGTCGAGCGAGACCGCGCAGACGGCCAAGCCCCGGCGCAATCGGCTCTGCTCGGGCGACTCGCTGGGCGAGAAGATCCTGCGGTCCGATCCGAGCCTGTCGGCGTCTGGCGCGCCGGCGGGGGGGTACGCCGCGGTATCGGAATAGGGCTCCGTTACGAGCCGGTCGCGCGCTTGCGAGCCCGCGCCTTGGGCTCGACGTGTGCGCCGGCGTGGGCGTCGCTGTCGGACGGGTCGATTCGGCGAGCCTTAGGCTTTGCGGGCGCTTGGCCGGGCGTGTTCGCGGGCGGAGCAATCGGTGTGTCGTCGGCCGCATCGGCCGCGTAGAGGGCGATGATCTGGCGCTCCACCGCTTCGACGACGCCCTCGCGTTCGCTCGCGGGGACGACCAACAACGCGCCGATCCATCGCCGGCTCAGTTCGATCCCGCCGTGCCGAAGCAACTCAACCAGCATCCGGGCGTGGTCGTTGGGCGAGAGCGCCGGCGATTCGTCCGGCGTTTGAGGAATGGAGGTCAGCAGAGGCGTGGCCTGATCCATCGGAAGATTCCGTCAGTGTGGTCGAAGGCGGCACGCGGCCGGTGCCGCGCGAATGAATCGAGGCGGGCAGCGCACGCACTCGGAGCCGGGTTTCAAGCGTGGTAATGAAGACTTCCAGGCGGTCCACGCGGTCGGCGATGCGCTCGATGGTTCCGGCCATGGCGGACAACAACTCCGAAGGGCTGGCGTCCTTGAGCGCGTGCGTCTTGAGTTGATTGACCCGCATGGGCCCGCGTCCGGAGATCAGCCACTGCTCGCTGATCCCAAGGGCGCTGCACAGAGACGCGAGGAACTCGACGCTGGGCGCCTGCCCCTGCATGTACCGACGAACAGTCTCGGCGTTGGTGCTGGTGAGATCGGCGATGGATCGATAGGTTCGATCTCCCGCCGCGGCCAAGAGACGCTCGGTGAGTTCGCTGGGTTCCACGGTGCAACACTATACCGGCCTCCCGGACAGGTGGCGAACCTGACAATCGGGCCTGCGGGACGGCCCGTCCGCCGCCACTTTCCGGCGCGCCACTCGTAAACTCTGCATCGGTGTTCCCAACCACTCACACGATGGCATGTCGGGATCGCAACATACGCCGGAGCGGGGCGTGGCGAGTCGCCCTTCGCGCGATGCTCGCCGGGGTTGTCGCGTGCGGGTTGTTGATGCGGGGCCCGGCGGCGAATGCGCAGCCGGCGACCGCGCCCGCACCCTCGGCCCGGAGCGACGCGCCCCAGATGATCGTGAACTTTGGGTACCAAGGGACACAGGTCTTCTGGCCCGGGCGCTGGGCGCCGGTCGAGGTGACGCTGTCGCTCCCCGTCAGCGCCACTGCGCCGTTTGATGGGCGACTGGTCATCCAGTACGCCCAGGACGGGCCGGTGTGGTCGCGGACGCAGCGTGCGGTCGCGTGCTCTGCGGGCAAGCCGGCGACGTACCAGGTCATGGTCAACGTCGGGCGAGGTTGCTCGACGTTCAACATCGTGCTGGAGGACCGGCGCGGCCGCGAGGTGGTGACGCAGAAATACAGTTCGGGTCGATTCGGCGAGGACGACACGGCCCGCATCGCGGATGTCGCAAGCACGGGGACCGGGGTGGTGCTGGGGGTTGGCGAAGCGACGGGCGCCGCACGGAGCATCGCGTACGCCAGCAACCGGGTGATCGGAGAATCGGCGTTCGGGCCGTCCGCGGTGCGGTGCGTGACGGGCGGCGCCTCGTCGCTGCCCGGCACGTGGACCGGATACGACAGCCTGGTGCTGCTGGCGATCGACGCGTCGGTGCTCGACCGGGTGGACCCGCGGGTGCCGGTCGCGATCCGCGAGTGGGTGAGCAGCGGCGGGCGTCTGGTCGTGTTCGTCGATCAGGCGGGCACGCGATGTGATGGGCTGTTTGCTGAAGGGGCGGGGAGCCTGTTCTGGATCGAGGACGTGTTGGTCGGCCCCGCACCAGCCGAGGCTGACGCGGTGCTGAATGCCAGGGTTGCCAAGACGGTCACAGAGCACGAGCGGGCCATGCGAGGGTTCGAGAACTCCGCCGCGGCGGCGCCGCATGGCGATGAATCGGCCAAGCCGACCGAAACAGCGCTGGAGCCGGCCATCGAGCGACTTCGACCCGCGGAACAGGTGACTCAGCGACGGGTCGGGCTCACCGAGGCGGGACGTGCCGCGGGATGGAGAGGTCGCTGGCATCCGGCCAGCGCCGATGACCGTGAGCCCGAGTCCGCGATGCTCGTCGAGGGGCCGTATGGCTTCGGGTGGATGGTCATTGTCGGCGTGCACCCGTCGCAACTCGCCGAGACGGGCGGCGAGCAGGCGACACGCGCGGCGTGGGCGAGCATCGTCGAATCGGCGCTCGCCGACTTCCGAACCCGCATCCCCAAGACAACCTCCGGCGACACGACGTACGCCTACGAGGTGCAGTACGGTTCGCCGAGCATGTCGGCGCCCGGTGACACGGCCCGCGCGGCGAAGGAAGCGGTGGTCAATCGGCTAGCGAACGTTCCAACCGTCGGCAACGCGGTCTTTTTCGCGCTGGCGGGCGGGCTGCTGTTGCTGGGGGTGCTGGTGGGGCCGGTCGATGCGCTGGCGCTGCGCCGAGCGGGCGCGCAGCATCATTCCTGGGCCACGAGCCTGCTGTGGATCGCGCTGGCATCCGTGCTGGCGTACTGGCTGCCGATGCTGGTACGCTCCGGGCCCACGCTGGTCAATCGGGTGACGATCATCGACGCGGTCGTGCCGCCGGCGAGCGACGAGCCGCACGCCGGCGTCTGTTGGCGCACGGCGTATACCGGCGTCTACGCCACCACGACAACCTCCTCATCGCTCATGGACGAGACGGGCGCCGGAGACGGGCAGTGGTGGCGCGGCATCAGCGCTCGGCAGCAGTTGGAGTATGGGAACACTGCTCCCGCGACCACCAACGCCTTTCTTCAGTCGCTGCCTGATTTCTCATCGCTGATCGAGTCAGCGGGCGGGGAATCACGAGGCGCCCGGGGTCGCGGCGGCAACACGATGCTCTCCTGCGCGTTCAAACTCTGGACGTTCCGCCTGTTTGCTGATGACGGAAGCGCCTCGCTTCCGATGGGTGTGAGGGTCAGGCGTGCGCCGCCGGCGGCGGAATCGCCGCCGGCGCTTCTGCTGGAACTGACCGACCTGCCCGCGGGCGCGAGGATTCAACGCGCGGCGGTGTGCAGCGGCGGCCTGTGGTACGCCGCGGGCGACGACATCGCGATGCGATCCACAACGAGTGATGCACGGGGATCGACGCGGCGCACGCTCGAACTGCCGCGCGGTGACGAGTCCTCCTGCCGGCGAGTCTGGCTGAATGATGAGGCGCGGGCAGACCTGTCCGACCGGCAGTACCCGGCGTTCTACAACTCATATCCGCGGCGGCGCAGCCAGGGCGCCGCCGCCACGCTGAATCATCCGGGGCAGTTGTTTGATCTGCCCGGACCCGATCGGCGCTCACAGGTGGTCGGGGATGTGCTGGCGGACGCCGGCCCCGGCCCCGGTCGAGCGGTTGTCTACCTGCAGATCAGCGACATGCCCAGCGACGTCACGTTCAAGGGACCGGCGACGTACACCCACGACATGATCGTGCGGGCGATCGTGACGATCGACCCGGCCCACGGAGAAACCAGCGACCCGCCGGGTCCGCCCACTGGAGGCAAGCCTTGATCGAACTGACAAACGTGACCAAGGCGTACGGCTCGCTCGTCGCGCTGGATTCCCTCACGCTCACGATCGGGCAGGGCGAGATCTTCGGGTTCATCGGCCCCAACGGAGCGGGCAAGAGCACGACGATGAAGATCCTTGCCTGCCTGACCCGGCCCGACTCCGGCGTCGCGCGCGTCGGCGGGCTGGACGTCACGATCGACGGCGCCACCATCCGGACCCGCGTGGGGTACATGCCCGACTTCCTGGGGGTGTACGACGACCTGACCGTCGATGAGTACCTGCAGTTCTTCGCGTCGGCGTTCCGGATCCGGCGGGGAAAGCGGCGCCCGATCGTGGACTCGGTGCTGGAACTGACGGACCTGACGGCCAAGAAGCACGCGATGGTGGACAGCCTGAGCCGCGGCATGCAGCAGCGCCTCGGCGTCGCGCGGGTGCTGATCCACGAGCCCACGGTGCTGCTGCTGGACGAGCCGGCGAGCGGGCTTGATCCACGCGCTCGGATCGAGATGCGCGAGTTGCTCGTCGAACTGGGCCGGATGGGCAAGACGATCATGGTGTCGTCGCACATTCTCTCGGAACTCGCGGAGTTCTGCACGAGCATCGGGATCATCGAGCGCGGGAAACTGCTGTACGCCGGCTCGATCGAGGATGCGTACGCCAAGGCGAGCGCGGGCGAGCGGATCGTCATCTCGCTGGAAGAAGGCAGCGTCCCCGCGGCTGAACTGGCGCGGACCCTTGGGAGCGCCAACGGGACCATCGGCGCGCTCGTCGGCAGCGCCGCCGCCGAGAATGGGCAACTGGTGCTTGACCTGAAGCCTGGGGTGCGGAGCCATCACGAACTGATCGGCGTGCTGATGTCGAGCGGCGCGCGGATCGCCTCGTTCACGCCGAAGCAGATCAAACTTGAGGATGCGTTCCTGCGGCTGACGAAGGGGGCGGTGAACTAGTGAACCGGGACGCGGGTCAACCAACGCAGCCGTTGCGCGGAGAGCGATCCCAGCGCTCGCCGCTCTCCGTGCGACCGATCCTGGCGGGGAAGTTGCTGCTGGGAGCGGTCGGGGTGCTGCTGTGGCTGATCGCGGATTTCATGTACACCTTGTCGGAACTGCGTACCGGCGCCCGGCCCGGCGTGTACCTGGTCTGGATGCTCTTTGAGGTGCTCGCGGCGGTGTTGTACGGCGCCGGAGTCGCCACATTTGTCAAGGCGCGCCTGCGGTGGTCCCGGGTGATCTTCGCGCCGGCGCTGCTGCTGCTCTGCGCCGCGTCGCTGGCGGGCGCCACGCTGGCGTTCGAGCGATATGCGCCCAGCCCATCGGAACTTCGAGCCGTGTGGCTGTTCTCCTGGTACCGTGTGCCGACCGCCGACCTGCTGTGGGTCGGGTGCGGACTGGCCGCCGGGTCCGCGCTGGTCGTCGCGGCGCTGGGCGGCATCTGGCCCGGGGGAACGTGGGGCGACTTCCGCCGAGTGGTGCGAAACTGGCTTCGCTCGCTGTTGATCTCGCCGTGGCGCCTGGCGTTCGGGCCGATCTTCCTCAAGGATGTGCGCGTGGCGGGGCGCCGCGTCGGGACATACTGGACGCGCGGGCTGTACGTGCTGGCGTTGCTCGGGCTGGTGTCGTTGATCTACTTCCTGCTGCGGATCGAGCAGGCCGATCGGGGCGTGGGCGGAGCCGAGATGCTCGAATCGCTGCAGCAGATCGCCCCCGCCCTGGCCGTCGCGATCGCGTGGTTCCAGTACGTGCTGCTGATGCTTCTCGCGGCGGCCCTGACCGCGCCGAGCATCTGCGACGAGCGCCGAACCCGGACCCTGGGCGCGCTGATGACCACCCCGATGAACAGCGCCCAGATCGTCTTTGGCAAACTCTTCAGCCGACTCACCATCCTGTTCATCATCGCGCTGTTCAGCGTGCCCTTCCTGCTGGGAGCGAGGATCTTCGGCGGGCTCGAGGCCGAGAGCGTCATCGCGATGACGTCGATCACACTGTCGTCGGCGCTGTTCATGGCGTCGCTGGGCATCCTGTTTTCCATCTGGTCGCGCAAGGGGCCGGTCGCGGCGGTCATGTCCATCTTCGTGTTCGTGCTGGTGGAGATCGCGCCCGTGTTCATCCTCGTGCTGACGCTGGTTCGAGGCGGCGGCGCACGCGGCGGGCCACCGATGGAACTCTTCGTCCTCAGTTCGCCGATCTCGCTGGGCGTCATCACCGCCGAGATCACCGGATCGGCCGGGCTGCCGGTTCCCGTGCGGCTGCTGTGGACCACGACGTCGGTGATCCACGTCGTCATGTCGTTGATCACGCTGCTGATCGCGTCGGGCGCGCTGCGCCGCATGATGCTGCGGGATGACTCGCCGGCGACCGTGGCGCGGACGCCCCGTCGCGTGCGCCGTGTGGTGCGGCGCGCGACCGCCTCCGCGGGGACACCGGACGTGATGGATGGAGCATCCGCCGCCGGCGCCACCGGCGCGGATTCTGCCCCGCCGCAGATGGAAGAAGTGTTCGTCGATCGTGAATCCGTGGTATGGGATCAGCCGGTGTTGTGGCGGGAACTGAGGCAGCCGGCGCTGGGGTCGCTGCGCAACCTGCTGGTCGCGTCGATCGTCGTGGTGCTGTCGCTCGTCTGGCTGTATGCGGAGATCCCCCCGTGGGAGACGGGTTCGTATCCCGTGATCGCGGCGATCACGATCCTCATCACATGCTTTGCCGCGGCGGTCTCGACAACGTCCGGGGTCACGGGAGAAAAGGAATCCTCGACCTGGCTCGTCCTGCTCACGACGCCGCTGACACCGGTGCAGATCCTGGGCGCCAAGTTGCTCGGAGCCGTTCGCAAGCAGTGGTTCCTGGCGGTGATCCTGCTGGGGAACACGGCGATCGGCGTGGTGGCGGCGGGGATGCACGTGATCGTGCTGTTTCACCTCGCGATCATCATGCTGACCGTCGTCACGCTGCTCGCCGGATCGGGACTGCTCCTGAGTCTGCTCGTCAAGCGCCCGCTCACCGCGACGCTGCTGAACCTGCTCTTTGCGGCGGCGATATGGGTCGCGATCCCGTTCCTGGGCGCGATCATCGGCGAACTGGCGATGCGACGCAGCGACGATGAGATCGGCGATGTGGTGCTGGCGATCAACCCGCTGTACATGGCGGTGATCGCCACCGGATCAGTCGCCGATCATGCCGAGCGAACCGGCGCGCTGGACTATCGCATGCCGTCCGGACATCTCACTCCATTCGAGTTCACGACGCTGCTGCTGTTCGTGTGCGGGGTGGGGATCGCGATCGGGCTGGGATCGCTGGCGCTGGCGTGCCGGTTGTTCGTGGCTAGGAGCGGTCGCGCTTCGTAGTCGATCCTCCTCACAGAACCCGCACACGCGGCGGAAGCCAACATGCTTGGGCATGCATTCCATTTTGTGGAACTGGCGATGCGGGGAAAACAGACCGATAAACTTGCGGTCATCTCCGGCACGTACTCATGCGAACCTTCAACCTCGTCATTATCGGAAGCGGACCTGCCGGGCAGAAGGCAGCGATCCAGGCGGCCAAACTCGGCAAGTCCGTATGTGTGGTGGAGCGCATGCAGGTGGTGGGCGGCGTCGCGATCAACACCGGGACGATCCCGTCAAAGGCTCTGCGCGAGGCGGTGCTCGATCAGATCGGCGCCACCCCGTATTCACGCTCCGAACTCCTCTCCAAGATCGACCGGCGTCACACGCTGGCGACCCTCATCGAGTCGTGCCAGCGCGTCATCCGCGCGGAGGTCGACGTCGTTCGACGCCATTTCGGGTCCAACGGCATCGAGGTGATCTACGGCACCGGATCCTTCGCCAGCCCCAACACCGTCAACATCTCGGGAAGCCACTCCACCGAGACGGTGGCGGCGGACTTCGTACTGGTCGCGACGGGCACGACCCCGGCGCGGCCGGAATCGATGCCGTTCGACGATCGTCGAATCATGACCTCCGACGAGGTCCTGCACATGCCGGTGCTGCCCAAGACGATGATCGTGGTCGGTGGCGGCGTGATCGGGACGGAGTACGCGTCGATGCTCGCCGAACTCGGCGTGCGCGTGACGCTCATCGAGGGCCGCACGCGCCTGCTGGAGTTCCTGGATTCCGAGATCTCCGAAGCGTTCCAGTATCACTTCCGCCAGGCCGGGGGGACGCTGCGCATGGGCGAGAAGGTCGTCTCGATCCGCAAGATTGAAGCGAGCAACACCGCCAAAGGCGGCGAGGTCGAGATGGTCGAGGCGGTGCTCGAATCGGGCAAGACCCTGCGCGCCGAGTCGCTGCTCTACGCGATCGGGCGTCAGGGGTCGACCGCGTCGCTCAACCTCGCTGCCGCGGGGCTCGACGCCGACGACCGCGGCCGCATCAAGGTCAACGAGCATTACCAGACCGCCGTGCCCACCATCTACGCGGCCGGCGACGTCATCGGGTTCCCGGCGCTGGCCTCAACGTCGATGGAGCAGGGGCGGCTGGCGGCGTGCCACATGTTCGGCGAGCCGACGCAGTCCGTGCCCGATCTCTTCCCTTTCGGCATCTATTCGATCCCCGAAATCTCGATGGTCGGCTGGACGGAAGAGCGTCTGACCGCCGCCGGCGTGCCCTACGAATCCGGCGTCGCACAATACAAGGAAATCGCCCGCGGGCAACTCCTGGGAGACGAGATCGGCATGCTCAAACTGCTGATGCACCAGGAGACGCACGTCGTGCTCGGCGTGCACGCGATCGGCACCCACGCGACCGAACTCATCCACATCGGGCAGGCGGTGATGGCGTTCAACGGCACCGCCGAGTACTTCGTCAACACCGTCTTCAACTACCCGACTCTCGCGGAGTGCTACAAGGTCGCCGCACTCAACGGGCTGAACAAGATCCGCAACCTGTGATCGGCGCCGCGCGGACCAGGCTCAGGCGTTCTTCAGACCGGGGATTTCGAGTTCAACGAAGACACCGGCAACGGCGTCACGCCGACATTCGACCTCGCAGGCGATCAGTTCACTGTCCTTGTTCATGAGTTCGTCGGGCGTGACGGAGATCGCGGGCTCGCCGGCGGCGTCTTTCAGCAAGCCGCCTGACCGCGCGATGATCGCCGACGCGCTTGTCTTCCACGCCGCCCGATCGATCCACACTCGTCCGCCCTTCACCGCGAACGATGCGGCGCGCGGTGAGCCAACGAACTCCGGACGGCGCGGCGGCCGCGGCGACCATCCGGTGGCGCCGGCCGGTGCGGCCTTCCGGTAGTCCGCCACGAGTTCCGCGAACCGCCGCGCGATCTTCGCGGGCGGATCATTCTTCTTGTACCCCTCCACGGCGGCGCGAATCGCGCCGGGCCCCTTCGTGACGGATTCGAGGATCTCGACCGCGCGATCTTCCGTGTTGCCGCCGAGGCGGATCACCGCGGGGATGTCCAGGTCCAGTTCCCAGAACGCCTTGGCCAGCCCGTAGGCCGACCAATACTGCTCCTGGTTCGCGACGCCCGACCCCGAGCCGAAATACCCGACGAGGCCCGGCTGCGCGAGAATGATGCGGGCCGCACGGTACACCTTCGCGGGCGACGGATTGCCCGACGTGTCGCAGAAGTTGGCGATCGTGAACCCTTCGTTCGTGATCGCGTCCATCGACATCATGGACCCGCCGCCCCCGGCGCCGTGGAACCCGATCAGCCCCCCTGCTGCTTCAACCGCGTCGGCCCCCTCGGCGCGCGCGTTCATCTGCGCGAAGAAAAACGTGCCGCGGTGGTCCTCCTGCTCGACCCGGTACGCGATCTTTTCAAGTTCGGTCGGCGGGTGGTCGAGTTCTCTCGCGATCTCGATGCCAAGTTCGGGATGACGGAACACGGCGTAATCATCGATCGTCACGCGGCAGTCCGCGGCGTAGACAAGCGAGTCGCGCCCGGCGCTCCCGCCCGGCTCGACCGTGACAAGAGGATTGATCTCGACGCTCCGCGCTTCGCACGCACGCGCGGCGTCGAAGACCCGCCGCACGGCATCGAGCACCCCGCCGTGGTATTCCCGGGCGATCTTCGACGCCCCCAGCAGCGACCGGGCGGCGGCCAAATCCGGCCCGGTTTCGACGTCGCACGCGATCTTTGCCACGGCGGCCGAGCCATGCTCGCGCGCTCGTTCCTCGATCCCCGAACCGCCGACGAGCGACAGGAGCATCGCCGGCGCACGCTCGCGATCATCGATGTAGAGCGAGACGAACAGTTCATCGCGGATCGGGAGCGCCTCCTCGATCAGCACCTGCTCGACGGCGAAGTTGCCGACGTGCATCCCGAGCATGCGAGCGGCGTGCTGGGCCGCCTGCGTCGGCGTATCGGCAAACGCCACCCCCCCCAGCGCCTTGCGATTCGTCGTGAATGCTTGGATCTTGACGATGACGCGCGCGCCGATCGACGCCGCGATGGCCGCCGCCTGCTCGGGCGTTGACGCCGCGCCGCCGCGCGGCGTCGCGATGCCGTGAGCCTTGAGGATGTCCTTGCCCTGATACTCGTGCAGTCGTGCCATGACACATGGTCCGTTCGCTGGTGTTGACCGAGGGCGGATGGTAGGTGCCAGACGCCCGCGGCTACCGTCAAGCGTCAAGCGCGGCCTGCCGCGTGTCGGCACACATGCTTGGTTCGGACACGACCGACCGCCCAGAGCCCCGGCGGTGGCTACGGCCACTCCCCCTCGAACACCTCCGCCGCCGGCCCGGTCATGAACACATGATTCGTGCGCTGATCCCAGTGAACCCTGAGCGATCCGCCGGGGAGTTCAAGCGTGGCCCGCCGGTTCAATCGCCCCGTCAGCACGCCCGCGACGAGCACCGCGCACGCGCCGGTGCCGCACGCCTGCGTCGTCCCCGAACCCCGCTCCCACGTGCGCATGACGACGCGGGAGCGGCCCAGGGGCGCCGCGAAATGCACGTTGATGCGATCCGGGAACGCGGCGTGTCGCTCGAACACCGGGCCGATGCGGGCCAGATCAACCGACGCAAGCGTCTGGCGAGTGAACTCCTCGCGGCCGTCCTCGAATACAACGGCGTGCGGGTTGCCCATCGATACGAACGTCGCCACGAAGCCGAGATTCAGTTGATCCAGCACGATGCCCCAGCGGTGCGTCGCCCCCTCGACCGTCAGCGACGACGTGCGGACCGGGATCTCCGACGGTTCCAGGATCGGCTCGCCCATGTCCACGGTTGCCTCGGTTACTCCATGGCGCGAGGCGCGGTAGTCGATGGAGAGCGTCCCGCGGCGGGTCTGCACACGCATGGGATTGGCCCGGAGTTTCAGACGATCGTGCGCGAACTTCGCAACGCAGCGAATCCCGTTCCCGCACATGATGCCCTCGCTCCCGTCGGCATTGAACATGCGCATGCGGACGTGGGCGGCGTCGCCGGGCGCGGGCCGGCACACCAGGATCACGCCGTCGCTCCCGATGCCGGTGTGCCGATCGCTCATGTGCCGGATCATGGCCTTGCCGGTGGTCCCCGCGAACCGCCTCTCGATCTCGGGGCGCCCGTACGCGTCGATGTACACGTAGTCATTCCCGATCCCGTGCATCTTGACAAACTTCATCCGGCGGCTCCCATGACGATATCGACCACGCTCAGCGACACGAGAAGGACGACCGCCGCGACGATGGAGATTTTGATGAGTCGTACGTCCCGGTCAGCGGGCACGCGAGCCAGCGGCCGCCCGATGATCGCGGCGAGTTTGTCCTGTCGCAGCGCGATCGACCCGTGACGCCACGACCGCAGTCCCCGCGGGATATGGTTGATCCGCGCCACGACATCCAGCGCATCGATCATGGCCCGGGCGCCCAGCGGGGTGACCACGGCCGGCGCGGCTGGCGCCGCGCGATCGGCCGAGTCGCGCCCTTCGCCGGGCCCCAACTGCGAAAGGCACTTCGCCGCGAATGCGTCGGCCTGCCACTCGAATCGCCGGCTGATCAGCCCGAACATCGAAACCGCGACCGCGAGCGTCCCGATCGTCGCGGCGATCTCGACCGCGCCGTTGTCTTGAAGCAGGTTGGGATCCAGGCCCGACACCGCCAGCAGCACGCTCGCCGCCGCGGCGGCCACCGTCACCGCGACGATAATCCCCAGTCCAAGCCACAGCATGTGACGATGCTTGACGTGCGCGATCTCGTGCGCCATGACCGCCTCGAGTTCGCGGGTTGGCATCACGTCCAGCATCACGTCGGTCAGCAGCACGTACCGCACGTGCGGGATGAGCCCCATCACCGCTCCGTTCATGAGCGTCCCGTGCGTGCGCCAGACAAGAATGTCGCTCACACGCACCCCCTGCGACCGGCACAGCCGCAGCAGCCGGTCACGAGTCGGACCGGGCTCCAATCTCGTGGTATCCCAGACAAACCGCATGATCAGCGGCGAGAGGATGAACACCCCGAGGATGCCCGCCAGTTGCAGCACGTCCGAGGCGAACGCGCGCTTGTGCGGGTCGTTCAGCGCCCGCAACACCGGGCCGGGATGGCGCCCCGCGCCCAGCGCACGCTCGGCGCTCGCGCTCGCAGCCGCCCCGATGTGGTCCATGCCGAACTGCACCGTTTCACGCCACGCCACCAGCAGCAGCAGCGGCACCAGCGCCAGCAAGAGTTGATGGCGGATGTTCCCGTGCACGTATTCCCACCGCGACGGGACCGGGTACAGGACGCCGCCTGATTCCGATGCCGCCGGCTCGGCCTCGTGGTTCGCGGCGGAGTATCCGGCGCCGTCGCCTGCCGCCTCTCGCTCGGCCGGGTCCGCCTCGTCGCGTGCCGCCGGGCCGGCGTGCAACGTGCGATAGATCGCCGATTCCCGGAGCAACCGATCGAGCGGATACATGCTCCACCACCCGGCGATGAAGACCAGCACCGCCGGCGCCAGCGCGATCAGTTCGTCGATCAGGATGACGTCCCCGTCCGTGCCCGTCACGCGCCCCACGCTCATGCGCACAGCATCAAGCCATCCCAGCCCCAGCACCCCGATCGCGTGCACGAGGACGGCCAGCCAGCGGCTGATCGCCAACGTTCGATCCGCCGCCCGGATCGATCGATACGAACCGGTCGCCTCGACGTGGCGCGTCAGTCGGCGCACGCGCCACACCGTCCCCGCCCCGATCAGCAACATCGGAACCAGCGTCGCGATGATCGTGTCGCGCAGCCCGAGCCATTCCCCCACCAGCGGCGCGGCGACCGAATCGCGCCACACGATGCACATGAACAGCGCGATGACCCACAGGTGAAACACGTGAACGCTTCCGTGCTAGAACGCCGGGCCCGCCCAGCGACCAAGGGGCTCCGCGGCCGCCAGTCTCTTCCGGCCCCTACTTGCCGATTCTCACTTCCCCAAGATCGATGCGCACCCGCCGGCGCTGGTAATAGTCCACCCCCAGCACGCCGCGGCCAACGCTCGTGAGCACCAGGCAGTTCCGCGCGTAGGTGTCGGCGTAGTCCAGGTCCCCGTCGCTCGGACCGGCGTAGTCCAGGTTCTTCTCCTTCTGGGCGTGGAAGTGATAATGCGCCAGGCAGCGCGGCGTGCCCGCGATCATCCGCTCGGTCGCGACATACTTGTTATCGTTCGATCGGCTGCCGACCTGCGGGGGGTAATCCCGCGCCTCGAACCGTGCCGCCAGCGATTCACTCGCCCCGCCGCCCGCCGCGATCGCCGCTTCCAGCGCTCCCCCCTGCTCGGTTCGCGTGTTCCCGCGGTCCTTGTCGGCCTGATCCAAGAGGGCGGAGATGACCGCTGGGTCCTTGAGCGCTTCGTCGATCACGAGCATCGTGAGGAAGTCGCCCCAGACGAGTTTCGCGTCCCAGTAGTCGATCGTCTCGGGGGTCGCGGTGCCGAAGTCGCCGTTCTCGATGCTGCGCGTGTGGTACGTCCGCCCGCGCAGCCTCTGACGCAGTTCCTCTGACAACGCCGAGCGCGACATCGCGAGCCATTCGGGGTGGTGCGTCGCCGCCCAGCGCACCGCCTCGGCGTGCCGCACTTCCAGTCCGAGCGCCTGTTCATCGCTGAGTTTCCCGATCGCCGCCGTTGCTTCCTTCCACCACGTCTCATTCAGCGTGTTCCCCGGCGAGCGCAGCACCCGTACCCACTCGAGTTCCTGTCCCGTGATCGGCACCGCCCGCAGGTCACGGGCCGCCGCGCGCAGGTCCGACAGCATCGTGTCCGGCGACGCCTTTCCCGGCGCGGGGCTCGCCGATTCCGGCGCCGTCGATACCCGCGCGTCCCCCGCCAGCAGCGACGCACGCTTGCTCCCGTCCGGATCGAGCCGTCCCAGCAGATCCCACGCATCCGTTCGCGCCTTCTCCGCGAGATACTTCGTCGAGTCGCTCGCGTCCGGCCCCAGGTCTCGGTTCGTGACGAATACGTCGTACACGATCTCCTCGATCGACTTGCCGGGGTTCAGCGCCAGCAGCGCCGCCCGCTCGGGGCGCTCGGCGTCAGGCGGGTCGCTCACCTTCCGCGAATAACTCCGCACCAGCGCGGGAGTCATGTCCGTCCAGTTGTTCTTCACCGACTCATCCGCAACGCGCTGGATGATCGGCCACGACGTCTCCCGCGGCAACCGCAGCCGCAGCACGCTCCGCGTGTCCGCCACGCCCTCAGGCCTCCCATCCGTCAGCAGCGCCTCCACGATCCGCAGCCGCACCGCGTCGGTCGAACTCAAGAGAAACAGCGACGTCTTGAACTGCTCGCGGACCGCGCCGATGTCCAGTTCGCCGGCCTGAGCCGCGGCCCAGGCACGATAGACGGCCTGCACCCGCTCCTCCGGCGTGCACGCGGTGCTGCGCATGTCGGCCAGCGGGTCGTCGCTGGTCTGCCCGCTCCGCGAGTTTGAGCACCCGGTGACCGAAGCCAGCGACAGCGCAAGCAGAACGGGGACAAGCCGCACCCGGCACGCGATTGATGGGCGTTTTGACATCACGCAGACTGTAGTGCGCCACGCCGGGTTCGTCGTATACTCCCCCGCATGCCCCTGAGACTCTACAACTCGCTCACCAAGCAGATCGAGCCGTTCATCCCCGCCGATCCATCGCGGGTCACGTTCTACTCCTGCGGGCCCACCGTCTACGACGACGCCCACATCGGGAACTTCCGCTCGTTCCTCGCGGCGGACGTGCTCCGGCGCTGGATCGAATCCCCCCTGTGCGACCTCTCGACCGACGCGAGCGACCCCGACAACCCAGGTAAGATTCACAAAGCGTCCGCCGGCCGCGTCGTCAACCACATCATGAACATCACCGACGTCGGGCACATGACCGACGACGCCGAGGGGGGCGAGGCGGGCGAGGACCGCATGGTCGTCGCGGGCCGGCGCATCGCCGAGGCGAAGAAGGCCGGAAAGATCCCCGTGGGCGTGGACATCAACCCCACCGATCCCTACGCCGTCGCGCGGTTCTACGAGGATCGATTCCTCGAGGACGCTCGCAAACTGGGCCTCAAACTCGCGCTCGAAGCCGCGGCCGACCCCGCCAAGCGGCTCCCCCGCGCCACCGAGAACATCCCCGGCATGCAGCGCATCATCGAGAAACTGATGCAGCGCGGCTACGCCTACGTCGCCGGCTCGCCGGGGTCGCGCGTCGTCTACTTCGACGTCCAGAAGTTCGGACGCTACGGGTGCCTATCCGGAAACACCCTCGACAAACTCCGCGAAGGCGCCGGCGGACGAATCAGCGACCAGAATCAGTCACAGAAGCGCCACCCCGCTGATTTCCTGCTCTGGAAAGAGGACCCGTCGCACATCATGAAGTGGGATTCGCCCTGGGGCAAGGGATACCCCGGGTGGCACATCGAATGCTCCGCGATGTCCATCTCCCGCCTCGTCCCCGGCGTCGGTGCGGACATGAATCTCACCGTGCCGGACGGGCGGGCAATCATCGACCTGCACTCCGGCGGCGAGGACAACATCTTTCCCCACCACGAATGCGAAGTCGCGCAAAGTTGCGCCGCGTTCAATGCCGTGCCCGATCAGGGCTCCTTCGCAGCGATGTGGTTCCACGCTCGCTTCCTCTTCGTCGAGGGACAGAAGATGTCCAAGAGCAAGGGGAACTTCTTCACGGCGCGCGACCTGTTCGCGAAGGGGTACGAGCCCGCCGCCGTGCGCCTCGAACTCATCCGCACGCACTACCGCTCCAACGCCAACTTCACCGAGCAGGGATTGAAGGATTCGCAGCGGATAATCGAGCGATGGCGGAAAGTGCAGGACGCGGGCGCATCCAGCGGCGCCGTCGCTTCGGCGCACGTTCCTGTGCTTGCCGAGTTCACCGCCGCCATGCAGGACGATCTCAACATTGCCTCGGCGATCGGCCTGATCAACTCGTGGATAAACGGGCTCGCCGCGCCGACCAAGGCGGACACCGACGCCATGAGGATCATGGACGGCGTCCTGGGCGTCCTTTCACTCGAACGCCCCGCCGCCGCCCAGACCTCCATCGGCGTCTTCATGGACGGCCTCGCTCCCGACCCCGCCGTCATAGCCAAACTCCACGAACGCGCCGCGGCACGCACGAACAAGGACTTCAAACGCTCCGACGCCATTCGCGACGAACTCTCCTCGATGGGCTACGCCATCAAAGACATCGCCGGCGGCAAGGTCGAAGTACGACGAGCCTGATCCCTCTGGGTCAGTGGCTCGGGCGTCCCGCCCGAACGCGGAGCCCATCCTCGCACGCGTCCATCCCCGATCAACCTACCACGCCCGCTCCACCACCCCACCCCTCTCCACATACGGCGCCCACGCCAGAACCACCGCGCGGACCGTGATATTCGTCTTCTTCGGCTTCACCGTGATCTCCTCCAGTTCCTCCATCATCGGGTCCACCTTCGCCCCTCCCGCCTCCACCTCCGCATCGAACTGCGCCTGAAGTTCCGACAGTTGTTGCCGAAGCGCCTCCACCGTCTCCTCGGCCCGGTGCACGTCGCCCGCCTCACGCGCCGATCGGCTCGCGCCCCGCACCGCGCTGGCCGCCTTGCTCACGCTCCCCGCGCGGATTGTCTTGCGACCCAGGAACGCCGACAGCACCGCCGTCCCGAACGACAGCGCCGACGACAACTTGGCGTCGCGCGCCTGCCCCTTCTGCACGTCCACCGCCTGCTCCGCCCGCCGGATCCGCTCGTTCAGCGTCGCCATTCTCGACGCATATTTCTGGCGAAGCCTGCCCGCCAGCGCGTCCCGGCGTTCGCGCGCCGCCTGCTGGAGTCGCAATCGAAAATCCCGTTCCCCCTCGCCCACCTTCGACACCTCACCGAGCAACTCCGATCGCAGCAACTCGATCTTCTGCGTCCGCAGCAGCATCTCCGCGTACGACTTCTTCCACGCCTCGAACGACCTGGCCTTGCCCGCATCCGGCGGGAGTTCGTCGAACCGAGTATCCATGCCCGACGCATCGGGCTCCTTCGCCAGGTCGGCTTCCCCGATGCGGACCGCTTCGGAGTGGTCCCAGTCCACCGCCACCACACCCGCCTCGATCCCCGCCACGTGCGCCGTCAGTACATTCGTATCCACGCCCGCCTTGGCGTCCGCGAAGTACACCTTCGCCGTCCCCAGCAGCATCGGCTTGTACAGCAGCGTCGTACCCGCCGGCACGATCCCGCGCCGCGGAAGAAAATACTGCGGCACATCCGGAGGCAGCACCGGCCGCCCCAGCCCCCCCCCGACCGCGCCCGATGTCGCGATCTCAACCCTCGGCGTCGGCGCCGCTTCCGGGGTCAACACGCCCGGTTCCAACTCCCTCACCGACCCGGCGTCGCCGCGTCTCCGCGTCTCCGCTCGCTGACCGCTGGCTGGGGCCTCCACCGCGGCGCCGGCGCTCGCCCCCGCGACTTCGGCTCGCTTGAGTTCGGTCAGGCGCCTGATCTGCTGCCGCGTCATCGGCCCACGCAGGTACGACAAGCACCAGCGCGTCTCAAAGATCACCGGCCCATCTTCGTGCACGTTGTTCATCAGGAACACGCGTGAGCCGAGTTGCGACAGCGTCTGCTCGACGCTGGCGCGATCAAACGCCGCGCTCGCCGCCGCCGCCGCCCCTTCCAGACCATCCAGCACCCGGGCCTTGTCCCGCTCCGTCTGCAAGCGCCCGATGAACCACGTCCCGGCGTTCGAGAGCCCCTTGTAGTCCAGGTCCACGGGATTCTGCGTCGCCAGCACCATCCCCACCCCGAACGCTCGCGCCTGCTTCATCAGCGTCAGCATCGGCTGCTTGCTCGGCGGATTCGCCACCGGCGGAAAATATCCCGCGATCTCGTCCATGTACACCACCGCGCGCAGGCTCGTCGTCCCCGACTGCATCCGCGTCCACCCAAGTATCTGGTTCATCAGCAGCGACACGAAGAACATCCGCTCCGCCTCACCCAGGTGCGCGATCGAGAACACCGCGACCCGCGGCTTCCCCGCCGGCGTGTGCAGGATCGACCCGATGTCCAGCGGCTCCCCTTCCATCCACGCCGAGAACCCCGGCGACGCCAGCAGGTTGTTGAACTGCATCGCCAGCGCGAACCGATCCTGCGCCGGGAAAAACGACTCCAACTCAAGCACCCCGATCCGCGATAACGACGCCGGCGGCGACTGGATCTGCTGTATCAGCGCCGCCAGGTCCAGGTCGTCCCCCTGGCTCCACGATCGGTGGATCAGCGTCGTCAGCAGGATGTGCTCCCGGCTCTTGATCGGATCCGCCTCGATCCCCAGAAGCGCCAAGAGGCTCGTCGCTGTCGTATTCACGCGGTCGCGCATCCACTCTCGATCATCCATCAACTCCACCGGCGGCGCCGCCAGCGACTTCAGGATCGACACCGGTATCCCCGCCGACGACCCCGGCGTGTACACCACGAACTCCGCCGCCTCGCGCAGCCGACCGATGCGCTCCCCGGATTGGCCCCACTGTTCGAGCCCCCGGCCCCACAGTTCGGCCTGCCGATCCGCGAACTCCGACGCCGTAAGCCCCTGACGTCGTGCGTCGTCCTCGTTCACCCACGGCAGAAAATCCTCCCCGCGCAGCGACGGGAACATCAGCAGCAGGTTGACCAGATCCCCCTTGGGATCGATCACGATCGACGGAATCCCGTCGATCGCCGCTTCTTCCAGAATGCCTACGCACAGCCCCGTCTTCCCGGACCCGGTCATCCCGACACACACGGCGTGCGTCACCAGGTCCTTCGAGTCATACATCACCAGTTCTTCGCCGCGCTGCCGCGACGCCAGGTCGTACGACTTGCCAAGGTAGAACACGCCGAGTTGTTCATACTCCGTCATGTGCGAGTGCGCTCCGGCAAGTTGGGCTTCATCGACCCTGACGCGGAATCCTAATCGCCGCGACCGCGATCAGGGTATTGCCCAGTCGTTGGTGTAACCATGCGTTTTTCTTCTGAGCCGCCCGGCGCGAGCCGGCGGGGAGGGGAGGGGGGGCGTGCGTAGTCTCATGGCCTTCGCTCTCATTTGATCGCCCCGGGCCGCCGAGCGCTCCCGACGACCGCTTGCGCGGTCCGGCTCAGAAAAACTCGTCGTCACACCCGTCGCGGGGAGTACGAGACGTTCACACCGGGCGGGGGGGGGGGGAAGGGGTCCAGCGCGGCCGATGTATCCTCGATCATCGCGTCTTCCGCCGACGGCTGGCGAGCACCGACCCCGCCATGAGCGCGACGCACCCGCCCACCGCGACCCATCCCGCCATGTTCCCGATACGCATAAACACCGTCGTCGCGCCGGGAGGCGGGAGCGACACCGCGTCGATCACGACTCCCTCCGTCTGAGCGCCCACCTCGCGGTTGTCGCCGCCGCGCGGGTGCACGCGGCCCGCCGCATCGATGAAGCACGAGAGGCCGGTATTGACGGCCCGAACCATCGGCACGCCGAGTTCCACGCAGCGCCAGCGGGCCGCGTCCATGTGCTGCTCTCGTTTCCCCACCGCGTCCCCGAACCACCCGTCGTTGCTCAGGTTCACCATCACCCGCGCCCGATCCGGATACGCCTGCCGCGCGGCCAGCGCCAGCCGTCGGCAATGCTCCGCCTTGGTCGCCTCGAAACAGATCGGCGTCATCAACACGATCCGGACGTCGCGGTCCACCTCGGGTTCGCGGGCTGGCGATACGGCGCCCTGCGCGATGTCCAGCGGCAGGCACACCGCCCGCGCCCCGGGCGACAGATCAAACTTCATCCCCCCCGCTCCCACTTTCTCCACCCACGCCTGCGCCGCCTTCCACCGCCACAGATACGGGATCACCTCTCCGAACGGCGTCAGTTCCATCTTGTCATACCGCGGCGCGCGGATGCCCTCCGAATCCACCACGCACGCGCTGTTGTACCTCGCCTCCACCTGCGTCGTCGCCGCGGCCCCCGCGCTGGACGCGGGAACGATCCGGAACCCATCCAGCGCCTGAGCGCCGACCACCAGCGGAATCCCCAGTTCGCGCTGGACTTCGACGAGTCGCGCCGCCATTGCGACGTCTCCCAGCGCCAGCGGATCGATGCCCCGCTCCGTCGCCAGCCGGCGCAGTTCCGACAGGTACTCCGTGTTCAGCCCTGTTCCCGGGTACATGGTTTCGGGCCAGCAGATCACGTCCGCTCGTGGCCTGAACTGCGCCGCTTCCCGCGTCAGTTTGAGAAACCGCTCGTAATCCCCTTCTCGCTCGGACTGCTTCCAGCCGATCTTGTTGTCCTGGGGGAGGTTGGTCTGCACCACGCCGAACCTGATCGAGCCGACCGGATCCAACTCGTTCCGCTGCGAGCGCACGTGCCACGACGCGCCGAGCCAGACGATGCCGATGCACCCCGCCGCCATCCCCCCCACTCGGCGCGACGCGGGGGACCAGCCCGTCGCATCCGACAGCGCGCCGGCCAGCCCGGCAACGAGGAACGACACGAAGTACGCCCCCAGCAACGCCGCGGGTGCGGCCAGGAACGACGACGCGATCAGCGGATGCGACACCAGATACCAGGCATACCCGGTGAGCAGGATGTCGCCGCGCGCAAACTCGAGCGCCACCCACGCGATCGGCACCGCGAGGCACGCCGGGAGCGCCAGCCCCCCGCGAGAAAAACGCCGCGTCATCCAGTTGACTAGCAGTACAAACACGCCCGGCCACGCGCTCAGATAGATGCACAGCAGCGGGTACCCCGGCTGCGTCACGTTCAGAAGCCAGCGCTCCTCGAAGAACCAGAACGGGAGCGTCCCGATTGACACCATCACCGCGCCCAGCGCCGCCGGCCGCGTCGCGTGATACGCCGACCACGCCAGCGGCACCAGCGCCGCAAACGCCAGCGGCCAGACGTCAAACGGCGGCAACGCCGCCGCGCTGAACGCCCCGAACAGAAGGCCCGCCAGCGCGTGCCGCCACCACGGATACCCGCCCAACCTCGCTCCCCGCGCGTTGTCCGGTAGCGACGCCATCTCGCTCATGATACGCGCCGCTCGTCACCGACTCGCCGTCAGTTGCACCCGCCGAAGAAGCACGCGATGAAGTCGAAGAAATCCTGGCTGTTCGACGTTCCGTCGTTGTTGAAATCGGCTCCCCCTCCGAAAAACGCGCTCAGGAAATCAAAGAAGTCCTGGCTGTTCAGGTCGCCGGAACTGTTCCAGTCGCACGGGCACCCCAGCGCGATCGAATCGCTGTCCATCGCCACCGGCGCGCTCTTCCCGAACTGCTCCCACAGGTCGTACGCCACCTGCCCCGGATTCTCCATCCCGCTGTTGGCGTTGTCGCGCAGGAACTCGATGTACCCCTTCGACGTCGTCTGGTAGTACACCGTCACGTCCGCCCGCCGCGCGCCGTTGGGAATCACGTACCCCGTGTCGTCCCAGTACTGCCCGTCCGCGTACGTGTACCCCACATGCCCCGACTGCGTCATGTTCGCCAGTCCATTGTTGAATCCCATCGGCGGGATCCGGTTGTCGAAATACACCACGTTGTTCGCCGCGAGATGGAACGACGGCCCCGGCGGAAGCCCCGTCAAGGCGGCGATCGTCGAGTCGATCCCGTGCACCCGCTCGTAGACCTTCGTGTCGCCGGCCGTCAGGTCCGCCGTGGCACCGTTGTAGTGCCCGCGCTCCGCGATAATCTGGTTCGCGCCGTTGTAGAACTTGACGTTGATCCACATCCGGCGCCCCTCGACGTACCCGGTCGGCAGTTTGTGCCCCGAATAGTTGATGATCCTCACGTTCAGCGTCCCCGACTGCGCCGTCAGTTCCATGTCGCTCGCCCGCTGCAGCATGTCGATGTTCCGCGCGATCGACGCATCGACCGATTCATCGGTCAGCCCCGTCTCCCCCTGGTCCACCAGCGCGTTCACCGCGCGCAGCACCCACGTATTCGCGCCGTTGAAATCGTGCTGCGGCAGGTCGTTCCGCACCGGCGGATTGAACGAGCACCCCTGCCCCGTCGTGGTGGGCATGTGGCAATCCTGGCAACTGCTCACCGCCGTCCGGTTCCCCCCGAATCGCCCGTTCATGTTCACCGGGCCCGCCGCGAACAGGCTCCCGAGCCACTCGCTGTAGGTGCGCTGCTCCGGGAACTGTGTGTACTTGTCGTCCGACGGCGCCGGCGTATCCCACGCATTGGGGGCATAGGTGCCGTCGGGCTGCCTGGAATAGTGAGGCAGGCTCACGTCGTGGCACGTCGCGCACATCCGCGAGTCCCGGTGAAACGGCGACACTTCAAACGGATGGAACGGGAAGTTGCCGTTCCAGTCCGCCAACAGATCAAACGGCCCCCGGCGCCGATCCTGCGGATCGATGACATAGTTTCCGCTGTGCGGATTGAACGGGAGTTCGGTCAATCCCGCGATGATGGCCTCATCAGCCGCCGGATCGACACCCGGCGTGTAGTCCGGGTCCACCATCCGGTGACACATCGAGCATGAGACACCCTGGAAATCGTCCGTTTCGAGCGCTGACCCGTCGGTCGGCTCGCTCCGACCCTGAATCCACCCCTGCGGCGCGTGGCAACGCAGGCAGGATTCCCCGCCCGCGCCCGCGTCGTTGTTCGCCACGCGCAGCGCGGCGAGGAATACCGGATCCCGCGCGGATTGCCCCATCATGCTCGCCGCCCAGCGAGTGAACGGCTCCTCCGCCTCGTCGTAACTCCCGTGGCAAAACGAGCACACGATCGCGCTCACGGGCGCATCGGTGAGCGTCAGAGGTTGCGTACCCGGCGCATGAAAGTCGTTGATAGTGGTCGGCAACGGATCTACCGCCAGCGCCACCCCCACCCCCGCCGCCACCAATCCCGCCACCCACGTAAACTCGATGCACCGAATCACGGACCGGGATGGATTTCGCATGGAATGATTCCAATACAGAGTGGGTTGTAGACAGATGCAGCGAGGGTCGCGTTCGGGCCAGCCTTCAGTATCGTCCCACTCAGAAATCGACTGAAGACCCGCGGCGAACATCCGATATCCACGCCATACAAGACAAATCGATCTGAAATATCCAACAGCCTCATTATGGCCCATCCTGGCCACTTCGTCCACCTTATTCGTGGAACTTGCCCGCGTTGATCCCGCCACCGCCCGTGAAAACGCCGGGTACGCTTGCGACCATGACGCTCGCGGCCTGGCTCCACACGCTGAGTCCCTTTGCCGTCCGGTTCACGGAGAACTTCGGGATCCGCTGGTACGGCCTGGCGTACATCGCCGGGTTCTTCGTGGCGTACCTGATTCTCCAGCGCCTCGCGGCGCGCGGGAAGATCCTTGTTCCGGCACCGTTCGTCCCCGACGCGATGATGTGGCTGATCGGCGGCGCGTTGGTCGGCGGACGCGTCGGATACGTCCTGGTCTACGAGCAATCCGCCATCTGGACCTTCACGAGTTCGCCCCCGTGGTGGGAGGTCCTGGCGATCAATCACGGCGGGATGGCAAGCCACGGCGGGATGGTCGGCATCATCATCGGGTGCTGGCGCGTGTCTCGCGGCTGGAAGACAGAGACCGGCGAGGTCGTCGGGCGCTGCCCGATGCTGCATGTCATGGACGCCGCCGCGCTGGTCGCTCCATTCGGCATCTTCTTCGGTCGCATCGCGAACTTCATCAACGGCGAACTGCTGGGGCGGATCGTCACGCCCCCCGGGGTCGAGGGCCCGTGGTGGAGCGTGCAGTTTCCGCAGGAGTTGACGGACGGACACGCGCCGCCCCTGACCGAGGCGCAGGCGGCGCAGGTGATCACCCTGGCGCGGCAGTACATGAAGCCGGGCGAGGAACACGTGACCAGGCAGTCGCTGGAGCGGCTGATCTCGCACGCGTCGGAACATGCCGCCGCTCTCAAGCCGCTGCTCGCTTCAAGGCAGCCGTCGCAGATCCTTCAGGCGCTGGGCGAGGGCGGGGTGGTCGCGGTGGTGCTGTGGATCCTGTGGGCGAGGAAGCGTGCGCCCGGCGTGATCGCCGCCGCGTTCCTGTTCACCTACGGCGTCATGCGGATCGTGACCGAGTTCTCGCGCTTGCCCGACGCGAAGTTCGTCCACCAGCGCTTCGCCGGGCTCAGCCGGGGACAGTGGCTCAGCGTCGGCATGATCATCGCGGCGGGCGTGGTGTTCTACCTGGCCGGACGGGCGAGGAAGCCCGCCGCACGCGAGTGAATCGCTCCCGCTCCCTCGTCAAGGCAGCATGTTCTTCAGTTCGCGCCGCATCACCTTTCCCGTCGGGTTCCGGGGCAGGGCGTCAACGCGGCGGATCTCTCGCGGGACCTTGTACCCGGCCAAGTGCTTGCGGCACCACGCGAGCAACTCGCGTTCATCGAACGTGTGCGTCTTCACATCCGGCACCGGCCGGGCGCCGTCATCCACGCCGCCGCTTTCGCTCGCACGTTCGTTGCCGGGCGCACGAGCGCCGGGATCGTCCAGCGGCTTCATCTCGACAAACGCGATGGGTTCCTCGCCGCGCATCGGGTCCGGCGCGCCGACGACGCCGGAGTCCTTGACGCTCGGATGCCGGTTGAGCACCTCCTCGATTTCGCGCGGGAAGACGTTCTCGCCGCCGATGATGAGCATTTCCTTGAGTCGGCCCGTGATGTACAAGTGGCCGTCCTCGTCGATGCGTCCGATGTCGCCGGTGCGGAGGGCGCCGCGCTCGTCGAACGCCGCCGCGCTCTCGGCGGGGAGGTTGTAGTACCCGCGCATGACGTTGGGCCCGGCGATGCGGATCTCGCCCTCGTGCCCGGGGGGGAGGTCCTGTCCGGTGGAGATGTCCACGATCCGCTCGGTGATGCCGGGCATGGATCGGCCGACGGAACGTGCGCGAAACTCTTCGGGCAGGCACATGTTGGTGACGGGCGCGGTTTCGGTGAGCCCGTACCCCTCGTTGATGCGCACGCCGAAGCGTTGGAGGAAGGCGTCCGCGACGGCCTGCGGGAGCGGCTCTCCGCCGGAGATGACGAACTGAAACGAGGCGAAATCGTCCGACGCCGCGTCCTTGGCGTGCAGGAGCGCGTTGTACATCGATGGGATCGCCACCAGCACGGTCGGGCGGTGCTCCCGCATGAGCCGGATGAGTTTGCCCGGGACGAACCGCGCCGTGTAGACCGCCTTCCAACCTTTCATGAGCGGCAGGAGCGTCAGCACCGTCAGGCCGAAGGAATGAAACTGCGGGAGCACCCCCAGGAACACCTGGTGGGGCTTGAAGTTCGCGTAGCGCATCACCTGAGAGATGTTGGCGCTGATGTTGCCGTGAGTGAGCATCACGCCCTTGGGTTTGCCGCTGGTGCCGGAGGTGTAGAGCAGCACGCCGAGGTCGTCGTCATCCGCGCCGGCGGGGAACCGCAGATCGGGCATCGCCCGGAAGTTGAGTTCTTCGATGCGGATGATCCGGGTGTGTTTCGGCTCGTAGCCCAGGAAGTTCAGCATCGGCCCCGCGGTGACGATGGTGTCGCAGCCGCAGTCGTCAACGACGTACTGGAGTTCGTCGTGCTTGAGAAGGTAGTTGAGGGGGACGATGGTCTTGCCGCTGGCCCAACCGGCCAGGGCGGCGATGGGGAACGCGCCGCCGGTCGGGAGCAGGATGCCGAGCGTGGAAGATGAACTGACCGACTGCACCACCGAGGCGACGTGCGACGCGGCGACCAAGAGGTCGATCCCGCGGTACGAGCGGTTGTCATCGACGATCGCGGTTCGGCGCGGGGAGCACAGGAGGCGCTTGATGATGGGCCAGTGGATGCTCATGGTGGCGGATGAGCATATCGCGGGCCGGGGTCGAAGGATCCCGGCGGGCGGACCGACACGCCGGCGCTACTGGCACGCCGACACGAAGCACGTGAGGAACGCGAAGAAATCTTCGCTGGTGGTCGTGCCCGACTGATCAAAGTCGGCGTTCCCGGCGAAAAAATCGGAGGCAAAGTCGTAGAAGTCCTGGCTGTTGACCACGGCGTCGATGTTCCAGTCGCAAGGGCAGGCGCGGGTAGAAAAGCCAAGGCTGTACGTCTGGCCGGTTGTGCCGGGGACGGGGACATCGAACCCGCGCACCTCGATCGTCCAGGTCCCGACCAGCGGGCCGCGCACGACGACCTGCTCGATGTTGTTGAGCCGATCGGCGGTCGTGCGTACGGCGGGCGCCGAGGGGGCGGCGGGACTCAGAGTCCAGGGATACTGCCGCGTGCCGGCCGGATCAGTGACGACCAGGTCCAGATCGTTGACGAGTTCTCGCGCGGCCAGGGGAGCGCCGGCGGGGTCGTCCCACACGAGCGTCGCGCGGAACTCGATATCCCTGGGCAGCACGTCGAAGGTCACGACGCGTGATTGGCCGGTCGTCACGCCGAGCCCGGTGCGGAACTGCGAGGTGCGCATGAGGTCGATGGCGTCTTTCACCTTGGCGCTGCCGTAGCCCGTCTGGTAATCCGGCCCGGGGTTCAGCAGGTCCCTGGCGGTGTGAACCAGGAGCATCTTGACGAGTGAGTTTTCGGGTCGGGGAGCGGCGGGGAACTGGGCGCGATAGTCCTGCACGATCAGGGCGGCGAGCCCGGCGACGGTCGGGCACGCCATCGACGTCCCGCAGAACGAGGCGTACGCCGAGTTGTTGTCCACCGCGCACGACGTCACTCCGCCGTCGCCCCCGATCTGGCATCCGGGCGCGACGACATCCGGCTTGATGCGACCGTCATCGGTCGGTCCCCAACCGGTGAAACTGGTCATCGACTCGTCGTTGGAGTTGACGGCGCCGACGACGATGGGGTTCTTCGCACCGGCGGGCGGGGCGATGGTCGCGTACCCCGTCCCGCATCGACCGTCGTCGCGCTCGTTGCCCGCGGCCCACACCACGATCAGCGGGCGGCCGAGCGCGCCGCGAACCACGTTGTCGATGATCGCATCGGTCATCCCGTAGTTGCCTTCGAGCGAGCAGGGCTGGTTGTTCGAGGCGACGTTGGTTCCCAGCGAGTTGCTCGCGAGGTCGGCGTTATGGGTGTTGATCGCGATGGAGTAGTCGGCTTCGAGATCGGCGGGGTTGTTGTAGAGGGGGAGCCCGCCGCCGGAGGCCTGGACGGCGGCGGAGAGCAGTCGCACGTTGGGCGCCATGCCCTTGTAGAAGCGAGCGGGAGTGGCCGCCCCGCTTCCACCGAGCGTCCCGGCGGTGTGCGTCGAGTGCGTGCTGAGACCGCCGCCGCCGATGACGGTCACACGGCCTGCCAGGTCCAGGTGCGTGAGCAGCGGCAAGCCCCCGTCGTAGACCAGCGCGGTCACGCCGGTCCCGTCGAGGTTGTAGGGCGAGGCCTGCACGGCGGCGGCCTGCGTCACCATCCGATTCTCGAAGTTCGTCACCGAGAGATTCGGCAGAGGCGCTTCGACCCAGCGCACCTCGGGTCGGGCGGCAAGGCGCTCGACCGCTGAACGCGGCAGTTCCGCGACCACACCCGGCACGCTGCGGAGCACGGATTGCACGCGCCCGCCGACCGCCGCCAGCGCGCGGTCGGCAACACCGCTCAGATCGCGCTCCGAACTGAACAGAACGTAGACGCCGACGCGAGGATCCGCCAAGGCGGCGTCACCGACGATGGCCCACGTCGGCGTCTGCCCGCCGGCGAAGAGCGGGTCCAGTTTGGCGCCCATCGGCCGCGGTTCATCGACCGGTAACGCCGCCGAGGCGGGAAGAGTCGCCGCGCACGCCATGGAGGAAATCGCACAAACCACCAGTGCGCACCCGGCACCGGCGGCAACCAATCGAGAGAGAGATTGCATGAGGTGATACTACCACGAGGTGGCCAAAATGCGAACGCTTCGAGGAGAGTTCGAAGGAGAAAATGTGCAGGGAGAAGATGGGTCCACCAGCCCCGCGTTCACGGGAAGTAGGCTGGGAACTCCGGAGTTTTCTGCTCGCCTCGGTTATTCGTGCGCTTCGGACCCCTCAAAGGTGCAGGGGAGCGAAAAACCGACCCGATATGACGACAAACGGGCGTCGCGTCGTCGCTCGGTTGCCATTCGGGACAGACATGACCGCAGAAGCCGTCAATACCAGCGGGGCAGGGGTCGAGAACGCGCCCGCGGCGCCCGGGCCGGCGTCGGTTCGCGTGCTCTGGCCGCTGGGAGTGCTCGCGGTGGGCGGCGCGGCGATGATCGCGGGGGCGGTGTGGGCGGTCCGGCACCGACCTGAACCGGTGATGGAATCGCCGCTGCGGCAGGTGTGCGCGCTGCGGGACGCGGGCCAACTTGAAGCGGCGCTGAATGAACTGAATACCAAGGCGTTGGCGTACGTGAATCTGCCGGGGACGGACGCGCGGGAGATCCGCGACTTCTTCGTGCTTCGCGCGCGCACGCTGCAAGAGGCGCAGGCACAGGCAGGGGCGAGCCGGCGGGAGAACTACCAATCGATCGCCAGCGATTACGAAGCCGGCGAGGCGCGCGGGGCGGAACTGGACGCGTCGGACACGGTGCGGCTGGCGGAGGCGTACCTTGGACTGGACCGCGTCAGCGAGGCGCTGGAGCGAGTGCAGTCGCTGCCGAAGACCGAGCGAGAGCGGCGGCGGAGCATGCTCAAGACGATCGTGGAGCGCGGGATCCGGGACAAGGGTCGGACCGGGCTTGGGGCGAGCCAGGTGTTGGACTTGCTGCTGGGGCTGGCCAACGAGCCGGACCTGCCCGCGGAAGACGCGGCGTGGTCGCTGGCGCGCCAGGCGGAACTGCTGATTGGAATCGGTACGCCCGAGGACGCTTCGACGCGGCTGATGCGGGAGATGCAGCATATTCGGGGCGCGAGTCAGCCCGCGATGGGCGAGTTGTATTTCCTGCTGGGGAAGGCCTTGTACGCGCAAGGAGACGCGCCCGAAGCGGCGCGGCAACTCGAACGGAGCATGGGGCTGCTGGGTCCGCTGGACCCGATGCAGGCGCCGGCGCGGCTGATGACGGCGCGGATGATGCAATCCGACGGGCAGGTGGAAGGGGCGCGCGACCGGTACCGCGAGGTCATCAAGTCCTTCAAGGGGACGCCGGAGTATCTGCCGAGCCTGTACGGGCTGGCGTCGGTGCTGGCGACGCTGGGGGAGGAGGATGAATCGCTCGCGACGTACGCGGAACTTGTCGAAGCGCTGGATGCGCGCGGAGCCGGGCGGGGCAGCAGCGAGATCGACGGCCTGGCAATCAGGGATGTTTCCAGCGGGCTCATGGCTCGGCACGACGAGCGGGCGGCGGGGGATTACACGCGCGAGGCGCTGCGGTACGCGCTGATGGCCGAGAGCCTGTATCCACCGGACCGGGTGCCGGCGCCGGTGCTGCTGGCGCTCGGCGCGTCGTCGCGTCGGCTGGGCGATGAACTGCTGGGCAAGAAGCCCGGCGGCGATCAGGCCGGGGACGCGGAGTCTGTTGATCGCGCCAGCCGGGAGGAGGCGCGGAAGCAGTACCTGGCCGCCGCGGAGTACTACCGGCGGCATGCGCGAGCGACGATCGTGGAGGACCAGCCGGCGGCGTCGCGATCGTACTGGGAGGCGGCGGACGCGTACGACGCGGCGGGCGAGACCGACGCGGCGATCAATGAGTTCAACTCGTATATCCAGAGTGCGTCGGACAACGACCCGCGGCGCTGGGAAGGCAAGTTCCGGTTGGCGCAGGCGTTTCACGCCACGGGCGATCTGAAGACGGCCGAGTCGCTCTATCGAGAACTGATCGACGCGAGGCATCCGGCGGACGCGTCGTCCGGGCAGAACGACGCGCTTCTCTGGGGGGACCGGAGCATCGTGCCGCTGGCGCGGTGCTATTCGCTCGACAACGACCCGGCGAACGACGCGGAAGCGGAGACGTTGCTGCTGGACGTGATGTCGGGTCGCGACCTGGCGCCGGAGGCGGCCGAGTTTCGGGACGCGCTGGTTGAACTGGGCGAGTTGTACTACCGGCGGGAGCGGTACGCCGACGCCGCGACCCGGCTCGCCGAGGCGGAGAAGCGATTCCCGAACGATCGGGACCTGACGAGCATCCGGTATCGGCTGGCGGACAGTCTTCGGTTGTCGGCCGGGCAGATCGACGCAGCGCTCAGGGACGCGGTGCCGCAGGCGGATCGGCTGGACATGGAGAAGGCGCGGCGGTTGCGGCGGCGCGAGGCCATCCGGCTGTTCGGGCTTGTCCGCGGCTCGTTGGATACCAAGCCGGCCAAGTCGCTCACCGACCTGGAGCGCGTGCTCCTGCGCAACAGCGTGTTTTATCAGGGAGACTGCGCGTACGACCTGGGGGACTTCGAGGCGGCGATCGGGTACTACGACGATGCGAAGCAGCGGTACTCGCAGGAGCCCGCGTCGCTGGTCGCGATGGTGCAGATCGTCAACGCGTACGTGCAGCGGGGCGAGTGGGCCAAGGCGGCGACGGCGAACCAGCGGGCCGTGCAGCACCTGGAGAAGTTTCCGGACAGCGCCTGGTCGCAGCCGAATCTGCCAATGGAAAAGAAGCACTGGGCGCGCTGGCTCGACACCCGAGCGCTGCTGGACCAGCGCCAGCAAGCCTCGGCGGGGAAGGAATGACGCGGGCCGACTCCCGTTCCGTTCGTCCCTCGACCCGCCGCCGACCGCTGCTCGTTACCACCGCATCGCGACACACACCGGAATGAGAAGGCACGCATGATGACCCGCGACGTTCCAAGAACCAGATCCGCCGTCGACGCATCGCAGGATTGGGCGTCGTTTCTTTCCGGGGTGCTCGGCGAGCAGCGGGACCTGTGCCGAACGCTCGCGGCGATGTGCGAACAGCAGGGCGTGCTGGTGCGGACGGGGGACAGCGACGGGCTGATGCGCGTGCTGTCGCACCGGCAGGCGCTGATCGATCGGATCTCGGAACTCAGCGACCTGATCACGCCGTACCGGGCGACCTGGGAATCCCGGGTGCTGGGCATCGATCCATCAAAGCGGCGGGAACTGGAGAGCGCGATCGAAGAGATCACGTCGCTCATCGAACAGATCGGGCGACAGGACGACGCGGACCGGGCCGCGCTCGAATCGCAGCGGGCCACGCTATCGAGGGAACTTGAGGGGATCAACCGAGGCCGGGGAGCGATCGGGGCGTACTCGGGGGCCTCGGGCGCCGGTTCGGCCGGGCCCCGCTTCCAGGACTGCAACGGATGAGCGAGCAGCACACCCAGCGGGCGGAGTTCGGGTCGCTCTCGGCGGGCGAACTCTCGCAGGTGCTCACGCACTTCAACGAGGCGGCCGCCAGGCTTCAGCAGACGCACGAGCAACTCCGCGGCGAGGTCGCGCGGCTGCAGCGCGAACTGAACGCGGCGAACGAAGAGATCGCCCGGAGTCGGCACCTGGCGGCGCTGGGTGAGATGGCCGCGGGGATCGCTCACGAGGTGCGCAATCCGCTCGGATCCATCCGGTTGCTGGCCAAGATGATCGAGGATGACCTTTACGATCGCCCGGATCAGCGGGCGCTGGCCGGAAAGATCCTGCTGGCGGTGCGCGGGCTCGACGCGGTGGTGGGCGACGTGCTGTCATTCTCCCGGACCATGGTGGCGAGCAAGTCCAGATGCCGGACGGCCGACGTGCTGGAAGCGGCGGTGTCGGAATCGATCGCGGCGCTAGCGGGAACGAACCGGGCGGAGGCACGCTCGATCGAGGTGCGCTATGTGCCGACGGGAGCGGCGGAGGAGCATCTGCACTGCGACGCGGGGCTGATTCACCGGGCGCTAGTCAACATCATCCAGAACGCCATTCAGGCCATGTGCCCGGATCCGGCCGATCAAAGACCGAATGAGACGCGCAAAAGTCGCGCGTCGGGTGAGCGTCCCGTTCTCGTGATCGGTGCGTCAAGTCGGCGCGTAATGGGACCCGATGGGGGAATGCGGTCGCTGACGGTTCTCAGCGTTCGCGACAACGGTCCGGGAGTGCCGAGCGAAGTGATGGAGCGGATGTTCAACCCCTTCTTCACAACGCGAGCGGCGGGCACCGGGCTGGGACTCGCGATCGTGCACCGGATCGTGGATGCGCACGGTGGAACCGTGCGGGTTCGGAATCACGAGTCGGGCGGCGCGATCGTGGAACTGGCGCTGCCCTGCGGCGATGAGATCGCGGACGGATCGAGCGTGGTGGTGAGGCCGGCATCGCGGGCGCCAGCGTCCGCGGCCTGAAGACAAGCGAGAGTACAAGCGACCCCGAGACGGGTCAGGGAGCAATGGATATGAGCATCGTGCTGATTGTGGACGACAAGGACTTGCTTCGGGACAGCATCGGACAGACCCTGCAGCGCGCCGGGTTCACGGTCGTCACGGCGTCGGACGGCACCATGGCGCTCGAGTTGATCGCCAAGCGCCGGCCGGATGCCGTGGTGACGGATCTTCGCATGCCGGGCATGACGGGGCTCGAACTGATCGAGCGGATCCGCGAGATCGACGACGAACTGCCGATCGTGATGATGACGGCGTTCAGCACGGTGGAGACGGCGGTCGAGGCGATCAAACTCGGCGCGTACGACTACGTGACCAAGCCGTTCGAGGGGGACGAACTGATCATCGCGGTGAAGCGGGCGATCGAGCATTCCCGGGTGGTGCGTGAGAACACGCTGCTTCGTCGCGCGAGCGAAACGGTCGCGGCGAGCGCGGCGCCGGGGAGCGGCGCGACCGGGATCGACCGCATCATCGGCAACTCGCCGGCGATCCGGCGCGTGAAGGAACAGGTCCAGGCGCTGGCGGACTCGCAGGGCACGGTGCTGATCTGCGGGGAATCCGGCACGGGCAAGGAAGTGGTGGCGCGGGCGATCCACGAGATGAGCCCGCGGCGAGAGGAGGCGTTCCTGGCGGTCAACTGTGCCGCGTTGTCGGAATCGCTGCTGGAAAGCGAACTGTTCGGGCACGAGAAGGGCGCGTTCACGGGCGCCGAGCGGCTGCGCAAGGGGCGCTTCGAGTTGGCGGACCGCGGGACGCTGCTGCTGGATGAGATCAGCGAGATCGGGACGCACGTGCAGGCGAAGTTGCTGCGGGTCCTACAGGAACGGAGCCTGGAGCGCGTGGGGTCGTCGCTGAACATCGGCGTGGACGTGCGCGTGATCGCGACGAGCAACCGGGACTTGCCCAAGGCGGCGGCGGCGGGCGAGTTCCGTCAGGACCTGTTTTTCCGGCTCAACGTGCTGCCGATTCACCTGCCGCCGCTGCGAGACCGGATCGAGGATGTGCCGCTGCTGTGCGAGGCGTTCCTGGCGGAAACGGCTCGTCGCGAGGGCACGGAACCGAAGCGATTTGATGCCGACGCGATGATGATCCTGCAGCGGTACGACTGGCCGGGCAACGTGCGCGAACTCCAGAACATCTGCGAGCGAGCGGCGGTGCTGTCGAAGGACCAGACGATCGGGAGGCAACTCGTAGAGCCGTGGCTGTCGGCTGGGGCCGCGGCGTCGCCGGCGCGGGAACCGGGCCGCATCGGCGCGGCGCCGTCGATCGTCGGACCGCGCGTGCTGGCGAGTCCGATCGGGGCGTCGAGCCTGCCGCTGACGGAGGCCAAGCCGATGACGACGGATCGAGCCGCCGCGCTGTCGGTGCTCGAGGGTCGCCCGCTGGAGGACATCGAGCGCGAGGCGATCGTGTTGACGCTGCAGCGGTTCCACGGGCATCGCCAGCGCACGGCCAGCGCCTTGGGCATCGGGGTGCGCACGCTGGGGCTGAAGCTCAAGAAGTGGAAGGAACTGAAACTGGTCGAAGAGACGCTGTAGGACGGTTCGGCGGGATCATCGGCCGGTCACTGCGTCCGCCGACTCGCCCGCTGATGGGTTGGTCGGCGGTTTGTTCAGGCTGACGGGGCGGGAAGGTTCGCCCCTTGACGGTTCGAGACTGGCGCAGCGGATGCGCGAGGCGCACGGGTTGACTGCCGGGACGGCGCGGAAGCCACGGGCAGCGCTGATTCGGCGCACGGCCGGGGCCGCTGGGCTCGGCCCGGCATTTGCGGAGGCATCGGAAGCATGTTCATCGACGAGGTGACAAGTTCTGGCGCGATGCCGACCCTGGAGATGATGATGCGCTTCGCGGGGGCGCGGCAGCGGGTGCTGTCGCACAACATCGCGAACATTGATACGCCGAACTTCCGGCCGGCGGATGTTTCGCCGAGCGGCTTCCAACGGGCGCTGGCCGAGGCGGTGCAGCGCCGTCGAGCGGCGACGGGCGGAGAGACGGGCGAACTGGCCTGGAAGGACACCCGCGAGGTTCGGGCCGTCCCGGGCGGCGCGGGGGGGCTTGAACTTTCGCCTCGCACGCACTCGGGGAACATCCTGTTCCACGATCGCAACAACCGCGACCTGGAACGGACGATGCAGGATGTGGTGGAGAACGTGACGGTGTTCCGAACGGCCGTGGATTTCATGCGGGGCCGGGCGGAGATCCTCAAACTGGCGATGACGGAACGATAACGCAGACCCATGTACGGCGCCCTGGACATATCGACGAGCGGCATGACGGCGCAGCGGGCGCGGATCGAGGCGATCGCCGCGAACATCGCGAACAAGGACGCGATCCTCGACTCCGGTGGCGAACTGAGCCCGTATCGCGCGCGGCGGGTGTTCTTCGCGCCGGGTGATCCGAGCGCCAAGACCGCCGCGGGGCGGGCGCTGGGCGTACACGTTTCCCGGATCGAACTCGATCAGTCACCGGTGAGTTGGAAGCACGACCCGGACAATCCGTACGCCGCCAAGAGCGGACCGCGCGCCGGCTACGTGCCCGAGCCGAGCGTGGATCCGGTGTTCGAGCAGATCAACGCGATGGAAGCGGCCCGGGCGTACGAGGCGAACGTGGTCGCGGCGGAAGCAACCAAGGCAATGACGGCCCAGGCGCTGCGCCTGCTGGCGTGACGCTTCTTTGAGCAAGGTGCAGCATGACCGATCCACTTGGATTCATCAACCGGATAGCACCGGGGTCCGCGACGCCCGAGGCGGCGACCCGGCTCGGCGCGGATCCCGCCGGCGCGCAGGGCCCGTCGTTCAAGGACGTTCTGCTGAAGAACATCGACCAGGTGAACAAACTGCAGCAGGAGGCGACGCAAGCGACCGAGGACCTGATGACCGGGAAGCGCGGGGATCTGGAAGGCGTGATCCTTGCGACGCACAAGGCGGACACGGCGTTTCGCATGCTGCTCTCGGTGCGGAACAAGGTGCAATCCGCGCTGGAAGAAGTGAAGCAAATGCGCGTGTGACCGCGCACGCCGTGCCGATCCGCCGCGCAATCTTTGTCGCGTGCCGGGAACATCTCGGGGTTTCAAGCGCGTCATCCCGCGCGGCCGAACCTAGAACGCACGCCGTGATTCTCACCGCGTGCGGACAGGAGGCCGGCGGTTGGAACGCATTCGGCGACTGCTTCAGACGATCGGGGCGCAACTGGGGAAGTTGTCGCCGACGCACAAGTTGCTGATCGGCAGCCTGGTCGTCGTCGCGCTGATGGCGCTGTTCCTGGTCTCGCAGTATGCCGGGAGCCCCAAGATGATCGAACTGCTCCCCGGCGCTTCGGCGGACGCGATCTCCCGGGCCCGGGTGTATCTGGAAACGGCCCAACTTCCATACAAGGACGTGAACGGGAAACTCTCAGTTCCCGCCGAGCGGCACATGTCGATCCTGGCGGCGCTGGGCGAAGCCGGCAAACTGCCGGACGATGCGTCGGTAACGTTCCGCAACTACATCGAGAAGCAGAACTGGATGAATCCCAAGTCGGAGAACGACCGGATCTTCAACACCGCGCTGGAAAACACGCTGGCGCTGGTGATCAAGAACTTCCGCGGGATCGAGTCGGCCACGGTCGTCATCGACGCGCCGGAGCAGCGCGGCATCGGCGCGAGTTTCCGCAAGCCCACGGCGTCGGTGATCGTCTTCACTCGCGGCGGGGCAGCGCTGGGGCAGTCAACCGTCGATGCGATCGCCGCCACCGTTTCCAGCGCCAAGTCCGGGCTGGATCCCCGGAACGTGAACGTCACCGACGGGACGACCGGCCGGCGCTTCGCCGCACGCAATGACGACGATCTGGCCGCGTCATCCTACATGGAGCACATGGCCAAGTTCGAGGAGTACGTGCAGTCGAAGATCGCCAATCATCTGGCGTACATCCGCGGCGTGAGCATCGCGGTGAGCGCACAGGTGGACGTGCGAAAAACGACGTCGCACAACCGCACGGTGAAGCCCAAGGGCGCGGGGTCCGAAACGCTGCTTTCCAAAGAAACCAGCACGACGTCGAGCACCTCGCAGCCCAGCAGCGGCGGCGAGCCCGGGATCGGGGCGAACATCAGCCTCGATATCAACACGGCGGGCGGCGCCGGCGCCGCTTCCAAGGACGACAACTCGGAGACCGCCTTCGAGTCCTCGTTCGGCTTCAAGGACGACCAGGTGGTAGATCCGCGGGGCATGCCGACGAAGATCAATGCGACGATCGGCGTGCCGCGGGACTATGTCGCGGCACTGTGGGAGCAGGCGCAGGGTCAAAGCGCCGGCGGCAAGTCGCCGAGCGATGCGGATCTGCAACCCATCTTCGACGCCGAGAAGACCCGGCTGGAAAAGGCGATCGCCCCGCTGATCGAGACCGATGCGCCGGCGGGCTCACCGGCGGACCAGACGTTCAAGGCGGGCAGCGTCGTGGTGTCGATGATCCCGGTCGCCGGACTCGGCGGAGTGTCGGTTCCCGGAGGCGGGACCGGTGGAGGCGCCGATGGCGCGGGCCTGCTGGGGGGCGGGACGCTGGCGCTCTCGGGGTGGGTCAAGCAAGCGGTGCTGGGGGTGCTCGCGCTTCTGGCGATGGGCATGATGGTGATGATGACGCGCAAGGCCGGCAAGCCCGCGGAACTCCCGACGGCGGAAGAAATCGTCGGCGTGCCGCCGGCGCTGGCGAACGCCAACGACCTGGTGGGCGAAGCGGAAGAGAGCGAGACGGCGATGCTGGGCATCGAGGTGGACGACGACGAACTGAAGGTGAAGAAGATGCTGGACCAGGTAGGCGACCTGGTGAAGTCCAAGCCGAGCGAGGCCGCCGCGCTCTTTACTCGATGGGTGCAGCCGGAAGGCTAATGGAGCGTGCGATGATCGCCCGCTGGGAGGTCGAGGGAGGCGCGTCCGCCGCGTGATTCGGTTCTCGGGAGCAACGGTGCCATGCCGCGCAAGCCAGGTGAAACACTTCCGGACGATGCCTCGTTGCTGGATCCGCTGACCAAGGCGGCGATCCTGCTGATGACGCTCGATACGACGACGGCGAGCCTGCTGCTCAAGAGCATCCCGACGGACGCGGTGGAGGAAGTGACGCGCGAACTGGCGGGCCTGGGGCGAGTGTCGGATCCGCTGCGTCATGCGGTGGTCGAAGAGTTCTACAACCTGTCGATGGCGAGCGCGTACATGAACGAGGGGGGGCTGCAGTACGCCAAGGTGTTGCTGAAGGAGTCGATGGACTCGGGGACGGCGGAGAAACTGCTGGGGCAGATCCAGACGCAGGTGCAGAAGACGCCGTTTTCGTTCCTTCAGAAGGCCGAGAGCGAGAACCTGCTGACGTTCATCCAGGACGAGCACCCGCAGACGATCGCGCTGATCGTGTGCCACCTGTCGCACCACAAGGCGGCCGAGATCCTGTCGGGCCTGCCGATCCAGAAGCAGGTCGAGGTCATCAAGCGCATCGCGAACATGGAGCAGACCAGCCCGGAAGTCATCCGCGAGGTGGAGCGGGGACTTGAGGGGCGATTGTCGAACATGCTGATGCAATCGATGGAGAAGTCCGGCGGGGTGCCGACCGTTGCGGAGATCCTGAACCTGGCGGACCGCGCGTCGGAGAAGTCGATCATGGAGGGTCTGGAAGCGGACGACCCGGAACTGGTGGAAGAGATCCGCCGCCTGATGTTCGTGTTCGAGGACGTCAAGCAGGTGGACGACAAGGGGATCCAGACGATCCTGAAGGAAGTGGACAACGACCAGTTGGCGCTGGCGCTCAAGACGGCGTCGGACGAACTCAAGAACAAGATCTTCGGGAACATGTCGGAGCGTGCCGCGACGCTCATCAAGGAGGACATGCAATACATGGGTCCGGTTCGCGTGAGCGACGTCGAGGCGGCCCAGCAGCGAATCGTGGACATCGTGCGCCGACTCGAGGACTCGGGCGAGATCATCATCGCCGGGCGCGGCGGAGAATCCGACCTGATCGTCTAACCGCCTATCGAGATCCCCATGACCGTGATCAAGAACTCCATGTCGCGCACCATTGCCCGCGACGCGCTCGTCCTGGACCTGGCGGACGTGCGCATGCAGGCGCAGATCCTGATCGATCAGGCGCGGAAGCAGGCCGAGCAGATCGTCTCGTCGGCCCGCGCCGAGCGCGAGCGGCTCATCGCCGGGGCAAACGAGCAGGGGCACAAGGACGGCTACGCGAAGGGGTTCTCCGCGGGACAGGCGGCCGGGGCCAAGCAGGGCGCCGAGGCGGGCCTGAAGGAGCATCGCGCCGCGCTGGAGGTCCTTCAGAAGTCCTGGACGCAGGCGCTCGATGCCTTTGCGTCGCAGCGCGACGCGCTGATGCTCGATGCCAACTCCGGCGTGATCGGGCTGGCGCTGGAGATCGCGCAGCGCGTCGTGAAGCGCGCGGTCCAGGCGGATCCCGCGGGCGTCGTCGAGCAGGTGCGCTCGGCCCTTCAGTTGACGCTCGAGCCCAGCCGGGTGCGAGTCCGCGTGCATCCCTCGTCCGCCGACGTGGTCGCCCGAGCGCTGCCCGACGTTCAATCGCGGCTGCAGAATGTATCGCACGTGGAACTGGTCGGGGATGACACCGTTGAGCCGGGCGGGTGCCGGGTGCTGGTCTGGCCGGTCGGAAAGAACGATCAGGGGGCGAGCGGCGCGATCGAGATCGACGCGACGATCCGGACGCAACTTGATCGCATCGCCGAGGCGCTGCTGCCGGGCCAGCCCAGGGAGGCCGCGTGACCCTCATGGATTCAGCGCTGCGAACGGTTCGTGACGCGCAGCCGATGGAGGTCTGCGGGCGGGTCGCCGTCGTCCGTGGCATGACGATCCTGCTCAACCGGTTGCCCATCCCGATCGGTTCACTGGTGCGGCTGGCGCCGACATCGCTCAGCGGGACGCGTGACGCCGAGAGTTCGGGCGGCGTGCAGTTGGCCGAGGTCATCGGGTTCACGGATCAGCACACGGTGGTGATGATGCTGGGATCGGCGGCGGGGATCAGCCCCGGGGACCGGGCGGTGGCGCTGCACGCGGCGCCGTCGGCGCCGGTGGGCGATTCGCTGCTGGGGCGCTGCGTGAACGCACTGGGACATCCCGTTGACGCGCGCGGGGTGCTCCACGCGCTGCAGCCGCGGCGACTGGATCCGGATCCGATCGGACCGCTGGATCGACGACGTATCAGCGCGGCGCTGGCGACGGGCGTGCGCGCGATCGACCTGTTCACGACGCTCGGGCAGGGGCAGCGCATGGGCGTGTTCGCCGGCCCGGGCGTGGGCAAATCAACGCTACTGGGGTGCATCGCGCGGAACACGTCGGCCGACGTCAACGTCATCGCGCTGGTGGGCGAGCGAGGGCGCGAGGTACGGGATTTCATCGAGCACAACCTTGGCGCCGATGGGCTGGCGCGCTCGGTCATCGTCGTCTCGACGGGAGATGAATCGCCGCTGATGCGCGTGCGGGCCGCGAAGTACGCGACGACGATCGCGGAGTTTTTCCGCGATCAGGGCCGCGCGGTCATGCTGATGATGGACTCGGTGACGCGGTTCGCGCACGCGCAGCGCCAGATCGGACTGTCGGTGGGTGAGCCGCCCGCGACCCGCGGGTACACGCCCAGCGTCTTTGCCGCGATGGCCCGGCTCATGGAGCGTGCCGGGGCGATCGAGGGGGCCTCGCACACCGGCGGGTCCATCACCGGCATCTACACCGTGCTGGTCGAGGGGGACGACATGACCGAGCCCGTCGCCGACGCGGCCCGCGGCATCCTCGACGGTCATCTCATCCTCAGCCGCGGTCTCGCGCAGCGCAACCACTATCCCGCGATTGACGTGCTCGACTCCGTGTCGCGCGTCGCCGACGACGTGGTCGATGCCGCCCACGCCGCGGCCCGACGGCAACTTGTGCGTCTGATCGCGGCGTACAAGAAGGTGGAGGACCTGGTGCAGATCGGCGCGTACGCGAAGGGATCGAGCATCGAGGCTGATACCGCGATTCATTTCCTGCCGCGCATCACCGAACTTCTCCAGCAAGGCACGCACGAGCGAGAGGACTTCGCGGCGGGGAAGGCGAAGTTGCTCAAGATCGCGCTCGAAGCCGGGGCGGCCCTGGCGCCACCGGGGCGGCGGTAACCGAACCACTCCGCCGGACGCTGCATGGCCGCGCCCGGACCCGCATTCACCACACTCCAGACACCGACCGACGATCACCCATGCCACGAGGATTTATCTTCAGCCTGCAACCCGTGCTCGAGCAGCGACAGCGGATCGAAGACCAGCGGAGGCTGGCGGTCGCGGAACTCGAGCGAGAGCGGCTCCGCACCGAAGAGTCGCTTCGCGCGTATCAGCGGGCCATCGCCGCGGCGAAGCGGGACCTGCGCGTGCGGCTGGGCGCGGAGCGATCGCGCGAAGAGGGGAGCGCCCCCGTCTCGCTCGCCGACGTGCGTTTGCAGGCGAGCGAGTCCCTGAGCCTGGTGAACAAGGCGCAGCAGGCCGTCATTCACCTGGCGGGCATCCACAAGCAGATCGACGCGGCCCGCTTGTCGCTGCTGGAAGCAACAACGCAGCGCAAGGCCGTGGAACTGCTGAGGACCCGGCGGCTTGAGGAATGGACGCAGCAGCAGCGGCGCCGCGAGAGCGCCGAACTTGACGAACTCTGCGTGATGCGCTTTGCCCGACCGCACGACGAGTCCCCCGGAGACGCCGCATGAAAGCACTCACAACGATCCTGACCACGCTCGCCGTCGCGAACCTGCTGGCGCTGAGCGGCTTCATCGGGTGGCTTGTCAAGAGCGATCGCCTGAACCGGGAGCGGCTGGAAGCGATCCGCGCGATGTTCTCGACGACGATCACGGAGGAAGCCGCGAGCAAGGCCGAAGCCGAGCGTCAGAAGCAGGAGGCCCAGGACGCCGCCGAAGCGGCCGCGAAGGCCCTGATCCTCCCGGTGCGCTCCGCTGAAAAACTGGCGCAAGGGAAAGAGTCGGCGGACGCCGACCTGCAGAACAAACTCCGGCTGGAAAGCGAACTCCGCGCGCTGCAGGAGTTTCTGGTGCGCGAGAACGACCGCCTGGTTCGCCTGGAAGGCGACCTCAAGCAGCGAGAAGCCATGTTTGCACAGGAGCGCAAGAAGATCGAGGAGACCGCCGGCACCGAGCAGTTCCAGAAGGCGATGGCGACGCTGGGCGGCATGAAGCCCGCCGACGCACGCGCCATGCTCAGCGAACTGCTGGGTTCCGGGCACGCGGACGAAGTGACCGCGTACCTGAACGCGATGGACGAGCGGCAGCGCAGCAAGGTCATGACCGAGTTCATCAAGTCGGATCCAAAGGTGGCAGCCAGTTTGCTGGAGCAACTGCGGCGTTACGGCGTGGGGCCGGACGCTGCCGAGGCTCCAGCCTATGTACCCGCTTCCTCAGGTTCCTAGCGCGTCATCCGCCACCGGCCCCGCGCTAATCGTGCGCTCTCAGGAGCGGGATCCGCGCCCGGCCGAGGATTTCACCGACATCCTGCGCCGCGCCGCGCCGCTGGACACCTCCGCCGCTCACGCCGCGCTCCCTCCGGAACACTCCGCGGAATCCTCGGCGGCCTCAGCCGATGCACCCTCGACGCCGGGCGACGAGCGAGATGCGCCCGACGCGGACAAGGACTCCGGCGCGGACGAGCCCGCCGATGGCGACGAGGCATCGAGCCCGACTGCATCGCTCCACTCCGCCGACCTGATCGGGAGCGCTTCGCTCTCGATCCACGCGCTCAACGCCGCGCTGCTCCACGGCGGGGCGACCGCCCAGGCCCGGCGCACGCTGGTTCGCGCGGACACTGATCCCGGCAGGCCCGCCGGACCGTCTAGCGGCCGCCACGATCGTGCGGATGCACGCGCCGGCGTCGCTGGAGAGACCTCACGCGCCGCCGGCGTCAGCCCGCCCGAACGCGACAACGCCGTTCGCATCTCATCATCCGCCGGCACGCCCCCAGCGGCGCGCCCCGCGAGCGATGCGCCACGCGATCACTCCCCCCCCTCCCCCTCCACCACCAGGACTCCCGCGGCGCCGAATCCGCGCCCTGCGGAGTCGTCCGAGCCACCCGCCGCCGCCGCACGTGCGTCGCAGGCCGCCGAAGCCGCTCTGTCGGCACACGATGCGATACGCCGACTCGTCCTCGCGGACCGTCCGAGCCCGTGCACACCCCCGCGGCCCGACTCCGCGGGCGCTCGTACCGCCGCGCCGCTTGGCGCGACCTCATCGGCGAACTCCATCAGGCCCGCGGAGCGTGCGCCTACTCGCGCAAGCGCCGCGCCCGCCGCGCAACACGATCACGAACCTGTCTCCATCCAACTGCTGCGCGGCGTCCGACTCGCCGTGGCACGTGCTTCGTCGAAGCAGTCGCCCGCGTCGTCCGACAGCGCGATCATCTCCCTCAAACCGGAATCACTTGGCAAAGTGACGGTGCGTGTGGACGTGCGCGACGGGGTGGTTCGCGCCGACTTCGAGTCCCACACTGCTTTGGCACACGAGTTGCTCAAGTCCAGTATCGCGGAGTTGCGTCAACACCTGGAAGCCCGAGGCGTCTCGGTGGATCGCATCCAAGTGTCGCTCCGCGAGGAACCGCCGCTCGCCCAGCCCATACCCGGCGCGGAGTCGCCGAGGAACCGGGCGGATGCGGACTTGCCGCCGCAGGATGCGCCGGCAGGATCAGACGACCCGGGCGGATCCGTCGGAGACGGCCCGCACAATCACCCGCCGCGGGATGAGCAGGGGGCGACTCGCGATCGCCCGCCGGGCTCACACCTCGATGCGGACACACGACCGGCGGAGCCGGCCTGGACCGAACGCGCAGACGAATCGGAATGGACGCCGATCGGCCTCGTGGACAGGCTTGCCTGACACGACTGCAAAGGAGCCCGACGTATGCCCGTGCTCGATGAACTCGGAGCCGCCCCCGGGGCCGCGCGCGCCCCCAGCGATGCCTTCAGCGATCTGCGCAGCGAGGACTTCGTGAAGATCATGTTCACGGAGTTGTCGAACCAGGACCCGCTGAAACCCAATGACTCCAGCGCGCTGCTGGAACAGATGTCGAGCCTGCGTTCCATTCAGTCCGACATCGACCTGGGGCAGAAACTCGAAACGCTGGTATCGCAGAACCAGATGGCCAGCGCATCGAACCTGCTCGGGCGCCTGGTCTCCGGTGTCAGCGAGACGAACGAGCGCGTCATCGGCGTGGTCGCCACGGTCAGCCGCACCCCCGATGGACCCGTCCTCACGCTCGACGACGGCACCCGCGTCCCGTTCTCGCAGGTGGATGAACTGGCGGATCCTGACGCGCTCCCGGGCGCCGGCGGAGGCAACTGATGACCAGCGAATCATCGCAACTCCTGAAAATGCTCGGCTCGGGCGTGCGCGCCGGTCCGTGTTCGACCACGCCCGCGCCGGCGAACATCGATAGCGCCCCGTTCGCCGAACTTCTCAAGCAGGCCGAATCGGGCGACCTGGCCACCCATCGGCGCGTCTGCGTCGAGAGCAGCGCGGGGATCGAGTTGACAGAGGCGCAGTCGCTGGCGCTCTCCGCCGCCGCCGATCGCGCCGAAGCCGCCGGCATCCGCAAGGCGCTGGTCATGCTCGACGATCAAGCCTTCGTACTTGATGTCAGCACGCGAAGCATCACGGGCAAGGCCCAGTTCAACCAGGGCGTGCTCAGCGGTATCGACGGCGTGATGAAGATCTCCTCGACCACGCAGGGCGGCGCGGCGCCCGGCGCGACCGACGCCATCCTCCCCCTCCCGCGAGTCTCCCCGTCGCAACTCCTGAACCTCCCGACCCGCGCCGCCTGATCGAGCCCTTCGCGCGCCGTGTGTTCACCCACCACGCTTGACACGGAACTCCCATGGCATCCACCACTGCCCTGTTCACCGGTCTCTCGGGTCTCACCGCCAACGCGCGGAACCTCGACGTCATCGGCAACAACATCGCCAACGCCAACACCACCGCCTTCAAGTCCAACCGCCTGCTGTTCTCCTCGACCTTCAGCCGGACCTTCAGCATCGGCTCGGTCCCCAATGAGAACAGCGGCGGCACCAACCCTGGCCAGATCGGTCTTGGCGTCAACGTCGCCGGCACGCAGCGCGACTTCTCGGGCGGCGCGCTGGCCACCACCGGCGACTCGCGCGACCTGGCGATCGAGGGCAACGGGTTCTTCATCGTCAGCCGGGGCGGCGGGAACTACTACACCCGCGCCGGCGCCTTCAGGCAGAACAGCGAGAACAACCTCGTCAACATCTCCGGCGACCGCGTCCGCGGGTACGCCGTCGATGATCAGTTCAACATCGTTGAGGGACAACTCGTCGATCTGTCCATCCCCGTCGGGCAACTCACGCTCGCCGAAGCCACTCGCAACGTTCGCTTCACGGGAAACCTCAACGCCGACGGACCCCTGCCCACCCGCGGATCTCAGATCGACTTGAGCGCGCTCTCGCTCGTGTCCGGGCCAATCGGCGGCCCGGGGGGCGATGTCCTTGCGCTCTCCAGCCTGCTGACCGACATCGACAACTCGTCCAGCCCGGGCAATCCCCTCTTCACCGCCGGCCAGCGACTGAGCGTCACCGGCGTGGAAAAGGGCAACCGCACGCTCCCCACCAGTGAGTTCCAGATCACCCCCACCTCCACGGTCCAGGAGTGGGCCGACTTCCTCGTCGCCGCTCTGGGAATCAACCCATCGACCGGCGCGAACCCCGACGGCAATACCCCGGGCATCACCCTCGACCCCGCCACCGGCGTGATCAGCATCTTCGGCAACGCCGGCGCCGTCAACGACCTCGACATCGAAGCCACCGATATCCGCCTGCTCAACGCCGACGGCTCCTTCGCCGGCGCGCCCTTCACCCCGGACCCCAAGGCCCAGGCCGACGGCGAGTCCGTCCGAACCACCTTTATCACCTACGACTCCCTCGGCACCGCCGTTCCGGTTGACATCTCGGTCGTCCTGGACTCGCGCGGCGACGCCGGCACGTCCTGGCGATACTTCGTCGAATCCGGCGATGACAGCGACGTCGCGCTCCAGGTCGCCACCGGCGTGATCGATTTCGACATGTTCGGCCGGCTGACGTCTGCCGGACCCGTCAACATCACCGTCGATCGCGCGGGATCGGGCGCGATCTCTCCCTTGTCCATCGACCTGGCGTTCGATTCCGACTCCGGGTCCGTCACCGCCCTTTCCGACACCAACTCCACCCTCGCCGCCGTCTTTCAGGACGGGTCCCCGATCGGCACCCTCGCCACGTTCGGGGTTGGTGTCAACGGCATCATCACCGGCGCGTTCACCAACGGGCTCACGCGGACCCTGGGCCAGGTTGCACTCGCCACGTTTTCCAATCCCGAAGGGCTCGTCGATATCGGCGACAACCTGTTCACCGCCGGGCCCAACTCCGGCACCCCGGTGGTCACCACGCCGACGTCGCTGGGCGCCGGCCGCGTCGTCAGCGGCGCGCTCGAGCAGTCCAACGTTGACATCTCCCAGGAGTTCATCCAACTCATCCTCACGAGCACGGGCTACTCCGCCGCCTCGCGCGTCATCACGACCACCGACCAGTTGATGCAGCAACTCCTGGTCATCGGGCGATGATCCCCGGATGCGGGGACGGTCGACAACCCGAAGCGCTTCCGGTAGACTGACCGGCTGGTTCCTCATCGCGGCAGTCCACACCGGAGCGACCCCTGGCCGACCCATCCGCGCAACCTCCCGCTTCACCCGCGCATTCCCACCGGCGCCCGGGCCGGCTGGCGGTCGTCGTGGCCGCGATCGTCGGCGCGGCGCTCGGCATCGCCCTCTTTACCTTCAACTTCGCCGAGGGCACTTCGTACCTGTCCGAGGACCCGCGCGCGTGCATCAACTGCCACGTCATGCAGGCGCAGTACGACGGCTGGCTCCACGCTTCCCACCACGCGACCGCGACCTGCAACGACTGCCACGTCCCGCACGATTCGCTCGTGCACAAGTTCTACGTCAAGGCCGAGCATGGCTACCGCCACAGCAAGGGCTTCACGTTCAATGACTTTCACGAGCCGATCCAGATCACCCCGGGCAGCCGCGCCGTCGTCGTCGAGAACTGCATGCGTTGCCATGCGACGATCGCGGCGGACCTCATGATGTCCGACCAGCCGCCGGAGCACGCCCGCGCCCGGTTCGTCTCCGCTGATTGCCTTCATTGCCACGTCAGGGTCGGGCACGGCCCGACACGATAAGCCCGAGGACCATGCTCATGGCGTCACCCCGTTCCCCCTTGTACCGTCGCGGCTTTGCCCGCTCCACGTTTCTGCTCCTGCTCGTCGGGGTCGTCGCGGCCGCCGGTGGTGTAGCCGCGATGGCCCTCTACAACAACATCGCCCAGCGCCAGCGCGAAGCGACCTCGACGATCGTCAAGATCGTCGATCTGACCGAGCGCACCATCGACCCCGCCGAGTGGGGCAAGAACTACCCGCGCCAGTACGACGGGTATATCCGGACCGCGGACAACCCCAGGGCCCGGTTCGGCTGGAGCGAGGGCATCCCCGCCAGCCACACTCAAAGCCCCGGCGACTCCAAGGCGCCCTCCAAGATCGAGGCCGACCCGTGGCTCAAGACGATCTTCAACGGATACGCCTTTGCGATCGACTACCGCGAGCGCCGCGGGCATGCGTTCATGCTCTTCGATCAGCGCGAGACACAGCGCGTGAAGCAGAAGCCCCAGCCGGGCGCATGCCTCAACTGCCACGCCAGCAACGTCGTCGCCTACCGCGAGGCGGGGATCAGCAGCGGCGCCCCGGGCTCCCTCGATGACCCGCTCCTCTCTGCCCAGGGGCTCGAACAACTGATCAAGGGGTGGGAGCACGTCAACCCGCTCACGTATGCCGACGCGACCTCGCTTGTCTCCCACCCCGTCACGTGCCTTGATTGCCACGATCCTGCGTCCATGCGGCTGCGGATCACCCGCCCCGCCTTCATGGAAGGGATCGCCCACCTCGCCGCCTCCGACGACCCCGTCCCGCACCTGCCCAGCATCGAGCAGTGGCGCCGCGGGAACCGCGCCAGCGCGTACGACCCCAACACCATGGCCTCGCGCCAGGAGATGCGGTCCATGTCCTGCGGCCAGTGCCACGTCGAGTATTACTTCAAGGGGGACCAGAAGCGGCTGACCTTCCCCTGGCACAACGGGCTCAAGATCGAGCAGATGGAGAAGTACTACGACGACGTGAAGTGGAACGACTGGATCCACGCCGACTCCGGCGCGCCCGTCATCAAGGCCCAGCACCCCGAGTTCGAGATCTGGAGCCAGGGGATCCACGCCCGCAGCGGCGTCGCCTGCGCCGACTGTCACATGCCCTACAAGCGTGAAGGCGCGGTGAAGTTCAGCGACCACCAGGTCCGCACCCCCTTGGCCGACGTGGCCCGTTCATGCCAAACGTGCCATCAGTACACGGAGCAGGAGATCCTCGCCCGGGTCGATGCGATCCAGTCTCGGACCAAGGCGCAACTCGTTCGCGCCGAGAAGGCCGTCGTTGACCTCATCGTCACGATCCAGTCGGCGATGAAAGCCGGCGCGACCGACGAGCAACTGGCCCCGGCCCGCGATTTCCAGCGCCGCGCGCAGTGGCGCGCCGACCTCATCAACGCCGAGAACTCCATGGGGTTCCACGCGCCGGGTGAAACGCTCCGCATCCTCGGCGAGGCGATCGACTTCGCTCGCCAGGGCGTCGTCGAAGCCGTCAAGGCCGGCGGGACCGCCCCGCCCGCGCCCCCGCGCCCTCCGGCGAACTGATACCATCAACGATGCGGCACGCCGTCAATCCACCCGGAGATCCCGCCGCGGCGCCCGGCTCGGCCTCCCTGCCTCATCCAGCCCCGATCACCCCCCCACCGCTGCACACCTGGCAGGATCGGCTCGACCACATCGTCGAGACCATGCGCGAGATGAGCCTGCAGACCGACCCGCAGGCAATGGTCGAGGCCTACGGCTCACGCATGCGCTCGCTCATCGCCGTCGATCGCACCATCTCCCTCAGCCGCCGCGACCTGGACCGACCCCTCTTCCGCATCACCCGCGACAGCGATTGGCTCGAGGACATCAACCCCTGGAAACAGCGCGCCCGGCTCCCGCTGCTCTCCGGCGGGCTCTTTGCCGACTGGATCTACGGCAACCGTCCCATCCAGATCGACGACCTCGCCGTCCCGCGCGGCGACCCCGCCTTTCCCTACCTCACCGGCTACCGCTCCGCGCTGGTCGTCCCCCACTACGACCGCGGCGAGTCCCTCAACATGGTCGTCCACCTTCGCCGCGGGCCCCAGCCCTTCGATCCAGAAGACTTCCCGGCGCTGGTACAGATGAGCAACCTCTTCGGCCGGGCCACGCACAACCTCGTCCTCTCCAGCCAGTTGAAGGAGGCCTACGAGGCGCTCGACCACGAACTCGCCGTGGTGGCTCAGATCCAGCGCTCGCTCTTGCCCGCCGAACTTCCCGTCATCCCGGGCCTTGAACTTTCCGCGCACTATCAGACATCCAAACGCGCGGGCGGAGACTACTACGACTTGTTTCCCCTCCCCGACGGGAAGTGGGGAATCCTCATCGCCGACGTGAGCGGGCACGGGACCCCCGCCGCCGTCGTCATGGCGATCATGCACTCCATCGCCCACGCCTACCCCGGGCCCGCAACCCCGCCTCAGGCGATGATGAACTACCTCAACCGCACGCTCTCGCAGCGCTACACCAACCAGTCCGGCACATTCGTGACCGCCTTCTACGGGATCTACGACCCCCGGTCGCGCGAACTTACCTATTCAAGCGCCGGGCATAATCCGCCTCGGTTTATCCGACTGCGCCAGGGCGAGTGCGACATCGCCTCTGCCAGCGACGCCGTCGCCGCTTCGATCGCCGGATCCGGGTCGCACCCGGGCGAACTCGACATCTTCGGCCTCGACGCCGCGCGCAACCTGCCCCTGGGCATCGACGAGCACGAGCACTACACGGCCCACACCGAGCGTCTGGGCGCGGGCGACGCGGTCGTGCTCTACACCGACGGGGTCACCGAAGCCTGGAACGACGCCGGCGACATGTTCGGCGTGCAGCGACTCGATGAGGCGCTCGCCGCCGCCCGCGGCGGGCGCCTCGACGCCGCCATCGGTCTGGGAGATCTTCCCCCGGCCAAACTCCTCCTCCGCATGATCCTCAACGAACTCAGCCGCTTCACCGCCGGGCGCCCCGCCGACGACGATCGCACCCTCGTCTCGCTCGTGGGAGTGTGAGCGGCCGGGTGACTCAGGCCCGGCGTGTCCGACTACACTCCTTGCCCATGTCGCTCTTCCCCGGCTCACGACAACTGCTCATCGGGATGATCCACGTCCGCGCTCTCCCGGGATCGCCGTCGGGCCGCGACTCTGTATCCGCGGTCGTGGCCGCCGCCGCCCGCGAGGCGCGTATCCTCCGCGACGCCGGCTTCGGCGCGCTCATGATCGAGAACATGCACGATGTTCCGTACGTGCATGCCGAGCATTCGCCCGAGATCGTGGCCTGCATGACGCGCGTCGGGCTCGCCGTCCGCGACGCCGCCCCCGAACTCCCCTTCGGGGTCCAGGTTCTTTCGGGTGGCAACCGCGAGGCGATCGCGGTTGCTCATGCGGTCGCCGAGGCCCCTCGGGCCGTCCCGGCGTTCATCCGGTGCGAGAACTTCGTCTTCTCGCACGTCGCCGATGAAGGGCTCCTCCCGCGCGCCGAAGCCGGCCCGCTGCTCCGCTATCGCCGGCGCATCGGCGCGGATCGCGTCAGCGTCCTGTGCGATATCAAGAAGAAGCACGCCTCGCACGCCCTCACCGCCGACATCTCGATCGCGCAGACCGCCCGGGCCGCCGAGTTCTTCCGCGCCGACGGCGTGATCGTCACCGGCAGCGCCACCGGCCAGCCCGTCAGCATCGATGACCTCCGTGACGTCCGATCCGCCACGTCGCTCCCCGTGCTCGTGGGCTCCGGGGCGACGCCCGACAACATCGCCGCGCTGCTCGAGCACGCCGACGCCGTCATCGTCGGTTCCTCGATCAAGAAGGCCGGCCTGTGGTCAAACCCGCTCGATCCCCGGCGCTGCCGCGCCCTGGTCAAGGCGTTCCGCTCCGGCGCCCGGACCTGAGCAGGCCGCCCCCGCCTGCATCCCTTCCGAACTCACCCGATACAACAATCACCGTGCCCCCTGTCCCGCCGATTCAAGATCACCGCATGTTCCAGGACGTTCCCATGACCACGCCCGCACCGTCCGTCAGTCGTCTGTGCCCGAGGCTCCCCCGCGTCCGCGTCGCGATGATCGCGTCGGTTGTCCTCTGCCTGCTGCCGCTCGCCGCGGCTCGCGCCGACAAGGCCCAGATCCGCGCGGTGCTCGACGAGATGGAAAAGGCCACGCTCGCCGGCGACAAGGCCGCCTACCTCAAGCATGTCTCCGCGGAAGACGCCGTGTTCCACAAGGAGCAGGTGAACTGGGCCGCCGACTTTGACCACCATAAACCCGTCGGCTTCAAACTCATCATCAAGAACGACCAGGGCGACTTCGGCGACAACGAAGCCCGCTTCGACCTCACCACCCAGTGGGCGATGGGAGAAGACGTCCGCGGCGCCCCCGAGCGCACACTCACCTTCGCCGTCGTATTCCGCAAGCATGACGATGCCTGGCTCTACTGCGGCGAGGACTGGCAGGTCCTCGAAGCCCCAGGCGTCGACGGAGCCGCCGGCGCCCGCGTCAAGTTCTTCCCCGGATCCGAGGCCTACGCCCAGACGATCATCGACGTGCTCCCCGAGGTTCGCGCCCACGTTGACAAGGGCTTCGAAGTCCACATCGACCGCGTGCAGGAAGTCAAGGTGTACAAATCCATGCGCCATCTCCAGCACTCGATCTACCTCAGTTACGTCGATTCGCTCGCCGGCTGGAACGAGCCGCACGAATCCATCAAGGTCCTCGCAGGCCCGTCTCGCAATCAGCACGAAGCCAAGATCCTCCTCGCGCACGAATACGGGCACGTCTGCACCTTCGAGTACGGCGACAAGGCCACCGACATGCCCTGGTGGGTGCTCGAGGGCGTCGCCGAACTCGCCACCGAGGAGTTTGACCCCGCCGCCGCTGACATCGCCGACCGCATGGTCCGCGGCTGGGCCAAGCGCGATCGGCTGGCCCCCTGGCCGGATATGGCCGACTTCCGCAAGACCGATCGCAAGTGGATGGGCAATGTCTACAAGCAGGGACAGCACATGCTGGGCTACATCTCCGAGCAGTTCGGCCGGCCCCAACGCATCGAATGGCTGAGGGCCATGGCTGCCGGCAAGACCATCGACCAAGCCTCGCGCGACGTGCTCAAGATGTCCTTCGATGATCTCGACCGGAAGTGGCGCGAATCGGTCACCCCGCCCCCACCGCCGCCCGCCGACCAAAACGGCGGGCCCGCGAAGGAGCCCGCCGTAGATCCCGCAAAGCGCTAGATAGACCTCTCCCCCGTCGTTCTCATCATCTGATCGGCTTGTAACTGAACTTCTGTCCGCCGATCGATGCCTCGAACATCAGCCCGCCCCGCGGCATCGTGAACACCGCGATTCCGTTGCTGAAATCGTTCGTCGCCGCCGCGCCGGACTCCGCCGCGATCGCCGACGCATTCGCGGCGAACTCGAAGTTCCCCGCCTTGAACGACTCCAGGTTCCACTTGTTCTGGAAGAAGATGATCTCGCTGTAGGTCTGACCGCCCAGTTGAAAGCCGACCGTCACCTGCGTCATCTCCGACGTCCCGACCAGCACCCCCTGTTCGTACACCACCCCATCGCCGTTGGCGGCGCCGATCCCCACCGCTCCCTTGCCGATCTTCGGGAACACCGCGTATCCGTACGCGTTGTCAAAGAACTTCCCGAGCGTCGGGTCCTTCTGGCGGAAGTTGTCGATCACCTCGTTGGCTTCGGTACCGACCGCCTCGGCCACCGACGCGCTCCCGCTGCTGTCTCGGTACGAAGAGCACCCGTTCAGGCCAGCGCCCGTTGCGATGACGACCGCCGCGATGACGTACCCCGCGCCGCCCCCGACCGATTCATGGATTCGTCGTTTGCTCATATCGTTTTCCTTTCGTGCACGCCTACATCGACTATACGTCTTTCTCACCCGCACAAATCCCGCCCGGGCCGTCTCATTTTTCATGTCATTTGTTCGGGGTGACGCGCGGTATTCCCAGTGAGCGGCTCATCCGCCGCTTGCGAAGAGTCGCCCCGGCGCTGCCTCTCTTCGACTCGGCCGCGCCCGACTTCACCCGGAGGTTCACATGTTCCGCACAACTCGCTCGCTCACCATCGCGGTGCTCTCGACGGCCGGGATCCTCGCCGCCGCTCCGCGCCCCGCCGACGCCCAGATCACCATCGAACGTGTCTACGACCTCGACTGCGGTCCGCGCTGCTATGACTACGCCGGCACCCTCACGGTCGACTGCGCGTCCTACCGCATCTCGACGCGCTGCTCCATCCTCGACCAGGTCGAAGAGGTCTTTCTCTGCCGCGGGTACGACGTCTGCCGCGTCGGTCGAACCATCCGCGTCTATCACGGCGACTGCGCCCCCGATGTCGAATGGTGCGACGGTCTCTACGGCCTGCGCATCCGCCAGTACCACCACTTCACCACCATCGCCTTGCTCAACTGCAATACCGATTTCGTCTGCGCCCACGGCTCGCACCAGGACGGCTACTGCTACCGCATCGACGACCACGGCCTGCGCTTCGGCATCCACCTCGACTTCGGCCGCCACGACAACGAAATCTGCTTCGACTTCGATCGACACGATCACGACGATCGCTTCGATCACGGCCGCCGGCACGATCGGCGCGACGACGACCGCTCATGGCGCGGGCGCGACGACTACCGCGACGGGCGCAACCACGATCGCGACCGGCTCGACGATCGTCGCGGCGAGCGCACCGGCGACCGCACCTACATCACGCCCGAACGCCCACTCCCACGACCGGACGACGATTCCCGCGCGCCGCGTCAGATCACGCCCGCGCCCGATGCCAAGCCCGTCCCGGGAAACAAGACGCCCGAGCGCCCGATCCGCCGCGGCACGAAGATGACCCAGCCGCGAGAGGACGATCGTTCCTCCCGCCCCGGCGACCCTGACATCAAGCAACCCGGCGACCGCATCATCGTGCGAGAGCCCGACACCATCAAGCGCGAGGCGCCGAGCCGGCCCGTCGAGCGAGCCCTGCCCAAGCCGCCAAGCCGAACCAGCGCCCCGGCCAAGCAGCCGCAGAGTTCGCCCTCCCAGCGGCCGGCCAAGGAATCGCAGAAGCAGCCCGCCAAGGAAGCGCCGCGCACGACGAAGCCCGCTCAGTCGGACAAGACCGACAAGAAGGACTCGAACCAGAAGCGCGACCGCCGGTGGTAAACTCGCCTTGATCCCAGGATCCCTTGATCCCTCGATCCCTTCATGTCCATTTCATCGCAGCACCCGGGCCGGCGTGTGCCGGCCCGGTGTGCTTTCCGTGGCGAGATCTCTGGCTAGAGGTAACTCCCGCACGTCGTGCGATGCGGCCGATCGAGATTCACGATCATGTACCGCAGCGCGTCGGCGGCGTGATCAAACCCGTCTTTCACCGGCTGCAGCGATTCCGGCCGGTCCTCCGGGTAGTGATACCGCTGCAGCGCTTCGATCAACTGGCCGCACCGCTGGTGAATGAACAGCGTCGGAGTCGCACCCTCTCCGGTCCCCGCGGGGCGGAGCCTCGCTCTCACGAGAGACACTCCCTCGTGCAGTTCCAGCCGCCGCGACCGCACGATCAGCCCGGCGCGCCGGAGGGCCGCGATGCTCGACATCCCGGTCTGCTCGCTGCGCTGGTGCCCCGCCGGGTCCACGCCGATCCACGCCGGCGCCGGCAACCCCAGGTCCATGCCGCCCTTGATCGGCGTGATGTGCTGATCGAGCGTCCACTCGGCGCGGATGTGCTCCGCCTCGATGTACACCACGCCGCTGCCTTCGTCAACGCGCGCCAGCAGCACGACCGTCGGCGCACGAAACCCGAAATCCATCCCAGCGATCCACTTCGTGTGCTCAGCCGCGAGCGAATCCCAGTTCCCCACGTGCACCCCCGCGTCGAACTCGGGGTACACGCTGTCGCTCCGCCGCGGCCTCCGGCACAGCATCTCGGCCCGCCAGACGTCTTCGCTGACGCGGGACTTCATCCGCACGGCGTCGTCAATCGAGACGTGCCCGCCTCCACCGCCGGATCTTCCATCAGCGCGACCCGCGTTCCCATCTTCGACTGATGGACTGATCCGGGTCCGCATCTTGGCCCGCCCGCCGCATTCTGCAAAGAGAGAACACGCGTCGCACCTGAACTCGTCGCCGCACGCTTCCAGCACATCCACCACGCCCCAGCGGATCAGCCGCCGCTTCGACGAGTGAGTTGCGGCGTCCGCGAGCGATGCCTCGCTCACGATGTTCCACATCAGCCCGTAGGGCTTGTGCATCGTGCTCAGCGCCTCGACGCTCCCGCGCACCCACGAACCCCACGGTCCGGCGAGCCGCATCGAGCGAGTCGTGAGTTGCGCCGCTTCCCACACGTCCGGATCAAACAGTTCCGTCTCATCGCACCGGACCTTCTGCACCCGCGTGCCGCGAACGCTCGTATGCGACTGCGCCAGGACCTGGGCCCTGGACCCGCTACGAAGTTGAAGGCTGCGAGCCTTGATGGGGCCGTCGAGCATCGATGCGATCATCGGCGCTTCGAACAGCCGGCGCAGGTGCTCGTGCATGCGCTGCGACTGTTCGAGCGATCCTCCGAGGATACGGATTTCGATCCCGGGTTTGAACACCAGGTCGAGCATCGTGGCGACCGCACCGAGGAACGTCTTGCCGCCTCCACGGTTGGCCCACACGACGACATCCGCCGGGCCGAACGCGCCCATCCGCCCGGATTCATCGCCGAAGCGTCTGCCCTCGAAGAACGTCTGCGAGACGTACTCAAAGGGGGCCGAGTTCCCCTCGAGCAGCGGCGTGGTCGCGAGATCAACCTTCAGCGCGCGACGCAACCATTCCAGGAGCGCCGCCGGCGTGCGCGGCGGCTCTAACCTCGCCGTTGCCTGATTCCCGGCGCTGCGCCCGTTTCCCATTTCTCCCATGCCGCCTCCCGGTGTTCAGGCCTGTTCGCCCGCATCGTCCGTTGGGCCGCCGCTCTGGTTCGACGGCGGTTCCTCTCCCATCTCCCGCATCAACTTGTTCAGTTCATCTGCTTCGGAAGTGTCCGAAGCCGCGCGCGGCGCACCGGTCCCCCGGCGCCTGGACGCGGATTCGGGCTGCAACTTCAGGAGATCGATGCACGCGCGGCGTGCTGTCTCCTTGGGCGATTCGGCGAGCGCCATGCGCCGCAGCGCCGCCGCCGCTTCCGCCCGGGCATCGGCCAGCAGCAGCGAGGTCCGACGCTCCAGCAGTCGTTCGAGTCTGCCCAGGGTCTCCTGGTGCCTGGGCTTGGCGGCCCATGCCGCCATTTCGATCATCGTCAGGCCGCACTCTCGCGCCAGCGCGTACAAATCGGCTTCGCCCGCCGCCAGCGCCTTGATCAGGTACCGCCTTGACTTTGCATGCACGCTCATCGACATTTCCTCCGTGTGGGGTTGGTCTGGCCCGCGCGGATCTGAAGCGCTCGCAGGAGCGCGGTCGCCCGCGGCGCGCCATGAGGCCTGAGTGTCTCCAGCACCTGCTCGCGCTGGCGCCGCGTCAGGAAGAACGTCAGCGACGAGGCGCGCGGCCCGGCCGCCGGCGCCGGTCGCGGTGCGGGTACACGTTGCTGCTTGGAATCGTTTCCCTGCCTGTCCATTATCCGTCCTGCCTCGCGTGGGATCCACGCACATGCGCAAACGCCGTCATCTCACCGCTCACCGACGCGCACGCGGCGCGGAGTTGGTCGGTTCCGCATAATGACGCATCGATCCATCGCCGCGCGCGCCGGCGGCTCAACTCCTGGATCTCTCGGCGAACATCGCGCCGCTGCGCCAGGCGCCGGCACGCCGAAAGGTCCTGAATGACGCGGGCCGGCGTTGTTCCGATCGCGTCCAGAAAATCCAGGAATCGCTGCTGGGACGGGGTGGGTTCGAGTCGATACGAGGTCATGCCCGCGCGCTCAAAGAACGCGGTGTGGCTTCCCATGGCACTGATCGCCTCCGTCGCGGGGGTCAGCGGATGCGCCAAGTAGGCACGGACGAGGATGGTCGCGATGCCCAGTCCGCGCGCCCTTGGATCGACAATCACGCGCGAAATGGTGCGCAGTTCGCGATTGAGCCGCCGTGCGTCGGCGCGGCGGTCGCCCGTGCTGTACCGCCCCGGCCAGGCCAGGGCCCGCCAGCGACCGTTCAGGACCGGCATCGAGACCGCCAGCACGCCCAGCATGGCGCCTTCATGGCGCGGTTCCAGCAATCTTGCCGTCAGAACCCGCACGATCGACGCGGGCCGATGGGCGCGGTAGTGCCAGTCCGCCAGTTCATCCAGATCGCGAATCGATCCGGGACGAATCACAACCCGGGGCATCCCGTTTTGTATCAACTCGGCCCGGCGTGGCGCAGGTGGTTCCATTCCCAGTCCTCTCCCCAAGGTGTGCACCGACGGCGCGCGGCGCCCGCCAAGTTTCAATCGCGCGCCGGGACATGCGGACAAGCACATCCGGGCGCAGGCACGTGACAAGATCCTCATGAGCCGTCGCGACGACTAAGGCGGGCGCGTGCGGCAATCGCTCGATCATCCGTCGCACGGACGCCGCCAGGAGCGTGGCGCCCACTCGATCGAGCACCGATCCGAACTCGTCTAGGGCGATCAGCCGCGTCGCCGGCGAACGCGTGCGCGGCGGGCGCGAGAGCGCGATCGCGAGCCGGGCACGCGCCCTCTGCCCATCGGAGAGTTCGTCGAGCGTGCGGCCGAAGAGCGCCGGTTCGCCCAGACCGACCTGCGTGAGGATCCGGACGGCGGATCTGGCGTCCCCGGAGAGTTGGTCCAGGATCGCCCGCCCCCGACTCGCCGGGGCGAACTCGCTCGCGATCAGGTTGGCGTAACACCCGGCGCCGCCCGCACGGCGCGCCAGCAGCCTGAGCAGCGACGACTTTCCGCTGCCGCTCTCTCCGATGACCATCGCGATCACGCCGGGAGCGAGCAGGCCTTGGAGATCGCGCACGGCCTGCGCCAGCCGATCGTGCCAGCGCGCCGCCCCGGGGTGTTCCCCAGCGAGCACGCCGAAGAGCGTGCAGGCCTCGGTCACGCGGCGCGACACCCGGCGTCGCTTCGTCCCAGTTCGCTTCAAGGCATCCCCCTGTATTGGCTTCCCATTCGGGAACCTACCCGCGCCAGTCAAAGTTCGTAAAGTCCTTGCCCGCGATTCGATGCGGCGCGCGCGGACGAGCGGTCGGCAGTTCCAAACTTCATAGAGGTAAGTCCATTGGTTCTGGCCATGACCCGGATGAGGTCGACGTGCCGGCGAACGCCGTGGTAGGTCAGCCCGAGTTCTCGCGCCGCATCCTTGATGGACAAGCCGGCGAAGATGCACGCCTCGGCGGCTCGCTTCATCCCCGCCGGCCAAGTTTCGTGGTGAAGCGCCGCGAACTGGAACTGCTCGCTTGTGACGCGCCGGACCAGACGGCGCACGCGGCTCCGCAGCACGCGCGGGCTGACGCTCATGAGTGCCGCCAGGTCCTTGGTTCGTTTCCCGTCGTTGAAGACCGCCAGGATCAACTCTCTGTCGGCGCGCGGAAGCCACTGGGCTCTTGAGGTGATCCGTTCCACGACCTCGCGTCCGTGTCGGCGGCGGAGATCGGTTGGAGCCTCAGAAGTGTCGAAATCACCCAGTTTCACATAGTTCTCTTGACAAACTGGCAGGGACCGCATGAGAAATCCTCATTCTTGTGGCTCTGGCTATTGACAGGACACCACCGTAGTGTACTGTACAGTCAACATTGTAATGAGTGTATCCAATTATGGACTTTTCACAAGGTTTTTGTATGGATGATCGCCAAAATAGCGCGCATAATAAGGCACTCGACCATGGGAATACCATACAGTTACCTGATTTTATGAACGAGCCGATTTCTCGATCTCTTGGCCACATGCTCCGCTCGAGAAGAATCTCGCGGCGGATGACGCTGGACCAGTTGGCCTCTCTGGTGGGTTGTACGAAGAGTTATCTCTCGGGGATCGAGACGGGCAAGCGCGACGGCACGCCGGGCGAGGCGCTGCTGCGCCGAATCGAGAGCACGCTGGGGTTTGCCGATGGCGAGTTGGTGGCCATTGCTGAATGGCAGACGACGCCGCCGAGCGTGAAGCGCACCGTCAGCCAGATGCAGTCGCTCGCATCCGCGACGCGGCGGCTGATTCATGCGCTCTCCAATGCGCGTGCACACGAGACGCCCGCCGGTCGCGAGGCTTCGCCCAGGTCCGGGGACTCGCTCGCGGTCACGCTGGATCAACTGTACCAGTCGGGTGAACTCCGCCGACTCATCGATCAGATTTCTCCGCCGGATGACGCGGGTTCGGCGGCGTCAGCCGGGTGTTCCGCGACCGCGCGTCCGGGATCGGGAATCGCGGGCGAAGCGGGGATCGGAGTGGAACCACTTCGCGCGATGCTCCCGGTGGAGATCCCGCTGATCAACTCGGTGGCGGCGGGGTATCCGGCCGAGTTTACCGACCTGGGGTATCCGGCGCGCGTCGCGGACGAGTACGTCCGGGCGCCGGACGTTCATGATCCCGATGCGTTCGCCGCCCGCGTGGTCGGCGAATCCATGATGCCCGATTACCGCGAGGGGGACATTGTCATTTTTTCACCCGCCAAGCAGGTCAAGTCCGGCATGGACTGTTTCGTGCGGCTCGAACCTGATCACGAGACAACCTTCAAGCGCGTCTACATCGAGACCGGTTCCGAAGAAGGCGCGGGCGCGGTGATCCGGCTTCAGCCGCTCAACCCCGCGTTTGCCGCGACGGTGCTCGATCGCGAGCGGGTCGCCGGGTTGTACGCGGCCGTCGGCGTGATGCGGATGCTCTAACGCGGCGTGCGACGCTTGGGGATGCTACGGCTCCAGCGACAAGACGCGGTCGGGCTCGCCTTGGCGAGAGACGATGATGCGGCGGGCGCGACCATCGATGTGCGAGAGGCGCCATCCCGGAGCGATCTCGTCGCCTAGCCGGAACACTTTGCCATCGATCGAAACCAACCCGGTATCGTCGTGGCCCATGATGGCGGAGACCTTGACCTGATCGAGCGGGTCCGCGGTGTCGGCGGGCGCGCTCCGCGGTTTGGCCGGCTGGGAGTCGCTCTGCTTTGCGTCGGGGAGCACGGCGGGCGTCTGCATGGGGGATTCCGTGACCGGCGCCGTGGCAAGCCGGTGCTCCGCGATCCACTTCAGCGCCGATGACTGTCGATCGGTCAGCGAGGTCGCGCCGGGCCCCCCACTGCCCGGCAGCGCCGCACCCGGGCCGGCGGCGATCGACAAGCCCGCGGGCGCCGACGCGGGACCGCCCGCCAGCAAGCGAACCGCCAGTACCAGCAGGCCCGGGCCCAGGATCGTGGCCAGCAACGGGACCCGCGAGGAGCGAGAAAGGTCCGCGAAGGTGGTCACGGCTGTCCTCCGTTGGCGGCGTCCGGCAACGGGAGCGGGGACGCATCGACCGCGAAGTGAGACGTCTCGATGACGGCGGTGACGAGTTTGGAATCGGCCTCGCTCACCGGGCCGTCGAGCGCCTGCACGCGCAGGGAGCGCACATGCGCGTAGGCCAGTTCCGTCTGCATCATCGAAAGGAACCGGCACAGGTCGGCGTACGTCGCGCTCAGCGCGATGGAGTACCCCACGGATGCATCGCGCGGACGGAGGGTCAACGTCGCTCCGGGCGTTCCCGGGGCGAGCGGGGATGCGGGCGTGCCGCCGCCGGTCGCAAAGGACGCCGGCGTGAGTCGCTGCGGCTCCATCCGATCGACCCGCACGCGGTGGTCGCTGGCAAGCCGCATGATGCGGGAGAAGAGTTCGCTTTCGCGGCGCGCGAGTTCGCCGGCGCGCTCGAGGCGCTCGGCCTCGGCCCGGGCTCGCTCCATCTGCGTCAGGGCGGCGGGGACCGCGTCGGCCATACCGGCCTGGCTCGGCAACTTCGCCGTCAGTTCATCGCATCGCTTCTGGAGTTCCCCGAGCGTTGTCTTCTGGGGATCCACGAACATGAAGTGGATCCCCAGCGCCACCGCCAGGCCGATCAGCCCTTCGCTGGCGAGCCGGCGTCGAAGTTCCGGGATCATGGGCGGCCTCCGGTGGTTTCGGTAGCCGCCGCGGCACGGGCTGATCGTTCCCCGGCCAGGGCGTCGCGAAGGTCCTCGATCGGGAGGCCGACGAGCGCGATGCTGGCGTCGAAGGCCAGGAACGTCTGCTGCGTCGTCGGGAGCCTGGTGGACCCGAGGTTCGTGGACGTGACGAGCGGCGACTTGGAAAGGCGATCCAGGTATCGCCTGAGAAAGTCGGCTGGGGCCGTGTCGCCGGTGTCATCCGGCGCGACGGTCCCGGCGATCCGCGCGACCCACCCGCCCTGCTCGGGCGCGATCTCGATCCCGCGCAGGCGGATGTTGGCCGGGGTCTCCTCGGCGAGCATGGCCAGCACGGCGGCGGCGACCGGCGAGTCCGGGACGAGTTGCTTGAGCCTCGCGTGGGCCTGCGACACGCCGAGCCTGGCGGCGACCGACCGATCGACCGCGTGCCGGGCCGCGCTGGGAACGGCCTGCTCGGCTTCGAGTCGTGCGGCCAGCGCCCGCTGATCGCGCACGAGGTAGTAGTGCTGAGCGGCATCGAGGGCGGTGGCGAAGATCGCCAGCGCCACCCCGATCCGCAGCGCGCGACGCAGGCTGGCGAACCGCTCCAGGTCGCGCCGTGCCCTGGGCAACAGGTTCAGCCGGAGCGTCGCGGCGTGCGAGTACGCGGACGACTCACCCTCCAGAACGGCCCCGACCGACGACGCCGCGGGCTGCATGACGGTGATGCCCGCGCCGGCGTCCGCGGACAAGACCGACTCCAGGTGCGGGATCTTCGCGCCGGGCCCGGCCAGCATCACGCGCAGCGAGCCGCGCTCCTCGGCGCTGAGGCAGAACCGGATCGACTGCTTGATCTCGATCGCGAGTCGCTGGATGATGGGGCGCACGATCGGGAGGCTGACCGACGAGTGGTTGTCGGCGACGTCGGCGCCGCTTGGAGGGGCATCCGACACGCCGCGCTGAAATAGGATATCCCGCGCCGCCGATCGCTCGGACTCCGTCACCGCGGCGCCGGGCGGAGAGGGGGACCTGGAGGCGCTGGCGCGGGTCAGGAGTTCCACAAGTTGCTCGCACCCGTGTGGGAGGAAGCGCGCCAGCGCCAGCCGCTGCGGGGTGTGCACCACCAGGGCGGAGCCGTGATCGCCCATCCACAGCACCGCACAGGCGCCGCCGCGGGCGTGGCGTGCGGCTTCGAGGCAGGTCGCGGCGAGCATCACGGCCGGGGCGGGCAGGCTCCGCTCGACGGCGAGCCCGGCGTTCTGAACGCTCTGGCATACCGCCGACGCGCCGAACTCCGAATCGATCGCCGCGAGGTGGTGCATCTGGGGAGGGCGGGGCGACCCGTCGGCATTGACGCCGGGGCCTGAGTCCGTGGAGACGTGATGGATCGCGACGGTCGCCAGATCCAGCGGGAACGCCGCGGCTTCGGCGATCGCCAGTTCGGTCGCGGCCCGCGCCGCGGCCAGACCGGTCGCGGCCGGCACGGAATACACCGACGCCGCGGAGTCGGGGCCCGAGTAGATGATCGTTGCGCCGCGTCCATGCAGGTTCAGTTCGCTCACCCACGGCGCCAGCGTGGTCTGCAGGGCGGCGAGTTGCTCGGTCCATCGCTTGTGCGCCTGGGCGCCGGGCGTCTGGGGCGGGGGATCGAGGCGAGTTATCCGCACCGCGTCCGGCACGCCGTGCTTCATCACGGTGAGTTGATGACGCGTGGGCGTGACCTCAACCAGAATGGCATTCATGTTGACGGACATGAGTCTGCGCCGCTGCCGGGCGCGCATGCGGGAGCGTTGCAGAACGTATCGACCGATGCATAGTGTCACTTGCGGCTAGTTGCCGGGGTTCTGGCGCGGGGGACAAACCGGCGTGGCGCGGCCTCCCGTGTCCTGCCACATTGGGCGCAAGAACAGCGTCCGGCGTGCGATTGGGAGCGTGAAAACCTGTGGCGATTCTTCGTGTGCGTTATCTGGCGAAGAACTCGTGCAGGAAGGCGAAGAAGTCGAGGCTGTCAAAGGCGCCGCTGCCGTCCATGTCGAAGACCTCGCAGGATGGCCCGATAACGCCGCCGGAGTCCGCGATGCACGTGAGGCAGGCAAAGAAATCGGTGCTGTCGAGGAGGCCGTCCTGGTTCGCGTCGCCGAGTTTCTCCGGCGGATAGATGACCCAGGTACGGTTGGCGGGGTAGCCTCGCAAGGTCCGCTGCACGACCTGGCCGTCCATCCTGGGCCAGCGCACGATGATCTCGTCGGCCTTGACGGCGTCGTTCATCCCGAAGTGCTGCATCAGGTCGTTCTGGTTCTTGAAGTTTGATCCGGCGACCACTTCTCGCCATTGCCAGGTTGAACCGACGCGAAGATCGATCTGGGCCCCGACAGCGAACCGGTTGGCGCCGCGGCCCACGACGCGGAACTTCATCCAGTGCCGCCGCTCGCCCTCGTGGTTGATGAACATCTTGAAGGACGGGGGTAGCGTTCCGGTGCGGTTGGAGACCATCAGGTCGAGGTCGCCGTCGTTGTCCAGATCGGCGACGGCGCACGTGAAGGATTCGGCCGGATCGGCGACGTTCATCTCGCCGGCCACTTCGACCGCGACCTGTCCGTCGATGTTCCGGAACATCTTGTTGGGGGAGCTGCTGTGGCAGACATACAGGTCATCAAACCCGTCGTTGTTGTAGTCAAAGAAGACCGATCCCCAGGCGAGTTGCCCGTCGCTCGTGCCGGAGGCGGCGGCTCGATCGATGAAGGTGCCGTCGCCCTGGTTCATGTACAGGTAGTTGGGAGCGTTCCCGCCGCCGACGTTGGTGATGTACATGTCGGGGTGGCGGTTGTGGTCGAAATCGCCGAAGGTGAGGCACATCGCGTCGATGCAGCCGTTGGTGCCGGAAGCCGCGGAGATGTCCACGAACTGCCCGTTGTCGTTGCGCCACATGCGGTTTCGGATGGCGCAGGCCTGACTGGCGCCCTTGTCATTGGAGAGATACAGGTCGGGGTCGCCGTCGCGATCAAAGTCGAAGAACGACGATTGGAAACTGGGGTCAAGGCCGGCATCGATTCCCATGGGCACGGCCATTTCGGTGAAAGACTGACCCTGGTTGTTGATGTAGAAGAGATTCTTGACGAGATTCTGTGGGAACGGGGGGGCCGGGTAGTTCGTCGTGGTGCGGTTGGCAACGTAGATATCGAGCCAGCCGTCACCGTTGACGTCTCCCCAGGCCGAACTCTGCCCCGCGGCCTCGATGCCCATGGCGAACGCGGCCGTGACGTCTTCGAACTGGAAGTTTCCAAGGTTCCTGAGCAGGATGTTGGCCTGGAGCCAGCACGTGATGAGCAGGTCCAGGTCGCCGTCGTTGTCGAAGTCGGCCGAAGAAACGCCCGCGGCGGCTCGGCGGCTGGGGATCCCGTTGTTGGTCGAGCGGTTGGTAAAGACGCCCGCGCCACTATTCTGATACACCCCGATGGTGTACGGGCTCTGCGCCGAGACCGACTGCTTCCCGAGCAGGACCAGGTCGGGCGCGCCGTCGTTGTTCAGATCGACGCAGGCGAACCCGCAGCCGAACGACCGGCTGTCTTCCGGGAGATACGACACCCCGCGGGCGCCGGCCTCGCTGGTGAAGGGCAACTCCGTCTGCGCGGCGGCCCTGAACGAGCCGGCGAAGACCGCCGGCATGATCGTCAATCCAGCCACGAATCGACCGAACGTGGTCACGTGAATAAGCATCATGGCGGTAGTTCCTCGGGTGCGATCCAGCCGGGCGGCGCCGAGTCGCGGTGTGCGATCGGCCCCATGAGCATACCTCTGGTTCGGCCCGCGGCAAAGCGGTTCTTTGGTTATCGGCGCATCTCTCGCCGTACAATCGCGGGTTCGGTTTCCCCCACATAAAGGAATGTGCATGCGATCAATCAGACTGATGGCCGGCGCGACGGTGGTGGCGGCATCATTGTTGTCGTTCCCCGCCCTGGCGCAGGACGCGCAGAAACTCTACGACTCGTTCAAGGAAGCCACGGCCAAGGTCAAGGCAATCTCGTACACGGGCAAGACGATCGTGGCGCCGGGCGGGCGCTTCCCCGTGCCCGACCTCAGCGGGAAGGTCATCATGACCGCCGACCTGAAGGACCGGATGGATTTTCGAGGCAAGTTCATCCTGACCGGCCAGCGCCCGGGCGCGACGCCCGACGCCGAGCCGGGCCGGTTCGAGATCGGGTTTGATGGAAAGGTGATCCGCAACGTGCTCCACGCCGAGAAGGTGGTGGAGGAGGTGAAGGTGGAATCCGAGGAGCCGGTGCCGTATTTCCAGGAGCCGATGATGCTGCTGGCGTTCCCGTACTGGCACGACGACGATGAGTTCCAGGCGCCGTCGTCGGTGAAGCACGCCGGCCAGGCGGAAATCGCCGGCGTCAAGTGCGACATCCTGATCGTCGAGCGTGTCTACGACATGCCCAGCATGGAAGACGACGAGGGCGAAGACGCCCAGCCCAAGCCCCCGACAAAGATGACGGTGAGCACCCGCCTTCACGTCGGCGAGGACGACCACCTCCTCCGGCAGTACGAGCAGAGCGAGCCGAACTCGACGACCTACTCCTTTGGTGTCTCGCTCGCCGATCTGAAACTCGACCCCCCCATCGAAGCGTCCGCGTTCACCGTCAAGACCCCGGAGGGGTACGAGGTGCGCGAGGTCAAGATGGACGACATGATGGGTGGTCCCAAGCCGAAGTTCAAGGTCGGCGACGTCGCCGGCGAATGGGCGCTCAAGGACGCCGACGGCAAGGAGCACAAACTTTCGGACTTTAAGGGCAAGGTCGTCGTGATGGACTTCTGGGCGACCTGGTGCGGCCCGTGCAAGATGGCCATGCCCGGACTCCAGAAACTGCACGAGAAACTCAAGGACAAGGGCGTGGTCGTGGTCGGCGTCAACATGGCCGACGACCCCGCCGAGGCCGCCAAGTACATGCAGAAGAAGAAGTTCACCTACCTCGGTCTCTACAACGGCGATCCGGTCGCCGAAGCCTACGGCGTCGGTCCGATCCCTCAGTTCTATGTGATCGGTGTCGACGGCAAGGTGATCCACCACGCGATCGGTTTCGATCCGGCGGGCGAAAAGAAACTCGAAGAGATCATCGAAAAGCATCTCGACGAGCAGTCCAAGCACTGATCGCCCTCACCGATTCCCGGCCGACATTCACGGGCCATCGTCGCACGCCGACGATGGCCCGCTTTTATTTGAGCGTCCATCCCCTCGCTCGCAACACATGCGGACGGGCTTCCCGTCTCGCGCCGGCGGCTCGCCAGCCGACACCCAGCGTCAATCATCATCCCCGAGCATCCGCGACGCGGGCGTATCCAGATCATCGAACTGCCCGCGCCGGACCGCCATGATGAAACCGGCCAGGGCAAGACCCACGAACACCAGCGCCAGCGGAAGCACGATGTAGATCACGGACATGGTGCGATCCTCCCGGGGGCCACGCCAGTCGGCGACTCCTCCCGATGCCGGGTGCGACCGCTCCGCCTCGCCGGCTCAAAGGTTCTGGCCCGCAATGACAGCGCGAGCACGGTCAATGAACTCACGGGCATCATGATCGCCGCGACGATCGGGCTGAGATGCCCGGTCATCGCGAGCGTCGCCGACACGGCGTTGTAGCCGATCGATACCGCCAGGCACACCTTGATCGCCCGCATCGTCGCGCGGGCGGCGTGAGTCAGCGAGGCAACGGAATCCAGCCCGGGCGCGTTGAGATAGATGTCCGCCGCGGCCAGGCTCGCCTCCGCCCCGCCGTGCACCGCGATCCCCACCGTCGCGGCCGACAGCGCCGCGGCGTCGTTCACGCCGTCACCGATCATCACCACCGGCCCCTGCGCGAGCGCCTGACGCACACGGTGGAGTTTGCCCTCGGGAGATTCCCCGCCGTGGCACGCGCCGGGTGCGAGTCCGAGCATCCGCCCCGCTTTCATCACGACCGAGGGATGATCGCCCGAGAGGAGTTCGACTCCCCACCCGTCCCCGCGAAGCGATTCGATCGCCGAGCAACTCGACTCCCGAAGCGAGTCCCCCACTCCCACCGCCGCGACCACTCGTCCATCGACCGCGACGAACACGGGCGAGAGCATCGCCGCCGCGCATTGCTCGATAAATGCCCGAGTCCAGCGCGGGGGTTCGCAGGGGATCTCATCGCGCCCACGAGCGGATTCACCCAGAAACTCCCAGCGTCCCACCGACACTCGCCGCCCGTTCACGGATCCGCTGATCCCCTGCCCGAGTTCTTGCCGCACGTCTTGGACCTGGATCGACGCATCGGCGGGCGCCGCGCGTGCCAGCGCGAGCGCGATGGGGTGGGTGGAGTGGCGCTCCAAGGCCGCGACCAGCGGCCGAATCTCCTCGTCGCCGATCCATTCTCCGGCGATGAGCCGGCCCTGCGTGAGAGTCCCGGTCTTGTCCACGAACATCTGGCCGGGCCTGGAGAGTTGCTCCAGCGCGTCGCCGCCTTTGATGAGGATACCGCGCCGTGCCGCCCGCCCGATTGCGACCGTCATCGCCAGCGGCGTCGCCAGACCCACCGCGCACGGGCACGTCACAATCAGCAGCGCGGCAGCGTGGTCGATCGCCCGCGACCGGTCCAGCCAGAGCCACAACAGCAGCGTGATGCCCGCCAGGGACAGGCTCCCGACGATGAACCACCCGGCCATGCGGTCCGCCAGCCGAACGATCCCGGCTTTCTTCTGCGATGCGTCGCTGACGAGTTTCATCAATCGACCGACGCGGGTGTCCTCGCCGGTCGCTTCGACTCGGATACGAATCGGCCCCGACAGGTTCACGGCGCCCGCACTCGCCCGGAACCCGGGAGCGGCCCGCACCGGGCTCGATTCGCCGCTCAGGAGCGATTCGTCCACGTCGCTTTGGCCTTGCACGATCACGCCGTCCACCGGCACCGAGTCGCCGGCGAGCACCTCCACCACGTCTCCCACCGATAGCGCTTCCACCGGAACATCTTCGATCACATCGTTGGCGACGCGTCGCGCCGAGTTCGGCGTCAGCGTGAAGAGCAGTTCCACCGAGTCCGCCGCCCAGCGCTGCTGCCGGTGCTGGATGTAGCGTCCGACCAGCAGCGCGAACACGAGCACGGCGAGCGAATCGAAATAGATCTCGCCCTCGCCTCGCACCGTGTTGACGGTCCCCCACGCGGCGCCGGCCACCAGCCCGATCGAGATCGGCAGATCCAGGTGCAGCGACAGGGTGCGGATCGCCGCGATGGCTCCCCGGATGAACACGTTCCCCGGCCACGCCAGCGCCACCATGCTGATCGCGAGACTGAGCCAGCGGAACATCTGTTCATACGCCCGCTCCATCCCGTCAAACGCGCCCGCGTACAACGCCAGCGCCAGCAGCATCACGTTCGCGGCGCACGCTCCGGCGACGCCGAGCCGGACCAGATGTCGCCGGTCCTCGCGTCGCCGCGCGTCACGCGCCGCAACCCCGCGCGCCGGGCTCGGTGGATATCCGAGCGATTCCAGCACGCGCGCGATCCGCGACAGGGACACGGCGTCCGAATCCCACGTCACCCGAACCAGCCCGCGCCGCAGGTCCAGCCGCGATTCGACGACCCCCGGCGTCACCGCCGACAGCCTCTCAACCAGCCACACGCACGCCGCGCAGTGCACACCACTCAGCAGCAGTTCCACCGTTTTCAGGGTCGGCGCCGTCCCACCGACGGATCGCACATACAGCGACTCGAACACCGGATCGTCAAACTCAGCGTACCGCCGACCGCTCGGCCTGACCGGCTCGGCCTCCCGCTGGCTAGTCTCATCACGCAGCCGGTAGTATCGTTCGAGCCCGCAGGAGTGGATCACGTCGTACGCCGTCCGGCAACCACCGCAGCAGAACTGTTGCGCGGCGCCTTCTTCGATGAGCCCGGCGGGGACGCCAAGCCCGCAGTGCGTGCACGCGACCGCGGCGCGACCGGCTCCGTCGCTGCGTGGCATCGAGATGGACCCGGCCGTGCTCATGGTGTTCTGGGAATCCGTCGCTCCGCGAAGCCCGGCGACGCTTGCCGTCGCGGCGTGACCGTCGCCTGTTTCACCGGCCTTCATCCCGGCAGCATGGCGGGGTCTCATCCGCGAGGCGCTCCGCCCGCTGCGCCGCCTCTTCACGACCCGCCGGGACGATCATCGCTGCGTTGCCGCTCCCCATCGCCGGCATCGCGAGTCGGCCCGCGACCGTGTACACGCCCACCGCGACCAGGAGCAGGGGCATGACGACCGGGAGGCGCCTGCGCAGTGGCCCGGCCAGCGATTGCAGACCCGTGCCCAGCCCGACCATCATCGGAAGCGTGCCGATCCAGAACGCTGCCATGGTGACCGCGCCGTGCGCGGCGTCGCCGGTGCCGGCGGCCGTGATCACGAACGCGTACAGCCACCCGCAGGGCAATAACGTCGTGAGCAACCCCACGGCCAAGGCACGCCCCAGGGGCGGCCACGTCGCCGCCGCCCGGTGCCCGCGCATCACCCCGTCGCGCAGCGCCCGCGGCATCGGCATCGGCCCCACCCGCACGCCGCTCACGCGCAGCACGGCGATCACCCCGAAACCGATCATGAGCGCCCCGGCGATCACCGCCGCCGTCCGTTGCACCCCGACGTATTCCCCCCCAAGGTCCACCGCCGATCCGATCGCGCCGGCGATCCCGCCCAGCGAGACATACGTTAGCAGCCGTCCACCGTTGTACGCCGCTTGCAGCGCCGACTTCGACGGCCCGCCCCGCGCGGAACGCCCCGGCTGCCCCTGGACCGTCGGCGCGACCAGCGAGCCCGTCACTGCAAACGCCAGGAACCCGCCGCACATGCCCGCGCAGTGCATGCTCCCCATCAGGCTTGCCAGCATCACGGCGACGATCAGCGCGCTCATCGCCGCTCCTCCTCGCTCGCTACCACGTCCAGCGTCTGGTCGTGCACGATCGTCTGGTCCCCGCGCCTCCCCAGAAGCCGCACTTGCCACACGCCCGCCCGATCCACCAGCGCCGGCGCGGCGTATTCGCCGGGCGCCGCGGCGGTGAACGTCAACTCACGCCGGTCGCCCGACCTGGCGTTGTGAAACATCTCTCCTTGCAGCGCGATCCCCGACACCGCCTGCCCGTCACGGTCGGTCACCTTCGCCACCAGCATCGGCGAGCCGGCCCCGGCGTCGAGCGACACCGAGACCTTCCAACCCAACTTGTCGCTGGCACGCTTCTGCGCCGCCGCGTCGTCCCAGTGCAGCGCCTTCTCGTAGTACCGCGGCTCGATCGCGAACGACGCGTCGCTCGTCGCCGCGTATACCGTGATCGCGACGATCACCATGTTCATCCCCAGCAGCACGAAGATGATGCCCGGAAACAACGCCGGGCGGCGCCGGACCCGCCCGCGCGAAGGGGAATCGGTGGGCGCGGCGGCGCGATCCTGAATCACTCCGTTCAAGCGCGCGGCTGCACCCGCGGACGCCACGTCGCGGCAATGTCCGTTCAACCGTGGGTCGCCCGTGTTCATCGGCGATTCTCCTGTTCGTTGTGCGTGCCGTCGTGATTCTCTTGACGTTCGCGCGTCTCGTTGTGGCGTTCCTCCGCATGCCGCTTCGAGCCCGGACCCATCATCCGATACTTCACCGACTTCTCAAAGCCGCTCTCATCGCGCACCATCACACGCACCGGCATCGCGCCTCGCTCGAACAGATCGATCGACGCCTCCAGCACCGCGAACACCATCTTGGTCGCGCCCGGCCCGAGCGTCACCTGCTCTTCCGGCATGACCAATCGCACCCCCGCCGCGTGGTTCGCGTCCTCCCCGGCTGCATCGTGATCAGCGCGGGCGCCGAACCGGTACGTCGCCGGCGAGTCCGTTCGGTTCACCACCTTGATCCGGACCGCGTTCTCGATCATCCCGTTTCCCTGCTCCGTAAAGGGCGCCCCGAGCCCGCGGAGCACCGTCACGTCCGCCGGCTCGCGCGACAGCAGCGCGATCAGGAATCCGGTCAGCACGATCGCCAGCACCGCCGGGTACACGATCACCCGCGCCCGGATCAGCCGGGGCTTCTCGCCGATCACCGCCGCCGTCGAGCTGTACCGGATCAACCCCCGCGGCCGGCCGATCTTCGTCATCACCGCGTCGCACGCGTCGATGCATTGCGCGCACCCGATGCACTCCATCTGCAGCCCGTTGCGGATGTCGATCCCGGTCGGGCACGTCGTGACGCACAGGTGGCAGTCAACACAGTCGCCCACGCGGTCGGACTCCATCACCGCGCCCATCACCGGCAGGCTGAGATCCGCCGCTCCCGCGCTCACTCCGCGGGCGCCCTTCTTCGCCGCCTTCTTTCCACGGGGCTCCCCGCGCTGCCGGTCGTACGTCACGATCATCGACTGCCGATCGAGCATCACGCTCTGGAACCGCCCGTACGGGCACGCGACGATGCACGTCTGCTCGCGGAAGTACGCGAAATCGAACATCATCGCGGCGGTCACGATCGCGACGACCAGGAACCCCTCCGGGTGCTCGGCGGGCGAGCGCTGCACCCAGTGCCACAACCGATCCACCCCCACGAAGTACGCCAGGAACGTGTGCGCCAGCACCAGCGAGACGAGCAGATACGCCACATACTTCAGCGGCTTGCCCGCCCCGGATGTCTGGAGCCAGCCTCGCTTTGCTCGACCGGGCGCGCCCTCGAAGAGCCGCTCGATCGGCCGATACACGAACTCCATGTACACCGTCTGCGGGCATCCCCAGCCGCACCAGACTCTCCCAAATAGCGCCGTCACGAAAAAGACCGTCAGGAAGACCCCGACCATCAGCAGCGCCAGCAGCAGCGTGTCCGTCGGCAGAAACGTCACGCCGAAGAACGTGAACCGCCGCGCCGGGATATCCAGCAGCACCACGGGCTTGCCGGCCATCTTCACATAGGGCAGCGCGGTGAAGAGCACGATGAGCCCATACGCCACCGCCCGCCTCGCCGACAGAAAACGCCCCTTCGAGACCTTCGGCGTCAACCACCGCCGGCGCCCGTCTTTCCGCAGCGTCGAGAGTCCGCCGTCGACCAGGTCGGGCATCACGGGGTCGGCCGGCTCGCTCGCCGCTTCCGGCCGCGTCACGTTGTCCTTCGTTTCCACTGACATGTCGTCCGCTGCTGTGCTGTTCATGCTCCGCCGGGACCCGTCCTACTTCGCTTCCGGCCAGGGAGCGATCTCGGCCCCCTCGGGCGCCTTGCCCCCGGCAACATTCTTTCCACGAAGATTCGCCACGTACGCCGCCATGATCACCCGCTGGTTCTGCGACAAACGGTTCTCCCACGCCGGCATGGCCAGGTTGTTGGCCCCCTTCACGATCACGTCATACACGTCGGTGAGTTTCTTGACGTTCTTGTAGGCGTTGTCGGTCAGGTTCACGCCGGTCTTCCCCGCCGCGCCACCGTCCGAGTTGTGACACTGCGCGCAGTTGGCCTGAAAAATGCTGTTGGCGACAATCATCATCTTCGCGTCGCCCCGCATCTTCTGGATCGTCGGCTCGTCCGCCGCCATCTCGCCGTACGCGCCGAAGATCTTCTTGAACTCCACGGCTTGGCGCTTGTCCCAGGCCTCCTGCACCGAGTACGCCATCGGGCTGTACTCCCAGAACACGAAATAGAACACGCTGAACACGATCGACGACAGAAAGATCATGTGCCACCACCCCGGGGTGGGGTTGTCGTACTCTCGGATCCCGTCGTACTCGTGATCCATCAACTTGTCGAACTCAGTCTTCATGGTTCTTTCCGGGTGGCCCAACTTCCGAGTGGGGCGACTGGATTCCCTTGAGTGGCCCGACGGTCCCCGTCGGGCTTCTTACTTCAATGCTCCTGAACGCTCCCGCTTGGGCGAGTGCGGAGACTCGCCCTACTCATCTTCCAGCGGCAGCATCGCCGCGGACTGCATGTCCCCCCGCCGCTTCTTGGACCACGTCCTCCACACGATCGACGCAAAGACGATCAGGAACAACCCCAGCGCGATCTGCGGGTACGCCGACAACTGCATCGAACTCATGATGTCCGTCAGGCTCATCGCTCGCTCCTTTGGCCGGTCTTCATCCGCTCCACCTGTGCCGACGACTTCGGCTCGACGGGCATGAACTCCGCCATCGGGTTCCAGTCCGCCGACTGATGAATGTCCGTGCCCAGTCGCTGCAGATACGCGATCAAGGCGATGATCTTCTTGTCGTCCATCTTGTCGTACCCCCCCTGCTTGACAAGATCCTCGCCGATCTTCTTGGCCTGGCGCCGCGCGATCTCCGGCGCGTTCCCCTCGAGCACCGCCTGGCCGTACGGAACGCCGAGCATCGCCATCGCGTTCACCCGCCCCTGGATCTCGTCGAAGTTCAGTTTCTCTTCCAGCAGGTGGGCGTATGTCGGCATGATCGACTGCGCCTGGAGCTGCCTCGGATCCTCCAGGTGCCGAACCTGCCAGTCATAACTCTGCTTTCCCCCTTCGCGCGCCAGGTCCGGCCCGATGCGGCGCGAGCCCCACTGGAACGGATGGTCAAAGACAAACTCGCCCGGTTTGCTGTAGTCACCGTACCGCTGCGTCTCCGCCCAGATCGGCCGGATCATCTGCGAGTGGCAGTTGTAGCACCCCTCGCTCACATAGATGTCGCGCCCCGCCAACTCCAGCGGCGTGTACGGCTTCACGCTCTCGATCGTCGGCACGTTGCTCCGAATCAGGAACGTCGGGATGATCTCAAACAGCGACGCGACGCCGACCGCGATCACGACCCACACCGTGAACTTCACCGGCCGTCGCTCCCAGCGCCGGTGCCACCACCCGTTGAGGAAGATCTCACCCTTGCGGGCGAACTCGACGTTTGCCGTCAGCCTTGAATCCGGATACGGCGCGTCCTGGTACCCGCGAGCCAGACGCGGGGCATGGTGGACGACCTCCTCGTATTTCGCCGGCCGAGTGCTCCAGGTCAGCGCGAAGTTCACCCCCGCCAGCAGCACGCCCGTGATGTACAACAGCCCGCCGCCGACTCGGATCCAGTAGAACGGCATGAGCCGGGTCACCGTCTCCACGAAGTCGCCGTATTGCAGGTTGCCGACCTGGTCGAACGCCCGCCACATGAGCCCCTGCGTCACACCCGCCCAGTAGATCGGGATGATGTACATCAGGATGCCCAGGGTGCCCAGCCAGAAGTGCCACTCGGCCATCTTCTTGCTCCACAACCGCGTCTGGAACAGCCGCGGGAGCAGCCAGTACATCATGCCAAAGGCCAGGAACCCGTTCCATCCCAGCGCCCCGCCGTGAACGTGCGCGATGGTCCAGTCCGTGTAGTGTGAGAGGGCGTTCACGCTCTTGACGCTGAGCATGGGCCCCTCGAACGTGGACATCATGTAGAACGTCACGCCGGTGACGAAGAACTTCAGGATAGGATCGTCCCGCAGTTTGTGCCACGCGCCGCGGAGCGTCAGCAGCCCGTTGATCCCGCCGCCCCAGGAGGGCATCCACAGCATCACGCTGAAGAGCATTCCCAGCGAACTCGCCCACGTCGGCAGGGCCGTGTAGTGCAGGTGGTGCGGGCCCGCCCAGATGTACATGAAAATCAGGCTCCAGAAGTGCACGATGCTCAGCCGGTACGAGTACACCGGCCGCTCCGCCGCCTTGGGCATGAAGTAATACATCAGCCCCAGGAACGGCGTCGTCAGGAAGAACGCTACCGCGTTGTGCCCGTACCACCACTGCATGAACGCGTCCTGCACCCCCGCGTACAGCGAGTAACTCTCCAGCACCGTCGCCTTGCTTGGCATGTGCCCGGTCGTGATGAGTTCCGCCAGCCCGATCGGGATCCACAGGTTATTGAAGACGTGCAGGATCGTGACCGTGACGATCGTCGCGATGTAGAACCACAGCGCGACATACATGTGCCGCTCGCGACGCTTGATCAGCGTCATGAAGAAGTTCGTCCCGAAGAACCCGAGCCACACCACCGCGATCATCAGGTCGATCGGCCAGATCAGTTCCGCGTATTCCTTCCCCTGCGTGAACCCCAGCGGGAGCGTCAGCGCCGCGCACACGATGATCAGTTGCCACCCCCAGAAGTGAAGCCGGCTGAGCGTGTCGCTCCACATCCTCGCTTTGCACAGCCGCTGCGTGCTGTAGTACACCGCCGCGAAGATCGCGTTTCCTGCGAACGCGAAAATCACGGCGTTGGTATGCAGCGGCCGGAGTCGTCCGAACGACGTGTACGGGATCCCCAGATTCGCCGCCGGAAACGCCAGTTGCAGCGCAATCAGGATGCCCACCGCCATCCCCACCAGCGCCCACACCAGCGTCATGAGCAAAAACTTGCGGACGATCGCGTCGTCGTACACGAACGCCTCAAGCGCCCCTCCCGCTGATTGGTGAACGCTTGCGGGATGTGGCACCACCCCTGTCCCACTCCTCCCCGGCACCGCGTCTGCGACCTCCGTCCGCGTGCCCTGATCCTCGCTGAGCATGGCCGTCGCTCCTCTTCATCGTGTGAAACACTCAACTCCCGGTCTTTGATTAAAGACTAAACGGTCTATTTGTCAATAAAACTTGGGAAATATTTGCTTTCTTCCTCTTTTTATCGATAATATCTTCGCAGGAACAAACATCGATGGCCGCATGGGCGAGTTTTCGATATTTGTTCGAGTTGCGTACGCATGGAGATGGGGCATGCTCAACCAAGCCGTTGGATACGCCGCGTCCGCCCTCGGGTACGTCGCAAACACCAAGGGCCGCACGGCACTCGTGAAGGAGATCGCCGAGGCGTGCGGTATACCATCGCCCTATCTTGCCAAAATTATCCATTCTCTCTCAAAATCGGGGATCGTGACCACCCAACGCGGCATCGGCGGCGGCGTGACGCTGGCGCGCCCCGCCGAACAACTGACGCTCTGGGAACTTTGCCAGGCCATGAACGATCCGATCATTCATGCCAGGTGCATGTTGGGGACGGCTCAATGCTCCGACGAGCGCGCCTGCCCGGCACACGCGTTCTGGAAAGAGCACCGGGCCCAGCACATGGAGTTCCTGATGCGAACCACCATCGCCGACGTCGCGGCCTTTGAGATGAGCCGTCGGCAGTAACCAAATAACCTCCGATTCCGTGACCCAGGCGCGATTCTTCGCGTTCTTGATGAAGTCTGTGTTAGACTCTTCACGGGCTGTCCGTACGCCTCGACTCCGCCGTCTGCATTGGGAGTGATCGCATGCTCACGACGAACGACTTCCTTCGCGTCGCAATGGCCGCGCGCCGAATAGGGATCCTGCTGGTGGTGCTCGCGGCGAGCCTGGCCGGGCCGGCCCGCGCGCTGGCGCAGACGACGGCGTGGTTCTTCTATGGCCCGAGCGGGCCGCAGTTTCGCTCGGGGGCGAGGCTCGCGTACGACTCGGCGCGCGGCGTGACGGTCTTCTTCGGAGGGTACAACAACTCCTTCAACAACGATACCTGGGAATGGAACGGGACCACCTGGACGCAACGGGTGGTCAGCGGGCCAGCACCCAGAACCTCCTACGCGATGGCCTACGACTCGGCGCGCGGCGTCTCCGTTCTGTACGGCGGAACCGGACCCACCAACTACGGCGATACGTGGGAATGGAACGGCACCACCTGGACCCAGCGACCAGTCAGCGGACCGGGCAATCGGTATCAGAGCGCGCTGGCGTATGACTCCGCGCGCGGTGTCAGCGTCTTTTTCGGCGGCTTCGACGGGGGCTGGTGGACCGGCGACACGTGGGAATGGAACGGAACGACATGGACCCAGCGGCTCGTGAGCGGGCCGTCGATCCGCGCTTCCCACGCGATGGCGTATGACTCGGCGCGCGGCGTGACCGTCCTCTTCGGCGGGTTCTTCAATGGAACTCCGAACGCCGAAACCTGGGAATGGAACGGGACATCCTGGACGCAGCGGCTCGTCAGCGGGCCATCGCCCAGAGGCTCGCACTCGATGACGTACGACTCCGTACGCGGCGTCACCGTGCTGTTCGGCGGGCTCATCGCCGGCGGCTTCGTCAACAACGAGACCTGGGAGTGGGACGGGACCACGTGGACCCAGCGCACGATCAGTTCGCCCGCCGCTCGACACAACCAGGGTATGGCCTTTGATTCGGCACGCGCCGCGACGGTGATGTTCGGCGGGGATACCGGCGTCTTCTACCTCTTTGGCACGTCGGAACTCAAACCCTGCACGGCGGCCTCGATCACGACACAGCCGACGCCCCAGTCGGTCTGCCCCGCCAATCCGGCGACGTTTTCAATCACTGCGAGCGGATCGGCCCCGATCTCCTATCAGTGGCAGAAGCGGATCAACAACGTCTACACCAACGTATTCGATGGAAACACCGGATACGGCGGCATGTACAGCGGCGCCCAGACGCCAACGCTGACTATCTCGGCGGTCTTTCCGGGCGATCTGGAGTTGTACCGCTGCGTCATCTCCAACCCGTGCGCCACCGTGAACTCCAGCGAGGTCGCGCTGGCGTTCACGCCCGACGCGTCGATCGCCATGCAGCCGGGACCGCAGTCGCCGTGCTTCGGCGGCACCGCGACCTTCAGCGTCACCGCTTCTCCGATCAGTCTTCCGTACACGTACCAGTGGCAGAAGCGAAACCCGATCTTCGTCAACGTCTACAACGACATCTTCAACGGGCCAACCGGCAACGGCGGCACCTATGGCGGAACCCAAACTGACACACTGACCATCAACGGCGTTTTTCCGAACGACCTGGGCGAGTTCCGATGCGTGGTGAACGCGCCGTGCCAGTCGATCATCAGCAACGATGCTTCTCTCTACGGACCGCCTTCGCCGGTGGTCACGTCGGGGCCGATCGTGACCTCCGGGTGCGCCGGGGGCACCGGCGTGCTCTCGATCACCGCGGACCCGCTCGGGAGCACGTACCAGTGGCAGCGGTACGTGGGGCCGTGCGTTCTGTGCTACGTGGACGTCGCCAACGGTCCCACCGGCAACGGCGGAACACTTTCAGGCGCCCAGTCGCCGACGCTCACGCTCACGGGGCTCAACCTATTCGATACATTTGTGCAGTATCGCTGCATCGTGACCGGTCCGTGCCCGAACACACCGCTCGCGGCGAGCGCCGACACGTTCTTCACGATCACGGATCCGCCGCTCGCCGCCGCGCCGGCGCCATCGGAAGTGTGCCCCGGCGGGACCGTGTCGATCAGCATGAACACGCAGAACGTCACCAGTTTCCTCTGGGAGTATTACAGCACGCCGCTGAGTATCTGGATCCCGATCAGCGACGGCCCGTTCACGGATTTCCCGGCGGGGTTCTCGTGCACGTTCAGCGGCACGGCCACCGACACGATCACTCTCTCGAACACGTTTCTGGGCGCTCCGACTTCGTTCCGATTCAGCGGCGGGAACATCTGCCAGATCCTCGCGCCGATCCAGGCGTCACTCGACTACGCGGGTCCACCGGTCATCACGACCCACCCAGTCACGACCAACTACTGCCACGGGCAGCCCTCGTCGTTCACGGTCGGCGCGAGTTCGCAGTTGCCGCTGACGTACCAGTGGCAGTTGTTCCACTTCGCGCTGAACCAGTGGATCAACCTGAACGACGGGTTCTACATCGGCGGGGCGACGGGGCTGAGCGGGACGATCTCCGGGTCGTTGACGCCGACGCTGACGTTCACGCTGGCGACCGTGGGCACGGTCGCGCCGAACCAGCCGTTCCGGTGCATCGTGTCGAACGGTTGCCAGCAAGCCACGTCAAACTCGGCGAACCTGCACATCTGCATCGCCGACGTGACCTGCGACGGGATCATCACGTCGCAGGACTTCTTTGATTTCCTCACGGCGTTCTTCGGCAGTCAGCCCGCCGCGGACGTGAACACCGACTTCCAGGTGAACTCGCAGGACTACTTCGATTTCCTCACGGCGTTCTTCAACGGGTGTTGAAGTCGGCCGCCGCGCCGCGTCGGATGAGGCACGAGGGACCCGGCGCGAGCGGGGCGGATGGATCTAGCAGCCGCCCAGGAACTGCGTGAGGAACAGGAAGAAGTCGGCCGAGTCGGTGATGCCGTCGGCGTTGTAGTCGGCCTGTCCCGACAGGAAATCCGAGACGAAGTCGAGGAAGTCGGTGCTGTCAACCATCGAGTCGCCGTTCCAATCGAGCCGGCACTGCACCTGGGTCGGGATCGAGAGGGTGACGACGCAGGCGGCCGAGCCCTGGGCGGACTGTCCTCCCGGCGCGACGGCCCGAGGCTGCGCGCGGGCCGTCACGACGTACGAGCCCGCCGGCAGCGTGCCGGCGAGGTCAAACGCCGTGGACTCGTCGGTCGAACTGACCACCGAGTGGAGCGTCACACCGGCGGCGGTCGCGAGCCGAACGTCGCCGTAGGAGGCCGGGTGACCTGATTCGGCAACGAACCCGGCGAGCCGGTAGGGTGTTGGGTCGGCGCATGAGAAGCGGATCTCAAACAGCGACGTGGCCTGGGCGTTGAGCGTGTTGACGCCGGCGCCTGATACCTGCGCGTCACCGGCGCCGGAGAAGGCCATGCTCATCGAGTCCATGGCCGAGACCTGCGTGCAGCGCGAGTGCCAAGACTCGATGCCGTTCTGGACGTCGATCTCCGCTCCGCCTTCATAGAGGCCGAAGGGCACATGCGGGACCTCGTACGAGGACCCGCTGCCGTTGCCGGAGAAGAACGCGCTGCAGCGGCGTCCATCCACGGTGTAGGAGAACACGGATTGCGCCGGGCACAAGCCTGAAGCAATGAGGACGGCGGGAAGCGCGACGAGTGCAACACGATTCATCAACTTACTCCTTGGTAAGCCGTGGGCTGAACAACCGGACTGGCTGGATTGGATAGGAGCGGGCGGGACAACCTCGATTCGGGGCCACCCACCAGCAGGCCTATGTGCTACTCCATCGAGCGCGGAGTATCCGTCGGGTTGATGATTGCATGGTGGATTCCACGCTCAAGTCGCCAGGGGCAAAGACGAGCGAGAATTGCGCCGCGCGACCCCTTGTTCCGGCAGGAAGGGTTCTTCGGGCGTTGCTGAACATGGCCAGCGTGTTTCGAGCATGCATGCGTTCCAGCGTGGATGCCTGGCGGCGGCGTCGCGCAACTCCTGCCGCGACGCCCGTGCATGTGAGTTCTCGCGGGGCCGCGCTTGGGTTTCCGCGCGCAATGGCCGATAGTGCGACGTTCGACGCGGTGGTTTGGATTTCATCCGCTCACCAGACAAGGCGGTTCGGCGGCTCTCGTGGGCCGCCCGGTCTTGCCACCCCGTCAACGACTCCCAGAGATTCCACAACATGGAGAATCCAATGAACGAAGCGAACCGCCAACGCACTCTCGCCGCCACTCGCTCACGCCGCGCTTCGTTGCCGCTTCGCGGTGAACTGGAACTGCTCGAGGCGCGACAACTTCTGACGAGCGCGCCGATCGGCGGTTCGATCCTCTTCGTTGACCACGACGTGCTCGATGCGGGATCGCTCCGATCGCTCCCCGGGACCGAGGTCGTGTTCCTGGATGCGCGGCGTGACGGGATTTCGCAGGTTTCCGAAGCGCTGGCGGGCCGCCGCGGGCTGGACTCGATCGGGTTCGTGTCGCACGGCACGGCGGGCGAGTTCGGGCTCGGCGCCACGCGGCTGGACGCGCTCACGCTGCATGACCTGGCGGGCGCGGTGGCTGGATGGGGCGACTCGTTGAGCGAGAACGGCGACATCGCGCTCTGGGGCTGCGACGTCGCCAGCGATGCCGCCGGACGCGCCTTCGTGCGCGACCTGGCGTCGATCACCCGCGCGGACGTGGCGGCGTCGATCAACTCGACGGGCAACCGGTTCGCCGGGAGCGACTGGGTGCTGGAATACCGAGTGGGCGAGGTGTCCGCGCCGTCGCTGGCGACGCCGTTCAAGCCGACCTATCGCTACACGCTGGGCACGCCGAACTCGGCGCCGATGATCTCGGGGACGACGCCGTTCCAAGGGGTTCCGGATTCCGACACCATCAGCCCGTTCACCGATGCGGTGATCGCCGACGCGGACAACGACACGCTGGCGATCAGCGTCACGCTCGACGATGAGGCCAAGGGCGTGTTCACGCCCGCGTCGCTGACGGCGTCGGGGTTTGTCAGCGTCGGCGGTGGGATGTACACGTTCGCCGGGACACCGAGCGCGGCGACCGCGGCGCTCGTGCAACTCGTGTTCGATCCGACCGACAACCGCGTGACGCCCGGGGGGACGGAACTGACGACGTTCACGATCGAGGCCGACGACGGCGCCGCGGCGCCCGTCAGCGACAGCAACACGAGCGTCTTCTCGGTGTCGATCAACGATGCGCCGGTGATCGGGGGCGTGTCGGCGCTGATCGCGGTGGCGGACACGGGCACAGCGCGGCCGTTCCCCAACGTGACGTTTGCCGACGCCGACAATCCCGCGCAGACGCTGAGCGTGAGTGTCTCGCTGGATGACGCGGCCAAGGGGGTGTTCACGCCGGCCTCGCTGGCGACGTCCGGGTTTGCCGACGCCGGCGGCGGGGTGTACACGTTCAGCGGGACGGCGAGCGCAGCGCAGACCGCTATCCGCCAGCTCTACTTCGATCCGACCAACAACCGCGTGGCGCCGGGCATGACCGAGGTGACGACGTTTACGATCAGCGTCGATGACGGGGTGGCGCCGGCGGTCACGAACAACCAGACCCGGGTGTACTCGGTCTCCGTCAATGACGCGCCGACGATCGGCGGCGCGTCCGCCGGGCAGGCGGTCAACGACAACTCCACGCTGACGCCGTTCAGCGCCGTGACCATCGGCGACGTGGACAACCCCGCGCAGACGCTGAGCGTCAGCGTCACGCTGGACAGTTCCGCCAAGGGCGTCTTCACCAGCGCGTCGCTCATGGCGTCGGGCTTCACCGACGCGGGCGGCGGGTTGTACACGCGCACCGGAACCGCCGCGACCGTGCAGGCCGCCATCCGCATGCTCGCCTTCGACCCGACCAACAACCGGGTCGCGGTCGGCATGACGGAGACGACGACGTTCACGATCAGCGTGAGCGACGGGCTCGCCTCGCCGCAGGCGAACAACACGACGACGGTGGTTTCAACGAGCATCAACGACGCGCCGACGATCGGGGGCACGACCGCCGGCCAGATGGTGAATGAAACAGCGACCGTGATGCCGTTCTCCGCCGCGACGATCGCCGAGGTGGATGTCGGGCAGACCGTCGATGTCAGCGTCACGCTCGACGATTCCAACAAGGGGGTGTTCACCGCGGCGTCGCTGATGGCGTCGGGATTCAGCGACATGGGCGGGGGCGTGTACACGCTCGCGGGCGTGACGGGAGCGGCGGCGCAGACCGCCATCCGCCAACTCGTCTTCGATCCCGCCGACAACCGCGTGGACACCGGCATGACCGAGACCACAACGTTCACGATCAGCGTGGACGACGGCGTCGCGGTGGCCGTGACGGACAATACGACCACTGTTGTATCCACCGCCGTGAATGAAGCGCCGACCATCGGCGGCGTGAGCGCCGGCCAGGCGGTGAACGACAACGCGACCGTGTCGCCGCTTTCCGCGGTCACGATCGCCGACCCGGACACCCCCGGCGACACGCTCTCGGTCAGCGTGACGCTCGATGACTCAAGCAAGGGCGTGTTCACCGCGGCGTCGCTCATGGCGTCCGGCTTCGCGGACATGGGCGGCGGGGTGTACACGTTCTCCGGAAGCGCCGCCGCCGCACAGGCCGCGATCCGCCAACTCGTCTTCGATCCCGCGGACAACCGGGTCGATCCGGGCATGACCGAGACAACGACGTTTTCCATCAGCGTCGATGACGGCGTGGCATCCCCGGCGACGAACAACACGACGACCGTGGTCTCGACGAGCATCAACGATGCGCCGTCGATCGGCGGCGCCTCGGCCGGCCAGGCGGTGAACGACAACGCCACCGTGATGCCCTTCAGCGCGGTCACCATTTCCGACGCCGACTCCACACAGATGCTCCTCGTCACCGTCGATCTCGACGACGAGAACAAGGGTGTCTTCACCGCCGCTTCACTGATGGCATCGGGGTTCACGGACAACGGCGGGGGCACGTATTCGCTCGCGGGCACGGCGTCGGCGCTGCAGGCGGCGATCCGGCAACTCGTCTTCAACCCCGCCGACAACCGTGTCGCGGTCGGCATGACCGAGACCACCACGTTCACCATCGCCGTGACGGATTTCGAGGCGTCTCCGGCAAGCGACAACACGACGACGGTTGTCTCCACGAGCATCAATGATGCGCCGATGATCGGCGGCGTCACGAGCGGTCACACCGTGGACGACAACGACACGCTTCTGCCGTTCTCCGCCGTCACCATCGTGGACGGCGATCCCACGCAGACGGTGGATGTCAGCGTGTCGCTTGATACCGCGGCCAAGGGCGTCTTCACCGCGGCGTCGCTCATGGCGTCGGGGTTCACGGACATGGGCGGCGGGGTGTACACGCTCACGGGCGTGGCCGCATCCGCGGCCCAGGCCGCCGTGCGTCAACTCGTGTTCGACCCGGCGAACGACCGCGTCGCGCCGGGGATGACCGAGACCACGACGTTCACCATCAGCGTGGATGACGGCGTCGCGATGCCCGTCACCGACAACACGACCACCGTAGTATCACTCAGCATCAACGATGCGCCGGTCATCGGCGCCACCAGCGCGGGGCAGGCGGTCAACGACAACGCGACGATCACGCCGTTCTCGTCGGTCACCATCTCCGATCCGGACTCGCCGGCCCAGACGCAGACAGTCACCGTCGCGCTCGACAGCGCCGCCAACGGCGTCTTCACCGCCGCATCACTGATGGCATCCGGATTTGCCGACATGGGCGGCGGGGTGTACACGTTCTCGGGAACGGCGGCCGCGTCTCAGGCGGCGATCCGCCTGCTCGCGTTCGATCCCGCCAACGACCGCGTCGCCGTCGGCATGACCGAGACAACAACGTTCACGATCACGGTCAACGACGGCGTCGGGTCCGACGTCACCGACACCACCACCACCGTCATCTCCACGAGCATCAACGACGCGCCCGTGATCGGCGGCGCCAGCGCCGGGCAGATGGTGAACGACACCTCGACCGTGCTGCCCTTCTCCGCCGTGACGATCGCCGACACGGACCCGGGCCAGTCGATCGATATCAGTGTGTCGCTCGATACGGCGGCCAAGGGCGTCTTTACCGCGGCGTCGCTGATGGTGTCGGGCTTTGCCGACATGGGCGGCGGGGTGTACACGCTCAGCGGCGTGAGCGCCGCGGCCGCGCAGGCCGCGATCCGTTTGCTCGCGTTCGATCCGGCCGACAACCGCGTCGCACCGGGGATGACCGAGACCACGACGTTCACCATCAGCGTGGACGACGGCGTCGCGGCCCCCGTCACCGACAACACCACCACCGTCATCTCCACCAGCGTGAACGATGCGCCGTCGATCGGAGGGACGAGCGCGGGGCAGCCCGTCAACGACAACGCCACCGTCGCGCCGTTCGCGGCGGTCACCATCGCGGACGTCGATACCGGCCAGACGCTCACCGTCACCGTCACGCTCGACACCGCCGCCAAGGGTGTCTTCACCGCGGCGTCGCTCATGGCGTCGGGCTTCAGCGACGACGGCGGTGGCGTGTACTCGTTTACGGGCAGCGCGTCGGCGTCCCAGGCCGCGATCCGCCAACTTGTGTTCGATCCCGCCGACAACCGCGTCAATCCCGGCATGACGGAAACGACGACCTTTACGATCAGCGTGGACGACGGCGTGGCAACCGCCGTCACCGACAACACCACCACCGTCGTGTCCACAAGCGTGAATGACGCGCCGTCGATCGGAGGCACGAGCGCCGGACAGGCCGTGAACGACAACGCGACGCTCACGCCGTTCTCCTCGGTCACGATCGCCGACGCCGACTCGATGCAGACCCTGACCGTCACCGTCACGCTCGATGCCGCCGCCAAGGGTGTCTTCACCAGCGCGTCGCTCATGGCGTCGGGCTTCAGCGACGACGGCGGGGGCGCGTACTCCTTCATGGGCGCCGCGTCGGCGGCCCAGGCCGCGATTCGTCTGCTGGCGTTTGATCCGGCCAACGACCGCGTCGCCATCGGCATGACCGAGACGACGACGTTCACGATCAGCGTGGACGACGGGGTGGCGACCGCCGTCACCGACAACACCACGACCGTCGTATCCACGAGCGTGAACGACGCGCCCGCCATCGGCGGCGCGTCGGCGGGCCAGATGGTGAACGACGCCGACACCATCATGCCCTTCGCCACCATCACGATCGCTGATCCCGACAACCCGTCGCAGACGCAGACCGTATCGATCACGCTCGATACCGCTGCGAAGGGCGTATTCACCTCGGCGTCGCTCATGGCCGCGGGATTCTCGGACATGGGCGGCGGGGTGTACACCTTCTCGGGATCGGCGGCGTCGGCGCAGAGCGGCATGCGACAACTCGTCTTCGATCCGACCGACAACCGCGTGAACCTCGGCCTGACCGAGACCACGACGTTCACCATCAGCGTCGATGACGGCGTCGCGGCGCCCGCCACCGATAACACGACCACTGTCATCTCGACGAACGTCAACGACCTGCCCACGATCGGCGCCACCAGCGCGGGCCAGGCCGTCAACGACAACGCGACCGTCATGCCGTTTGCCTCTGTGACGATCGCTGATCCGGACGCGCCCGCGCAGACACAGACCGTGACCGTCACGCTCGACAGCGCGGCCAAGGGCGTCTTCACCGCGGCATCGCTCATGGCGTCGGGATTCAGCGACGACGGCGGCGGGGTCTATTCCTTCTCCGGAACCGCGGCCGCCGCTCAGTCCGCGATCCGACAACTCGTCTTCGATCCGACCAACGACCGCGTCGCCGTCGGCATGACCGAGACAACCACGTTCACCATCACCGTGAACGACGGCGCCGGGTCCGATGTTGCGGACAGCACGACGACCGTCGTTTCGACCAGCATCAACGACGCGCCGACGATCGGCGGCACCAGCGCCGGCCAGGGAGTCAACGAGAACGCCACCATCACCCCGTTCGCCAGCGTCACCATCGCCGACACCGATCCATCGCAGAGCGTTATCGTCAGCGTCACCCTCGATGTCGCGAGCAAGGGCGTCTTCACCGCCGCGTCGCTCATGGCGTCGGGCTTCACCGACGACGGCGGGGGCGTCTACTCGTTCACCGGCGCCGCGGCGCAGGCCCAGGCCGCCATCCGACTGCTCGCCTTCGACCCCGCCGACGATCGCGTCGATACCGGCATGACCGAGACGACCACGTTCACCATCAGCGTGGACGACGGCGTCGCGGCGCCCGTCACCGACAACACCACCACGGTCATCTCAACGGCGGTGAACACCGCCCCCACGATCGGCGGTACGAGCGCCGCTCAGGCCGTCAACGACAACGCCACCGTCACGCCGTTCGCGATGGTCACCATCGCCGACAGCGATACACCGGCCCAGACGCTCGACATCACGGTCTCGATCGACGACGCCATGAAGGGCGCGTTCACCTCGGCCTCGCTGATGGCGTCCGGCTTCGCCGACGCCGGAGGCGGGATGTACACCTTCACCGGCACCGCGGCGGCAGCGCAGGCGGCGATCCGTCAACTCGTCTTCCAGCCGGCCCAGAACCGCGTCGCCGTCGGCATGACCGAGGCATCGACGTTCACGCTCACGGCCGACGACGGCGTCGCGTCCGCCGCCTCGGACAACAGCACCACCGTGATCTCGACCAGCGTGAACGACGCGCCGACCCTCGGCGGCGCGGTCGCCGCCCAGGCGGTGAACGACAACGCCACCGTCGCGCCGTTCGCTTCCTTCACCATCGACGATGTTGACCCGAGCCAGAATGTCTCCGTCACGATCGTCCTTGACAACTCGGCCAACGGCGTGTTCACGCCCGCGTCGCTCGCGGCGTCGGGCTTCATGACCTCCGTCGCCGGGGTCTACACGCTCAGCGGCGTGCTCCCGGCGGCGGCGCAGGCCGCGATCCGCCAACTCGTCTTTGATCCCGCGAACGACCGCGTCGCCGTCGGCATGACGCAGACCACCGCCTTCGCCGTCGTCGTCAGCGACGGGCTCGCCATGGCGTTCGAGAACACCACGACCGTCGTCTCCACCAGCATCAATGACGCACCGGTGATTACCGGTGCCGTGGCGTCCCAGCCGGTGAACGACAACGCGACCATCATGCCGTTCGCCGGCGTCACCATCACGGATCCGGACACCGCCCAGGTCCAGACCATCACCATCACGATCAACGACCCAGCGCTTGGTACCTTCAGCACCGAGTCACTCATGGCCGCGGGCTTCACCGACATGGGCGGCGGCGTCTTCCAGGCGATGGACTCCGGCTCGTCCTCGACCTTCACGGGACAGCAGATGCTCGTCTTTGTGCCCACGCCGAATCGAGTGGCGGTCGGCATGACCGAAACCGCCATGTTCTCGATCTCGGTGAGCGACGGCGTCGCGATGGACGTTACCGACACCACCACCTCGGTCGTGATCACCAGCGTGAACACCGCGCCGACGATCGGCGGAACGACGTCCGGTCAGGCCGTGAACGACACCGGCACCACCATGCCGTTCTCGGCGGTGACCATCGACGACGCCGACCCGTCCCAGACCGTCACCGTCACCGTCACGCTCGATACCGCCGCCAAGGGCGTCTTCACCGAAGCCTCGCTCTCGGCGAGCGGATTCATGAGCGCCGGCGGCGGAGTCTACACACTCTCGAACGTGTCGCCCGCGGCCGCGCAGTCCGCGATCCGTCAACTTGTCTTCAACCCCAGCGACAACCGCGTCAATCCGGGCTCGACCGAGGCCACGACCTTCACCGTGGCGGTGAACGACGGCACGGCCAACACATCCAACTCCGCCACTACGGTCATCTCTACCAGCGTCAACGACGCGCCGACCCTCGGCGGCGCGGTCGCGGGCCAGACGACGAGCGACATCGCCTTCCTCACCCCGTTCGCGACGTTCATCATCGCGGACGCGGACGCCGCTCAGACCGTCAACGTGTCCGTTTCGCTTGACTCCGCCGCCAAGGGGGTCTTCACCCCGGCGTCGCTCTCGGCCTCGGGGTTCGTCTCGGCGGGCGGCGGCGTGTACACATTCGCCGGTACGGCGTCGGCGGCGCAGGCCGCGATCCGCCAACTCATCTTCAACCCCTCCAACTTCCGCCTCGCTCCGGGCATGGCCGAGACGACGACCTTCACCGTCTCCGTCAATGACTCGGTCGCTTCGCCCGTGACCAGCGACACCACCACCGTCGTGAGCATCTCGACCAATGCGGCCCCCACGCTCACGGCCATCAGCATCCTGACCGGCTCCGTCGCTCGCACCGCCCACACCATTTCCTACACCACCCTCTTCGCCGCTTCCAACGCGCAGGATCTCAACCCGTCGCAGACCATCCGCTTCCGCATCGAGGACGTCCTCAACGGCGTCGTGACCAAGGACGGCGAGCCGATCGTTGAAGGCGTCACCACCATCGGCCCCGGCGAGAACATCGTCTGGACATCCGACGGCGCGGCCTCGGGCGCCACGAACGTTTTCACTGTCCGCGCTCACGACGGCACCGTCGCTTCGAGTTCGCCCGTCACCGTCCGAGTCTCCGTCACGCCGATCGATCCCAACACCGCGGCCCAGGATGCCCCGGTCTCCGCGTCGAGCAGCGCGTCCGGAACCGTCTCGATCGTCACACGCAACGACGCCGGCGACACCATCCTGCTTCAGCAGTCCGCCCCGGGTTCCGATTGGACCCGGATCAACCTGACCGCGGCGGGCGTTCCGCAGGTGACCGGCGGCACGGCCGCCTTTGTTGACCCGGCGACCGGAATCGCCCACGCCGTCGTCGTCACCGCCTCGGGCCTCTTTCTCCTCTCCGACGACGGCGCCGGCAACTGGACCAGCCGCAACCTTACCACCGAACTCAACGGCCCCGCCATCGTCGGCGAACTCTCCAGCCTCACTACCACCGACGGTTTCAACGTCGTCGGCGGCCGCACCGCCGGCGGCGACCTCGTGATCTATCACCAGACCGGCGGGTCGAACTGGACCAGCGTCAATCTCTACGACCTCCTCCGCGATCAGAGTGAACCCACTCCCACCTTCACCTCCCCCATCATCACCTACGTCACCTCCTGGAACGGTCTCAACTTCGGCGGGCTCGATTCCAGCGGCAACATCTGGACGGTCTGGACCGGCGGCGGGCTCAACGCCTGGCACGCCACCAACCTCTCCGCCATCACCGGCGCGCCCACGCTCGTCGGCGGCGTCACCGCCTACACCACCCCCTGGGGCGGCATCAACCTCGCCGGCATCGACGTCAACGGCGACCTCACCGTCACGTGGTGGGTCCCGCAGTTCGGCGGCAACTGGGTGCAGTCCAACTTCTCCGAACAGTTCGGCGGCCCCGCCCTCCGCCCCGGCTCCGTCGCGTCGTACGTCACCAACTGGAACGCCCTCAACATCGCCGGCGTCACCGAACAGGGCGAAATCGTCCAATACTGGTGGGTCCCGCCATCGTCCCCGGACCAGGATTTCTGGCGCGTCACGCCGCTCACCACCGACTTCGACGCCGCGCTGCGACGTCCCAGCGCCGGGATGCTGAGCGGGTTCGCGACTCAGGACTCTCGCCTCAACCTGATCGGGTCGTCCGAAGACGGGCACATCGTTCGCCTGTGGTGGAGCCCGACCACCGACTGGGCCCTGGAAGACATCACAAACCTGACGTAATCAACTCCCGCTGCCACGATTCGCTTCCACACCCCCGGCCCCGCCGGGGGTGTTTTATTCTCCTGGATCATCTGCTTTTCTGAGCCGGACCGCGCCAGCGGTCGGGGGGAGCGCTCGGCGGCCCGGCGCGGTCGAATGACGGCGTGCGCCGTGAGACCATACGGCTCCCGCCGGCTCGCGCCGCGCGGCTCACAGGAACATAGATGGTCACACCCCCGCGCACGCGGGGACATCCGCGTCCCTCGCCGCGCCGCTATGATGCGGCGCACGCGGCAATTCCGTCGCGTCGGAAACAGGCCTTAGGAGCATTGCATGAAGCTTTGGAGTATTCTGGCGGGTGGCGTGATCGGCGCCACCGTCATCGGCGCCTTGAACACCAGCGCGAGCGCCGCCGTCTTCACCCCTTCCTTCGCATCCAACTCCTGGTCGCCGATCGCGGCGGCCGGGGCGCATGATGATGACGAAGCCCTGTACAAGCAGATCATGGAAAGCGCCGGCCCCGCGCTGGTGACCATCAAGTTTGTCCTCAAGGCCGACGGTGACGCCGGCGCCATGGCGGGCTTGGCGGACCAGGAGATGGAAGCCGTCGGCATGCTCATCGACGGCAAGGGTCTCATCGTCTGCTCGAACCTGATGATGGGCGGGTTCGCCGCCATGATGGCCCGCGGGGGCGGCGCTGCCATCACTCCCAGCGACGTCAAGGTCTTCATCGGTGACGAAACCGAAGGCCGCAAGGCCAAGGTGCTCACCCGAGACACCGAACTCGATCTGGCCTGGGTCAAACTCGACGAAGACAGCACCTCCGAACTCAAGCACGTTGACATGGACAAGGGCGCGACCGCGGCCGCGGGCACCCAGGTCTATTCCCTGCAGCGCATGGCCAAGTTCTTCGATCGCGCTCTGATGATCGTCGAGGGGAACATCTGCGGCACGACCGAAAAGCCGCGCAAACTCCTGGCGCCCAGCAAGGGCATGGCCTCGACCCGCGAAGACCTGGGCATGCCCGTCTTCAACTCCGCCGGCACGGTGATCGGCATGGTGGTGCTCCAGATCCCCGACGAAGAGTCGCGCGCCGCCGACACCGCCGGCGACCTGGGCGGCGGCCCGATGATTCTCCCGGCCGCCGACGTCGCCAAGGCGACCAAGCGCGCCCTGGAAGTCGCGGCGGCCAACCCGCCCGCGGAAAAGAAGGAGGAGGCCCCAGCGGAGAAGCCCGCCGAGGCCCCGAAAACAGACAAGTAATCGCGCTGACAACTGAGCGAAGACCCAAGGGAGCAGACCCGTTCTGCTCCCTTTTTCTTTGATCGTTCTATCGCGCCCCCCGCGGCAAGCTCCGAAGGCTCTCGCAGAGCCGGTGCGCCAGCGCCAGGATCGTCAGAGTGGGATTCGACGTCCCCACGCGGGGAAAGACCGCCGCGGACACGACGTGCACATTGGCGACGCCCCGCAGCCGCAGGTCCGGATCGACCAGCGAATCCGGCGAACTCCCCATGCGCAGCCCGCCCGCGCTGTGGAAGGTGTCTTCCGACTCCCGCTTCACATGTGCGATGAACGCCCCCGGCTCGCGGACCGGATCCGGGATGAGCATTTCAACGTCGAAGGCCGCTTCAGCGTTGAGCCGTTCGAGCATCCGCATGCACACCGGGATGTACTGCCGCGCGAGCGATACGTCCTCCGGCGCGACATCCCACGCCACCGCGCACCCCTCATCGTCGCGCCGAAGCATCCATTCCGAGCGCGGCACCTGTTCGAGATCGAGCGTCGCGAGAATCCGCGTCCCCTCGTCCAGGTACAGGCGCCCGAAGCCGTACCGCATGATCCCCAGCCGCGGCACGCCGATCAAGAGCGCGGCGACTTCCCGGAGCGACACGCCCCCTTCGAGTTTCAGCGTGCGGCGCTGGATCGCGTTGAGCACCGATCGCACCGGGCGCAGGACCGATGACGTCGAGGTGTCGAACGCCATGTGCAGGAACGCCCCGGGGAGGCGCTTGCCGAGAGATTCGATGTCGAAGTGCTCGCCGATCATGAGCCCGCGCTCGAACCGGTATCCGAACCGGCGCGAGAATCGCCACTGTGACCGGGGACGCAGCCTGGCGATCGGGAACGACAGGTGATCGTGAAAGAACTCGCCGGGCACGCGTCCGTCGCGCCTGACGCCCGCCGACTCCAGCACGCGCTGGGCAAGCAGCGTCGAGTTGACGATGCCGGCCGCGATCACGAATCGCTTGGCGACGATCCGGTGATGCCTCGCTCCCGCGACCACCACATCAACGTGCGATACCTCGCCGTCCGATGCGTGGATCGACGTGATCGCCGAATCACACAGGATCCGCACGTGCTCGTTCGATCGCAGCCCGGCCCCGAAGCGCTGGGCAAAGTTCTTGCTGCGAAACGGCAGGACGGGTATCTCGCGCCGTCGCACGATCACGCCGGCGTCCTCGGCGCCGCCGGCCGGCTCCCGCAGCACGACGCTCTCCGTCCCCGCGGTAAACCCGAAGAGCCGCTCGATCGCCTGGTAGTGCGGCACCATCGAGTCATACGACATCGGCCATGCCGTATCCGGCCGACCGTCCAGCGCTTCAAAGTCCGCGGCCGAGAGCCGGATGAGCCCGCCCCCCCACGTGTTCGTCGCGCCGCCGAACGCCGTCACCCGTCCCTCGTTGACGCCAAGATGCTCTTTGAGCAGACTCCGCACGACGAACGGCTCGCACCGATCGCGAAATCGCTCCGGCCCCGCTTCGAGCAGACACACCCGCATCGGCGTCGGATCGCTCGACAGCAGTTCGGCCAGCACCAGCCCCGCCGCCCCCGCGCCGATCACACACACGTCGAACTCTTCAATGCCGGCAGGCTCGGCGGCGCCGGTCGAAGCGGACTGCATCATCGACTCACTCCGTCGTTCCTCATGCCGTGTCCCGCGTCCGCGATGCCTCGTTCCGGCGCCAGCGCCCCCATCGCGCTGCCGAGCCGCCTGATTTCGTCAACCCGGTGCGTTGAAAAGATCGGCGTCGCGCGCGGGAAGGCTTGAACGAATCGCTCAACGAGCGCCCCGCCGTCGATCCGGCCCGGCCCCATCGATCGGCTCAGGTGCTTCACGATGTTGAACACAAAGACATCGCGCGACGCGAACCACTCGGGCCCCAGCGCGCACGCCGCGTCGCACATCTGGATCATCCGCACCGCACCGGTCGGGATCAGTCCCTTGCTCTCCGCCTCCAGCACCATCGGCGTGAGCCCCGAGACGCCGAAACGCCGAACCGTGCCGCGCGTCTGCTGCCTCTCAAGTTCGGCCCACGTGTCACCGAGCCGGCGGAACTCGTCCAGCGACAGCGGTTCGTGCACCAGCAGGAAATCGACGTAGTCCGTCCGAAGCCGCCGCAATGACTCCTCAAGACTCTTCGCCTCGCACACGGGCGAAAAGTCCCGTCGCGAGTAATCCGCGCCCAGCGACCGGCCGATCGCCTTGCCGGCGGCCCGCAGCGCCAGGTACATCGGCGCCGGCCATTCGCCGATCGGGCGGAATGGGATTCCGAACTTCGTGGTGATGGTAACCTCGGCGCGGCGCGAGCCGAGGATCCGGCCGAGTTCTCGCTCGGCCATGCCGTCCCCGTACGCCGGCGCGACGTCGAAATGCCGGAAGCCCGCGTCCAGCGCCGCGTGCACCACGCGCTCGCGATCGGCGCGAGCGTACAGGTGATGGATGCGCCCCAGTCCGAATCCGGCCCGCATGGTTTCTCACGGGTCAGTCGCCCGCCTCGTTGATCGCCGCTCCCCACGACAGGAATTCGAGCGGGAGTATACCCTGTCCCCAGCGCGTCCCGCGAGCACACACCCGTCATGCCGTCCCGCGTATGGCGCAGAACTTCGCTCCTCCGCCGCGATAAAATACTCCACCGCCTTCGAGCGCCCGTGTTCCATTCGGCGCGCGATTTCGCGGGTGCCGCGTCGATTCACTCTCGCATGGCTCTCTCCCCCACCATCACGCTCTTTGCCGACCGCCTCACCGCGGACGCTCTCACTCGACCGGCAAATCGGATCCTGCTCCTGGGCGGCTATCTGGGCTACGCGAACTTCGGCGACATCCTGCAACTCCGCGGTGCCATCGACTGGCACCGCCGCCGCGACCCCTCCATTGATCCCGTCATTGTCTGCGACACCGGCGCCGCCACGGATCTCGCTTTCGTCACTCGCCTCCGTGCCGCCTTCGATGTCGAACACCTCGTCTTCGCCGCCACCAACTCCGCTCCGCTCTCCCACGGACCCTCCCTGGTCCCGCTCGCATCGCCCGCTCGCATCGAGCGGCTTCACCTGTACGGCGGCGGGTACCTCAATCGCCAGTGGGGCCGGCACATGCTCGCCTGCGCCCAGCACATCATCGCGCAGTTTGCCGTCGGGCACTACGTCATGTCCGGCCAGCAGACCGATGCCGGGTTCGCCGGCGATCTCGCCGAGCACGTCCAGGCCTGCCGACCCGTGCTCGTCGGGGCCCGGGACGATCAGTCGCTCCAGGTCCTGCGCCATGCGGGGGCTCCCGCCGTCTATTCATTCGACGACGCGGCGGAACAGATCGGCGTGCTGAAGAACAGGATCTCGCGCCGCGTCACCTCGCCGAACTCGCCCCCGACCGCCGTCTTTCATTTCAACGTCTCGACCTATGCCGCCGGCGGCACGGCGGCCGTCGAGTCGCTCATGCTCCGGGCGCAGCGGCTCATGGAACGGATCTCCGCGGAGCATGCGCTGCTCCTCAACGCCTACAACGACGCCCGGGTGGCCCACGTTGCCGACACCCTGGGCGTCATGCAGCGCACGGGCGACCGATGCCCCTGGGCCGACTACCGCGTCATCGACCTCGCGATTGAGTCGCTGCATCTCGGTCGTGCGGCCATCGACGGCCCTGGCGATCCCCAGGCGGCATCCGCCTTCATCACCCACCCCGCCCCCCCCACCCCCGCCGCTTCCCCGGCGATGGTCTGCTCGTATCACGCCGCGATGCTGTGCCAGATGCTCGGTATTCCGGTTTGGCTGGAGGTACGCAACCCGTACTACGCGCAGAAAGCCGCGGGTCTGGGGCTGGATCGATTCGAGTTTGATGCCGCGTTCGAGCCCGCTCGCTCCGACGCCGCGTTCCTGGACTTCCTCCGCGATCTTCCCGTCACCGGGCTCTCGCGCCAACTCGCCGGCCGCGCCGCCTGGCTTGAGGAACTCGCCGGCGCGTATCGAGCGGAGCCCGGCGCGCCGCTGATCGAACAGCGCCTACCCACCCCGGTTCGTGCGACCGATCCGGTAGCCCACGCTTCAACGCCCGACGCCGCGCCGACACCGTCCGACATCAATTCCACCGGCGGCGACCTCTCTCACCGGGTCGCCGAACTCCAGTCCTGGATCGAACAACTCGAAGCCGGTAAATCCTGGCTCTCGTCGCAACTTCAGAACTACAAGGCGCTCGCCTCGCGCCACGAGCAATCGGCCCACGAACTCACGCGCTACGTCCAGGAACTTGAGGCGCGGGTCGCCCGCCAAAGCGCCGAGTCCGACGCGCTGCGGTCTCGCCTCGCCACCGCTCAGGAACACCTCCAGGCGGCGATGAACCGAGCCGCCCAACTCCAGGGCGGCGTCGATTGGCTCCAGCCCCAGTACCGCGCGTGGAAGACCCGCGCCGACGAACTCCACCGCTACGTCGAAGAACTGCTCCCCACTCTCAAACAAGCCGATGACGCCCGCGCCTGGTCCGATTCGCAGCGCCAGACATGGGAGTCGCTGGCGAAAAAACTCCAGTCTGAAAATAAAGAACTCGCCGCGGAACTCGAACGGGCCCGCGCCGCCGTCGGACCCGACCGCGGCTAAGGCCGGACCGATCCGCGTCAGCGCTGCGGAGGACCCGACGGCCTGGGCTGCGGATTCCCCGCCGGCGGACCCGCGGGAGCCGCCGCGTCCCCTTCCGGCGCCGGCGTGGGCTCCGGCGGCGCCTGCGTCCACATCACCTCGAAGTCGAACACGATCGTCGAGTTCGCCGGGATCGGCGGACGTGCCTGCGCTCCGTACGCGAGCGCCGGCGGGATGATCACCCGTCGCCGCGTCCCCTTCGTGATTCCCTTGAGTCCCTGATCGATCCCTGGAATGGATCCCAGCGGATAACGCACCACCGCCGGGCCCCGCCCGCTTGTCCGCGATGATTCCAGCCGCAGGCCGTCGGTCGTCCACTGCGAGTAGTGCACCGCCAACTGCCCCCCCACCCCGAGTTGGTACCCGCCCGTCTCTCCGCCGACCAGGTCGATCGTCACCAGACCGCCCGATTCTCGCGTGACGCGCACGTTCGGCGCATCCCGCCGAAACACCGTCCCCGGGTCATCCGCTGACGTCGGGCCCCACACGACGCCCCCGGACCCATCCAGCCCTCGATCCGTCACCGAAAGCCCGTTGGAACTGACCCGGATGCTGGATGTCATCTGCACCGCGCCCGCCGACATGCACGGCTGCGGCTTCTCCGTCGTTCCCACGTACGCCGACCCATCCTCCGCGCGCGACACCACCAGTTCGCTGTTGATGCTCAGCGCGCCCACCGGAATATTCGGGAACACCTCGGGCGCCGCCCACATCCCGACGACCGCCTCGCGGCGCGCCGGCTCCCCGATATCCAGCACCCGCATCCGCACCGTCCCGCCGATCCGCAGGAACGTGATGATCCCCTGCCGAAACGGATTCGCCGGATCGTCCGCCCGGGCCACCTCGAAGTAGATCGCGTTCGCCACCCCTTCGATCAGCACGCGCGCCGCGTGATACCGCAGCGCCGGGCTCGTCTCCGTCGCCTTGCTCGGATCCGTCGCGTACGTTCCCGGCACGACCATCAGCAGCCCGTCGATGTCCTCGTCCTTCATCATCGGCATCACACGCCCGTCGGCAAGGACCTGCAGCCCCAGCGCCGAGCGCGTTTGCTCGAACTGCTGCTCGACCGTCTGCTGCTCCGACGCGTCCAGCACGCTCATGAACTCCCGCTTCAGCCGTGACAGTCGCTCGAACGCAAGTTCGCTTTGTCCGTTCGTGAAGAACTGGTCCGCTTCGCTCAGCAGCCGCAGCGCGTCGGTGCGCATCAACCCGCGCTGGGCGTCGTCATTCGGGGGTGTACCCGGCTGCGCCGCGCCGACCGGCTGCGCGGCGCCCCCCCGCCCCCCCGGCCCCCCCTGCCCCCCCTGCCCCCCCTGCTGCGCGAGCGACCACGCCGAGAGTGTCAGGCAAGTCATCACCACGATCAGAATCTTCATGCTCGTCCTCCACTTGCGGCGCTGCCGGTCGTCGTGGCTTGTGACGCACGCTTCTGTTGGCCGGGCATGATACGCGCGACGCCGCCAACCCGGCAGTGATAGTCCCCAGATGGCGGGGCGTCCGCCGACTCCGTTGTTCGAACCGCATGCACCACTTGACAACGCCCGTCCGCCGATCATACTTAATGCAGTTCAGTTGCATCTGCGCAGACGCCATGCCCCTCGCACGCCTTCAGTTCGTACCGACCCCTTGCGCGAAGCGCGTATGCGCCGCCTTCGCCGCCGCCTTGATTCTGCTTGGCTCGCTCCTACCGGCTCTCCACACCGAACCGGGCCATCGAGCGACTGTTCCGTGCCGCACGAACGCGGTTGCCATCTCGGATCATCGGCCTCATTCGCACGTCCACACGGCGCCCCATGACGCCGATCATCATGATCAGGCCCCGCAAGCACCGCTTCACGAGCATGATCCCCGGACGTGCACCCTCTGCCTGACATATCAGATCGCCGGCACCACGGCGGTCTCCTTCGACCCTCCGCTGCTCTTCGACGCGGCAGCGCGTCACGCCGAACACGGTCCCCGCTCCGAAGCGCCTGCCTCGCACATGGGCGACTCAAGCCGCTCCTCCCGCGGCCCGCCGAGTTCTAACAGCCCCAGGTGATCCGACGTCACATCCCGTGCGCCGTTCGTCGCGCAGCGGTCAAGGACGCAAATCTTCCAACACCTCCTGTTTCCCGGCACAACGTCGCCGGAGCATCGTTGTCGCCCGGGCGCCCGCCGCCCGGGCACCGTCCATCTATCTCATTCCAAAGGACCACATCATGCCGACTCAACCCGGCACGAATCGTGCCTTCACGCTTATCGAACTCCTGGTCGTCATCGCGATCCTGGCCGTGCTCGTCGGGATCCTCCTTCCCACGCTGGCCCGCGCCCGCATCAGCGCTCACGCCACCAAGTGCCTCGCCAATCTTCACAACCTCCAACTCGCCCAACTCATCTACGCCGACGATTTCCGCGGCCTGCTCATCGACGTCGCGCTCCCCCACGGCGGCGCGCCCAACCCCCAGGCCGCTGACATCGCCTGGTTCTACACACTCGCCGAGTACTACGACTCGCCGCTCCTGGTTCACGCCCCCGGCGACGACAGCCCCTACTGGCCCGTCGAACAAAACGGCCAAGGCCTGCTCATCTCGGGTACTCCACGACTCACCAGTTACGGCATGAACAACTACCTCTCTCGCACCTACAACCCGGGCCTCTCGCCGCGCGAGCCGTTCGATCGGCTCGGCAAGATCGACTTCCCTCAGGCCACCGTCCAGTTCCTCCTCATGGCTCGCGAGGGCGACTTCGCGGTCGCCGATCACTGCCACGTCGAAAACTGGGGCCAGGGCCAGCAGCCACCGGGGCGCGCATCGCAACAAGTCCAGATCAATGCCTACGGCGGACGCTCCGCGACGTGGACCGCGGCCTCCAACTACTCCTTCCTCGACGGACACGCCGCCACGCTCCCCTTCCAATCCGTCTACACCAACTTCCAAATCAACAAGATGAACCCGGCGATCGCGCACTAGCGCATCGCTCTCGCCGCGCCCTTCACCTGGGCGTGAGAAAGGATCTCACATGTTTCGCGCCCGTTGCATCCTCCCCACGATCCTCGCGGCTTCTCTCTCCTCATTCGTCCTCGCACAGCATCAAGGCGATGTCCTCCTCGACGTCACCTCCGATGCCTCCCCTCGCATCCGCACGAACCTCATCGACGACGTGACCTTCGAGGTCACTCCAGACGTTCGCGTCTTCACCGGCATGTTTGATCTGCTGGCCGGAGAGTACTTCACCGACGAGCCCGGCTTCGACTCCCTCCCGGGCACCTTCTCCCCGACTTCCTCCATTCGGTTCACCATCCGCCGGGCTCTTCGAATCTGGCAGTCAAACAACCTCGACACTATCCCCCCGTCGCACCTCTTGATCTCCTTCGCCTCCCTCGGGCCTGTCGCCACGCCCATGACCGACATTCCCGTCCCCGGCTTCTCGCTCCCCGTCGGTTCCAACGGCGAGTGGCACCGTCACCTCGAATACACGCTCTCCGAACCCGCCGACCCCGGCGTCTACGTCCTCGAACTCGATCTGGCCTGCACCGACGATGCCGTTGCTCCCTCACGCCCCTTCTGGCTCGTCTTCGGACAAGCCGCGACCCCGGCCGATGTCGACGCCGCCGTCGAGTTCATCCAGCGCAACCTCGTCTGTCCAGCCGACTTCAACGCCGACGGCGTCTCCGACACGCGTGACTTCTTCGCCTTTCTCTCCGCCTTCTTCAGCGACGACGCCGACTTCAACCACGACGGCTTCACCAATAGCCAGGACTTCTTCGAGTTCCTCGCCGCCTTCTTCACCGGCTGCCCGTAGCATCACGGCACGCACCGCTCGGTCGCCTCACCGCATCCGAGCGGCTTGATCCGATCCATCCCACTTTTCGCACAGCCTTCTTCTCACGCTTCCGCACTCCAATCAGAGGACCCAGCGTTGAGCACCACGCCAGCACTCGAAATCCGCAATCTCCGCTTCCGATACGCCTCAGAAGACCTCGCCGCAGGTTCAGCCAGCGGCCACGCTCCCTGGACGGTTGACGTCGCCGCACTTGCCCTCCAACCCGGCGAGCAAGTCCTCCTCACCGCCGGCTCGGGCGTCGGCAAGAGCACCCTCCTGCACCTCATCGCAGGAATTCTCGACCCGCTCGAAGGCCACGTCATCGTCGCCGGCGAAGACGTGCACCAGCGCGCCGGCGCCGCGCGCGACGCCTTCCGCGGGCGACACATCGGGATGATCTTCCAGACCTTCAACCTCCTCCACGGGTTCACCGCCCTCGAAAACGTCATGGCCGCGATGATGTTCTCATCCATCCCCCGCGCGGAGCACGCCCCGCGCGCCGCCGCTTTGCTCACCCATCTTGGAATCACACGCCACACCCAGACGCCCGAGCAGCAGAGCGTCGGCATGCAGCAGCGCGTCGCCGTTGCCCGCGCGCTGGCCTGCGACCCCGCGCTCGTCCTGGCCGATGAACCGACCGCCAGCCTCGACCCGGACAATGCGTCGGCGGCCATCGAACTGATCCAGTCCGCCTGCCGCGAAAAGAACGCCGCCCTCCTCTGCGTCAGCCACGATCCATCCATGCGCCAGCGGTTCTCCCCGCCCGCCGGTTCGGTCAAGTCGCTACCCGAACTTCGCTCCTGCTAGCACCGCGCACCGGGCTCCCGGCCCGGGCAGAAGCCTGCTCCTGCCCGCCACGCCGCAAGTGCATCGACACTAGTATTCGCTCGATCCGCCCTGTCCGGTCGAGTCTTGCTGATCCCCAATGCCCAAATACGGCCTCTACCAGACCGTGAACGAACTGCAGCGAGGCGCGCTCGTGACCGTCTGGAGCGCGCGGCGAAGCACCGACGAGCCCGACGCGCCGCCCCGGTACGCGGTCAAGGCCTGCAAGCCCGACGCCGATATCGCCGGCCCCGAGTACGCCGCTCGACAGGTCGCCGATTTCCTTGACTCGGCGCGACTTCAACAGCAACTCGCGGCCGAAAAGCCCGACCTCTGGGCCCCCATCCACGATATCTCCAAGACCGCGGCCGACGACGGTTGGGGGGGCGGATCCACCGGGGGCGAGGGGGGCGCGTTCGCCGTTACCGACCTCTATCCACGCTCCGCCGATCGCCTCATCTCGGCCCGCGCGCTCCTGGACTCAACCTCGCTCGTGCGACTCATGCGAGCCGCGCTCCACGCGGCTGGTCACGTCGCCGCGTCCACCGCGGCACGCGGCGGCTCACGCCCGCACGGCAACCTCTCCGCCCGCAATCTCCTCATCGCTTCGGGCGCCGCCGGAAGCGACCTGCATTCGGCCGTCATCCACGCCTGCGACCCACTCCCTTCCAGTCGGCTCGACCCCGACGCATCCCATCGCACCGACGTTCGCGCCCTTGGCGAACTCCTCTACCAGTTCGTGACCTGGCAGCCGTTCCAGCCGCGCGGCGTCTGGCCCGTGAGTCCATCCCCTTCCTGGAATCGCCTCGGCCCCGGCGCCGCGGGCGCGGGCGCCAAGTGGCTCGCGCTCTGCAACCGGTTGCTCGATCCCAATCCCGCCGAACCCTGCACACTCGATCACATCGCCGCCGCGCTGGATCAGATCGCCGCCAGCAGGCAATCATCACGATCCTCGAAGAAACTCGTCCTGATTGGTGGCTGCGTCCTGCTCCTGGTCGCCGCCGCCGCCACCTATGTGCTCACACGCCCGCCCGGAAACGGATCCGGCAGCGGCGGCCATGGCGGGGCTCCTCCACCGCCTACCCCGATCTCGCAGGAAGACTGGGCACGCCTCTGCGACGATTACGCCAACTGGCTTTCTCTCCTGGCACGCGACCTCAACGCCGCGCCCGCGACCTTCGGCGGTCTCACCAGGGCCGAGTTCTACGCCACTGTCATCCCCGAACTCAGGCCCGTTCTTGACGCCGTCCGCACTCAGGCCCCTCAGATGGACCCCCGCCTGCTTGTCCCGGGCGGCGCGGGACGCGATCGCCTGCTCAGCGACCTCGGCCGCACCGTTCCCGAAGCCTTCTCGTCCCCAGCCGCGGTCAAGCCCGTCGCCGACGCGATCACCTTTGTTCACGCCACCCGTGAAACCCTCTTCGGCGAACGCTCCCTCCTGGCGAGCCCATTCCGCCAACCTTCCGGCGCCCTCTACCAGTCCTGGGTCCAGGCCGGATGGTCGGGCCCGGCCAAGATGATCGGCGACGCCGCGGCCTCACTCGACCCTTCCAAGTTTGAGTTGGAACAACTTGACCGTCTCGTGCTCCTTCACCGTAGCGCCGGCGAAATCGAAACGCTCCGCGCCGCGATCAATACCCAGACCCAAACGCTCGCGTCCGCCGCGCCGGATGACCCCGTTCTCCAGTCCTTCTCAACATGGGCGACCGCGTTCCCCGCTGCCCGCCTGAGCACCCTGGACGCCGGCACGGGTTCGTCCGATCCGCTCGCCACGCTCCGCTTCTCACTCCAGAGCGTTCGCAAGGTCGGGGAATCGCTCGTGCGCTACGTGACCGACGGCGAGGACGACAAGTGGTCCCGGGTCTGCCGACAGGCGCTCATCGCGAGTGAGCGGTACCAGGACCTGGCCAAACTCCCCCCGTCCGAAGAAGTCTTCGTCCGCTGGCGGCAACTCGCCACCCAGGACGCGTTCCCGCTCCCGTCGCGCGAAAGCGATCCGCGCGTCCGCGATCTCTCGATCGCGGCGGTGCAGGCGCGCCTCGCCTCACTGCGGGACCTGCCGCAATCTTCGCTCTCACCCGAGGCGCTGGGCCCCGTGCTGACCAAACTGAAGGACGCGATCGTGGCAATGGGCGGCGAGCCCCCGCCGGATCGCGCCACCGCTCTCTCTCGCGCCGCCGAACTGATCGATCAGTGGTGGGCTCCATCACTCATGGATGACTGTGTCACCGCCGCCCAGGTCATCCGCCGTGGCGAGGACCGCTCCTACCGGACCGTCGCCGACGCGCTTTCAGAAGCGGAGTCCCGTTACCAGTCTGCGGTCGCTGTCGAACGCCTTGGGGTCCAGGCCCGCGTCGATCAGGTCTGGGATTCGTCCCCCGCCGGCGTGAACTCCGAATCGCTCGTCTCGGCGTGGGCCACTCTCAAAGGCCCCAAGCCCAGCCCCGAACTACCCGATGCTCGCCGCAACGAACTCGCCACCGCCGCCGAGCGGACGCTTGCGTCCCTTCGTGCCTTGTGCGATGCCCTGCCCCCGTGGACACCCCCGGCGGAACTGGGCGACGCCCAACTCAGAAGCGCCATGTCCGCCGCCTCGCTCCGCGCCCGCGACGTGCTGCTCAAGCAGGCCGTTGACGAGCGCACCGCCGCCGGACCGCTTGATCGCACCACCTGGACGGACGCGGCGCTGGAGCCGATCCGCGCCCGCTATCAGCAGTCGATCGACCAGTTCACCCTCTTCGCTTCGACCGCCGCCGAACTCCGCCTCGCCCTCGCCGGCGCCTTCGGGTTCGACGAGCCGCGACCCCAGGCTCGCAGCATCCAAACCCTGGTCACCGATCTGCAGGCCCTCCCCGGCTACGCCGATCTCCGCGCCGGCATCGCCTCGCTCGAATCCCGTGTCGCCGCCCTCCGCGCCGTCGAGCAGGAGACCGACCCGGCCAGGCTCGCCCAGGTCGTCGGTTCGCCAAGCCCCACCACGCCTGAACTGACCCTCGCCGCGTGGCGCCGTCTCGCCGCCGCTCGGCCCGCGACGCCCTGGCCTGGCACCCTCCCGGAACTCGAACAGGAACTCCGCTTCGGCACCCTCCTCCGCGTCCTCGTGCAATCGCTCGATCCGGCCGCTCGCGCCGATCAGGACGCCCTTCAAACTTCTATCTCCGCGGAACGAACCTCTCGCTGGAAGTCGTTCGTTCGCCGCGCCTCCTCCGTCAGCGACATCGAAGCCGCCCTCCAACCCGAGTTCACCGACGCTCAACTCGGCGGCTTCGGCGTCTCCCTCTCCTCCGACCTCGCCGCTCCGGGCGACGCCCCCATTCGTTTTCGCTGGCTCCTGCGCGATCTCACCAAGCGAGCCGCCTCACTCGACGATCAGACCATCAAGCAGCCGGTGCTCGACTTTGTGACGCAGGCCCGCCCCGTCGCGCTCGCCGCGCAAGCGCCGGCCGTGTCCGCGTTCCTCGACGCGCTCGAAGCCGCCGCCAGCCGATCCGAAGACGCCGCGCCAAAGGTCGATCTCGCACAGATCGGTCCGGGCAAAGCCGGCTGGACCCTGGCCACCCCACCCACCCCGGGCGCCGACCTCTCCTACACCCGCGGCGGCGCCACCCTGGATTTTCTCCTCGTCGCCCCGCCCGGAGCGCCAAGCGCCTACCTCGCTCGCACCGAACTCTCCGTCGCCCAGTTCCACGACATCATCGACGCCGCCTCGGCTTGGGACAGCATCACCGGTCTCATGGACCCCGCCCCCGGCACCAGCGGCGCAAGCGATACCGGCCGCGCCGGCCCACGCGCCTGGGAGCCCGACACCTCCCGCAAACTCCGCCCCCCGGCACGCGACTGGCTCTCCTTCAGATCCCAGTTCCGCCAGGCCCACCCCTACGCCCCTCGCTTCCGCAGTCCCCCCAATCCCCGGAACGCCGACGACATGCCGATCATCACCGGCCGCGTCCCCGACACCTCCCCCATGCAGTACATCCCGCCGGCGCCCGCTCTCATCGCCGCCCGGCTCGTCGGCTGTCGCTTCCCCACTCCCGCCGAGTGGCAGGCCGCCGCCGCCGCCGCACCACCTCCCGTCAACCTTCGCGACGCCGCCTGGAAGGCCCAGTTCGACTACGGCAACGCCGACGCCAATCCCGGCGCGGGCTCCTTCTTCGGCGACCCCGGTGCCAGCCCCACCACCGCCTCGGAAGACGACGACTACCTCTGGTTCCGGCCCGTCGCCGATCCCCCCCCGGCCCCCGGCCAGTTCGCTCACCTGCTCGGCAACGTCGCCGAGTACGTCCTGAACATCCGCGAAGCCGACCTCCCACTTCCCGGCCCTACCCTCGCCGCCTCCTGTTCGTCGCTGCTTGACCAGAACGCCGCCCAACTTTTCGTCGTCGGCGGATCCGCCCTCGGCCCGCCCACCGACCTCACCACCGCCGCCCCCATCCCCCCCGGCGAACGCGTCTTTAACGCTCCCAGCAAAGGTTGGTCCGATGTCGGCATCCGCCTCGCCTTCGACGCTCAGGGCGCCACCCTCAAGCCCCCCTCCCTCGCCAAGATCATCCGTGATCAGATCGCCGGCTTCGCCTACGGCGTCGCTCAGGCCCCATCGCCCTGACGACCTGCCGCTTTCCTCCGAAGCGCCTCGCGCAGGCCGATCACTTCATCCCGCAGCCGCGCCAGCCCACCATCCGCGCCCAGCGCCACCAGTTCCTCGAACTCGATCGCTTCCCCGAACTTCACGCTGATCCGCTGCCCCCACACGCGCGGAAACCTCGCGTGCCTCGGCCACGCCTCGTACGCACCCTCGATCGCCACCGGCACCACCGCGCACCTGGCCCGGCTCAGCAGCAGCCACGTCCCTCGCTTGAACTCCCGCACCGTCCCGTCCGGCGTCCGCGACCCCTCTGGAAATATCAGCACGCACCGCCCCGCGTGAAGTTCCCGCACCGCCCGCCGGATCGCCACCGCGTCCCCCTCCTTCTCGTTGATCGAGATCGAGTTCAGCCGCGTGATCAGCCACCCCAGCACCGGGTTCTTGAACAACCCCATCCTCGCGATCGGCACGATGTGCCTCCGGCGCAGCAGGCACCCGATCGCCGGCGGGTCCAGGTGCGATTGATGATTCGCCACCAGCACCACGCCCCCGCGTCCCGGCACCCGTTCCTCGTCAAACGATCGCATCCGGTACAGCGCCGTCAGCGCCAGCAGCGCCGCGTCGTGACACAACCGGAAAAACAGGATGCTCGGCAACGACTGCCCCGGATCCAGCGCGCGAAGCCGATCCATCATCCCGCGGCCCCCTCGATTCATGAAGCGCTCAGCGCGAGCCCTGTTTCGTTTTTTTTCGAGGCCTCTTCCAGCCGCGTCAGCACCAGCAGATACAGCCGGTCCACCACCTCATCAAACGTGTACGCCGACGTGTCGAACCGCTCCGCCCCTTCAGGGCAAACCAGCGGCCCGTCCGTACGCGACGCGTCCGACTGATCCCGCTCGATGATCTCTCGCACCAGCGCCGCCTCGTCCACCGCCTGCCCTGCCGCTCGAAGTTGCTGCGCCCGCCGCGCCGCCCGAACCTCCGGCGCCGCGAACATGAACACCTTCACGTCCGCATCCGGGAACACGATCGATCCCTGATCTCGCCCCTCCGTCACCAGCCGCGGATGCGCCGCGCCGATCTGCCGCTGCATCCGCACCATCAGCGCCCGCAGCCCCGCGATCCCCGCGATCGGCGACACCACCGCCGTGATGTCCTTGTCCCGTATCCGCTCCATCACCGACACCCCGCTGCTCAGCAGCGTCGGCGGATCCGTCGTCCAGTCAAAGTGCAGGTCCGTCCGCGACACCGCTTCCACGATCCCGGCATGGTCCGTCACCGCGATCCCCCGATCAACCGCCAGCGCCGCCGCCGCCCGGTACATCGCCCCGGTATCCAGAAACTCAAGCCCCAGCCTCCTCGCCAGCACCCGCGCCACCGACGATTTCCCCGTCCCCGCCGGTCCGTCGATCGTGATAATCACCCGCCGCCGGTGCGCCAGCGGCCCGCGTCGCACCGGCCCCGCTCCCGCCGCGCTGGTTGCTGGGACCTGGTCGCTCATTCCGTCTCGACCTCCTTGCCTAGCGCCGCCGTCAGCACCGCCTTGGTGTGCGCGATCCCTTCCTCCGGGTCCCCCTCGCCCCGGTAGTCGATCGCCAGCGTTCCCTGGTACCCGACCGACAGCACCGTCTTTGCCATCTCAATCAGATCGTAGGGCTGATGCACCGGCCCGCCCTTCCCGGTCTTGAACGACACCGACGACGCCGTCAGCGCCGAGGCATACGGCGTCAGCCGGCGCAGGTAATGCTGCGCGTCCGCCGCCCGCGCCGCCTGTTCAAAGTCCGGGAATGTCCCGATCCGGAATCCCCCGATCTTCTTGATCAGGTCCGTCAGTTTATCCGGATCCTTCGTGACCCCCTCGCCCGACATCACGAGCAGGTTCAAGTCGATGCGGTCCACGCCCTGCAGCAGCGCCTTGATCCGGTCCGCCGCGATCTGCACCGCCGACGCGTCCCGATCCCCCGACACCGTCATCGCCGCCGAGTTGCACCCCAGCCGATGCGCCGCCTGGATCACGCGGCGCATCCGCTCCGCCGCCGCTTCCGCCTTGGCCTCGTCATCGCCCGCGAACGCCAGTGCTCCCGTCTCCACCAGCACCAGGCACGGGCAACTCGCCTTGTCCGCCGACTCCCGAAGTTTGTCGATCGCCCGGTGGTCCGCCCCCACCAGCAGGTCGGTCGAAACGTTCAGCCCGTACAGCCCCAGCACCTCTCGCGTGTACTTCGGCAGGTCGGTCAGCGCGAGGCTGCCCTTGCCGCCGGCGGCGGCGTTGAGCTTCGGTTTCATGCATCGGGCGGTCAGCGTGAGCAGCATGGGACGCGGTGACTGTACTCCGACTCACGCCGTCGGAGCAAGCGCCACACCCGGGCGTTGACCATGCCATATTCATCCGAGCCGCCCGGCGCGAGCCGGCGGGGAGGGGAGGGGGGCGTGCGTGGTCTCAGGGCACACGCCGTCATGACGATTGCGACGAGCCCCCGAGCGCACCCTCGCCGCGGGGGTTAGCCCCCCCGCGGGTCCGCTACCGGTGCACCGGCTTTCCCCCCGGTCGTGCCCGTGCGCCCCGGCTTTAGACTCGACGCCGGCGCCACGCCATCAGCATCCCCAGCGGCGCCAAGGCCAGCGTCCCCGGCGACGGCACCGCGAAGAAGATCGTATCCTGCACGTCCGTCGCCCCCGTGTTCAGACGAATCACCTCCGCCAGCGTCAGCCCGTCCAGAAACGCCAGTTCGCTCGCGCCCAGGTCTGAATCATTCAGATAGAAATACCGGTCGGCCGCGCGAAGCCGTCCGAACTGATCGTTGAAGATCGCGGTGGCCGTCTCACCCATGCTGCCCCCGGCGAGATGATCCTCCGCGAACAGCCCGATCCATGCGTCGATGTGATCGACGTCGCCGAACACCGACTGCATCGCCGCCGCCAGCGCCGCGTCCGACGTGATCTCGGAGAACGACGACACCCGCGACAGCCCGAAATCCTCGCGCATCGTGTTGTAATCCGGTATCCCGTGATCACGCCCGCGCTGCAGGTTCAGCGCGATCAGGTCCCGCCCGTTCGTCCCGCCGAACAGCAGGTTCCGCACCCCGTCGATCGCCTGCGTATCGATCTCATTGGATTCCTGGATTCCCAGCCCGCGCAGCACCGCTTCCAGGTTGCCGGGCCCCTGGATCGACGACGGGTTGAAGAACGACTGGAAGAGCGAGAGGTGCCCGCCGGCAAACACCGTCCCGTCGGCGTTGAATCGCTGCAACTGATCGTTCAGCATCGAATGCCCGATCCGGAACGCCGCCGTCGCGAACGCCGTGTTGACGCTCCCGTCCTGCGTCGGGTCATACCCGCTGTACGAACCCAGCCCGTTGCCCCCGGTCAGCGCGGGGAGCCACTCGTTGTACGTGATCGCCTGGATCTCGGCCCCGACGATCTTCCGCGCCTTCTGATAGACCTGTTCGTCCGACCAGCCGGGGTTCGCCGCCGAGATCGCGTCCGCCAGCCGGTTGTGTTCCCGCATGAACACCGTGTGCATCGCCGTCAGTCCGGTCTGCTCGTTGGCGCGGATATCCCCGGCCAGGAAGAACGTCGGGCTTGGCCCCCCCGCGTTGGGGAGCCCCGCCGTATTGAACGGCAACATGTTCCCCGCGCTCGTCGCCAGCCGACCGCCCACACCGGAACGAAGCGCCGCCGCGCGCGCCGCGTCCGAGCCATACACACCGGATCCGTCGAGCCAGTGCGTGATCGCGTTCTGATGCTGCCGCGGGCCTGAAATCCCGCCGGTGCACACCGACCGATTGAACGGCATCACCGCCGTCCCCGTCGCTCCGGGATCAAACACCGGATCGCCCGTCGGAATCGGAAAATCCATCGGCTCCGTGCCTTCCAGCACGAGCGAAAAATCATGGTCGATGAACTGACCCCACTGCCACGCCATGCTCGACAGCCCCCGGCTGTTCCCCAGCCCCGCCAGCGTCTGGGCACTCACCGCGTTCGAGATCGCGCGGGGATTCGCCGTCAGGAGCGGCGCCCCCAGGCCATCCGCATAGTGCGCGCCGCTGGCCCCGCGCGTCATGTCCGTCCCCGCCATTCCCATCATGAAGTGCGTCGTGTTGTTCCCGGACCCGTCCATCGAACGGTCGTCCGCATTGGCATGCGCCGATACACACGCGAGAGATAGAGACATCCCGCACACGCCCAAAAGAGCCTGCCGCTGCATACGAATCTCCTTGTTGTGCTCTCTCGACTCTCGCTGACACCCACTACATACGTTGTCTGAACGTTCCTTCTGTCTAAACACTATTCCAAAATCTCGAACCCGCGAGAAAGAAAGTCACTTTCCTCTCATCCGGCCCTCGTTTCGTGCGATTTCTGTTGTTTCTGCGGATAAATCCGATGCCACACTGGAATGATTACAACGCGTGCATCACGAACTCGCAGTGGGCGCGAACACGCCGGGCGCTGGTTACAGCGCACGGCGCGGGAGAAACAGCCCGATACCGGGCCGGTTGGAATGGCGAACCTCGTTGTGTGCGCGCCGCCGGCGTCGCCGGCCTTGAGAGTTCACAAACCTACTCGATGTCCGCCGGATTGCGAGTTGCCAACCGAATCTCCCTCGCAATCCCACCGGAACCTGGCGACTCTGTATCGGCCGCAACGTCTCCACCGCTTACCAGACCCCGGTCCCCCCGTTCGTGCATCTCCTGTCGATTCCGGTCCATTCGTGCAACGCACGGTACACTCCGGTGATACCCTTTTTCATCACTCAACAGCTTGTACCATTCGCCCGGATCCATGCCCGATGCCACCCCACATCTTGTGTCTGAGACCGCCGCGTCGTCGCCCTCTCCCGGGTTGACGCTCGGCGCCGGTTTCGTCCATCTCCACCTGCACTCGGAATACTCGCTCCTGGACGGGGGCAACCGCATCGACAAACTCGTCGCCCGGGTAAAGGAACTCGGGATGGACGCTGTCGCCGTCACCGACCACGGCAACATGTTCGGCGCCGTCGCACTCTACAACGCCTGCAGGGAAAAAGGAATCAAGCCGATCCTGGGCGTCGAGGCGTACGTCGCGCCCGGGGACCGCACCGACCGCACGTACACGGGCGTGTCCGACGGCGGCTACCACCTCGTCCTGCTCGCCGAGAATCGAACCGGGTGGGACAACCTCCTCTACCTGTGTTCCGAAGCGTTCCTCACCGGGTTCTACTTCAAGCCGCGCATCGATCGCGCCCTGCTTGAGAAGCACGCCGACGGGATCATCGCGATCAACGGGCACCTCGGTTCCGAGATCGGCGAGCACCTGCTCTCGTACGAGCAGTCGGGCGACTCCAAACACTTCGAACGCGCGCTCGAGAGCGCCCAGTGGCACGCGCGCGTCTTCCGCGGCGCGCCCGACCCGATGACGTCCCGGTTCTTCATCGAGTTGCAGCACCACATCATCGAGCAGAACTCCATCAACAAGCACCTGATCCGGCTAGCCGGAGAACTGGGTCTCCCGCTCGTCTGCGACAACGATTCACACTTCCTCAAGGCCGAGGACCACGACGCGCACGACACGCTCATCTGCATCTCGATGGGCAAGGTCAAGAACGACCAGGCGCGCCTGCGCTACCCGCTGGAACTCTACGTCAAGAGCCCGCGGGAGATGCGCTCGATCTTCCATGCGGAATACGGCTCCATCGGCGACCAGGCCTGCGACAACACCATCCGCATCGCGAATCGCTGCAACGTCGAGTTGCCGCTCGGTGTCAACAACGCGCCGATGGTTCGCATCGATGTCCCAGATCCCGCGTCGCTCCCGAAGCACGACGAACCGGCGTACGCCGGTGATCTCTCAGCGTGGTACAAGGCCTTCTGCTCGAAGTTTGAACTCAAGCCCTTCACACAGCAGCCGACGGCCGATGACCTCAAGGACGCGAAAATGCAGTGCGACAAAGCGCTGCGACTGCTCGCCGAAGCGGGCTTCATCTGGCGATATGGGCAGCCTCGAACTCTCTTGGGTGGCCCGACGGTCCCCGTCGGTCTTCGTTCGGCGACCGAAGCACCTTCATCGCACATTGCGCCGCACCCTGCCAATCAACTCGAACTCATCCCACGTCGGGCCACCCAGGAACTGGATGACGTTCGCAGCGCACGGCTCGAACGTGAACTGAAGATCCTCGCGGACAAGAACATCTCCGCGTACTTCCTCATCGTGTGGGATTTCGTCAACTGGGGGCGTCAACGCGGCATCCCCGCGCTCGCCCGTGGTTCAGGCGTCGGCACCATGGTCGGGTACGTCCTAGGTCTCTCCAACGCGTGCCCCGTCAACTATGGCCTGCTCTTCGAGCGCTTCACTGACCCCGACCGCTCCGAGTACCCGGACATCGACATCGATCTGTGCCAGGACGGCCGCGGTGACGTGATCAACTACGTCCGCCAGAAATACGGGCACGTCGCGCAGATCATCACCTTCGGAACGCTCAAGGCCCGGGCCGCGGTGCGCGACGTCGCCCGCGTGCTGGAGATGTCCCTCAGCGACGCCGACATGCTCGCCAAGAAGATCCCCGAGACGCTGAACATCACGCTGGATGAAGCGATCGAGGCCGAGCCCGACCTCAAGAAACTCTACGACTCGCGCGACGACGTGCGCCGCGTGATCGACAACGCTCGAACGATCGAAGGACAGGCACGCCACGCCAGCGTGCACGCGGCGGGCGTCATCGTCGCGACCCGACCGCTGCACGAGATCTGCCCCCTCTACAAGCAGTCCGGCGCCGCCGACCACGAGATCGTCACGCAGTGGGACGGCCCCACCTGCGAGAAGATGGGCCTTCTCAAGATGGACTTCCTGGGTCTGCGCACCCTCTCCATCATCGAGCGGTGCGTTAAACTGATCCGAGAAGGGATGAGCGAGGAAGCGATCTGGAGCGCGGTGGGACGGGGAGAAGAATGGAAGGTCCGAGGGGACGACACCACGAAGCCACGAAGCGGGGAAAGCGTAGATGAATCTTCTTCCCCGTCGTCGCTTCGTCGCTCCGTCGCTTCGTCCCGCTCTTCCGCGCATCCCCTGGACCTCGAACGCCTCACGTACGACGATCCCAGGGTGTTTGAACTGTTCCAGCGCGGCGACACCACCGGCGTCTTCCAGTTTGAATCCGGCGGCATGCGCCGGCTTCTGCTGGACATGAAGCCCGACCGGCTCGAAGACCTCATCGCCGCCAACGCCCTTTTCAGACCCGGGCCGATGGACCTGATCCCCGACTACAACCGGCGAAAGCACGGTCAGGACGCCGTCCCTCATGTGCACCCGATCGTGGACGCCTACACCGCCGAGACCTACGGCGTAATGGTGTACCAGGAACAGGTCATGCAGATCGTGCACGGGCTCGGGGGAATCAAACTCCGCGACGCCTACTCGCTCATCAAGAACATCAGCAAGAAGAAGCACGACAAGATCGAGAAGGAACGGCCGAAGTTCGTCGAGGGAGCGCAGCAGCAGGGGCTCTCCCGGCAAGCCGCCGAGGACCTGTTTGAACTCATCCTCAAGTTCGCCGGCTACGGCTTCAACAAGTCGCACTCCACGGGATACGCCATCGTCGCCTACCAGACCGCCTACCTCAAGACCTATTTCCCCAACCAGTATATGGCGGCGTTCCTGACCTACGAGTCCGGCGCGCAGAAAGTCAGTGATTGGGTGCCGTATCTCGAGGATTGTCGTAAGACCCGGTTCACCAGCGGCAAGGTCGGCGTCGAAGTCAGGCCCCCGGATGTCAACCTCTCCAGCGCGGACTTCACGGTCGTGTTCGATCAAGACGAGCCGCACGACGCCCTGCACGGGCACGTCCGGTTCGGGCTCAAGGGGATCAAAGGCGTGGGCGACAAGGCGATCGAGGCGATCCTGCGCGAGCGCGATACACCCAAGGCGACGAGCAGCGTGCCCGGGCGGCCCCGCGGCGGGGCCGAAGCCGTTCCCTCCCCCCAGCCCTTCGGCTCGATCTTTGATTTCTGCGAGCGGGTGCTGTCGCAGGCCTCGTCCGGCTCGGGCGGAACCATCATCAACAAGGCGACGGTCGAATCGCTCATCAAGTCCGGCGCCATGGACTCGCTGCACGGGCGCGAACAGCGCGCCGCGATGATCGCCACCATCGAGCAGGCCATGAGCGCCGCCTCGAAAGCCGCGGCGGACAAGGCCTCGGGGCAGGGCAGCCTGTTCGGCTTCGGCGCTCCGCCCCCCGCTGACGCGGAATCGCCCGGACCGGCTCGCTCCCCCTCGACGTCGCTGGCGAAAACGACGCCTTGGACCGAGGCGCAGATCCTCGCGGCCGAGAAGGAGACGATCGGGTTCTACGTTTCCAGCCATCCGCTGGACCGCTGGGGGCCATGGGCCCAGGTGTTCACGACGGCGGATACGGGCCGGGTGAAGGCCGCCCGGCAGGATCAGCGCGTGGTGGTCGCCGGACTGGTCCAGGGAGTGCGCACGCTGATCGTGAGGTCGGGCAAGTCGGCGGGCCAGAAAATGGCGATCGTCACGCTGGAGGACATGCTCGGCACGGTCGAGGTCGTGCTGTTCACCGATCCGTACGCCGCCTTTTCGGAACTGCTCACGCAGGACAACATCCTGTTCGTGCTGGGGCGCGTGGACCTGTCCCGGGGCGATCCGCAGATCATCGCCGAGCGGCTCGTCCCCATCGACGGCACGCCGCTGCAGCCGGGCACGCTCCGGCTCGTCTTCCAGGATTCCCGTCTGAACGGATCGGGCTCGGCCGCGATCGAGTCCGCGGCCAAGGTCATCGCCGCCAGCGGTTCCTTCGCCACCCGCGATGAGTCGTCGCTTTCCACGGTCGGGACCTTGATCGGCGCGAGCGCGGGGGGCATCGGCGGCGTCGAGGCCGCGCCTCTTTTCCCGCTCGAAATCGTCGTGGATACCGGCACGTCGTACGTCATGATGTCGGCTGACAAGACGATCCGCGTGCGACTTTCCCCGGGAATGGTCGAATCGCTCGCCACACTGCTGGGAGAGAACTGCGTTCGCGTTGTCGGCGGGGTCGCCGTGGAAGTCGCGGGCAAGCGCGCCCGAGCCGGCGGCGCGGATCGATTCGCGTCGCGCTCAAGTTGACCATGCCTTTGGGCGCCCGCGGCGCAGAAGTTGCGCGGGTCGTGCCACCCCGCGCCCCCACCGCTCAACCCGTGCCGATGCCAATGCCCCGGCCCCGGTTGTCCGATACAACTGGAACCATGTACTTGAGGAGGTCGGCCATGAATGCCTATGCCCAACTCGACGCGTCCACCCTGCGTTCCCTTCCCGGCGAGCAACTGCTCGTCTATCGCGTGCTGCTCGGCCGCAAGGTCGCCAGATTGATCGACGCCGAACTGGACCGTCGCGCCACCGCGGCGACGTTCCCGGGCGCCATGATCGAGACGCCCGTGGCTCGGAGCGGTCGCGCGGCGCGCCGCAAGCACGCGGCGTGATCAGTCGTCGTCTTCGACGCCGGCGGCCCACCGCGGATACGGAACCCCACTCCCCTTCATCGCGCGCCAGAGTATCTGGTTCAGCACGTCCTCGGGCGCCCGGTCCACCTCCGCGAAGTTCAGCGTCGCCGAGGTCAGCGCGTCCTCACGCAACCGTGGATCCTCGATGTCCAGCGCGACCGGGTTCATCTCATCCAGCGGCACCAAGGCGGGCCGCGCGGTGTAGGGCGTCAGGTCGGCCGTGTCGGTGAAACAGTCGAACATCGGCGTGGCGCTGGCGTCGAACGCGTTCATCGGCGGCATGCCCAGGATCTGCTCGATCGTCCGCAGGATGCTCGTCGTGTTGTACGGCGTGCTCACGGTCGCCCCGCGCTTGGCATACGGACTGGCGCAGAACGCGATCGTGCGGTATCCGCTGACGTGATCCCACCCGGCCTGCGGGTCGTCTTCGATCGCGAAGATCGCCATGCTGGGCCAGAAGCGGGAACGGCTGAGCCCTTCGACGATGCGCCCGAACGCCAGGTCATTGTCGGCCATGTACGCCGCCGGCGTCGGATACCCGCGCGACGTACCGCTGGTGTGATCGTTGGGGAGGCAGATGATCGTGAACTGCGGGTACGTCCCCTGCTTCTCGAACTCGGCAAGTTCGCGCAGGATGAAATCGGCGCGGAACTGATCCGGGACGGCCATGCTCCAGCCGACGTACGAACCCGGCGTGAACGGGCGAATCGCCTCCACGGTCGGCCAGCACTCGAACACGACGTCGTCCGTCTTGTTCTTCCACGCGTTGTAGCAGGCCGTGAAGTCCGGGTGGCCCTTGGCCTGTTCGTCGCGCCATCGGACGGCTGGACCGGTGAACTCGCCGTAGTTCCGGATCGTGATGTGGTGCCGGAGCGCGTTGTCCCAGATGAACCCGCTGGGGGCATAGGCCAGCGCATCGGCTTCATCGTCGCCCATCCCGTCCGGGTAACTGCGGGGGAACCCGGCGAAACTCTTTTCCACGTAGTCGGTCGAGTAGGCGGTCGTGCTCCACTGATGCCCATCGGCGCTGAGGATGCCGCAGCAGTACGTATTATCGAGCAGGACGAACTGCTCCGCCAGCGCGTGATGATTCGGCGTGATGTCGCGCCCGAAGATGCACAGCGACGGATCGCCGTTGCCCCGACCCAGCGCGCCCAGCACCTGGTCATACGTGCGGTTCTCCTTGATGATGTACACCACGTGCTTGATCAGGCTCGGCTCGCCGATCCGTTCGGGGATCGCCCGCGCCGGCTGGTCCGCCCGCGGCGGCAGCATCGCTTCGGCGATCCGCGGCGCCCGCCCGTTCCGCGCGACTTGCTCCGACAGGCCCGCCAGTTCTTCCGGCGACGGGATCGGCGCAAACGTGAGAGACCCGAAGTAGTGATGCGTGTTGAACCCCTTGGCGTCCGGCGTGGCACCCTCGCGGTACCGCCGCGGCTCGATCGGGACTCCCTTGATGTTCGCCGCGATCAGCGTCCCCCGCCGGTCGTCGAACGCCACCGCGCCCGGGTACCACCCGACCGGGATCAGCCCGGATAGCCGGGACTCATGCGGCTCATCGGCGTCGAAGTCGATCACCGCGATCGCGTTCTGCGAACCGTTGGCGACGTACAGGGTTCTCCCCGTGGCATCAAACGTCGCGGCGTTGGGCGCCGCGCCGAGCAGGTCCGCCGGGGTCGGCTTTGTCCAGATCTTGCACACCACCGCCTCCGTGCGCGTGTCGATGACGCTCACATGATCGCTCGCCGCGTTGCAGCAGATCACGTGCGCCCCATCGGGAGAGACCGCCAGACCGCTGGCGTGCAGGCCCGTGACGATCTCGCCGCGCACTTCTCCGCGCGCCAGGTCGATGATGCTCACCGACCCCTCGCTGGCGATGTGCGTGCGCGGGTCAACCCGCACCAGCGCGCCGCGCCCCGCGGGACCGGTGAGGTCGCCCTCCCCCGGGCGTCGCCCGCCCCAGTTGCTCACATACGCCGTACTCCCCACGATCCGAACGTCATACGGCGCCACCCCCACGTCGAACCGCCGCGACATCTTGCCCGTTTCCAGTTCGATTTCAAGCAGCGTGTTCGACAGGTTCCCGCACACGTACAGGCGAGTTCCATCCGCGGAGCAGGCCAGTCCGCTCGGGATCTCCGCCTTGCGCCGTGGCGCATCCGCCCCGGGCAGCGCGATCGCCGACCGCGGCGAGACGTCCCCCTCCGCGGATACATCGAACACCTTGACCGATCCGTTCACGTTGCTCATGTAGATGCGCCGGCCGTCGGGAGAGAAGATCAGCCCCGTGTAACTCACCTGCCCCTTCGTGTCGGGCCGAAGCACCTGCGGCGACACGGGCGCCTGCGCCGCGTCCGCCGCCCCCTCGCCCGGCAAGGGGACCTTCGTACGAAGGCTCCCGTCCTTGGCATCGAGCACGACCAACTCGCTGGTCTTGCCGGCGACCACGAGAATCGTGCCGTCAGGCGAAAGTGCAATCGCCTGCGGCCGCATCCCGGGCAGGTCCACCTGACGCCCGAACGGCGTCAACACCTGATTGACCGGCGTGACGGTCCGACCCTGGCCATCTCGGCCGACCTGTTCGACATCTGGCGATCCCGTCTGAGCAAACACGGAGTCCGCGCCGGCGACGCCGACCGCAACGCACGCCGCCATGGCCGCGCGCCGCACGATGCCGCCGAGCCCTCGACGACGACGCCCCGCGTGCTCAGCAAGTTGCGAACGCTGCACCGTTACGCCGCGCGAGTGTGACATGTTCGGCTCCATCCCCGGCCTCGCCACCGATCAGGTTAGCCCTACCGGCGCCGGGTACGCCCATGTGTGGCGCCATACGAAACAAAAACCCCGGCAACACGTGGGTTGTAGGGGTCTTGCTCGTGAAAGCAACGGAGAGGGAGAGATTCGAACTCTCGAAGACCCGGAGGCCTTACTGGTTTTCGAGACCAGCTCCTTCAACCACTCGGACACCTCTCCAGTGGTGGACAATCTTGTGCGCGCCGCCGGGCAGGGTCAAATCGGGTGTGACCTTGCTCTTTTCATCTGAGCCGCCCGGCGCGAGCCGGCGGGGAGGGCGAGCGTGGTCTCAGGCCCACGCGCATCACTCGATCGCGCCGGGCCGCCGAGCGCTCCCATCGACCGCTTGCGAGGTCCGGCTCAGAAAAACAGATGGTCATACCCCCGCGCCCACCACCTCTCCCTGCCCCCACGCACCGCCGAATACTCTTCTGACTCATGCGCCGCACCGCCGTCATCCTTGTCGTCGGACTCACCGAATCGCTCCTGGCCCACGCGCCGCGGCTGCGCGCCCTGGCGGGGTCCCATGCCACGCGCCTCCTGCGCCCCCCGCTCCCCGCCGTAACCTGCACCGCCCAGGCCTCGATGCTCACGGGCCAGCCCGTCGCGCAGCACGGGATCGTCGCGAACGGGTGGTACGACCGGTCACTGGCCGAGGTCCAGTTCTGGAAGCAGTCCAACCGGCTTGTGCAACGCGAGAAAGTGTGGCACGAGGCTCGCCGCCGAGACCCGTCCTTCACATGCGCAAACCTCTTCTGGTGGTACAACATGTACGCGGACGTGGACTTGGCCGTCACGCCAAGGCCCATCTACAAAGCCGACGGCCGAAAGATCCCCGACATCCACACCCATCCCGCGGATCTGCGCGACCGCCTGAACGCCGAACTCGGCCCGTTTCCTCTCTTCAAGTTCTGGGGCCCCCTGGCGGGCATCGAGAGCACCCGCTGGATCACCGATGCCGCGACGCGCCTCGAGCAATGGCACTCCCCCACGCTCTCCCTGGTGTACCTCCCCCATCTGGATTACCCGCTGCAGCGGCTCGGCCCGGACCACCCGGACGTGCCGAACGAAGTCATCGCGGTGGACCGCGAGGTGGGCCGTCTGCTGGACCTGTACGAATCGCGCGGCGTGCAGCCGATCGTCGTCAGCGAATACGGGATCGAGCCCGTCGATACGCCCGTGCACATCAACCGCGCGCTGCTCCACGCCGGGCTGCTTCGGGTCCGCGTCGAAGACGGGCTCGAACTCCTCGATGCCGGCGCCTCCGAGCGCGAGGGCGCCTTCGCGGTCGCCGATCACCAGGTCGCTCACGTGTACGCATCCGACCCGGGCCGGCTGGAAGACGTCGCGCGGGTCTGCGGCGCGGTCCCGGGTGTCGAGCGCGTTCTTTCGCGCGATGACATGCGTGCACGCGGCCTGGCCCACGAGCGCTGCGGCGACCTGTTGCTCGTGGCCCGTCAAGGCGCCTGGTTCACCTATTACTACTGGCTCGATGATGCCCGTGCCCCCGATTTCGCGCGCACCGTCGATATCCACCGCAAGCCCGGGTACGACCCCGTCGAACTCTTCCGGCGCAGCGACGTATCAACGCTCGGCGTGATGCGCCGCCTCGCCATGCGGAAGGTCGGCTTGCGCACGCTGCTCGACGTCATCCCACTCGATGCCTCGCTCGTGCAGGGATCACATGGGCGGACCGACGTCGCCCGCGGGCATCTTCCGCTGCTGATCGCGCCCGGCCGGCTGCTCGACGCCATCAGCCCGAGCGCCGAGTTCCCTTGCGAATCGGTGCGCGATCTGATCCTGGGCTCGCTGTTCGCCTGAGGAACGCGTTCGGACCGGAGCCGGCGCCCCGCTCAACTCTCGCTGTCCTCGGATCGTTCCTCGTTTGGAAATGTCACGTGGTACGACTTGCGCAGCCGTTCGAGCGTGTACGGGCTGTCCTGCAGATCGCGAGTCTCTTCGTTGAGCAGTTGCATGACCAGCCGCGCCTGGTTCTGGCGAAACGCCTCGAACGTCACCGGCGTAATCGACTTGATCAGCGCGACGCCCACGCCCAGGTTCTGCGGGATCGGCACGGCGACGGTGCGCTCCGCCACATCCACCGCCGACAGGTCCTGCGTCGGCGAAAACTTCGACGCGATCTCAAAGACCCGGTCGCGGAACGCCGCGACGTCCAGGTTCGGCGCCGGCGGCGAGATCGAATCGCGAGCGACATTGAGGTTCGACTTGATGTCCGTCGGCGGGGCGGGCTGGCCGGGGATCGTCGGCTTGCGCTCGTCCAGCGACGCCAGCCCCTCGGAGATCGCTCGCTGCTTCAGAGCCTCAAGGTCACGGTCCGCCAGCAACTGATACGCCTGGAGGCGCTTCCATTCCTTCACCAGTCTTGAGCGTGACTCCGTGACCGACCCGGGCACCGACTCGCCGCGGGCGTCAAGCACCGTGATGTAGTACACGTTCCCGGCCGCATCACGCGTCGGCTGATCGAACGGCACCCCGACCTGCAGGAGTTGCGTGGATTTCGGGGCAAGTTCTCGAACCGAAAGCACGTAGTCCGCGAAAGACTCCTGCGTCGAGCCGCGCAGCCGAGAACTCGTCCCGATCCCCTCCAGCGCCTGGAGTTCGTCGCGCGTGAGGAACTGGCTCTCAAGGGTTGTCACTTCGGGCGCATCGATCCGGATGCCCGCGCTCGACCCCTCGCTCCTGGTCTTTTCCTCGACCGCCGCGACGATCTGGTGCGCCAGGCCCGACATGTCGGGACGCTGGCTGGCCCAATCCGCCGGGAGTTTCCGGAGCCCGGTGTCGGGGTCTTCGGACAGACCCCTCGTCGCCAGCGCGATCTCGGTACGGAATCGCTGATCGGCGTATCCCAGAATGTCGTTGATCACCTTTTCACGGTACAGCCGGTCGAGCGCCGGCCGTGCCTCTTCGAACGTCTCGCCCGGCTTGGCCGGCGTGTAGTCCTCACGGAACAACCGCTTCAGGTCCTTGATGTCGGGCGAGATCTTCTTCGCGATCGCCGCGCGATCCAGTCTCATGTACTGGATCTTCACTCGCGGCGGCAGCAGGTACCCGATCCCAAACTCCCCCTCTCCCGGCTTGTTGCCCTTGAACCGGTCCATGTGCGCGAGCAGCGCGGCGTCATCCGGCTCGCCCGCCTCGGACAAGTTCCGGTCGGCCGATACAAAGATCGCGTCCACCGTGACGTGCTCCAGCGCCTGCTTGGCTTCGAGCAGCGCCCGCGGGCGCGACACGCGCGCCACGCGCGTGTACTGCGACGTCAGCCGGGCGATGCCCCGCAGCCGCGCCAGCGCGATCTCGATCTCCCGGGTCGAGAGCGGCGAGTTCGCCGCTTGCTGCAGGTTGTCGTTGAGCAGCGCCTCTTCCTTCGCCGTGGCCGCCGCCACCTTCGCCGGATCGATAAACCGGGCGATGTAACTCGGATCAATGCTCCGCAGCGACGGGTTCTGCTGATAGAACTCCGAGACCGCTTCCAACTGCCCGCGCTGCTCGGCGATTTGCGGGATCGCGGCGCGCCCCTCGGCCGGGCCCCCCACGAGCCCCGCTCGCTCCGCCGACTTGGACAGCAGCATGTAATGCTCGGCCGTGGTGAACAGCGTGTTCCCGCCCAGGAGGTTTCGCAGCGCGGCGAACTCCTTCTGCCACTGCGCGAACTCCTTGGCGCGCACCTTGTGCCCGTTCACGTGCATCACGACGCGGCGCTCGGGGTTGTTGAGCTCGTGCATCGCCGACGGCACCAGCCAGGCGATCAGCAGCAGCGAGCCGCCCACCACCAGGAAGTGCTTCCCGAACCTGCGCAGGAACTTGAGCATATCGAATCCCTTCCGGACGTGCGGATCGGACACCCCGCCGACCCTTGGCGCGACTTGCGCACGCACGGGCCGGCGGAACCACCTCGATTAGCGATAGAACTCGATGATGAGGTTCGCGTTCACGTCGAAGGGGATCTGATCCGATGTCGGCTGCGCGACGATCTTGATCGTCAGTTCGCTGGGGTTGAACTCGATCCACCCCGGGACTTCGTGCCCCGAGAGCGATTCCATGTTCTCCCGAACCAGTTTCTCGATCTTGGGTTTCAGCGTGATCACGTCGCCGGGCTTGCACGCGAAACTCGGGCGATCGGTCTTGCGCCCGTTCACGATCACGTGCCCGTGCGCCACGATCTGACGCGCCGCCCAGATCGTTCGGGCGATGCCCGCGCGACGGACGACGTTGTCAAGCCGGCATTCCAGCAGGCGAAGCAGCACGTCGCCCGTGTTGCCCGGGCGCCGGGCGGCTTCGTCGAGGTACCGCCGGAACTGCTTCTCCAGCACCGAGTAGTGGTAGCGGAGTTTCTGCTTCTCGTTCTGTCGGATGCCGTAGTCCCGCAGACGCCGCCCGCGGTACCCGTGCATGCCCGCCGGGTTCAACTGACGCTTGGACGTGTGCTTGGGATTGTCCGCGATCGGCACGCCGACGCGACGGGACAACTTGACCTTCGGACCTGTGTACCGAGCCATGTGGAACTCCTTCCGTCGTCTGAGATCGTTCAGCGATCCAGACGTGCTCACCCCTTGGGTGTCGGGCGGGGCGAGCGACCAGGCCGGTGGCCGTGACTACGGGTCGGCGAATGTGATCCGGGCAACGTGCCCAGAAGTGATGGGCGGGAAACTCGCGTGCGATCAAAGCGTCGCCGAGGTGTACGGCAACAGCCCCAGGAACCGGGCCCGCTTGATCGCCTGCGCGATCAGTTTCTGCTCGTACGCCGAGGTCTGCAGACGCTTGCGCCCGTAGATCTTGCCGTTCGGGCTCATGAGGCGCCGCAGGTTTTCGATATCCTTGTAATCCACGAACTCGGCACCGTTCGAGGTCGTCTTGAGCACCTTGATTTTCGGGGTCGAGCCAAACCGATTGAACCGGGTCGCTTGAGACATGTCGGATCCTGAGGCGAAGGGAACGACCGGCACGGGATTGAGCGGTGGACCACGCGGCCAGCGCCCGCCGGAAATTGGGCCCAGAGTATAGGTCCTGACCCGCACAAAGAACAGTCGCCGCCCCTTCTCACCCGCCGCGCATCGCCAGCCCGTCGGCGGCGATCGCTCAGGTTCCGCCAAGCCAATCTTCCCGGGTGTACCTTCCGATAACCGATCTACCATGCTGTCTTCGTCTACCCCGTGCCGGCTGTTCCAGCCCGGCTCATTCTGGAGACCCCATGCCCCTTCCCCGACCCACGCCCAACTCCGCCGACATCGGCCTCGTCGGTCTTGCCGTCATGGGCCAGAACCTGGTGCTCAACATCGCCGACCACGGCTTCAAGGTCGCCGTCTACAACCGCACCACCAGCGTCACCGAGAAGTTCATCAGCGAGAATCCCCCCGCGGTCCTCGGCCCCGGCGGAGCGCTCATCCCCGCCGCCGATGTCAAGGACTTCGTACGCTCCATCACTCGCCCGCGCCGAATCGTCATCCTCGTTAAGGCCGGCGCCCCTACGGACGCCGTCATCGACTCGCTCGTCCCCTTCCTCGAACCCGGCGACTGCATCATCGACGGCGGCAACGCCGAGTGGAACGACACCGTCCGCCGAGAGGCCGCTCTCAGTGCCAAGGGGCTTCTCTTCGTCGGCTCCGGCGTCTCCGGCGGCGAGACCGGCGCGAGGTTCGGTCCCTCGCTCATGCCCGGCGGCAAGCCCGAATCCTGGAACCTCCTCAAGCCCGTCTGGGAGGCCATCGCCGCCAAGGTTGACGCCCGAACCGGCAAGCCCATCGACGACGCCGCGCCCGGCAAACCCGTCTCCGGGGGCGTGCCGTGCACGGCCTACATCGGGCCGGGCGGCGCGGGCCACTACGTCAAGATGGTCCACAACGGGATCGAATACGGCGACATGCAACTCATCTGCGAAGCGTTCCACTTCCTCCGCGACGTGCTCGCACTGCCCGTCGCCGCCATCGCCGGAACGTTCGAGCAGTGGAACAAGGGCGATCTGGACTCCTTCCTCATCGAGATCACCGCCGACATTCTCAAGCAGCGGGACCCCGTCACCGGCAAGCCCTTCGTCGAAGTCGTCCTCGACGCCGCCGGACAGAAAGGCACCGGCAAGTGGACGATCGGCTCGGCGCTGGACCTGGGAGTCCCCGCCGCCACCATGGCCGAAGCCGTCTTCGCTCGGAACATGAGTGCGCTCAAGGAAGAACGCACCGCCGCATCCAGCGTTCTGCTCGGCCCGCCCGAATCATCCAACGCCCACACCATCGGCGGCGGGGGCCACACTCCCAACTGGATCGACTGCGTCCGCGACGCCCTGTACTGCTCCAAGATCTGCTCGTACGCCCAGGGCTTCGCCCTGATGCAGACCGCCGGCAAGGCCAACCACTGGAACCTGAACCTCGGCGAGATCGCCTCCATCTTCCGCGGCGGGTGCATCATCCGCGCCCGCTTCCTCCAGAAGATCACCGAGGCCTACCAGCGCCGGCCCGACCTGCCCAACCTCCTGCTCGACACCTACTTCGCCTCCACCATCAATCAACTCCAGCACAACTGGCGCGCCGTGGTCGCTCGCGCCGCCGTCCAGGGCGTCCCCGTCCCCGCCTTCGCTTCCGCCCTGTCCTATTACGACTCGTACCGCTCCGCATCCCTCCCGGCGAACCTGCTCCAGGCCCAGCGCGATTACTTCGGCGCGCACACCTACGAACGCACCGATCAGCCCCGAGGTAAGTTCTTCCACCTCGACTGGCCCGCCCCCAAGCGCCCGCAGATCACCGCCTGACCCCCCCTTACCGCCTCCTCCCCTGCTTCCAGCGGATCCGCCCCCGGCCCGCCGCATGTTCGCGGACTGTCTTTGCCGCACACTGGCCTCAGTCTCGACGCGGCGCCGCGTCGCCCGTGATCATTTTCAACAAAACTCGTCGAGATTCCACGCCACAACCCAAAGCGCGGCGCAGTATCATGGTCATGCGGGCGCGCATCGCCCGTCGCGACGCAGACTCACCCATTTCGTAGATTCGACGGGCCCTGCCCTGAAGGAGATGCCATGCAATCGAAGTTTGCATCTGTGGCGGGTGGATTCGCTTCGGCGTACCTCACCTCCCTCGCCGCGTTCGCCCAGCCCGTGCCCCTGCTCGTACAGGGCGATGCCGTCAGCGGCGTCGGGCTGGTCACCCGCATCGATAACCTCGCGGTCAACAACTCCGGCGTCTGGATGGTCGAGGCGGACACCGATAACTCCGACACCAACGCCGACGTGGTCGTCGTTCGCAACGGGATGCTCTTCCTCCAGGAAAATCAGTTGCTCGCCGCCCCCGCTGGCGCCAACCTCAGCAGCGTCGATGCCTTCAACCTCAACGCCGCCGGGCACTCGGGGTGGAACTCCTTCCTCCGCAACACCGGTGGCTCCACCAATGACTCCGGCATCTTCTACGACGACACCCTCGTCCTCCAGGAAGGCTTCGTCTCGCTCGATCCCGGCTTCAGCGCCGGCACCCCCTACATCGGCTTCTTCCACACTTTCTTCAACGATGCCAACCAGATCCTTGTCATCGCCAGCGTCGATGACCCGGCGATCCCCACCACCGTTGACCGCGCCCTGGTCGTCCTGAACTACGACCCCGCCATGGGCTCGTTCCAGGAGTCCGTCCTCTTCAAGGAAGGCGACGTGCTCCCGGGCCAGACCGAGACCGTCGCCGATTTCGGCACCGGCGCGCACGACACCGGCTTCAACAACGCCGGCGACGTCCTCTTCTTCGCCGATCTCACCGGCGACACCACCCGCGACGGCGTCATCTACCTCAACTCCACGCTCCTGGCCCAGGAAGGCTCCCCCTCCCCCGTCGCCGGACGCAACTGGCTCTCCCTCACCACGACCGGCCGGGCCCTCAACAACGCCGGTGATTACGTCTATCGCGGCACCCTCGCCGGCGACACCGCGACCGATCAAGTCATCATCAAGAACAACGCCGTCTTCAGGCAGGAAGGCGACTCCCTTCCAGCCATCGGCGCGTTCTCGTTCACCGCCTTCGGCACCGGCCCCATCGGGCTCAGCGACGCCGGCGACGTCCTCTGGTGGGGCGACTGGAACGACCCCGACACCACCCAAGACACCGGCCTCTTCCTGAACGATCAACTCCTCGTCCAGGAAGGCGTCACCATGATCAACGGGCTGCTCGTGCAGTCCGTCAGCGGCGGCGAGTCCGGATCCGCGATCAGCCCCAATGGCCGCTTCATCATCTTCGAGGCCACCCTCACCAACGGCTCCACCACCTTCAACGGCGCCTTCCTCATCGATCGCGGCGGCTCCTGCCCCGCCGACTTCAACGCCGACGGCTCCGTCAACTCACAGGACTTCTTCGACTTCCTCGCCGCCTTCTTCGCCTCCGACGCCGATTTCAACCACGACGGCGTCACCAACAGCCAGGACTTCTTCGACTTCCTCGCCGCTTTCTTCGCCGGCTGCTGACTCTTCTACGCCAGGACGCCTTCCTCCCCTCGTGGGGCAGGCGGCCGCCTGCTCTGTTCACCGGCCTGCCGTCTTATTCCGCTCCCGCGCCACCGTCCGTGCGCGCGCGATCATCAACGCGGGATCGGTCGTGCCGCACTCCGGACACGTCGCCCGGATCGGGAGTCCGGCGAGGTCATACCTGCAGTTCGCGCAGATGCCGCGCCGCGTGCGTCGTGCACGCTCGTGCGCGCGTCCGAGCAATATGAGCAGGCCCGCGGGAGCGATCGCCGCGACGATCAGGTTCACCCGAAGCGAGCGCACCAGTGACATGCCCGCAAGCGCGTCGACGAATGAATCGTCCTCGACCCACCCGCCGCCGAGCGCCACGGCCATCTCCGGTGGGTCCCTCGGAATGATGCGAAACTCAGGAGACAACCCGATGTGCTCAGGATCAAAGCGAAACCAGTGGATGTTGACGGTGTAGCGAGAGGCCCGGACGTGGATGGGCACCCCGCCCGACGTATACCAGACGAGGTGATCGTGAAGAACAAGCATGCCCGTGGCGATCGCGGCTACGTACACCAGGCATACGACGCCCGCGATTGCGAGCAGCGCGTCGGCGCGGGATCGAGAGGTTCGAGACTTCATGACCAGCGATGCCGGTTGCGCCCGGGGTGTTGGGGCCCGAGCGGCTTCTCTTACTGATCGCCGTTGCCGCTCTTGCTCGCCGCAAGGCCCCGATCTTGGATCATTGATCTATCCGCGCCGGGGCTTGCTCGCCCGCGAACCCGCCTTCTGCTTCCCCGCTCGCGCCGCTCGCTTGCCGCCCGCCTTCTTGGCCGCCTTCACCTTGCCCCCCTTCACCTCGATCGCGCCCGCTCGCTCGATCACGTGCCCGCACGATGCGCACGTGCGCCGCGCCGCCGGCCCGTCCCAGAAATCGTTCATGATCATCTTCAGGTCTTCGTCGATCTTGTTGAGCACCCAGCGCGCTTCGTGCACCAGTGTGTCGCACCCCGGGCAATACCACCGCAGCCCGTCCTTCTGAGGGTTCCCCGCCTCATCAAACCCCCGCGGAAACTCGGCGATCAGCCCCACCGTCCCCGCGGGCCGCTGCGGACGATGTGGCACCCACCGCGGCAGCAGGTACAACTCCCCCTCCTTGATGATCACGTCGCGCGGCTTGGATCCATCCAGCGGCCGGATCCGCACCGCGATGTCCCCCTTGAGTTGGTAGAACAACTCTTCCGTCGGGTTCACGTGGTAGTCATTCCGCGTGTTCGGTCCGCCCGACACGAACAGGATCACGTCGCTCGCCTCCGTGAAGAGTTGCTTGTTGCTCACGGGCGGCGTGAGGTGCTTGCGGTTCTGCGTGATCCACTTCTGTAGATTGAGTTTCAGGTCCGGCATGACGAATCATCTCCTGCGACGGCCGCTGCGTTGACAGTGTACCGCCCGGGCCCCATCCGAGCCCGCCCGCACCGGCCGCCGCCCGGTGCACCACTCGCCCTCCCACTCCCCAGTCCGCGTGCTCGCGCACGCGGGCTCAGATATCCAGCCACCCGCTTGGTCCCACTGCCCGCGATTGACTTCCTCCCACCCACCCCCCACCCTCCCTGCATGCAGCGATTCGACGTCATCGTGCTCGGGCTCGGAGCGATGGGGTCCGCCGCCACCTACCACCTCGCTCGACGCGGCGCCCGCGTGCTCGGCCTCGAGCAGTTCGATATCCCTCACGCCCGCGGATCGTCCCACGGACACTCCCGCATGATCCGCCAGGCGTACTTCGAGCACCCCGACTACGTCCCGCTCATCCTTCGCGCCTACGAACTCTGGGACTCGCTCGAGCGCGAAGCCGGACACCGCCTCTTGCAACGCACCGGCGGGGTCTACGTCGGCACGCCCCGCGGAACCCTCGTCTCCGGCTCCCGCGCATCGGCCGAGATGCACGGGCTTCGGCATGAACTGCTCTCGCGAAGCGACCTCGCTCGCCGCTTCCCGCAGTTCTGCGTCGGCGACGACTGCGTCGCGCTCTTCGAGCCCGAAGCGGGATACCTCCTCCCCGAGCGCGTCGTCGCCGCTCACGTTCGGCTCGCCCTCGAACTCGGCGCCCGCGTCCACGCGCACGAGCCCGTCCTCTCCTGGGACGCCGACGGCGATACCGTCCGCGTCACCTCGCCCAGCGCCGTCTACCACGCCCGCCGACTGATCATCACCCCCGGCGCCTGGGCGTCGAACATCGCCGCCGCCCTCGGCGTCACCGTCACGCCCACACGCCAGGTCCTCGGCTGGGTCTGGCCCAAGAAGCCCGATCTGTTCACGCTCGGCGTCATGCCCGTCTGGGCCATCGAAAGCCAGACCCACGGCGAGCACTACGGCTTCCCCATCGATCAGGACCTCCCCGCCCCGGGTTTCAAGGTCGCCCTCCACGCGCCGGGCGCCCCGACCGACCCCGACCGTACCCACTGGCATGCTCAGCCCGGCGATGAAGCGACCTTTCGCCTCCTTCTGCAGCAGCACCTCCCAGACGCCAGCGGCGACCTGCTCGCCATCCGCGTCTGCATGTACGAAAACTCCCCCGATTCCCACTTCATCATCGACCACTGCCCGGGAAAGCCGAACGTCACGATCGCCTGCGGCTTCAGCGGTCACGGCTTCAAGTTCAGCAGCGTCGTCGGCGAGATCCTCGCCGACCTGGCGCTCCTGGGTTCCACCAGTCTGCCGATCGGGTTCCTCCGCGCACGCCGGTTCGCGTAGCCGCCCTCGCCCCGAGCCTTCAGGGTCGTCAATCCTCGTCAAAGCCCGAATCGACCAGTTTCTTCAGGGCTTGGCACGCGGTGGCGGCGTCGGCGCCCGTGGCCACGATCTCCAGCGCCGTCCCCTTGGTCGCCGCCAGCAGCATCATCTGCATGATCGACTTCCCGTCCACCGCCTGGTCCCCTCGCTTCACGACGATCTCGCTGACAAACTGCGTCGCCACGTCCACAAAGCACATCGCCGGGCGCGCGTGCAGCCCAAGCTTGTTCACGATCGTCACACTGACGCTGACGCTCTCGGACACGGCGATCTCTTTGCTTTCTATTCAACGTGACGCCGCGACGGCGGAACCCGGGCGGGTCCGCCTGCGCGGCGAGCCCTGTCTAGTTCGCGAACTGCTGCCCGTCGGCCTCTTCCAGCAACCCCCGAACGTCTTCCACCGTTCCGGACTGCCGCAGAAAACGCCGGAACGTCTCCTTGCTCAGGCTCTTGAAGATCACCTCCATCGCCCGGAGATGATCCTCCGGCTTGTCCTCCGGCGACAACAGCAGAAACACGCAGTACACCGGCTGCTTGTCCAGTGCCGCGAAGTCGATCCCCAGCGGGCTCAGCCCGATCGCCACGCTCATCCGCGACACCGAGCGATGCTTCACATGCGGCACCGCCACCCCCTTTCCGAACCCCGTCGAACCTCGCTTCTCCCGGTCAAGCACGCGGGAGATCAGTTCGTCACGCAGCGACGCCTCCGTCGCCCCGGCCGCGATCAGCACGTCCACGAGTTCCGCCACGACCACGTCGCGCTCCCGCCCCGCCAGCTTGGGGACGATGGCGCCCTGCGGCACGAGTTGAGTCAACTTGATTCCCATGTTCCGAGTTCTCCCGACCGCGGTCGCCGCTGTCCGTGGCGGCTGGGGCGGTCTGATCGGTAGCGTAGCCGTCCGACCCGCCTGCTTCGAAACCGCGCCTAGTGCGTCCGCAGTTGTTCCTTGAAATCCCGGAGTTGCCTCTGAGACTTGTCCACCGCCAGGTCAATCGCCGCGTACAGGTCGTCGGCGCTCGCGTGCGAAATAAAATCCTTGTGCTTCACCACGTCCACCCGCAACTCGACCGTGAACTTGTGCTGCGGCAAGGCCTCGCACACGATCGTGATCTGCTGCGTCCCATCAAAGAACTTCAGCAGTTTCTCCGCCTTCTGCGCCGCGTACTTCTCGATCGCTTCCGTGATCTGCAGGTGCTTGCCCACCACATCGATTCTCATCGTCGCTCCTTCGTTCAGTACGCGAGCAGGTATCGGCCGCACGCCAAGGCGTGCGCCCGGTCACAAGTTGGAACACTATGCGTGCGGAACCCGTTTGTCCGCGCCGGGATCGCTCCGGCGGGCTCCTCCCCCACGCTGTGCTCAGGGCACCAACTTCACCCGGTGCACCGGCGCCGGCGACAACCGCGATAGACGCTGCTCGCCCCCCGCCCGCAGCAGCCGACCCAGTTCGTACCGCGCGCTCGCGTCCCGCACCTGGATCGTCAGCACCCCGCGACGAAACGACCGGACTCTGGCGGCCGCCATCAGATGCTCGCCGACCCCTGACTGCTGAAGCAGCCGATCCCACGCCACGCTCGTGCTCGTGATCCCACGCTGAATCGTCCGGATCAGCGTCGCTTGCGCCGCGATCTCCGGCGTGATCGATGTGTCCCGCGCCGCCCGGCATCGAGCCGCCCGCGCCCGCGCCAGCGCCACCACCGCAAGACGATCGCCAGACGCCGCGTCCCCGCCTGAATCCTCATCCCCAGCGTCGCCGATGATCCCTTCCCCCCGCGCCAGACCGCGCCGGGCTCGCTCAGCCCGAATGGCGTTCACCACCATGTTCGCCGGCAACGGGGGCATGCGTAGAGAGCATAGCGCCCCCAATGACAAAGCCCGCCGCGGGAGGCAGCGGGCCGCATGGATCGAGGCATCGGAATCGAAGCCGTTGGCCTTTAGGAGTACTTCTTGTCCGCGACATTCAGCGAGCGACCAACCCGGCGCTTCCGGTTCATCAGTTTGCGCCCGTTCTTGGTCTTCATTCTCGCGCGGAAGCCGATCGATCGCTTTCGCTTGACCCGGCTTACTCGGTGTGGATAGTGCATATCAGTCTCCGACCGCAAAAACGCGGAGGCGATAATAGCTTCGTGCTCGGGTCTGGTCACGTACCCAACCATGATTTCGCGCGATTATCCTGACGCAATCCGAATCCGCGCCGCAAACATTCCCTCCTCTGGCACCGCCGCACATTCCAATTCGATGCGGGTTTCCATATCCTCTTGCATGAACATCTACGTCGTGGTCGGCGTGACGCTCGTCGTGGTTGTCGGTGGACTCGTGGCCGCCCGCCTCTGGTGGAACCTGGCGTCAAAGAACGCCCCCTACGCCGACGAGCACAACCGCGCCCCGACGCCCCACAAAGACGAAGCCGAAGTTGTATCGTGGACCCCGCACGCCCCCCCACCGGCCTCGACCTCCCCGGCCACCACGACGACCCCTCCGGCGGGTTCGAGCGCAACCCCCACCTCGGCGGCCCAGCCCCGGCCTCGCTAACCACCCCACCGAAGCCTTATCCCCTCACAAACGGATTGAACCGCTTCTCTCGATCGATCGTCGTTCGCGGGCCATGCCCCGGGAAAACCCGCGTGTCGCCGGGCAGGCTGAACAATCGCTGGCGAATCGACCGCAGCAGCAACTCGTGATCGCCCCCGGGAAAGTCGGTCCGGCCGATCGAACCGGCAAACAGCGCATCCCCAACGATCGCCGTCCCCGCCTCAGCGCAGTACAACGTGATCCCGCCCGGCGAGTGGCCCGGCGTGTGAATGACCCGCCACCGGCTCCCTCCCAGGTCCAGCATGTCCCCGTGCCGCAGCAGCCGATCCGGGCCCGGCGCCGTCACGGCTGCCCCGCCCATCGCACTCAGGTTCAGCACCGGATCACTCAGCCATTGCTCCTCGTCGGCGTGGATCCACACCGGCAGCCGACTCCCGCTCGCCGGATCTGAAAACGCCGATACCACCTCGCTCGCCCCCGCGATGTGATCCACGTGCGCATGCGTCAGCACCAGCGCCTCGGGCGCCAGCCCGGACTCCCGCACATGCCGGATAATCGGCGCGGGTTCAAAACTCGCGTCCACGATCCAGCACCGCCCGCCACCGCCCACCTCGCCCGATGCCCCGTCCCCAGCCACGCTCACCACGTAGCAGTTCGTCCCGTACGGCCCCAGCGTGAAGCACTCCACCCGCGGCGTCGATTCGCTCAGATTCTCCGCGCCCGCGTTCTTCATCCGTGGCATAATAGGGGTACGTTGTGTCACATCCGGGCGTTCCACGGAGCCGGGCCGCTTGACCCGGGCCGCCCAGCCGCCCCGGCCTCACCCCCGCACTCAACTGCTTCACAAGGAGCGATCTGCATGCCGGTGATTCGAAACGTAGCGAGCACGCCGCAAAAGACAGTCGAAATGGACGGTGTCAAGGGCGTCAAGATGGCCGTCATGGTCGGCCGCGAAGACGGCGCCCCCAACTTCGCCCTCCGCCACTTCACCGTTGAGCCCCAGGGCCACGCACCCTTCCACAGCCATGACTACGAGCACGAGGTCTACGTCCTCGAAGGCGGCGGCACCGTCTTCCTCGAAGGCAAAGAGCACCCCATCAACGCCGGAGACGTCGTCTACGTCCCCGCTGATCAGCAGCACCAGTTCAAGGCCGGCACCAACGGCATGCGCTTCCTCTGCCTCGTCCCCGTCACCCGCAACTGCGGCGATGCCACCCCCGGCAGTTGATCCGCTCCTTTAGCCTCCTCCGCTCGCCCCTACCTCGCCGCCACGGCACCGGAGAAACCCGCGCGGGACCTGACGCGACCCCCCCGTACTGCCGATAACTGGTCAAGCCATCGCACCCCGGGGGAACGACGACCCACCTTTCGCCCCGGCGCCCACCCAGGAGCACGACCATGCAGCACGAACCGCGGCCCGACGACCCGCTGCCTCCAGAATCGTCCTTTTCCTCCGACGCGCCGTACGCATTTCGGTCCGGCAGGCCTCGCACCTCGTCCACCGCCTGGGTTTTTCTCTTCGCCTACGCCGGCGTCGCCGTTATCTGCGCGGTTCTCGCCATCGGCGCCCCGCGCCTCGGACGCCCCGAGGACAGCGCCATGTACTTCCAGGTCGGCGTCCTCGGCGCGATCATCCTCCTCACGACCCTCCCGCTCTTCTGGGCCCTCGCGATCCGTCGCGGCGGCGGGCCCAACGACCCCGCGCGCGACCAGGCCATCCTCGACGCCATCCGTCAACTCGGCGAGCAGTCCTCCCTCTCCCCGGAAGCCCGCCGCGTCCTCAACCGGCGCGCCGACCGCGAACTGCTCTGCCGATCGATCGAGGAGGACATCGCCAGCGGCGAGTGGGACGCCGGTCTCGTGCTCTGCGAAGAACTCGCCAACCGCTTCGGCTACCGCGCCGACGCCGAGGCCTTCCGCTCCAGGATCGACAACGCCCGTTCCGCTGAACTCGACCACAACGTCGCCGACGCCATCGCCAGGCTTGACGGTCTCATCGTCCAGCGCCGCTGGGACCTGGCGATCCGCGAGGCCGCCGGTATCCGCCGCCGGTTCCCGGACTCTCCCCGCGTGGAAAACCTGCGACAGCGCGTCGAGCACGCCCGCGCCGTCTACAAGGCCGACCTGGAGCGCCGCTTCCTCGACGCCGCCGAGCGCGACCGCATCGACGAGGCCATGGAACTCCTCAAGGAACTCGACGGCTACCTCACCGAGACCGACGCCGAGCCGTACCGCGAAGTCGCCCGCGGCGTCATCGGCAAGGCCCGCGAAAACCTCGGCGCTCAGTTCAAGATCGCCGTCCGCGACCGCGAGTGGGCCGTCGCCGCCGCCATCGGAAAACGAATCATCGCCGAGTTCCCAAACACCCGAATGGCCCACGAGGTCCGCGGCCTGCTCGACGGCATCCTCCAGCGCGCCAACAACATGAACGGCCAGGCCGTCTCTTGACCCCCGCCGCCGCCGACGTCCAACCCATGTCCGCTCCCATCCGCGCCGCCGTCCTCACCGTCAGTGATCGCTGCTCCCGCGGCGAAACCACCGATACCTCCGGCCCGGCGCTCGTCGCCATCCTGCAACAGCGTCTCGGCGCGGCGGTCGTCGCCACCGCCTGCCTCCCCGACGAGATCGACCTGCTCGAACACCAGTTCCGCCTGTGGTCCGACCCGTCACGCCACCCCGAAACCATCGACCTCATCCTCAGCACCGGTGGCACCGGGCTGGCGCCCCGCGACGTCACCCCGGAAGCCGCCCTCCGCGTCATTCATCGGCGCCACGACGGCCTCATGGAACTCGCCCGCATGCGCTGCCTGGCCAAAACTCCTCGCGCCTACCTCTCCCGCGGCGTCGCCGGTGTCGCCGGCCGCTCCCTCATCATCACCCTCCCGGGCTCCCCTCGCGGTGCCGCCGAAAACCTCGAAGCCCTCCTCGACCTTCTCCCACACGCCATCGACACGCTCCGCGGCGACGTGCAGGACGACGCTCGTCCCGGCGCCTCCCCCACGCGCGGAAAAGTCATTCATCACCCCGATTGATCCCCGCGCTACGCTCCGCGTCGTGCACCAGCCAGTCGTTCATCTTGACGGCCGCCTCCTCCCCCTCGATCAAGCCCGGATCAGCCCGCTTGATCGCGGCTTTCTCTTCGGCGACGGTGTCTACGAAGGCCTCCGCTCCATTGCTCTCCCCCACCATCAGCCTCCCCGCCCCGACCGCCGCATCATCGCCGCCGAGCGCCACATCCAGCGCATGCGCGACGGCCTCGCGCTGGCTCGCATCGACTGGGACCCCGCTCCCCTCGAATCCATGTCGAACGCCCTGACCACCGCCAACGGCTTGCACGATGCGTTCGTCTACTGGCAAGTCACCCGGGGCGCCCCGGGTCCCGGAGATCCCCTGCGCTCTCGCTTTCCCGCCAGCGATCGGCCACCCACCGTCTTTGGCTACTGCTCGCCCCAGCCCCCGCTCGCGTCCTTCGACGCCCCGCCGACCAAGTCCGTCATCACCTGCCAAGACCGCCGCTGGCTTCACGGGCACATCAAGTCCACCTCGCTCATGGGCAACATCCTCGCCGCCCTGGCCGCGCAGGACTCTGGCGCCGACGAAGCCATCTTCATCCGCGACGGCCTGATCGCCGAGGGACTCGCCACCAACGTCGTGCTTGCCCTTCCTCCCTCGGGCTCGATGATCGACCCCCCGACCCTCGTCACCCCTTCTCTCAACAGCGCCTCGATCCTGCCCGGCGTGACCCGCGCTCTGCTCCTTCACGCCCGCCCCGACATTATCGAGCGCCCCATCCACGCCGAGGAACTTCCCCTGGCTTCAGAAATCCTTCTCATCGGCACGACAACGATGGTCACCTCCGTCGTTCGACTCGACGGCAAACCGGTCGGCGACGCCGCCCCCGGTCCCGTGGCTCGCTCCCTCCTGCGCTCGCTTCTCTCGATAATCCACGACGGCCGCGATATGGACTCGCAGCCCTTGAATCGTTGATCCACGGGCCCACGCCGCAACGGTCGGCATGCCCCGAATCCCTGTCCGCTCCGGCGCATGTCCGAGCCGCGGTCCCGGACTACTTCTTCGGCTGCTTTGGTGCCGGCTCGGGTCGCGCCTCGGCTTTCTTCCGGCGCTCCGCGGGCTTTCGCGGCTCCTCGCTGGCGATCTTCTTCCACCACCCGTCCGCCTCGTCCGTGTGCTTCTTCTCGTCCTTGTTCCAGAAATCCTTCGCGTCCTGCAGCAGCCCCTTGTAGAACAGGAAGAGCCGATCCCCCGTCACCTTGAAGTTCTTCGGATCGATCTCCACCTGGCGCCCCCCGTCCGCGATCGCCGACGCGCACCACCCCCCGTACGCCGGCTCGTACTTCTCCGGATCCTTCTTGAATCGGTCTCGATTCTCCTTCGTGGCAAAGTAGTACGTCACCCCGCGGTAGGTGTACGCCAACTCCTTCGTCCCCTTCATCGGCTTGCCCCCGCCTTCCTTGAAATACCCCACCGGGTCGTACCCCTCGATCGCGGGCTTGTCCTTCGCAAGGTTGTACTGCGTCACGTCTCGCTTCACCTTCGGGTCCTTCGAGTCGCTCGTTCCTTCTGGCGTCGTGGGTTGCTTCGTCAAGTTCGCGTCCGGCTGCGCTCCCTTGGGCACCGGCTCCTTCTGGTCCTGCGCGGCCGACAGCGGCGCCAGCGCCAGGCTTGCAACCGTCACAATCAGTGCTGCTCGCATGAGTACTCCTTTCGTCGTTCTGGCGCTTTGATGCCGTGCGTCATGCCGCGATTCACCCTCCGCCGGCGAACACTCATGCTCGGCCCCCGTACCATCCCCCATGCATCTGGTCTCCGTGAACGTCGGGCGCGTCCGCGAGTTCCCGCTCGATGGCAAGCAGGTCCGCACCGGGATCTTCAAGGCCCCCGTGCAGGGCCCCGTGGACGTCACCCGCACCGGCCTCGTCGGCGACGAACAGGCCAATCCGCTCGCCCACGGCGGGCCCGAGATGGCCCTCTACTGCTACCCCGCCTCCAACTACCTCCACTGGCGCTCGCTCATCCCCGCCGCCGACCTCCCTTTCGGCCGACTCGGCGAAAACCTCACCATCGACTCACTCGACGAGCACACCGTGCACATCGGCGACGTGCTCCGCATCGGAACCCCGGCCCGCGGCGCCACCGTGCAGGTCAGCATGCCGCGAATTCCCTGCGCCAAACTCGGGTTGGCCGCGGGAAGCCCCGACTTCGTGCCGCGGTTTCTCGCCTCGCTGCGCCTGGGTTGGTACCTTCGGGTTCTCGAACAGGGCCCGATTGCCGCGGACGATTCTCTGACGCTCCTGCGTGCCGACCCTGCCCGACTGAGCGTGTATGAAATCGCTCGAATCAGGTTTGTCGATGCACCGTCCGTCGATGCCTGCCGCCGCGCCCTCTCGTCCGTATCCCTCTCTCCCAAGTGGGCGAAGTGGTTCTCAGATCGCATTCATGAACTCTCGGCGGCCCCGGCATGAACCTCACCGCCCCATGTCTTCTTCCCGAAGTCGCTCGCCTCCCAACGTCGTGGTTCGCGCGCTCGCCCCGGGAGGTGGCCGTTGACCTGCTGGGCTGCTCGCTGGTTCGGGTTCGAGACGACGGCGCGATCCTGCGCGGCACCATCGTCGAAACCGAAGCCTACCTCGGTCCCAGGGACCGGGCGGCACATTCGTTCGGAGGACGCAGGACGTCTCGCAACGAATCGATGTACGCCCGCGGCGGGACAGCGTACGTCTACTTCACCTACGGCATGCACTTCTGCTTCAACGTCGTCTGCGGCGAAATCGATGATCCCGTCGCCGTCCTGATCCGCGCGCTGGAGCCGACCCACGGGATTGCCGACATGCGAGCCGCACGCCTTTCCCGGCGCCGCGCCGCGCCCCTGCAAGCCTCGGACCTGTGCAGCGGTCCTGGGAAGATCTGCCAGGCCCTCCAGATCGACCGTTCCCTCGACGGCATCGATCTTTCGAGTGATCCACGCCTCTTTGTAACTCCCGGTGCACAGCAACCAGGGACATCGCACATCACCAACGCCGCGCGCGTCGGCGTGGACTACGCCGGCGAGTGGGCAAAGCGGAAACTCAGGTGGTATCTGACTCAGAGTCCCCACGTCAGTCGGCGAGGCTGCTAGCGAACTGTCGTTCATGTTCGACCCCGGAACGCCGAATTTCGCACGTGAAGCAGTAAAGAGTGGGCCGAAAGCGATCATAATCGGACTCGAACAGATTCCGGTATCGAACGGTGGCATCATCACTCCCATGTTGTACACTCTCCGAACAGACCGATAACCCCAAGAACCGGATATTCCCCCTAATCCGAAGAGTTCCCTGCGCATCTTCTCGCTTTAGGATGGACAATCTGGGTGGTTGGGGATACATATTGAGATGCACTCGGTCTGGGCGGCGCCATGAACTGCGGCCCCATTCGCCCCGGCATGAGGGATGGGCGAAGACGGAATGCGATCCGGCACGGAGGTCGGAGAGACGGATGGCCGTATGCACCCCAATGACAGGGAGTCTGAATGACAAATCCGCTCGCGGTTCATGGTCCGAGCATGCAGCGTGCCGCCCTTGACACGGCGGTGATGATCGCCGAGGGGATCGGTGTGCTTCCCGCGGTTCCGACGCAGAACTGGTGCGATCTGGCGGGAGCCACCCTGCTGCCGCTGGGTCGATGGACATATGTCGCCGTTTTCCTGGGTAACGTGGACCAAGGGGGAAGGGTGCTGCGCCAGGATGCGACGGGAGTCGCCGGAGGGCGCGCGGCGTCGGTGACCACACTCGTCGGACGGACGGTGGAAACTCAGTCGATGGTGGCGATGGATTCGAACGAGTTGGCTCTGGCTGGCCTGCGCGCCGCGATGGCGCAGGGGAAAGAACTGGGGTGGTCTCCGGGTGTGCTGTCGGCCAACGAGCCGCGCGTGGGAACGCCCGAAGAACTCTCAGGCCCGAACTGGCGCCAGCAGGTCGTCGGGCGTCGCTGGGCGCGCGCGATCGGGGGCACGGAGCCGAACATGCTGTCGCTGTGGCTGGGGGCCGTCGCGCTGGCGGGGTCGGTGCCGCGCACGCTGGTCGTGGAAGTCGGGATCCGGGATCGGACGGTGGCGCCGGAAAGCCCCGGGCTGATCCTTGAGGCGGTCTTGAAGCCGCTGGCCCGGCGGGCGTTCGCCGCGGTAGGCGGTGGCTCGTCGGATTCGACGCTATGGCTCACCACCAAAGAGCAGGTCATCCTGAATCACCTGCTCGCGGGCGAATCGGTGCGCGAAATCGCCGACCAGGTCGGCCGCAGCATGCACACCGTCCACGATCATGTGAAGTCGCTGCACCGGAAACTGGGCGCCAAGACGCGCGGCGAGTTGATCTCGCGGGCGCTGGGTCACATCCAGCCCACGGCGGAACCCGCCGCGGGTGAGTCAGCCGACGAGACCTCGCGCGCGTAGGTTGTCACTGGCAGCCCGGCTTTCCTAGTTTTCCGAAATCGCGGGTTTCGTTGCCGCCTTCGCAATCCGACCGCACGCGCCCGACATCCTGCTGTGCACGGCAGCATGAGACGGCGGGCGGAAAGCCCGCGGTGGGTAGACAACTTCGCCGCGGAGTTGTCTTGCAATTCGGTTATCGGTGAAGTAGGTTGTACGTTACAGCACGCCGGTCGGCAAACACCTGTATCCGCGGGGACAGGCGCGCGGTGGCAACTTGAGGAGGATGTGTGATGGAACGTCGTCGAAACGGGCGAATCGGGCGGTTGACGCAGCGTGTCGGCGGTACGGAATCGGTTAGGATGGAAGCCCTTGAATCGCGGCAACTTCTGGCCGCGGTGTTCTGGGACGGCGGCGCGGGCACAAACAACTGGAATGACGCCGCGAACTGGAACCGTGGTGGGGCGGACATGTTGCCGCAGAACGGCGACGACGTCACGATCTCGGTGGCGGCTAACCCGACGGTGAACTTCAACGTGGGCTCGACGGTCACGCTCGCATCGCTGATATCTGACGAAGCACTCACGGTCTCCAGCGGGACGCTCGCGCTGCAAGTGGGCGGGACGGCGGACATCAACGCCGTACTTTCGCTTATGGCCGGCAGCCTCGCCGGAGGAAGCTGGGATGTTTCCGGCGGCACGCTTCGGGGAACGAGTTCCGGCGGGACCATCACCGACGCGGCGATCACCGGTGACATCTTGCTGGATTCAACCAGTGCATCGGTGCGCGTGAGCGGCGCGACGCGCTTCACGGCGGCGCGGCTGACGGCCAACGCGGCGACGCTCCAGATGGCGCCGGGGTACACGCTGATGGACCTGGTCGTCGCCGAGGGGGCCGCGACGGGGAATCGCAACGTCACCGGTGCAGTCGGGGGGACGGGCACCGTGACGATCGCGCCGAGCGCGGTGATCCGGCTGGCGGCGGGGTGCGGGGGCGGGCTGACCTTCAACAACTCCAGCGTCGCGACGTTTATCAACAACGGGCTCATCTCCGCGGAAGCCGCCGGCCGCACGCTGAACTTCAACAACACTACACTGACCAACAACGCGACGCTCCAGGTGCTGGCCGGAACGCTGGATATCTCGCCGACGAACTTCATGAACACAGCGACCGGAACGGTCAGCGTGGCATCCGGCGCGACGCTCGTGATCGCCGGGAACTGGTCCAACGCCGGGACGATCACGTCGAGCGGCGGGATGGTGAACCTCGGCGGGGCGTTCTCGTCGCTGGGCACCTTCAACCGGACCGGCGGAACAGTCAACCTGACAGGAACGTTCACGAACGGCGGGACGTTCACGTTCACCGCCTCGACCGGTTCATGGAACCTTCTGGGCGGCACGATCAGCGGCGGTACGCTCGTGTTCAATGGCGCGGATCGGTTGGCGTTCACCAGCAGCGCCGGCAACCTGGCCGATGTACAGGTAACCGGCGATCTGCTGCTGGATTCGACCAGCGCGACGGCGCGGGTGAGCGGCACGACGCGCTTCACGGCGGCGCGGCTGACGGCCAACGCGGCGACGCTCCAGATGGCGCCGGGGTACACCCTCATGGACCTGGTCGTCGCCGAGGGCGCCACCACCGGCACGCGCAACATCACCGGAGCGGTCGGCGGGTCCGGCACCGTGACGATCGCGCCGAGCGCGGTGATCCGGCTGGCGGCGGGGTGCGGGGGCGGGCTGACCTTCAACAACTCCAGCGTCGCGACGTTTATCAACAACGGGCTCATCTCCGCGGAGGCCACCGGCCGCACGCTGAACTTCAACAACACCACACTGACGAACAACGCGACGATCCAGGTATTGGCCGGGTCGCTGGATATCTCGCCGACGAACTTCATGAACACGGCGACCGGAACGGTCAGCGTGGCATCCGGTGCGACGCTCGCGATCGCCGGGAACTGGTCCAACGCCGGGACGATCACGTCGAGCGGCGGGATGGTGAACTTCGGCGGAACGTTTACGTCGGTCGGGACGTTCAACCGGACGGACGGAACCGTCAACCTGACGGGGACGTTCAACAACGGCGGGACGTTCACGTTCACCGCCTCGACCGGATCGTGGAACCTTCTGGGCGGCACCGTAAGCGGCGGGACGCTCGTGTTCAATGGCGCGGATCGGTTGGTGTTCACCAGCAGCGGCGGCAACCTGGCCGATGTGCAGGTAACCGGCGATCTGCTGCTGGATTCGACCAGCGCGACGGTGCGGGTAAGCGGCACGACGCGCTTCACGGCGGCGAGGCTGACGGCCAACGCGGCGACGCTCCAGATGGCGCCGGGGTACACCCTCATGGACCTGGTCGTCGCCGAGGGCGCCACCACCGGCACGCGCAACATCACCGGAGCGGTCGGCGGGTCCGGCACCGTGACGATCGCGCCGAGCGCGGTGATCCGGCTGGCGGCGGGGTGCGGGGGCGGGCTGACCTTCAACAACTCCAGCGTCGCGACGTTTATCAACAACGGGCTCATCACCGCGGAAGCCGCGGGGCGCACGCTGAACTTCAACAACACTACACTGACCAACAACGCGACGCTTCAGGTGCTGGCCGGAACGCTGGACATCTCGCCGACGAACTTCAGCAACGAACTCTCGGGAAGCGTCACGGCGGTGAGCGGGACGACCGTGTCGATCAGCGGCAACTGGATGAACCTCGGGACCATCACGGTCACCGATGCGACGCTCAACCTCGGCGGGGCGTTCACGCTTGGAGCCGCGGGGGTGATCAACCGGACCGGCGGGACAGTGAACCTGGTTGGAACACTCAACAACACGGGGACGACGTTCATCTTCGACGCCTCGACCGGGCCTTGGAACCTTCTGGGCGGGACGGTCAACGGCGGAACGCTCGTGTTCAATGGCGCGAACCGGCTGGTGCTGACCAGCAGCGGCGGGGGTCTTTCGGACGTGATCGTGAACGGTGAACTGCTGCTGGAAACGACCAGCGCGACGGTGCGCGTGAGCGGCGCGACGCGATTCACGGCGGCGCGGCTGACGGCCAACGCGGCGACGCTCCAGTTGGCGCCGGCGTACACGCTGATGGACCTGGTCGTCGCCGAGGGCGCCACCACCGGCACGCGCGGCATCACCGGGGCGGTCGGGGGAACGGGCACGGCGACGATCGCGCCCGGCGCGGTGATCCGGCTGGCGGCAGGGTGCGGGGGCGGGCTGAACTTCAATAACTCCAGCCCCGCGACGTTCATCAACAACGGGCTCATCTCCGCGGAGGCCGCGGGCCGCACGCTGAACTTCAACAACACCACGCTGACCAACAACGCGACGATCCAGGTGCTGGCCGGAACGATGGATATCTCGCCGACGAACTTCATGAACACAGCGACCGGAACGGTCAGCGTTGAATCCGGCGCGAGCGTCACGATTGCGGGTGCGTGGTCAAGCGTCGGGACCTTCGTGTCCAACGGCGGGACGATGAACTTAGGCGGAACGTTTACGTCGGTCGGGACATTCAACCGGACGGGCGGAACCGTCAACCTGACGGGGACGTTCAACAACGGCGGGACGTTCACGTTCACCGCCTCGACCGGATCGTGGAACCTTCTGGGCGGCACGATCAGCGGCGGGACGCTCGTGTTCGATGGCGCGGATCGGTTGGTGTTCACGAGCAGCGCCGGCAACCTGGCCGATGTGCAGGTGAACGGTGAACTGCTGCTGGATTCGACCAGCGCGACGGTGCGGGTAAGCGGCACGACGCGCTTCACGGCGGCGCGGCTGACGGCCAACGCGGCGACGCTCCAGATGGCGCCGGGGTACACCCTCATGGACCTGGTCGTCGCCGAGGGAGCCACCACCGGCACGCGCCACGTCACCGGGGCGGTCGGGGGGACGGGGACGCTCACGATCGGGCCGACGGGGTCGATCCGAGTCGCGGCCGGGTCGGGCGGCGGGCTCGGCATCAACAACTCGAGCCCGACGACGCTGACGAATAACGGAGTCATCGCCGTCGAAGCCAACGGACGAACGCTGTCGATCAACGTGACCGCTGTGACGAACATCAATGGGTCGGAACTGAACGGCGGGACGTGGATCTCGACGGGGACCGCCGCGCTGACGTTCAACGGAACACCCGTGCTCACCACGAACAACGCGAACGTCACGGTCGGAGGCTCGACCAGCGCGGGCGGGGCGACGTCGTTCCCGGCGTTTGCGACGCTGAGCGTGAACAACGGGTCGTTCTCGACGGGTGGCGAGGGCACGTACACGATCACGCCCGCCGGGGGAACGCTGGTCAACAACGGCACGCTGACGCTGGGACCGGGGAACACCCTGGCCGTCACCGGCGACTTCGCCATGTCGGCGACGGCCACCATGACCGTGCAGATTCAGTCCACCATGCAGACGGGCATCGGACGACTGGCGGTGTCGGGCACGGCGACGCTCGACGGCACGCTGAACATCGTGCCGGTGAACGGGTGGTCGCCCACGTGCGTGAACGTGAACTTCATCACGGCGGGCACGCTGATGGACCAGTTTGCGGTGCAGAATCTGCCGGTGCCCCCGTCGCCGCTGACATCGTTCGTGGCGTACATCGGCGAAGTGCGGTTCGCGATCAGCCGGCCTTCGGATTTCAACCGCGACGGGTTCCTGAACTCGCAGGATTTCTTTGACTTCCTAAACGTGTTCTTCGCACTGGATCCGCAGGGGGATTTCAACCACGACGGGTTCATCAACAGCCAGGACTTCTTTGATTTCATCTCCGACTTCTTCACGCCTTGCCCGTGACGCGGCGTGATGTGCAGAACCGATGCCAGGCCGCGGAGCGCTCTCCGCGGCCTGTTTTTTTCAGCGGCTCTCGTCAAACGTCGCCGGCGGCTCCATAATGAATACATGCCGTGCCTGCTTGCTGTGCTGGCGTTCTTCTTCCCGCGGGTGGTGCTCATCCTGCTGGCGATATTCACCAACTACCTGAGTACGGCGTACCAGACGGTTCTGTGGCCGGTGCTGGGGTTCTTCTTCCTGCCGTACACGACGCTGGGGTACGCCTTCGCGTGGCACCAGTCGGGTGGCACGGTGTCGGGCGGCTACCTGGTGCTGGTGATCGTGTGCGTGCTGATCGATCTGGGCGTGCTGGGTGGCGGCGAGGGGGCCCGTCGCGGCCGGGGCACGCGAAACTGATGGCGGAGCAAGCGGCCTACCGGAGGACCGCGATCGCCAGGGCGTCGATCACCATGACGAGCAAGAGCAGCGGCAACTGCATGATCGAGCCGAGGAACACTCGCTTGGCGCGGTCCCGCGAACGATCGTGCAGGAAGTTCCATGCGAGCATGATGGCGGCGACGCCGGTGACGATCGCGGTGATCGGGTAGGCGTACCCGAGCATACTGGACATGGCAAGCGCCGGGGAGAGCGTCGCGGGGAGGAGGACGACGGTCCATAGGAAGACCGCTCCGGCGGTGCGGTGGCCGGAGGGATCAAGCAGGGGAAGCAGGCGGTAGCCTCCCTTGGCGTAGTCGTCCTTGTACATCCACGCCAGCGCGAGCGAGTGCGGGATCTGCCAGACGAACATGAGGAGGAAGAGGGCCCAGCCGCCGGCCTGGGCGAGGGGGATGAACCAGTTGGCGGGTGGATCCCAGAGTGAGACGCCGACGCCCGCCGCGCACCAGCCAATGAGCGGCGGGAGGGCGCCGGGGATGGCGCCGATGAGGGTGGAGATGGTGGTGACCGGCTTGAGGGGTGTGTAGGCAAGGAGGTAGATGAGAATCGTGGCGAGCGAAACCAGCGAAGCGGCGGGTCCGCAGGCCAGGAGCAAAACCGAGACGCCCGCGATGCAGAACCCGATGCCCGCCGTCAGGGCTGCTCGCTCGGAGACCTTGCGGGTGGGGAGCGGTCGTTCGCAGGTGCGCGGCATGAGGCCGTCGCGGTGGCGTTCCATCCACTGGTTGAGCGCGTTGGCACCTGAAGCGGAGCAGGCGGTACCGATGACGCATCCCACGGCGGAGAGTACCAGGGCGCCCAAGGTCCAAGGGGCTTGGGCCGGAGCGAACTCGCCGGCGAACCGCGTGGGCGCGAGCGCCGAGAGCACAAAGCCGACGCCAGACGTGATCGTGACGAGCCGGGTGATGCGCGGCTTGGTCAGTTCGTTGATGGCGGCGAGGCGGTCGCGCCAAGTCGGAGTTTTCCGAACAGCAACAGAACCACCGGCGACGACGACCGGGTCGCGTGGGGCAGAAACGCGCGCAGAGGACGGTTGATGAGCCATGGTGAGCGAGGAATGGAATCATTGGACGCACGCCACGGATTGGCCAGTCGATTGTGCGAAGTTCCCGCTGCCGCGGCGTGTTTCACCTACAGTCTTTCCAACGGTTCACTCATAGAGGCGATCATGTCCGAATCACAATCTCGACGAACGACCGGTGCAGCCGCGACTGCAACATCCGCCGAACTCGCCAAGGCGTACAAGCCGGCGGAGGTCGAGCCGGAGGTGTCGCGGCGTTGGGACGAGTCGGGTGCGTTTCGGGCGGATCCCGTACGGGTGCTGCGTGGCGAGCGGAAGCCGTATTGCATCCTGATTCCGCCGCCGAACGTGACGGGCGCGCTGCACCTCGGGCACGCGCTGAACAACACGCTGCAGGACATCCTGACGCGGTCGCACCGGATGATGGGGTTCGAGACGCTGTGGATGCCGGGAACGGACCACGCGGGGATCGCGACGCAGGCGGTGGTAGAACGGCGGCTGAAGCGAGAGCAAGGCAAGAGCCGCAAGGACTTCACGCGAGAGCAGTTCGTCGCGCTGGTTCAGGAGTGGAAGGACGAGTACGAGAAGCGGATCACGAACCAACTCAAGGCGATGGGGTGCTCGTGTGATTTTTCGCGCCAGCGCTTCACGATGGACGAGATCTGCGCTCGGGCGGTGCGCGAGGCGTTCTTCATCCTGTTCCGCGATGGGCTCATCTACCGCGGCAAGCGGCTGGTGAACTGGGACCCGGTACTGCAAACCGCCGTGTCGGATGACGAGTGCTACGACGAGGAGATCGACGCCGGCTTTTATTACCTGCGGTACCCGCTGGTGCATTGGGGGAGCACGGACGCCGCCACGCAACCACGAACCCACGGCGGAAGGCCCACCGGCGCGCGCGGCACCGAAGACGCCATGCCCGTGACGTGGGATGAACTCGCGATCCGCGGGTATCCGGGCGCGGAGGCGCATCCGCCCGAGCAGCAGGCGTGGGTGACAGTCGCCACGACGCGGCCCGAGACATACCTGGGAGACGCCGCGGTCGCGGTCAACCCGCACGATCCGCGTGCGAAATCACTGCGCGGCCTGTGGGCCGAACTGCCGCTGGTAGGGCGCATCATCCCGATTGTTGAGGATGAGTACGTCGTGCTGCCCGCTGCGCTGGCGCGCGACGATGAAGAACGGAACGATCCGAAAGCGGCGTACGCGACGGGGTTTCTGAAGGTGACGCCGGCGCACGATCAGAACGACAACGAGTTGTACTACCGGCACAAGGAAGTGATCGACTCGAACAGCGCGAGGACCGGACTGATCAATGTCATGGGGCCGGACGGGTCGATCAGCGACAAGCACGGGTGGGTGGATGTGGGCGGGCGCGGGGGGCGAGAGGCGCACCTGTTTGTCGGGTTGTCTCGTGAGGATGCGCGAAAGAAGGTGCTGGCGGAGTTCAAGGCGCGGACCGTGGACGACAGCGGGTACGCGCTGCTTGAGGACGCCAAGCCGTATCGGCACACGGTGAAGCACTCGGATCGGAGCAAGGCGATCATCGAGCCTTGGCTGAGCGATCAGTGGTTCATGAAGGTGACGGACCCGCGGATGGCGGCGAGCGCGAATGAGGCCATCGTGCCGGAGCAGCGGACTGGTGGCACTGCTTTCCAGAGCAGTGTCTTGGGAGGTGGCACTGCTCTCCAGAGCAGTGCCACCAACAAGCTGCGCTTCCACCCCGCCCGGTACGCGAAGATGTACGAGCAGTGGCACGACAACATCCGCGATTGGTGCATCTCACGGCAGTTGTGGTGGGGGCACCGGATTCCGGTGTGGACTAAGTTGCGTGACCGGGTTGTTATGTCCGAGGGGGCAAATGTAATTCGAAGAGACTCGGCGATAGGTGTTCCGGTGCGCTTCTCATTTCTTACATCAGAGGAACATTCTCACATCGCAGCGCAGAGCCACACGAATGAACTGACAGGCGAGACGTTTGATCGGATTTGCATTCGACCACATCATTCCGATATTGAGTCCAAGTTCGTGGAGCGTGGATATCACCAAGATCCCGACGTCCTGGACACCTGGTTCTCCTCCGCTCTCTGGCCGCTCTCCACGCTCGGCTGGCCGGAGCCGGAGCAGTCGGCGCAGACGAAGGGCTTGCTCGAAGCGTTCAACCCGACGAGCGTCCTTTCGACCGCGCGAGAGATCATCACGCTGTGGGTGAGCCGGATGGTGATGATGAATCGGTACTTGCTGGGAAGGGATGAGGCACGGAGCCACGAAGCCACGAAGGGGGATACGAATGCCTCTTCTCCGTCTTCACCCTCCGTGGCTTCGTCCCTTCGTGGCTCCGTGGCTTCTTTCGCCCCCGGCCCCGTCCCCTTCCACGACGTCTTCATCCACGCCGTCGTGCAGGACGGCGACGGCAAGCGCATGAGCAAGTCCGCGGGCAACGGCGTGGACCCGGTGGACATCATCCACTCGCACGGGGCGGACGCGCTGCGGTTCACGCTGTGTCAGATGACGACGCAGACGCAGGACGTGCGCATGCCGGTGGAGACGGTGTGCCCGCATTGCCAGCATGTGTTCGGGCTGGAAGGCAAGCACCAGATCACGAAGGACACGAAGGGGATCGCGGATGCGAGGTGTCCGGAGTGCAAGAAGGACATGGTGACGCCGCTGGGCGTGGGGACGGGTCAGGTGAAGGCGACGGCGGAGAAACCGGCGGCGACGAACACGAGCCGGAAGTTCGACGCGGGTCGGAACTTCTGCAACAAGTTGTGGAACGCGGCGCGGTTTGCGCTGGGGATCTTGGGTGGCACTGCTCTCAAGAGCAATGAAGGTGGAACTGCTCTGCAGAGCAGTTTGGGAGGCTCCCAAGACACTGATCTGGAGAGCAGTGCCACCACATGCCGATCGCTGGTCGATCGCTGGATGCTCTCGCGCCTGCGCCGAAGTGTCGCGGATGTGAACGCCGCGTTGAAGGAGTATCAGTTTTCGACCTACGCGCAGGTGATGTACGACTTGCTGTGGCGGGATTTCTGCGACTGGTACCTGGAGGCGATCAAGCCAACGGCGGCCGGGGATGCCGGACAACGGGCTGTACTTGCTCACTCGCTGGAAACGATCGTTCGGCTGCTGCACCCGATCACGCCGTTCGTGACCGAGGCGATCTGGGAACGGCTCAAGGATATCGAGACGGCTCCGGTGGAAGGGATTGAACTGTCCGGTTCGCGCTCGAGCGGGTTGTTGTGCGCCTCGGGCTGGCCGAAGGTCAGTGAATCGCTCAACGACGAAGCGGCGGAGCGGGATTTCGCCCGTGTGCAGACGATCGTCACGCTGATCCGCGAGGTGCGCGCCCAGCACAATGTGGCGCCGAAACGGCGCATCACGCTGCACGCGCCCACGGCGCTGGTTGATGACCTTCGAGCGTCGGGCGGGCTGGCGTACGTCGAGTCTCTGGCGGGGCTGGAGGGGGTCACAGAGACGGCCCCCGCCGGGGGTGCGCCGAGCGTCTCGCTCCGTCTCGAAACCCACGACCTGGTGCTGTCGAATCTGACCGATCGGGTGGACGTAGGCACGGAAAAGGACCGCCTGGCGAAGGAACTAGCCGAAAAGACCAAGGCGGCGGGGTTGATCTCGAAGCGGCTGGAGAATCCGGGGTACGTCGCCAAGGCCCCGCCGAAACTGGTCGAAGAATCAAAGGCGCAACTCGCGACGCTCGAAGCCGAGATCGCGGGGCTGAGCAAGCAACTGGAGGCGATCGGAGCATGAAGCGGATCAAGCAGATCGGACTGTTGAGTGTGTTGGTCGCGGGGATGGCGGGGTGCAGCGGGTCGTCGTCGTCGCCGCTGCCGCTCGTGGGCACCTTCCGCCCGGATCGGGCGCAGTCTCGACCGGAGCGGATCGAGAACCCCGCGGTCGCGACGGAGTGGACGTACAACAACAAGAAGGGGCGGTGCATCCGCACGGCGAACTACGCGATCTACACCACCGAGGAGAGCCCGGCGATCGTCGGGAGATTGCCGGGGTTCGTCGAGGCGGCGCTGAGGAACTACACCACCGCGCTCGGGGATCTTCCCCCGCCGTCCGGGACCCTCGAAACGTTTGTCATGTCGTCGCGCACCGAGTGGGAACGGCTGACGAAGCAGATCATGGGCGCCGATGCGGAGTTGTACCTGCGGATTCCCCGCGGCGGGTACGCGGCGAGCGGGCGCGGGGTCTACTACGACATCGGGGCCGCGGACACCCTCTCCATCGCGGGTCACGAAGGTTGGCACCAGTACACGCAGCGCGTATTCCGGCAGCCGCTGCCCACGTGGCTGGAAGAGGGCGTCGCGACGTACATGGAAGGACACCGCTGGGAGGGCGCGACGCCCCGGTTCCTGGCGTGGTCGAACCTGGAGCGGTTTGATCAACTTCGCTCCGCGGCCGCCGCCGGGACGCTCATGCCGCTGGAGCAACTGATCTCGACGAGCCCGCAGGACCTGCTCGGGGCAAGTCCGGATCAGATTCCGATGAAGCGGATGAGCACGCAGGGCGGTCCGAGCGCGAGCGATCGATTGCTCACGTACTACGCGCAACTCTGGGCCCTGGTGCACTTCCTCAACGAGGGGGAGCACGGGAAGTACTCGTCAAGCCTGCGGCGACTGCTCGCCGACGCCGCCAGCGGCGCGCTGCGGGACAAACTCGCCGGTTCCTTTGGCGAGCAGGCCGCGAAGGGCTCGATCATGATGCGACGCGGCCCGGCGGCGATCGTGGCGTACTTCAACCAGGACGTTGATCAGTTCGGCGGCGAGTACCGTGCCTTCATCGAGAAGGTTGTCGCGGTTCGGTCGCGGGACCGGATTGTGTCTGGGTTGTCGCCTGTACGCTAGTTTGGGGACTCATGCCACTATAACAGGTGGCACAGTGTGCGCTTTTCGTGTATCGGCCGATGGAAGGTCTGGCGCGGCGGTTCGGCCCGTTTACGCGCGGACTCGCCGATCCACATGACACCCGACGCGGTTGATATTCTGGGAAAGACACGTCCACCCGGGACGGTGGAGATACTCTCCGCGGTGGCGCGTGGGCCGTTTTCGGGCCGGGTCCGCATGATGGCAGTTCCCCAGAATCCACCCAATCCGAGTTCATCTGGTCAGCCGTCAGGTTCCTCGGCGGGAACGTCGCTCAAGCACCGTTACGACGAAGTGCGTCAGAGGATCGCCAAGGCGGCCGCTCGCGCCGGGGCCGACCCGCGCGGCGTGCTGCTGGTCGCGGTCACGAAGTACGCCGACCCGGAGCAGATCCGCGAGTTGATTCAACTGGGGCACTCGGATTTCGGCGAAAACCGGGTGCAGCAGTTGCTGCAACGTCACGCGATGATCGACGAGTGGTTGTCGCGGCACCGGACGATGCCGAGTTCGCCGTGGTCCGGGGCCGGCGCGTCGGAGCAACTCGACCTGTTCACGGCGCCGGCGAAGATAGACGCGACGGAGTTGGCGCCCGCGCCGGTCGTCCGCTGGCACATGATCGGGACGCTCCAGCGGAACAAGGTCAAGAAGGTCGCCGAGGTGTGCCGGCTGATCCATTCCGTGGATTCGCTGCGGCTCGCGGAAGAGATCCAGGCGATCGCGGTGAAGCGAGAGACGCCCATCGATGTGCTGCTGCAGGTGAACACGTCGGGCGAGCGGAGCAAGGGCGGGTGTGCGCCGGCGGCGGCGATCCATCTTGCGGAGCAGTTCGACACGATGCTGAATGTTCGGCTGCGCGGCGTCATGACGATGGCGCCGTACAGCGACAACCCCGAAGACTCGCGAGATTCGTTTGTGCGGGCCAGGGAGATCTACGAAGAGATCCGCGAGGCGCAGATCGGCGGGGGGCACTGCACCATCCTGTCGATGGGCATGTCCAACGACTTTGAGGTCGCGATCGAGGAAGGGGCGAACCTCGTGCGGGTCGGATCGGCCCTGTTCGGCGAGCGACCCGTGGATGCCGGCGCCGACGAGAATGAAGAGAACGAGCCCGATTCGGACGAGGACGCCGAGCCGACGCCGTGAGTCCCGGCGCGCCCATCATGCCGACCGATCCGGTCAACCCGGTGCCGACGGGATCCGGGTCCGCGCGAAAACCCGTGGTCGCGCTGGTGCGGATCGTGGCCACGCCGTACTGGCTGCACCTGCACCGCCGGCTGGATCAGGAGATTCCTGAGATCGAGTTGCACTGCCTGTACACGCTGGGCGTGGGCGACCAGCCGTGGGTGCTGACGGAACAGGACGTGCGTCCGGTCGTATTCGCCGGCAAGAACGAGATCGACCCGGATCGCCCGGTCCGCACCGCGATCTCGGATTGGAAGAAGGCCGGGCGGATGATCGCGTGGATGAGGGAACACCATGCCGCGGCGGTGGTCGTCAGCGGGTACAACCGCGTCGGGGGCCCGCGGATCGCGCGGTGGTGCCGGAGCCGCCGCATCCCGTGCTTCGTGACCGGCGACAGCAACGTCCACGCCGATACCACGACGGGATACAAGCGGCGGGTGAAGTCGGCGATCGTGCGGTGGATGAACCGTGTGTGCAGCGGCGCGCTTCCATTCGGGACAGCCGGGAAAAAGTTCTACGTGAAGTACGGGATGGATCCGGCGCGTGTGTTCTTCTTCCCGGCCGAGCCGGATTATGAGTTGATCGGGTCGCTCAGCCGGGAGGAAGTCGCGGCGGCCGCGAGTGGGAGCGGCCTTCGGCCCGGCCGGCGACGCATCGTGTACTGCGGCCGGCTGATCCGAGTAAAACGCGTGGACCTGCTGATCGAGGCGTATGCGGCGATCGCGGGCGAGCGACCGGATTGGGACCTGGTGATCGTGGGAGACGGCCCGCTCAAGGCGTCGCTCCAGGCGATGGTCCCGGACCCGATCAAGGCGCGCGTGACCTGGACGGGATTCATAGCGGACCAGCGGCGGATCGCGGGGATCTACCGCTCGTGCGACGTGCTGGCGCTGCCGAGCGATCACGAGCCCTGGGCGCTGGTGGTCAACGAAGCGCTCGCGGCGGGGCTGGCGGTGGTGACAAGCGACGTGGTCGGCGCGGCGGATGACTTGGTGCGCGACGGAGTGAACGGCAAGACGTTCCACCGCGGCGACGCCGAGGCACTGGCGCGGGCGCTCCGCGACGTCACGGCGCCGGGCACGATCGACTCCCTGAAGGCGGGTTCGCGCGACGTGCTGGCGGCGTGGCGAACATCGGGCGATCCGGTCGCGGGGTTCCGCGCCGCGCTTCGGAGCGCCGGGGTGATCTGAACGGCGCGCGGCCGCCGCTGCGGTCAGGCGCCGGCCTGCTCGTGCGAGTGACCGTCGCCGGCGATCGACGACCGCATGGTGGTGTCGGCTTGCAGGTTTTTCATGCGGTAGTAGTCCATGAGCCCGAGGTTTCCCTTGCGCAGCGCGTCGGCCATGGCCTTGGGGACCTCGGCTTCTGAAAGAACGACCAGCGCCCGGTTTTCATGGATCTTGGCCTTGTTCTCCTGCTCGAGCGCCAGGGCCATCGCGCGGCGGCTCTCGGCGGCGGCCTGGGCGCGCTTGGTGTCGGCCAGCGCCTGATCGGTTTGCAGTTTCGCGCCGATGTTCTCGCCCACGTCAATATCGGCGATGTCGATCGAGAGGATCTCGAACGCGGTGCCCGAGTCCAGCCCCTGCTCCATCACGGTCTTGGTGATCTCGTCGGGGTTTTCCAGCACGGCCTTGTGGTCGTTCGCCGAGCCGATGGTGGAGACGATGCCCTGCCCGACTCGGGCGATGACGGTCTCTTCCGTGGCGCCACCGACGAGCTGCTTGATGTTGGTCCGGACGGTGACGCGGGCCTTGACCTTGAGTTGGATGCCGTCCTTGGCGACGGCGTCAATCGTCGCCCGCGGGCCGTTGGCCGACGGACAGTCGATGACCTTGGGATTGACGCTTGTGTTGACGGCGTCCACGATGTCGCGCCCGGCGCGGTCGATCGCCGACCCGGTGTCCCAATCCAGCGGGATCTTGGCGCTCTTGGCGGAGATCATCGCTGAGACGACGTTGGGGACGCGACCGCCCGCGAGGTAGTGAGTCTCGAGCTGGTTCGTCGTGATCGGCAGGCCCGCCTTGACGGCGCGGATGCGTGAATACACGATCGTGCGCAGATCGACCTTTCGAATCTTCATCCCGATGAGTTCGAACATGCCGACCCGGGCGCCGGAGAAGAGCGCCTGGATGTACAGGTACATGAACTGCCAGATGATAAAGACGATGATGAGGATGAAAACAAACGCGACGGCGGCGACGATGTACCAGATCGTGTTCCCCGCCGCTCCACGAGTCGTTCCCTGGGCCAGTGTCGAGCCGAGTTGCAGCATCGGATGCATGTGATACCTCCCGAACGCCGGGGTTCATGCCGCGGCGGGCCAAGTATACGCGGACGTGGACCGCGCGGAGAAATAGCATCAAAGCCGCTTTTCCCGCCTGCACCCCCGAACCCGATCGCGCCGGCGATGGGCACATGAGGCCGCGGATGCTGGACCGCTGGAAAGTCGCGGCCCACCTACTCCCACCGCGTCACATGCCAGTTCTTTTTCCCCTTGCGCAGGGTGATGATGGAGCCGTGCAGGAGATGAGCGCTGGTGAGCCTGGCATCTGCGGCGGCCTTGGCTCCATTGATGGAGATGGAGCCTTCGCCAAGGAACTGGCGCGCTTCGCTCTTGGATTTTGCCAGCGAAGTCTGCGGCAGGAGTTCGACCAGCGATGCGCCATCCCCCTCAAGCGCCGACCGGGAGTGCGTGCTGGCGGGTACCGAGGCGAAGACCTCGTTCAGCGCAGCGATGGAAAGGCCCGAGACGTCGCCCGAGAACAAGGCCTTGGCGGCGGCCTCGGCCTGTTCCATCTCCTCCTTGCCGTGCAGGATCCACGTCGCGCCCCGCGCCAGGGCGCGGTGGGCTTCTCGCTTGCCGGGATCGGCGGCGTGCGACGCTTCGAGCGTGGCAATCTCCGCCTGCGTCATGTGCGTGTAGATCTTCATGAACCGGATCACCTCGGCATCGGCGGCGTTGAGCCAGAACTGGTAGTACGCGTACGGGCTCGTGCGGGATGGGGAATCATCCATCGGCCCGTCGCGGGCGGTGAGCCAGATCGCGCCCGACTCGGTCTTGCCGAACTTCGTGCCGTCGGCCTTGGTGACCAGCGGCCATGTCAAGCCGTGGCACTGGCTCTCCGCGGGCTCGCCCACGATCAGCGGGGCTCCCACCGGGAGCAGTCCCGGGATCAACTCACTGGGCATGTTGAGCGAGCGGACCGCGGCGCCCGACCTGCGGCGCGCCAGGTCGACTCCGCACACGATGTTGCCGTATTGGTCGCTCCCGCCCATCTGGATCGTGACCCCGGCCGTCTCGAAGAGATGGGCGAAGTCGTACGCCTGCAAGAGCATGTAACTGAACTCGGTGTACGAGATTCCCTGGTCGCGGTTGTGCAGGCGTTCTCGCACCGAGTCCTTCTGGATCATCATGTTGACGGAGAAGTGCTTGCCGATGTCGCGCAGCGCGTCGAGATACGAGAGATGCCCGAGCCAATCGAGATTATTCACGATGGCCGGGGGCTTCAGATGCACGCCGCGGATCTCAGCGGTATGCCGCCAGATCCGCTCGAAGATCGTCTGGATTCTGCGCACGTTCTCGGCGATCTCGTCCCTGGTGCGGAGTGGCCGCTCGGCGGTCTTCCCGGATGGGTCGCCGATCAGACCCGTCCCCCCGCCCATCACCGCGACCGGCGCGTGCCCGGCCATCTGGAATCGCGTGAGCGCCATGATCCCGACGAGGTTGCCGATCGTGAGCGAGTCGGCGGTCGGGTCGAAGCCGACGTAGGCACGGCGCGGCGATGCCAGGTGCTCGGCGAGCGCGGCTTCATCGGTGCATTGGTGCACGAGGCCGCGCCACTTCATCTCGGAAAGAAAGTCGATCTTCGGCATGAAAGACGATAGGGCGGGGGAATCGCGACGATTCGGCTGGTCTCATCGTCGGCGTCGGTATGTTGCATGCACCAGACCCGATGCCTTATGCCTCGTCCCTCGATGCCTTCTTCGTCGAACAACAAAGGATCACTGCGGCAGACATCGAGGCATCAAGTCGGGCGATCATCCATCCAGCGCGAGTTCAGTCACATTCTGCTGTCGCCACGCCTGACCGGGGTTCCAGAAGAAGCGGAGCACGTCGCCGTCGCTCCCCACGCCAAAGAGGTTGATGGTGCCGACGGGAGAGGCGACACCCGTCAAACGGCGCTGAGGCGGTATCGCGCCGGGGATATCGTCGGAAACCGGCGTCACAACCCAGGAGAGGAAGCCGGGGACCCACCAATAGATGAGCACGCGTCCCTGCGGATCGATGCCGGCGATGTTCAGCCCGCCCCAGGGGGTGACGTAACTGGTGACGCTGCTGGTACGGAGCGCGGGACCGCCGGTTTCTCCGGTCAGGTTGTTAGTGCGCCATTCGCCGCCGAAGCCGGGGACCCACCATGTCACCGTGACGCGACCGGCGTCATCGAGCCCGGCGAGGTTGATCCCGCCCCAGCCCGTGAGGTACACCGTGAGGTCGCCGCCGAGTCGCGGCGCGCCGGTCGCGGCGGTGAGGTCGGTGGCCTGCCAGCGTTCAAGTCCCGGCGCCCACCATACCACCTGGATTCGGCCGCTTGCATCGAGACCCGCGATGTTGAGGCCGTTCCAATCGGTCACGTAACTCGTGAGGTTGCCGACGAAAGCGGGCATCGCCTGGCCCTGCGGGGCAAGATCACTGGAAACGAGATTGCGGAAGGTCCATGAAAAGTCCGCGCCGACCCGGGCGCCGGTCTGGGAATAGAGCAGCAGGTCGCCGTTTTCCCCCAGGCCCGCGAGCCGGACGAGGTTGTCTCGACCAACGAGCGCCGTCAGGCCCGACACCACGCGCGACGCGCCGGCGCCCGCGAGTTCGCTCGTCAGGTCGCGTGCGTGCCAGCCACTATCCGCTGTTTGCGTATACACGATCACGCCGCCGGCCGAGATCGCGGCGGCATAGGACAGCCCGTCCTTGGGGTCGATCCACGTCACGACCGATTCTGATTCGGCGACGGAAGGCCCGCCGGTGGAGGCGGTGAGATCGAACGCGCTCCATCCCGCGCCGCGGCTTTGGAGAAGGACCGGCCGACCGTCGATGTTGCGGGCCGAAACGTTGGTCACGTTGGCCGCCGACGCGGAACCCGCCAGGATGGAGTCGGGGGCGAGCGTGGCGCGGCCGACGAGTTGAATCGGCGAATGCAGATAGAGGAATCGCTGGACACCCGGGAACATTGCATCGAAGATCGTGGCGCGCACGAAGTACTCGCCGATCAGTGCATCGCCGGTGCCGAGCGTCAGCGAGCCGCTGAACCAACCGTCGGTCGCCGCCGCCACCGTGATTTCACCGAGCGTCGCCGCGTCATTCGCGTTGTACGGATTCGCATCCGAATCGAGCGAAAAGACCACGCGCGACGACGAATCCGTGTCGGCGTACGTGAAGCCGACATTTAGCGGGGAGCCGCGCGAGATTCGATCCGGGTTGCCCGCGATGCTGAACCCGAGCACGTTGGGCCAGTACGCGGCGAGCGACGAGAGCGGCTCGCGCGCCGCCGTGCCACCGAGCGCGGGGTGCAGGCCCGCGAGCGTCCTCGTGCCCCCGGCGATGCGCGACCGCGAAAATCCGGCGCTGGCGCCGCGGCTCTGCCCCATCCCGAACCACGAGTCGCGCAGCGAGTCGCTTCCACCCGCCGCACCGTCGGAAAAGGGCCCAGTGACGTCCACCGTCGCGTGGTACCACAGGTGTACGTCGGAGTGCATCGAGTCGTACCCGCCGGCGAGAGACGACAACGGCGATTCGCTCGCCATCGATCCGAGCGACTGACCCGTGACGATGTCCTGCGTCTGGAAGTAGTTGTCGGCGAACAGAACTGTCTGCGTGACCCCGGCCGGGGCGTCCGCGCCCGATGGGTGCTGGTACGGATCGAGCGTTGTGAGTTGATCGACCCACACACCCACGCGACCGAGCACACGGGCGATCTCGCTGACAAGCGACCCGCCGCGGCCGTGACCGATGAGATGGAGCGGCAGTTCGGCCAGCGCGTGCGCAGAGCCGGGGACCGTGTTCGGCGAGAGCAGCGCCAGGGCAACGGCGTAGCCGACTTCCACGGTGTCGTTCGTCGGAATCGGCAACCCCGTCGACAGGCTCGACCAGTCAAGCGTCACGATGGTTTCGCCCGAAACGCTCGACGCGGGCGTCAAGCCGTTGCGGAGCGTCGCACTCGAAACGATCTGCCCGCTCTGGTTTTCAGAGACGGTGAGCCGGATCCTCGCGTCCTGTCCCGGCGTGCGCGCATCGATCTCGTCGGCCAGCGCCTCGACCCACGGCGACATCGCCCCGGCGGATTCCTGCCCATGCGTGATCATCGTCACCCCCGCCAGCACGAGGCGCGGCTCCAGACGCTCCAGCGCCGCGCCGCACCCATCGAACCCGAGCGATCGATCATGGCGCGGCGACATGTATCCCTCCGGTCGAGCGTGAGCAGGCCTGACGCTTCACGATCGGCGATTATGAGGCCGCACGTTGACAAAGAACTACTTGTATCCGATCGGATTGTCGAATGAACGCCTAACGGCGTCGAGGCTCTCCGACTGCTGTTTGGACTCATCAGCGATTCGTTGGTCCTGTGTTCTCAGTTGCTGTAATCGCTTGTCGAGTTGTTCAATCCTGGCCTTGCTCGCGTCGCGATCGTGCCTGAAGACGACGTACCAAAACCCCAGTGCGGCTACCAGCATCGACGCCACGATCGCTCGGGTCATCCACACGTCCGACCGGAGATGTACGCGCGCCATGCTCAACTCCCCTCTGAACACCGTCAACGGTTGTGAATGGCTGCTGACGCCGCGTGCTTGTCGCCCGGGAACTGCTTGATCGAATCCTGCTTCATGCGGCGCCCGGTCCCGGCGGCGACCGGCGACTTTTCGGGTACGACAAAGTCCGAGTTCGGCAGCGAATCGTTGTGCTTCAGCGCCGCCTCCGCCGCACGCAGCATGGTGTCGTCCGCGTTCTCGTAGAGTTCGCGGAAGCACTGATTGATCCAGGTCTCGCACAGGTCGAAGAAGTGCAGCGCGGCGGCCTTGTCGCGCTGGAACTCAAGATCGTTCTCGCCGTTGCCCCCCTGCCGGCGGATATCGCGGTCGAGCTTGCTGAGCGTGCAGGCCCAGGCGTGCAGATAGATCCCGACGTCGGCGATGCGCGCCTGCACCGTCTGCCGGCTGAAGAGCGCTTCCTCGTAGCGCTTGCCCGCCTGCTTGAGCTGATGACTGTGCTCGCGGATGAACCGGCAGAGCCGATCGGCTTCGGAACGCAGGCTGGGGTGGACCCGGGTTATGACCGGCGCCTTGCGGCGCACGCCCAGGAAGAGCTCCATTCCGAGCTTGGTCGCGATCTTGAACATCGACGGCTTGAGCCCGTTCCTGGCCATGCGGGAGAGATTCTGCACGAACCCTTCGTCCTTCAGCCAGCCGACCGACTGCTGAACATCCAGCAGCGTCTCGGCGAGTTTCTTCCCGCCGTAGCCGAAGATGAACCCCTGCATCAGGTCGTTGGCCCCTTCAACGATGAGGTTGATGCGCGAGTCACGGAAGACACGCTCGACCTCGTTCTCGGTCATGTAGGATTCGCCGCCCATGATCTGCAGGGCGTCGTTGACGACTCGCCATCCCATCTCGGAGCAGAAGACCTTGCAGATCGCCGTCTCGACCATGATGTCCTCGTCCTTGCGGTCGAGCATGCCGGTGGTCATGTACAGCACGGCGTCGGAGGCGTACGTGAGCGCCGCCATGTTGGCGATGCGCTTGCGCACCAGTTCCCACTCGCTCAAGGGGCGCTGGAACTGGAAGCGCGTCTGCGACCACTTGATGGACTGGTCCATGCACTTGCGCGCCCCCCCGAGCATCCCGGCGGAAAGAGTGCAGCGCCCGTAGTTCAGGCACGAAAGGGCGACATTGAGCCCGCGCCCTTCCTTGTGCAGCAGGTTCGCCTTGGGGACCTTGACGTCCTTGAACCGGATGCGTGCCTGCCACGTGCCGCGGATGCCGCACTTGCTGCGGTTCTTCTGGAAGATGTCCACGCCTTCCATGTCCGGCGTGCAGACCAGCGCGGTGATTTTCTCGGATTCCTTTCCGTTTTCGTCCTTGATCTTCTGCTTGCACATCACGGTAAACAGGCCCGAGAGCGCCCCCGACGTCGCCCACTTCTTTTCGCCGTTGAGGATGTAGTACTCGCCGTCGGCGGATTTCTCGCAGTGCGTCTCCTGCCCCCCCGCGTCGCACCCGACGTTCGGCTCGCTCAGGCAGAACGCGCTGAGCCAGTCCTTGGCCAGGTGCGGCAGCCATCGCTTCCTTTGTTCGTCCGAGCCGAAGAGCATGATGGCCTTGCACCCGATCGACTGGTGCGCCGACACCAGCACCGCGGTCGAACCGCACGAACGGCCGATGCGATCCAGGACCCGGTTATACGACGTGATCCCCATGCCCAGCCCGCCGTATTCCTTCGGGATGGTCATCCCCAGCACACCAAGTGAGAAGAGCTTGTCCACCACCCAGCGAGGGATTTCCTGTTCCTGATCGATCGCGATCGCCGGGTGCTCGTGGCGCAGGTACTCGTCGAGCCGCGCGAGCAACTGGTCGCACTCGCTCACTTCCTTGGCGTCCTGTTCAGGATACGGAAACGCCAGTTCCTCGCGGATGTTGCCCCAGAAGAGATTCTTCGTGAAACCCAGGGTCGATGGCTCCGGGCCCAGCAGGGCGTCGGCCTCGGCGATCAGTTGACGGTCCTTCTCGGCCAGGTTCTTCAGGTTCTTCAGGTCAGCCATGATGTAGCCTCAACGTTGTGGTCGGGACCGCTGGATTGGATGCGTCGGCATGACCCCCGGTTTTTGCAAGTATATTCAGGAGAACGGCGCGAAGAAACGCCCGGCTGCGGGGCACGCCAGGCGTCTTGATCTTCCTCGCTCGTCTTGAGTTTGCGTTCGGGATTCCGATCCGCCCCGGCGGTCCTAGTGCCCCCCGGCGCTCAGCCCCGGCAGAGTGATGCCTTTCACAGGCCGGGTGTGCTGCGGGCTCGACCGGGCGGGCTTCTGGGGTCCATGCCCGCCGTGATCCGCCGCGTGGTCGTCGGCGTGCGACGCCGGGGCGGCTGGCTCGTGCGCGCCAGCGTCCAGCCCGAGCATGCTGTCCGCCGCCGACTGCTCTTTGGCGAGCAGCGCCTTCTGAGCCGCGTACTCCGTGATCGACTGGTTCGCCGGCACATCGCCCACGCCGCCCATCCCGCCCGGGATGATGTAGTGCCCCTTGAAGCGGTCGATGGTCTGGCGGTTGCCCAAGTCCAGCATCGTAAAGCCCAGGAAGCACGCGACCCCGCCCAGCGTGAACAGGAAGATCATCGAGTTGATCGGGTTGTCGTACTTGAGCCCCATGAAGAACATGACGACGAGCGTGGTCTTCACCGTGGCGATCGAGAGCGCGACGATGACGTTCACCCACGCCGGGATGTGCATCTCGAACGTCTGCGCCAGGAACTGCTCGGCCATCGACGCCGCCACCGTCAGCAGCGTGAAGAACAGCAGCGTGAGCAGGACGAGCATCAGGGTCGTCGCGGAGTTGATGTGGTGCCCGTGATGACCGGCGGTATCGGAGGCGCCGGCGGCATGGACCTTGGGAAGGTCGTGAATGCCGCCCGGGGGAACGCCGTGACCGTGGGAATGTGCGTGTGAGTTTGACATTGACAACCTGCGCTAGTGCCGTGTGCTCGTTGACCTCAAAGTCCCAAACCCTCCTCCCAATCCCCGGTCCCCGTGACTTCCAACATCAGTGAATCAGGTACAGCATCGGGAACAGGAAGATCCAGACGATATCGACGATGTGCCAGTAGAGTCCCACGCCCTCGACGGCGGTGAAGTGCTTCGGCCCGAAGTGCAGCTTGCCGGCTCGCCACCACAGCCACGCCATGAGAGCGACGCCGCCGATAACGTGCGTCGCGTGGATGCCGGTCGCGATCCAGTAGACCGACCACCACATCGGCTCGTAGGGGTTGTCGGTGATCGGGGCGCGGTAGAAGATGCCGGGGAGGTACCCGTGCTCGTACTTGACGGAGTATTCAAACACGAACTTGATGACCAGGAACGCCACGCCGCAGAGCATCGTGATGATGAGGTTGCGGCGCAGCGCGGCGTTCTGTCCAAGTTGCGCGTTGCGAACCGCCGTCGCGACGGTCCATGAACTGAAGAGGAGCACGATCGTGTTGATCAGCCCCCACTTCACTTCGAGGTGGTGCGAGCCGTATACAAACGCCTCGGGGTGCAGCATCCGGAAGATGGCGTAGGCGCAGAACATCCCGCTGAAGAGCAGGATTTCCGTCGAGAGGAACAGCCATACGCCCATCTTGACCGCGTCGAACTCGTGCTCGCGGTCAAGAAAGTGGTGGGCGGCGTGGTACCGCTCGTGGTACGGGAGGTTCGGATCGACATCCGCGCCGTGGCCGTGCGCCGAGCCGGGTACCGGGTTGTGTGCATCAATCGTTGCCATGCTTCACTCGGGGTAGCCCCACTCTCCGGGCGGGGACTTGGGTTCTGACACCCACTCTAAAAAGAGCGGGGCGGGACGGTCGATACTGCGGGGCCTTGCGTCATGCGCCATGCCGCCAGGTCGGTCAGTGGTGCTTCGATCCCGCTTTGGCCGGCGCGGGCAGGATGAACTGTCCGGGCTCGGTCTGCGGCGGGATGACGTCGTCGTAGTCGTACGGGCCGTGCGTCACCACCGGCTCGTGGTGGAAGTTGTGCTCGATCGGCGGGCTCGCCGCGTCGGTCCATTCCAGCGTCAGCCCGCCCCACGGGTTCGGCGGAGCCTTTCTGCCGCCCAGGAGCGACTGGATAAACACGCCCAGGTGGATCAGGAACCCGATCAGGAGCAGGTACGCCCCGCCCGTTGACAGGTGGTGATAGATCTTGAAGGCATCCACGTAGGTGGCGTAGCGGCGCGGCATGCCCAGCGACCCGGCGATGAACTGCGGGAAGAACGTCAGGTTGAACCCGATGAACACGAAGAAGAACGCGATCCGCGCCCACGTCTCGTTGTACATCTTCCCGAACATCTTCGGCCACCAGTGGTGAATCCCGCCGACGAACGCGATGATCGTGCCCCCCATCATCACGTAGTGGAAGTGCGCGACGACGAAGTACGTATCGTGCAGGTGCAGGTCCGTCGAGAGCGCGCCCAGCGGCAGGCCCGTCAGCCCGCCGATGGTGAACAGGAAGAGGAACGCGAGTGCATACAGCATCGGCGTGTCGAATGAGATGGACCCCTTGTACAGCGTCGCGACCCAGTTGATCACCTTCACCGCGGAGGGGATTGCGACCAGGAACGTAAGCCCGCTGAACACCACCGCCGACACTTCGCCCTCGGACGTGAACAGGTGGTGACCCCAGACGATGAACGAGATGAGGGCGATCGCGAGCGTGCTGAACGCCACCGCCCGGTAGCCGAAGATCTTCTTCCGGCTGTGCACCGCGACCAGTTCGTTGATGATCGCCATGCCCGGCAGGATCATCACGTACACCACCGGATGGCTGTAGAACCAGAAGAAGTGCTGGAAGAGCACCGGGTCGCCGCCCATTCTCGGATCAAATATGCCTTGGTGGAAGAGCCGCTCGAAGATGAGCAGCAGCAGCGTGATGCCGATGACCGGCGTCGCGAGGACCTGGATGATCGCCGCCCCGTAGATGCCCCAGACAAACAGCGGCATGTCGAACCACCCCATGCCCGGGGCACGGAGTTTGTGCACGGTCACGACGAAGTTCAGACCCGTGAAGATCGAACTGAATCCGAGAATGAACGCCGCCAGCACCATCCAGACGACACGCAAGTACCCGTCGTCGGTCTTGGTGCTGTACGGCGTGTAGAACGTCCACCCCGTATCCACCCCGCCCATGATGATCGCCAGCAACGCGAACATCGACCCGAATAAGTAGATGTACCAACTCGCCAGGTTGAGCCTGGGGAACGCGACATCCTTCGCCCCAAGCATCAGGGGCAACAGGAAGTTGCCCAGGCTCGCCGGCACGCTCGGCACAATCACCAGGAACACCATGATGAGCCCGTGCAGCGTCATCGTGCGGTTGTACCAGTTGTTCCCGCTGCTGACCGTGAGATTCTCGGCTCCTTCCATGATCCCGCCGATCTCCAGGCCCTTGACGATGGTCTTGCCCCCTTCGGCGACGACGTGGGTCGGCGTGAGGAGTTCGGTGCGCACGGCGATCGCCGCCAGCCCACCGAAAAAGAACATCGTCAGAATCGCCACCAGGTACATGATGCCGATCTTCTTGTGGTCGATCGTCGTCATCCAGTCCCAGATGGTCGCGAGCATCCCGCCCTTGCCGGCGAGGTAACTCTCTTCTTCGTGCGCGTGCTCGTGCGTCAGCCCGTGCTCGCGTTGTCCGCTCGTGATGGATGCCATGACCGGCTCCTGTATCGTGCTAGGGCGCCCGCGTCCGCGGAGGCGCCCCTGAATCTGACTCTCGGCTGTCGCCGACTCAACTGACCCGGCGGGCCGTGCTCCCGCCGGATAAACACCTACTGCTTCTTCTCCTCCGGCTTCGCGTCCCCCTCCGCCGCCCCCTCGGGCTTGGGCCGGATCTCTTCCGGCGCGTCCGGCGACACCTCCGCCGACTGCATGAACGCGACGATATCCACGATGAACTTCTCCTTGATGATCCCCTGGAAGGAGTTCATGTTCGGACCGAATCCCTTGACCAGTTTCGCACCGGGCGAATAGACCGATTCGCGCACATAGTTCAGGAACGCCTCGTGATCATTGAACGTGATCGGGGGATTGTTCGAGAACTCCTCTGTGCGGCCCCAGAGGTTCTTCCACGTCGGGCCCGTCCCGCCGGCCTTGCCGTCGATGTTGTGGCACGACTTGCAATACTGCTCCCACAGTTTCTTTCCGATCTCCGTCGGCTTCCCCTTGGGCTCGGTCCAGTCCGCCTTCACCCGCTCGTACTCCTTGGGGGGCAGCACGCGGATGAACGCCGCCATGTCCGAGTGGTTGTTCCCGCAGTACTCCGCGCAGAAGACCGGGTGGTCCTTGTAGACGACCTTCCCGTCGGGGCCGGGCGCCTCTTCGGTCGCCTTGAGCGTCTTGAACCACATGCTCGTGTAGCGGTTGGGGATCACGTCGATCTTCGTGCGGAAATCCGGGATGTAGAACGCGTGCAGCACGTCGTTGCTCGTGAAGATCAGTTTCACCGGGCGCCCCTCCGGAACGACGATCACCGGTACCTTCTGGTCACCCGACGGGCTGAGTTTGAGTTCCTGCGGCGAGGCGCCGTTGGAATACTGCACCGTCCAGTTCCACTGATACCCCCGGACGTTGATGATCTCCACGCCCGCCGGAGCGGCCTGCTTCGAGACGTATCCCTTCAGTCCCCAGAAAAAGATCGGCACGAGGATGAGCAGCGGCCCGACCGACCAGCCCAGTTCCAGTGCGGTATTGTGCGACGCGCTGCGGATCGTCGGCACGCCCGGGCGACGCCGATACCGGATGATGAACCAGAACATCGCGCCCATCAGGATGATGAACGACACGATGCACACCCAGAGGATGAACAGGAACAGGTAATCGGTGTCGGCGGCCTGCGTCGAGTTCGCCTTGGAGAACCAGATGTCACGCAGGAACTGCTGACCGAGCGTGATGTGGAAAGGTGATGAGTTCAACATGCCGTGCCTTCTGGAGTCGTTGAGTCACAAATCGAGTGGATCGGTTCCTGCTTCACGTCTTCCGCCGCCCTACGCCGTTCGAACCTTGCCGGACGCCGGCCGCTCCGAGCCTGTCGCGGCTGCCTTGGCCCGCCGCCGACGCTTCCGGCGTTCCCATCCCCACAGCCCGCCGACCAGTGAGACAACCACCACCCCGCACCCGCCAGCGCCGAGTTGCATCACCCGCATCGGCGAGATGATCCAGTTCCCCTGCTCGTCGGGGTGATAGCACCAGAGCGTGATCCGGTCCAGCAGCGTGCCGATCTTGCCCTGCGATGCTTCCAGCAGGCCCAGCCGAAGGTCCCTGGGCTCGAAGTTGAGCCTCGGATAGCAGCGCGAGATGTGCCCATCGGGCGTGAGAATGTAGATCGCCGTTGCGTGCGAATACTCGCCCGACTCGGGCAGATAGCGGTACGGAAACCCGAGCGAGTTGGCCAGTTCGCGGGATGCCGCCGCGCTCCCGATCAGGTAGCGGAACCCGCCACGGATCGATTCGTCGGTCTCCCGGTCGTATTGCAGGATCGCGCGCGACCGGCTCCGCTCGGCGTCCGCCGCGCTGTCGCGAGGGTCAAAACTCACAACCGCGACGTCGAAATCCGTTCCGACCGTGAAGTTCACCTCGTTGAGTTGCCGGATCAGGTACTCCTGCGTCGTCGGGCACAGCAGCGGACAGCGGTGATACAGCATGAACATCACCACCGGCCTGTTCTTCTTGAACAGGTCGCCGACCGTCACCTTGGCGCCGGTGGTATCCGAAAACTCCAGGTCCGGCGGCAGCCGGGAGCCCAGCATGTCCTTGATCTCAAGTCCCGCCCACTGCCGCGGCGCATCGTCCGCCTGTTGCGCCGGCGACGCGGCGCACCCGACGATCAGCGCGATGACCAACCCTGCCGCGCTCCCCAGCCGCCGCGCCATGGCGCGACCGCGAGAGACAAGCCCCGGCGGGTGCGATTCACGAGTTGGCTGGACTGATACGCTCATGCTGTTGATACGTCCGCGTTTGATCGATCGGTTCGACTCCGCCGGCTCTGGCGCTCAGCGCTTCGCCGTGTATTCCGCCACTACTTTCTTCGTCGCCAGTTCCAACGGAATCTGGACCGTGTCCTTCACATACTCGTCGCCCTGCCTGGCCCAGTTGAACCCCTGAAACTCGGTGGCGACCTGGTTCTTGTGGTCGCGCTGGTCCTGCTCCAGTCCCATGCCGGGCCCCTCGGCGTCGCTCAGCAGCCGCGTCGTGTACCCGATGTAGAACCAGTAGATGATCACCACCGTCACGACCACCGCAAAGAACAGCCCCACCCCGACGCCGATGATCATTCGCGCGTTCGCCACCTCCGCGTGCGCGTGCTGCGGCATCTGGTCGTGCGCGTGATCGTGCCACGCGTCCGGCGGGTCGTGCATGTCGGGCGAGATCGCGTGCTGCTCTGGATGATGGCCGGTCATGGTGGTGGTCCAGTGGATTCAGATTCAGTCGATGCGAGAGTCACAATGTCGAGCCGCGGCTGACCCGCTCTCCGGGTCCGCTCGCTTACACGTAGTTCTTGTGAATCAGCGATTCATGCAGGCGAGGATCGTTGATCGGCACCAGCGGCGCCGAGCACACCTTGCGGATCACAAAGCCCAGGAAGATGCACACCGGCGCCAGCGGAGCCAGCACGTCCAGGAAGAAGTTGAAGTTCAGGGCGTCGTGACCGACCGCGGGGCGGACGACGTAGAACATGTCCGCGATCTGCATGAGGATCATCCAGATGCCAACGAGCATCAGCCCTCGCGTGCTCCGCTTCACGCCGCGCCACAGCAGCAACAGGAACGGCAGGGCGAAGTGCCCGACCACCAGCAGCATCCCGATGTTCTCCCACCCATTCTGGGACCGCACCTGGAACCAGAGCGTCTCTTCCGGGAGGTTGCCGTACCAGATCAGGAAGTACTGGAAGAACGCGATGTAGGCCCAGAAGATCGTGAAGGCGACCATGAGTTTTCCCTGGTCGTGGAAATGCTCGTCCGTAATCACCCCGTTGAGTTTGCCCCGCAGCCGGAAGACCGCCAGGATCACCGCGCACGTCGATGTGGCGGTCAGGATGCTCCCCGCGAAGTAATACACACCGAACATGGTGCTGAACCAGTGCGCGTCGAGGCTCATGAACCAGTCAAACGCCGCGAACGCGGTGGACAGCGCGAACAGCAGCAAACCGGGCGCCGACAGACGCCGGGCCCGGGCCGTCAGCCACTTGTCACCGGTCTGGTCCTGCTCCCGGCTCCACTTGTATAACCGGGTCGCCAGGAACGTCCACAGCAGGAAGTAGAACACCGCGCGCCCGTACCAGAATCCCTTGTTGAGGAACGCCTGCTTGTGCTGGAGGATCGGATCGTGCTCCACGTGCGCCGGATCCATCCATCCGTACAGTTTCCCGGCAAACAGCGCAATCGGAAGGAACAGGATCGCGCACACCCAGATCTGGCTCGCGGTCGCCTCGTACGTTCGGCGCAGCCCCGCGCTCCACCCGGCGTTGGTCTGCTGGAAGATCATCACGTACCCCAGAGAGCCCAGCGCCATCGCCAGCGCCGTCCCAAACCCAACCAGGTACGACGCCAGCGCGTGCTTGGTGTTGTGCTCATTCGACAAGCCGACCAGCAGCGTCACGATCGCGCACAGCGCGCCGATCAGCAGCAGGATCATGGACGCCACGCGCCCCGACCCCTGCGGCAGCGTGACCGCCTTGGTATCCAGCACCGGCGCGTGATGATCATGCCCGTGCGATCCGTGATGACCGTGAATGTCAGCAGTGAGTTGACTCATGGGTTGCTCCCTCCGGCCGGTGCCCCCGTCGCGCCCGGGCTCGCGCCCCCGGGCGCCGCCGGAGTCGAAGGTGTCGTCGTGGTCGGGGCGATTGGCGTTGGGGGGGGCGGGGGGGGCGGGGGGGCGTTCTTGCGCAGCCGGTCCAGTTCCGCCTCCGGAACTTCGTTCAGGTTCGTCGTCCGCAGCGCCTGCAGCACCCGCACGTACGCCACGATCGCCCACGCGTCATGCTCATCGACCGCGTGCCCGTACGGCGGCATGAGCTGCTTGTCCGCCGGCGCGCTCTCCGTCGACGTAATATGCGGGTTCCCGTCAAGCACCCGCTGCCCGTTGCGGTCCCATACACCGTTGCGAGCGGCGTAGAAGATGTACCCGTCCTTGCCCGTGCGCTCCTTGCGATCCACGAACTTGGCCTCGTGGAAGTTCGCGACGGCCCCCGCCCAACGCACCCCCACTTCCCCCTTGCCGTCTCCGCGCGGGCCGTGGCACGCCGCGCAGTAGATCGTGAACCGCTCCCGCCCTCGCTCGATCAGTTTGCCGAACGCCTCTTCGGTCGCCGGCGCTCCGGTCGGCCAGTCCGGGAACGCCCCCAGCGGGATCGTGTCCACGAAGTTCGGCTCCCCGCTGGCCAGCACCCCGCTGGTCCCGAAGTAGTACGCCTCGTTGTCACGAAGGAACCGCTCGCGACGAGGATCCGACGCGTTACTCACGACGCCGAATCCCACCGTGTGATCCACGCGCGGACGCATCGACCGGCCGTCAACGAAGAAATCGCTGCCGACCTGCGGCTTCCACTTCGGGGAATCGTCCATGTCGGGCAGGAACTGCCGCGGCGGCTCGTTCGTGCGCTCCCCACGGCATCCCGTCAGCGCCACCCCGCATGCCAAGAGCACGCCCGCGCCGATCAGCCGTGTGCCGACCTTGATGTATGTGTTGTCGTTCATGGAAGAGTTCAACTTCGGATCCAGAAGCCTCAAGAGAAAACCAGGTATCACTCCGCGACCAGGTCGATGTACGTCGCCCCCGAATGCTGGAACAGGCTGCGAAGGTTCCCGGGCTCGAACTTCGCGTCGCTCGCCTCGATGCAGATGAAAAACCGATCGTCGCTGGCCCGCAGGAACCGCTCCTTCTTCAGCAGCGGGTGATTGAACCGCGGGAGCGCGTTGAAGATCAGCATCCCCAGCAGCGCCGAGAACGCCGTCCCCAGCACCCCGAACTCGAAGATGATCGGCGTGAACGGCTCCCACGCGCCGTACGGCTTGCCCTGCACCGTCAGCGGATACAACTCGTGCGACACGTACCACTGGAACAGGTATCCAAGCCCCGCCGCCCCGAATGCGCAAAGCGCCACCAGCAGCGGCAGCCTCGTGCGCTTCAGCCCCATCGCCTCGTCCATCCCGTGCACAGGGAACGGCGAATACACGTCCCAGCGCCTGTACCCCCCGTCTCGCACCTTCTCGGCCGCGTGCGAGAGCGCCGCCGGATTCGCGAACTCCGCCACGATCCCGTAGATCCGCTCCCCGGACTCCGTCTTGTACTTCTTGGCCTTGCTCATCAGTGCGTCCCTCCGTGCGGCGGCTCGATGAACCGCGTGCCTTGGCTGGGGGCCCCGGCGGCGCTGGGGTGCGCCCCGCCGTGCGACGCCCCGGACCCGTACATCGGATGATGCGGGTTCGCCTGCGGCATCACGTTCTTCACCTCGCTCATCGCGAATACCGGCAGGAACCGCAGGAACAGCAGGAACAGCGTCGTGAAGATCCCCAGCGTCCCCACGAACGTCAGGATGTCCACCGGCGTCGGGAAGAACATCCCCCACGCCCCCGGCAGGAACGTCCGGTGCAGCGACGACACGATGATCACGAACCGTTCGAACCACATCCCGATCGTCACCAGCGTGCTCACCACGAAGATCCAGAACGGGCTCACCCGCGCAAAGCGGAACCAGAACAGTTGCGGGCTCACCACGTTGCAGAAGATCATCGTCCAGTACGCCCACCAGTACGGGCCGAACGCGCGGTTCTGGAAGCAGAACAGTTCGTACTCGTTCCCCGAGTACCACGCGATGAAGAACTCCATCGAGTACGCGAACCCGACCATCGAGCCCGTCACCACCAGGATCTTCGACATGTTCTCAAGGTGCCGCGCCGTGATCAGGTTCTTCATGTATGGGAACAACTCCCGCGCCGGCAGCATCAGCATCAGCACCATCGCGAACCCGCCGAAGATCGCCCCCGCCACGAAGTACGGCGGGAAGATCGTCGTGTGCCACCCCGGCAGGATCGCCGTCGCGAAGTCCGTCGACACGATCGAGTGCACCGACAGAACCAGCGGCGTCGAGATCCCCGCCAGCAGCATGTACGCCTTCTCGTACCGGTGCCAGTGCCGGTGGCTGAATCGCCACCCCATCGACAGCAGCCCGTACACGTACGCCCGCACCGCCGTCACACGGATCGGGACGAACGGCAGGATCGTCTTGCTGTTGGGATTCTTCATCAGGTCCAGCGCCGCCCGGTCGCGCAGCGTCGCGAAGTCCGGGATCATCCCCATGTACCAGAACAGCAGCGACACCGTCCCGTACGTGCTCACCGCGAACAGGTCCCACAGCAGCGGTGAACGGAAGTTCGGCCAGATCCCGTTCGCGTTCGGGATCGGGAACATCATCCACGCCATCCACGCACGCCCAACGTGGATCCCGGGGTACGTCGCCGCGCAGATCACCGCGAAGATCGTCATCGCCTCCGCCGCCCGGTTGATGCTCGTGCGCCACTTCTGCTTGAGCAGGCACAGGATCGCCGAGATCAGCGTCCCGGCGTGACCGATGCCGATCCAGAAGACGAAGTTCGTGATGTCCCACGCCCAGTCCACGCGGTTGTTCAGACCCCACACCCCCACGCCCGTGATGATCAGGTACAGGATCATCAGCGTGCCGATGCCCGCGACCGTCGAGGTGAACCCGAACGCCGGGAGCCACCACTTCCCGGGCTTGTTCTCCGCGTACCCGCACACCGCGTTCGTGACGTCGTGGAACGTCAGCCCGCCGGTCACCAGCGGCGCTCGCACCGACGGATCATCGACGATCGTCCCGTCGATGGTCACCGGGTCCCGCGGGGGGTCCTTCGGTGGCGGCGCCGCGCCCGTCAACCGCCCGGCCGTGATTTCATCAGGATGAATCGCGCTCATGCATGAACTCCACGGCCCGCGCCGAGAACGGCCAGGCTGAGCTTGTGTCCCTTGTCCTCATTCCATCCGTCCCCCACGCCCCGCCCGTTCATCGTGTGGCCGTGCCCGTCGTGATCATGATCGTGCCCGTGCTCGAACGGATCCGCGATCGGCGAGCGGATCGCCGGATTCGGATTCAGCACGCTCACCATGTGCGTCGTGCGCGGCCGCGTGTTCAGGAACCCCAGCAGCATGTACGACCGTCCGTGCTCCCGCATGTTGTACACCAGGCTCCCACGGCGCTTCCCGCCCGGGAACAACGGGTCGTCGTACTCCGTCTGCGTGTCCAGGATGTCTCCGAACGTAATCGCCCCCGTCGGGCACGCCTGCTGGCACGCCGCCTGGAAGAACCCGTCCGGGATCGGCGGGGTCGGCCCCGAACCCGCCACCTTCAGATCCGACAACTTCATCTCGATCCGCGCCTCGTTGATCCGCTGCATGCAGTACGAGCACTTCTCCATCACGCCACGGCTGCGAACCGTGACGTTCGGATTCATCTGCATCTTTGTGATCTCATCCAGCCGCGCCCGCAGCCGCGGCGGGATCAGGTTCACGTTCTTCGGCCCGCCGCCCGGGAGCACTTCTTCGAGTTTGTGGTCCCCGTTGAACTTCGCCACCCCGAAGTCGAAGAAGTTGAACCGCCGGACCTTGTACGGGCAGTTGTTGGCGCAGTACCGCGTGCCGATGCACCGGTTGTACGTCATGTAGTTGATCCCCTCGGGCCCGTGCACCGTCGCGTTCACCGGGCACACCGTCTCGCACGGCGCGTTCTCGCAGTGCACGCACGCCACCGGCTGGAACGACATGCTCAGCGCCGCATCCGATGGGTCGGCCGACTCCGCGCCCCGGTTCGCATCGCTCACGAAATAGCGGTCCACGCGGATCCAGTGCATCTCCCGGTGCTTGTTCACCTCGATCTTGCCCACCACCGGGATGTTGTTCTCCGCCTGGCACGCGATCGTGCATACGTCGCACCCGATGCACGTCGTCAGGTCGATCGTCATCCCCCACTGCGGTCCCTTGCTGTACGCCGAGCCCGGCGCCGCCCCGTCCTTGGACTGATTGAACGGGTTCTTGTAGATCGACACGTTCGCCGGCGCGTGCGCCAGATCGCCCAGTTGCTCCGCGAAGTTCAGCGTCTTTTCATTCCCGTACGGGTCCGTCGGCCGAGCCACCTCGTCCCCGTGCTTCGCCCACGCCGCCAGGTCCACCTCCCGCACCAGCGAGCGCCCTTCCATCGCGCCGTGCTGCTGCGTCGTCGAGATGTTGTACCACTTGCTGCCGGCGGTCGTCGTCGCTAGTCTCGCCCCCGACGCCACCCGCCGGCTCGCCGACCCGCGGATCCTGTACGTATTGAATCCCACACCCCGCCCCACGCGCCCGCACACGTCGCGCCCGTACCCCAGCGGCAGCACGATCGTGTTGTCCGCCACCCCCGGCACCGCCCACGCCGCGATGTCCATCGACTGCTCGCCGATCGTCACCGTGACCATCCGCGCGCCGCGCTTCTTCACCGTCTCCTTCTGCTGCACGATCCCCAGTTCCTTGGCCGTCTTCGGAGACACGTACGCGACGTTGTCCCACACGATCTTGCTCACCGGGTCCGGGATCTCCTGCACCCACGCCACGTTCGCCAGCCGACCGTCGCCGACGTGCCCCACCGTGAACACCACGTCCATCGCCGAACTGTTGGGACCGGTTGAGAGACCGAACCCCGCCAGCGCCATCGCCGCCTTGGTGCCGATATCGCTCCCCGCGTCCGCCGCGGCTCCGCTCGTCCCCGCCAGCACCCCGTCGTGCAGCGCCCGGCGCCATTTCTTTTCAAACCCCTCCGCCCCGGCTTTCTTCTCCCACGTCGCGCGGACCAGGTCGTACCCCTTCCACTGCTCCTCGCCCATCATCATCGCCAGCAGTTCGATGTCGCTCTTGCCGTTATACAGCGGCGCGATCAACGGCTGGATCGGCGCGATCGTCCCGTCGTACGCCTCGGTGTCCCCCCACGCCTCCAGGAAATGCGCCCCGTTGAGCCGCCAGTTCGACGCCGCCACCGTCTCGTTCATATCGACGCTCAGCGTCATCCGCATCGGCGCCTTCTTGAACACCTCCGCGAAGTTCAGTTCCGCCGGCGCGTCGTACACCGGGTTCACGTTCAGGCACACCACCGTGTCGATCGTCCTGGCGTTGATCCCCTCCGCCACTTCCCGGATCCCCGCCACGCTCGACGCCGCCTCCTCCTCGCTCATCGCCAGGTACGACACCGTCTTGCCCACGTTCCCCAGCGCGTCGTTGAGCGCGTGCACCAGCGCCTGCACCGGCGCCGGCAGCGACGCACCCGGCATCACCGCCGACTTCCCGAGGTTCCCCCCCGTCAGGTCGTCCGCCAGCGCCTTGATCCACTTCTCCACCTTCGCATCGATCGTCAAGCCCTGCGGCGTCCCGATGTTCGCCACCGCCTGGCCCAGCGCGTTGGACTTCTTCACCCCATCCTTTGCCAGCACTTCTTTCGCCAGCATCACCACCGCCGCCGGGATCACCGACGGTGCCAGTTGCAGCCGGTGATCCGCCTTCCCGCCCGTGATCGAGAACGCCGACTCGATCGCGTACAGCCGGTTCATCGAATCCTTCGTCGTCAGCGCCCTTCGACCCGCGGTGTACTGCCTCGCATACACCAGGCTCATCGGCTCGTGGTGCATGAAGTCGCGGTCCAGCGCCACGATCACGCTCGCCTTGTCCAGCGCGTAGATCTCTCGCATCGGCTTCCCGAACGCCATCGCCGACCCGCGCACCGCGTCATCGCTCTGCAGCGGGTCGTACGACACCCACTTGGCCTCGGGCCACTTCTTGAGCAGACGCGACCGCACCGCGTCGCGCGTCGGGCTCGTCTTGCGGTCGGCGATGAACGCCAGCCCGCGCCCGCCATTCGATTCATACTTCGCGAAGTGCTGCTTGCTCCAGGCCCGCACGTCGTCCCACGACCGCGCCGACCCATCCACATCCGTGAACACCGGGTCCGTCAGCCGGTCCGGGTCGTACATCTGAAGCAAACTCGCCTGTGCCCACAGGCTCGACCGGCCGCGATTAATCGGGTGCAGCGGATTTCCCTCGATCTTCGTCGGACGCCCCTCGTGCGACTCGACCAGGATCCCCTCCGCTCCGCCCCCCGGCAGCGGGAAACTGCTCGCAAAATACAGCGACTTGCCCGGGATCGTCTCCTCCGGCACGCGCTGCGAATACGGCATGATCGTGTGCTCGGGCCGCCGACACCCAGGAATCGTCGCTGCCCCCGCCAGCGCCACCGACGCGCCCATGATCTTCATGAACGTCCGGCGCGACCCTTTCATCAACTCCGACGCGCCCGCCGGGAACTCTCGCTCCAGCCACTCCCGGAACTCCGGCGTGTCCAGCGCGTCATCAACGCTCCGCCAGTACGCACGCCCGCTTCCGCTAGCGCCCACCAGCGAATGCGGCGTCCGCTCCGAATGCTTCGGGCGTGCTTTGCTTGCGTCTTTCTTCCCCGTCGTCGACGGGCATTGATCTATCTGGCTCATGAGTGTCTCGTTTGATCTGGCGCGATACTCGCTACTGGCACCCGGCAAAGAAGCACGTTAGGAAATCGAAGAATCCTGCGAGTTCGTAGAGCCGTCACCGTTGTAGTCGCTGGTGCTCATCCCGGGCGGGCACGTGCCGCCAAAGAAGCACGCAAGGAAATCAAAGAAATCCTGTGAATTCAGGTACTGATCGCAGTTCACGTTGCACGGGCACGGCCCCATAAGTTCATCGCATGTGTCGATGCAGCCGTCGCTGTCATGGTCCACATGGGCCCCGTCGCAGCGCAGTTCGCAGTCGTCGCTGATGTTATTGCCGTTGCAATCGACGAGCGGATTCCACGTGCTCTCTGGGTCTATGAAATCCTCGTTCCCGATCGAACCGGCGCAGTCCAGGTTGCTGCAATCCGAGCCGATGTTGAAATAGTAGTAGATTGGATTCCCGTTCTGATCCAGAAACTCAACGTCCGGCTTTCCAACGACACCTGCGCAAACAATCCCCTCGGGCTCCACGCTCACTCGATACCGGCCGGTTGCCAAGTCGCCGACGGTACCCGAATAATGCACTCGCAACGTACGCGACATCCCGCTTGGATTCACAGTCGCCGTGAACATATCGGTGAAATCGCCCCAGACGCTGACACCTGCCTGATTTCTGATCTGCCGCTCGACGAGCACGGCTCGCTGTCCCGGCCCGCGTGCAACCGGTCCATACAAACGGATCAGAATGCCCCGAGGGTCAGAGCCATTGGGCTCAAAATCCGCTCGCCGAAAGTACGTGCCGCTCGCCGGCGTGCAATCACTCGCGTAGTACCGAAACGGTGCGAGGCCGACAGCTCCGCCACCGATATCTGCTGACACGCGACGGTAATATGGAGCCTGGTTCGGCTGTGCCTGACTCGAGTTGAGCGTGATCGCGCCTGCGCCGGTACCAACTCGTACGGTGCCGCTCCAAGCGCCGCTCCCGCCGTTATTGTTGATGACCACCTGCCCGGCGAGCCCCTGGGCCTGATTGATCTGAACTACAGCGGTCGATTGCAGGCTGTTCCCGATCAGGATCTTTCCGGTTCTGGCAACGGAGTTCAACGTAATCATCGACGAGGAGGTGGATGTTCCGCTGCCACGAATGTCGATCGTACCCGTGAGAGCGCCACCGCTGATGTCTCCTTCGAGGTTCCCGGTGAGCAGGATAGTTCCGGCAATGGCGCCTTGGTCCGTATTGATGCTTCCATTAACTCCGACGTGACGAATCGAGATCGTGCGACCCGTCACCAGGGAGGTGGCGGTGATCGGCAAGTGGATGTCGTTTACGAATGTAATGTTCGCTTGAAGATCCCCAGCCACACGAACGCCGTCAGTGGGCATCCCGCTGAAAAGAAACCGAGAGGTCAACGAACCGCTGAATACGCCCGCGCGCGTTCGCAGCCGTTGAATCCCACCGAAATTGCCATCTGTGTTGCCTTGATTCGTCGTGATGTTTGCATAGATCGCATTGGCGTCGATCGTGCCGATGCCGTCCTTGGCCGTGATCGTGCGAACATTCGTCAATGTTCCAATGCTCCCGGCAATGTTGATCGTCCCAATGGTACCGTTCGGCGCGGTGATATGTCCCGTAAGATCTCCGCTATTTGTGGTGAGTACAGTTCCGATCATTCCTCCGCTAGCCGTGATTGCTTGGGAAATAGATCCGGCAGCCTGGACCAACTGGAGGCCTCCCCTCGTCACAGTAATGCTGCCGGTGATCCCGCCACCAAGTGCTCTGATGGCGTACAACAGTGGACTTAGGTTCAACGCGTCAAGTTGAGCAATGTTTGCCTGAATAGCACCGTCCGCGTCCACCCGCACGACACGCTCAGCAACCACCGACCCAGTGAGGTCGCCCGAGCAGTATGACTGCACGCAGGTGCGCGTTGATCCTTGATCAACACCACCCCAGTTGACACAGGCAGTTGCGGCGAAGGGTGCGCCGAATGTGAAATCGCTGTTCGCCGGTGTAGCGATGAGCAGATCGATGAGAACCCCGGCGCTCCCGGTAAACCTCACTTGTCCAAGACTCTCAACTCCCGGATTGTCTGAATAGATCCGCCATGACCCGGTGTTGGGATTGCTGATCGTCACGTCAAATCCATAATCCGGCCCCGGCTGCCCGCGCGCCGCACCACACGCCCCGGCCAACGCCAGGCTCGTCATCATCAACCGTGATGCGCCTAACTCGCGGATCAGATTCATTCCTTTTCGTCTAGTAGTGACACGCCCCGCAGTTCTCCGGCAGCAGGTGCAGCGTCTTGGACTTCAGTTCGTTCAGCAGCGCCTCGCCCCCCGGCGAGCCCGCCTTGGTGATCGACGCCGACGACGCCGCGTTCCCGTCGCGCAACTGCTCCTCCACCCAGAACAAGTCCGTCACCTTCTCCTTCGGCACCAGGTTCGGTGTCGGATTGCGGTGGCAATCCAGGCACCACCCCATGCTCAGCGATTGCGTCTGGTGCACCACCGGCATCCGCGCGATCATCCCATGGCACGAATAGCAACTCACCCCCGCGTTCACGTGCACGTTGTGCGGAAAGTTCCTCACATAGTCCGGCAACTTGTGCACCCGCCGCCACTGGATCGACTCATCTTTCTCGTACGCGTCTCGCACAAACCACACCCGGTCGTCCGGCGCGAACAACGGGCTCACGTGGTCCTTGGCGTGGCATCCATAGCACGTCGCCACCGCCGGCACGTTCGCCTCCGGCGACTTCTCAACATTCGAATGGCAATACCGGCAATCCAGTCCCAACTTCCCCGCGTGGATCAGATGACTGAACCCCGGATAGTCAACCCCAGCCACCGTGCCCGCCTTCAGACCCGTCCCCGGCGCCAACCGCTCCTGTTCCGTCATCTGCCGGGTGTACTCCACCGACATCAGCGGCTGCGCCGGCATATACCCCACCTCCCAGAACTTGGGCGTGAAGTAATACCACACCAGCCCCACGATCGCCGTCACCGTCACCGCGCCCCCCACCGCCCCAACCGTCGGCAGGTGATTCGTCCACTTCGGGAATATGGTCGACACGCGCTGGTTCCCTTATTGATGATCGATTTCAGGGTTTGTTCATGCAAACGGGCTGAAAACCGCTCGCTTCACTCGCTTGCCTCCCCCTGCCACAGAATCCTGTCAGACACGAATTCATACACAGAATAGCGGACTTCGAGCATCCCCGCCCGCTTCACATTCTTCTCTACACTTTCTATCCAGCGAAAAGAAATTCTGTAGGACCGGAATTTGGCCGACCACCGCCTATCCTGTCAAGCCGAAATGCTGTCAAAAACCAAATGAGATTCAGTCTCAATCAATAAACCAGACTGACATGTCTGATTTTCTGCGGACCCTCGGCTCTTCGGAGTGGCGACCCATGCGAACTATCGGACCCGCGCTCACCTGCGGCTTCACGATCGCCGCCAGCATGTGGTGCATCTGGTTTCTCTTGCATCTGCCGGGTGTGAACACATCGCCGGCGTTGCAGGGTTCGCTGATCTTCGCGGGAATGTGCGTGGCGGGGTTCACTTCCGGCCGGAGGGTGCGCGTTGGCCGTCGAGTTGTGCTTGTCGGAGCGCTTTCGGGCCTGATTGCCGCCGGCATCAACGTCATGGTGCTGGGGTCGTACCTGACTCAGGCCACGCCGCTAGACCCCAACGCGCCCGACGCCGCGGCTCAGGCGTCGCTGCATCCTTCGACGCCGATCGTGCTGCTGGGATTCACGGCTCTGAGCATGGCGGTCGCGGCCCTGACGGTCACCATGGGGTCAGCGACCCGGTACTGGCGTCGGGAGAATGTCCAGGCCGCTGACGCCGACTGGCATGCCCGGTTCTCGGTGGTGCTGGCAGTGCTGATCATGCCCCTGCTGCTCATCGGGGCTGCGGTGACCAGCACCGGCTCCGGATTAGCCGTGCCCGACTGGCCGGGCACGTACGGCGCGAACATGGTCATGTACCCGATCGGGCTCATGACCCGCCCACGGATCGTCATCGAGCACGGGCACCGCCTCTTCGGCATGCTCATCGGGCTGACGACACTCGTGCTGATGCTGCTGTCGGTGTGCGGGCAGCGTCCGCGCTTCGTCAAGGTCTGGGCTGTCGGGCTCCTGCTTCTGGTGGGCCTCCAGGGCTACCTGGGCGGGCAGCGCGTGGTGCAGACCAGCGCGGTCCTGGGCGTGATCCACGGCGTGACAGCACAACTCTTCTTTGCGCTCGCGGTCGCGTACGCCGTGGTCGTTTCTCCGCTGTTCCGGTCGCTCGGGCATCCGGAACTCGCGCGCCACCGCTACGCGTGGCCCCCGCTGAGCGAGGTCGCGGGAACGGGACTCGACGCCGCGCTGCTGGTGCGACGGCTGAAGGTCTTCGCGGCCGCGGCCACCCATTCGCTGATTCTGCAACTGATCCTGGGCGCCCTGTACCGCCACCTGCGCCAACCCCACGCCCTGTGGGCGCACATCGGATTCTCGGTGGTCGTGGTCATCGCGGCGTCAGCCGGCGGGTTCATCGCGGTTCGCCTCGGCGACGCGCTGCGGTCCGAACCGCTGCGGCGAACAATCAAGCGGCTGGGCACCGGCATGGTTGCCGTAGTGTTCCTGCAGTTTTTGCTCGGTTGGCTCGCTTTCTGGGTCGTCCAGACGACCGAGCGGTCGGTGACCCCCTTTACCGAGGCGACCACCGCGCCGCAAGTGCCGGTCCATGCGGCCCTCATCCCCACGATTCACCAGGCCAACGGCGCCGTGCTGTTTGCCCTGGCCGCCATGATGTACGCGTGGTCGATCCGGTTCAAGCGACTCCCGGCGTGAACCTGTACGGCCGGGGCGTCACAGTTTGACATGCCCCGGCACAATCCGAACGGTCGCGGCCTCCCCGCGCGCGTTCGACCAAAGCCGCGACGCCGCCCAACCGAAACTCTATGTAATCCCGCGAGGATGCGGACCGTCTGACGCATGCGCCCGTGACGACGCAGTATCAGACGGCGTGCAGACCGGTTCACGGAGGACGGAACATGAGCGGCTCGGAACGAGCATTCGACAAGGTGAAATCGATCCTGACCAAACTGGATCGGAACATCGACGCGGCGCGCGAGCGTCGCCTGCACGGCACGCGCGTGCCGCCGCCCAAGCCCGCTCCCGTCCCTTCGCCGGCCGCCACGACCCCGCCCGGCACCATCATCGGCGCCGCCGAGGGTGCCCGGTCGCCAGGGCCCGCCTCCCCCGGCTCGATTTTCGGTCGCGCCACCCCGATCCGGTCCGCCGACCGATAACGCTCCGGTGACCGCCGAGGGCGGGCACATCACAAGACCGGGCCTTGTGAACGCATCGTGATTCACGAACTTCCGCGACCGCGTCTCTCTGACCGAGCGACGGGCGCGGACCAACGCCCGGGACTTGCACATGTTCTTCAGTCATCGTCGAACCCGATCGGCCAAGGGCAATGAGGACCGACACGCCTCCAGCGCGTCGCAGGAAGTCGCGCGGCTCGCCGAGGCGATGTCGGCGATGAAGACGCCCGTCGCGCACATCGAGGTCCTGGGGCGCACGCTCGTCGCGACCGTGCAGGAGCCCGAACTCACCGCGCCCAAGGCGGCGGACCTCCGCGATGAACTCCTCATCAAACTCGCGACCCGGCCCGACTCACGCCACGTCGTGCTCGACTTCCAGAACGTCGATTATCTGGACTCCGCCTGCCTGGGGATGCTCCTGCACATCCACCGCGAAATCCGGTCTCGCGGCGGGCGCATGGCGATCGCCAGCGCCAAGACCCGCGTCGAGGGCTTGTTCAAACTGACGCGCCTGGAACAACTCTTCCCCATGAAGCGTTCGGTGATCGACGCCGTCAACGTCGTCGAACAACTTCAATGACCCGGCCCGCCTTCACGAGCGGACCACGATCAGCGCCCCGATCAGCAGCGCATTGATGACCGTCAGGACAAGCGCGACGATGATCGCGCCGAAATACCAGCGCGCCAGACGATGCCGCGCCAGCCCCCAGCACACCAGCACGTACAGGAACACCGGGCTGAGCGCCAGCGACCAGAACGTGAGGCGAGCATTCAGCGCGTACCCCGGCGCGAGTTTGTCCACCAGCGGCGCGATCAGCCCGACAAAGGCCGGGGCCAGACACCACGGCGCCACCAGCCAGTACCACCACCACGCCTGCCGCGAAATCTCGTGCAGGTCGCGCGTGGCGAACTCGCGTTCGCACTCGTGGCAGCGGATGCGGCCTTCGCCCGCCGGGATGCGCCCGAACTGGTCGTACCCGCAGTATGGACAGAACCGCTTCACCGTCGATTGTTCCCGCCGGGCGCCCGCCCCGCCCGGGCCCGCACGACGCAGTACACTGCCGCCGTGAAGCACTTCATCGGGATCGACATCGGAACATCGGCGACCAAGGCGCTGGTGATCGACGCGGGCGGGCGATTCGTCGCCGCGGCGTCCTCCGACCACACCCTCTCGCAGCCCCGCCCGGGCTGGTCCGAACAGGCGCCCTCGACCTGGTGGCACGCGGCGTGCGACGCCGCCCGCTCGCTCCTGAATCGCGTCGATCCCGCCTCCATCGACGGGATCGGGCTCAGCGGTCAGATGCACGGGCTCGTGCTGCTCTCCGAGCGTGCCCTGGCACACGCCGCCGACCCCACCCACCCGGGCGAACCGGACGATCCGCTTCGCCCCGCGATCCTCTGGAACGACCAGCGCACCGCGGACGAGTGCGCCCACATCGAGCGTGCCCTGGGCGGTGATGGAGGCCGCGCCGAGATGGTCCGGCTCGTCGGGAACGCCGCCCTCACCGGCTTCACCGCGCCCAAACTGCTCTGGGTCCGGGCGCACGAACCCGGCATCTTCGCGCAGGCTCGCGCCCTGTGCATGCCCAAGGATTTCGTGGCGCTTCGCCTGACCGGATCGCTCGCGACTGACGTGGGCGACGCGTCCGGGACGCTCCTCTTCGAGCCTGCCCGCCGCGCTTGGTCCGACCGCGCCCTACAGCGACTCGGGATACCGCCTTCGCTGCTCCCGCCCGTGCTGGAATCGACCCGGGTGGTCGGACGCGTGACTCGTTGGGCGTCGGACCGCACCGGCCTTCGTGAGGGCACGCCCGTCGTCATCGGCTCCGGCGACAACATGACCAGCGCCGTCGGCGCCGGGGTCGTTGCACAGGGTGACGTCGCCGCGGTGCTCGGGACCAGCGGCGTCATCGTCGCCCATGCCGACACCCCCATCCCGGATCTTGCCTCGACCATCCCGGGCCGCACCCATCTGATGTGCTCGGCGACCGGCGCGTGGTGCGTCACCGGATGCATGCTCGCCGCCGGCGGTTGCCTCCGCTGGTTCCGCGATACCCTCGCCCCGGGCGTGCCCTACGCCTCCCTCATGCACGAGGCCTCCGCAATCGCTCCCGGCGCCGATGGCCTGATCTTCCTCCCCTACCTCACCGGCGAGCGCTGCCCACACCCGGACCCGCTCGCGCGCGCCGCGTTTATCGGGCTCACCGCTCGACACACCCGCGCTCACATGATCCGCGCGATCATCGAGGGCGTCTCGTTCTCCATGGCCCAGATCCTCGACATCCTCAGGTCGCAGGGCGCTCGCCCCGCGTGCATCCGCCTGACCGGCGGCGGAGCGAAGTCCCCGCTCTGGAGGCAGGTTCTCTGTGACCTTGCTCAATGCCCGCTCGTCATCAACGACTGCGACGAAGGCCCGGCGCTCGGCGCGGCGATCCTGGCAGGGGTCGGCGCCGGACATTGGGATTCTCCCGTGCGCGCGGCCCGCGAGGTCGTCCGTGAATCCTCGCGGACGAACCCCGGGAATCCCTCGGCCTACGCCGCTTCCCGCCGCGTCTTTGAGTCGCTCTACGAGTCTCTCAGGCCCGCGAACGAGCAACTGTCGCGTGTCGAGCACGGCACGTCGCCGCCCTAACAAAATCCCTTGTACGTCCGCATCACGCCCAGCGATTTTTCTGGCATCGCGCGATATCCAACCCTTTGGACTGGAATTCTCCCCTCGGATCAGGCACACTATTCCCTTACAGTCGTTGGTTCCGTTCTGCGCAGGCAGAGGAGATAAAAGAGATGAACGTCCGTTTAGTGTTGGCCGCCGTGGCCGGCGTGTACTTGGCAGCGTGCGCGTGGACGCCTCGTGCGTGGTCGCAGGGCGCGATCCTGCACAAGACCGGCCCGATCCAGGTCTCTCAGGATGGCCAGCAGTTCTGGTGCGTCAATCCCGACCACGACTCGGTTACCAAGTTCATCGACGGAGGGACATTCTACAACTCGGCCCAGATATTCCTGCCGAATATCGGGCAGAAACACAATCCGCGCGGCCTCTCGCTGCGCCCGGGCGCCCATGAAATATGGATCCCGACGCAGAACTCCGACCGCGTGTACGTCTACGACACGATGTTCAACACCATCATCACGACACTTTTTCTTCCGACCGGATCCGGGGCGGCCTCGATCGTGTTTTCGCCGGATGGGTCGCTGGCGATCGTGTCATGCCAGCGGTCGGCGTCCCTCGTGGTCTTTGACGCCGCCACTCGGGCGTTGATTCAGACGGTGCCCGTGTTCCGCCGGCCCAACGGGATGAGTTTCACGTCCAACCCCAATGAGTTGTGGGTCACGCACACCCTGCCCGAGGGAGACAACTCCTATGTCTCCGTTGTGGACACGACCACGTGGAAGGTGAAGAGTTTTATCGAGTTCCGGCTGGTCAACCCGCGCACGACCGGACAGGTGCAGGACGATCCGGTGCCGATCGCCGAGGGCGGGTACATCCTGTTCCGTGGACACTTCGCCCAGCCGCCGGGGAGCACCGACATCTGGTTCCCCTGCCAGTATCACAACTTTCTCAACGACGTGATGACGGCGGACAGCACGATCCAATCGGCGATCCACAAGGTCAACCTCTCGACCTACGAACACTACCTGGATAACCGCGCGGTCGTCACCGCGGTGTACGCGCACAACAACAGCAACGTGCTGCTGGGGGATGGGTGGAACGCGCGGGTGTCGGGCCCGATCGACGTGGCCTACGACGCCGCCGGGACGACCGCGTACATCGTGCACAACAGCAGCAACGACGTGCTGGTCGTGCCGACGGGCATCGGGCTCACCAAGCCGATGGGGTCGCAGCCGCTGACCGAGATCGGCGTGGGCGAAGCGCCGATCGGGATCGCCGCCTCGCCGATCTCCCCCAAGTTGTATGTCGTGAACTACCTCGGGCGGAGCGTGTCGGTGATCGACACGACGACGAACACCGTGAGCGCGACGCTGCTGAGCACTCCCTTCACGCCGGACCCCGTGCCCGCCAACGTCCGCGCCGGCGCCCGCATCTTCAACACCAGCGCGGATTCGCGCACCTCGGTGAATGAAAAGGTGTCGTGCGCCTCGTGCCACCCGGACGGCGACACCGACGGGTTCCCGTGGGAGTTCGCGCAGTTCGGCGTCGGGACGCGCGCCACGCTCACGCTCTTCGGTCAGGCCCTCACCATCGGGCCGCAGGTGGGCGGACGCGGGCAGTTGCATCGCGGCGGCGACCGCGACGAGGTGCAGGACTTCGATTTCACCTTCCGCACCGCCTTCATGAACGCCACCGGGTTTCTGCCCGGCGCCAACCCGCCCCTTGGAACGCCCAACTCCGGGCTGAGCACCGACCTGGACAACATGTCCGCGTTCGTGCTGTCGCTGAGCCCGCTGCGCAACAGCCCCTACCGCGCCCCCGACGGGTCGCTGACCGCGTCGCAGGTCCGCGGAGCGGAGTTGTTCAAGTCCACAACCGGTCCGTACGCCACCAACTGCGCCACCTGTCACATCCCGCCGACGTTCACCGACATGAACTTCCACAACGTCGGCGGCGTCGCGCCCGCGCCCGAGTTCCAGGGGCCGGAGTTCAACACGCCGACGCTCGTGGGCGCGTGGGATCATCCCCCCTACAAGCAGACCGCCGGCGCCGTCAGCACCGACGACTTCTTCTCGCTCTCCAGCGTGCTGCGCGCGACCAACGCCAGGACCGGGCTCCACGGGAACACCTCGGGGCTCAACCGCGTGCAGTTGCGCGACCTGGAGAACTTCCTGTTCGCGATCGACGGGCGCATGGCCGACGAAGGCATCGCCGCCGTGATCGACGCCGCGCCCCCGAGGGTCGTCGAGGTTCGACCCATCAGCCTGAACGCCGTCCAGGTCGTCTTTGACGAGACCGTGGACGAGGCCACGGCGGAGGATATTTCCAACTACTCGCTCAGCGACGGGATCCGCGCCTACGCGCCCTCCGCCGCGGTGCTCGACACCGTGCGCGGGAACATCGTCACGCTCAGCGTCGCCCTGCGCTATTACGGATGCCCGGTGACCTACACGCTCACGCCCGGGCCGGTGCAGGACGTCGCGGGCGCGGTCAGCGGCGGCGCGAACAACTCGCTCGACACCGCCGATCCGACCAATGCCCGCTCGTTCGTCCTGAACGGCTTCATCACCGTCACCTTCGGCGATACCGGGAACGAAACGTTTACCTCGGTCTCGCAGGACGCGAGTTTCAACAGCACGCTCAGCACCACCTCGCACCACAACATCCGTCTCTACGCGCAGCCCGCGATCCCCAGCAAGGGCTTCCTCAAGTTCGATTTCGTCCCGGCGCTCACCTCCGTGTGCGGCGTGACGGATCCAGCGGCGATCACCGACGCCCGCTTCTCGCTCGTTCCCAAACTGGGATATACCAACACGATCGAGTTTCGTCGGTGCTTCCAGCCCTGGAATGAGCCGCCGCGCGATGCCTGCGTCGCTTGCGCTGGTGCGGTGACACGCCAGCACTCGACCTACAACACGCTGCTGTGGCGTCAAAGCGGCGCGCGGGCCGTGGGCGGCTCCGGGACCGGCGTCAGCGAGTATTACCCCACCAACACCTTCGACACCGCCGCCACCAGCGATCTCATCACCGTCGTCGAAGGCATCGGGAGTCGGCAGGAGTTCTCGTCCCCGGCGATCCTCGACGCCTTCCGCTTCTGGTTCGCCAATCCGTCGGTCAACTTCGGATACGCCGTCAGCGCCATGCCGCTCAACTTCCAGGGCACCGAGTTCTGGGCCGACGAGGCCGAGAACGGCCGGCACGGCTCCGTCCTCACCATCACCTTCGCCGTCGCGCCGCAGACCGGCGACGACTGCGACATGAACGGCGCCGCGGACGATTGCCAGATCCTTGCCAACGCCGCGCTCGACGCCAACTCAAACGGCGTGCTCGACGACTGCGAGCCCGGCGCCTGCTGCGTCCAGGGCGTCTGCCAGCAACTCACCCTCCCGGCATGCAACGCCGCCGGTGGTACCTTCTTCGGCATCGGCGTCGATTGCGCCGCCGTCACCTGCCCGCCCCCCACCGGGGCCTGCTGCCTCAACTCGGCCTGCTCCGTCGTCTCCCAGGCCGCCTGCACCCAGATGGGAGGCACCTACCAGGGCGACGGCTCCGTCTGCACGCCCAACCCCTGCCCCTGCCGCGTTGACTACAACCACGACGGCATCGTCACCAGCCAGGACTTCTTCGACTTCCTCGGCGACTTCTTCCTGGGCGCCGGCGATTACAACCAGGACGGCATGAGCACCAGCCAGGACTTCTTCGACTTCATCACCGACTTCTTCGTCGGATGCGCTCCCTGATCACCTCCCGCACGGGCTCCGCCACACCCCCCACGCGCGAACCGGCATCGCTCCACGGGCGTTTTGTGCCCGTACAGCGCCGGCAATCGGTGCGCGGCAAGGGGGCTTTTCCCTGACCTCCCGCAAGAGATTTGTTCGCGGATGCCGACAATGATGTTGTCCGCGACACCGGCGTGAATGCTTACGGAGCCCTATCGATGCACGCACACACACCCCGATCCTGCACGAGCCGACGCTTCCGCACCCGTTTCGCCGGATGGCTGAGCCTCTCACTCGCCTCCGCCGCGCTCCTGGGCTGCTACGCCGAAGGCGGGCCCGGCATGTCCGCCGACCAGCACGCGTACGTCAGCACATCCTGGCAGCCCAAGACGGTCACACTGCGAGACACTCGCACCGGGCAGGCCTTCTGGTCGATCGACGTCCCGGTGGGCAAAAAACTCGTGATCCAGTTCCGGGAAAACGAAGGCGTCGAAGGACAGACCTTCGGCGACGCCACCCCCGACATGATGCTGTGGGAACTGCTCTGGCCGGATGATGACTTCGGCCCGCTCCACAACCAGATCCCCGTGCCTCCCAAGGAATGCCGCAAACTCGACCTGACACTGCGGGCCGCCCCCGAACTCCCCGAATCCATGGGCGGCGGCGTACCAGCCAGACCGACCAGGTGAGGCGCCGCGCCGGCGGCCGGTCAAGGTCCGCGGCAAGCGGCGTGCCGGGCGCAACCCGCTGCGTCCCAGACGAATACGATTTCCGATGCCATCAGAATCCGTCACGCCGAACGAAAACCGCGGCTCACGGATGCCACCCGCGCCGCCTCCAAACCCCGCCCGCCGATCGCACGCCTCGCGACACGCCAAGCCCGCCGCCAGGAGCGGCGCGTACCCCGAATCGGTCGAACGGCTCATCGACGAGTTCGCCAAACTCCCGGGCGTCGGACGACGATCCGCCGAACGCCTGGCCTTCCACGTCCTGAAGTCCGATCGCGACGACGCGCTCGATCTTGCGCGTGCCATTCATGACGTGAAGCAGACGGTGAGGCATTGCGGCGTCTGCTTCAACCTGGCCGATGGTCCGGGCATGCCGACGGCCGCTGGCACCGCGATTGCACCGGAAGGTTCTGGTCAGGTATGCGACGAGGCACCCTCCTCCGCCGCCATGCTCTGCCGAATCTGCGCCTCGGCGTCCCGCGACCGATCGGTCGTGATGGTCGTCGAGCAGCCCAAGGACCTCATCGCGCTCGAGCAGACCGGGATGTACAAGGGTGTCTACCACGTCTTGATGGGTCGCATCTCGCCGCTTGACGGCGTCGGCCCCGGCGATGTCACCATCGCCGACCTCCTCGCCCGGGTGGACGATCCCGAGCACAACGCCGGCGGCACGCCCGTGCGCGAAGTGGTCCTCGCGCTCAATCCCACGCTCGAAGCCGACGGCACCGCTCTCTACATCGCCCAGGAACTTGCCCGCGTGTCGGGCACCCTGAAGGTCACCCGCCTGGCCCGCGGCGTTCCCACCGGCACCCAACTCGAGTTCGCCAACAAGGCCGTCCTGGCCGACGCCATCGAGGGACGCCAGCAACTGGGCTAGCGCCGGCCGCCCGCTTCCCCGAGCCCCTCACCCTCGTTTCTTCTCGCCACGTCCGATCTCCACACGCCGCGCTCCACCATCCTCATGCGATTCGACACGTCACAACACATGAGGATGAGCCAGTCGATGAAACTGGCCCCGCGGATGATCCAGTCGATGGAGATCCTCCAGATGCCGCTGCTCCAACTCGAGGAGCGGATCGCGCAGGAACTGGAATCCAATGCCACGCTTGAACTCGAAGAGCCGGGCGCTGGCGACGGCGCCCTCGCGGCCTCTGACGGATTCGCCGCCTCGCAAGCCGCGGCTCCCGCGCTCCAGGGCGAACGCGAGCGACCCATGGAGGTGGACGAATCCTCGGCACGCGACGACTTCGAACGGCTCGACGCCTTCGAGAGCGCCCTGCCCGACGCCGCCGAGAACACCTTCGACGAACCTCCAGTCCCCCTCGCCGACTCCCCGCGCATGGAGGACTTCAGCGACTTCCGGTCCTCCGCCGGCCCCGACGGCGCCGACGCCAAGAGCGAGGCCATGGCCAACACCGCCGCCCGCGGCGCGTCGCTCCAGGAACAACTCCTCGAACAGTGGGCCGTCGTTGACGTTCCCGAGCCGGTCCGCACACTCGGTCGCGTCATCATCGCCTACATCGACGACGACGGCTACCTCCGCACCCCGCTCACGACCATCGCCGACCAGCCCTCTCCGGACGCGAGCGAACCACACCCGGCGGTCGCGGACCTGGAACGAGCCCTGGTAGCGCTACAACTACTCCTGGAACCCGCGGGTGTCGCGGCACGCGACCTCAAGGAATGCCTCCTGCTCCAGATCGACGCGATCGAGGCCGGGGACGCCGGCGAGATCGGACGCATCGCGCTCACCAACGGGGCGGCGGCGCACGGTCCCGATTGGAAAGTCGTTCGCCGACTCATCGAGGATCACCTCGACGACCTCGCGCAGAATCGCCTCCCCCGGATCGTCGAAAAGACCGGCCTGTCCATGGGCGCTGTGAAGAACGCCGTCGAGCACATGGGCATACTGAGCATCGCTCCGGCGCGGCGCCTCGTGAGCGACTCCACCCCGGCCATCATCCCCGACGCCGTCATCGAATATGACGCCGATCGTGATCGATACGTCACCTACCTGAACGATCGGCGGCTCCCGAACCTCCGAGTCAACCAGGAATACGCGTCCCTCTCGCGCGATCGGACCGCGCCCAAGCAGACCCGCGAGTTTCTCAAGAAGAACCTCTCCAACGCGTCCTGGCTCATCGATGCCGTCGAACTCCGCAAGCGCACCCTCATCCGCGTCATCGAGGCGATCATCGCCGCCCAGCGCGACTACTTCGATTACGGCCCGCAGTCGCTCAGGCCCCTCCCCATGACCCAGGTCGCCGAGCAACTCGGCATCCACGTCGCCACCGTCTCGCGCGCCGTCGCCGACAAGTATGTCCTGACGCCCCGCGGCGTCGTCCCGCTCCGAGGCTTCTTCACCGGCGGGACGCAGACCGACACCGGCGAGGACGTCTCCTGGGACGCCGTCAAGGCCGCTCTCAAGGAAGTCATCGACGCCGAGGACAAGTCCAACCCCCTCTCCGACGACGCCCTCGCAGAGGAAGTCAAGAAGCGCGGCGTCGATATCGCTCGCCGAACGGTCGCCAAGTACCGCGCCCAACTCGATATCCCCAGCGCCCGACTTCGCAAGGTCTTTTAGACGCCCCGCCCGCTCGCGGCCGCCGGCAGGGTCCAAGGGCCGCCCCGCGCCGTTCACTCCCGCACCGTCGCCGTCACCTTCACCTCGAACGCGATCGGCGCGTTCCCGCCCTGCGGCAGCGCGCCGATCTGGATCGTCGTTCGCGTCGGTTGGTTCGGCCCCGCCGGGAAATACTCCCCCCACACTCGGTTGAACACCGCGAAGTCCCGCTTCATGTCGGTCAGGAACACCAGCACATCCACGATGCGCTCCCACGACGATCCCGCCTCTTCCAGGATCGTTCGGACGTTCGCGAAACACGATCGCACCTGCGCTTCGATGTCGTACGACACCACGTTCCCCGCCGCGTCAAGTACGACACCGGGAATGTCCTTCGACCCGCGCACGCGCGGCCCCACGCCCGCGAGAAAGACAATCCCCCCCGCCCGCCGGGCGTGCGGATACGCCCCGACAGGTTCGGCGGCGGCCTTCGAGCGTATATCACCTGTCTCCATACGACGCAAGATTAGGCCGCTCCAACTCCGTCACAGCGCCCGGCGCTTGCGCTCCGTCTCGCCGCGCAGCATCGATTGCTCCGCCTTGGTCAGGCTTGCCATCCCCTGCACGCGGATCTTCTCCAGGATCCGATCGATCTCGGCCTGCCGCTGCGCCTCGTTCTGCTGGTCTCGCTCGCGCCGGCGCGATGCCCGCTCCTGCGCGTCACGGTCCTGCCTCGCCCGCTGGGCTTCGAGCGCGGCGTCATACCCGCTGTCGAACTCGTCCAACATCTTCACCCGCCGCCGCTCGGAGTACGAGTAAAACCCGCAAAACACCGCGACCATCAGCAGATTCCCCGCGCCGTTTCCCGAGCGACCCCGCGCCGTCATCGCAAAGAGACCCACGATGCACGCCGCCACGATGCCGATGAACGTCGCCTTCAGCATCGACTGCCGGTATCCCATCCGAGACCACATCGCGCACTGGAGCATCCGTCCCCCGTCCATCGGGAACATCGGCAGCAGCACGTTGAACCCCAGCAGCACCAGGTTCATGTAGTACGCCCACCACACGCCCACGCGCAGATAGAACTGTGGGCCGCTGAACCACGCCGTCCCCAGCACGCCCCCCGGCGCCAGCGGATTGAACACCAGCGCATCGCTCGATGCCCCCATCAGCAGCAACACACCCCCCAGCACCGGCAGCAGCGCCACGTTCACCATCGGCCCGCCGATCACCGTGATCATGTTCGCCCGCGCCGTGTTCGGCGGGTGGCACATCGCCAGTCCCCCCAGCGGCCACATGATGATCTCGCTGGCTTCGCCACCCACCCGTCGGCACGCCAGGCAGTGCCCGAACTCGTGCAGCAGCACCAGCACGAACAGCGTCGCCATCGACATCGACGCGAACACAAACTCCAGCCGGCTCCCCATCGACCACATCAGTTCCATCGCGATGAATATCACGTAGAAGATGTGCACTCGCACCATGATCCCCGAAATCCGGAACAGCGGTACCGACCACGACAGGAAGTTCTCGGCGTCTGAAAAGATCCGTCCGAACGCCCGGCGCAGCGGCCCCTGCGATCCGGGCTCACGATATTGTCGGTCTTGCCATCCCATCAGTGCTTCACTTCAGATACCCGGCGCGCTGCGCCAGAATCACCGCCACCATCGACTTCCCATCGCGCCACGTCCCCAGACGCGACGCTGATCCGGTTCCCAGCATCGCCAGCGCCTCCGCCCCCGAGATCTGTTCAACCTGTATGTCCTCGTCCTCTTCCAGGTGCTGACCGACGTGCTCAAGACCCAGCGCGGCGAACGCGTACATCTTTTCATCGGTCAAGCCCGGCGTCGTATGAAACCACCCCAGGGGCGCAAGAGTTGCGGCCTTGTACCCGGTTTCTTCGATCAACTCCCGCGCCGCGCACGACGCCGGGTCCTCCCCGTGTTCCAGCGTCCCGGCCGGAAACTCCACCAGCCGCACCCCCACCGCCACACGGTAGTTCCGGATCACCACCACGCGCCCGTCCGCCAGGATCGGCACGATCAGCACCGCGCCCGGATGTCGTACAACCTCGCGCTCGATCGTCTTCCCGTCGCGGCGCCGCACGTTCACCATCTCAAAGTCGAACTTGCGCCCCTTGTGGATCGTCCGCCGCGAAATCTCTTCGCTTCCGCCCGGCTCCGGCGACGTCGATTCCGCGCTACTGCGTGTTTCCGGGGGCATGGATCATCATACGTCCGGCGCCGCCGCCAACCCCCCCCACACCGGCCCCGCTCACGATTTTCCGAACAGGTGCATCTGGTCCGGCGGCTCCTGCTTGCCGCGACGGGATCGGGGGGCGCGCGACTCCAGCCGCGCCGTCGCCTGCGCCGCCGCTGACTCCGACACCGGACCCCGGCTCGAACTCCCTCCCACGATCGACGTGAACGAACCGTCGGCGACCAGCGTGCGGACCTCCATGCCCGGCCGCACCGCCGCCGCGGACTTCACCGCTTCCCCCCCCGGCGCGAGCGTCATCGAATATCCCCGGCGCAGCACGCTCACAGGCCCCACCAGGTCCAGCGCACGGTCCATCGCATCCAACTCCGCCGCGGTTCGCGCCGTCAGCACCGCGCCCGCGCGACTCAACCGCTGCGCGAGGGATTCGACGCGGCTTCCCCGCATCACGCCCGACATCGCCGCGCGCAGCCGGGCCTCCGCTCGCTCCACCCCCGCGGCCCGGCGCGCCAGCACGTCCCCCGGCCGGTGCGCGTCCAGGGCCCCCGACACCCGCTCGACGCGGATCGTTCGTGTGTGCATCGCCGCGGCCACGGCCCGGGCCAGGTGGCGCGACGTGCCGTCCACGTGGTCGCGGGCCCGCTCGATGAGTTGCTCGGGGTGCGCGATGCACCCCGATCGCGCGAGCGCCTCGAGCCGCCGCCGCATGTCACGACCCAGTCGCGCCGTCATGGCCGTCAGCCGCTGCGACGCCCGGTCGATCTGCTCGCGCAGCGCCGACGAATCGGGAGTCAGCCGCATGGCCGCCTGCGTCGGCGTGGCGCACCGCTCATCCGCGACCAGTTCGGCGATCGTCGTGTCCGTCTCGTGACCGATCGCCGCCACGACCGGCACCGCGCACCTCACCACCGCCTCGGCCAGCCCGGGATCGTTGAACGCCCACAGGTCTTCCATCGACCCGCCGCCTCGTGTCAGCAGCACCGCGTCCGCGCCAATCTCGGCGTGCCGCGCACTGACCCATCGCACCGCCCGTGCGATCTCCGCCGCCGACCCCTCTCCCTGCACGCGAACATCGATCAGCGCGACCTCCACCGCCGGGCATCGCCGCCGCACGGTGTTCAGCACATCCTGCAGCGCCGCGCTCGTTCGGCTCGTCACGACAGCGATCCGCCGCGGGAACGTCGGGAGCGGGCGCTTCCGCCCCGCCTCAAACCATCCTTTCGCCCGGAGGTCATCGCACAGGCGCCGGAACTCCAGATCCAGCGCACCCGCCCCCACCGGCTCCATCTTTTCAACGTAGAACTGCGCGCGCCCCTGCTTCGCGAAAAACTCGACACGCCCCGTCGCCACGACCTCCTGCCCATTCTTCGCCGAAAACCGAACCGACCTCGCCGCGCTCGCGAACATCACGCAACTCACGACCGTCTCCGCGTCCTTGAGGTTGAAGTACCAGTGCGTGCGGTTGTTGAACCCGCTGATCTCGCCGACCACCCTCACCCGCGACGGCATCGATGCCCGCAGCGCCGCGTCGATCATCGCGCCAAGCTGCGAGACCGTGATCGGACGATCATCCGCCGACCCCGCCTGCCCAGGTCTCCCGGCCCCGCCTTCGCCCTCACCGCCCGGCGCCCCCGCGCCCACGGAGCCCGCCTCGCCGTCCCGCGGCGCGCCGAACAGCGAGCCCGCCTCGCGCTTCGCCGCCATCTTGCTCGGATCAAACTCCGGTCGCTGCATACGCCTTTCTTCCCCGCGCCGCGCCGTGACGCGCACCGCCCCTCACTCGATCGCCGGCAGCCCCTGCATCGCCCGCAGGTACATGATCTGCCCGACGTGGTACGAATCGTGCGGGAGGTGGTACCGGATCCGCGACAGGTCGCCTGCCGGGTCGGCGATCACGCTCCGGATCTGCTCCTGCAGCGACGCAAAGCGCTCGCGCGCCGCCCGCCAACCGGCCTCGGTCACTTCCAGCGGCCCCTCGAAGTTTCGCCGCTCCACTTCGTCCGACGTTGGCCTCTGGCCCCGCAGCGTGCGCAGCGAGTGCTCTCGCCAGAAACTCATGTGATTGACGATCGACCAGATCGAGTGACGGCCCGGCCCGGGCGTCCACGCCGCCTGCTCCGGCGTCAGTCCGTCGATCGCCTTCGACCACGGCGCATACCACAATCCCTCGTCCCACGCACCGTCCCACCACGCCAGTAGATCGATCTCGTGCATCGGCTTTCTCCGCTGGGCTCAGGCGCATTGTTCGCTCCCTCGCCGCGCGGATCGATCACCGGGCATCTCCGACTTGTGCTCGCTCCCCACCTAGGCCGCGCACCGCCGCTCCGTGCGCCACCGCTCCACCTCGCGGATCAGCCGCATCCGATCGACCGGCTTGGTCAAAAACGCGTCGCACCCCGCGTCGAGGCACTTGCGGTCATCCCCGTCCATCGCGTGCGCCGTCAGCGCCACGATCGCCCCCGCGTACCCGCGCCGCCTCAGTTCTCGCGTCGCTTCATACCCATCCATGACCGGCATCTGCATGTCCATCAGGATCACGTCAAACGCCCCGCCTCTCGTGCACGCCTCCCAGGCCTTGTCCACCCCGATCTGCCCGTTCTCCGCGTGCTCCACCGTCGCGCCGGCCTTGTTCAGGAACATCGTCAGCAGCCGCTGGTTGTCCACCCCGTCCTCCACCAGCAGCACCCGCGCCGAGGTCGTGGTCACTTGCCTTGACGCCGCGGGCTTCGCCGCCGACATCGCCACGCTCTCACCGCTGTGCACCGCGCCCGCCGCCGCCACCAGCAGCGTGAACCGGCTCCCCACCCCCGCCTCGCTCTCCACCAGCACGTCGCCCCCCAGCGCCTCGGCGATGTGCCTGGTGATGCACAGCCCAAGCCCCGTCCCACCGAACCGGCGCGACGTCGTCTCGTCGGCCTGACTGAACGGCTTGAACAGCCTCCCGACCTGCTCCGGCGTCATGCCGATCCCCGTATCCGTCACCGTCACACGCAGCATCGACGACCCCGCGTCATGCCCCAGCACCACTCGAACCTCGCCCGCGTCCGTGAACTTGATCGCGTTCGACACCAGGTTCAGCACCGCCTGCCGGAACCGCATCGGATCCGTCTCGATCGCCGATGGAATCGGCCCGGCGATGTCAACGCTCAACCGGATCCGCTTCTCCGCCGCCCGCAGGTTCATGATCGACACCACCTCGGCCAGCACCTGCGCCGGCGAACACGCCAGCCGCTCGAACGCCATCTCCCCCGCTTCGATCTTCGACAGGTCCAGCAGGTCATTAATCAGTTGCAGCAGGTGCTGCCCGCTCGCCCGGATCGTGTTGATCGCCGCCACCCGCTCCGTCTGCGACGTCGATTGATCCATCAGCAGATCCGAGAACCCGATGATCGCGGTCATCGGCGTCCGGATCTCGTGGCTCATGTTCGCCAGGAACGAACTCTTGGCCTCCGTCGCCGCCACCGCCTGCGCCGACGCCTCACGCAGCGCCCGCTCCTTCCCGTGAAGTTTCAGCGTCAAACGCAGCAGCAGTCCGATGGTCAGCGCCGCGATCCCCATCGTCCCGATGATCCCCGAGCGCAGCAGCCGGGCGCTCGTCACGCCGCGACGCACCCAGTCCGCGTCCGCCAGCAGCATCACGTGAATCCCCCCGTTGTCGATCGTCCGCATCGACGCCAGCGAGTACACCCCCACGTACCGCTCCCCGATCTGCGTGAACACGTGATCCGTCGATCGCCTCGTCAGCGGCTCAACCGTCGTGCGGACCGTGTCGGTCGGGATCGGTGGCGCCAGACGCCCGGAGTTCAGAGCCTCGGAGAAATACTCACCCCGGTCTCCCACGAAGTACGCCCCGGCCGTCTGTCCCCCGACCCGCCTGCCTTCCACCAGCGCGCTGAGCCGTTCAAACCGAAGACGCGTGCTGATCACCCCGACCTTCTTCCCGCTCGCGCCGTCGTGCACCGGCTCGGTGTACGCCACCGAAAGCCCCGATGAATCAAAGAACGCCGGCGTGATGTCGCACGTCGTCTGAAACTCCAGCGCGGACTCGTTTCGTTCGTTCCGCACGCACTTCTGGATGATCTCGCGCCCCTCGAAACTCATGTTCAGGATCTTCCCCACACGGTTCGGCGCGATCGCCTGCCCCGACGCATACACCGTGTTGATCGCCAGGATCTTGCCCGATGCGTCAAACAGCGCGATCGCGTCGATCTCCGTGGAACTCGTGATCGCCCGATTCGCCACGTTCGTCAGCACGTCGGTATTGCCCGCCGCCAGCGCCGCCACGACCGCCGGGTCGCTCGCCAGTTTCTTCGTCCGCTCCACCGCCGGGCTGACGACCCGCACGATGTCTTCCCGCAGCGCCTTGCCCGCGTCGGCGAGCGTCTCCACCGCCGCCGCGTCCACCCGGTCGCCCTTCGTCGGCGGCGTCGCCGCCGTCCACGCCCCGACGGCAATGAACACCGCCCCCGCCGCGATGCACCCCCACGCGGCGCACAGGCCAAGCCCGCCAAAGGGAAAACCCGACCCCCTCGCCGTCGTGTCTGCCGATTTCGTGGAACGCGCCATGGTTCTCTCTTCCAGGACTTTCTTTCGATGTCACTGGAAGACCTATCGGCTGACTGTCATCCCGACGCCACCGGCGCGCCCGCACACCCCGCGCTTATTAGGGTCGCGAGGCGTTATCGGATCTCGGCATCACCCCTTGTTGAACACGAAACTCTTCCCCTGGTAATCCACCAGCACGTGATCCCCGCTGGTGAACTCGCCCGCGAGGATCTTGCTCGCCAGCGGGTTCTCAAGCCGCTGCTGGATCACGCGCTTCAGCGGCCGCGCGCCGTACGCCGGGTCCCACCCTTCGCTCGCCAGGTGCTGCGTCGCCTCAAGCGTGAGTTCCAGCGAGATCTGGCGTTCCTCCAGCCGCTGCCTGAGTTTCGCGAGTTGGATCTCCACGATCCCCGCGAGGTGCTCGCGCTTGAGTTGGTGGAACACCACCACTTCGTCGATCCGGTTGAGCAGTTCGGGACGCATGAACCCTTCGCGGAGCCCCACGTTCACCCGCCCCCCGAACTCGCCCTCTTGGTCCCCCTGGAACTGCTTCCCGCGCACGTCCATCCCCGGCCCGCGCCGGATCAGGTCGCGCACCGCCGCGTCGATCTCCCAGTCCTCGGCCCCGCGCTCCGTCATCTCCTGGATCTCGCGCGACCCCACGTTGCTGGTCATCACCACGATCGTGTTCTTGAAGTCCACCGTCCGCCCCTGCCCGTCGGTCAGCCGCCCGTCGTCGAGCAACTGAAGCAGCACGTTGAACACGTCCGGGTGCGCCTTCTCGATCTCGTCCAGCAGCAGCACCGCGTACGGGCGACGCCGGATCGCCTCGGTCAGCGCCCCGCCCTCCTCGTACCCGACGTACCCGGGGGGCGCGCCGATCAGCCGCGACACCGCGTGCTTCTCCATGTACTCGCTCATGTCCACCCGCACCAACGCCTCTTCCGTGTCGAACAGAAACGCCGCCAATGCCTTGCACGTCTCGGTCTTGCCCACGCCGGTCGGCCCTAGGAACAGGAACGACCCGATCGGTCGGTTCGGATCCCCGAGCCCCGACCTGGCCCGCCGCACGGCGTCGGACACCGACCGAAGCGCATCGTCCTGTCCGATGACCCGCTGGCGCAGCCCGTCCTCCATCCGCAGTAGTTTGTCCCGCTCGCTCTCGACCAGGCGCGACACGGGGATCCCGGTCCACGCCGCCACGACCTCGGAAACCAACTCCGCGTCCACTTCCTCTTTCACCATCGCGCCCCCGCGCGCCTGCCGCTCGTCCATCGCCTTCTCCGCCGACGCCAGTTTCTTCTCCAGGTCGCGGATCTCGCCGTACTGAATCCTCGCGGCGGTCTCCAGGTCCCCGCGCCGCTGCGCCTGCTCCAGTTCCGTCCGCCTGCGGTCGATCTGCTCCTTGATCTCCTTCACCGCGTCGAGTTCCTTCTTCTCTTCCTCCCACCGCGCCGTCAGCCCCCGGTTCTTCTCCTGCAACTCGCTCAGTTCCTGCTCAACCTTCTCAAGCTGGGATTTGCCCGTATCAGTGGACCGGGCGTCCCGCCCGGATTCCTTGGCCTCGAGCCTGAGCGCCTCCCGCTCGATCTCCAGTTGCATGATCCGCCGGCGCAGTTCGTCCAACTCCGTCGGCATCGAGTCGTTCTCCATCCTCAGCCGCGACGCCGCCTCGTCGATCAGGTCGATCGCCTTGTCCGGCAGAAACCGCTCCGTGATGTACCGGTTGCTCAGGTTCGCCGCCGCCAGGATCGCCGAGTCCAGGATCCGCACCCCGTGGTGCGCCTCGTACCGCGGCTTGAGCCCGCGCAGGATCGCCACTGTGTCCTGCACGCTCGGCTGATCAACATACACCGGCTGGAACCGCCGCTCGAACGCCGGGTCCTTCTCAATATGCTTGCGATATTCGTCCAGCGTCGTCGCGCCGATGCACCGCATCTCCCCGCGCGCCAGCGCCGGCTTGAGCAGGTTCCCCGCGCTCACCGCACCCTCCGCCGCCCCCGCGCCGACGATCGTGTGCAGTTCGTCAATGAACAGGATGATGTCCCCCTTGCTCGCCTGCACCTCCCGCAGCACCGCCTTGAGCCGTTCCTCGAACTCCCCGCGGTACTTCGCCCCCGCCAGCAACTGCCCCACGTCCAATCCAATGATCCGCTTGTCCCGCATCCCTTCCGGGCAATCCCCGTTCACGATCCGCAGGGCCAGCCCCTCGGCGATCGCCGTCTTCCCCACCCCGGGCTCCCCGATCAGCACCGGGTTGTTCTTCGTCCGCCGGCTCAGCACCTGCATGCACCGCCGAATCTCGTCATCCCGCCCGATCACCGGGTCCAGTTTCCCCTGCTGTGCCTTCTCCGTCAGGTCGATCCCATACTTCTTTAGCGCCTCGTACGTGCTCTCGGCGGACGCATCCGTCACGTTCTTCACCCCCGAACTCTCCCGCACCTGCTTCACCGCGCGCTCGACCCGCTTCTTGTCCACCGCGTTCAGGCTCAGCAACTCCTTCGCCTGCCCCCCCACTTCCGCCAGCGCCAGCAGCAGGTGCTCCGTCGAGATGTATGAATCCCCCAGCCGCTTCGCCTCGGCGTCCGCTCTCGTCAGCAACTCCATCATCGCCCGACCCGTGCTCCCCGCCCCCGAACTCGTCGTCGCCAGCCGACCCAGTTCGCTGTCCGTCATCGACGCGATTCGCTCCACGCCGCCTTCCACGTCCATCGCCTTGCCCAGGATCGACCACGCCGTCCCGCCTCGATCCGACAGCATCGCCCCCAGCACGTGCAGCCCTGTCACCTCGGGATTGCCACGCGACAGCGCATCCTGCTGTGCCTCGGCGAGCGTCTGCTGAGCGAGCGTTGTCAGTCGGTCCGTGCGCATGGTTTCACTCCGATCGTGCTGGTCCTCCCGCTCCGATCAGTATGCAACCCGCGCGCCATCGCCGCACGCCCTCTGCACACTCCGCGCACGCGCGTTCGCTGACAGTTCGGCCAAACCCTGCCGAATTGACATGTGCCGACATATCTGAGCCGCGGTGCGCACGCACCCGGTCTTGGGAGCCGCCCATACGCCCAAGCGTACTCACGACCGACCGCGCGCGCGGTGCGCCTCAGACGGATCGACCTACTCACGCTCCTAGTACGCTTCTTCCATTCCCCAATCAACGCCGTGCAGCCCGAGCTGTGTCCATTGCTGATTGCCCCACTCCACATACTCCTGAGGGGCGCCAGAGCGTGTCGGCGGCTCCCACGAGAGTTCGGGCACGTACAGCATCTGCACGCCGATTCGTGTGCCGCTGTTCGGATCCCACCCGTTGTTGCAATCCCGGCTCGTCCTCTCGTTCACCGACGTGTCCGCGAACAGGATCGGCTGCGTCACCTCCGGATACGCGTAGAACAAACTCCTCTTCTGATGATGCCCGTAGTTGTCGTACATCATCGCCTTGTTCTGCGGGAACGACACCTCCGAATACTTCCGCTTCCCCAGCCGTGTGTTGGCGTTGCCCGTGTTGTACCACCGGTGCCCCATCGCCGCCTGCGAAATCGTCGGCGCCACGGCGGTGCCCCGGTCCGCCGAGTAATACGACGGCGGCAGCGTGTACGAACTGCTGTACGGCCAGCGCTTCTCGCTGTTGGTCATCCCCCCCGGCCTCTCCGCCAACGCCCAGAACGGCCCGTTCGGATCACCCGGAACCTGCACCACCGCGTCCTGCCATAGGTTCCTCACCCGATCGCCCGGGCACGCCACCATCTTCTCCGGCAGCCGCTGCTGGAGATAATCGTTGAGCACCAGGTGGCTGTACAAAATGTGCGGGATCCACACCGGAATCTGATTGATATCCCGCCGGTCCGCGCGATGCCGCAGGATCGCCACCGCCTGGTTCGCCGCCGCCTGGTTGTCGGTCCCCGCCGCCGGGAACGAGTACGGATCGTCCGAATCCGGCGCCACGTCCCGCATCGTGTACGCCACGCCGCCGCGCCACGTAAACGACGCCATGTTGTCCTTGAAATCCGACGCGTAGTTCTGGTACGCGATGCCGAACTGATGCAGGTTCGACTGGCACACGGCCTTTCGCCCCGCCTGCCGCGCCTCGCCCAGCGCAGGCAGCAGAATCGCCACCAGCAGCGCGATCACCGCGATGACCACGAGAACTTCAATGAGCGTAAACCCGCGACACCGACCGCGACCGTAAGCGTTCATGACTGGGCCCTCTTGATCGATGCGAAGAACTCGCTCGACCCTTGTTCCAAGAGGGGGGAATCCCGTTAAAAGTCAGCATACAGACAGGCACCGGTCATGTCAATACCACTCCACGAACAAAAAAACACCGCGGATCCCGCGGCGTTCATTCGCTGATCATCTCAAACGAGCCAAGCCGCCCGCTCAACTCTTCTTCGCGTCCTTCGCCGCGGCCTCCGCCGCCGCCTTCTTCGCCAGCCCTGCCTGCCGCGCCTTCACGCGCCATGCACGCCGCGCTTTCCACGCCTCCCCGTCCACCAACTTCCGCTTGCTCAGCATGTCCATCATCGTGTCGCTCGGCTGCGCGCCCTGCGACAGCCAGTACTTCGCACGGTCCTCATCCAACTGCACCTGCTTCGATTCGTCCTTCGCGATCGGGTCATACCACCCCAGTTGCTCGATCACCTTCCCGTCACGCCGCGTCTGCTCGTCGATCACGTTGATCCGGAAAAACGGACGGTTCCGACGACCCATGCGCTGCATTCGAATGCGAACCACGTCACCATCTCCATTGCCGGGTGAGCCGGCGAACCTGTCGATTTGGACTCGGGGCGACACGGGCACCCGCAAGACCCAACCCGCTCACTCGGGCTGAAAGTTTAGCCCGACTTCGCCGACTGACAAGCACAGCTCGGAAATCGGTTAGCACCCAGGTTGCTCGCAGCCCCGGCGTGGACCGGCGTCCCGCCCGGGCGTGCAGGGCGGGTTCCACGGTTCTTCCTCTCTTCTGCCACCGACTCAGGGCTAGCACCCCGGAATACGAACACAATACAAAAATGACCTGCCTGTGTGACGACTCAACCAAACCGCCCCAGCACATAGTCCTCCGTCTGCTTGTTCGTCGGATTCATGAACATCCCCGCCGTCGCTCCGGTCTCGATCAGCCGGCCCTCATAAAAGAACGCCGTGTTGTCCGACACCCGCGCCGCCTGCTGCATGTTGTGGGTCACGATCACGATCGTGTAGTTCTTCCGCAGTTCCCGGATCAGTTCCTCGATCCGCAGCGTCGACTTCGGATCCAGCGCGCTGGCCGGTTCATCCATCAGCAGCACCTCCGGCCCCACCGCGATCGCCCGCGCGATGCACAGCCGCTGCTGCTGCCCCCCCGACAGCCCCAGCGCCGACTTGTGCAGCCGGTCCTTCACCTCGTCCCACAGCGCCGCCCCCTTCAGGCTCTGCTCCACGACCTGGTCCAGGTCCCGCCTGGCGATCTTGAAGTGCAGCCGCGGGCCGAACGCCACGTTGTCGTAGATCGACTTCGGAAACGGATTCGGCTTCTGGAACACCATCCCGATCCGCCGCCGAAGGTCCACCACGTCCAGCCGGCGCTCCAGCAGGTCGATCCCATGTAGGCTCATCGTCCCATCGCACCTGGCTCCCCGTACTAGGTCGTTCATCCGGTTGATCCATCGCAGCAGCGTGCTCTTCCCGCACCCGCTGGGCCCGATCAGCGCCATCACGCGCCGAACCGGGATCTCCAGCGCAATGTCCCGCAACGCCTGAAAATCCCCGTACCAGCAGTTGAACCCCTCGATCCGGATCGCGATCCCCGCGTCGGCCTGCTCGCCTCGCTGCAGCGCGGCTCGCTCCGCCAGCGCCCCCAGCGGATTGGGCCCGCGCGCCGCCGGCGCCGGTGTTGCCGCCCCGCTCGAAGTCGTTGGGTGTTGTGCACTCATCATCGTCATCGTCCCCTCCTACGCCAGGGGCTTGGTAAAGACCTGCCGAATCACGATCGCCACCACGTTGAACACGAACAGCACCCCCAGCAGCACCAGGATCCCCGACGCCGCGATCTGGTGAAACTCCGTCTGCGGCCGACCCGTCCAGTTGAATATCTGCAGCGGTAGCGCCGCGAACGAGTCAAACAGATTCCTCGGCGTCTGCTGCACAAACACGAACGCCCCAGCCATCAACAGCGGCGCCGCTTCCCCGATCGCCCGGCTCATCGCCAGGATCGCCCCGGTCATGATCCCCGGGACACTCGACGGCAGCACGATCCGCCGGATCGTCTGCCACCTCGTGCACCCCAGCGCCAGCGCCCCTTCCCGCAGCGACTTCGGCACCGCCCGCAGCGCCTCGCGCGACGCGATGATCACCACCGGCAGGATCACCAGCCCAAGCGTCATCCCACCCGCGATGATCGACGTTCCGAACGGCAACTGAAAATAGAACGCGCCCGCCGGATCTCCGAACTGCAAGAAGTTCTTCGTCCGGTACTCCTTCACGTCCGCCGGCGCGAACGTCACCGCGCGAACCGCCTCTCCCTCCTCGCCCCCCTCGCCCCCCACGCCCGCCTCACCCGTCACGTTCAGCGTGATCGCCACGGGCGTCACCTCGCGGAACTGCCCCTTGAGTTCCCTACCGTCCCTCAGCACAAACCGGTGCTCACGGACATACACGTCGCGCCGCTTCGCGATCTCCCCCACCGGAACAACCACATCCCCCTTCATCGGCACGACCAGTTCGATCTTCTCATCGTCCTCGTTCACCACCGAGCCCTTGACCACCTCCCCCGACCGGAGCGTCACCACCGCCATCAGGTCGTACATCGACGCGTTCGTCCCGCCGAACAGCCCGAACATCCGGGCAAACACGGTCAGCCCGATCACGCCGTACACGATCGACGGCACGCCCGCCAGGTTGCCGATGTTGATCTGCACGAACGAGTGCAGCATGCGCGCGACGCGGCGCCGCGGCTTGAACTCCTCCATCGCGATCGCCGTCGCCACGCCCAGCGGGATCGCGCTCACCGCCGCGACGCACACCAGCCAGACCGATCCCCACAGCGCGGACTTGATCCCCGCGCTCCCCGCGCGCCGCGACGGGAACGAGTTGATGAACTCCCAGTCCAGATGCCTCCACCCGTCCCGCACGATCGAACTCAGCAGCGTGCACAGCACCGCGATGCTCAGCAGCGTCGCCAGGACGCACACCACGACGAACGCGCGATCGCGCAGTTTCCGCCCGCGCCGCGCCCTCCCCACGTTCGAGAGGTTCGTCATGTGTACTCCTCCCGGTACCGCGCCAGCACGACCTGCCCAACGATCGTCAGCAGCAGCGTGATGAAAAACAGCGTCGCGCCCACCGCGTACGTCGAGTGATATTCCATGCCCCCCGCCGCCGCGTCCCCGAACAGGATCTGCGCCATCCACCCCGTCATCGTCTGCACCTGGTTCCGCGGATCCGCCGTCAGTTGCGCCAGCCCCCCCGCCGCCAGCGCCACGATCATCGTCTCCCCCACCGCTCGCGCGATCGCCAGCAGGTAACTCGCCACGATCCCCGACAGCGCCGCCGGCACCACCACCTTCACCGACACGTCAAACCGCGTCCCACCCACCGCGAACGCCCCCTCCCGCAAACTCCGCGGCACCGCCTGCAGCGCATCCTCCGACAGCGAGCACACGATCGGAAGCGTCATGATCCCGATCGCCAGCCCCGCGCTCAGCGCGTTGTACGAGTCCACCTCGCGGAACACCACGCCGTGCAGCCACCCCGGAAGCCACTCAAACGTCTCCGAGAACCCGTTCACCCGCCCCTGCAGCCCGATGATCTGCGGCGTGATGAACGTCAGCGCGAAATACCCGTACACCACCGTCGGTATCCCCGCCAGGATTTCGAGTAACGGCTTGAGCGTCGCCCGCGCGCGCCGCGGCGCATACTCGCTGAGGTACACCGCCGTCATCAGCCCGAACGGAAGCGCCACGCACGCCGCCACCAGCGTCACCAGGCCCGTCCCGCACACCAAGGGCCACACCCCGAAGTGCTTGTCTCCACCCAGCAGCGGATTCCACCGCCCCGATAGAAAAAACTCCGAGAACGACGCCCCCGGCAGCAGAAAGAACCGACGCGACTCCTCCAGCAACACCCCCACGATCGCGAACGTCACCAGGATCGTGAACCCCGCCGATCCGAATAGCGAGCCCACGATCCCACGCTCGATCCACTTTCGCACACCGCCCGGCGCGCGCGCTCGACCAAATCCAAGGATCGGTGAGGGCTGCGCTGGCGTCAATTGCTCACTATTCATGCCGCATAGCAGGTCGAATCGGTTGTTTCGAGTGCCGGCACGCTCCGTCGTCCCGGCGTTCGCATCTAGCGTATGCGAAACCCGCGAACGACATCTCGTTCAAAATGTTAAAATGGGATATGTGGACAGCCGGATCCGCCCCCGCAACCCACGTTTCGGCGCCCATCCGCACCGCCATCCAACTTCACGACAACTCGCGCGCTGAAGCCACTTTCTTTGGCTCTCGATGGGGGTGCTTGCCATCAACCGACTCCAGAAGCACCGGCTCGGTCGCGCCCCGATCCAGCCGCTCCCGCATCAGGCGACCGACCTTGAACTTCACCGTCCGTTTCGGCGGGACCCTCACCGGAACGAGGGTCTTGGGGTTCTGCGCCGTCCGCGACGCGCGCTGTTTGATTTCAAACACCCCGAAATCGCGGAACTCGATCCGATTCCCTTCGCCGACCTTCTCGACAATTTGATCCAGGAAAGACTGAACAATCAGTTTTACTTCGTTTCGCTTGCGGCCCGTCGCGGAACAAACGCCATCAATCAGGTCTTTCTTGGTGATCGTGCACATGCGTGATGATCCGATCCGCGGACGACCGCGTTCATGCCTCGCAGAAGAGACACGCCAAACCCCTCACGATTGGAGCCTTCGCACTCTCCTCCAGCGGCGGCTTGCCCATCAGCGGCGAACGAGTGAAGACTCGGAACTTCGCCTAACTCCAGTATGACAAATTCGCAAGGCTTTGTCAATACCGTGTTTAGAGGTCTTTTCAAGGCTCTCTATTTCGTAGTTTGTACGTTGTCGCGGGGCCGGTTCAGGTGCCTCTCACGTGGCCGAACAACTCAATGTGCAATCGCTGGCAATACCGCCACCCCCGCTCAATGCATAGCGCCGCAATGGCCTGCGCCCGCGGACGAGATGGGGCCTGGGTTCCTTCGGGCATCAGGAGCACGTCTTCCGCGCGCCACCCGCGAATCTTTGCAAGAACTTCATCTATCTCGGGCAGGTCGCCTTCTGAAGCGACCACAAACTTGAGTTGCCGCTCGGGAAACTCGTCGAGCAACCGCTGCAAGACGTCAACATTGAGCCTGCGGCTCCCATGCCGCTGCACCCACGCCCCCGCCGATGCCGGCGGCGCCGAGTTCTTGAGTTTGGGACTGATGCTCATCAAATCGGCCTGGACCGCGCGAAACACGGTCCCCGCCGTTTCGACCGTCACGTGCATGCCCAGCGCCCGGGTCCGGCGCGCCAGCGCGTCCACCCCGGCAAACATCATCGGCTCGCCGCCCGTCAACACCGCGTGCGCAACCCCCCTCGCGCGCACCCCGCTTGCTTCCGCGATCAGCGCCTCGATCGAGCGAATCTCCCCCTCGGGCGCCCAACTCGCATGCGGCGTGTCACACCATCCGCACCGCAGGTTGCACCCGCTCACTCGGACGAACCAACTCGGCACCCCCGTCAACTTGCCCTCTCCCTGCACGCTCACGAACGTCTCGGCGATCGGGAGCGATCCCGGCTCGGAGATCGGCAATGGGATTTCCACCTGGTCCGACATGGCCAACGGTACCACTGGTTCACTCGCGGCGATGGGCCATCACGACGCATACCGAGTCGGATCTGACAGCCTTGCCTCGCGGAACCCCTCGCGGCGAAGGTGGCACGAGTCACAGCGCCCGCACGCGAGCACCTCGCCGTCGCGCCGGACGGGGTCGTAGCACGACAGGGTGAGCGAGAAATCAAGCCCGGCGTCCTGACCCGCCTCGATGATCTGGCGCTTGGTCATGTGAACCAGCGGCGCGACGATCCGGATGGGGCGGGCATCGGCCGTTCCCGCTTTGGTTCCCAGCCGGGCCGCGTGCTCGAACGCCCGGATGAACTCCTCGCGGCAGTCCGGATACCCCGAGTAGTCAATCTGGTTGACCCCGATGTGGACCTGGTCGGCTCCGACAACCTCGGCGAGCCCGACGGCGAGCGAGAGCAGCAGCATGTTGCGCGCCGGGACGTAGGTGAGTGGAATATCCGCCAGCGCCGGGGAGCCCCCCAAGCGGTCTTTGGGAACGTCGATGTCGGCGGTCAACGCCGATCCGCCGACGGGCCGCAAGTCCAGGGGCACGATGACGTGTCGCGCGACGCCGAGCGAGCGGGCGACCGCGCGAGCCGCGTCGAGTTCGGCACGATGCCTCTGCGAATAGTCCACCGAGAGCGAGACGCACGGCGTTCCCGCCCGCACGGCAAGCGCCAGCGCGGTGGCGCTGTCCAGACCGCCCGAGAGAAGGACCACGGCTCGGGGGAGGGGGGGCGAAGTGTCGTTGAGCATGCGGGGGCGAAATCCTTTGCAGATGATATCAACGTGCACCGGCGCCGCCGGGCGCACGCACGCGGTCGGCGGGGAGACCGCGAACACGAGGTTTCCAAGACCCGTCGCTGGCGCGACGGGGCTCAGATTTGGCGGCGTCCGGGGAGCCGGGTTAGGATGCGGGCCTATGGCAACCCCTCCTGATCGGCCGGTCGTGGTGTTCACGCGCGGCGTGCCCGGAACGCCGAACATCCCCGAAGCGCACGTGCGGATGGCGCCCGACGACCCGCGCCTGACGCGCGATGAACTGACGCAGTACGTGCGCGGCGCGAGCGTCATCGTCTCGATGTTCCACGACAAGGTCGATGCCGACGTGCTCGACGCCGCGGGACCGGGCCTCAAGGGCGTCTGCAACTTTGCCGTCGGGTTCGACAACATCGACCTGGCTGAATGCGCGCGGCGCGGCATCACGGTCTGCAATACGCCCGACGCGGTGACGGAGGGAACCGCGAACATGGCCTGGGCCCTGATCCTCGCCGCGGCACGCCGACTGATCGAAGGCGACCGGTTCGTGCGATCGGGCCGCTTCGAGCGAGAGGGCAACCCGGCGATCACCGGGTTCCTGGGCGTGCACCTGACGGGGCAGAACCTGCTCATCGTCGGTCCCGGGCGGATCGGCAAGGCGATCGCGCTGCGGTCACTGGCGTTCGGGATGCGCGTGCTCTACGTCTCGCGGTCTCGCCACCTGGAGATGGAACTGGCGCCGATCGCCGCCGAGCGAGTCGAACTCGACGACGGCCTGCGCCGCGCCGACGTCGTGAGCATCAGCACCCCCCTCACGCCGGAGACCAGACACCTGATCAGCCGCGACCGGCTGAGGCTGATGAAGCCAACGTCGATCATCGTGAACACGGCCCGGGGCCCGATCATCGATGAAGCCGCGCTGGTCGACGCCCTCCGCGAGAAACGGATCTGGGGCGCCGGGCTGGACGTGTTCGAGTTCGAGCCCCGGGTGTCGGCGGGGCTGATGGAACTGGACACCTGCGTGATGACCCCGCACATCGGCAGCGCGGAGCGCCACTTCCGGGAGATCATGACCGAGATGGTGAGCGAGAGCGCGCGGGCGATTCTGGGCGGACGGCGGCCGCCGAACCTGGTGGCGTAGGACCCCGCGTGCGCCGGCCCGGCGACGACTCCCGCCGAGCGAGCGAAGCGCCGGCCCGCCGGGCGAGCGTTATCGCCGGGTGACCCGCACCCAGCGCTCGAGCACGCCCTTGAGTTCGCCGTTGGCCTGATCGGACCCGCCGCGGCCGAAGTATTGCCGTTCGAGTTGCACGATCTCGGCGCTGAGCGTGGCGCGCTGGGCGTCGTCCATGGCCCCGGCCGCCGCCGGCTCGGCTTGCAGGCGGCGAAGCGTCGTGATCACGCTCAGGGGTGTGATTCGCCCGGGCAGGTGCAGCCCGTCGTCTTGAGATTCGACGGGCTTGCGCCGGAGCAGGAGCGCCGCCAACCCGCCCGCGCCGAGCAGCACCACGATGCACGCCAGGACGATGTTGCGGGTGTTCCAGAACGACGGGTGCACGGCGACGGTCTGGGCGGTGACATCGACGATGTCCATATCGCTGAACATGCGGGAGACGAGTTTGGCGTCCTTGCCGTCCGGGCCCCCGATGCCGGCGCCCAGGGACGCGAGCCTGAACTCACCGCCGACGCTGCCGCCCGTGGGCGAGTAGGTGATGAGCCATGTCCGCTCGGTCTTCATGCGGTACATGCCCTGCTCGTCGGCCTTGGCGTATTCCTTCTCCTGGTCCTTGGGCGCGCTGCGGTAGGAGAAGAAGGACTGATTCCAGTCTCCGTCGTCCTGGAGCACGGCGACCGGGCGGACTTCGACGCCGTCGTCCTTGACTTCGTACCCCGCCAGCGCGGTTTTGAAGTCAGGCAGGAGCGTCTGGAGTTCGGGAATGGTGCCCTCGCCGCGGGCGTGGACTTCCAGGAGCACGGTGTGCTTCTGCTTGTCGGAGCGCATGCCGCGGAGGTCGAGCGTCTGGGTGACTTCGAGTTTCCGGAGGGGGCGCGAGGCGCCGGTGTCCTTTTTTCCGGCCGCGTCGATCGGGGGCGAGTTGGAGACGATGGGGAGCGTCACGGGCCCGAGGTTGTCGTCGAAGTGCATGTCCATCTCGACCTGCGGGAGTCGATCGACGCTGGGGTCCTTGGCGCGGAGCACGATGTACGCCATGGGCTTTTCCTGCCAGGCATCGTCACCGTTTTCGGTGATGGACCGCGCGGGCGTGAGGGGCTCGAAGAAGCCGATGGCGTCGACCTCGAAGTGCTCGGCGAGCGCGGACTCGATCGACTTGCGGAACAGGTCGCGGTAGTTCATGGGGCGCCAGTTGTTCCCGACGCGGGTCCAGATGTCGTTCTGGAGGTACTTGGCGAACCCGCCGGTCTCGCGATCGACGGAGTTGGAATAGCGGAGGGTGAGCGTGACGCCGAAGCGCTGACCGACCGTGACCTGATCGGGCCCGTCGACCGTGAGGCGCAACTTGATCTCGTCCTTGACCAGGTCCTGGTAGAGATCACTGAGCCGGCGGAGCGGCGCGCCGGAGGGATGATCGCCGATGATTCGCATGGCGTGGCGGACGATCCGCGGCTTGACCTCGGGATCCAGGCGAGGGAGGTTGTCGGACATCGCGTGGGCGAAGAGGCTGATGTGCCGGGACGCCGCGTCCTCGGGCAGCGCGAGGATCGCCTTGCGGATGAGGTCGATCTGGTCGTCCTGCGGGGAGCCCTCGACGAGCAGGTCCTCGCGCGTGAGATAGTTCAGTTCGGTCGAGCCGACGGCGGCGTTGAACCAGGCCAGGAAGACCGTGGGGTCTTCGCGCTGCTCGCCCGCGCGGACGACGGCGGCGTAGCGCTCGGCGGTCTGCGCGAACGCGGCGAACGCCTCCTTGCGGTACTGGTTGTACGCCTGGAAATCCTGCTTCTTCTGGTTCTGCTTGTACTGGAGCCGGTCGTAGGTCAGCGCGGCCTTGGTGACGGCGAACTGCCAGGAATCCTGGCGCTGGTTCATCGCGTGCTCGACGAGTTCGATCGCCAGCGCGTAGCCGTTCTCGACCATCGCCGAGATTTCCTGCGGGGTCCGCTTCATCCCGGCGGACTGCTGGGCGCGGCGGTTGCTCCAATCGCCGGTGAGCCCGATACGCATCTGCTCGGCGAGCGAAGCGGCGGTGTCGGGGGAGAGGTTCGCGACCGGGCCGAAGACCGCCTCGATCCCTTCGCGGGTGAAGACCTCGGTGTTGCCGTGGCAGGCCTTGAACACGGCGGCGACGCTCGGCAGACGGCGCGACTCGACCCCGATCGAATCAAGGACGTTCATCAGCCGCGCCAGGCGATCCAGGTTGCGGCGCTGCCGCCCGCGGGTCAGCGGCGCGGAGGGGACGCTGTCGCGCCAGTAGAAGAAGTACGGCATGTCGTCGTAGTTCGACGCCTGCGGACGCATGCGCCGTTCCCATCGCTTGAGGAAGTCGTCGGCGAAGTCGATCGCGTCGGCCGGGAAGCGCTTGACGGCGCTGGCCATGTAGTCCAGGCCGACGTCGGTCTCATCAACGCCCGTGGCGACGGCGATCGCGGTCTTGTACGTCCGGCTCGCGACGCTGGGCTCGAGCACCTCGATCCATCGCTCGTCCGGAAGCGCCCGGAAGAGCAGTTCGAGTTCTCGTGAGACCGACGTGGCGCCCGCGCCGAACCCCCACCCCTGGCGCGGGCGTTCCGACTCCGCCAGCGCCGCTTCCGCCTCCCCGATCAGCGACGTCGTCAGCATGCGCAGCGGGATCTTCATCTGGCGGATATCCACGCCGGGCTGCGAGAGGAGCGTATCGATCGCCTCCTTCATGGTCAGGATCGTCTGGGCGCGCTTGCCCACGTCCAGGCCCTGATTGCGCAGCGAGACCGCCTTGAGCGTGATCGCCTCCAGCGCCGCCGGGCCCAGCGTCCGGTTCGCGAACACCTGGTTCAGCCACTCGGTTCCCTGGGCGGGGGGCATGTCCGGGAGCAGGTCGATCGCGAACTGCATCGCGTCCTGCCTCAGTTTCGCGTCGGCTTCGCTCAGCAGCGTGATCTCCCGGAACAGGTCCCACGCGGTGCGCCGATGCTGGTCGTTCTCCTGCGGGGATCCCCCGCGGGAACCGCCCGCGAGATCCTTGTGATAGATCGCGTGGTTCATCAGCACCCGGGCGTCACGGCGCGCGCGGGCTTCTTCGAGCGGGGGAAAATACCCGGCGGCCTCGTTGACCAGCCCGGCGGCCACCAGGAACTTGACCGTGTGCTCCCGCTTCCTGTCGTCCGCGGTGCCGAAGATCTTTGTGCCCGCCTTGATGCGCGTCAGCATGGGTTCGACGCTGTATTTCGTCGCCGCCGATCGAAGCAACTGCGAGAAAATGTCGAACTGATAATCGAGGATCTCCCCCGGTGCCGCGTCGGCCAGCAGCAGCACTTCTTCCGGGAGCAGCGCCGGGTCGGGCTGGATCATCTGCCCGTTTGGCCCCATCTGCGGCGGGGCGGGTCGGTTCAGCGATTGCAGGATGTGCGCGTAGATCCCCGCGCTGTCCGTCTTGGGAAGGTCCGCCAGGAACGTCGCCACCGTGTCCCACTCACCCGCGACCACATGGAGTTGCAACCACTTGGCGAGCCCCTCGAAGTTCGTCTTGGCGGGCTGCGGGATATCGCCGAAGCCGAGTTCGGATCGCGCCGAGAGCACCGCCTGGGGCGTGCGCGCGAAGTTCTGCAGTTGAACGGCCTGGAGCAGCGTCGTGATCATCGGGGCGGCGGCGGCATCGGCGCCCGCCTGACCCGACATCAGCCGCTCAAGGTCGATCCCCATGTCCTTGAAGTACGCGCGGATGGCCGTCTTGCCCGCATCGTCCGCCGCCTCGAACTCCGCCTTGGCGTCCTCGAGTTGCAGCGCCGAGAGCGGGCCGCCCCCGGCGCCCACTACGCCGGGCATGACGACCCCGGGCATCGCCATCCCGGGCTGCATCTCCGGCGCCGTCCCCATGTCGATCATCTCCCCGCCCTCTTCGACGGGTGTTGCCGGAACCGAGATCGCTCGAACGACCTGACCGAGCGACACCGTCGCCGACAAGCAATACGCGGCCGCCGGGATGCTGAAGCAAATCGCGGCGCGCATCCGCGTCCACTGAGTGATGCGGCGATCGTGAGCGGTGCTCATCGGAGGGATCCTTCTTGTATGTGCGCGCGGGCATTCACCCGACCGCGTGTCGTTCTTGTACCGAACGCCGATTGTAACGTGGCATCAATCCCGGGGCGTCCCCGCCCCCACCGTCCCTTCCCCCCTCCCCCGCCCGCTTCCCACCCTCCCACTCCCACTCCCTCTCCCTCTCCCGCCTCACCGGATCACCCTGCTCACCCGTCCTGCTCACGAACCCGAAAGAACCGCCGGAGGACGCCGCGCCTCACGCGCGCCGAACCAGCGTCGCTCGCTCCGCCGACGTGGCCCGGGTCCCGACCTCCGCGAGCCATCGCCGGGCGTCCAGCGCGTACCCCGCCGTCGGCTTCAGGTCCGGCAGCCGGGCGGTCCAGTACCTGTTCAGACGGCCCATCATGAGTTCCCGCGTGTACTTGGCCACCATCGACGCCAGCGCCACGGGCAGGTGCGTCGCATCCGCCTCGGGCATGAACGAAACGACCATGGCCCGCTGGCTGCCGGCGCGACCCTCGCTCGAAGCGTCACCATGTTCGCCGGGTTCGCTCGCTCCGTCAGCCGCGTGCTCACCGCCCAGAGGCAGATCGCTGATCGGGCAGGGCTCATCCCCGCGAATGAGGTATCGGCTGCACGCCGCGGACCGGTGCAACTCTTCAACCCGCGCCCCCGGGATCGCCCGGCGAAGATACTCCGCGTAGTCCGTTCGGCCTCCCTGCGCGTCGCACACCACCCTCGCGCCGTTCGCGCCGGCCTCGGCGATGCACGAGAACTCGTTCCACAGCGTCCGCAGGTGCCGCGTCACGCCCGCTCCGGTCGCGGCGGACTTGGTCCCGGTCCGCTCGACGATCCGGTTGAACCCGGCCTCGCCGATCGCGCGGCATCGCAGCGCCAGCATCCGCGTGCCGGTCTGGTTCATCGCGCCGGCCAGCAGGTTCGCCGCGATCCGCACATGGTCCGCCGACCCCGAGAGGGGCAGCGATGCAGCGGGGAGCGAGTACCAATCGTGCGGCTCGCACGACGCCCCGATCGCGCCGAAGAACGCCTCGTCGCACGATGGCACCGGCGCCGGGTGGCTCCCCGCCAACAGCGCCAGGCACGCGAGCACCCCGCGTTCCAGGTCCGCCAGCGGATGCCGAGAAACTCGATCGCTGGGCCCCTTGAGTTTCTTGGAATCGTCGATCGCGACCCGCCCGAACTTGTCGCTCGGGCGCCGGCACACGCCGGAGGAGAGCAGTTCCCATAGGTCCGGCGCGTCGCTCCCCTCGGCCCAGGCTTCGACCCGGAACACCGACATTCCGATGCACAGCGGGCCAAGCATGGGCCCGTAGCCGGCTTCGTCGATCCCCGCGAAGATCAGCGCCATTCCCAAACCTAGCCCCGCGCGCATCCCCTCGTCGCCATTTGACAACCGCCCGGCCCGGACCCCCCGGCCGGCCCCTTTACCGCAGTTTCACCAGCGCCAGCGCCAGCACCACGAACAGGCACGTGAGGATCCACGAACGCACCACCACCTGCTGCTCCGTCCACCCGGACAGGTGCAGGTTGTGGTGCAGCGGCGCGATGCGGAAGACCCGCTTCCCCGTCCCCGTCGCGATCCGCGTCGCCTTGAACACCCCCACCTGGATCATCACCGAACCAATCTCCATCAGGAACACTCCCGACATCACCAGCAGCAGGAACTCATGGCGGATGATGATCGAGATGTACGCGATGATCCCTCCCAGGCACAGGGACCCCGTATCCCCCATGAACACCTGGGCCGGCGAGCAGTTCCACCATAAGAATCCCAGGCACGCCCCCACCGTCGCCGCCCCCAGGACGATCAACTCGTCGCACTGCGGCACATACGGCACGAGCAGCAACTGCGCCGCGTCCTGCCATCCCGCGATGTACGTGAGGACCACCAGCCCCAGCGACACGATGACCGTGTTCCCGGTCGCCAGCCCGTCCATGCCGTCGGTGATGTTCACGGCGTTGGACATGCCGGCCAGGAGCAGGACGGTGAGGAACATGAACGCGGTGCGCCCGAGGTAGATCAGGTGCGGGTTGGCGATCAGGCCGGATCCCTGCGTCTGCCGGTAGGTGGGCTGGAAGGGGAGCGTGAGCGCGTGCGCCAGGTCGGTGGCGACCTCGGGGTTGTCCCCCTTGTTGTAGACGAAGTACCCGACCAGCACGCCCAGCCCGAGTTGGAAGACGAGTTTTTCCCAGGCATAGAGCCCTTGCCGGGACGACCCCGTGGCCGCCTTGCGGGCCGCCGCCGTGAGTTTCAGCCAGTCGTCGATTCCGCCCAGCACCGCGAGCCACACGATCACGATCAGCGCCACGAAGACATAGAAGTTGGCGATGTCGGCCAGCAGCAGCACGCTGAGCAGGATGGCCCCGGCGATGAGGACGCCGCCCATCGTCGGCGTATTGGCCTTGCTGGCGGTTGTTCGCTCGAGCACGACGGCGTCGGTCTGCCCGGTATCCCCGATCTTCTTGTGCCGCAGCCACGCGATCACCGGCCGGCCCGCGAAGAACACCAGCACAAACGCCAGCGCCGCCGCCGCCAGCGCCCGGAACGTCAGTTGCCCCAGCACCTGGAACAACCAATCGACACCCCAGTCATGCAGATGGTTGTACAGTGCCAGGTACAGGCGATAGATCATGGATCGACCCGCGCTTCCATGCCGCAAGTCCGCGGCGAACCGCGATCCGCACCGGCATCCGTGCCGGATTGACGCTCACGGATGATACATCGCTCAGTGCGGACGCGTCGGTTCCGCACCGAATCCGGCGGCCGCTCCCGGCGCGGCCTTGATCTCCGCCCCGCTCGCCCCCGACGACGCATGCCCAACCCGGGCCTCATCGGCGAGTTCGCCCCGTACCGCGCTCAGCACCCGTTCGAGCCGCATCCCCCTCGAGGCCTTGAGCAGCACCAGATCGCCGGGCATCAGCCGGCGTGCGGCGTCGATCATCGCGTGATCCGTCGCACCGGGCACCCGGACCGCGCCGCCGGCTGACGCGCCGGCCTCGCACATCGCCGGGCCGATGAGAATCAGCAGATCGGGCCCGAGCGCGGACGCCGCCTCCACGATCTCGCGGTGCGAATCGGCCGTCGCCGACCCGACTTCGAGCATGTCACCCAGGATGACGACCCGCCGGCGGGCATCGGGCCAGGTGAGGCTCACGTCGGCGAACGTCCGCAGCGAAGCCAGCATCGAGTCCGGGTTCGCGTTGTACGCGTCGTTGATGAACGTGCCCGGCGCCGAATCCGGCGGATGAAAGGCGGATCGGGCGACGACCACCTCAAGACGCATCGGCGGCCCCTTGGCGTCACGCAGAGCCGCGGCGATCCTGGTTTCGTCCAGCCCCATCCGGCGCGCCACCGCGAACGCCGCCAACGCGTTTCCCGCGTTGTGCACCCCCAACAGACCCATCGACACCGGCACCCGGTTGTTGATCGAAAACTCGAGCCGACCGGACCGATGCCGCACGCTGACCGCGCGCAGGTCCGCCGAGCCCCCGTCGCCCGGATCCACCCCGAACCGCAGGACATTCCGCACGCCTTTGAGGCGCTCTTCGAGCGATTCGGCGCCCGCCGGAAATCGGGCCGGGGCGATCACCAGCGCGCTCTCGCTCACGAACTCCAGCACGGCTCCCTCTTCCCGGGCGACGCCCTGGATCGACGAGAATCCTTCCAGGTGTTCGCGACCGATCGAGGTCATGACCACGATGTCCGGGCGAACCACGTCGGCCAGGGCCGCGATCTCCCCCGGCGCGTTGGTCCCGATCTCGCACACCAGGTATTGGTCGCTCGGGGACGCGCTGAGGATGGTCAGCGGCACGCCGACGGCGTTGTTGAAGGACTTGGGCGACGCCGTCCCGCGAAGGCCGCCGGCGCTCAGCACGCTTGCAATCAGGTTCGACACAGTTGTCTTGCCGTTGGACCCCACGACGCCGACGACCCGGGTGCGGTCAAGCGCCTGCCGGTACGCGGCCGCAATCTTGAGCAGCGCCTTCCCCGACGAGCCGACCTTGATCACCACGGCTCGCTCGGCGGCCCCCCCGAGCGTCGCGGCGGCCAGCGTCCACGCCGAGGCGTCCTCCAGGATCACCGCTCGGGCACCGGCACCGATCGCGTCACCCACGAACCGATGCCCATCAAACCGATCGCCCCGCAGCGCGACGAAGAGTTGCCCGGGTTTGGTCGTCCGCGAATCGGTCGATACGCCGGCGAGGGCGATCTGGTCAGTCGTTTCCGGCGCGGGCCCGCGCGCCAGCCACGCGCCCCCGACGATCCGCTTGATGTTGCCGCATGTCCAGAACGTCACGGCCGGTGGCCCTCTCTCTCGATCGGCCGGCGGCTACGAAATGAGCAGCGCCAACGGGCCCTGCTCACGCGCCATCCCACGCCGGGCGTCTATTAAATCAGCCCATCGATATCGGCGAGCGGCGCGGCTGGCCATGAATCTCGGTTTTCACGCCCCGGATCCAACAATGGCCCCGCCCGGATTCGAACCGGGGACCAAGCGATTATGAGTCGCCTGCTCTATCCGCTGAGCTACAGGGCCCGACGCGCCGCGGTATCCATCCACATGGTACCCAACTCGCGCGAACCTTCCCCCGCACGGCGACGTTGTATCGTCTCAGGATCCCCGACGCCGCGACCGTTCTGGGCACGCGGTATGATCCCGCTCGTTTGACGATTCTCGGCCTCCGACCTCTCCGGCTCCGACCCCGCCGATCACCACAATGCCCAGCCTGATCCAAGACGTGCTGACCAGCCAGGTGCTCATCATCGCGATCGCGGTGATCATGCTCGCCTTTGCCGCCACGGTCGTCGCCCTCGCGCAGCCCCTGCGGATGCTCACCATCGCCCGCAACACCTTCGTCGAGAGCGTCCGCCAGCCCATCTACTTCGTCCTCATCCTCCTCTCGGGCGTCTTCCAGATCTTCAACGTCTGGGGGAGCGCCTACAGCATGGGCTACACCGAGTCGGGCGAAGTCTCCGGCGATAACAAACTGCTGCTGGACATCGGCATGGCGACCGTTTTTGTCTGCGGGACCCTCCTGGCCGCCTTCGTCGCTACCGCCGTCATCTCGCGAGAGATCGACAACAAGACCGTCCTCACCGTTGTCTCCAAGCCCGTCTCGCGCGTCGCCGTCGTCATCGGCAAGTTCGTCGGCGTCTCCGGAGCGATCCTCATCGCAGGCCTCACGATGCTGCTGTTCCTGATGCTCGGGCTCCGGCACGGCGTCCTCTCCACCGCCGCCGACGAGGTGGACGGGCCCGTCGTCCTCTTCACCCTCATCGCCGCCGGCCTCTCCATCGGGATCGCCGTCTGGTGCAACTTCTTCTACGGCTGGTCCTTCACGCAGACGTCGATCATGCTCATGTGCCCGCTGATGCTCGCGGCGTACCTGGCCGTCCTGGTTGTCAGCAAGAAATGGACCTTCCAGCACATCCACACCGACTTCATGCCGCAGATCACCATCGCCGGGCTCAGCGTCCTCATGGCACTCTTGGTGCTCACCGCCATCGCCACCGCCGCCTCGGCCCGCCTGGGGCAGGTCATGACGATCGTCGTCTGCTCCGGCGTCTTCGTCTTCGGGCTGCTGTCGAACTACTTTGTCGGCCAGCGCGCGTTCGACAACCACGCCATCGCCCGCATCGAAAAGGCCGAACCCGAACGCAGCAACCAGGAATGGCTCGCGAGCACGGGCGACGAATACCGCCTCACCTTTGCCTTTGAGCCGACCGTGAAGATCGAGCCCGGGATGCCGTGCTATTTCAGCCCCAATCCCAACGGGTTCCCCCTCCTCACGCCCGCGTTCGATCCCCCGGACCGCACCAAGCACGACTTCTCCAAGCCGCTCTCGGCGCTCGATTCGGGGCTCCAGCCCGCGCTGGTCTTCGCGTCGTATTCCGCCCGCAACGCCGTCGTACGCCACGTCGGCCCCGACGCCCCACTGCTCCGCGACAAGCCAAGCCGCGATGATTACGTCTTCATCACGCCCACCCGCGTCAACGTCGGAGCGGTGGCGGCGTGGGGCGTGATCCCAAACGCCCAGTTCTTCTGGCTCGTGGACGCCGTCTCGCAGAACCAGCCCGTCCCCTTTTCCTACCTCCGGCTGGCCGCCCTTTACGCCGTCATCCAGATCGGCATCTTCCTCTCGTTCGCGGTCGTTCTCTTCCAGACCCGCGAAGTCGGCTAGCGGCACATCGCCGGCCCGCACGGCCTCCTGCAACCCCGCCGCTCGTCGCTGGTATCCAACCGGCGCCCGTTTGCAGTGATCCCTTCTGGATCAATCCGTCTCCCGCGACACTATTGAACACGTCGTGCCGACTTCGACGCGTACACAGTCCCGTGGTATGATTTCTCGAGCGCACATTCGTGCGCCTGTGTTTGGGTTTTCTTCTCCCACCGTCCGGACGTGGTGACTCCCTGATTCCGTCCGCGACCACACTCGGAGGTATTCATGGCAAAGCAGGCAAGCGGGGGCTTCGCGAACATGAGCCAAGGCGACAAAGTCAAGCTCATCGCGGCATCGGCGGTGCTCGTCATCGCGGTCATCTGGATCGTCGCGTACTCCTTCAGCGGCGGCAAGCAGAAACCGACCATCGATCCGGCCGAAGTCGCCAAGGTCGAGGAAGCCACCAAGCAGGAAAAAGTCATCCAGGACAAGCAGCAGCAGGACACGCTCGGTCGGGGCGGACGCCCCGTCCCGCCTCCCTCGGGTAGTTGACCAGACGTGCTGCTCTCATCCCGACCATAAACAGAGCGAGGCAGGCGACCCTGCCTCGCTCTACTTTTTCACGCTCGTGTCGGTGTGAATGATCGCGTCCGCCCCGTCAGTTGGACGACGCCGGCGGGGGCGGAGCCCCATCGCCCGGCGGACGACGGCGCGGCCTCTCGTCCTCCTGCCCTTCCTCGCGCGGCGCGCTCCGCGGCAGCAACTCGTCCGCGCACGCCAGGTTGTACGCCGTCACCGCGATCGCCGTCGCCGATTGCACCAGGTACTCGGGCACCGCGTTGCTCAGGTCGTCGTACTGCGTGTGGTGCATGTACGTGTAGTTGGACCGGCCCGTCTCGGTCCAGAAGAACCCGGGGACGTTCACGCGGTTGAACGACATGTGGTCCGAACCGCCGCTCACGCGCAGCCGCGGTCCCGTCGCGCGGATGTTGATGTTCAGGAAGTTCTTGTCGGTGTCGCTGTAGAACACGTTGTTGATCGGCGCGGTGGCGGCCGCGAGCATCGGCACCATCTGGTCCGCCGCCGGCAGCCCCCCGCAGTAGTTCGTCCCGCCGTCGTCAACCAGGCACGCCGACACGTTCTTCACGATGTCGTCCTCGTGCATCTTCACGTACGCCGCCGATCCCAAAAGCCCCTGCTCCTCGCCCGTCCAGTGAATGAACCGGATCGTGCGCTTGGGCTTGGCGCCGACGGCCGTCAGGATCCGCGCGGCTTCGAGCGTCGTCACCGTGCCAGTCCCGTTGTCGTTGCACCCTTCGGACCCCGGCCCGTCCCATGAATCCAGGTGCCCCGACACGATCACCACCTGTTCCGGCCACGTCGTCCCGGGGATCTCCGCGATCGTGTTGTAGCACGAGATCGGTCCCGGCGTGAACACGTTCTTCAGGTCAAACTCCAGCGCGAACTCTTCACCCGCGTCCAGCCGCTTCACGATCTCGTCATAGTGCGCCTGGCGCACCGAGATCAGCACGTCGGGCGGCACCTCCGCCGCGTTCAGGTCTCTCCACCCCCGCACGCTGCTGGTGATCACCAGTTCTCGCGACGGCGCCACGAACCCCAGGATCCCATCGAAGATCACGCGGTCATCCACCGGCAGCGTCGCCGGGTCGATCTTCTCATCGGCCACTTTCTTTCGCGTGTCCACGCATTGCCGGTAGCGGGCGCCCACCGAGCCGGCACGCTGGAACCCCGTCCCTTGCGCCTCGGGCAGCAGCACCCAGGCGCCCTTGAGTTTGTCCTTCACCGCGCTGTACTCGTCCTCGTTCTGAGGCAGTTTCACGACGTGCCCGCGCTGCGGCCCGTTCGTCCCTGCCGCCCACGAATACGTCGTGAAGTGCAGGTCCATCGCCGGGGTCCACCCATTAGCGCCCTTGGTCACGATGCGCCCTGACGAGGGCCCGCGGTCAAACCGCGTCGCGATCTGCCCCCACTCCTCCACCTGAACGTTCGACAGCCCCCACTGCTTATACGTGTCGGCGAGCCAGTGATTCGCCTTCTCGGTGTGCGACCCGCCCGTCAGCCGGTGGCCGATCTGCTTGGTCAGATACTCCAGGTGCTTCATCACCTGATTGTGGTTCTTGCCTTCTTCGATGATCTTGGCGACGACCGCCGGGTCGCCCATCTTGATCTCCGGGATGGGCGATTCCTTCCCCTCGATCAAGGCGAACGTACCGGGCGCCGACGCCGTCGCGCGATCGACCACCGGATCATCCGGTGATCGCTCCCGGATGGGACCCGTCGGAGGCGGAGGCGGGGCAGGCCGGCGCTGCTCAACCGGCGGAGCGGGGGCGGGCGGGGGGGCGGGGGGGGGGGCGGGGGGGGAGTTTTCCTGGGCCAGCGCCGACCAGGGAAGCGCCGTCAGCGTCAGGGCCACCAGCAGTGTGCGAGCGGTCCACCTCGCTCTGACCGATTCTCGACTCATGGAATGCTCCGATCGTGCTCCACCCGCATCCCCGACAGGCGAACGTGCACTATACCGCTTTTTCCGCGCACGGATGCGGTCCTGTTCGGGTACCATTTCAACATTCCCGGGGGTTCGCGCTCGCGCAGGGGGATGGCCCTACGGGGCCACAAGGAGATCGGTATGCCCAGCATGAAAAGTACGGTCGTGGTTCTGATTCTGACCGCCGGCGCGTTCTCGGCGGGCCGCTTCTGGCCGGCGTCGAGCGACGGTGTCGCCCACGCCCAGCCGGACCCCAAGGCCAAGGCCCCGGCTTCCAAGCCCGCCGCCCAGCCCGACCCCGAAGCGGCGATGATGGAGATGATGGCCAAACTCCAGCCCGGGGAACATCACAAGGTCCTCGACGTGATGATCGGCAACTGGGAAGGCACCGTGAAGTTCTGGATGGCGCCCGGAATGGAGCCAATGGAGACGACCGGTTCGCTGCACCGGGAATGGGCGATGGACGGCCGGTGGGTCATCGAGCACGTGGACGGCAAGGGAATGAAGCCCGGCGATCCGCCGTTCAAGGGAATGGGGCTCGTCGGGTACAACACGATCGAGAACAAGTACGAGTCCGCATGGATCGAGAACATGGCCACCTACCTTTCCACCGGAACCGGCACCTACGACGCCGCCAAGAAGACGTTCACCTTCGTCGGCGACATGTACGACCCGATGACGATGAAGAAAGTCCACAGCCGATCGGTGGTGGATGTGTCGAATCCGAACAAGCAGACCATGACCGGCTACCAGACCGGGCCGGACGGCAAGGAGTTCAAGAACTTCGAGGGGTCGTTCACGAAGAAATAGCGGCGGACGAAACCCGGGACCGGACAGCCCTGTCCGGTCCCTTCCGGTTTCGGTGACGGGCCCGATCCGCGGGAATCTGAAGAGTTCCAGGAGCGAGTTGCCGACCGTTTCTTCTTTGGAAGTGTGGGTATACCCTTCCTGTCGGGCTTGAACGGCCGCCAAACGGGGTTTGGGGTCCAATTCGGCCTCTCTTTTCAGGCGTTTACACCTATTCTCGCGGCAGCGTCACCATAACTCATCTGACGCAGAAAGTGCTCACTGTGGAAGCCTACCAACGACTCAAGAACCTCGTCGCGGAAGTGGAATCCGATCTCGAAAAAGCCATGGGCGGGAATCGCGCCGCGCAGACCCGCGTCCGCAAGGTGATGCAGGACATCAAATCCGCGGCTCAGGACATCCGCGAGGGCCTGCTGGAGATCCGCAAGCAGGACGGCACCGATTCCAAGGAAAAGGGGACCTGATCGACCATGTCCAGCGTTTCGATGCCATCTCATGTATCCCAGGCGAGTCCCTCGCCCGTCTCCGCGTCGGCGGCGTCGAGTTCGGATCGTGTGGCCGCCAAGCCGCTGCTCTTTGAACTCTCGGCGATCAACCTGGCGTGCCGCGACATCGATCGCGCGCGCATCGAGCACCTGAATCCGCACCGCGGCGACATGGCGCTGCTGGACTACGTCGTTTGGCATTCGCAGGATTTCACGAAAGCGGTCGGGCTCAAGATCGTGCGCGCGGACGAGTTCTGGGTCGCCGGCCATTTCCCCAGGCGTGCCCTGCTCCCGGGCGTGCTGATGATCGAGACCGCGGCGCAGCTCGCGAGTTTCACGTATAACTCGCGGTTTGACAAGCCGAAACTGCCGGTCTTCACGCGGATCCAAGAAGCGTCCTTCCGCTCGGCGGTGGTTCCCGGGGATCATTTGTTCATCCTGTGCCGGGACGTGAAGTTCAGCCCGAAGCGCTTTATCAGCGATGTCCAGGGGCTGGTGAACGGAAAACCGGCCTTTGAGGCTCGAATCACCGGCATGTCAGGTCAGGAAGGGGACCCGAACGACTTGGTTTGAGCGCGCGGGGAAGAGCGGCGGGGTGGACCGGATAGCGGCTTCTTGCCATCGTCGAAGTTGTTTCGCGGCGCCCGCAACCGGAAGCCGCCCGAGTGCGGAGGGGCCATCCTGGGACGCGTGCGGCCCGGACTTTCCCCGATTCGGTTGGAACTTGACGTTTCTCGATGGAAGCGGTACAACTCCCTTCCAATCTCAGGAGTTCAGTCAATGACGAGTGCACGAAAGGCGAGGATTTGCGTACTGGGCATGCTGGCGACGGGGGCGTTCCTGGTGGGATGCGCCGCCGACACGCGAGATGCTCAGATCCGCGCAGACGTGACGCCTGAACTCGAAACGCTTTGGGAGCGCCAGGTGGACATGGACAACCACGGCGCGCTCATGGCGGATGAAAACGGACGGATGTTCGTGGAAGACCTGGGACGGTTCTGGCTGATGAACCGGTCGAGCCGACTGACGCCCGAGCCGACGATCCGGCCGTAAACGGGTCTGGACAGAACCACTTGTTGATGTCCTTGCAGCCTCCTCGTACGGGGAGGCTGTTTGTTTTGAGCAGATCAGGTTGTATTGATGCTGGTGGCTCGGGCTGATTGCAGCCCAAGGGGGCGACCCGCGTCCTTCGGCGGATCTCCAAACTCATTGGCACACGGTTCGCAGTTCGACGGCCTCCTACAGGAGGCTCATCGCATGACTCGTTCAAACCGCACCCGCACACACCGACCGGCATTCTCAGGCTCCGACCTGTTCATGGCGTGCGAATCAAGGCGCCTGCTGGCCGGCGACCTCATGCACGAACTGGTGTACCCGGAGGGGTACGCGCACTCCGGGATCAGCGAGTTTGTGCCGATCACGAACACGGGCGATGATTCGGTCGAGTATGAACTGCACGCACGGTACGAGGTGGGCGAGCGGGACCAGTTGCTGGCCGCGGGCACGATCCCGGGGCACACGCGCGGCGGGGTGACGATCAATCGCGCGGGCGATCCGGCATCGATGCTGGTGCGGCCCGACACGCCGTATGCGCTCGTGCTGCGAACCTCTCGCCCGGTGGCGGCGACGATGAGCCATTACGACTTCGGCACGGCGATCGGCGAATCGTTCACGGACGATCGGAGCACGGACTGGACGTTCGCGGAAGGGTTCAAGGACGACTCCTGGACCCGCGACTTTGTCATCCTGTACAACCCGAACAACCAGGACGTCACGGTGACGCTGACGGCGTACACCGGCAACGGAGGACAGATCTCCCTCACCCGCACCGTCGGCGCGCAGCGGCGCAGCGGCTGGAACCTGAACAACGAAGGGGCGATCCCGGCGGGCGTGTTCGGCGTGCGGGTTCACGCCAGCGCCCCCATCATCGCCGCACTTTCGCACTACGAGATCGTGACGGGCCGAGGCTTCGGCGCGCTGGGCACCACCGGCGGCGGCGCGACCGCGGGCGTGGTCACCACAATCGAGTTCGACGACCACGACGAAGACCATCACCGGCGCGGCGGCGGTGGTGGTAGCGGCGGCGGAAATGATGACGGCACCCCGGATCAGGGACCCGGTGATTTCCCCGGAGGCGGAACGTCGTTCCCGGCGAACTCGTATCTGACGGTGCTCAATACCGGCGCCGCCGCGGCGACCGTGCGGTTCACGTTCATCACGCACGAGGATGAGGCGCCCCTGGCGAACAACACGCGGACGATTGTCGTCCCCGCGGGGTCGCGCGGCGGGCTTTCGATCCGCGACCTGGGATTCGGGCTCGATGACGAGTTCGGAGCGGTGTATCAGTCCGACGTGCCCGTCACCGTGACCGCGGCGGTGTACCAGGGTCGTGACGCGCTGGGGGCCGAGGCGGCGACGGTCGCCGCGACGCAGTGGGGATTCGGCGAGGGATATATGTCGCGGCTGAGGGCGGGGTTCGAGGTCACCGAGGACATCTACCTGTTCAACCCGACGGGGGAGAACGTCTCGGTCACGATCCAGTTTCAGTTCTCCAACGGGCAGGTGGTGACGGTGACCAAGAGCCTGAGCCGGCTGGAACTGGAGGACGTGAAGGTGCACGCGACGCCGGAGATCCTGGCGATGGGCGAGGACGTGTTCTACGGGGTGCGAGTGGTGGCGACGGGAACGATTGTCGCGACGATGGAGCACTGGGACCGGTCGCTTGGGGGAGGATTCGCGACGCTGGGGGTGCCGGCGGGGACGGTCGTGCCGGTGTCGTCGGTGCTGTCGCTGCCGTGAGGGGATCGGGCAAGAGGCCACGAAACGCAGGGCGCCGAGTTCGGGCCACGAGGCCCGAACTCGGCGCGAGCGTAGTTCTGCGTGGGGCGGTGGGGGATCAGGCGCAGCCGCTGAGGAAGCAAGTGAGGAAGTCGAAGTAGTCCTGCGAGTTGTTGACGCCGTCGAGGTTGTAATCGGCGCCCGCGCCGAAGAAGTCGGTGAGGAAGTCGAAGAAGTCCTGGCTATTGAGGACGAAGTCGGCGTTCCAATCGCAGGGGCAAGTGACGGCGGCGCAGACGTCGTCGATGAAGAACTCCTGTCCGCCGATGCGGACATTGAAGATGTTGCCTTCGAGGATGAGGACGCCGCGGACGCCGCCGGTGATGTTGGTGGTGGAGACGGTGGCGGTGATACCGGGCGCGAAGTTGGCGGGGACGGCGGCGATCTCGCCGATGTAGACGGGGCTGTTGTTGACGACGAGGTTTTCGAACCCGCCGAGGTCTCCGAACTCGATGGTGACGCGGCCGGCGCGGCCGATGCCGGAGAAGTTGAACCCGGCGTTGATATTGTTGAGTTGGAGGACGCGGCCGAAGCCGATCTGCTCGAAGGTGCGTTCGACGCTGGCGGTGCCGAAGGCGCCGCCGCCGCCCTGGAAGAAGAAGTCGTGGACGCGGACGGGGATGGAGTCCTCGGTGAAGATGATGTCGCCTGGGGCGTTGCCGTTGGAGCCGCCCCACGCGCTGGCGAGGGTCTGGGACTCGACGTTGACGATGTTGTCGCAGCCTCGCTCGACGACATCAACGTCGTCGAAGAAGACGCTGTTGTCGGGGGTGGCGGAGGAGGCGACGCGCACGCCGGGGCGTCCGCTGAGGAGTTCGGTGTCGAAGGCGGTCAGGGTGTCCTGGGTGCCGGCGGCGCTGAGGAGGTCAACGCGGGATTCGCGGACGACACCGGCGACGACCTCGACCCGGGCGAGCCGGGCTTCGAGTTCGGGGCCGTTGACGGAGAAGTAGAGGTGGTAGTTTTCGGAACCGGTGTTGGCGGGGACGAGGACCTCGGAGGTGGCGAAGGTGTCGGCGATGAAGACGACACCGTCGCGGACGCGAGCGATGCGGAGGGTGAGACTGTCGCCGGCGTCGTGGGAGAGCAGGGCGATGTAGCCGTTGAGGAGCGGGGTTTCGCTGGCGCGGGCCATGAGGCCCGCGCTGCGGACGCCGGCGAGGGTGTTGACGCCGAAGGAGATGTACCCGTCGATGAGCCCGTCGGTGTACTCGATGCCGCCGACCTGGGCGGTGAGCGCATAGGCGGTATTGGAGGTGGCGGCGGTGGTGAAGAAGCGGCCTTCCTTGTCGCCTGATTCGTTGATGGGGAGGACTGGGGAGGTGTTCGGCGCGCCGAGCCCGGCGGCGGTCTGGCCACGTTCGAGGAAGGTGCTGGGGCCGAGGGAGACATTGGAGAAGACGGAGTCGGACCAGAGCATGCCGTTCTGGTTGAACTTCTCGAAGATAACGGTCTGGGCGAGGGCTGAGCGGGAAGCCAGCGCGAGGGAAGCCAGGACGATGGCGCGGCTCGCCGCGCGGCCGCAGGGGCGGTGTGAGAAAACAAAGCGATTCATGTGTGAGTACCTCTTGTGGTTGATCGGAGCCGCCCGACTAGACGCGAGAACCACATTCGCGATCGTGGGCGACCCGAAGGATGTAAGGATAGAACGGGACGAGCCTGAGAAACTCACGCGGGGGGCTTGAGATTATTTGGGGTAGGGGCGGCGCGGGCCGACGGGCGCGAGCCCGAGTGATCGCGGTCGGTTGGAAGGTTGGGTAATTCCCGGGGAACGCCGGCGTGTGTATATTGTGCGGCGATGCGGTACGCGATGATCATGGCGGGTGGCGCGGGGACGCGGCTGTGGCCGATGAGCCGGGCGAAGAGGCCGAAGCAGTTGCTGCCGTTCATTCAGGATGGGGAGCAGCGTGATGGCGCGGGGCGGGGCCGGTCGCTGCTGGAGATCGCGGCGGCGCGGCTGGACGGGCTGGTGCCGCCGGAGCGGCGGTACATCTGTACAGGAGAGGCGTACCGCGAGGCGATCCGGGGCGCGCTGCCGGAGTTCAGCGATGATCGGATCCTGGGCGAGCCGGTGGGCCGGGACACGGTGAACGCGGTGGGATTCGCGGCGGCGGTCTTTGAGAAGATCGACAAGGACGCGGTGTTCATCGTGCTGACGGCGGATCACCTGATCGAGCCCGAGAGTGTTTTTCGCGAGCGCGCGGACGTGGCGTTCCGGCTGGTGGAGCAGGACCCGTCGCGGCTGGTGACGTTCTCGATCACGCCGACGCACGCGGCGACGGGGTACGGGTACGTGGAGCGAGGGGCGGCGATACGGGGGCTGAGCGGAGGCGATGGCATCGCGTTCAAGGTCGAGCGGTTCGTGGAGAAGCCGGACCTATCGCGGGCGCAGGCGTACTTCGAGAGCGGGCACTTTGCCTGGAACAGCGGGATGTTCGTGTTCCACGCCGGGACGTTCATGTCGTGCCTGGAACGGTTCAAGCCGGCGTCGCACGAGGGGCTCAAGAGGATCCAAGCGGCGTGGGGCACACCGGCGCAGCAGGAGGTGCTCGCGGCGGTGTACCCGGCGCTGCCGAAGATCAGCGTGGATTACGCGGTGATGGAGCCGGCGTCGTCGCTGGCGGTGAAGAAGCCGGGGGCCTCGGGGGTGCAGGTGTGCACGGTGCTGACGGACGTGAAATGGCTGGACGTGGGGAGTTGGCCGAGTTACGCCGAGACGTTGAAGGCGGACCCGGCGGGGAACCGCGTGTCGATGGGCGGAACCGGGAGCGCGGTGCTGTGCGACGCGAAGAACAACCTGGTGGTGGGTGAAGCGGGCGGAGCGTGCGAGGGGCACACGATCGCGCTATTGGGGGTCGAGGGGCTCGTAGTCGTGCATACGCCCGACGCGACGCTGATCATGCCGCGGGATAAGGCGGAGCAACTCAAGAAGTTGCACGAGATGGTGAAACCCGAACTGCGGTGAGGGCCGCCGCGAGGCCGGACTACCGATCGGCGTGCCGTGCGAGCAGGGCGAGGACGCGCCGGGTTTCGGCGACGGACCAGGCCTGCGCGGGGCATCCGCCGGCGCGCTGCGGGTCGCCGGGTGTGCCCTCGGCGTCGAAAACCTCGGCGATGGAACCGACGCACTCCGCGTCGAGTTTGCGGATGATCGGGGCCAGGGCTTGGCGCGCCTCGCGGATGGACTCGGGGGAGAACTCGCCGGCGCGGGCAACGGCTTCGGCGTAGGGGCCCAGGAGCCAGGGCCAGACGGTACCGTTGTGGTACGCGGCGTCGAGTTCGAAGAGGGGGCCACGGAACCGGGGCGCGTACCCGCGCGAGCCGGGCGCGAGAGTGCGGAGGCCGAACGGCGTGAGGAGTCTCTCGCGGACGACGCGGAGGACGCCGAGTTGCTCGTCCCGCAGGAGGGGCGAGTGCGGGAGGCTGATCGCGAAGACCTGGTTGGGGCGGATTTCGCCGACGGGCTGCCAGCGGCCCGAGGCGTCGGGCGAGATCGCGTCGTAGCAGAAACCCAGCGCGGGGCTGAAGAACGCGGAGCGGAACGAGCGGGCGACCACGTCGGCCAGCGCGCGAAGATCGCCGGCGAGGGCCGAGTGCCCGGGGCGCGAGGCGAGCGATTCGGCCAGGAGGCGCAGCGATGAGTGCCAGAGGGCGTTGATCTCGACGGCCTTGCCGTGCCGCGGCGTGAAGCAGATCCCGTCGCGCCGGGCGTCCATCCAGGTGAGTTGCGTGGTCGCAGACCCGCCGGCGATGAGGTGGTCGGCGGGGTCCATGCCGATGCCGTGGTCCGTTCCCTTCCTGTACGACTCGATCACGTCCAGGCACGCGGGGAGGAGGTGCTGCTCGAAGGCGGTGCGGTCGCCGGAGGCATCGAGGAAGCGATGGGAGGCGATGATGAACCAGAGGGACGCGTCGATGGTGTTGTACTCGACGTCGTCGAAGCCGGCGTGTCCGGCGTCGGTGAAGCGGTTTGGGATGATGCCGTGGCGGCGTGCCGCGGCGAAGCGGCGCAGCGCGGCGAGCGCTTCGGAGAAGCGGCCCGATTCCAGCAGCAGACCGGGCAGAGAGATCATCGTGTCTCGCCCCCAATCGGTGAACCAGGGGTACCCAGCGATGATGGAGGTGGGCTGCGTGCCGCGCTGATCGGCGGGGACGAGGGACGAACGAGGGTGGATCACGAAGTCATCGGCGGCCAGCGCGAGCGCCGCCAGGGGCCCGGCGTCGGTTTCCTGCATCCCGGCGCAGCGGTCGAGCGAGGCGGAGATGATGTCGTCGGCGCGGGCGCGGAGCCGGTCGAGTTCGGCGTCGAACGAGTCGAGCGACGCGACCTCGCGTTCATCGACGCCGAAGCGGATGACGAGCGCGTCGGCCTGCTTGCGCGCGGCCAAGTCGGCGACGAAAGCGGCGGGGCAGTACAGGTCTTCGGTGTGATCCTGCCCGCGGTCGCGCTCGACGCGGTAGAAGAACTGACGCCACCAGCCGCAGCCGCCCGGGTGACGGGTCTGCCCGCGGTCGGCGGCGATCAGGAGCGACCACTCGCCGTCCACGGCCCGGACGCGCGGCGAACCGGCGATCTCGGAGGATTCAACGTGGAACGGAGGGGCGTCGCCGAGCGCGTGGCGCACCGCGTGGTAGTCGCGCATCGCAACCATGGGCAAGAGTTCGAGCCGGACATCGGCGACGGCGCCGCGGCGGGCCTTGATCTGATAGCGGATCATGCCCGCCCGGGTGCCGCGCGGCAGGATCAGTTCCTTGGTCAACTCCACGGGGCCTACGTGAAAGATCCATCGACACGCGACGTCTTTTTCGAATCGCACGAGATGGGTGTGGCCGGCGGGGTGGATGACGCCGGCGGGATCGGGGGAGGCGAACCGAAAGGTCGAGAGGTCCAGCGATTCATCGCGGCCGTCGGCGGACTTGATAACGAGGCGCTCGGCGATGTGCGCCAGCGTCGCCCGGCGCTGCGTGGAGGTGGGCGAATCGGTGACCAGCAGCGCGTGGTAGCGCCGGGTCGGCAGGCCCAGCGCGGTGCCCATCGCGAACCCGCCCAGGGAGTTGGGAAGGACCCATTCGGTGTGTTCGAGCGAGAGGGCGTGGTCACCGGCGATACGGGTGTAGAGGGGAATCGGCGCGGCGTGCTTCTGGCCGGGCTTGTTCTCAGGAGGCGGGGTGGCTTGAGGGGTGCGAGTCTCTGGGGGACTCCGCTTGGAGCCCCGGCCTTTGGAATCGGCGCGTTTTCGGGTCATTGAATCGATGGTACACCTCTTGGATGCGGTCGCGCGGCGGGCGCGCCAGCGTGAGGGCAAGGGACCGTGCGCGTGCGGGCGGGAGCCCGGCGCTCGGTGGGGGCCCGCCGCCGGGGCCGGAGTCAGTCAAACGCGGCGTTTGGTTGGATGCCGGCCCGACGGGGGGCGTTACCCGAATCGCGTGCGTACCGATCAGGCCATGCGGATCCACCTGACCAGGGTCTTGAAGTTCGGCGGCTTGCCGTACATCAGGACGCCGATGCGGAAGATCTTGGCGCAGAGCCAGATGGAGGCGTACACGGTGGCGATGCCGATGACGATCGAGGCGGGGATCTGCCAGACGGGGACTTCCTCGGCTCCGGCGATGCGGACGACCATGACAAAGGGAGAGACGGGCGGGGTGAGGCTCAGGACCTGGGCGAGCGTCGAGTTGGGGGCTCGCGAGATAGGGAGCCAGAGGATCATGGGGATCATCAGCACGAGCATGACGGGGGTCATGAGTGACTGGGCCTCGCGGATGTCGTTGACCGCGCTGCCGATGGCGGCCATCATGGACGCGACGGTGAAGAAGGCGATGGCGAAGTAGACGAGCAGCAGGCCCAGGTCGGTCCACTCCAGCAGGTGCATGTAATGGAAGGTCATGAGGCTGCCGACGCCGAGCACGGAGTAGACGCCCATGATGACGGCTCCAACGCCCATCTGCCCGATGATCTTGCCGGTCATGATCTGGATGGGCGAGGCGGCGCTGAGGAGCACCTCCATGATGCGGCTGGATTTTTCCTCGATGGTCGTGGTCAGCAGGCCCTGGCCGGCGGTGAAGACCGAGACCCACAGGAGCATCATGAATCCCATGGGGAGGAAGAATGCGGCGGCCTGGTTGGTGCTGCGTTCGCCCGTCGTCGTCACGGTCCTGGTCGTGGCGCGCGGGCGATCCATGATCCGGTGGACGAGTTCGCCGTCGAGGTTTGTCTCGCGGAGCCGGGCGTCGATGATGGCGCCGGCGATGCCGTCGCGGATTCGATCCTCGACCTCCGGGGCGACCTTCGGGGCGGTGAAGAGTTCGAAGCCGGCGAAGGGCTGCTCGCGGGATTGGAGCACGACGGCGTTTCGCGGAACGACGACGACGGCCAAGCGGGGGATCTGGTTGGTGGGCGTGGCGAGCAACTCGCGCTTGGCGGCCTCGACGTCGGCGCCGGGGTCGAGGATCTCGACGGTGAACTTGGAGGCGTTCTGCGCGATGGCGGCGGCGGCCATCGGGGCGGCGGACTCGGCCTTCTGGCGGATATCGTCGTTGATGAACCCGCGCTGCTGCGCCTCGTCGAGCGCCTTGGAGAACTCCGCCGGGTCCGCGGGCTTGATCCGGGTGTAATCGAGATTCGACTTGATGCCCTCACCGACGTCACCGGACTGGTCGATGACGGCGATGCGCCCCTCGGCGGCGGGTCCCGCCTTGTTCATGAGCAGCGGGATCAGCGTGATCGCCGCGAGCATGATGAGCGGGACGATCGCCACGCCGATGATGAACGCCTTGGTGAGCACCGTGGCGAGGAACTCGCGGAGAGCAACCTGGATGACCTTTTGCACGAAGAATCTCCGTGAGGGATGACCGTGTGAGAATCGAGCGGCGCCGAAGGCGGGGGTGCCCGGGCCGGGCGAGGAGCGTGCTAGTCCTGACCGATGCCGCTGCCGGCGGGGGCGCGGGCGGCCTGGGCATCCTCGTCGGGCGCATCGCCCGCGAGTTGGCGGAAGATTTCTTCTAGTCGCGGGCGTTTCATCTCGACCCGGCGGACCGGGCCGATGGCCAGGGCCGCCTGCATGATGCGCGCGGGGTCGGCGTGTTCTTCCAGGTTCATTTCGTACCCCTCGTCGGTAGCCGTGAATCGGAGGATGCCCGGGATCGCGCGCAGCGACTCCCACGACGAGTCGCTGACGAGCGGTTCGACGACGAGCGTGCGCGGGTCGAACCGCTCACGGAGGTCGTTCAGGGACGCATCCAGCACCTTCTGACCCATGTTGATCATGAACAAGTGGTTGCACATCTGCTCGGCGGTGTGCATGACGTGCGTGGAGAAGATGATGGTCTTGCCCGCGGCGTGCTGCTCCTTGATGAGGTCGCGCAGCAGCGCGAGGTTGACGGGGTCCAGGCCGCTGAAGGGCTCATCGAGGATGATTAGTTCGGGGTCGTGGATGATGGAGGAGACGAACTGGACCTTCTGCTGCATGCCCTTGCTGAGTTCTTCGCAGCGTTTGAGGCACCAGGGCGCGAGATCGACGCGTTCGAGCCAGTTCATGGCGCGTTGCCGGGCGGGGGCGGCATCGACGCCTTTGAGCCTGGCCATGTAGGTCAGGAACGGGAGCACCTTCATTTTGCGGTAGACGCCGCGTTCCTCGGGAAGGTACCCGATGCGGTCCTTGCTCTCGACGGCGCTGGACTTTCCCAGGACGGTGAGTTCGCCGCGGTCTGGGAAGATGATCGACATGATCATGCGGATGGTGGTGGTCTTGCCGGCGCCGTTGCGGCCGATGAACCCGCAGAGTCGCCCGCGGGGGACGACCATGTCCAGGTTGTCAACTGCCACCTTGGGCCCGAAGGTCTTGGTGACTCCTTTGATGACGATCGCGTCGCTCACTGATCCTCCGCGTAAAATCGCTAAACGGGCTGTGCCGGCGCCGTGCCCGGGGCCGGTGACTGTAGGTTGCGTTGGAGAATGTATGGGCGGATTGCAGATGAGTCTGGGGCGGCGCGGCCGCGGATGAACGGGGCACGAGCGCCGATGTGCGGCGCGCCGCGGGATACCCTCACCGGTCCAAACCAGAGAGGGTCCCGAGAATGCCCAGCGTGACGACCGGTTTACCAAGCCCGCTCCGCGAACTGAACGCGGCGTATCAGAAGATCGAGAGCGTCATCCGCCAGGGTGGCGGCGCGAAAGCCATCGAGCGCCAGCACGAGAAGGGCCGGCTGACGGCGCGGGAACGCGTGGCGCTGCTCGTTGATGGAGGCAGCGGGGCCACGAAGGGACGGAGCCACGAAGCCACGAAGGTTGGGGGGAACGGAGCAGGTAGCGGCGGGGAGATTGCCGGCTTTCAGGAACTGGGCTTGTGGTCCGCGTATGAGATGTACAAGGAGCACGGGGGCGCGCCGGCGGCGGGCGTGGTGACGGGAATCGGCGTGGTGCACGGCCGCCGATGCATGATCATCGCCAACGACGCCACTGTGAAAGCGGGCGCGTTCTTTCCGATGACCTGCAAGAAGATCATCCGGGCCCAGACGATCGCGATGATGGCCCGATTGCCGCTGATCTACCTGGTGGACTCGGCGGGCGTGTTCCTGCCCATGCAGGAAGATGTATTCCCGGACACCGACGACTTCGGGCGGATCTTCCGCAACAACGCGGTGATCTCGGCGGCGGGAATCCCGCAGATCGCGGCGATCATGGGGTTCTGCGTCGCCGGGGGCGGGTACCTGCCCGTGCTGTGCGACACGCTGCTGATGACGGAGGGGTCGGGGCTGTACCTCGCGGGCCCCGCGCTGGTGAAGGCGGCGATCGGGCAGCAGGTGACCGACGAAGAACTCGGCGGGGCGGCCATGCACGCGAGCATCTCGGGAACGATCGATTTCAAGGAGAAGAATGATGAGGCGTGTATTCGCAGGTTGCGGCACCTCTTCGAGAAATACTCGATGCCTCGATGCCTGGATGCCGCGATGCCTTCTTCATCATTTCAAGACGACGCTCGTCTCTACGACGTATTTACCGACAAACCCGGCGCCCAGTACGACGTCGAGGAGGTCATCGCCTGCCTCGTGGACGCGCGCGGCGAGCCGAACGCCGACGGGCATACATCGCTCGCGCCGGACTGGGATGAGTACAAGGCGGACTACGGGCAGTCGATCGTGTGCGGGTACGCGAAGATCGGCGGGCACGCCTGCGGCATCGTCGCCAATCAGAAGAAACTCGTCCACCGCACGATGCCCGGCGGCTCATCCGGCCCGACGAAATCCGTGCAGATGCCCGGCGTGATCTACGACGACTCCGCCGACAAGGCCGCCCGCTTCATCCTGGACTGCAACCAGCGCAAGATCCCCCTCGTCTTCCTCCACGACACGACGGGCTTCATGGTCGGGCGCGACAGCGAGCAGGGCGGCATCATCCGCGCGGGGGCGAAGATGGTGAACGCGATGAGCAACTGCATCGTGCCGAAGATCGTGGTGATCACCGGCGGGTCGTACGGCGCGGGGAACTACGCGATGTGCGGCCGCGCGTTCGATCAGTTCCTGAGTTTCGCGTGGCCCAGCGCCAAGTGCGCCGTCATGGGCGCGAACCAGGCGACGGGCGTGCTGACGACGATCGAAGAGGCCAGCCGGAAGCGAAAGGGGGAGACGATCGACGAACAAGCGCACAAGGCGATCTACAGCGCGATCCACGCGGGGTACACGGAGCAGGCGGACATCCGGCACGGCGCCGCGCGCGGGTGGGTGGACCGGATCATCGAGCCGCACCGCACGCGCGAGGAACTGATCGCGGCGCTCGATGCCGCGGCGCAGGGATGGGACTACTCGCCGCCGCTGCGCACGGGTGTGCTGCAGACGTGAGGGGCCTCCGGGGGCGCGGAAGAGGCGGAATCGGGGACTACTGGCAACCGCTGAAAAACGCCGCGATGAACGCGAAGAAGTCGTTGGAATCAAGGGACCCGGAGTGATCAAAGTCGGCACGCGGATCATTGGTGAAGAAGTCGTGCACGAAGTCGAAGAAGTCGTCGGAGTTGAGGACCTCGTCGTTGTTGTACTCCGCGGGGCAGATGCCCACCGACAGGTGCGCCGGCAGGCTCGTCACGAACGAGCATGGACTCGACACGACGACGGAGTAATCGCCGGTATCGGCTTCGACGGCGTCGGCGATGTGCAGCATCGCGGTGGTGGCGCCCGAGACTCGTCCGCCGTCGGCAAGGGCGGCGCCGTCCCGTTGCCACTGGTACGTCAGGGAATCTCCCTGGGCGACCACGCCAAACGTGACGTCGGAGTCAAACGCAACGGTCTGGCTCATGGGCTGTGTGGTGACGGTGGGGGCGCCGGCGCCGGCGGTGTAGATCCAGGTATCGTCGAGCACGCCGTAGCCGCCGCCGAAGATGACGACACGGTGGCGGGTGGAGTCGTACGCGACGCACGCGCCGCCGCGGGGCGCGGGGCCGGGAATCATGCGCTGCGTCCACGTGTTGCCGTCGTACTCCCAGGTGTCACCCAGTTCGCTGGAGGTGATGCGGCCGTAATGACCGCCGAAGAGGACGAGCATCACGCGTGCGGAGTCGAACGCCATGGCGGCCTCGCGGCGCGGACGGGGACTCAGCGGGGGAACGATCTGGCTCCAACTTGTGCCGTCGAAGACCCAGTTTTCGTCGAGTTCGAACTCGGTGCCGCCGGTGCCGCCGAAGAGGTGCGTGCGGTGTCTGGCGGCGTCGTAAGCATTCGCGGTGCCGCTGCGCCCGAAGGGGCCCGAATCGGTGCGGAACGCCCAGACCGAGCCGTTCCATTCCCACGTGTTGCCCGAGGCGCCGAAGAAGACGGTGACACCTCGATCAGAGTCGAATACGAGGGCGGCTTCACCCTGCGGCGTGGGGCCGGTCGTCGCGACCTGCGTCCATGCGGAACCATCCCATTCCCAGGTATCGCCGACGGTCGCGGTGTTGCTGATCCCGCCGAAGAGCACCGTCACACCGCGGGCGCTGTCGTACGCCATGGAGACGGCGCGACGCGGCCCGGGTCCGGTGGTGGAGCGCAGCGCCCAGTCGGTGCCGTCGAACTCCCAGGTATCACCGAGGTTGCCGCTGGGGTTGAACCCGCCGAACATGACCAGGCGGTCGCGCTGGGAGTCGTAGGTCATCGCGCCAAACCATCGCGGGGGCGGCGTGGTGGCGGGTTCGAGTTGCGTCCATTCCGGATCGCACTGGGCCAGCGATACGTTGCCGATCCCAAGGATCACGGTGGCTCCAAGCACGCAACACGCGGACAGCGGTCTGGTCGAGCGGGGCATGGGTTTTCTCCTGATGTGCGGGGCGTTCGAGTCGGCCAACCAGCGTGTGCGCGGCGCGCTGGAGGCGCCGCGACCCGTTGGACGAACAGCCGGCATCGGTGAACGGCGGAACGTGAGCCCGCTACGCGACGGTTGAAACGAACGCAGCGCCGCGTGCGACACCACCGAGTCGTGCTGTGCCCCTGCGAGAACGGGCGATGCCGCCTTGGCAAGCGCCGTGTGCTTAGGTATATCACGCATTGCGGACGCTCGCCACGCCACAAACAACATTAATCACGACGTCCGCGAGAAGCGTCTCGCATCGGAGTCGAAGGCGACATGAACCTCTGCTTTGGCGACTACGAGGTGGAGCATCCGATGCACGAAAGGAACGTGCCCCGAGGCGGGCGCGCGAAGAAAAAGAGATACGGGCCTCGCGAAAGGGAGGGCGGACTTCGTCAATGCTTCGGTGCGTGCCCCAGACTGATGCACTTCTGCCATTTCGTCCCTACTGCACAATCCCCTTCGTCAGCCGCATGAAGGCCGTCTCCAGGTTCACGGATTCTTCGCTGAACTTGGTGATGCGGAAGCCGTTGTTGATGAGGAAGTTGGGGATGTCGGTGACGTCCATCTTGGCGGCGGCGTCGATGGTGAGGTGGATGATCTTCTCGCCGGTGTGCAGGCCGTTCGCCGTCGCCGCCGTCGTCGGCCCGACCGACCTGGCTCCCACCCCCCCACTACCTCCACCGGCCCCGCCGCCGCCGCCCCCGGAGTCCGTCAGCGAGACTTTCGAGATCCCCGGGAGTTTCTGGAGGAGTTTGGCGGCCTCGACGGCGCGGTCGGCCACGCCGACGTGCACGATCAGCCCCATGCGGGCGCGCTGGATGATCTGATCGATCGTGCCGCTGAAAAGCAACTGCCCGCGCTCGATCACGCCGACGCTTGAGCACAGTTCGCCGAGTTCCGGCAGGATGTGCGACGAGATGATGATTGTCTTCCCCATCCGCTTGAGTTCCTTGAGCAGTTCGCGGATCTCGATGCGGGCGCGCGGGTCAAGCCCCGACGCGGGCTCGTCCATCAGCAGCACCTTAGGGTCGTGCAGGAGGACGCGCGCGATCGACAGGCGCTGCTGCATGCCGCGGCTGAGCGAGTTCACCTCGGCGGTCGCCTTGTAGTTGAGGTCGGTGAGGTCCAGCACGTCGCCGACGACTTTCTTGCGCTGCTGGCCGTGGATGTTGTAGCAGGCGGCGAAGAACTCGAGGTACTCGGTGACGACCATGTCCTCGTACGCGCCCATGAAGTCGGGGACGTAGCCGATGAGGGGACGGATCATGCGGTTCTGGTAGCCGACGGTGAGGCCGTCGATCATCGCCTGCCCGCTGGTGGGCTTGAGGAGTGTGGCGAGGATCTTGATGGTGGTGGTCTTGCCGGCGCCGTTGGGGCCGATGAAGCCGAAGCACTCGCCCTGTTCGAGCGCGAGGTTGAGGGAGTCAAGCGCCACGAGGTCGCCGTAGCGCTTGGTCAGGTTGATCGTCTCGATCATCGGCACGGTGGGAGTCCCCTGTGTGATGCCCCGCGGCGGGAGTGCGGCGAAAGTGGCCCCAAAGGATACCGCACCCGACCCCCGGCGGTTCCGAGCGGCCTCTTTGGTGGGAAGCGAAACGGCGGTCTTCATGTGCGGTCGCGATCCGGACCCGCACGACCGGACGGGCGCGGTGTCAACGCATGATCAGTCTCCGCATCCGAGCGTGAGTGATCCACCGGCTCGGACGTTTTTCGTGGACGCCCGCACGGGCCGTCTATCATGCCTCGTGCGGCGGATGACACACGGGCGCCGAGCGTGGCTTGCTCGGCGCCACATGAGGAGTACTCACATGAACGTCCCTTGGATCCGATTCCTCGTCGGCGGCGTGGTGCTGGCGCTTGCGGGCCTTGCAAAGGCCCAGTGCGGGTACATCGACTTTGAAAATCTGCCCGCCGGCACCAGCGTCTCAACCCAGTACCCCGGCATCACCTTCAGCGGGCGCAACACCAACGGCACGGCCGCCGCGAACCCCATCATCCAGACCATCGGCAATAACACCTCCTCCCCGACACGCGCCCTGCGCGCGTTCGGCGACGGTCTCAACGAGTTTTCGTGCGACTTCCTCCGCATGGAGTTCGACTCAGCGCAGCACCTGGTCACGTTCTCGCTCGGGCGCACCGTCGGGTGCGGAGACACGGATACCTGTCGCGTCCGGTGGTACAACGCCGCGGGCGCGCTCCTTGGGTCGCGCGACGTGCTGGTCTCCGGCGCGCCCGGCGTCGCTCGCTGCAACACCGCGGTGCGGGTCGGGACGGTCGCCGGGCCCAGCAACATCACCCGCATCGATGTCGAATACGGCGTTAATCCGCTGTGCGGATGCGCCTTCGAACTGCTCGATGACATCGTCTACGACACCGACACCACCCCGCCGGTTGGAACTATCGTGGCGCCCGCTCCGCTGGCGTGTATCTGCGCGGGGAGCAATCAGATCCGCGGGGCTGCCTTCGATCCCGACGGCACCTACACGGGCGACCGGCTCGAGTTCGCCGACGCCCCCGCCGGACCTTGGACACTCATTGGTTCCGCCACCGTCCCCGCGCCGGGGCCCAACGACATTCTCTACTCATGGGATTCCACCGGCCTCTCCAGCGGGTACTACTGGCTGCGACTCACCGTCAACAACTCCTGCGGGCTTGACACCGAGTTCGTCTCCGCCGTCTTTGTTGACAACTCGCCCCCGAGCATCAACCTGCGCGCGCCCGGCGTGAACCAGATCGTCGGCGGCACGGCCTGCTTTGACGGGTCCGTGACCGACTCCTGCGGGCTCAATCCCGGGTACACCGTCTCTTACCGTCCCGCCGCCGGCGGGGCCTTCAACCCCGTGCAGCCCGCCATGCCCACCTATCCCACTCAGGTCATCAACGACCCGCTCGCCTCATGGAATACCTCTTCGGGCGGCGCGGCGGTCGTCGATGGAACGTACACCGTGCGGGTCGCGGCGACGGACACCTGCGGCCTCAGCAACGCCGTGATGCGAAATATCGTCGTCGATAACACGCCCCCCATCGCGGTGATCACGGACCCGGTCGGGTGCTCCCGCGTTGCTCGCGGGCTGGTCACCTTCCGCGGCACCGCCGCTGATGCCAACATCGCCGGCTGGGTCCTTCAGTACACCGGCGGTGATGCCCACGGCTGGGTCACCATCGCGAGCGGGAACAGCAACGTAGACGGGGTGCTCGCCGTCTGGGACGCCCGCACGCTGCGCGAGTGCTGCTACGTTGTACGCCTCGTCGTCACCGACGCGGCGAATGTCAACTGCACCGGCAACGGCAACCGATCCGAGTACACCGTCGCGTTCGATCTGGGCAGTACCTGCACGCAGGATTACAACGGCGATGGATTCGTCAACAGCCAGGACTTCTTCGACTTCATCACGATCTTCTTCGGCGGCTGCCCGTAAGCGGCCGGCGCGAGTCATCATGTTGAGTTGAGCAAGGCCCGCCCACGCATCGGCGGGCCTTGCCCTCGCGCGGTAGTTGTCACTGCCAACTAGAAACGGAACACCACCCCCGCGAACAGCCCCGCCATCCCGCCCTCATACTCGAACTTGCTCAGGTCTTGCCCGTCCGCGAACGAGTAGACGACCTGTCGCCAGCCGATCTGGGCGGCGAACCACGGCACCGGGCGCCATTGGAAGTCCACGCTGATGTTGAAGGAAAAACTTGACCGGTCCGAATCGCCGAAGCCGCCGCCATCGAGTTGCAGGTTGACCGTGAAATCGCGGATGATCGCGAGTTCGGATCGAACGCCGATGATCGGCTCGATGAAGAACTCATCGACGCTGGCGCTGCCGGTCCCGGTCTGCGACACGTCGATGTTCAAATCGTACAGGCGTGCCCCGCCGAGCGCGTACAGGTCCAGCACGAAGTCGGCGTTCTCTTGAGACGGCCCGCTGTGCGTCTTGAAGTCTCGCTGTAGAACGCGATACGCGATCGACACGTCGTAGATGCCGAAGTCGATGGACGCCGAACTCTCGGCGCTGGGCAGCAGCGAGATCGACCCAACCGCCAGCGGCGCGGCCACGAAGAACTCCGCGTCGCGAGAGTATGACGCGCCCAAAAACTGGAACCGGAAGTCGCCGGCGTTGATCGCGATCGAGCCCGCCGGCGTGAACTCCGGGGTATCCAGATTCAACTCCTCGACGTCCACCTTGCTGCTGCCGCCGGGGAACCTGATGTCGCCGCTGGGCGAGACCCACCACAGGCGCGGGTTGATCTCGACCGTCCAGTCGCTCACGACGCTGCGGTTGGTGCCGTCGGGGGTCCCGCCCGCTTCAGGCGGAGGTGCGACGTCACCGGCGGGCATCTTGGGCTCGGCCTGCTGCCCAGCCGCCGCTCCGGCCAGGCTCATCACAAGGATCGGCGCCGCCTGTCGTAGTCGCGTTGTCATGGGCGGTTGGTTCCGGCGTGGTGTGTGTGGAGGGGTCGGGACCGGGGCGAATATGCTTGCGTTCGTCCATCGTCCGCGTGGCGGGCTGATGGTAGCCGTGATGGTACTGCACCCGGAATGACGCCGTGAACACCGCCGGATATCGACCGCCATCGGACGCTCACCCGCATCCACGCCCGCGCGGAGAATCCGAGCCGGTGCGGCCCGGGCCCCCGCGCGAGCCTCCGAGCATGCCCCCGTCGCGCCCGGCGCCCGTGATTCGCTCGGAAGGAAACCTTGAACTCGCCCCGGGGGTGCGCGTGATGGAGAGCGCCGGCGGGGGCGGAGCGGTCGAGTTCTCGTACTCGCGCTCGTCAGGACCGGGGGGCCAGAATGTTAATAAACTCTCCACCAAGGCCGAGTTGCGCGTCCGGCCCGACTTGCTGCCGATTTCCCCGCGAGCGAGCGCCCGGCTGATCGAACTCGCCGGCTCCCGCGTCACCACCGCCGGCGAGATCATCCTGACGTGCGAATCCCACCGGTCGCAATCCCGCAACAAGTCCGAGTGCCTCGACAAGTTGCGCGAGATGCTGATCGCCGCGATGGCCGTGCCCAAGGTCCGGCGACGGACCAAGCCGTCGCGCGGGAGCAAGGAGCGCCGGCTGGCCGAGAAGAAGGGCCGCTCGGAAATCAAGCGCCGTCGCTCATCCTCGCATGATGATTGATCGACCCGCCGCACGCTACACTCGCGTGCGATGCCCGAGGCGCCCCTGTACATCCTCGCGATCGAAAACAGCAACCCGTCCGCCGCGGACGACGCCGCCCCGCACGGGCCGGGCGTCGCGGTACTCCGTGCACATGAGGGCGCGGGGGCGGGGCCGCCGACCCTGCTCGCGATCGAGCCCATTCGAGTCGTCGCTCGCGAGCGAGACGACCTGATGCCAGCGGTTGATCGGGCGATGACGTCGGCGGGCCTGAGGCCGCGCCAGATCGGGCTGGTCGCCGTCTCCGTCGGGCCCGGGGGCTACACCGCCGTTCGCTCGGCCTGTAGCGCGGGGAAGATGATCGCCCAGGCCGCCGGCGCGCGCTGCGCCGCGGTCTCGTCCGCGCACGTCGCCGCCCTTGCCGCCATCGATGCCGGCTTGGGCGATCCCTTTGCCGTGCTGCTGGCATCAAAGGACGACTCCTCGCACGCGACTCGATTTGACCGAGCCGTCACGTGGAATGACGTTCCGGCGCGCGCGATGAATCGCGGCCTGATCGGGGCCGCCGACGTTGAGCCGCTCCAGGTCGCCGCGATCATCGCCGACAGATTTCTGCCCGCGCCGATCCGCGATGAAGCAACCCGGCTCCGGGTTCGGATCATCGAACCCGCGTTCGACGCCCATCGCTGCGGCGTGCTCGCGGTCGCGACGCCTTGGTGCGATCCCGTCGCCCTGAACCCGTTCTATCCCAGAGAGCCCGACGCGGTTCGACTCTGGAAGCAGCGTCAAGCCTGAAGGTCGCGAGATGCCGGCGGGCCGCGCGGCGATGCACAAGGCAACTCACGATCGACCGCAACCGATCTGCCCGCCCCACGCCGAGGTGCATGGCCAGTGCAAAAACAACAACCCCCGACTCACGAGGAGCCGGGGGTTGTGATGTATCGTGAAACAGTTGGGTGTCCATTGCCCGGACGTTGCCGACCGGGTGTCCTGCTGCCTCTCGGCGAGCGGGACGAGAATATGCTGACGAAACCTGCTGGAGATTGCTCTCCGGATGAAAGGCACGGGGCCAATCATCACAGGTCTAAGGAAATCCCTTAGAAAGGAGGTGATCCAGCCGCAGGTTCTCCTACGGCTACCTTGTTACGACTTAGTCCCAGTCACCGATCTTGCCGTTGGCACCACTGAACCGTGGCGACTTCGGGCACTACCGGCTCCCATGACTTGACGGGCGGTGTGTACAAGGCTCAGGAACTTATTCACCGGAGCGTAGCTGATCTCCGATTACTAGCGATTCCGGCTTCATGCAGGCGAGTTGCAGCCTGCAATCCGAACTGGGGCGCGTTTTTTGCGATTTGCTCCGCCTTGCGGCCTTGCGTCGCTCTGTACGCGCCATTGTAGCACGTTTGCAACCCTGGATGTAAGGGCCATGAGGACTTGACGTCATCCCCGCCTTCCTCCGGTTTGACACCGGCAGTCTCGTTAGAGTCCTCAGCATTACCTGTTAGCAACTAACGACAAGGGTTGCGCTCGTTAAGGGACTTAACCCGACACTTCACAGCACGAGCTGACGACAGCCATGCAGCACCTGTGCTTGTTCCACCCTTGCGGGTGTGGCTCCTGTTTCCAGGAGTTAATCCAAGCATGTCAAACCCAGGTAAGGTTCTTCGCGTTGCTTCGAATTAAGCAACATGCTCCACCGCTTGTGTGAGCCCCCGTCAATTCCTTTGAGTTTTAGCCTTGCGACCGTACTCCCCAGGCGGCACACTTATCAATTTCTCTACGACCAGAACGACGTCAGAGCCGCTCCGGTCTAGTGTGCATCGTTTAGGGCGTGGACTACCCGGGTATCTAATCCGGTTTGCTCCCCACGCTTTCGTGCCTCAGCGTCAGGAAAACCCCAGCCGGCTGTCTTCACTTTTGGCATTCCGATTGATATCTACGCATTCCACCGCTCCACCAATCGTTCTACCGGCCTCTAGTTTCCTCAAGATCCGCAGTTCGCCCTGCAATTCCCCGGTTGAGCCGGGGGATTTCACAAAGCGCTTACGAATCCGCCTACGCACCCTTTAAGCCCAGTGATTCCGATTAACGCTCGAGACCCCTGTATTACCGCGGCTGCTGGCACAGGGTTAGCCGTCTCTTCCTCTGGGGCGGATCAGTTTTTCCTGCCCCTGACAGCAGTTTACACGGCGAAACCGCTTCATCCTGCACGCGGCATTGCTCCGTCAGACTTTCGTCCATTGCGGAATATTCGTTACTGCAGCCTCCCGTAGGAGTCCGGGCAGTGTCTCAGTCCCGATGTCGCGGGCCGTGCTCTCACACCCGCTACCCGTCTTAGGCTTGGTGGGCTTTTACCCCGCCAACTACCTGATAGGACGATCGCTGCTCCCAAGGCGATAAATCTTTAGTCCGAAGACCACATGGAGTATTACGCACAGTTTCCCATGCCTATCCTCCACCTCGGGGTACATTCGATCGTATTACTGACCCTTCCGCCACTGATCTTGCGATCCGTTCGACTTGCATGTTTTAGCCATGCCGCCAGCGTTCAATCTGAGCCAGGATCAAACTCTTCACTTGTTTTCCGTTTGACCAGGTCCATAGACCCGGATCGAATACAGAGAAGGTTTGCCTGTATGATCTCGTTACGACTCGGTCTTTCGACCGCGACCGCAACGTGACCGGTCTTCGCAGAAGCGGGCTCACTTTGACATGACCCCGTCTGCGCCACTGACTGGCTAAGCCAGTGGTTCGCTGTTCTTCACACAATTCACTTCTATTACTAGACTTAGTGCTTGTGGTACGACGAGAACACACGACCTTGGTGGCTGTAAACACCAAGACGCATATGAACAGGCATGACTGGTTGCGAAACCCCGGCGTACACCGGTGCCATGCCCGCACATTCTCGCGGACCACCCAACTGTTCACTTTTCAAAGATGGTCGGTGCCCTCAGAATCAATCCGATGGACAACCGTGCCGTGAACGAATTCGTTCAGAGGCGAGGGTTAGTGTAACGGGGTCGCTCGCCCAGTCAAGCCCGGCCCTCTATTTTCCTCGGTTTCTCAAGTCTTTTGATGACATTGGCGCGGATTCTTCTCAGTGCACACGCATTCAAGGGAGATTCCCTTGCCCCTCCACCGCTTCCTCAGCACGCGTCACCGTCAGGACGGCGGCCCAGATACAGCCGCGATTCCCAGGGTTCTCGAGAGATTTCGCATGGAATGACCCCGAGTTCGCGATGCGTTTGGGTTTCTTCAGGCCTTCATGGATCGCTCGGCATGCGGCCCGGAGTGTCGCCCCCGTCGTCGTCACGTCGTCCACGATAATCACCAATCGTCCCGTCAAGCGCGCCGGGTCAATTCGAAGCCACATCGTGCCCGCGACGTTCGTGGCGCGCCGATGCGGCGCCACGGCCAACTGAGACGGGCGATGACGACGCCCCAGCGCCCGGACTACTTCGCAGGGGAGCGTCTGTCGCACGCCGCGAACGATCGCCGCGGAGTGATCGATTCCGCGGAGCATGCGGCGGCGGAATGACATCGGCATGGGGATGACAAGCGGCAGTTTCTTCCGGTACGGATCCAGCGCCGGACCACCCATCTGAAGTTCCGAGGCGATGATGGTTCCCAGCAAGCGCCCCGCATCGCGCGCCAGCCGGCGCCACTTCGAGAACTTGATCTCATGCACGATGTCGGAAAACGGGGGCGAGTACTCTGACACTCGGATCAGGTTTGACCATGGTCGGCGCTGTCCCCGGCAGTGTCGGCAGCCGTCGTCCGCGGCTTCGTGCGGCCCGACGCTTTGCCCACACCGGTGGCAATACGCGAGCCGGGGCTCGGGCTCCCACCCCAGCAGTCGCAGGCGGTCGGGCAGCGGCGGGACGAGCAGGTCCAGCCAGGTGTGTTCGATGTCGCGCAGGATCGATGCCCCGGCATGCTCGCGGCTCAAGCTCGCGGCCGGCGGCGCCTGAGTTGGCCTGCTGTCGGCGTTCTGAAGCACTTCCGGCGCCGCCGACGCGGATTTCCGTATCGGCGGGATCGGCGCGGTGTCCCCGTTCACCGGCAAGATGGCGGCGTCACTTGCCCGACGCGGCGGCCACTGAAACGTCGACACCGTCGGCGCTTCTGGCGCCGCCCCCGATTCACGCATGGAATCTTCCGAATCAGCGTGCATGCTGACACGATACCGCGCCGGCCCGAAGCATGCACAATGGCATCAGCAGGCAGTGCCCAGCCACTGGCGGATCCGCGCCGGAAAATCGGTCCGCGACAGTTCGCGGAGCCGGCTGGCCGGGTCGAACAATTCCAGCGCGCGCGTGGCGCCCGTCGCTCCCAGCGCGGATGACACGGCGTTCCAGTCGATGGTGCCGTCACCGGGCACCAGGTGCGAATCGGCATCGGCGCGGTTGTCGTGGACATGGACATACGCGATGACATCCGCGCAGGACGCGATCATCGCGGAGACCGGCCCGAAGACGCTTGCCGTGCAGTGCGCGTGCCCGGTGTCGAAGCACATACGCACTCGGCCCGAGTTGACCCGTCGAATGACCGCGGCGAGGGCGGCGGGATCAAACCCGCTGCTGCACGAAGGGGGCAAGTTCTCGATGAGGAACGTCGCGCCGACGCGCTCAGCGGAATCAGCGAGTCGGCGCAGAAAGTCCTCGAGGGGGTTCAGCGCGGCATGGGCGGCGGGCGCGAGTTCATGTGCGTCTCGCCAGCGTTTGCCCGGGTTGATCGCGCCGGGATGAACCACGATCATCGACCCGCCCAGCGATTGGGCGAGCCTCGCTTCGTGCTCGTAGATCTGAAGGCAGAGCGTGCGATGGGCCGCATCCGGCGCGGAGGGATCGATGTGTTCGGAGAACACGCCGTGGATCGAGTCGAACCGCATCCCCGCGGCGAGGGCGATGCCGGAAGCGCGGGGGACATCCACAGACGTGGTGCGGAAGCGGGCATCAAGCGGGTCGCTGACCCGGCGATAAAACTGGCATGAGGTACAACCAATCTGAGCGAACGCATCGAGCACAGCCATCGGGTCTTCATCGAAGCCGAACGGACCGGTACACCCCAGAAACGGCAGTTGATCGACGCGAGTCATGTGCGAGTTTGGAACTGTACTTCTTCCAACCACGCGGGTCGAACGGTGCGGGCATCACCTGTTTGGGGCATGAACTCACCGCGGGCTCCTCAATTGTCGCACAGACAAACACGGTTTGTGACCATGAAAGCCGGTACGTGGTAGACTGCATCACGCGCCACGACAGACGCCGCTGAGTTCTCGCGGCGAGCGCGACAAGACACACGTTGTCCGAGTGAGTGCCAGTTTCGATGCCAGTCTTCGCATGCCCGCTGGTCGGCGCGATATCGCGCGGGGTGGTCAGGCTGGCTGAATCTCGCGGAGTCGGAGTCGTGGACAGCAAACGGAAGGAACGCCAATGGCGATGACGTTTGAACTTAGTCGTCCCGAGGATCTGCTCCACCTGGTGGTGCGCGGGGAGAATCTGCGGCTAGATGCGTCGGATCCGAACGATCCGGTGCTGGTAGTGCAGAACGAGGAGGCGCCGGCGTATCTGATCATCCAGTTCCCGCCGCAAACGACGGCGGAGACGGCGTATTTCGAGGCGAGCATCGTGGAGCCGGAGGCGGACCCGGATGCGCCGCCCCCACCGCCGGAGCCGATCGAGGCCCTTCCCGGCGCGGGGCAGGTGAAGGCGCGAGTGGGTCATCCGAGTCGGCTGGTGTTCCGTGTGCCCGCCGGGTCGCGCATCGCGTTCACGGTGGAGGGGCTGCTGGACTGGTCGCAGTGGCAATTGAGCGTGAACGGGATCGCGGCGATCGGCGCCACGCCGTCGGCGGCGCAGATCGCCGCCGCGCCGGCGATCGGGGCGCCGGGCGCGACGGAAACGTCGATCGAGATGCCGTACCGGCTCGTGATTTCACCGACGGCTGACGTGGCCTGGGGACATCGCCGGCTTCCGTTTACCTCAGAGGGTCGGACGGAGTTGTGGCACACTCGGCTGCAACTCGTCGCGGGCGGGGAGGCGGTGGAACTTGATTCGCGCCACCGGGCATCGCTTCGCGCGATCTGGTCGCCGGATTACGACCGGGTCAGCCCGCCGCTGGCCGCCGATCAGGACCCGGACCTGGGGCGGACGGCGATGTCGCGTCGCGACCGGCACCAGATCGTGATCCTGACTTCGGCGTTCCACGGGTACGAGGTGGATCGCACGTTCAGTTTCGGCGGCGCCGCCGCCGCCGCGATTGAGGGAGTGGGAGCGATCGGTAATCTGGGCGCGATCAACGCGAACCTGATCGAAGCCGGGCGGCTGCGGGGGCTCGCGCTGGAGCGGATCGACGTACCGATCCGCCGGGTCACGGCCTATGTCCCGCAGCCGTTCTTCGCGGAGCAGTTGATATTGTCGGGGCTGGGGGGCTACCTGGTATCGCGCGGGCACTGGGACCCGCCGCGCACGGCGGCTCCTTCGAGGCTGTTCGAGTTTTCGCGCGTGCACGAGATCTTCACGTCGCGTGCGCTTCGAGGGGCGGCGGGGCGGCCGGGCATCGCGGGGGCCGGGGCGCTGCCAGCGGCGGCGCTGGCGAGGGAGGCGTCGCCGCTCATCGAGGCCGCGCGGCTGGTCGATCTGGGCCTGCTCGTGCCCGGGCGACGGCCGGCCGCGCAGGAGCAACTCGATCTCTCGGAGTGGGTGCACAAGGCGGCGCAGGGGCGTGATCACTACGTGCGGATCGTGTATGAAGGGGAACTGCTCCCGTACCGCAATCGGGCCGCGCTCATCAAGGTCACGGAGCGCAAGTTCCGCGAGCAAAGCGGGCTCATCGTCGCGTATCTCTTCCAGCGGATGTTCATCGTGGTGCGGGAGCCGGTGAAAGAGTTCACGGCGAGCGACCGCGGCATGACGTTCAAGCGGGTGGAACTGACGACGCTGGTCACGCCGGACATTGCCGACCCGGATGCGCCGCCGCCTCCTGTTGACTTCGGCAGCACCGATCCGGACAAGCACCGGGGGATCATCCCCGGGACGCAGCGATCATTCTGGGTGGAGGTCATGACCAGTACGACGACGCGGGCGCGGTTCAAGTTCCACGGCGTGGGCACCGACGCGGGGGGCAATCTCGTCGATTTCACGATCCCGATGATGTTCGTGTCGATCAGCGAGAACACGGCGCAGCGCGCGGTCGTCCAGAAGGAGTACAACGCGAGCAAGGCGTTGCCGCTGCTGCAGGCGCGCGCGGCGTCGGTGCCTGGACAGCAGCTCCTGTACGCCGAGCGGGACGCGGCGGCGCCGAGCGACAACTCGCAGCTTGTCACGCGGTCGCTGAACTTCGTGATGAAGAGCGGGGCGAGCGCGCCGACGCTGCTGATGGCGGAGGTGAACATCCCGCAGGTGCAGGAACTGCTCGGGACGGATGCGCCGTCGAAGATCCGATTGCTGCCCGGGTATGTGCAGAGCGGGCTGGACGGGGCGACGGGGGTGTTCGCGGAGATCATCGACGTAGATTTCTCGCTCTTCACGGACACGGATCCGTTCGCGGGGCTGAAGCCGACGACGCTGGGAGTGAACTTCTCGAGCGACCAGGCCGGGGGCTTCGCCACGCCGAACCTGGGGGTCTCGACGCTCTCGCGCAAACTGGGCCCGCTGGCCGGGAAAGCCGCGGACGCGATCAGCGACGCCTTCGACCCCGCTTCGTTTTTCCAGAAGGGGCTGGCGCAGCTCTTCGGCACGTTCGACCTGGTCGATCTGCTGCCGGCGGGCACGCTCGGACAGAATGCGCCGAAACTCCGGACCCGGAGCGAGGACATCCCCGGCGGCAAGAAGTTGATCGCGACGCTCGACTGGGAGCCGGAGGTCAAGGACGTGGACCTGGGGATCGCCGCGTTCCACAAGGACCACGGCGGCGTGAGCAGGCTGCTGATCCACGGCCTGATCGAGAAACCCGTGACGATCTCAAGCCTGGGGGCGCCCGTGGCGCAGGACGTCAGATTCGAGTTCACGGGCACGCTCAACGACTTCCAGGTGAGCGTGCTCAACTCCGTCTTCATCAACTTCGTCGAGTTCGGGTTTACCGCCAAGTCCGGGTCGAAGACCGACGTGAGCGTCAAACTCGACCCGGCCAAGCCGCTGGAGTTCGGCGGGGACCTGAAGTTTGTTGAAGAGTTGCGCAAGGCGATCCCTCCGGACCTGTTCGGCGACGGCCCGAGCCTGGACATCTCGCCGACGGGGATCCGCGCCGGGTTCTCGTTCGGGCTGCCGCCGGTGGCGGTCGGGGTGTTTGCGCTCAAGGACATCACGCTCGGCGCGGCGCTCACGCTCCCGTTCCTCGACGGCAAGCCGACGCTGGATTTCAACGTTTCCGAGCGGGCCAAGCCGTTCCTGCTGTCGGTGAGCATCTTCGGCGGAGGCGGGTTCTTCCGGCTGCAGCTCGACACCGCGGGGATGAAGATGATCGAGGCGGCGTTCGAGTTCGGCGCGACCGCGTCGGTCGATCTCGGGGTCGCCAGCGGCGGCGTGCACATCATGGCGGGCATCTACTTCAAGCTCGAACGCGTCGATCCGGGCGACGACCTTATGCCGACCCTCACCGGGTACCTCCGCATGGGCGGGTATCTCAGCGTGCTGGGGCTCATCAAGGTGTCGCTCGAGTTCAATCTCAGTTTCACCTACCAGGGACCGCCGAAGGAAAAGGCGTACGGGCGCGCGACGCTCACCGTCAAGATCGAGATCGTCTTCTTCAGCATCTCGGTCGAGGTCACCGTCGAGAAGCAGTTCGGCGGCAAGAGCGGCGACCCCGACTTCGGCGTCATGTTCAACAAGCCGGCGATCTGGAACCGCTACGCGGCGGCATTCGCGTAACAAGGGGTATGCCACATGGCCGTTTCGCAGACCGTCCTCTTCACCGTCATGCTCCGCGCGATCAGCGTCAACCGTGACGCGATCCCGGTCTCGGTGTTTGTCTCGCCGCGCCTGGGCGGCGCCAACCGCCTGGGCTCGTTTCCCGACTGGGTATCGTGGACGGCGACGCTGCGCGAAGCGGGGCTGCGGCTGACGTTCGGAAACGGTCCACGCACCGCGGACGTGCCGATCGACACCGCCGTGCTGCGCCCGGACCTGTGGCGCGCCCTGTTCAACGAAGACACCCTCGTCCGGTCGCACCAGTTCAGCGATTACTCCAACCACGGGATCATCTCGTATCCGATGCGCCAGTCGCTCAGCGTTCTGAAGGGGATCTACCAGGAAGCGGGCGTGGCGCTCGCGCTCCCGGACGCCGACTCCGGCGATGACAAGCAGCACGGTCGCGGGGGCAACCGGAGTGCACTGGCCGATCTGCTGAGCGGGCTGGACGTGCACTGGTCGGGCACGCGCGCCAAGCGCTGGCGCCCGTTTGTGCGGGACGTGTCCCGCTCCGGGGGTCCGACGGCGATCACGGGCGCGTTGGACGGCGAGGGCCTGATCGTCGGCGCCCGCACGGCGGGGGCGATGCAGAGCCTCGCCGTCCCCTTCGCGGTCTATCACCACATGCCCACGCCCAGGGGAGATGCCGCCGCGGACGTTTCGATCGATCCTGATGCGATCGATTTTCATCAGGCGATCGGCTCGTTGGAATCGCATCCCGAGTTGCTGCGGGCCCTGGGGCTCGTCTTTGACGTTGACCTTCCGCGCGGGTTCCTCGCACCCACCGCCGCCGGCGCCTTCGACACCGTCCGCGTGGCGAAGACCAGCCGGCAGTGGCGCGTCGCGACGACGTCTCCGGCACTGAACACGGCGTATGTGAACTTCCAGGCCGGCAACGACCAGCATGCATTCACCGCATCGCGCACCATGACGCCCGCTTCTTCGCCCGCGCAGGTCGTCGGGCTGCTCAACCTCGACCCGGAGCGCTTCGGGCTGGCGCAGGTCGATGTGGACGGCGGGATGCACAAGGCGATCATGCTCGCCGAGACTTGGAACAACCCGGACCCCGAGCGCAACCTGGACCCCGCGGTGCGTCCGCAGGACGCCCCGAACCCCGAAGTCTTTGATCCCGAGGCGACGCTCCCCGCGCTGCGCTCCAGCGGGTTGCAGGTCTACGTCGACAAACGCGGGGCGCACGTGCTCGACTCGATCCAGCAGTCCAAGGCGTTCAACGACGCGCTTGAGTCCGGCGGCGCGCAGCCCCGGCCTTTCTTCGCCGAGGACCTCGTGCGCGGGTACCGGCTCGATGTCTGGGACTCGCATACCAACGCGTGGCACTCGCTGCACCAGCGCCGCGGGAAGTACGAGATCGGCGAAGAGCGCATCGCGTTCGATCCCGGCGACGAAGAGGGGTTCGTGCAGTTCGCCGCGGCGCAGCCCGCGCCCGGCGCCGAGCCCGGCGACAAGGACCTGTATATCCATGAAGCCATCGCGCGGTGGGCCGGATGGAGCCTGAGCGCGCCGATGCCCGCCAAGGCGCTGAGCCGATATGGCGATCCGGACAAGGCGGTTCCACCCGACGCCGACGATCCGGACTATCGCACCGATGAAGCCGTCACGCCGTACAAAGTGCGCGTGGACTACCGGGTCGTTGCTGGTTCGCTCCCGCGGCTGCGGATCGGCACGCGGTACCGCGTTCGCGCCCGCGCGGTGGACCTGGCGGGCAACAGCATGCGTCTGGGCGAACCGCTGACGGACCTGCTGGGGGTGTTCATGGGATTGCCGCGCGACCCGGAGGGGCTGGTGTATCTGCGCTACGAGCCGGTGCCCCCGCCGCTGGTGATGATCCGTGATCCCATCGCGGTGACGGGTCCCGGGTCGGCGGTGGATCGGATCGTGATCCGGACGTTCAACGACGACGAATCCAAGGATGCCGACGCCGCGGATCTCACCGCCGGCGATCGGCACATCATCCCGGCTCGCACGAGCGTCGAGATGGGCGAGCGCCTGGGGTTGTTCGACGACGGCGCGGGAAAACTCAAGGGCGACCAGGCGACCTGGCAACTCATCGCGGACCGTGATGCAGGGACGTTCACGAGCGCGGCGATCGACATCGCGGGCCAGACGGCGGACTACCCGATCGAGCCGGCGAGCCGCATCGATTCGCTCCCGCACCTGCCGGATCCGCTCTCGAGCGGGGCGTCGCTGCGGGATCTGCCCGGGGCGCCGGAGGCGGCGGTGGGACGCGTGGACCCCGGCGCGGGCGGTCCGGCTGCCGTCTCGTACGAGGTGCTGAGCGATCCCAACCCCAGGCCGGGGTCGGCGACCATCGTGGGATTCGGTGGGGGCAACCTGGGGTCGGATTGGCAGAACACGCTTCCATTCCGCTTGGCGCTGCGAGACCCGGTCGCGGGCCAGCAAGACCGGCGGCCGGAGTGGGACGCGGGCGAGCGGGTGCTCTCGGTCTTCCTCGACAAGGGGCAGACCCGCGTCGTTCCGCTCAGCAGTTACATCACGCCCGATGGACTCAAACTCCTTGGCGTGTGGCAATGGCTGCGGGAGTACATCGACCGGGTTTCGATCTTCGGGGCGGCGCCGGTGCAGCCTCGGCCCGGCGCTGCGACCGACCGGATCGCGCACATCCTGCAGCGCGCCGCCGAGGGAGGGCACTGGATGGTCTCGCCCCCCACGCTGCTGACGCTTGTGCACGCGGTGCAGCAGCCGATCGGGCGGCCGCGGTTTGCCGCGCTGCAGGTCGATCACACCGATGAGTACCATGAGACGGACCCGCTGCAGACCGCGCTGCTCCGCGGCCGCGCCGATCCGGAAGAACTCGCGCCCATCACCGCGTGGCGCCGCCCGGGCGCGACCGACGCGTACCTCATGGGCGCGATCCGCATCCACGGGGCGAGCACGGCGAAGATCGACCTCAGCGCCGAGTGGACCGACCCGATCGACGATCCATCGAGCCCCGCGCCGGATCAATCAACGGTCAGCGCACACGTCGCGGAGATACCGCTGCCGCGGACCAGCGAGGGGTACCTGTCCGCCCCCGGCAAGGATCGGCGCCAGGTCGGGTACTACGACCCCGAAAACGATCAGGTGGCCATGGTCCGGTTCGGGGACCGCACGGGTCCGTCGGCGACGTACCACGTGACCTTCACCAACGCCGCGCCCCGGCACCTGCTTAACGACACCAAGCGGCGCCGCGTGCGGTACACGGCGACGGCCAGTTCGCGCTACCGCGAGTACTTCCCGCAGGACGCCGACCTCTCGTTTGTTCGCCGCAGCGAGCCCGTCGTGGTTGACGTGCCGGCGTCGGCGCGCCCGCTGGCGCCGGAGGTCGTATACGCGATCCCGACCTTCGGCTGGCAGCGCCAGACCCAGACGAACCTGAAGCGCAGCGTGCGCTTCGGCGGGGGGCTGCGCGTCTATCTCGGCCGCCCGTGGTACTCCTCCGGCGAGGGAGAGCTCCTGGGCGTCACACTGTGGAACTACGCGAACGGGACACTCAACGACCAGTCGCGCGACAAACTCAAGGCGTACTTCACCCAGTGGGGCATGGACCCGATCTGGCAGACCGCCGGACTGTCGTTTGTCCCGGGCGTAAGCAACTTCCCGGACGCCGTCGCAAGCGATTCAGGTGTTTCGCTGGAGGAATCGACCGCGGCGATCTCGCCGACGCAGCCGGGCGTGGTGGACGTCGTTGGATTTGAACCGCGATTCGACACGGATCGCGGCCTGTGGTACGCCGACCTCACGATCAATCTCCCGGCGCCCACGTACTCGCCGTTCGTGCGTCTGGCGCTGGCGCGCTATCAGCCTCACGCGCTGAAGGACTCTCGAATCTCCCGCGTGGTCCTGGCCAACTTTGCGCAGCTCACCCCGGACCGCACGGCGACCGTGACCGCCGACCCCCACCACCCGCGCACGCTGCGGATCGCGGTGAGCGGGGTCGCCCCGCGAGGGCCGCAGCCGCAGGTACACCTGAACCCCGCGCCGACCCGGCCCACGCATGTGCGGGTGCGCGTGCAGCATCGTCCGTCGGTGCGGACGGACATGGGCTGGCAAGACGCGCCCGCGTCGATCGCGACGGCAACGCAGTTCTACGAAGGCCCCGGGCTCGGGCAGCCGGACCTGGGGCTGTGGGTGGGTGCTGTGACCTTTGCCGCGGCCCCGCCGCCAGGGCAGTTCCGGTTGCTCATCGAGGAGTACGAATCGGTTTCGTCCACGTTCCCGTACTCCGGCCGAATGATCTACGCCGAGACGATCGCGGTTGACGAGGCGCTCGTGGGATGATGGTTTCAAGGCGAGTGCTGGGCGCGCGGCGACCTACGCTTCGGGCGTGTCTCTCATCGTCTCCAGACTCGCCGGTGCCGCGTCGACCATCCTCGTGGTGCGGGTGCCGCCGCAACTTGTTGATGACACCGCCTCGCTGTTGCGCGCGGAGGTGGCGTCGCGGCTGCCCAACGCCGACGGCGCGGGGGTGGTGCTCGATTTCGCCCAGGTCGAGTTGATCAACTCGATCGGGATCACCTGCCTGCTCCAGATCCAGGATCAATGCCGGCGGCTGAACTCGGCCATGTACCTCGCCGCGGTACCGGAGCCGATCCAGACGTTCTTGTCGCAACTCAAACTCCTTAAGCGGTTCCCGGCGTTCCCATCGGTGGAAGACGCGCTGGCCGCCATGGATCGCGAGTAGATTTTTGTTCTGATCGCCGAATTTCCGCAAGATCCGACCTCCCGGGCGACATGAGCCTCCAGTTGCGGTACGGATCCGTCGGCGGCGCTCGTTCGCTCGCGGCTCCGTGCCCCATCCCTTCGTTTCCCTTCCTTGCCACGCCAACGTCGCGCGACGGTGTTCCTCTCCTCCCTGTCAATCGTGCTGAATCAGCACGATCGACGCACTGGGCAGCCCGCGTCTCCCCCTCAGGACGCGGGCTGCTTTCTTTGGCGCATGCCCAAGACTCGGGCGACGGCCCTGGTCGTCCCTGCGCCCTTTGAGCGAAATCAGGTACCATGCGTGCATGGGCTTGCCTGCACCACCAGACTCGACCGACCGCCTCGGCCGCCAGCGGCGGTTCTGGGATATGACCGGCTACCAGTGGCTGGTGATCTTCGCCGCGTGGCTGGGCTGGGGGTTCGACGTCTTCGACGCGCTGCTCTTCAACACCGTCGCGGACCGGTGCCTGCCGGACCTCTTGCACGTGGCGGCGGATTCGTCCGAAGGCAAGGCCGCGGTAGGCCGATGGACCGGCGCGCTCTCCAGCCTGCTGCTCATCGGGTGGGCGATCGGGGGGATCGGGTTCGGGCGCATCACGGACCGGGTCGGACGCACGCGCACGCTGCTGATCACGATGCTCATCTACTCGCTCGCGACGGCCGCGTGCGCGTTTGCCCCGAATATCTGGGTCTTCACGCTCTGCCGGTTCGTCGCGAGCCTGGGGATCGGGGGCGAATGGGCGGCGGGCGCGTCCCTGGTCGCGGAGGTCGTCCCAGCGAAGCGCCGCGTGCACGCGGGGGCGCTCTTGTATTCCTCGAGCCCGCTGGGCGTGCTGCTGGCGATCGTCGTCGCGGGGTTCGTGTCCAAGCAGGTGGCCCACCTGTCGGATGATCCGTCGCACGCCTGGCGGGCGGTCTTTCTCACGGGACTGATCCCCGCCGGGTTCGCTTTCCTGATCCGGCTCAAGGTCAAAGAGCCCGAGGCGTGGACGAGCGAAAAGTCCGCCGCCGCTCGCGCCACCATCCGCGAACTCTTCAGCCCGGCGATGCGCCGCGCCACGCTCGGGGGGGTCTCCCTCGCCGTCATCGCGCTGATCTCGTGGTGGAGCGTGAATGCGTTCATCCCGGTGCTCTCGGCCCGGCTCGTGCCCGAGGCCCCGGGCGCCGCGAAGTTCACTTCCGGCCTGTGGTTCAACCTGGGCGGCATCCTGGGGACGGCCCTCACCGTGCCGGTCGCGATGCTCGGCCGCCGGGTGCTCTTTTACATCTATTTCCTGTTCACGTCGGGCGCGATCCTGCTGGCCTTCCGGCTTGACGTCGAGCCCTCGCTGCGCTTCGCCCTCTTCGGGCTCACCGGGATCGGCACGTACGGTCTGTGCGCCGCCTTTGCGTTCTACCTGCCGGAACTGTTCCCCACGCGCCTTCGCGGGACGGGCTCGGGGTTCTGTTACAACGCCGGGCGGATCATCGCCGCCACCGGGCCCTTCGCCGTCGGCGCGGTCAGCCGATCCGGGACGCCCGGCGAACTGGCGCATGCGATCAGTTGGTCGGCGGTCTTCCCGCTGCTGGGAATCGTCGTGCTGATGGCAGGGCTGGGGAACGAGACCTGCCGGCGCGCCTCGACGGGGCCCGACGCCGCTGCCCAAGGGAACTCGGCGTGAAAAAACGACTCCCTTCAATCGGTCCCGCGACGGCGCACATTCCAACCCCGTGGCTTGCCGATCGCGCTCCGCACGCTTACGCTTCTGTCCCTTGCGGGTGTAGCTCAATTGGATAGAGCACCTGACTACGGATCAGGAGGTTAATGGTTCGACTCCATTCACCCGTGTTCGAGCGGCTTTCCGCGCCGGCGTGCGCGGTTCCATAAGACGCAGCCCCAGAACGGCCGGGCGCACCGGCGACTCGGCTTCTCTCGCGCCGCTTGTCGCAGCCACGCATGTGCCGGTATCATGGCACCCGTGTCAACGCGGCAACCTCAATCTGACGCTCAAACGCCCCCCGGCGTTCTGCGCCTGCTGCTGCGCTCGCAGGAGATCGGTCTGCTCGTCGTCATCTCGCTGATGATGCTGGGCCTGACGCTCGGCACGCCGTCCATCACGACCAGCGACCTCATTCCCCAGCCCGCCGACGCGACGGCGGAGCGCGGCGACGAATCCTTCACGATCACGGCGAACGGAACGACGACCACGTACAAGGAAGCCGACGGCTACTCGCTGCGCTTCGTGGACGACGAGAACGGTGAATCGCACCCCTTGCTCGTTCATCAGTACCAGGTCAACAAGTTCTTCAACAAGAACAACCTGATGATCGTCGCGACGACGGCGAGTTTCATCGCGGTCATGGCGATCGGCATGACCGGCATCATCATCATGGGTGGGATCGACCTATCCATCGGCTCGATCTACGCGCTCGCCGGCGTCGCGGGAGCCGCTCTGCTTCACTCGATGAACGCCAAGCACCCCGACGTCTCGGGGTGGCAGACGATCCCGCTGGGCGTGCTGGTGTGCACCGCCGTGGGGGCGGCGTGCGGGCTGGTCAACGGCGTCGCGACCGTCGGGCTGCGCGTCCACCCGTTCATCATCACCCTCGGCGGGCTGGCGGTCTTCCGCGGCATCGCCTTCGTCACGACGCAGGGGCAATCGATCGGCGACTTCCCGGCGTCGTTCACCTCAGGAGGGTTCAAGGCGGAGTTCTTCGGCGTCACGCCGGTGCCCGCGCTGATCATGCTCGCGGTCGCGGCGATCGGTGCGTTTGTCTTCAGCCGCAGCACATTCGGGCGGCACACGTACGCGATCGGCGGGAACGAGATCGCGGCGAAGTACGCCGGGGTGCCGGTGACGCGGGTGAAGGTGATGCTCTTCGTCCTCGCGGGGTTGCTCGCGGGGCTGAGCGCGGCGATGAAGTGCGGATACTTCGGCGCATCGTCATCCGGTGACGGATCGGGGTACGAACTGCGCGTCATCGCGGCGTCGGTCGTCGGCGGGGCGTCGCTGTCGGGGGGCCGCGGCTCCCTCGTGGGCGCGATGCTCGGCGCGATCGTGATGCAGTTGATCGACAACTCGATCGTCGTGCTGGGGATCGACTCGAACTACACGAACATCGTGATCGGTCTGGCGATCGTGCTCGCGGTGGTGGTGGATCAGGCCAAGGCGCGGTTTCTTCGGACCTGAAGCGCGAACTCGCTACGCCGTGCGGCCGAACTGGGACACCTACGCTTTGGAACACGCACGTGCCCGGCACCCCGCGATGATTTGCCAGGCGGCACGTCACATTCAGCAAGGAGTTCTCGGATGATTTCTCTGGCCAAACGTTTCGGGTTATGTGCGCTCGCCGCCATCACGATGTCGGTCGCCGCGGGGCTCTCGGCCCCGTCGGACACCGCCGCGTCGTCCTTAGCCCGCGAATCGGCCAAAACCTACCGCATCGGCCTGATCGCCAAGAGCCAGTCGAACCCGGTCTTCGTCGCCGCCCGCACGGGGGCCGAGGCCGCGGCGAAGGAACTCGGCGAGAAGTACAAGATCGAGATCAAGATCGACTGGCAGACGCCCGTCGATGAGGACGCCCAGAAGCAGGCCGAGCGCATCGAGCAGCTCGCCGCGTCCGGCGCGGACGGCATCGCGATCAGTTGTTCCGACGCGAACCTCGTCACGTCGGCGATCGACTCCGCCGCCAGCAAGGGGATCCCCGTCGTCACGTTCGACTCCGACGCCCCCAAGAGCAAGCGCCTGGCGTTCTACGGCACCGACGACACCGCCTGCGGCGAGCAGGTCGCCGCCGAACTCGTCAAGGCGATGGGGAACAAGGGCGTCGTTGCGATCCTCGCCGGGAACCAGAACGCCCCGAACCTTCAGGCCCGCGTACGCGGCGTGAAGGACTACATCAAGAAGAACTGCCCCGACATCAGCGTCATCGGCACGTATTACCACCCCGAGACGCCGCAGGATGCCGTCGTCAAGGTCGAGCAGGTGCAGAGCGCGAATCCTCAGATCTCCGGGTGGGCGATGATCGGCGGGTGGCCGCTCTTCACGCAGAACGCGCTGAACAAGGTCGCGGGGAAGGCGAAAGTCGTCGCCGTCGATGCCCTCCCGGCCCAGCTCGAATACCTGAAGAACGGGCAGGTCGAGGTGCTGCTGGCCCAGAAGGTGTACGAGTGGGGGTACGAGTCCGTGCGCCTGCTGATCGACAAGATCCACAACGGCAAGAACCCCAAGGACAAGATCATCCAGGCGGAACTTGTCCCGGTACGTAAAGCCGACGCCGACTCGTACGGCAAGAACTGGGACAAGTGGCTCGGGAAGACGAGCGAGCCCGCGAAGAAGGAAGACAAGTAGTCGTTTGACGCGCCGTGGATCTTCGACGTGACTCAGCGCAGGCCGGTGGGCCTGCGTTTTTCATGGGGGCCGGTATGCAGGCGCCGGACGCTCGCCCGGCGTCACGCGGCGCGGCCGCTCTAGTGCCCGTGCTCGGCGTCCGCCGATGCGTGGCGCTGCTTGGCGCCTCGACCGGCGTCGAACGCGTCAACCAGCGCGTCCTGCCAGGGATGCTCGCCGATCCACTCCACCGCGCCGCTGCCCACGTCGTAGACCGCCCCGACGATCTCGATCTTGCCCGCGCGGACCAACTCGCGGACTGCCGCGCTCGTCCGGAGCAGGTCGAAGATGCTCTGCATCACGTTCTCCCTGACCGCCAGCGAAGCGAGTTGCTTCTCGTCGGCGTCGGGGCTGGCGTTCTTGGCGCGCTGGACGGCGGGCGCGATCTTCTCGACGAGCTGCGAGACGTTGCCGCCCGGGTCGCCCCCGGATGCCGCCGCCGCGACCGCGCCGCACTTGGTGTGTCCCATGACCACCAGCAGCGGGACGCTCAGGTGTTCCGCGCCGTACTCGATGGTGCCGGAGGCGTCGGCGCCGATCACGTTGCCCGCGACACGGACGACGAAGACATCACCCACGCCGCAGTCAAATACGCGCTCGACCGGTATTCGAGAATCCGCGCAGGTCAGGATCGTGGCGAAGGGTTTCTGGCCGCCCGACGAGGTTTCCTCGCGGCGCGATGCTGTTGTGTTCGGCGCCGCCGGCTTCTCCTTGACCCAGCGCTCATTGCCCGCCTGAAGCCGCTTGAGCGGCGACTCGGTTTCATCAGAAGCCAACTCGCGATCCGCGGCGTCGTTCCTGGTTTCCGCGGGCGGCGCCGGCTCGTGCTTCTCGCTTCGCTCGCTTGGTTTCTCCGCCGCGGGCTCTTTGGGAGCACCGGACTTCGGGGGCGCGGCGGGCCTCTTGGCGGGCTGCTCATCGGGAGGATTGAGCGCGAGCGTCGAGCCGACCAGCGACCCCGCCGCGAGAATGATCCCGCATGCCAAGACAGTCCGAGACGCGTTCCAGGCCATCGTGAGTTTCCCTTCTTGCAGATGCCGCGCGGTCCACGCCCGCGCATCATCGGCCGGTTGCACGGCCGGCTGCGGGTTTCCGCCTCGTTCCCCGCCGCGCCTCCCCGCGCCGCCGTCACAACCCGCCCAACCCGCAGCGCCTACGCTGGCCAACCCACTCACAAAGGATCTCCCTTGAGCAACACCTCTCCTCAATCAGTCGGAATTGAAGACACGGTCGTCGGTTCCGGCGCCGAATGCACCTCCGCGCGCCAGACCGTCAAGGTCCATTACCGCGGCACGCTGCTCTCGGGCAAGGAGTTCGACTCCAGTTACACGCGCGGGCAGCCGATCGAGTTTCGCCTGGGCGATCTCATCCAGGGATGGCAGGAGGGAATCCCCGGAATGAAAGTCGGGGGCAAGCGAACCCTCACGATCCCGTGGCAAAAGGCCTACGGGGAGCGCGGCTCGCCCCCCACGATCCCGCCCAAGGCCGACTTGATCTTCGACATCGAACTGCTCGGCGTGCGCTAGCCGGCGCCATCAGATCGTCCGCAGAATCGCCCGCACCGGGCTCGCGTCAAAGCCGATGAGTTTCAGCGGGAGCGCGATCAGTTCATACACGCCCGCCGGCACCGCTCGCAGGTCAAGCCCTTCCAGGATGCACATGTCGTGCCGAAGGAACGCACGGTGCGCGGGCAGGTCCTTCGAGTCCTGCGTGTCAACGCTGGGCGTATCGATGCCGATGAGCCGCACGCCGCGCGAGTGCAGCAGGTCGATCAGCGCCGGCTCGATCGCGGCGAAATCCGGGTTCCAGTTCGTCGGATCCGGGAAACTGTCGGTGCGGAGCAGGACCCGAGATTCGTCCAGACTCGTCGCCCCCCCACTCGTGCCGGGGGCGTCCAGCGACTGCTTGAAGTCGGCGACCCCGACGCGCCGCCCGCGGGCGCCGGGGACATGCACCACTCGGCACGGCCCGATGTACGGGTCGAGCGGGCGCTCGCCGATCCCCGCCGCGCCGACGCCGTAGTGATTCGGCCCGTCCGCGTGCGCACCCAGGTGCACCGTCGCGCGGAGCGTGCTGAGCGTGACGCTCGCCCCATCCTCCTGTCGGCACAGCACCTCCCGAGACAACGGCGTGTCGCCGGGCCACACCGCGAGGTTCGGCGTGACCGCCGGCGTGATGTCAAACACCCGCGGCGTCACGGCCCTTCCCCCCGGCGCCGCGCCGCTTCCTGTTCCCATCGCTCCGCCTGGGCCGGCGGCCCGATCTGCCGGTAGATCTCCGCGAGCCGCGACGCGAACTCCGCGTTGGTCGGAGCCAGTTCCGCCGCTGCCTGCATCGCCTTGGCCGCCTCCGCGGGCCGGTTGGCGATCATGTACGCCACCGCCAGGTCATGACGCAGCGCCGCGTCGCTCGGGCGTTGCGCCGCGGCGAGTTCGAGCAGCGGCACGGCGCTCGCGGCGTCGCCGACGCCGAGATACTGCGACGCCGCGCTCATCTGGAACGTCGCCTGAGACGCGCCGAGTTTCACGCCCGCTTCCAGCAGCGCCTTGCCTCGTTCCACTCGGCCCGTCTGGAGCAGGAACCCGCCGGCGGAGATGTTGACGTTCGCCGCCACCGGCCGGTGGTACGCTCCGAGGTGACCTTCGGTCAGTTCCTGCGCACGCCCGGCCGCTCGCTCGGCGACGCTGGCCCCCTCTTCGACCAGCCCAATCTGCGCGAGCATGATCCCTGCCTGCAACATCGCCGGCGGCTCCGACGTATCCGCCGACAGCCGCCTCAGGATGCCCTCCGCCTTGTCCTTCTTGTTCACCGCCAAGTACCCACGCGCGATATTCAGGACCGTCCCCCACGGCGGGGCGTGCTTGGCGCCGGCGACCACGGCGTCGGCCCGGTCCAGCGCCTTCTCCGCATCCGCCCCGCGCCCGCACCGCGATAGCCCCGCCGCCACGGGCACCAGCACGTCCAGATTCGTTCCCGCCTCCTCGATCGATCGCTTGAACAACTCCGCGGCGTTGTCCGTGTTCCCCAGCGACAGTTCAAAGTACCCGTGGTCACGCAGCGTCGGCCCCACGTACTCGATGGTCTTCGCGGATTTCCCGAGGATCTCCTGGGCCTGTTCAAACTCTCGCCGCGCCTCGTCCTGCTTCCCGACCGCCCGGAGCGCCTGGGCGAGTTCGTTGCGTGTCTGCACGAGCGACGGGCTCACTTCGATCCACTGTCGCAGTTCCGCGATGATCGCCTCCATCGGCGCCCCGCGGCGCTGCATCAGCCTGGCAAGGTCGATCACGATGTTGTCGTTTGGCTTCTGCCGCCGAAGCAGCGCCCGCGTGAACGACTCCGACTGCTCGAACTTCCCCACCACGGCGTGCATGTACGCCAGCCGCGCCAGCGATTCATTCGAATACGTCCATCCGAAGCCGCCGGCGCTCATCGGCCCCGCCCGCAGGTAGCGCCGGATCGCTTCGTTCGCCGCCGCTGCGTGCTCGGGCAGCGGGACAAACCCGGCCTGGATCGCCTGGGGAATCGTTGGCCCGGACTCCTCGAGCACCGCGTAGGCCTGCTCGGCGCGCCACAGTTCCGCACGCACCAGCCCGCCCCACGCCCCCGCCGCTAGGTACACCAGCGCCAGCACGATGAACACCATCCCGGCGGGGCGCAGCCTGCCGCGCAACTTCAGTTGCACATTCTGCACCCGCGCGCTGGGCACCCTGGCCAGTTGCAGCAACTTCCACACCACGAACACCCCGATCCCCGCCATCCCGACCGCCATGAGCAGCGGCACCTCGTTCAGAAACGACCGGTAGCACCACAGCAGCACCACGAAGAGCACGACGGCCGCCCACTCCTGCCCGCGCGTCAGGTCATACTGCTTCAGCGACGACCGTTTCGCTTGCCGGCGCTGCCCGGCCTCCGGGCTCCGCGGCCTGGCCAGCACCGCGGGTTTTCCAAATCCGAAGTACAACGCGTCGTTCGGGCACGTGTTCACGCAGTCCATGCACTTCATGCACCCCGGGTTCACCACCATCCCGAAGTCCCGCACTTCCTCGTGCACGCGGACATTGGACGTGCACACCGCCGTGCAGTGCCCGCACCCCTCGCACGCATCGGTGACCCGGATCTTCCCCGGTGAAACCAGGTCCAGCGGCGCGAAGAAGCCCCCGTACGGGCACCCGTACGTGCAGAATCCCTTGTTGCCCAGGAAATACACCACCGCAAACCCGACCACCAGAAAAAACGGGATCGCGACGTACCACGGCGCGAACGTCGCCCAGAAGTCCTTGACGATGAACTCCTGCGTGATGCGATCGATCGGCGGGATACTCCCCAGCCAGTTCGGAAGGCGCCCGAACTCGTTGCCCACCATCGGCGTCAGGACGTGCCGCTTGAACGTCGGCCACAGAAACATGTACGACCCGATCCCCAGCGGGATCCACAGCATCAGCCTCGACCGGAACGGCCTCGGACGAACGCCAAGCCGCGACATGATCCACGAGCACGAATCCTGCAGCGCCACGATGTGGCACCCCCAGCCGCAGAAGAACCGCCCGAACACCAGCGTCGCCAGCAGCGCCGCGCTGAAGAACACGAACCCGGTGTTCACCACGCCCTCTTCGAGCGTCTTCATGGATTCCGACGGCTCGACCGGGGAGAGCGTGCTGCCGCGCACCATCCACTGGATCACGTGGATCGCGATCGCGAGATTGACCAGCGTCAGGACGACCGCCCGCCATCGCCCCGTGCGCGAGCCCCCGAGCCTCACTTGATGGGTCGATCCCACCTGCGGCAGCGCGATCGTGCGCCCCGCTTTGGACGCGTGATCGCCGGCACAGTTCTGGCGCGTGGCGGGTGCGTGCGTTGGAGAGTGTCCGCCGGCGGTCGACATCGATGGGGAAATATACGTCGCTGCACGCCTTCGAGGTTCACGCCCGGCCGACGGGACTCCTCACGCCCCGGCCACCCCCTTGATACGCTGACGTGAATAATGAGACCCCGGGGACCAGGGATCAAGCGACCAACTCCCGAGCACGCCATGAGCCAACCCACGACCCCCACCGCGACCCGCATCGAAAAGGACACGATGGGTCAGATGCCCGTGCCCGCCGGCGCCCTGTACGGCGCATCCACGCAGCGGGCCGTTCTCAACTTCCCCGTTTCAGGCCGGCCCGTCCCGGAGCCCGTCATCAAGGCCTACGCCATCCTCAAGGAAGCGTGCGCCAAGGTGAACCAGCAACTCGGTCGGCTCGACGCGGCGCGAGCGAGCGCCATCAGCCAGGCGTGCCGCGAGATTCTCGCCGGCCTGCATGCCTACCCGCCCCCCGCCGGCCTGCCCGTCACGCCCATCGCGTACCACTTCCCGGTGGACATCTACCAGACCGGCTCGGGCACCTCGACCAACATGAACGCCAACGAGGTGATCGCCAACCTCGTCTGCAGGCATCGCGACATGCCCGTCGGGTCCTCCAAGGACCCCGCCTATCTCAAGAGCGGCGGCGTCCATCCCAACGACCATGTCAACATGGGCCAGTCGTCCAACGACACCTTCCCCACCGCCATGAACATTGCCGCCGCTTTGCTCATCCAGCGCGAACTCCTCCCCGCTGTGCAGGCCATGGCGCTCGATCTGGAGCAGAAAGCCAAGGCGTGGGACCGCATCGTCAAGATCGGCCGCACCCACCTCGCCGACGCGACCCCCATCCGCCTCGGCCAGGAGTTCTCCGGCTACGCGTCCCAACTCCGCCACGCCGAAGATCGGCTCCGTCGCGCGCTGGCAACCCTCTCCGAACTCGCGCTGGGCGGCACCGCCGTCGGCACCGGGATCAACGCCCATGAAAAGTTCGGCGCCTTGGTCGCCGCCGAACTCACCACCCTCGTCGCCCAGCCCTCCTTCGCCTTTGCCTCGGCTTCGATCCCCGGCGGCCTGTCCCCATCCATCCCGTCTCCGGCGTCGAGCCAGTTGACGCCTATCACCTTCCGCGAAGCCCCCAACCACTTCGAGGCCCAGCACGCGCGCGACTGCTACGTCGAGTCCGCCGGCCACCTCAAAACGCTCGCCGTCTCACTCTCCAAAATCGCCAACGACATCCGCTGGATGGGCTCCGGGCCCCGCTGCGGCCTGGGCGAACTCAACCTCCCCGCCGTCCAGCCGGGATCCTCCATCATGCCCGGGAAGGTCAATCCCGTCATCTGCGAATCCCTCATCATGGTCTGCTGCCAGGTCATGGGCAACGACGCCGCCGTCACCTACGGCGGATGGGGCGGCGTCGGATCTCTCCTGGACCTCAACGTCGCCATGCCCATGATGGCCGCCAACCTCCTTGATTCGATCACGCTGCTGGCCCGCGGCTGCCGCGTCTTTGCCCAGAATCTGCTCCAGCAACACGCCGGCGATGAATCGATCGGCCTCCCGGCCTCCCCGGGGCTCCAGCCCAACAACGCGCGCTGCGCCGAACTCATCGAAGGCTCGCTCGCGATGTGCACCAGCCTCGTCCCCGTCATCGGGTACGACAAGTCCGCCGCCCTCGCCAAAGACGCCTTCAAGCAGGGAAAGACCGTGCGGCAACTCGCCTACGAAACCGTCGTCGGCACTCCAGACAACGCCGGCAGGACCATCACGAAAGACGACATCGATGCCTACCTCAACCCCTGGTCCATGACGTTGCCCGGCGGCGAGGGGAGCGCGGGCGGCTGAGCAGCCGCCGCTGATCCACGCTCGATTGGTGACTCTCCTTCTCTCGCCCCAACTAGCGGAACTCGATCCATGCCGGAAATCGAACACCTCAAGCAACTGATCCGCGACGTGCCGGATTTTCCCAAGCCCGGTATCGTGTTCAAGGACTTCACCCCCCTGCTCCGCGATCCCGCGGGGCTGGCGCTGGCCGTCGAACTCATGGCCAATCCCTACCGCGGCAAGAACGTGGACCTGGTCATCGGCGCCGAGTCCCGCGGGTTCATCTTCGGCATCGCCCTGGCGCAGGCGCTCTCCGCGGGCTTCGTGCCCGTGCGCAAGCCCGGAAAACTCCCCGCGAAGAAACTCACGCTCAGCTACGAACTCGAATACGGCTCGGACACCCTCGAAATCCATGAAGACGCCATCGCCCCCGGGCAGCGCGTGCTCCTCGTGGACGACCTCCTGGCCACCGGGGGCACCATGCAGGCCTGCTGCCAACTCGTCCGCTCGATGAGGGCGAACATCATCGGCATCACCGTGCTGATCGAACTTGTGTTCCTGGATGGACGCCGACGGCTGCGCGAGTTCGGCGAGGCCCACAGCGTGCTCAGGTACGACTGAAACGCCGTCCCACGCCGGCATCCGACACGCCCCGTTCGCCACGCCGCGATGCCTGCTCTCTGGGCTTGGCCTCGGCGTTGCGACCGGGCAACTCGCGCCGCTCCCGCGTGGCCAGTTCCGCCGCGTCGCGGCGCCCTTCACCGCTGCAACTGATGTGGCTGATCCATCGCCCATCCGAGTTCCGGCGAAGCCCCCCGGCCGCGTAGTCCGCCAGCCACGTGCATCCATCGACGAGATAACAGAACTCATGCTCCCCCGCGGGCAGGCTCGCTTCCGCCGCCCACCAGCCCGGCTCGACCTCGTCCGGTTCCAGTTCCACCGCCAGCGACGGATCCCACCCGTTGAATGTTCCCAGAAGTTCCACCGATGTCGCGTGCGGCTGATACACCCGAAACTCGTGCGCGTAGTCCGTTCTGCAGGTCACCATATTTTCGGCTCCATCCGACCCCGGTCGGCTCGTTGTGCCCGGCTCACGTCATCAGCCGCGCCCTCACCTGCGCGAGAACGCCAAGGCCCCTCAGATGAGATCTGAGCCAGATCGGCACAATGCTCCGCTGACTGTCTCTATGATGAACGATGCGACCTCAGGTTGCAGCCCGCAAACCCGTTTTTCGGCGCAGATTATGCCGAAATAATGTCTTCGATGCCCCGAACGGAGTGGGCGACACAGGCCCCGCACGTTCATCCGGGTCGAGAACTCATCGCCGTGCGCAGCGTGCGGATCGCATGCTCGCGAATACCCCCTTCCAGGGGCAGTCTCGGCGGACGAACGCGCTCGCTGCCGTAGCCGACTTCCTGCTGGACCAACTTGATCAGGTGGACAAACTCGGGCACCACGTCCATCCGAAGCAGCGGCAGGAACCAGCGATACAACTCCATCGCGTCCTTCATGCGTCCTTCGCGCGCGAGGGTGAAGAGCCGGACCGATTCGGCCGGGAACGCGTTGACAAGCCCCGCGATCCAGCCCACGGCGCCCATCGCGATGCCCTCGACGATCAGGTCGTCCACGCCGACGAGCAGCGCCAGTCGATCTCCGAGGATCGATCGAATCGCGGCGAGCCGACGGATGTCGGCGCTTGACTCCTTCACGGCGTGGAGATTCGCCAGCGAACCGGTGAGTTCGGCCATCTGATCCGGGAGAACGTCCGCGCCGTACGCGATCGGGTTGTTGTAGAGCATGCACGAGAGGGGCGTGGCGCTCATCACCGACGCGAAGTAGGCGCGCGTCTCGCGCCAACTTCCCTTGTACGCGTACGGGGGCAGGACCATCAGGCCCGCGCAGCCGCAGTCCGCGGCGAGTTTCGCCAGGTCGATCGCTTCCCTGGTGGACAGCGCTGAGATCGCGGCGATCATCGGCGTGCGGCCGAGCGCGCGGACACAGCACGTCCAGAGCGCCGCCTTTTCCTCGCGCGTGAGCGTGCCGCCTTCGCCGAGCGAGCCGGGCGAGACGATCCCGGTGCAGCCATGGGAGACCATCCACGCGGCGTGCTCGGCGACAAAGCCGCTGTCAACGCTGAGGTCTTCGTTGAACGCGGTGGTGATGGCGGGAATCACGCCCTGCCAGTTCGCTTGGTTCATGCGCGCATGATAGACGCCGCTCGGCACGCTCTGGGTGCCCGCACACAGCCGCATGAACGCACGGCGGCGCGTACCTTTGCCCGTTGCGTGAACTGCTGGATCAACTCCGCGGACGGATCGACGACGCGATGAGCGGCGATCGACGCCGGCTGCGCGCGCTCGCGGAGTCCATCGAGCATCGTTTGCAGGTTGGGCAGCCCGCCGACCGGGCGATCGTACGCCTGAGGGACGGGCTCGACGCATCCGCCTTGCGTGCCCGGCGCCGGCTGGAGACCATGCCGCGTCCGACGTTTCCGGGCGATCTTCCCATCGTGCAGCACAAGACCGAGATCGAGCGCGCCATCCGCGATCATCAGGTGGTGGTGCTCTGCGGCGAGACGGGCTCAGGGAAGACGACGCAGCTTCCCAAGATCTGCCTGGAACTTGGGCGGGGCGCGCGGGGCGTGATCGGGCACACGCAGCCGCGGCGGATCGCCGCCCGCTCCGTCGCCGCGCGCGTCGCGGAGGAACTTGGCCAGCCACTCGGCACCGTCGTGGGTTACAAGGTCCGGTTCGGTGACAAGACGTCGCCCGACACCTGCATCAAGGTCATGACGGATGGGATCCTGCTCGCCGAAGTCGCTTCCGACCCGCTCCTGGAGCAGTACGACACGCTGATCATCGATGAAGCACACGAACGATCGCTGAATATCGACTTTCTTTTGGGAATTATCAGGCGAATCCTGCCGCAGCGCCCGGATCTGAAACTCATCATCACCTCGGCGACGATCGATCCGCAGCGGTTCGCGCGGCACTTTGGGAACCCCGGCGCCGACTCTCCGGACTCGGCGCGCAGCAACGGCCGCTCTGCACAGTCGCAGACCTCGACCGGCGCGCACGAGTCGCCGGACGCCGGTACGGGAAGGGAATCCGGATCGAGTGTGTCGCGCGTGACACTCGTTGGGGGTGTGCCGGTCGTTGAAGTCTCGGGGCGCACGTATCCGGTCGAGGTGCGGTACCGGCCGATGCTGGCCGCGACGCCCGACGAGGACGAGCCCGACCTGGAGGAATCGATCCTGCGCGCGGTGGACGAGGTGCACGCGATCGGCCCCGGGGACATCCTTATTTTTCTCTCGGGAGAGCGCGAGATCCGCGAGGCGGCCGAAGCGCTGCGTAAGCATCACCCGCCGGCGACGGAGATCCTGCCGCTGTACGCGCGACTTTCGGCGGCGGAGCAGCAGCGGGTCTTTGAGCCGCACAAGGGCCGGCGGATCGTCCTGGCCACCAACGTCGCGGAAACGTCACTGACGGTGCCCGGGATTCGCTATGTCATCGACCCGGGCACGGCCCGCGTGTCCCGGTACTCGACGCGGACCAAGGTCCAGCGGCTTCCGGTCGAGCCCGTCTCGCAAGCCGCCGCCGATCAGCGCACGGGACGCTGCGGACGAGTCGGGCCCGGCATGTGCATCCGGCTGTATTCCGAGGAAGACTACCTCGACCGGCCGCGGTTCACCGAGCCGGAAGTGCTGCGGACCAACCTCGCGAACGTGATCCTGCAGATGAAGGCGATGCGGCTGGGCGAGGTGGTCGATTTCCCGTTTGTCGATCCGCCCGAATCGCGGCTGATCCGCGATGGGTACGACACGCTGCACGAACTGGGCGCGGTGGACGAGCGCGGGGATCTCACGGCGCTGGGCACGGACCTGGCCCGGCTCCCGGTGGATCCGCGGATCGGGAGGATGCTGCTCGCGGCGAGGAGCGAGCATTGCCTGACGGAGGTGCTCATCATCGCCGCGGCGCTATCGGTGCAGGACCCGCGCGAGCGCCCGCTGGACAAGCAGGACGCCGCGGACGAGGCGCACAAGCGGTTCATCACCATTCCGCCGGGGAAGGACGGCCGGATGGGCGATCCGCGGGACGCGTCGGATTTCGTCACGCTGTTGAACATGTGGCGTGCGTACCAGGCGGTGTCGGAGCACCTGTCTCACAGCAAACTGCGGCGGTGGTGCCACGAGCAGTTCCTGTCGTTCGTGCGCATGCGCGAGTGGCGCGACATCCACATGCAACTGCATTCTCTGGTGGCCGAGATGGGGATGATGCCCGCGGATCCGGGAGGAAGAGGCGAGGAGGCCGGCCGGGCGGCGTTGCCGGCGACAGGTCCGGGGCGGGGCGCCCGGCGGTCGCCGCGCGTGCCCGCTGCTTCGCGCGAGCCCGGTCGCAAGCGGGTGTCATATGACCCGGCGCGGCACGTGGAGGAAGACGCGGTGCACCGCGCGCTGCTGACGGGGCTGCTGTCCAACATCGGGGCCAAAGGGGAGGGGAAGGACGCGGCGCCCGGCGAATACCTGGGGACGCGGGGCAGCCGCTTCTTCATCTTCCCGGGCTCGGCGCTGCACCGGCAGAATCCGAAGTGGATCATGGCGGCGGAGATCGTGCAGACGACGCGGATCTATGCGCGCACGGTGACGAAGGTGCACCCGTGGTGGATCGAGGAGGCGGCGGGGCACCTGGTCGAGCGGACGTACACGGAGCCGCACTGGAACGCGGATCGCGCGCGGGTAGACGCGTTTGAGAAGGTGACGCTGTTCGGGCTTGAGATAGTGCCGCGCCGGGCGGTGCACTACGGGCCGATTGACCCCAGGGCGTCGCGGGACCTGTTCATTCACCACGCGCTGGTGCTTGGCGAGTACGTGAGCAAGGCGCCGTTCTGCGTGCACAACGCCGAGTTGATCGTGCACGTGAGGTCGCTGGAGGCCCGGGCGCGGACGAGCAACCTGCTGGCCTCGCCGGAGAAGCGGTACGACTTTTTTCATCAGCGGGTGCCGGCGCCCGGAGTGGCGGGCGGGGCGGCGTCGGGGTCGGCTCGATCGAGGGCGACGGTGTACAACGCGGAGACGTTCGAGGCGTGGCGCCGCGAGGCCGAGCGGCGCGACCCGCGGGTCTTGTTCATGTCGCCGGGCGACGTGATGGACGAGCGGCTCGCGGAGCGCATCACGCCCGAGGCGTACCCGGGCGCGATAGGCCTCGGGGCCCGCGCGGACGATGTGGGGCGGGCGTCCCTTGAGTATCGCTACGAGCCCGGTCATCCGGACGACGGCGTCACCGCGATCATCCCGGTGGAAGCGCTCAGCGATATCAGCCAGTCGCGAGCGGAATGGCTTGTGCCCGGCCTGCTTCCCGAAAAGGTCACCGAACTCATCCGGTCGCTTCCCAAGGAGTACCGGGTTCGGTTCGTGCCCGCGCCGGAGTTCGCGGCCAGGTGCGTTCCGTTGCTGGGCCCTGCCGACACGCCGCTGACCGAGGCGATCGCGCAGACGCTGCTGGATCTCACCGGCGTGCACATACCGGCCGATGCGTGGCGGAGCGGCGATCTGCCGCCTTACCTGCTGCTGAACTTCCGCGTGGTGGACGCGCAGGGCAAGGCGGTCGCATCGGGTCGAGACCTGGCGACACTGAAGCGTGACCTGCGAGCGAGATTGCGGGACGCGCTGGCCGAGATCCGCGACGAGCGGTACAACCGCCGGGGCGTCAAGACGTGGGACTTCGGGACGCTGCCAGAACGAGCCGAGGTGGTGAGTCGGGGCCTGACGATCACGGGGTACCCGGCGATCGTGGATGGGAGTTGGGACGGCGCGGCCCACGGGTCGGGGCACGAGCGGGCCGCGTCATCGCCGGGGGGCGGGGCGGGCACCGTGTCGCTTCGGCTGCTCGATTCACTCGACGCCGCGCGGGCCGCGTCGCGGGCGGGTGTGCGGCGTCTGTATGCGATCGCGATGGAAAAAGAACTGGCGTTCACGCTGCGGAACCTGCCGGGGTACCAGCGGCTTGTGATGCACTTTGCGAGCCTGGGCTCACCGGAGCAACTTCGGGCGGAGTTGTCGGATTTCATCGTTGAGCGGGCGTTCATGAAATCCGATGAAGCGGTGCGTTCCGAGGCACAGTTTCGAGCCCGGCTGGATCCCGGGTGGAGCGACCTGGCGCGAGTCTCGCAGGAATGCGCGGCGCTGGCGGGCGAGATTCTCGCGGCGTATCAGCCCGTCGCTTCGCTCGTGGGGTTTCGGCGCGAGGGCCTCACGGAGTCCAAGCGCGCGGCATCGGCCACGTTCGTGCCCGAGGCCTGGACGCACGCGGCGGAGGACATCCGCGCTCAACTGTCGCGCCTGATGCGGCCGTGGTTCCTGGTGGACACGCCCGCGCCGTGGCTGGTGCACTATCCGCGGTATCTGTCGGGGATCCGGCTGCGGTGGGAGAAACTGCAATCGCATGGCACCGATCGGGACGCGCGGTCGCTCGCGCAGATCGAGCCGCTCGAACGCGAGTGGGAGGCCCGCCGCATCCGCGACGCCGAGCGGGGCGGGGGCGATGCGGCGCTGTCGCATGTGAGATGGATGCTGGAGGAACTGCGCGTCTCGCTGTTCGCGCAGGAACTGCGGACGGCCGTCGCGGTGTCGGTCAAGCGGGTGAGCGAGCAACTGCGGGCGGCTGGGGGCGCGTGAGGCTCATGTTCCCGCGGCGGGCATCGCCGCGATCCGCGTGAGCGCCGCTACTCTCTTGGGCTTCATCCCACGTCGTCCCGGTGCACGTAATTGACCGCGCGAACCGAGATCAACATGCGCACCCGACAGGTCAGTGTTTCGATGCTCCCGCAACTCGTGCCGCCCGGGGGGCTGACCGGGCGCCTCGCGGTGGTCATCGACGTGCTCCGCGCGACGTCCACGATCGTGCAGGCGATGTCGGCGGGCGCTCGAAGTGTTTCGCCGTGCATGACGCCCGAGGACGCGGTTCGCGTTCGCGAGGTGGCGACGACGGAACACGTGATCCTCGGCGGCGAACGTGGCGCGCTGCCGGTGCCGGGGTTTGATCTTGGAAACTCCCCGCAGCAGTACACGCCCTCCGTGGTCGAAGGGAAGACGGTGGCGCTCTCGACGACGAACGGGACGCGGGCGATACTGGGATGCCTGGAGGCCGATGAGGTCCTGATCGCGTGTTTCGGGAACGCGTCGGCGGTGGCCGATGCGCTCGCTCGCGACGGCCGGCCGGTGCACCTGGTGTGTTCGGGCACGAACGGCGCCATCGCGGCGGAGGACTGCCTGGTCGCCGGGCACGTGATTGAACGGCTGCGGATGCGAGTGAGCGGGATCGAACCGTGCGACTCGGGGAGGATTGTTCATGCCTATTCGCAGCAAGCCGCGGCCGAGCCGGGAGGGGTGCTGCGCGAACTGCGGCGCAGCGCGGGAGGCACGAACCTCGCGAGGGTCGGTTTGGAGGAGGACATCGCGTGGTGCTCGCGCGAAGACAGGACGACGGTGGTGCCCCGGTATTGCAAACGCACCGGCGGCATCATCAATGGGTAGAGGCCCTCGGGCGGCGGCGTGGCTCAGGAACTGGGGATCATCCGGCGGATGGTGCTGGGAGACTCCGGTTCGCCGGTGGTGGCGCTGAGGATCGCCGCGCCAGCCATGGACAAGACCATTGGATGGTTGATCGGCGGGTGCATCCTGGTCTGCTGCCTGCCGATGGGGGAAAGGGCGTCGGCGAACGCGAGCGTGGCTTCGCCGATGCGGTCGATGTCGCCGCGGCGACGCGCGGGTCGGCGACGTTCGAGCGGGGCGCCCGCGCGGTCCACCCAGTCGATGCCGGTGCTTGTGACGGTGAGGCGTCCGCCGGTATCGGTCGATCCATCGCCCAGCAGCGTGAGCGTGCGCGACCAGAGACCGGCGCAGTCGGAGACGAGCAGGCTGGCACCGCGTCCGTCGGAGTACCGCAGCGTCGCGCTGAGCGTGCCGCGCAGGGCTCGCACGGTCTGCAGCGACGGGCCGTGAGCGGCGGCGGAGAGTTTCGCTGTGGCGTGGCGCGGGGCGGCGTCGGCGGCGGGTGCGTAGGCGGCGTAGATGTCTTCGGGCTCTCCCAGCAGGTACGCGATGGTGTCCAGCGTGTCGATCAGCCGCGCCCCGGCCGAGGCCTGGACCGCCGAACCGACGTGCTGCATGTGCACGGCGCCGGTCCGGCCGAACGATTCGAGTTCGGAGGCTACGTCGATGAATGGGCCGGACAGCCGGAAGCGAGGGAACATCTCCGGCCAGAGCGTCGCGGCCGAAACGGACGCGGCGTCGGCGGCCGCGCCGGAATCCTGTGGACCGGCGATCAGGACGGGGTCCTGGGATGAGACAAACTCGAAGAGGCTCCCCGGGACGGCGGCGCTGGAGAGGACCGGCACGCCGCGGGCGATGCAGGCTCGCATCGCAGCGAGCATCGACGGATCCTCGGCGAAGCGGATGTCAGCGGCGCTGGCGATCCAGAGCAGGTCAATCGCGGAAGCGGATTCCGATGAGCCGCTCGATGTGACGCCCCTGGCCGCGGACCCGGCGCGGGGGCCGACAGAGAGCAGGAACTCCCTGAGGTCGTCGAACGGCTGGGCGGAGAGTGCCTGCGCTACCGCCGCGGCGCGGCCCGGTGCGGACGCGCCGGCATGCGCCACGCTCGCGCCAAGCCGCGCGACAACATCGGTGACGAACGTCGCCTGCTCGGGCTCGAGCCACACTCCGATCACGTGTCCCTGTGGTCCGCTCACGCGCCAATGGTACTCGCGCGGGCGGTGCGCTCAACCGCCGCGATGAAACCGTGCGAACTGATTGGGTGAGACCAACTGTTTTTCTGAGCCGGACCGCGCAAGCGGCCGGTGGGAGCGCTCGGCGGCCCGGCGCTGCCGCGGGCCATGAGAACACGCCCCCCCTCCCCTCCCCGCCCCTCCCCGCCGGCTCGCGCCGGGCGTCTCAGATGTAAAAACATGGTCACATCACTTGATATCCGGGCACCCCGAGCCAGTCGGCCGCCCTTATCATGTCGCATGAACACCCGCCTTCATCTTGTTGCCTGCATCGGGCTCGCCGCGGTCGCCGGTTCGCACGTTCGCGCCCAGAGCATGGACCGCTTGTGGCGGAACAACTGCATCAACTGTCACGGGCAGAATGGACAGGGTGGCGGAGCGGGGACGCGCTCGCTGCTGCTCGATGACCTGCTGGACCAGAAGCACGACCGCCCGTTCTTCGAGTCGATCAAGCACGGCGTGCCCGACAAGGGAATGGCCGCCTTCGGCGAAACGATGTCTGACGAAGAGATCTGGGGGCTGGTGAACTACATCCGGGAACTCCAGGCCCGGGCCCGTCGCGAACGCGTCGGATCGATCAGCAAGAAGTTGGATTCGCAGGGCGTGTGCCACACGCAGCGCGCGGATTTCACCATCGAGACCGTCGCGACAACGGGTCTGCAGGTCCCCTGGTCTGTCGAGTTCCTTCCGATCAAAGGCGCGGAGGGCGGTGCACCGGGCCGCGTGATGATTGTCACGAATCGGCCGGGTCCGCTGATGGTGTTCGACCTCTCCGGCAAGGCCCTGGGCGTGATCGAGGGGACGCCGCGGGTACGGGATCAAGGCCAGGGCGGGATGATGGACATCACGCTTCACCCCGACTATTCGAGCGGGCAGGACTGGGTGTATCTCGCGTACGCCGACCCGCTGGAAGGGAACGCCTCACGCGGGTTCACACGGATCGTCCGAGGCAAGATCAAGCAGGCCGGCGACGCGTGGCGATGGACGGACGAGCAGACGATCTTCAAGGCCAGGCCCGAGCACTACCTCAACGGCGATATCCACTTCGGGTGCAAGATCGTCTTCGATCACAAGGACCACAATATTCTCTTCTTCGGCATCGGCGAACGCGGACGCGGCGAGCTCGCGCAGGACCTGACTCGGCCCAACGGCAAGATCTACCGCGTGCACGCCGACGGCTCGATCCCTTCTGACAATCCCTTCATCACCACCAAGGATGCCTACACCGCGATCTGGTCGTACGGGCACCGCAACCCGCAGGGGCTTGCGTTCGACTCGCTGGGCAACCTGTGGGACACCGAGCACGGGCCGCGCGGGGGGGACGAACTCAACCTGATCCAGCCGGGGCGGAACTATGGCTGGCCGCTGGTTTCGTTCGGGATCAACTACAGCGGCGCGGCGTACAAAGCGCCCTGGCCGGACCTGTACGGGAAGGAACTGACCGACCTCAACATCGTCATGCCGACCGATCGGTGGCTCCCTTCGATCGGGGCGTGCGGGCTGGAGTGCGTTCGATCGGACCTGTTCCCGAACTGGAAGGGGGATCTGCTCGCCGGGGGCTTGTCTGGCGCGAACGTGGACCGCATCCGGCTGACTCCGCCGCCGGCCGCGACGACCGATGCGCCGTCGGCGCCGAGCGTGCTTGAGCGTGAAGAGGTGGTGCACGGGCTGGGACGGGTTCGCGACATCGTGTCCGCGCCCGACGGGTTGATCTACATCGTGCTCAATGACCCCGACAAGGTCATCCGGCTGGTGCCGACGAAGCGGTGAGATATCAGGCGGCCGACCACTTGGCGACGAATGCCTTCCATCGCGGACGCGCGACGGAGGCGATGGATGCGGCCTTGGTCGCGGGCGATTCCGCGGGCCGCTCGATCGATTTTTCAGCGGGCCACTCGCACTCGACGACGACGCCCATCATCCCAAAGAGCGTGTGGATCTGCCGTTCGGCGGCGGCTCGCGCCTCGGCGTGGTACCGCGCGTCCCACGCCTCGAAGAGCGACGACGCCTGGTGCTGCGCGCGGTCCATGAGTTCCTTCTGCCGATCGGCGGTCATCGGGATCAGGTCCAGCAGACCGAGGACTCGCGCGCTCTGGATGTCGTAGGGCGTCATGTTGGTCAGGCGCAGCCTCCCCTCCACCGCGGGGAGCGACAGCCTGTATTTTCCGGGCCCCAGGGTCTGCACGTCCTCAGGTCGCACGCAGGCCAGGTCCACCCAGTACTGCTTCTCGAAATGAAAGATCATGGCGAGTTTGGCCTGATTGAAGATGAGGGGCGGGAGCCACGACCACCCGGCCGACGCCGTCGCGATTTCCTTGGCGCTGACTTCCAGCGCGACGAGCTTGCCGACGGATCGGACGCGGTCGGCGATCATCTGAAGATCAACGCGATCATCGCGCCATTTCGGACCCGCGGGTCTGCCACGGCGCCAGCGGCGCGAGACGTACCACACCGCCGCGGCGCCGATCGTGACGCCGCACAGCACGAGGATGAACGACGAGGGGTCGAGAATTGGCATGGCAAAGGGTTGTTCGTAATTTCGCGCACGCCATTTCATGGGGTCAGGGGGCGATGCCCGGCAGAAAGTGAGGAAGAATTCTCGGGCCGTCTCGAACCGGCACAGTCGTGTGCGTATGGTTTTGAGACGGGCCCGGGTGTATGCAACCCGCGGCGTCCGTCTGATTCTGTGACACGTGTTGGCATTTCGGAAGCCGCGCGACGTTGTCGGCGACTCCGACGATTGTGCCTGTCCAAGCCATCCTCTGGGGGGGCGAACAAAACGTCGTCCATGACCGACAAAGCCATCCAGATATTTGGCGATCTCGCTCGAACGTGGCTCGCAGACAATCCCCAGCGCCGAGAATCGCTGCGCATGCTGGGCGAGTTACTGCTGGAACTCTCGCAGGCGCCCGAGCCGACCGCGGGCTCGATTGATGATGGGTCGTCCGAGGGGCCCCCGGGGGCGGCCCCGATAGCAAGCAGACCGGCGCCCATCCGGCCGCCGGAGATCAGAGGCCCGAGGTCAGTCGTCCCGCTGCGCATCGGTGATTCGATTCAGCACATCGAGGTCCGTGGTGGCGGGGAGGGGGCGATCGGGGCCGCGGCGGCCGCGGCGGAACGGCCCGCCGCCCCGGGGTACGACGCGGCGCACGTGCTCCCGGAACTGCCGGACCTGGAAGCGCTGGCGAGCCGGTGCGAGCATGCGGCCCGGGCGGCCCGGTTCGCGGCGGGCACGACGCCGCAGGAGCGCACGCCCGAATGGCGCGTCGAGGCGGGCGAGTTCGTGCAGCGTGCGATCGCACTGGGCAACTCGCGCGGGCCGTGGTCGCTGGAGAGCGAGTCCGCGTTCGACCGGGCCGCGCTGGTTCGACTGGCGGATTGCTTCGACAACGTCGCCCGCGCCGCGCGCGTGATCAGTTTGTCGCGGAAGGACGTCGAAGGGTCGCGGCTCGTCGAGCCGCGCTCGACCGAGGAGAGGGAGATCATCCTGCTGCTGGCCGAAGCGCAGTCGGCACTGCGCATCGCGGCCGAACCGTTCGGACAAAGCCGCGACGAGGACCAGTACACGGCGTTCCGCTGGCTGCGGCTGGTCACCGAGCGCGAACGCATCTACCTCGACCGGTTCATGCGGATGGACGATCCGGGCGACCCGCACGCCGCGGCCGAACTCTCGGAGCGCGTCAGCGCGGTGGAGCAATCACTCTCGAAGCGCAAAGAGGCTCGGACCGAGCACAAGTCGCGGCGCGGGAAGATCCGCTACCACGTCAAGCGGTTGCTCGCTGATCCGGATGTCGGCGATCCGGCGGACTGGAACTCGCTGGGCGCCGCGATGTCTCAACTCATGGCCCGCGGAGAGTCCGCGGCGGCGATGAACTCGCTGATCGCCGATCTGAGGCAATCGCGGATCTGGCAGCACGCGCCGGCTCAACTCGCCGAAGCGCTGGCCGCGGCAGACGAGGACGACGGCGCCGCGCCGCCGCGGGAATACGGGCCGAGCGTTCATCGCGTGCGTGACTGGTTGCGCGGGTCGCGGGTCGTCGTGATCGGGGGCGAGCGTCGCCCGGATGCCGCGGCGCGGATCGCCGGCGCGTTTGACCTGGCTGATCTGGAGTGGGTCGGACTGGGGGAACATTCGTCATCGGCGCCGCTTCGTCCGGAGATCATGCGGGCGGAGACGAAACTCGTGCTGGTGCTCGTCAAACTGGCGGGGCACGCGCACGTGGAAGATTCGCGTCGGTGGTCGCGTGAAGCGGGCAAGCCGTGCGTGCTGCTGCGCGCGGGGTACAACCCGGAGCAGATCGCCGCGTCGATTCTGGAACAGGTGAGCGACCTGGCGCCCGCGCCGGATGCGAACTGATCGGGTTGCATGATGAGTACCCGCCGGGAAAAAACAGGAGGCGTGCCATCGGGCACGCCTGCATGTGTGGAGGGATGTCGGGCGCCTGGTCTAGCGGCGGCGTCGCCGCGCCAGCACACCGGCGAAAGCGATGAGCGACGCCGACGCGGGCGCGGGCACGACGGTGAAGATGCTGGTGCCGCTGGCGATGTCGTTGGCGGACAGGGTGAAGGTGAAGCGAGAAGAGATATCGCTGACGTCGCCGGGGATGGGGGCGAACCCGCCGCCGCCGGGGTAGTCGGATGAGAAACTTGTTGAGCCGAAGGGGGTGGGGGCGGAGACGGGGGCGCTGAAGAAGCCGCGGAAGGTGGTGCCGGTGGGGGCGATGCCGTTGTACTGGGCGATGTACATGCCGGCCGGGTTGGTGGGGGAGAGGGTGACGCCGTCGCCGTCGAGATCGGTAGCGGTGATACCGGCCGAGGCCTGGCCGACCGCGCCGTTGATGGAGGCGAACGAGACGAGGGCGGAGGAGATCGTAAAGGCGGTTTCGAGGGAGCCGGCCATGATGCTGAAGTTCAGGGCGACCTCGGGATCCTCGTGGACGAGCAGCGAGCCGCCGCAGAGCATCGCGATGGTGTTGCCGCTGGCGTCGTTCATGGGGACTTCACCCTCGAAGTTCCACTGGAACTCGCCGGGGGCGGACCATTGACCGTCGGCGATGCGCACGACGTGGGTCGCCGACCCGAGCGAACTGGTCGCCTGGATCACGAAGACCTGCTCGGAGATATCCGCGCGAGCGACGCAGACGCCTGTTGAGAGAGAAAGCCCTGCCGCGAGAAGCGGCGCCGAAAGACCCTTGAGAGAACGCATGCGACATGTCTCCAGAAACCGGCGAGAGAACCGGTGCCTCACATCCAACAACCATGTTCTCGGGTGTGTAGCGGCGAGCCGAAACCGGCGCGCCCAAAAAGACACAAAGAGTCAGACGCCGGGGCCCGAGGTCGTCCCGATGCCTGAACTCTCTCTCACCACAAGCATGTCCCGGGCGAGCCCGTTTGTCAACGCGCGTGCGGGCAATTCAGCGCTTTCATGATGGATTTTGTCCGCCGCGCGGGGAGATCTGCGGGATCGGACATCCATGGGTCTGGCGTAGGTAAGGCGTTAGGGACGCATGGAGGCCGCCGCGAGTCTGAGCGATCGGTTCACCGGCGCTCATCCGGCGTACGCCGATCGGCGTTGGGTCCTACTCTCCCGCCCGCCTCGGCGCATGCCCGTCACCACTTTCTCAAGGAACGACCCCCCATGGCTTTCGACATCGAAGTCGTCCACGCCCGCCAGATTCTCGACTCTCGCGGCAATCCCACGATCGAGGTCGAAGTCGCGCTGTCGTCGGGTGTGACGGCCCGGGCGGCGGTCCCCTCGGGCGCCTCGACGGGAGAAAACGAAGCGGTCGAACTCCGCGACGGCGACAAGAAACACTACCTGGGCAAGAGCGTTCGCAAGGCGGTCCAGAACGTCAACGTTCGCATCGCCCCGGCGATCGAGGGGATGGACGCACGCGCCCAGGAAGACATCGACGCCGCCATGATCGAGATGGACGGGACTCCCAACAAGAAGGAACTTGGCGCCAACGGCATCCTGGGCGTCTCGATGGCTGTTGCCAAGGCCGCCGCGGAGGCCAGCGGGCTGCCGCTCTTTCGCTACCTGGGGGGCACGGCGGCCAAGACGTTGCCCGTTCCGATGCTCAACATCCTCAACGGCGGCAAGCACGCCGACAACAACGTCGATTTCCAGGAGTTCATGATCCAACCCTGGGGTTTCGACAACTTCCCCGACGCGCTCCGCGCCGGCGTTGAGATCTACCACACACTTCGCAAGGTGCTGCACGAGCGCCACCTTTCGACCGCCGTCGGCGACGAAGGGGGCTTCGCGCCCGACCTGAAATCCAACGAGGACGCGCTCAAGTTGATCCAGGAGGCCACCGAGAAGTCCGGCTACGACTGGGGCCGGCAGATCTTCGTCGCGCTCGATCCGGCCGCCAGCGAACTCTGGAACGAAGCCCAGGGCGGGGCCGGAAAATCCGGGAAGAAGCCCAAACCCGTCCAGGGGTACAGGTTCTTCAAGAGCGATCCGAAGCGCGTCGCCTCCAGCGACGAAATGATCGACCTCTGGGCCGGATGGTGCAAGAAATACCCGATCAGATCGGTCGAAGACGGGCTGGCGGAAAACGACTGGTCCGGCTGGGCCCGGCTGACCGCTCGGCTCGGCGCGACGGTGCAGCTCGTCGGCGATGACCTCTTCGTGACAAACTCCCGGTTCCTGGCCCGCGGGATCAAGGAACAGTGCGCCAATGCCATCCTTGTCAAGGTCAACCAGATCGGGACGCTGAGCGAGACATTCTCGGCGGTGAACCTCGCGACGCGAAGCGGGTACGCCTGCGTCATGAGCCACCGTTCCGGCGAGACCGAGGACGCGACGATCGCCGACCTCGCGGTGGCGACGAACTGCGGGCAGATCAAGACCGGCGCGCCGTGCCGGAGCGATCGCAACGCGAAGTACAACCAACTCCTGCGCATCGCCGAGGACCTGGGCGACTCGGCGACCTATGGCGGGTCGATGTGGTGGAGGTGATCGGCCCGGGATTCAGCGCGCGAGTTGGTCGCTCTGCTGGACAAACCGGTCGGCCGTCCAGTGAGAATCGGCGCGAACGACGATTTCGCCGTTTGCGCGCGGCCCGTCGGCGCGGGCGCCGCGCTGGATCCGCACCAGTTCCGAGTGGGACGTGAGGTAGTGCAGCGAGCGAGCGCGGAACTCGTCGATCGAGCCAAACCCGTGGCGGTCCATGAAGGCTTCGAGTTCAGCGGTCAGGCGGCGGATGAGCCGGTAGCCATGGATCATGACGCCGGTGCACACCTGAACACAGGCGGCGCCGAGCAGGATGAACTGCGCCGCATCGCCACCGGATTCGATCCCCCCCATCGCGCTCAGGGTGGGCCGACGCTGCGCGCCAGCGCCGGCGGCCTGCTCGATCACCCGCGCCACCTGCGACGCCATGCGCAGCGCGATTGGCCTGATCGCCCGGCCGGAATATCCCCCGGCGGTGCTGAAGCCATCCACCGCCGGCTCGGGCCTGAGCGTCTCCAGGTTCACCTCCATGATGCTCAGCACCGTGTTGATCGCGCTGATCCCGTCACACCCGGCCTCGATGGCGGCGCGAGCGGGCGCGGCAATGTCGGTGATGTTCGGCGTCATCTTCGCCCACACCGGGACACGCGACACGCGCCTGACCCATCCGCAGATCTCGCGCACCAGGTCGGCATCCTGTCCGATCGCCGACCCCATCTTGCGCTCGGGCAGGCCGTGCGGGCACGAGAAGTTGAGTTCCAGCGCGTCGACCCCGGTCGCCTGCGTGCGCTCGACGATCTCTTCCCACGCCCGGCGCGAGCAACCCTCGGTGATCGACGCGATCAGGATTCGATCGGGATACTGCTTTTTCAACCGTTTGAAATCGTCGAGCCAGTCCTCGAAGGGGCGGTCGCTGATCAGTTCGATATTCTCCCAGCCCACGATCTCACCGGCCGGCCCGTGGCCATTTCGCGAGGCGGCGTGTGGGCCGCCGACCCGCAGGCGCGCATATCGCGGCGAGACATTCACGATGCGCCCGGCATCCAGACACGCCGTCTTGCTGACCACCGCCCCCCATCCCTCATCGAACGCCTTGGCGATCACATTCGCGTTCGTCCCCGGAGGCCCCGACGCGATCACGAACGGATTGGGCAGCCGCAGGCCGTTGACGGTGACTTCGAGCGTGGCCAATCCGCGTACTCCCAATGCCTGTTTGATGGCGGCGAGATCCGATCGTTATCCAAACATTGCTCTATCGGTCTGACAGAACATCGTAGGGTCGTGCGGCGGCGTCCACCCGCCGGACGTCGATCTCAGCATCGACTGATCGGAAATCCCACGCCGCGTTCGACCAATGATCCGCGGATGCCCGTGGCGCCCTTTTCCACCAATGCGCTCCACCACGTTCGGCGTGCGGCGCTCGCCCTGTGGCTGCTGGTCCCCGTGCCCACCATCGGCGCGCTCATGGCTCTGTGGCTCGCGCCCGGTCCGATCGGGGGGGCGGTGTACGCCTTCGCGAAGTTCTGGCTGCTGGCGCTCCCGCTGGCATGGACGATCCTGATCGATCGCCAGCCACCCCTTGGCGTGGTCGTCACGCCGTCTCGCACTCGCCGCGGACACTCACTCATCGTTGGGGCGATGCTTGGGGTGGTGATTTCCGCCGGCATCGTCGGCGTCTTCCTGCTGCTGCGCTCGACCTTTGGCGTCAACGCCGCGGATCTCCGCGCCACCGCCACCGACGCCGGATTCGGCTCCCCCGCGAACTATCTCCTCTTCGGCGCCTATCTGGCGCTCGTCAACTCGCTGCTTGAGGAATACGTCTGGCGCTGGTTCGCATTCCGCGCCGCTGCCTCGCTCATGCCGCCGATGATCGCGGTGCCCGTGTCGGCTCTGTTCTTCACACTGCATCATGTTGTCGTGCTCGCCGCGTATTTCCCGGTGGTGCTGACGGCGCTGGGCTCGCTGGGCGTGTTCATCGGCGGGTGCGTCTGGTCGGGGTGCTTTCTCCGATACGGATCGATCTGGCCGGGGTATGTCAGCCACGCCATCGTCGATGTCGCGATCCTCTATGTTGGCTGGCAACTGCTGTTCGCGTGAACAGTTCATCCCGGGTGATACACGCGGCGTCCGCGCGGACACCCGCGCAGGTTCGACGCGCACTATCTGCCCGTGTGATCAAACCCGCGCGGCCTGGACCGCAAACTCCGTGGGTTCCGCGGCGTCGTCCGATGAGGGTGATCGCGTCGCGCCGGGAATGTGCGCGGCGCGTGCCTGAAGGTCACCCGCATGCCCGACACGCCAGATCCCAACGCCGAAACTTCCGCCTCGAACCTCGCCTCCGACGCGTTGCGCGCGGCACAGGACGCGGTCGCGAGGCTAGAGAGCGCGTCCGCCGCGTCGGCGCCGCCGGGCGACGTGAATGCGAACGCCGACGAAGCGCTCAAGGCGGCCCAGGCGTCGGTGGCGCAGGTGCAGAGCGTGGCATCGCCCGCGCCGGCATCGGCCCCCCAGTCGTTCACGCCCCCCACATATCCCGGGGTGCTGCACCTGCCCAGTTTCGGCGATTCCACGCGGACCACCAAGCCCGAGGGCATCGACTTGCTCTCGGACGTGAATCTGCACGTGAAGATCGAACTGGGCCGCACGCGCATGATCGTGGAAGACGTCCTGCGCCTGGGCGAAGGGTCCGTCGTCGAACTCGACAAACTCGCCGGCGACCCGGTGGACGTGTACGTCAACGACCGGCACGTGGCCCGGGGCGAGGTCCTGGTGCTCAACGACAACTTCTGCATCCGCGTGAACGAGATCCTCTCGCCCACCGGCGAATCCGCTGAGTAACGCCGGTGCGATGCCGGAAAGCCGGGCGGAGCCCGACTTGATCGCCAGGAGGGCCGGACATGAATCACCGACATCGACATCGTGCCGCGATTCTCGTCGCCGTCGCCTCGCTGCTGTCCGGTGCCACACCGGCGCGAGCAATCGATGCGCCGGACAGCGAGAGCGCGTCGCAGGCGCCGTCGGCCGGCCCGCCGCGTTCTGGTGATGAGCCGGCGCCGCGGACGATCGAACCCGGCCCGCGCCATCTCGGCCGCCCGGAACCTGCAGCCTCTCGCCCGCTCGGCCTCTCCGCCGACGCGACCCGCCCGGGACCGAGTCTATTCCGCACGGTCGGCTCGCTGGTACTCGTGCTGGGTTCGATCCTCGCGGTCGCGCTGCTCGCCAAGACGCTGCTGCGGCGCAAGCAGGCGCTGGCCGTCGCGGGCGTCTCCCGCGCTCCGGCCGGGGTGCTCGAAATCCTCGGCCGGTATCCGATCGGCTCCGGGATAACGCTGATATTGCTGAAGGTTGATCGGCGGGTGCTGCTGCTCTCGCAGACCGGCTCCGCGTCGCTGCCGCTGCGACGCGCTTCGGCTGCATCGCTCTCGACGCTGTGCGAGATCAGCGACGCCGAGTCCGTCGCCTCGATCCTGACCAAGACGCAGGACGCGGACGGGCAGTCGATCGCGGCGAAGTTCCGCGAGTTGATGGGCGCGTGCGCCGCCGGGCTGCGGGACGCGGACGCCGCCGACGCGTCAGCGAACGACGCCCCGGCCGCGGACGCGCGTATCACGACGCGCCCGCTCTCGGTCTCCACTCGCAAGCCTTCGGCCGCGTCCAAACGAACGGGCGGCCCCTCCGTCGAGGTGACCGCATGACATCGCCGTGCGTGAGTCGATTTCTGTGCAGGCTGCTTGGCGCACTGGCGGTGTGCGCGCTGCTGGGGGCGGGAGCGCCCGCGGTCGCCCAATCGCCCGCGCTCCCCACGGCCTCGCCGACGAACGCGGCCGCCCTCGACGTCAACCCCATCTCCCTGCTCGCCGACGTCGGGTCGCTCGCCGATCGTTCGCGTGAGACCGACTTCCCAAGCGGAACCTACGGCCCCCCGTCGCTCGCATTACCCGGCTCGTCATCGCAATCCGGGCGAACCGGCGGCCTCTCCACCGCCATCAACATCGTGGTCCTGATCACCGTCATCGGCCTGGTCCCGTCGATCATGCTGATGACGACCTGCTTCGTGCGGATCATCATCGTCCTGGGCCTGCTGCGCCAGGCGATGGGGACCAACTCACTCCCGCCCCCGCAGGTCATCCTCGCGCTCTCGCTCTTCATGACGCTGCTGGTCATGGGCCCGACGCTGGAGCGGATCCATGCCGAAGCGATCGTGCCGTACCGCAGCGGCGAGATCTCCGACTACGACACGCTCTGGAACAAGGCCAAGACGCCGATGAAGGACTTCATGCTCGACCAGATCGAGCACACCGGCAACTGGTCCAGCCTGTACCTCATGATGCAGCGGCGCGGCGTGGATATCTCGCGCCCCGATGAACTCACCCGTGACGACGTCGACATGGTGGCGCTCATCCCGGCGTACATGCTCAGCGAACTGCGCACCGCGTTCCTCATGGGCTTCCGCGTGTATCTCCCCTTCCTCGTGATCGACATGGTGATCGCCGCGCTGCTCATCTCCATGAACATGATGATGCTCCCGCCGGTGCTCATCAGCCTGCCGTTCAAACTCCTGCTCTTTGTACTCGTGGACGGATGGCAACTCGTGGTCGGGAGCCTGCTTGACGGCTTCGTCACCGCGTCGCCCGCGCTCGCATCCGTCCCGGCGCCCGGGGGGTAGCGGTCCGCCGCGCCGCATCCCCGGATGACCCGGGCCTGGCATGTCGTTCGTTGGAGCAGAACCCGACACGCTCGCTTTCTCCGCCGCTCATCATGCACTACGACGAATCCACCATCGAACTTGTGCGCGCCACGCTGGTCGTCACGATGAAGATCGCGACGCCGTTGCTGGCGGCGGGCGTCGTCATCGGTCTCGTCATCAGCATCCTGCAATCGATCACGTCGATCCAGGATCAGACGCTCACGTTCGTCCCGAAAATTACAGGGATGCTCGTCGTCGCGGTGCTGATGCTCCCCTGGATCGTCCGGCGACTGCTCGATTTCGCCGCCGAACTCTTCGGCGGCCTGCACTCCCTCTGATTCGATCCCTCGTCCCCGGTCCTTCGTCCCCGGCCCCATCCCAATGGACTTCCCCGAACTCGCACTGCGCTACGCCGAACCGTTCGTGCTGATGCTCGCACGCTTCGGCGGCCTGTGCGCGTTCGCGCCGGTGCTGTCCACGTCGGTCATCCCGGCAAAGGCCAAGGCATTGCTTGTCGCGATGTTCGCGGTTGGGGCGCTCCCGATGGTGGCGCTGACCCCGCCGCTGCATCCCGCGCCGGATCTGGCGCTTTTGGCCGTGGGAATGGCGCTGGAGGCGCTCATCGGCGTCACGATCGGGCTGCTGGCTACGCTCCCGCTCTACGCCGCTCAACTCGCCGGGCACGTCATCGATCACCAAATGGGCATCGGACTCGCCGCGTCATACAACCCCCTCTTGGAAACCGAAGGGGGCGTCACGGGCGACCTCTTGATGTACATCGCGCTCGCCGCGTTTCTCACCGTCGGCGGGCTCGACGCCATGTACCTGGGCGTCCTGCTATCGTTCGAGATCGTCCCCCTGGGCAACCTCGACGCGCTGGCATCCCCGCTCCCGCTGCTCATCTCGCTGGTCACCGCGGGATTCGAACTCGCCCTGCGACTGGCCGCCCCGGTGCTGTGCATGATCATCGTCGAACTGGTGTCGTCGGCGTTTGTCATGAAGACGATGCCGCAGATCAACATCATGAGCATCGGATTCCCGATCAAGATCATCATCGGGCTCATCGCGATGGTCATCAGCGTGCGAGCGATGGGCGGGGCGATCACGTCGTTCACCGCCGACGGCATCGACGCCACACTCCATTGGGTCGAGTCCCTCGATCGTCCGACTCACGCCGCGACCACCCAGACGCCCTGACCAAGGATCCCGCGCACCATGGCCGAAGAACTCGGCGAACGCACTGAACAACCCACCGGCCGCAAGTTGTCTCGCGCGCGCAGCGAGGGGCGGGTCCCCAAGAGCCAGGAGTTCACCGCGGCCATCGACATGCTCGGCTCCGTCCTGCTCATCGTCTTCCTCGGCCCGTATGTCTTCGACGGGGCGGCGAACCTCCTCAAGACCGGCCTCTCCGCCGAGCGCCTCACCGCCGCCCCGGCGGGCGAACTCCGCGCGCAGGGTATCTGGGCGCTCTCCACGGGCGTGCGCCTCGCCGCGCCCTTCCTGGCGATCATGGCTCTCTTCACCGCCGCCGCTCAGGTCGCGCAGATCGGCTGGCTCTGGACGCTCAAGCCCATCTCCCCCAAATGGGACCGGCTGAATCCCCTCACCGGGGTCAAGAAGTTCGTCGGCAAGCGAAACCTCGTCAAGACCCTCGTCTCTTCCCTCAAACTCGCCATCGTGCTCTTCATCGCCTTCTCCGTCATCTCCTTCCGGCTTCGCCCGATGGCGTTCCTCCCCGCGCTGAGCGGCGTCGCGGCGCTGCACGAAATGGGCGACATCGTCTTCGACCTGGTCGCGTGGCTCCTGGCCCTGCTGCTGATCCTGGGCATCATCGACCTGGTCTACAACCGCTGGCAGCATCGGCAGGACCTCCGGATGACCAAGCAGGAAGTCAAGGACGAGCGCCGCAGCGTCGAAGGCGACGAGCAGACCAAGGCCCGCCGCCTCCGCATGGCCCGCACGATGCTCCTTCAGCAGATGCAGCAGGCCATCCAGACCGCCGACGTCATCGTCACCAATCCCACGCACTTTGCCGTCGCCATCAAGTACGACCCGGACACCATGCACGCGCCGCGCGTCGTGGCCAAGGGCGCCGATTACATGGCGTTCCGCATCCGCGAACTCGCCCGCACCTATTCCGTTCCAATTGTCGAGAAGCCCGCCCTGGCCCGCGCGCTCTACGCCGGCGCCGACGTCGGCCGGTCCATCTCCCACGAGTTCTACCAGGCGGTCGCTGAGATTCTCGCGTACGTCTACCGCCTCAAGGACAAGGCGGCGTAGCGACCGCCCACCATAGCGGCGACCCATGACCCCGCCGACTTCTTCGCCCTTCCCGCATCCCCCCACTCCGGTTTATTACCCGTGAAACGCGCTCCTCACTTCCGGCTTATCTCCCCCATCGCATGAGCACCGCCGCGGCCAAACCCAAGTTCGCCTCATCCCGGGTCCTGCCGGAATGGCTCGTCAGGCTTCAGTCCCACCGCGGGCTGGTGGTCCCCATCGCGTTCATCTCCCTGCTAGTTGTCCTGCTGGTCCCGCTCCCGCCGTTCCTGCTGGACATCCTCATCTGCGTGAACATCTCCATCGGCGTGATCGTGCTCCTGACCACGATCTACATGGATCACCCGCTGGATTTCTCGGTCTTTCCGTCGCTGCTGCTCGCGTTGACGCTGCTGCGCCTGGTCCTCAACGTCGCCACCACCCGCCTCATCCTCACCGCGGACGCCTCGACACCCGAGGAAGCGATGACCATGGCGGGGCACGTGATCAGCACGTTCGCCTCGTTTGTCGCCGGCAGTTCGCTGGCGGTGGGGATCATTATCTTTCTCATCCTGGTGGTGGTGCAGTTCGTGGTGATCACCAAGGGCGCGACGCGCATCAGCGAGGTCGCCGCCCGCTTCACCCTGGACGCGATGCCGGGCAAGCAGATGGCGATCGACGCCGACCTCAACGCCGGCAACATCGACGAAGCCGAGGCGCGCCGGCGCCGCGAACGCATCTCGCAGGAGGCCGACTTCTTCGGCGCCATGGACGGCGCCAGCAAGTTCGTCCGCGGCGACGCGGTCGCCGGGCTCTTCATCACCGTCATCAACGTTGTCGGCGGGTTCGCCATCGGCATCCTCGAACGCGGCTGGCCCGCCGCCAAGACCGCCGAGGTGTTCACCAAACTCACGATCGGCGACGGGCTGGCCTCGCAACTTCCCGCCTTTGTCGTCTCCATCGCCGCCGCCCTCATCGTCACTCGCTCGGGCTCCAAGCAGCAACTCGGGAACGAACTCACCGCGCAGCTCGTCAGCCAGCCGATGGGGCTCTTCATCACCTCCGGGTTCCTCTCGTTCCTCCTGCTCACGCCGCTGCCAAAGGTCCCCCTGCTCCTGCTGGCGTCGACCAGCGCCCTGGGCGGGTTCTACCTGCTGCGTCAGCGCACCCGCAAGGCGACGGCCCAGAAGTCCGCCGAGGCCGAGAAGAACTCCACCAAGCCCGAGCCCCCGCCCCCCGAAACACTCCTCAAGCTCGACACGCTCGAACTCGAACTCGGCTACTCGCTGGTCTGCCTGGTCGATACCGCGCAGCGCGGCGAACTGCTGGAGAAGATCTCCGCCATCCGCCGACAACTCGCCGCGGAGGTCGGCTTCATCCTTCCCCCCGTCCGCATCCGCGACAACGCGCAACTCCAGCCCAACGAGTACCGCGTCAAGATCAAGGGCAACATGGTCGCCCAGGGGTACACCTACCCGGCCAAGATCATGGCCATGGATTCGGGGATCGCCAGCGGATCCATCGAAGGCATCAAGACCAGGGAGCCCGCCTTCGGCTTGGACGCATGGTGGGTCGAGCCGTCGCTGCGCACCCGCGCCGAGACGCTCAACTTCACCGTGGTCGACGCGTGCACCGTCCTGGCGACGCACCTGACAGAAGTGGTGCGCACCCACGCCGACGAACTGCTCACCCGCGAAGAGGTCAACAACCTGATCGCGCAACTCAAGGAAAAATCCCCGAAACTCGTCGAGGAAGTGGTCCCCACCGTCGTCAAGCCGGGCGAACTTCAGAAGGTCCTGCAGAACCTGCTGCGCGAGCGCGTCTCGATCCGAGATCTGGAGACCATCCTCGAGACCCTCGCCGACTGGGGAACTCGCTCCAAGGACCTGGACGTTCTCACCGAGTACGCGCGGCACGCCCTGCGCCGCGCGATCTGCCAGCAGCACGCGGTAACCGACCCCGACGGCCGGCAGCGCCTCGTGTGCGTCACACTCGACCCGTCGCTCGAGGACCAGATCAACGCGTACATCGACCGCTCCGCCGCCGGCACGTCGTTCAACATGCCCGCCGCCGTCGCCGCGAAGATCACCGCCCAGATCGCCAAGGCTCTCAAGACACCGACCAGCAGCGGGAAGGCGCCCGTGGTGCTCGCCTCTCCGCAGGTTCGCGCGGTCGTGCGCCAACTGCTTGCCGCGCAACTTCCCACCGTCGCGGTGCTGGGGTACAACGAAGCCGTCGCGGGCGTTGAGGTCGAGTCCGTCGCGTTCGTCGGGCTCCCCACGGAGCCGCAGGCCGCGGCGACGCGATAACTCTGAGTCTCACCCCAAGGCGATGGGCACGGCATCCTCCGACGTCCCCCTGCCAGGCCCGCGCGCCCCGGCTCGGATGCCTCGCGATTCTCGCCGGGCGCCGTACGACTTCTGCGCCCTGTCGCGCACGTTCTTCGCGGCGCCGCTTCGGCTTCCCCCGCTTCAAGCCCGCCGCTGCCCTCCGACGATGAACTCGATCGCCCGCGGCATGCGTCGCTTCGCGGGCACGGCCACGGACGCCGATTACTCGCCACGGACGGCTTTTCATGCACCTCCACACCTTTCGCGGCCCCACCATCGCCCAGACCCTTCTGTCGGTCAAGAAAGCCCTCGGCAAGGACGCGGTCATCGTCCACACACGCTCGTTCAAGGTCGGCGGTATGATGGGCGTCGGCGGGAAGGAAACGATCGAGATCACCGCCCTGGCGGCAACTCCCGCGACCCCGGCTTCCCCCGCCGACGTCTCGGCAAGGCCCGTAGCGCCGCCAGGTCGGCTGGTCGCCCCTTCGCCGCAGGTGCCCGCGACTCGCGCCGGTGCTGCACCGGAAGCGGCGGCGTCCTCCGCTGCTCGCGTCAGCGCGGCGCGCCCTGATCCCTCGCAGGTGATGCGTGTCCGCCGACGCGGCCTGCTCGCCGGCTCCGATCCCGAGTCCCGCGCCCGCGATCACGACACGCCGCGTGAAACCGCCGACCCGCCCGGGCTCGGCGCCGGCTCGATCGCGCCCGCCTGTACCGAGGCCCGTGACGACGTTCGCCATGAACTCCGCGATATCCGCGCCATGCTCCATCGCGCGCTCGCTCACGCGCCGGCCCAGCCCCCCCTCGCTTCCGTGGAGCCCGCACCATCCCCGGTGCGAGGCGCCGATCAGGCGCCTCTGCCTCCGGCCCTCTTCGATCGGCACGTCCGGCTGCTTCAGCAGCACGTCTCGCGCGAACTCGCCGATGGGATCGCACGACGCGTGCGCGACACCCTCCAGCCCCACGAACTCGACGACCAGGGCGCGGTCGATCGCGCGATCCTCCAGCACCTGGTTCATCTCATCCCGGTTTCTCGCTCCAGCGTCACACCCCGGCGCGCGCCCGACGGCTCGCCGTTCTCGATCGCTCTGGTCGGCCCCACCGGCGTCGGCAAAACTTCGACGATCGCCAAACTCGCCGCCGCCTATACCCTTCATCAGCGACTCCGCGTCGCGGTCATCTCCACCGACACCTCGCGCCCCGGAGCGTCCGAGCAGATGCACGCCTACGCCAGGCTCATCGGCGTTCCCTTCGCGGTCGCGCCCGACGCCGCCTCCCTCTCGCACGCGATCACCGAGTTCGCCGACGCAGACGTCATTCTCATCGACACCTTCGGCGTTCCGACGCGGAACCCGCGCCACGCCGATCGGCTCGCCGGCGCCCTGCAGGGCGTGAACATCTCGGAAACCCATCTCGTCCTCGCCGGCACCATGAGCGAGCACGCGATGCTCGCCGCCGCTCGATCCCTCGCGTCGCTTGCCCCTTCACGCGTCCTCTTCACCAAACTCGACGAAGCCGTCACGTACGGCGTCGTGCTGTCCGTCGCCGCCGCGCTCAAGTCCCACCTCTCGTTTCTCACACACGGTCAGGAACTCGAGGGCGATATCGAGGCCCCGCGCATCGATCGTCTGGCCGATCTGGTCCTGAGCGGCGCCGCCCCGACCCCTGACGATCTTGTTCACCCATGAAAAAAGCCCCCGATGTACTCGGGGGCTGTCGGGTTTCGACAATCCGCGCACGGCTCAGTCCGCCAGAAGCATCTGCTCGGGCAGCATGCCGCCTGGATTCGGCGGGCCATTTTCATCGCCCGCGTCCCCGTCGTCTTCCTGCTGGCGCGTGCCCAGGAAGTGCGTCTCCAGCGTCAGGCGGATCTTCTCCATCGCCTTGTTCTGGATCTGGCGCACTCGCTCCTTGGTCACGCCGATGATCTGGCCGACCTGCTCGAGGGTCATCGGCTTCTCCGTATCGCCGGACTCCAGGCCGAAGCGATGCTCGATCACCGTGCGCTCGACATCCGTCAGGTCCGCGCGGTTGTCAAGCACGATCCGCTTGACCTCTTCCGCCGCGTCCTTCTCGAACGTCGATCGCTTGGTCTCGAGGAAGTTGGACTTCTCGAGTTTGGGATCGAAATCCGTCGGGAACCGCTGCCGGTACTTGGACAGTTTCATCCCCTGCCGGCTGAACGCCTTGAGGATCGCGCGGCAGGCGTACGTCGAGAACTTGTACCCGCGGCCCGCGTCGAACTTATCGACCGCGCGCAGCAGAGCCATGTTCCCTTCGCTGACCAGGTCGGCGAAGTCCACTTCACTCATGCGCGTCCGCTTGGCCATCGCCAGCACCAGCGCCAGGTTCGTCTCGGCGATCTGCTCACGCACGCGGTCCGAGATGCGGTACCACTTCAGCACGTCGTCGGCCTGCTCGGGCGTCGGCTTCTTCGCCGCCGACTTCTCGATCTCCTGCTGAAGCGACCAGACTCGGTACCGCGCGTAGTTGAACTGGTGGAAGAGAACCTTCTCTTCCGCGCCCGTGAGGATCACCTGCTGCGCGCTCTTCACCGTCCGGCTCTTCCCGGGCGAGAGATCGTCCATCACCGGGTGATACCAACTCGTGTCCGGCTTGGCCACGTCCGGCGCTTCGTCGTAGATCTTCCCCTCGGCACCGGGTTCGCGGAACGCCGGGCTGTCGATGAAATCCTGCTCCTGCGAGAGAATCTGGGCAAGGAGTTTCTCGTCGTCCTTGCTCAGCGCGCGCTTGACGCGGCCTCCCGTCCCCGAGCCGACCATCTGCACCCGGCTTCGTCGCCGATGCTGCTCAACAGGGCTTAGTGCTTTGGCGGAAAGATTGCTCATTATCATGTGTCGCTTTCGAGGAGCTCCTTGCTCCGTACTTCCAGAATACCACCGCTCGCTCTTCGCAGTTGCCTACCCGGAACCTGTCACTTGTAGATTGCCATACAAAAGGCAAACATTTGGCACTTGGCCATACGAAATATATACGCCTGATCCACCCTCGGGTTCTCTTATTAGAGCCTTTCCAATCAATGCTCGCCATTCAAACTCAACGCCGGCTCTGGTTGCAACAGAGTCGCGATAGACCCGCTCGAAGGATGGCCACCCACACGACGTTTTCGGACGCATCCGCATCCGCCAGCACGGCAACACACAGTCCGTGTCACCGCGTACAACATACCCCTTTTTTAGCGCGCCCGCAAGTGACTATTCGTACCGATGGCCGATAGATTTTGAGTTTTCCCAAATATCCGTACTTTCTCCGATCTTCGAGAGTTATCCACCACTCATTCTGGCCGATTTCGTGGATCTTCTGTGCCCAGATTCGCCAGCGCCGCCCGTTGATCTCTTTCTCTGACACACTTTGACCGAGCGGGGCGAACCGGGCGCGAGTCTTGGCACTCCATATGGCCCGACTTGCACAACCGTTCCGCACCGATTGACCTTTGTTCTTCACCTTCTACGATGCACCGGCGAACAACACGATTCGCGGCGGACCATTCGCCGCACCCCGACCGGGGGCGTAGCTCAGTTTTGGTAGAGCGCTTCCATGGCATGGAAGAGGTCACGAGTTCGAGTCTCGTCGCCTCCACTTCCCGGTTCAGGACGCCGCGGCCCTCCCGCGGCGTTCTCGCTTTTTGCTTAGATGGGCACGGCGCGCGGCTACCATGCTCTGCGATGCAAAGCCCGGAAACGTCCACGTGCCCCTCACCGGCGGTCGTCTCGATCCTCTTCGATGTCACCAAACTGGATCGCACGCTCGCGTTCTACCGCGACACCCTCGGGTTCCGGCACGTCTCGACGGACCGCAAGGGCCTGCCGTTCGAAACCTGGACGCTCGAGTGCGACGCGTATCCGATGGTGGCGTTGTGCGCGCGCCTGACGTACCGACGACCGGTGGTCGGGTCGCAGCCGGGCGGGCTGGTGGCGATCGGCTTGCGCACGCCGAGCGTGCGGCAGGCGCTTGAATCACTGAAGGGACGGGTGACGTTTCTGACGCAGGTGCCGGAGACGGGACCCGTGACCCGCGCGCAGTTTCTTGATCCCGATGGCTACGTCATCGAGATCTTCGAGTAGCGTGGACAGGCGTTGGTATCACCCCCCGACCCTCGGCGCGGCGGCGTCCGCCGTCGGGGCCGGGGGTCTACCGGTTCGCCTGGGGGCCGGACGGGGTCCGCGACGCGGCATGAGGTTCTTGGCCGCAGGCCGGCGCGGGTTCCTCCTGCGGCTTCGATGATGTCCGGTCTGGGATGTGCGGGATGTACCCATCGCCGCTGCCGCTTCCATCGATCGCAGGCATTGGTTCGATGCCCAGCCCTGACAGTCGCGCCCAAAGTGGCTGAAGCGCTGCGTCGGGATCACGGTAGAACGCGCTCCCTCGCACGCGCCAGAACTGCCAGTTGGCGCGTTCAAGTTGCCGCTGGCGGGCCATGTCTTCGTCGAAGTTCTCATCGGAATGAAACCGGTCGCCGTCGCATTCGATGGCCAAGCGGGTTCGGCCTTCCACGACCAGGTCGATGCGTTTGCGTCCCGCCTTGTACTGCGGAAGGACGCGGAACCCGCGATCGGCAATCCTGAGGTACACGTCCACCTCAAACCAACTGTCGAACGGCGCAGGGGCCAACTCCGGACGGTCCTGGTTGCTGGCTTGCTGTCGCAAGTCGGCAAGGTCCACGCCGACGCTCTGAGCGGCATGCCGTGCGGGGTCGTAGAAGTACGTCAGGAGCCGATGACGCATGCACTCGTGGTTTCCAACGTCCTCGGGCATGACCGAGTGGAAGAGCCAGAGTTGGTCTTGCGCTCGGCTCGCGGCGACGTTGAATCGCTGCATGTCGGAGAGCTTGGTGAGAGCAGAGAACCCGCGCAATTCGTCATCCTTGACGGCCACCACAAGGCTGAGGAAGATGATGTGGCGCTCGTCGCCTTGGAACGAGTATGCGTCGCCGCACACGATCCGCCTTCGTTCGATCTCTTCCGCGCCGATTCGTTTGAGCAGGAGCCGCTCGATGAGCTTTGCCTGATGCTCGCCCAGCAGCGAGATCACGCCCATCGTCTTGCCCGTGTACATCGGATCGTCGCAGCACGCCGCAATCGCCTCCGCGATCGCTTCGGCCTCGGCTTCGTTCCGGGCGCTCTGTGGTCCGCCCTCACGCTTCCCGTCGAGAACTCGACGGGCGACGAATGGAGCGAGTCGCTTCGGGGGGTACTGCCGGAGCGGGACGAGCGCTCCCTTGTAGCACAGGTCATTGCTGAAACGAATGATCTCGGGCATGCAGCGGAAGTGCTCGTGAAGAGTGATCCGCTTGCCCAGGCGAACCTGACCGTGATCGAAGAGACTGCTGTCCACATCAAAGGTGTCGGCCAGCTCGATCCCTTCCAGATGCTGGCGCAGAAGGCTCTTGGCCTGGTCCTTGTCGATACCGACGTTGGACGGGCTGATCTGCTTGTCGTCGCCGACAACGATGACTTTCTTGGCGAGGTAGAACAGGATCAGCGATTCGGGGCCGCACTGCGAGGCCTCGTCCACGATGACGACGTCGAAGATGCCGGGCGCAGGCTTCACGCTTTCAAACACGCGATAGAGCGGCATGACCCAGGCAGGAATCGCATCGCGGCACTGCTCCAACTCTGCCTGAGCCACACGACGCCAGTGGCCCGCGTGCTTGCCGGTGCCCTTGCCGATCTTCTTGATGGCCTGCCGCCACGCATTCAGGTGCTGCTGATGAGCCGGGCTCATGGATGACAGGCACGAATGCCACGCTCGTTCCGCGGAGGCACGGACCAGGCACGCATTGATCCGTTCCTTGGTCTGACGCAGTTCAATCTCGACCGCGGCAGCTTTTCGGGGGTCTGTGTACTTGTTGAGCCAGGCATTGGCCTGAGCCCAGCGCCATGCGGCTTTCCAATCGGCAATGCGAGACTTCCATGCCGGGTCCGTGTGTGTTTCAGCGATCGAATGTGCAAGCTTCGGAAGTGCAGTACTGATGCGCTCGTCGAGCCGTGCCCACTCCGCGAGGCGGGATGCGTCTGTTTCGAGCGCGGCTATCTCGGCGAGGGCCGTCGCAACCAACCTCTCGTCGCGCTGTTCGATCGCATCGGCGAGTCGAGCGCATACAGGGTGGGCGTTCGGTGCGGCTGCGAGCAAGCGTAGTGCGTGAACCCGTGCATCGAGCTGCGACACCACCACATCGAACTCCCGTCGCACGATGACACGCTCGCAGCGGGCCGCCAGGGCATCCACGGCGCGGAGGTCGTGAAGCGGCGGCACTTCAGCGAGGTGAAGCCGAGCGAGCGCCGCCGCAGCCGCATCGGCGAGGGGGCGAACCTCTGCGACTCGCGTGAGGATGCTGCACAACTCGCTAAGTTCCCCGATTTGTTGGCCGTTCGTCTTGGTGGTAGGTGCGGCCTTGCCATCCCATAGCACCCAGGCCTTGGCAACCGCCGCCGAGCATTCAAGGTGCTCCTTCGCTGACGTGAGCACCGCCGCATGGTCGCACGGCCGACCGTCTATGGTGGCCTCTCGACAGAGATAGATGGTGCGCCGTACCACCTTCGCGCGGAAGAAGAGGAATCCCAGTCCGCCACCACGCTGGAAGTGTGCCAACAGATCCGACACGTCGGCATGCAGCAGGTCTGACCGACGACCAGGTGGGAGACGGATGTCCATCTTGTCAAGTCTCGCTGCAAGGTCCGCGTGCGCCGCAACTGCGGCGCGCGTCTGGCTCAGCAGCAAGTCCCAACCCGCACCCGCACCGCGCAGCATGTCCGTGAGCGCCACGGCGGCCCATGGAGCCGCTGCGGTTGGCACCTGTTGAACGGCTGCTTGGAGACTCCGTAGGGCGCTGCAGGCCGTCCGCAGGTCGTCCAGGGGCATTGTTCCCAAATGGACTTCACCATCCGCGACCGGGCGGATGCGTTCGCGCAGTGAATGCGAGGCTCGAACGAGTCGAGCAATTGTGTCATCCGCTGGGAGTTCGCTTCCTGTCGTTGGACGCCTCCGCTCCACTTCGGCGGCCCTCTCAGGGGACACCCGGATCATGCCTTCGCGGTACGCGATGAGATCGTCGGCGCCCACTGGAGCGGGTACGTCCGGTTCCGCGGTATCCGTGAACCAAGCAAAACGCGGAGCATCTTGTCGGACACGCCTCGCGATGCTCTGCGCCGTGCCCGTGTATGCGCCCTCAGCGATCGTGTGCTCGTGGATTTCTGCTTCGCGGAACGTCCTGAGTTCACGCTCAAGCGTCGCTTCGCGCTGTGTCAGCCGGTCAAGGTCTGTCTCGGCCTTGCGGATTTCCTCGGTTGCCGGGCCGCTGTTCCACGTATCGGCCTTATCCGTGATGCTCCGAACGCTGTCCTCCACGTTGTCTTGGGCAGCCTTGTCGTTGCCAAGAACGCTCAGGCACAACGGCCTGATCTCAGGCGGCAGCTTCTCCCTCAGCACCTGCAGCGCGCGGGGTGTTTGCGCTGTAATCAGCACTCGGCCGCCGGTGGCGAGGAGGTGGCAGATGAGGTTGGCGATGGTGTGAGACTTCCCCGTACCAGGCGGTCCCTGCACCAGCACGCCGTGCCTGCCGTCGAGCCGTTCGACGATCTGTCGCTGGTCCTCATTCGCCGGCAATGGGAAGTAGACACGGGTCTTCGACGGAACAGGGATGCTGCTCGGAGGCATGGGCGTCCCGTCACCCTGCGGTTCGCCTGCGGCCGCCTTGATGAGCCGCTTTACGCCTGGCGGAATTTCCTCGCCCTTCCGCAACTGCTCGATGATCGCCTCGAAAGCGAGCAAAAGTCCACGAGAGGTTCGGCGGCGCAGGAGGAGCGCTGGAGCGAAGGCAACGCGCGGGACCTTTTCGATCGACGCCGGCTCGTACGCCACCGGGTCGTAGGTTCCGTCCTCCTTGATCGCTTGAGCAAAGCCTTTGAGGGCACGATCGATCGCATCGAAGTCCCAAGGATCGTCGTCAGCCCTCGAAAGGTCGGATCGGACGACATCCAACTGCGCGACCGTCGGCTGCTCGATCGCGTCGAGCATGTCCACTTCCAAAGCGACCCTCGCGCCATCCGAACCGGGCCGAAGCGTGAACACGCCCCCTGCTGGATCGAACTCCAGCGCGACCTGAGCGGCGATGAGATGTCGTCTTACCTGCGATCCACTGGGCGTGCGCCAGGTCAGGCATCCGATACCGAGAACCAACTCGAATTCCTCTCCGAGGCGCTTGAGGTCGCGGTGGATCACGAAGAGCGGCGAATAGACCTTCTCTTGAAACTCCACCCAGGCCGCGTGTCGCTCGGCCCAAGGGTTCCACGCCGCCTGCATGTAGTCGTTTAGTGCCACCGCGACGTCGGGGTGGTTCTCCAGTAGCTCGTACTGATCGTTGACAGCCGACCTCGCAGTGCCCGCCCTTCCCGAGGAGACTTGGCCGTTGGCGCCCAACTCTGATGGCATCGCCACACGTCCAGGCTTCGGGGCGGGAGCCTCACGCGGGATTCGGTCAAGCAGACGCGGCGGTACATCAGGCGACCTACCCGACTGGGGCTCTACCCACGACTTGATGCTGGCTGGGAGCGGGGGGAGGGTGGGCTCGGGCATCTTCCGAACGGTCAGCCACACGTCGTCTTCAACGGTATCCCCGCTGAGCCAGTTGCCCTGATCGTCAGGCCTGAAGCACCGCGATGTGCAGCCCGGCCTGCTACGAACGGCGTCCAGCCAGAAGCACCGCTCATAGGACCGCAAGTCTCGGGTGACCGCGGTTCGCAGATGAGCAAGGTCCCGCAGGTACCGGAAGATGGCCAAGGCGCGCCGCCGCTCGGTTGCGCCGACGTTGATTGGTTCAGGCGGATTGGTCATGGGAAGTCCACGAGAACGCCGGTCACGACGAGTGACAGCAACCCCCGACAGAGGGCAATCACAGCATTGTAAGGGCTACCCGTCGTGGCCGCCCTCAATCAGAAAATGGCGGAAAATCTCAACAATGACGCGCAGATCGTCCGCGTTTTGCATAAGAGCATGGGTAGAGGGGCAACGTGCCGCCGCCGGGTCGTTCAAGTGGTCGATTTGGAGGAAATCTGCCCTTTCCGCGCGACACGTCGCCCTGCGGGTGACGAGAGGTACCTGTAGAGACACCCACCTGCAGAGTCCGCGCGACACTTTTCTCGTCTCGCGCAGATATAGAGGATGCCAGGGGGAGCGAGCACGGACCTGAACACATCTGCCGAAAGCCTTCGCCACTCGGACGGCGTTTCGCGTAGATGCACGATAGAGAGGCGTCGTCGGCCACCCCGACGCCGCCGCGGCCGGACCGGCGGGCTCGTCCCCCGGTCGATGGGCGAGTGACCCTCGCCCGCGTCGGCCCGCCACGATCCAACCACCCATCCATCCAGCGATCCAGCCCATCCGCCGTGCCAATGCGGCACGCGGCCCCGTGACCGTTGCGCCCGCGTCGCGGGCCAAGGAGACTGGCATGTTGGAGAAGTACATCGTGCGGCGGAGCGACTACGACGACCTGTGCCGCGAGCGGTTCCAGGAACGCTGGCCCGATGACCCGGAGCGGGTGCAGGAGGAAATGCTCCGCCGGTACCCGGCAGGGGTGGTCGATGCCTCCCGCGAGTTCGCGGAGCGCGGCCTCGTCATCGAGGCGGAAGAGATCCCCCGCCTGGCCATCGAGCACGGCATCACGCTCCGGCGCGTCGGGCGCGCTCACCTGCTCTACCTGGCCGACATCGAGGACCTGGTCGAGAAGTGCCTGTGCGAGGAGCGCATGACGCACGAGGCGCTGTGGCGCAAGGCTCAGGACATTTCTGCGTCCGAGGAATTGGCAATCCGCCGCGAGGTGCTGGCCAAACGCCGGTGCGAAGAGCAGGGGGTGGGCCAGTGAGCACCAACGAGATGATCATCGCGGCCACGGAGGTTGGAATCGAGGCCGCGGGCAAAGACGCCCGCCCTCGCATCAACATCGTGGCCTACTCGGGCGGGCTGATGACCGTTCCCCACTGGGGAGCGGTCGCCATCGATCTGACGGGCCTCGAAGCGGGCGGCCAAGTGCCCCTGCTCGCCGACCATGATGCCACGGTCGGCAGCGTCGTCGGCCACGGCGAACCTGCCGTCGCCAACGGGCGGTTGCTCGTGGCGGGCGTTGTCAGCGGTGCTGGCGATGCGGCCCGCCAGATCGTGGAGATGTCGCGGAACGGGTTCGCGTTCCAGGCCAGCGTCGGCCTTGCGCCGAGCGAGCACGAGCGGGTGAAGCCGAACCAGTCAGTGGAGATCAACGGCCGGTCGCTCTCGTCGCCGAGCGGGTTCACGCTCGTGCGAAAGGGGCGGCTGCGGGAAGTGTCAGTCTTGCCGCTGGGGGCCGACGCTGAAACATCGGTGGCCATCGCGGCCTCACGCCAAGGACGGACGAACATGGCAGACATCGCCAATGAAGATCAGATTCGCGCCGACGAGCGCGACCGGCTGAAGGAGATCGAGTTGACCTGCCGCCCCATCTTCACGGGTGGGGGCGAGCGGGACTGGGGGCCGCAGCAAATGCGGGTGGACGACATGAAGGCCAAGGCCATCGCGGGCGACATGACCGTTGCCGACCTGCGCGCAGGTGTTCTCGAGGTCCTGCGGGCCTCGCGCCCCGTCCTCTCCGGCGTCATCACCGGCGGCGGGTCGGGGCACATCCCGCGTGCCAGGGTCATCGAGGCGGCCATCCTCAAGCGGGCGGGCTTCGCCGCGCTTGCTGAGAAGGCACTCGGTCCGGCGTGCATGGAGGCGGCGGACGACCTCCGCGTGGCCCACACGCTGGACCTCTGCCGCGCGGCGCTCCAGCACGAGGGGATTGACGCCCCTGTTGACCGCGAGGGCATGGTGCGGGCCTCGCTCACGACGCACACGCTCACCGAGGCCCTCGGCAGCGCCGTGAACAAGGTGCTGCTCGACGGATACCGCGACAGCCCGGCCACCTGGCGGTCCTTCGCGGGCGTGCGCTCGGTGCCGGACTTCAAGACGGCCACGGCGATCCGCCCCTCGTTCACCGGCTCACTGCAGCAGATTCCACCGGGCGGTGAGCTCAAGCACGGCGGTGCGGACGAGGCAACCACGCAGTACAAGGTGGACACCTACGGCAAGATGTTCTCAATCGACCGCCGCGACCTCATCAACGACGACCTGTCGCTCTTCGATTCGGTCGGCCGTGTCATGGGCCAGGCCGCGATGCGGAAGTTGTCCGACCTCGTCTACGACACGCTGCTGGCCAACGGCGGGAACTTCTTCGCCGCGGGCAACGGCAACTACATCACCGGGGCGGACACCAACCTCAGCCCAGACTCGCTGGGGCGGGCCATCGCCGCGATGATCACCCAGCGCGACGCGGAGGGCAACGACCTGGACCTCCGGCCCGTCGTGCTGGTCGTCCCGCCGGAGTTGCAGACGGTCGGGCGAGCGGTGCTCGAGTCGGAGTACATCACCACGCAGCCTGGGCAGCCCACCGGCAACAGCCTGCGCAAGGCGGTGAGCCTCGAGGTCGAACCGCGCCTGAGCAACACGAAGAAGTACGGCAACAAGGCCTCGACAAAGCACTGGTACCTGTTCGCGGCCCCGGCCGCGAGTCCGCTCATCGTCGGGTTCCTGAACGGTCAGCAGACGCCCACCGTCGAGTTCTTCGGGCTCGATCAGACGGTGAACAAGTTGGCCGTCTCGTGGCGCGTCTACTTCGACTTCGGGGCGGCCCTGTGCGACCCGCGGGCGGCGGTGCGCAGCAAGGGCGAGGCGTAATCAGGCTCCTCTTGGGTCGGACGGGGGCGGCCCGTGCGCCCCCGGCCCTTCTCTCCCACTCCACGGACGGAACGCGCCGCGACACACGCGGCGGCGCGATGGGTGCGCGCACATGGACGAGCCGCGAGAGCAGGACAACCAGGAGGCTGCCGCCAACCTGACGCTCCGCGTCGTGCGCGGGCCAACGTCGAAGGCGTCGGACGATCGCTGGCGTGTGCGCAGCGACCGATTGGGGGCATGGCTGCTCTCCGAATGGGAGCGGGAGCACGCCAAGGCGGATGCTGATCGAAGAGATCGACGGAGCACACCGAACCATGACCAACGCCGAGTCTGAGACGCCCTCATTCCGCAGCACGCGCGAACTGCTCACGGCGTGTCCGTCGCTGCGCCCGGCAGTGATCGAGCGCCTGCTGCGAGAGGGCGAGACGATGAACGTGATCGCCCCGCCGAAGACCGGCAAGTCCTGGCTCGTGCTGGACCTCGCCATTGCGGTGGCCACCGGCCGCCCGTGGCTCGGCCGTTTCGCCACCGTCGCCGGCGACGTCCTGATCATCGACAATGAACTGCACGGCGAGACGCTGGCCAACCGCATCCCCAAGGTCGCACAGGCCCGCGGCGTCCCCACCGACGAGTTCGCCGACCGGCTGTTCGTCTGGAACCTCCGTGGCGGCTTGCAGGACATCGTCGCCCTCGGGCCCAGCCTGCGGGCCATCGAGCCCGGGCGCTTCCGCCTGATCGTGCTGGACGCGTTCTACCGGTTCATGCCCGTCGGCATGGACGAAAACGCCAACGCCGACATGGCCTCGCTCTACAACCACATCGACCGGTACGCCGCCGATCTGCGCTGCTCGTTCGTGCTGATCCATCACGCCACGAAGGGGAACCAATCGGCCAAGGCGGTGACGGACGTCGGCGCTGGCGCGGGCAGCCAGAGCCGGGCCACGGACACGCACCTGGTGATGCGCCAGCATGAGGATGAAGGCGTGGTCGTGCTCGACGCCGCTGTCAGGTCATGGCCACCAGTTGATCCTGTTTGCCTGCGCTGGGCGTTCCCGACCTGGCATGTTGATGATGATCTGGACCCGACGCAGCTGCGATCCGACCGGCCCAAGCGCCGGGCCGCCGCGTCCGGCCAGGGCTGGACCGCCGGACGCTTCGCCAGCGAGTTCATGTCCGAGCCGGCGACTCGGGACACCATCGCCGCCCGCGCCCAGGCGTCGGGCATGTCGATGCGGGAGGCCAAGCGGCTCATCAGCCAGGCGGTGGCCGACGGGCTCGCCGAGCAGGAATCATTCAACGGTCGCCACGCACCAAGGCTGTGGGCCAAGGGGGCGAAGGGGGACTCTTGCGCGCAATGACGTCGATTCCTGTGCGCGACAGAGGGGGGTCTCTCTCGCGCGCACCCCCCACACCCCCCGAGGTGCGTCGGAGAGCGACGCACCTCGGAGCGCGCACAAGAGCGCGCGCAAGAGACCCCCTTGGGGGGGCGGGTGGGCCAGGGGGGAGGGGGGGCGGCGGGTCCTCCCTGGCCACCGACAAACCGCTACGCCCGCGGGAACAGCCACGGGGATAGACAGACTTTGTTTCGCCCGTCCGGACGCGGATCACCCCCACATGGCCCACATCGCCGGAATGTGCCCGATTCGACTTGAACTTCGCCACCCATGACGCCCTCCTGTGTCCGCCGGGCGGCAATTCCGCTGCCCGCGATTTGGAGACCTGAACATGGCCAAGAAGAACACGACCCGCAAGATGTCCAAGAGCGCCGCCCGCGCCGAGGGCGCTGCCCGCACCAAGCGAGCGCAGGCCAACGGCAAGCGCGCCACCGCCGCCAAACCCGCCGCCGAGAAACGCCTCAGCGCCATCAGCGCCGCCGCGAAGGTGCTGGCCGACGCGGGCAAGCCGATGCGGGCGAAGGACATGATTGAAGCCGCGAGCGCCAAGGGTCTGTGGTCAAGCCCAAACGGCAAGACGCCCGAGGCCACGCTCTACGCCGCCATCATCCGCGAGATTGCCGCCAAGGGGAAGTCCGCCCGCTTCCGCAAGGTCGAGCGCGGCTTGTTCGAAGCAACGGAGGCGGCATGATGGTCACCACCGCGACCGACCTGAAGCCCGCCGTCGCGTACCTGCGGCGTTCGACAGACCGCCAGGAACAAAGTCTTGGCGACCAGCGGAAGGAGATCGCCCGCTGGGCCGACCGCAACGGGTACCGCGTGGCCAGCGAGTACGTCGATGATGCCATCTCGGGCACGTCCGCGCGGGCGCGACCGGCGTTCCAGCAGATGATCGCCGACGCCAAGAAGGGCGTGTTCGAGGCAGTCATCGTCTGGAACAGCGACCGGTTCTCGCGCGGCGACGTCACGGAAACCGAGCACTACCGCTACCTGCTTCGGCAGGCGGGCGTGACGGTGCTGAGCGTCACCGAGGACTTCCTGGCCCGCGACGGCATCGACGGCGATGTGCTCCGCGCGGTCAAGCAGTTCCAGAACCGGCAGTTCTCGATCAGCCTCTCGCAGAACACGCTGCGGGGCCAGATCTCATCGGTGCTCGAAGCGTCCGACCCCGGGCGCATGACGCCGTACGGGTACGACCGTGAAATCGTCGGCCCCGACGGCATGCCGCTGTATCGCGTCCGCTTCCTCGAAGGTGGCGACCGCGAGGTCCGCGACCGCAACGGCGGCGTGCAAGCCGTCTACCGCAAACGCCAGACGCTGCGGAAGCCCGGGAAGGAATGCTCGGCCCGCCTGGTCCTCAGCGAGCCCAACCGCGTGCAGGTCGTCCGCGACATCTTTCGCATGTGCATCGAAGGCGTCGGTTTCAAGGGCATCGCCGACGAACTCAACCGTCGCGGCGTCATCAGCCCCAAGGGCCGCCTGTGGCAGTTCACGACCATCAAGGCCCTCATCGAGAATCCCGTTTATCGTGGCGACATCGTCTGGAATCGGAGGACCGAGTCCAAGTTCTTCGAGGTCCGCCAGGGGCGAGCGGAGCGGATGAAGCCGACGGTGAAGTCCGGCCGCGTCGAGCGCATCGCGCGGGACGACTGGATTGTCATCGAAGGCGCGGTGCCCGCCATCGTGGACCGCGCCACCTGGGACCGAGCGCAGGCGGCTGCCGCCGTCCGCGCGGAGTGCCGTCACGGGACCGGGCGGCAATCGGGCCGCTGGCTGCTGAGCGGCGTCATGCGGTGTTCGTGCTGCGGCCAGCGGTTCTGGGGCGAGCGGAAGCGGAAGGGCCGCGTCCCTGGCCGACGCGACGTGGTCACCTCGTACTACATCTGCGGCGGCCGCATCAAGTTCGGCAAGTCCGTCTGCCCACACTCGGCGCATGTCAAGGCCGACGACCTCGAGGCCTGGGTGCTGGCGAAGTTGCAGGGACTCGTGCTGGCCGACGCCGCGGGTGTCGATGAGGCCGTTGAACGATTCGTTGAAAGATTCAACGGCAAGCCGGACGACGGGACCGACCTGCGGCCCGCGAGGCGCGAGTTAGCCCAGATCGAAGCGACCGTCGAAACCCTGCTGACCGGTCTCGACCCAGCCAACCTTCCGCTGGTGAACAACCGCCTCTCGCAATTGCGCCGCCGCCGCGAGGCCTTGCTTCAGCAGGTCCGACTGGCAGAGTCCGCGTCGGCGCACATGGACGAGCCCGCGCTGCGGCGGTGGGCCAGGGAGCGCCTCGGCCTTCTGGCCGACATGGCGGGCGGGCGGCGCGACGAGAAGGCCCGCCAGGCGCTGGCATCCTACGTGGACGAACTGGTCATCGATCCGGGGGCCAAGACCGGGTACCTCGTCGTGAACGCGAACGTGGCAGCCCTGGGCGGAATCGGCGGCCTCGTGGCGGCGGGCGGTGGCCCCCAAAAACCACGCGACCCGCCTTGCGGCGGGTCGGGGTTTTATGCAATAGCGGGGGCTCGATGTGATCAATCGACGTTGTCGGACCGGCTGACGCGCGACTCTTCCGGGGCGGCGGCGGACCGCTCGTAAGACTCGTCGGCGCGCGAGGACGGCAGTTCGGCGCGCGACTTGTTTGATCGAGCCGCGGCTTCTTTGGCGTTTGACTGGTCTTCGATCTCGTCAGCCATGCCCTTGAGCCCGCGCTTGAACTCGACGATTCCCTTCCCGAGACTGCGGCCGACCTCGGGGAGGCGGCGGCCGAAGAGGAGCAACCCGAGTCCCAACAGCACGAGCCCCTCTACAGGACCGATGTTATTGAGACCGAGGAACGCGAGAGATGACATGAACCGCCCTTCCAGTGGCGTGATGAACCCGACCCGAGTAATTCAAGGTCGGCTGATTCTTCATGTCAAACGCCGATTCAGGAGCGGGATTGCGTCAGGCGGGGATTTGGGCGAGCGACAGACCGGTCTGGTCGGCGGACCAGGTGAGAGAATCGAGGAAGAAACTGAAGAGAATGACGCTGCGAGAGTTGCTCTGGCCGCCGGTGGCGACGAGAAGCCGGGAACCCGAGGCGGAGGAGGCCAGCGGAAGGGCGGCGAGGGAGCCACCGGTTGAGGTGGTTGCGTCGTAGGAGCGCCAGACATCACCCGGCTTCCAGCGCATGAGTTGGAGGTGGTTCTGGGAGTCAATCCCGATGAGGTTGATCCCGCCGTCGTAGGGGGAAATACCGACCTCGATACCGGCGACGACCGGGGTCCCGCCGGAGACCTGGGTGATGTTGGTGACGCGCCAGCGGTTTGGTTCATCGGGGAGACCGGGGGCCCACCAGTAGGTGTAGACCTCGCCTGCGGCGTTCGTGCCGGCGACGTTGAGGCCGCCCCAGGGGGTGACGTAGGCATCGAGTTGACCGAAGATCTTGGGGCCTGCGAAATCGGTGGTCATGTTCTGGGTGAGCCACTTGCCGGGGTCGCCGCCGTTGATGTTCTCGATGCCGGGCGCCCACCAGTAGACGACGACGTTGTTGTCGGCGTCGAGCCCGGCGAGGTTGAGGCCGTCCCAGCCCGAGACGTACCCGGTGAGACCGCCGGCGAGGGTGGGCCCGCCGAACGAACTGGTGAGGTTGGTGTAGTGCCACCACGGCTCGGCGGGAGCCCACCAGTAGTTGATGGCTTCGCCGAGGGCGTTGAGACCGGCGATGTGGATGGTGCCCCAGGAGGGGGAGTAGAAGGTCATGTCGCCGGACATGCCGGGCTGGGCGTTGCCAGCGGTGAGGTTCTCCGACCACCACTGGTTGGTGAGGAGGTTGCCGTGGAGGACCCAGACGTGATGGTTGATGTCGGTGAGTGCGAGGTGGACATCGACGGTGCTGGTCGTGTAGGGGGTCATGTCGATCGCGCGGCCGCGGAAGCCGGCGAGGGTCGCGACGTCGATGGTGGTTCCCGAGCCGGTGGCGGCATCGACGACGCGAGCGGCGGGCTGCTGATCGCTGCCCAGGGCAAAGGTGACGATCGAGGAACCGACATCGATGGTGACGAGTTTCTGGGTGCTGATGGTGGAGGGGCGGGCCTTGAACTTTACGACGACGTCCTGTGCGAACGAGGGGAGGCTGAGCGTGAAGTCGTTCCCGGTGCCGAGCCATTGGCCCGAGAGCGTTGCAAGAGGCGATGACGTACCGGCGGCGGTGGACCAGACCTCGATGTCGAGGATCTGATCGGCCCGCAGGCCGGCGATGTGCAGTACGCCGTCGGCGACCGTGCCGGACGACACGTTGGTGTTGTGCAGCACGTAGACGATGCCCTGCGAGCCGTCGGAGATGCCCCAGGAAAGGAGCGACTTGCCGGCGCTGCTGGAGGCGCTGAGGCGTCCGGCGAGGTTGCGGTAGTTGAAGTTCGTGAAGTCGATCCCGATGGAGGAGGAGTTGACGAACGTGCTGAAGGTCTTCTGGAGGTCGCGCATGCCGTCGGTGAGGAGGTAGCCATTGAAACTCACCTCGTCGGCGGCGATGCGGAGCCCGGTGCCGACCTGGCCGCTGGCGAAACCGGACCAGATGACGGTGCGGAAGATGTCTTCGTCCTGGGTCTGGGTGAACTGCGGCGAGTATTGGGGCACGCCGCCGGGCCAGTCGGTGCGGGTCATGCCCCATTCGCCGTTGAGGATGGGGGCGTGATCTTCGCGGTTGGTGATCCAGTAGGCGGTGAAGTAGCCCATCTCCCGCGCGGGGAGGATGGAGGTATTGGATTCGGGGTTGTTGATGCCTTCTTCGTTGCCGTTGGTGTAGAGATGGGGCGTGAGGGCGTCGAAGTTCCGGGAGAGGAAGTCGAGTCGAGCCAGTGGGCCGCGGGGGTCGCGGGCGATGGTGGAGTTGAGCACGAGGGCGTTGGGCGCTTGGGACTTGACGTAGGCGGCGAGTTGGTTCATGTAGACGGCGCGGGTTCGGAACTCGGTCTCGCGGCCGGGCTCGCCGCCGCCGCTGGGATGGAGGGTCCACTCGTAGGAGTCCCATTCGCTGAGGAACTCGTAGCCGAGGACGAACTGCTTGTAGGGGCTCTCGGCGACCCAGTCGATGACGGTCTTCATGCGTCGCTTGGCGATGTCGAGCGTGGAGGTGTTGACGGCGCCGAGGGTGGACTGGAAGAAGTGGTTGATGTCGGTGAGGGGACCGCCGCGACTGGCGGCCCAGGGTCCTTCGACGCCGAAGGCTTCGTCGTAACTGAAGGTGTCGAAGGGGCTGAGGATGACGTGGATTCCTCTGGAGGCGGCCTGCTGGAGGAGTTCCAGGACATAGAGGCGCATGTTGGGATTGAAGGAGTTGGGAGTGTTTTCGATCCAGTAGGTGCCTGTGGGGAGGGGCCCGGGGTTTCCGAGGGTGTGGACGTTTTCGAGTTCGAGGTAGGTGCGCATGGTGTTGATGCCGTGCGCCTGGAGAGAGTCGAGGTAGTCACCGATGTCTTCGACAGCGCGGTGAGCGTCGTCGGAGAAGTTGACGAACTGGGAGTGAGCGTTGTCCCAGATGAGCCCGGGGAAGAGCGTGCGGGTGTAGGTCCAGGAGATGCCGAGGTGGTCGCCGACGGGGATGAAGGGGGCGCCGTTCTCGAACTGAAGGGTGCGTCCGTTGGGGGAGGGGATGACGTAGCCGGCGTAGCCGTTGCCGGGGCTGGCGAGGGTGGTGAAGGAGATGTCGGTGGAGAGGTCGGCGAGGTTGCCGTCGGCGCCGATGGCGCGGATGGCGAGGTGGTATGTGGTGGCGGGGGCGAGTTCGGAGATACGCAGGGACTCGGCGAGGCCGCGCAAGCGTGGGACGAACTGGTTCTCGAAGGCGCTGGCGTTGATCCACGTGGCTTCGGAGTCGATGACGGCCGAGGCGTAACGGATGAGGTATCCGACGACGTGCCCGGTGCCGGCGGTCGTGCCGGCGGGGGCGGTGAAGTTGATGGTGGCGCCGAAGGAGGTGATGTTTGAGGCGGAGGCGGCGGCGATGGGGGCAGGTCGCGTGTCGGCCTGGGCGTTGACGAACATGGCTTCGGCGTAGTTCACGGGGCCGCGGATGCCGGCCTGAGTCGCGGTGTAACTGCTGTGGACGCCCTGGACGTGGTCATCGATGAAGTGTGGAACGGAGAAGCGATCCGAGGCCTCGCGGTGGTCGGTGAGGTCGCGGTCGCCGCCGGCGTTGTCCTGGATCATGTCGAAGTTGAGGCCGATGGTCTGGCCGTGGACGGGCGCGCCGGCCATGTTGAGAGCGGCCCAAGGGAGGAACAGTTCGGTGGTCCAGCCTGCATCCTGGTCGGCGTTGTTGTTGACGGTGCCGCTGAAGACGGTGGCGTAGAGCATGCCGGCGTCGAGGGCGCCGCCGGGGTTGACATCGGGCGCGCCGCCGCTGCCGGTTCCGTGGACGAACTTGTATCGGCGGACGGCGCCGCCGTCGGAGCGATTGAGGGGGTCGGAGGGGTTCGCGAGATTGACGCCGAAGGCGCGATCGGAGGACTGGAAGTACTCGTCGCGCGAGTTGTCGGGATCGAAGTAGAAGGTGATGGAGTCGTCGGTCTCGACTTCCCAGCGGTTGCCGGCGCCGGCGCCGAGGCCGTCGGCCCAGAGGGTGAAATCCTCGACCTGAGCGAGGAGGTAGATGCCGTTGTCGTCGTACATCATCTTGACGACGACGGCGCGATCATCGCGAGTGGCCTGGGTGCGGAAGACCTCGCCGGCGTTGACCCAGCCCGCGTCGCCGGCGATGCCGTCGATCACCGCGGCGCCGCGGGGGATCAGCCAGAGGGGATGATCGGGCGCGATGGGGTCGGCCGCGAGGAGCATGCGGGGCTCGAGCGGTTCGGGAAGAAAGGAGTTGGTGCGATCGTGCGTGAGGAGCCGCGTTCGGCGTCTGGAAACCATGCTCGTGCGTCCTATAGCGCGGGGACCAATCTGGGTGGCGGTCTGATGGGAAGCACATCGGCCGCGCCGGCGCGGGCATCCATCGCGCGACGCACATTTCGCGGTCCGGGCGGTGGGACTAGATGGGATGTGGATGGAGTCGCGGCGACCTGGGCCACATGGTCCTAAAACACCGCGTGGGCGGTCTCAAGTCTGTCGCATGATCGGCCGCACGCACTATCGAAAAATCGGCTGTTCGCGCACGCTTGCTGACCGGTGCAAGCGGGACGGCGCGTCGCTTGCCAATTCATGCGACAATGGAGAGCGCGGCGGCTAGGCGCGTGCGCTGTCAACTGTGAACTTGCATGCGCCTCTGAGGCTGCAAGAATAATGGGTCCGATCCGCGAGCCCGGAGCGTGCTTTGTACAACGCCGGCCGACCGGCCTACCGATCACTTGCCGTACTGGAGGCGGATTCGGCGACTGTGACTATGTAAGGCGAAGCCGCGTGGCTTTGCTGGTTCGGAGTATCTGGAGACTGCCATGAGCATGAATACCGCTCGATCGTTTGCCGTTTCTGCCGCGACCGCCTGGAACCTGAAGCCGTACAGCAACGGCACCATCTCCGGGGCGCAGCAGCAACAGCAGACGCCGCCCGGGAGCGGGACGGCTCGGGTGAGTTCGATCTTCGGCGTTGATGTGTTCAGCCAGCGAGTGATGCGTGAGCGTCTGCCAAAGGACGTGTACAAGCGGCTGCTACCGACGATCACGCGCGGGGCTCGGCTTGATCCGGACGTGGCGGACGTGGTCGCCGCCGCCATGAAAGAGTGGGCGATGGAGCACGGTGCGACGCACTACACGCACTGGTTCCAGCCGCTGACGGGGCAGACGGCGGAGAAGCATGACGCGCTGGCAGTGGGCGACTCGGCGTCGCAGTTGTCGGATTTCTCCGGTTCGGCGCTGGTGCAGGGAGAGCCGGATGCGTCGAGTTTCCCGTCCGGCGGGCTGCGGGCGACGTTCGAGGCACGCGGGTACACCGCGTGGGACGCAACGAGTCCGGCGTTCCTGGTTCGCTCGGGCAATACGGTGACGCTGTGCATCCCGACCGCGTTTGTCTCGTGGACCGGGGAGGCGCTGGACAAGAAGACGCCGCTGCTTCGCTCGATGGATGCGCTGTCGGCGCAGGCGATCCGGGTGCTCAAACTGTTCGGGACGGACGCGGGAGTATCGCGCGTGACGACGACGGTGGGCGTTGAGCAGGAGTACTTCCTGGTCGATCGCAACCTGTTTTATGCACGCCCGGACCTGCTGACGTGCGATCGGACCCTGTTCGGCGCGAGGCCGCCGAAGGGGCAGCAACTTGAGGATCACTACTTCGGGTCGATCCCGCCGCGGGTGCTGGCGTTCATGAGCGAGGTGGAGACCGAGATGTACCGGATGGGGGTGCCGCTGAAGACGCGGCATAACGAGGTCGCGCCCGCGCAGTACGAGTTCGCGCCGATCTTCGAGAACTCGAACATCGCGTGCGACCACCAGATGCTGCTCATGGAGAGCCTGAAGCGGGTGGCGTCCAAGTACGGGCTGCAGGCGATCCTGCATGAGAAGCCGTTCGCGGGGATCAACGGTTCGGGCAAGCACAACAACTGGTCGATGGCGACGGACACGGGCGTGAACCTGCTGGACCCGCAGGACGAGACGCACACGAACATGCAGTTCATGGTGTTCCTGTGCGCGGTGATCCGCGCGGTGGACCTGCACGCGGACCTGCTGCGCGCGTCGATCGCGTCGGCGAGCAACGACCACCGGCTGGGCGCGAACGAGGCGCCGCCGGCGATCATCTCGATCTTCCTTGGCGACATGCTGACGGACCTGATCGAGCAACTGGAATCAGGCGGTCCGAAGCGGACGCTCAAGCGAGGGGACCTGGACCTGGGCGCGCACTCGCTCCCGCAGTTGCCGCGGCACGCGGGGGATCGCAACCGCACGTCGCCGTTCGCGTTCACGGGCAACAAGTTCGAGTTCCGCGCGGTGGGATCGTCGCAGGCGTCGGCGTGGCCGAACACGATCCTGAACACGATCGTCGCCGAGTCGCTGGATTACCTTGCCGACCAACTCGAGAAGGCGCTGAAGAAGAACAAGGGGGACCTGCAGGCCGCGGTGCGCGGCGTGCTGAAGGCGGTCGTCAAGGAGCACAAGCGCATTATCTTCAACGGGGACAACTACTCGCAGGAGTGGCACGATCTCGCGGCGAAGCGAGGTCTGCCGAACTTCCGGGACACGGTCGAGGCGCTGCCGTCGCTGAAGTCCAAGAAGGCCGGCGATCTGTTCAAGAAGTACAAGGTGCTGAGCAAATCGGAGTTGGATAGCCGGGCGCACATCTTCTTCGAGAAGTTCAACAAGCAGGTAGCGATCGAGGCCGAAACGATGATCTCGATGGCGCGGACGATGATCCTGCCGGCGGTACAGCAGCAGCAGACGAAACTGGCGGAGTCGGTGTCGGCGACGGAGGGCGCGGGGGTTGAGTGTGCCGCGCAGCGCAGCGAGTTCGAGGCGTACGTCGAACTCGCGGAGCGGTTCCGCGGCGCGATCCAGACGCTGGATCACGAAGCGTCGCACGAGGATCAGGACGTGCTGGCGCACGCCAAGCACATCAAGAACACGGTGCGCCCGGCGATGGGCGAGGTGCGACAACTGGCCGATGAACTCGAGACGCTGACGGCGGCGGACCTGTGGCCGATGCCCACGTACCGCGAGATCCTGTTCATCAAGTAACCCGGAGTTCTCCGTTTGTTCTCGAAGCCGGACCCGATTCGGGTCCGGCTTTATTGCGCGGGAAGTTATTGCGGTAGCCGCGGCGGCGGTTTTGGGACCCGGCGCGGTTCGTCCCAGATCGCGGATCCGGAGTATTGGACTTTCAAGCAGCGGAATGGTCGCGGTCACGCGGGTTGTCCGGACCGCCGGGGACGCCCGCCGGACGCGATGGGTCGATCTTCGCACGATTGAAACCGATCTTCCATGACCCGCTCGACGCCGCGGGCATCCTGGGAGACATCGCATGAAACGTCCGCTTCGGCTGGCAGGAACACGGGAGGTCGGGGCCACGTTTCGCGACTCGTATCCGTTTCCGGTGGCGGCGGCGGCGTCGCTGAAGCCTTCGGCCCCGCGCCTGGCAGCGACGACTCCGCTTCCGTTCCCGTTGTCGCACCCCGAGAATCTGACGCCGAGGGTGCCGACCCTGCATTCCCGCAAGGGCGCACGACCAGCGCCGGAGATGCTCGGCGTGATCCCGACGGACGACCTGATCCGGCAGATCGATGCGACGCTTGACCGCATCAAGGCCAGTACGGACGACCTTCGCGATCAGATCGAGACGTATCCGTTCCCCGGGACCGACGGGGACGACTCGCCTCGGGCGGCGTGAAGAGACATCGGGGAAGCCGGCGACCTAACTCGACTGATCAGCGCGGGCGCTGGTCAGTTGTTCGTTGTGACGCGGCGGCGCTGGGAGAGCGATTGGGGGCCGGATCGTTTTCCGCGGGGATGACACGGCTGCGCGGGGAGTCTGGCTGCAGGTATCCGGAGACGGGTTGTGGCGGGCGCGTGGGCTCGACCGCGAGGTCGGCCTTGGACAACCCGAACTCGCCGAAGTTGATCAGTTCGCCGCACTCGGGGCAGCGCACGAGCCGGGAATCGACGATCTTGAGGCCTCGCAGGTCGAAGCCGCAGTAGGGGCATCCTGTCTTGTGGCGCAGGAGCCGGATGGAGCGGATGATGAGCCAGCGCCGGATCCAGATCCAAGCGGCGGCGGTTGACGCGACGCCGACGACGACGGTGAGCGAGATGGCGAGCGCGCCGGCGAAGGAGTCCGGATCGAACCCAGAGGGTGGGGCCGCCGGGACGGGTCCGCGGATCGCGCGGGCCGCCCCCCGGAGCGTCACAAAGAGAAGCCAGCCGATGGGGAGGAGCGCCGTGATCCAGACGAAGACGACGATGATCAGGGGGATCAGCCAGAGGGCGTCATCGCGCCGCTGCTTGGCCTGATGAATGAGGTGCTCGAGTTCGAGATCGTCGATGTTCTCGAACTCGGCGTCAACGCGGTAGTGCTTGATGGTCCCCGGCAACAGCATCGTGAGTCTCGGGCGAGGCTGGGGGATTGTAAGACCGCCGGCCACCGGCGCGAATCGGGGTCGCTAGTTCAGCGGGATCACGAAGCCGACGTAGGCCATCAGCCCGTCGAGCCCGGGGTTTCGATCGTTGCCCTCGATCCGGCCATTGGAGAAGTGCTGCCAGCGCACGCCGAGTTGGAGACGAAGGTCATCGGAGAGGCGGAAGGTGGCGCCCGCGCCGGCCCTGGGGGAGAAGTTGAACCCGGTTCCGTCGTCGGGGACATTGTCGAAGGCGAAGAGGAGCCCGATGCCGGCCTCGCCGTAGATGGTCCATGCGTAATCGTCGGCGTGGAGGAAATGCCAGCGGAACTGGAAACCGGGGTTGATGGCGCCGGTGTCGTCATCCTGGTCGACATACCAGGCGGTGAGTTCGACGCTGAACTCGAGCGAATCGCACAGGAAGTGCGAGTAGCCGGCGTGAACCTCGCCGGCCTGGATGTCATCAAAGTCATTGAGGTATCCGAAGCCGAGCACGAGCGAGTTCGACCCCGCGCGCCCGAAGGGGATCGAGGCGCTGGCCGCGCCGGCGTCGGTCGCGGCGGAGCGTGCATCAGGCTGGGAGTCCGAGGACGGCGCCGGGGGAACGGACTCGGGCTGCACGAGCGCAATCGGGGGCGTGGCGAGCCTGGTAGTGGAGGAATCCGACGTCGTGGCCCACGCGGCGGCGTCGTGCACCGCACTCACGGGAGCCAGCGACAGCGCCGTCTGCACGATCAGTTGGGTCATCATGGTGCCGGAGCGTATCACAGTGTCGGCGTGGGAGCGGCGATGCCAATCCATGCCGGGGTGACACGGGGGCGGCAACGTGTTCGCGGCAGGCCTGTAGAATCAGCGCATGAACACCAAGGCCAAAGCGATCTCGGTCATCGCCCTTGCGTGTGTGTGTCTGGCGGCGTGTGACGAAGAGGCGCCGCCGGGGGCCGCGGTGGAGGTGAAGGAGACGTTTGGAGGTCTCGGCGACACGCCGGGGCGGTTTGCCTACCCGCGCTGCCTGGACGCCGATCCGTTCTCCAACACTCTTTGGGTGATCGACAAGACGGGGCGGATCCAGCAGATCGATCCGGGCAGCGGGAAGTGCCTTTCGATCTGGAAGATGCCGCTGACGGACAACGGCAAGCCGACGGGGTGCACGATCGCGCTGGACGACGACGGTCGGCCGCTGCTGTATGTGGCGGACACGCACTATCACCGGGTGATGGTGTACCGCGCGGACGAGCCGGTGGGCCGGCCGGGAGAAGGAGGACTTCGCGACCGGGAAACCCCGACGCTGGTGGGCAGTTTCGGCGAGTACGGGACGGGCCCCGGGCAGTTCATATTTCCGACGGATATCGCGATCATCCCGGGTGAGAACGGGCGGGGCGTGCGGCGGATCTACGTCAGCGAGTACGGGACGAACGATCGGATCAGCGTCTTTGGACCCCCGCCGGGCTATGCCTGCCTGTTCACGTTTGGAACGTACGGGAACGACACGTCGGGCGAGAACATCCAGTTCGACCGGCCGCAGAGCATGATCATCGCGTACGTGAAGTCGGATTCGCCGACGGGATCGTTCCTGCCCGACAAGCAACTGATTGTCGCGGACGCTCGCAACCACCGGATCGGCCGGTTCAGCCTGGATGGAGCGCTGATTGGGTGGTTCGGCGACTTCCGCAAGCCCGGAGACGGGCTTGGGCAGTTCCGGATTCCCTACGGGCTGCACGACCTTGGCGACGGGACGGCGCTGATCGCGGAGTTTGGCAACAACCGCGTGCAACGGATCGACCTGGCGACTGGTATGGGTATGGGGACCTGGGGCCGGCCGGGTCGCGGGGAGGGCGAACTGTTCAACCCCTGGGCGGTTACTACGCTTGGCGCCAAGGCCTACGTGCTGGATTCGGGAAACAATCGAATCCTTTCATTTGCCGGACCGAAGAAGCGGAACTGACCGGCGGGGGACCGCCGCGATCCGCCGGAGTGCGATTCCTGAGTACGATGCGATCCGTGGATCGCCTGCATCCCGGGCGACCACCAGGCTGGAAGGGGCTCATCGAACACCGTGCTCATCGCGTCGATCCATGTCGGGCCCGTGCAGTTCGATCAGCCGATCTGGCTGCTGCTGATTCCGATCCTGGGGGCGCTCACGATCTGGTGGGCGCGGTCGAGCCTGTCGGGACTGGGGACGACTTCGCGGCGGATCGCGCTGGCGGTGCGACTGATCGTCATTGCGTTCATCGCCGGGGCGGTTGCGCAGCCGCAGTGGCGTCGCGAGGCCAAGGACATCGCGGTCGTGGCGATCGTGGATCAGAGCGAGTCGATCCCGGTGGATATCAAGGCGAAGGTGGAGCAGTTCCTGCGAGATGCGGCGACCACGGCGCGGAACAACAACCTGATGGGGCAGGTGACGGTGGCGCGGGACGCGTACGTGCAGTCGCTGCCGGGGCCCCCGGGGGACCGGCCCGATTCGCAGAACATCGGGGCGACCGACGGGACAAACCTGGCCGAGGGCGTGAACCTGGGTCTGGCGGTCGTGCCGGACAGCGCCGCGGGGCGCATGCTGATCATCAGCGACTTCAACGAGACCGAGGGGCAACTGAATAGCACCGCGCAGGCCGCCCGCGCCGCCGGGGTTCCCATCGACGTGCTCCCGATCAGGTATCGTTACAAGAAAGAGATCATGATGGAGCGTCTGGTCACGCCCGCGACGGGGCGGCTGGGCGAGCACGTGAACATGCGCGTGATCATCAACGCGACCGTGCCGATGACCGGGCGTCTGGACCTGAGCGTCAATGGGCGGGCGATCGACCTGGACCCGGACTCCCCCGCGACCGGTGTATCGATATCGCTCAAGGAGGGGGCGAACGCGATCCCGATTCCGCTGAGCCTGAGCGTGTCCGGGGCGAACAAGTTCGAGGCGAACTTCACGCCCGATGACCGCGAGAACGACACGCTGATCCAGAATAACCGGCAGAGTTCGGTGACGTTTGTCACAGGCCAGGGGAAGGTGCTGATCCTGGCGTCGGATACGGCGCAAGCGGCGGACCTGGTGCAGGTGCTGAACCTGGCCCGCATCGAGACCGAGGTGCGTGCACCCTCGGAGGCGCCCAAGGACAGCGTCGAGGTCGCGCCGTATGACGCCGTCGTGTTCGTCAACGTTCCGGCGTGGGAGTTTTCGCAGGCGCAGCAGGAGATGTTCCGGGCGTATGTGCACGACCTGGGCGGCGGCCTGGTGATGCTGGGAGGGGACCAGTCCTTCGGCGCGGGCGGGTGGATCGACTCGCCCACCGCCGAGGCACTGCCCTTGAAACTGGAAATCCCCGACAAGCGGAAGATGCCCAAGGGCGCGCTGGCGATGATCGTGCATTCCTGCGAGATGCCGCAGGGCAACTACTGGGGGAAGGAAGTGTGTCTGGCGGCGGTGGACGCGCTCTCGCCGCGCGATATGGCGGGGGTGATCGAGTTCGGGGGACTGACCGGGCGGGAGTACTGGCTGCACGACCTGAAGGACCTTGGGAACAAGGCGTCGATCAAGCGCGCGATCAACTCGCTGACGTTCGGCGACGCGCCGAGTTTCGAGGGCTTCCTCCAGACCGCGATCGGACCCATGGAGCAGGCGCCGGCGGGCCAGAAGATGGCGATCATCATCAGCGACGGCGACCCCTCCCCGCCGTCGAAGCAACTGATGCAGCGGTTCATCGACGCCAAGATCGTCATCAGCACGTTCTGCGTCTTTCCGCACATGGGCGGGATGCAGACGATGCAGAACATGGCGGACGCGACCGGGGGCAAGCACTACTTCGTAAACGACGCCAGCGCCTTGGCCGAACTTCCCAAGTTCATCATCAAGGAAGCGCAGAAGGTCAAGAGGAACCTGATCTGGGAAGGGAATCCGGTCAACCCGATCATCACGGCGGGCGGAACGGAAGCGATGCGCGGGATCTCGGCGATGCCCCCCGTCACGGGGTACATCGTCACCGCCGAGCGAGAAGACCGGCTGTGCCAGGTGGTCCTGTCGGTGAAGTCCACCGACGAAGACGTTGACCCGCTGCTGGCGCAGGGGCAATACGGGCTGGGCAAGAGCATCGCGTTCACGAGCGATGCGTACGGGAAGTGGGCACGCTCGTGGCTTGGGTGGTCGCAGTACAAGCAGTTCTGGGAGCAGCACATGCGGTGGGTGATGCGCCCATCGGCGTCGGCGGAACTGCGTGTTTCGACGGAAGACAACGGGGAAAAGACCCGCGTGATCGTGGAAGCGTTTGAACCCGACGGCAAGCCGTTCGATCACCTGCGGTGGCGCGGCGCCCTGGTCGGGCCCGACGGCAAGAGCGAGATGATCAGCCTGTCGCAGTTCGCGCCGGGGCAGTATCAGGCAAGCGTGGACAGTTCGCGCGCCGGGACGTACATGATGAGTTTCCGCTATGACGCGCCGCCGGACGAATCGGGCAAGTCACGGGAAGGGGCCGTGCAGGCGGCGATCACGCGTCCGTACGCGAGCGAATACCGGCAACTCCAGGACAACGCCGCGCTGGCCGAACAGATCGCCAAACTGACTGGCGGGCGCGTGATCCCGGATAACCCGGCATTGGCGGACCTGTGGTCGAAGGAAGGACTGAAGATGCCGGTCGCGACGCGGCCGATCTGGCTGACGGTGGCGATCGCCGCGATCACGCTGTTTCTGATGGACGTCGCGGTGCGGCGCGTGCGGATCGATTTCGCGGCGATGGCCGGGTTCATGCGTCGTGGCGCGTCCAAGTCTCGCTCGGCGGGGTCGAAGCAACTCGGATCGCTGCGGGAGGCGCGCGAGCGTGCCAAGGAAGGCATGGCGGCGCGTACGTCGCGGGCGGAGGGCGCCGCGACACCGGCGCCGCCGGGCGCGACGGGCCCGGCCAAGGCGGCCCGCTCGGTGAAGTTTGAAGCGAGCGAGGAAGAACTCGCCGCGGCTCGCAAGAGCGCGGGCCCGCTAACGGAGCGCCCGATCGAGTCCGTCCCGGCCCAGGAAGCCGAGCCGAAACAGAAGAAGCCCGAAGTATCGGCGGAAGAAGGCATGTCGCGCCTTCTCAAGGCCAAGCGCCGAGCGCAGGACGACATGACTCAGGATTCGTAGCAAGCCCGGGCGGGTGTCCCGCGGCCCACCTGGCTTTGACGACGAGCACAGCACCGAACGCCTCGATCAATCACGCATCTGACGATTTCTCCGGAGAATCACATGGCAAAGTCCGAACCCGCGATCGAACGCACGCCCGAACAAGTCAAGGCGCTGTGCGAGCAGTTCCGCGATACGTTCAAAAAGGTCCGCGCCGAGATCGGCAAGATCATGGTCGGGCACACCGACGTGATCGACGCGACGCTGATCGCGCTCTTCGCGGGCGGCAACGTGCTGCTGGAGGGCGTACCCGGGCTGGGAAAGACCCTGCTCGTGCGCACACTGGCGCAGACGCTCGACCTGCCGTTCTCCCGCATCCAGTTCACGCCGGACCTGATGCCCGCCGACGTGATCGGCACGCGCATCGTCATGGAAGATCCGGCGACCGGTCGGCGGGAGTTCGAGTTCCAGAGAGGGCCGATCTTCGCGCAGATCGTCCTGGCAGACGAAATCAACCGCGCGACGCCCAAGACGCAGTCCGCGCTGCTGGAAGCGATGCAGGAGCGGTCGGTCACGGTGGCGGGGACGACGTACAAACTGACGCAGCCGTTCTTCGTGCTGGCCACGCAGAACCCGATCGAGCAGGAAGGGACCTACCCGCTTCCCGAAGCGCAGATGGACCGGTTCATCTTCAAGATCAACGTGGGGTACTCGCAACTCGACGACCTGATGACCATCCTGGACCGCACGACGGGCACGGCGGCGCCGGATGTCCACAAGATCCTGGATGGGCCGGGCATCATCGCGGCGCAGCAACTCATCCGCGGCGCGATCGTGGCGCCGCACGTAAAGGAATATTGCGCCCGGCTCGTGCTGGCGACGCACCCCGGCGGAGCGATGGCGCCCGAGGTGACGAACAAGTACGTGCGGTGTGGGAGTTCGCCGCGCGGGGCGCAGGCGCTGATTCTCGGCGCGAAGGTGAAGGCGCTGGTCGATGGGCGGTACCACGTGTCGTACAAGGACCTGCAGGACGTGGCGGCGCTGAGCCTGCGGCACCGGCTGATCCTGAACTTCGAAGCCGAGGCGGACCGGGTGGACGCGGACAACCTCGTGAAGCAGATCCTCGCGGCAACGGCGACGGAGCCGGTACGGGCGGGGTAAGAGAAAGAACGGTTCCACAGATGCTCCGCACCACCAACATCACCCGCCCCAAGGGACTCGAAGACCTGCTCGAGCCGGCGCTAATCTCGCGCCTGTCGCAGCTCGACGTGGCGAGCCGCAAGATCTTCGCGGGCAAACTCAAGGGCGAGCGCCGCTCCAAGAAGCGCGGCGAGTCCGTCGAGTTCGCCGACCACCGCCCCTACGTCTCCGGCGACGACATCCGGCATATCGACTGGAACCTCTTCGCACGCCTGGATCAACTCTTCCTCAAACTCTTCCTTGAAGAGGAAGACCTGTCCCTGCACATCGTGATCGACTGCTCGGCGTCCGCGGATTGCGGCGAGCCCAACAAGTTCCTGTTCATGCAGCGCCTCGCCGCCGCCCTGGGCTACATCGGGCTGGTAAACCTCAACCGCGTCGGGCTGTCGGCGATCGGTGCAGCGGAGAGCGGGCTGATCTCGACGATCCGGGACATGCGCGGCCGGCGGCGGCTTCAGGACCTCGTGCGCTATCTCTGCACGCTCGAGCCCGCGGGCGCCGCGGCGTTCACCGAGGGCGCCAAGCGCATCGCCCTGACTCGCCGGGGCAAGGGCGTGATGATCGTCCTCTCCGACTTTTTCCACAAGGAAGGGTACGAGACAGCGCTTCGGCTGCTCGTCGGACACGGGTACGACCTCTTCGCGATCCAGGTGCTCTCGCCGCAGGAACTCGAACCGCCGATCACGGGCGATCTGCGCCTGAAGGACGTGGAGGACGGCGACCTGGCCGAGGTCACGATCTCTGCGCCGCTGCTCAAGCGCTACAAGGCGATCCTGACGACCTACTGCAACCGGCTCCACGATTTCTGCGCGCAGCGGAACATCGTGCACATGACGGTCAAGAGCGACACGCCGGTGGACACGCTGGTGCTGGATTATCTTCGGAGAAGGGGGCTGCTCAAGTGAGTCGGCCTGAAGCGATAACCCCCCGGCGGCACGACATGAACGCGTCCGGAGAGCCCGGCGCCGCGATGTCACCCGCGGCGTGCACTCGATGCCCACCGGCGCGGATGAACCCGTGCAACCGCGCTGCCGCGTCCCGTGGCGCCTCCGTGGCTTCCCGCCGTTGCACACGCTTCATGGAGGCCGCATGACACTCCTCACTCCGCTTCTTGCCGGCATCGTGGCGGCGATTGCCATTCCTTCGCTGGTGATCCTGTATTTCCTCAAACTCCGCCGGCGCGACCTGGAGATCTCCACGACGCTGCTGTGGAAGAAGGCGATCCAGGATCTGCAGGCCAATGCGCCGTTCCAGAAACTCCGCCGCAACATATTGCTGATACTGCAACTCCTCGCGCTTGCCGCGGCGATCTTCGCGCTGGCGCAGCCTGAGTTCCGCGCCGAGACATCGCTGGGGCAGCGTAGTGTCATCCTGATCGACCGCTCGGCGAGCATGAACGCCTCGGACGGAGCCCCCAAGGACGGTCCGGAGCGCCGGTCTCGGCTTGAGGCCGCGAAGGAAAAAGCGATCGAACTGATCGATGCGCTGCGCGAGCCGGGCCTCTTCTCCCAGCAGAAGGGTGACGAGGCGATGGTGATCGCGTTCGATTCGGAGGCGATCGTGCGCCAGAGTTTCACGACGGACAAGGCGCTGCTTCGCGCCGCCGTGAACGCCATCGAGCCTTCCGATGCTCCGACGTCCGTGGAGCAGGCGTTCAAACTCGCCAAGGCGTACACGGGCTCGCAGAAGTTCGAGGACCAGGTGCAGGAAAACCGGGGGTTCGTCCCGGCCAGTCCGGGTGCGACGATCCACGTGATCTCCGACGGGCGGATCCCCGACGCCGCGGGCGTCGCCACCGCCCTGGAAGACACCATTCTCTACCACCGGGTCGGACGGAGCGACGCGACCAACATCGGCATCGTGGGTCTGCAAGCGCAGCGGTCGTTCACCGATCCGTCGCAACTCACGATCTACATCGGCCTGGCGAGCACGGCTCACGAAAAGACGAGCGTGGATGTGCAGTTCGCGATCGACGGGCAGGTGCAGCGGGTGCGGAGCGTCACGCTCCCCGCCGCGACGCCGCCGGAGGGCCTCGGCGCGACCGTCGCGCCAAAGCCGGCCGATGCACGTGCCGGAGCCGGGTCACCCGCAGACGCCGCTGAGGGCGAAGAGGATGTGCAGTGGCGACCCGGCATTGGTGGCGTGACGTTTTCGCTTGATCGAACTGAAGGCGGGATTGTGACGGTCGAACTCCGCAATATCGACGCCGATGCGCTCGCGGCGGACAACGTCGGCTACCTCGTCTTCCCCCCCGCCAAGCGCCTCGCGGTCGCGCTGGTGACGCCCGACGGGAAGAGTTTCTTCGTCCGCACGGTGCTTGAAGGGCTGACGCTCAGCAAACTCGACATCCTCCCGCTGGCCCAATACGAAGCCCGGCTGCGCAGCGGGAGCGCTTCGGAGTACGACATCGCGATCTTCGAGAACTGCGCACCGGCGGTGCAGGTTGAGGGGAGCGCCGCGCCCGTTCCCGGTCTCCCGCCGGGCCGAAGCATCGTGATGGGCGCCGTGCCGAACATTCGGGGCGCCCCCCGCTCCGATGGCACGCCGGCTCCGGGCCTGATCGACGAGGGCGATTCCGAGCAGGCGATCATCGTGAGTTGGAACCGCGATCATCCCGCCATCAAGCACGCCGCGCTCGACTCGCTCATCATCCCCAAGTCCCGAAAGGTGACGCTGGGTGTCGATGCGCCGGCCCGCGCGATCGCGACCACGCAGGTCGGGCCGGCGATCATCGAAGTCACCGATGGCTCCACCCGCTCGATCATCGTCCCGTTCAACCCGGCGCGCACCAACTGGCCCCTGGACCCGGGGTACATCCTGTTCATCGTCGAGTCCATGTATTACCTCACCGACACGGGCGTCGATACCCGCCAGGTGAAGCCGGGAGACACGCTGGCCGAAATCCTGCCCGGGGGCGCCAAGGACGTGCGTCTATCGCTGCCTGATAACGCTCGCGTCGACCTCGTGCCCGCGCCGGACGGGAGTGTGTCGTACAAGCCCGTACGGGACATCGGCATCCACACGTTGTCGTGGATCGGCGCGTCGCGCGCCACGGACGAAATCGTTGACGGCCGCGTCCGCCGGCCCATCGCCGCCAACCTCCTGGACCCCGCGGAGTCCGATATCCCGGCGGCGTCAAACCTCGCGATGGCCCGCGAGATCGTGAAGGGAGAAACGGACGGGACCGCGAAGAAGCGTCGCCAACTCTGGCCGTGGGTCCTGCTCGCGGCCCTGGGCGTCATCATGCTTGAATGGTTCGTCTACAACAAGAAAGTGCATATCTGACGATCAGCGGACCTGGCAGGGTTGTCGCTTCACGCGCGGAGTTGACGCTCGCGACGCCTTTCCCGCCCACCGCGCGACGATTGCGAGATTCTTGCGCTCGGCCGACTCATATCACTGGCCGCGCGGTCGATCTTGGAGGTGCACGCGGCCAAAGCCGCCCACGCTCCTATGTCCGAGAACACACACACCACCCCGGCACGGGCTCTGTCGCATCCCGCGGCGAGCCCCTTTCGTCTGGCCTCCGCCCGCTCGTCGCTTCCGATGGGATGTGACCACTCGCAGCGGGTCGCCACCCTGGCCGTCGGGCTTGCCCGGTCCCTTGGCGCCAAGCGGGAGTTCATCCAGTCCGTGAGCCTCGCGGGGCTGCTGCACGACATCGGCAAGCAGGCGATCCCGCTCGAAATCCTCGACAAGCCGGGCAGGCTCACCGAACACGAGTTCCAGATCATCCGCACGCATCCGCAGCACGGGCATGACCTGCTCAGCCGGCTGCCCGGTTTCGAGCCGATCCTCCCCGCCGTGCTGCTCCACCACGAGCGGTTCGACGGCGGTGGGTACCCTCACGGGCTCAGTGGCCGCTCGATCCCGCTGATCGCGCGGATCATCGCTCTGGCCGACGCGTTTGACGCCATGGTTTCGGACCGTCCGTATCAAGCGGCGCGGTCGATCCCCGACGCGATGAACGAGGTGCGTGCGGGCTCCGGCGCGCACTTCGATCCATCGCTGGTGTCGCTCTTTCTGGGCGAGGTTGTTCCCGCGTCCTTCGGCGCGGCGCCGATCCCGGTCGCCGAGCGCCGCCGCGCCGCGTGATCAGGCCCGCTTGGCCGCGTCGTACAGTTCGCCGACCTTGGTCCAGTTGATGACGTTCATGAACGCATTGACGTACGCCCCGCGGTCGCTGCGATACTTCAGGTAATACGCGTGCTCCCACACATCGACACCCAGGATGGGCGTGACCCCCCAACCGGTCAGGTCCTGCTGCTTCTCGCCCTGCATCACCATCAGTTTCTTCGACAACCGGTGCACGACAAGCCAGGCCCAGCCGGATCCCTCGACCTGCTTGGCGGCCTCCTTGAACTGCCCGACGAACTTCTCGAACGAGCCCAGGTCGGTCTTGATCGCCTCGGCCAGCGCGCCGCCGGGCTGGCTGGAGGTATTGCTCGGCGGCCCCATGACGTTCCAGAAGAGCGTGTGGTTCATGTGCCCCCCGCTGTGGAACGCGAGTTCCCTCGACCAGTATTTGATCTGCCAGGGCTCGGCCTGCTGATCGCGGATCCGCTCCAACGCCTTGAGCGCCTTGTTCAACCCCGCGACATACCCCGCGTGGTGCTTGTCGTGGTGGATGGTCATGGTCTCGGCATCGATGTGCGGCTCCAGCGCGTCGGCCTTGTACGGCAGCGGCGGAAGCACGAACTCGCCCTTGGCGGCGTCCCATCCCAGTTCATCCGGCCCGAGCCCGACCATCGACACAGGCGCCCCCAGCGCCGTGCGGCTCACTCCCGCCCCCGCCAGCAGCGCGGCGCCGGCGCCCATGGCGCCCAGGGCCGACCGGCGATCAAGTCCCGACGTGCATGCTTCCATGATGCGTTCCTTTCAGAATGGGTCGTCGCATTCTACGGGCCGGCGTCCGGTCATTCCCGCGTTCACGAGCGCCGCCGGGTCCGTTCGCCCCCCATCCAACCCTTGCGCTTGAAGTAGATGAGCATCCCGATCGTGCTCATCGCCATCACCCCCAGCACCGCCACGTACCCGTAGCGCCATCCCAGTTCCGGCATGTTGAGCGGGTGCGACCGGTCGAAGTTCATCCCGTACAGGCTCGCCAGGAAACTCAGCGGCATGAAGATCGTCGCGATGATGGTCAGCACCTTCATCACGGCGTTGAGCCGATTGCTCAGGCTCGACAGGTAGATGTCCATCAGGTCCGATCCGAGTTCGCGGTACGTCTCGAGCATGTCGATCAACTGGATGACATGATCGTGACAATCCCGCAGGTAGATGCGCGTCTCGTCGCGGATCAGCGGGCTGGCGTCCCTGAGCAGCGAGTTGACGGCGTCGCGCAGCGGCCAGATCGCCCGCCGCACCTGGAGCAGTTCACGCTTCATGCAATGGATCTCGTGCACCATGTCATCGCTCGGCGTGAGAACGACGTGCTCTTCCAGCGCCTCCAGTCGCTCGCCGAGCGTTTCGAGCGCCGGGAAATAGCAGTCAATCACGGCATCCAGCAGCGCGTAGACGAGGTAATCCGATCCGAGGGCGCGGAATCGCTCGGTGCCGCGGATCCGCTCTCGCACGCCGTCCAGGCAATCGCCGCGTCGTTCCTGGAACGTGACGACGAAGCCGCGACCGAGAAACAGGCTGATCTGGTCGAGGGCGAGCGAGTGCGCGTCCTCGATCTCGCGGCACACGATGTAGAGGTGGTCGCCGTACGCCTCGACCTTCGATCGCTGGTGCGTGTTGAGCACGTCTTCGAGCGCGAGCCGGTGCAGCCCGAACACCTCGCCGATTTTCGAGATCACGGGCGCGTCGCCGAGCCCATCGATGTTGACCCACACCACGGGCCACTTCCCGAGAAAGGGCGCGATCTCCGCGGGGTCGTTGATCGTCGCTTCTTCGCAGCGCTCGGCGGAATACGCCATCAATCGGATCACCGGCTTGGCGGCGGTCGGATCGGCCACCAGCGTGCCGGGCGGCGCCCCGGGCGGGACGCGCCTCCTGAATCGAAGTTTTCGCCGACGATGATTGTGATTCTCGCTCATGCGAACGGATCATGGTACTCGCGCGCGAACACGGGCGTCATACACTGCCCACCATGTCCGCCGCCGCGACCCCCACTGCATCGCCGCCCGCAGCGCCTGCCGGTTCCTTTGTTCGCTCGCTCCTGTTCCCGGGCGTCTTTGTGCTGGCCTATTCGATCGCGGCGGCCGCGTACTGCCTCAGCATCGGCAACCACGAGTTCCTCTTCTATGTCGCGGTCATGCTCGTGCTGGGGTGCATGATCGCCGGCATTCACCGCGCGGCGCGATTCTCCACCGCCTGCCTGTGGGCTCTTGCGTTCTGGGGCCTCGCGCACATGGCCGGCGGGCTGATCAAGGTCCCGGGCCAGACCGGTGTGCTGTACAACCTCTGGCTCGTCGGGAGCGGGTATGGGCGCGGGATCAAGTACGACAACCTCGCGCACGCCTACGGGTTCGGGGTCGCGACCTGGGCGGCCTGGCAGTGTCTTCGACGCTCGCTCGCGGACCCCGCGCCGCGCTTCGCGCCCCTCTTCGCCGCCGTCATGATCGGAGAGGGCCTCGGCGCCCTGAACGAAATCATCGAGTTTTCCGCCACGCGGATCATGCCCAAGACCAACGTCGGCGATTACGCCAACAACGCCTGGGACCTGGTCTTCAACCTCGCCGGGTGCATCCTGGCCGCGGTCCTGATCCGGATCGGTTCGCCGCGGGTGCGCGAGCGGCGTGGGCGATGACATCGCGGGGCCGCCGCGGGGGTCCCGCGGAACGGACGCCCCGGAGAATCCGTGCCCGGCTACATCGAATCGTGATCGCTGTAGCAACCCCGGCCGGGTTTGCAGTCCGCCGGGTGCGCGGCCACATTGTCGGGTCCGAGCGAGTCCTGCGACTTGGTGCAGAAGAAGACGCGCGTGTCGGAGTTCGCATCGATGAAGCCGGGCCGATCCTGGCGAGGGTCGCAGTACATCATCTTGTGCCGCAGGCATCGGCACGTCGGCTTGAGTTGAAGCGGGAGTTCGAAGTTCATGCCAGCGCCTCCACCTTGATGCCGACCGCTCGGAAGATCGCCCGGCGGACAACCACCCTGAGCAGCCGGACTTTGTACGCGTTGTCGGTCATGGGCTTGGCGCCATCGCCCGCGAGATCCGCCGCCCGCGTGATCCCGTCCGCATCGGTGGCGGAGAGCCCCTTTAGCGCCGCCTCGACCTTGGGCAAGGCCCAGGGGATCGGCGCGACGGCTCCCGCGCAGACCCTTGACGACGCGATCTTGCCCCCCTGGACGTCTACCGACGCGCACGCCAGCGCGAGCGGCCAGTCAAACGACTGCTTTTCCTTCACGGCCTCGAACCCGCTGCCGGGCCGCGGGCTCAGCGTGATGTGCGTCACCACCTCGCCGGGCTCCAGGGTGTGCTCGCTGGTGACGCCCTTGTCGGGCAGGTGGAAGAGCGTGTCAATCGGCAGCGACGCGCGCGTCGAACCCGTCAGGTGCACCGCGGCATCGCAGACCACCAGAGCCGGCGCGAGGTTCGACGGGTGAACGATGTGACACGGCCCGCCCCCGAAGATCGCGTGGTAGCGGTTCTCACCCTCGACGCTGAAGCAGGTGCCCCCGCCTTTCTTCAGGCAGTTGAACTGATCATTGCGGTAGTACCAGCAGCGAGGGCGCTGCAAGAGGTTGCCCGCCGCGGTCGCGACATTCCGCACCTGCGGCGTGGCGGCTTTTTCGACCGCCTGGGCCAGCACCGGCGCCTGATCGCGGATCAGCGGTGATGCCGCGATATCCGCCAGCGTTGCCCACGCCTCAATGCGGATCAACTTCCCGTCCTGCGATACAGGCGCGGACTGGCCGGCCGAGCGCGCTCGCCTTACGTCGATCAGAACGTCAGGCGCCATCAGCCCTTCCTTGACGTGATCGAGCACATCCATCCCGCCGGCCTTGAGCACCGGCAGCGAGTACCTGCCGTCGATTCCTGTTCCGACAAGCCTGGCGGCTTGGTCGTAGTCCTTGGCTCGTGCTACCGCGAACGTATTCATCGCAAGTCTCCGTCACCCCTCGTTCCCACTCCACTCAGCCGGCTGACGCTTCAACTCTCCATCCTTGCCACATCACGAATAGAGCGCGGCGAGCACCCTGTCCGGCGTGATCGGCTGCGACCGCACCGGCCTGCCGATCGCGTTCAGCACCGCGCACGCGACCGCCCCGGCCGTTGGAACGATCGGGGGCTCCCCGATCGACTTCACCCCGACCTGTCCCTTCGTCCAGAGCACGGGCTCGATGTGCGGCATGTCCGCCGGCCCGAGGATCTTGTACATTTCAAGGTTCGCGTTCACCATCGCGCCCACGTTGCGGTCGAGGATGCGCTGCTCGAACAGCCCGTAACTGAGGCCCTGGATCACGCCCCCGATGATCTGGCTCTCGGCGGTCTTGCGGCAGATCACCTGCCCGCACGACTGGATCGCGACGACCCGGCGGACCTTGATGACGCCCGTGTCGGCGTCCACGTCAAGTTCGACGAACTGCGCCCCGTGCGAGTGCCCGCTGCCGGCGCCCTTCCCGTCGCCTTGGGCGTCGCTGGCCTTGCCGGTCAGGCTGTCCCCGGCGATCGTGGCGCAGGCCTGCTTCCATGACATGTGCGGCTTGCCCGACCGCACCACCGCGCCCTCCACCACGTCGAACTCGCTTGCATCCGCCCCCGCCTGCTGCGCGATCAGGTCCAGCAGTTTGCGCTTCGCGTCCACCGCGGCGTCCATCATGGCCGGCGCGCTGATCGGCGTCGTTACCGACCCGCCCGAGCCCGGCCCCGGCGGGAGTGTCGAACGCCCGATGCTCACGCTCACGATCGACAGCGGCACCCCGAGCCGCGTCGCCGTGCAGATCGCCATGCTCGTGCGCTGCCCCGTCCCGATGTCCTGCGTACCGGTCCGCGCCTCCACCGAACCATCGCGGTGGATCACGACCTCCGCGCTGTTGCCTTGCGGCGGGGAGCCCCACGTGCACGTCCCGCACCCGAACCCCTTGCGGATCACGCCGGACTGCGACCCGGTGGGCTTGCGATTTGCCCAGCCGATGAGCGTCGCGCCCAGTTCGAGCATCTCGCCGCGGTCGCCGCTCTTGTTGAGTTTCAGGCGGAGTTGGAGGGGATCAAGCCCCGCCTTGAGGGCGATCTCGTCGATCATCAGTTCTTCCATGAACGCGCCCTGCGGGTGGCCCGGCGCCCGGAAGGGGCGCGGCGAGCCCGCATTGACCTGCACGTCGCTATGGTTTCGCTTCAGATCGCCGAAGTCATATCGCCCGGACGGGAACGACATGCCCCCGCCCCCGCGCGCCACGCCGGTGGCGCCCCATGAGTTGATCCGCCCGCCCAGCACCGTGCCGTCCTTCTTGAAACCGACTTTCACCTCCGCCCGGGCCGAGGGCCGATTGCCGGTGTCGAGTTGGTCTTCCTCGCGGTTGCAGAAGAGGTAGACCGGTTTCTTGTACTTTGACGCGATCCTCGCGGCGGTGGTGCCTTCCTTGCCGGCGCCGTTGAGTTTGGACCCGAACCCGCCCCCGACGTATTCGCACACCACCTCGAACTTGGCGCGCGGCAACCCGATCGCCTCCTCGATCCCGTCGCGAGCGGCGGATGTGCCCTGCGTGGACGCATACACCGTCGCCGACACCCCGTCGTGATCGATCGACACGCCGTGCGTTTCGAGCGACGCGTGCATGTGAACTTCCGTGCTGTAGGTCGCTTCGAGCGTCAGTTCCGCGCCGGACAGCAGATCCTGAACGGCCTTCGAATCGTCGTCGGGCTTGCTCATCGCGTCCGCGATCGTCGTCTTGACGCTCTGACGCTTCCATCGAGCGCCAAGGGCCCGCAGGCCGCGCTGCAGCGTCGCGGGCGATTCCGCCACCACGTACCCGACGTTATGACCGTGGTACCTTCCTTCTTCGCCGGTCATGGTCACTTCGACCACGCCGGGAACCTTCATCGCGGCGTCCTTGTCCACGGATTCGAGCGTCGCCGCGCCGTACGGGCAGCGCACGAAAGCGGCAAACAGCGACCCGGGGAGGTACATGTCGCGTCCGTACTTGGCCCGGCCCGTGACCTTCGCGACGCCGTCGAGCCGCGATGTATCGTTGTTCAGCGCCGCGCCGTCATTGATGGGACGGTTGTGCGTGGGGAGCGAGGTCACGTCAAACTCGTTCGGTCTCATCAGTCACCTCGGGGTCGTCCGACGCGTCGCGTCGGTCCTTGTCGGTCTCGTTGGTGGCCCGGCGGTCGGCGCCGGTCGTCCCCTGCTCGCCCATCGTCATCGTGAAGCCGGGGCCCGGGCGCTCCGGAGGATCACGGCTTGGCAGAATCCCGCACCGGTTCCTGACCGGACGCTTCAAGGGCCGCGTTGAACACGTTGGTGTAGGTCCCGCATCGACAGATGTTGCCCGACAAGCCGTGCTTGATCTGTTCCAGCGTCGGCTTGGGATGCTCGTTCAGCACCGCCTTGCACGCCATGACGAGCCCGGGCGTGCAGAAGCCGCATTGCAGCGCGTCGTGCTTCACAAAGGCCTTCTGAACCGGGTCCAGTTCGTCTCCCAGCGCCAGTCCCTCGACCGTCGTGATGCTCGTCCCCACCGCGTCCACGGCGAGCATCATGCACGACACCGTGAGTTTGCCATCCACCAGCACCGAGCAGGCCCCGCATGATCCCCGGTCGCAGACCTCCTTGGATCCGGTCAGGTTCGCGTGCAGTCGCAGCGCGTCGAGCAGTGTCGTGGACGGCTCGATCGACAGTTTCACCGCGTTGCCGTTGACCGTCAGCGTGATCGGCGCCGGGCCCGGCCCGATCACCTCGACGTCGTCTCCCGCCCGAGCGGGGAACGTCTTGTTGACCCATGCCTCGGCGGCCGTCCCGACGCCGCTGACCGCCGCGCCGGCGCCAAGCGTCTGAACAAAGAACCGTCGCGAAACGCCGCTGCGCGGGGTATCGGACGTAGCGGGCGGACGCGGGGTCGAGCCATTCGATTCGGACATGCGAGCCTCCTCCAAATGAAACGGAGGTACCAATGCCGGGAGTCATCATGAGCCGCGACAGGTCGCCACGAGCCACGATCGCGAATCTGGGCAACCTTTCCGGCAGCACCAGTATACCAAACCGGACGCCCCGGGCTTCAGCGAATTCCGCAATGCGTTAGGATGTCCGCGGCATGAGCCCGGAGAGCCGACCACAACCTCCACCGCCGGGTGACTGGACGAACGGTCCGGCCAAGTGGATCGCCGCCGTGCTCATCGGCGCGGCGTCCATCGTCGGCATGACCTGGTCCCTGGCGACACACTTTTCCAACCGGCGCGACGGTGAGAATCCGTCGGCTCGATCACCCCTTGACCCAGCCGCCGCCGAGCCAGCGTCCGCCCGGGACGATTCTATTCACTCCGGCGCGATCAACCCGCCGGCCCCGCAAGCCAAGGGGGATGTCCATGAACCAAGCCCGGATGATCCCCCGACCGCCTCATCGACCATCAACATCAACACCGCCACGTTGGCGGAACTCGAACTCCTACCCGGCATCGGCCCCTCCCTCGCCCAGCGAATCATCGAGCATCGGGAGAAGTACGGTGCCTTCAGGTCCGTGGATGAACTCGATCGCGTGAAGGGCATCGGCGCGAAGATTCTGCAGCGCGTTCGGCCGCTCGTCCGCACCGAGTGAAACTTGTGGCATCTGAACCGCGCATCTGGTATGCTTCACGCGAAGGTAGGAGCGGCACCCATGTCGGAAACCGGGGCATCGGCGAAAATCTGTCAACTCTGCGGCACCGACTGCAGCGCGATCCCTCGCCTCAAAGACGGCAAGGGGGGCTACTTCTGCAAGCCCTGCGCTGAAAAGGCGGCCGCGAAGAGGGCGTCGTCCGCACCCAAGTCGCCCGCGCCGGCGTCGAAGGTCGCGGCCGCTCCGTCCGACCAGGGAATCATGGCCAAGTTGGTCGATGACTCACTCGCTGGCGCGTCCGGCGCGTGCCCCGCGTGCCGCCGAAAACTCAAGCCCGGCGCGCTCGTCTGCACCACCTGCGGGTTCAATACCTCGACCGGTCAGATGGTCCAGACGTCCGTCCTGGAGCCCGAAAAAAATCGCCAGACCAGCGCGGCAGCGGCAAAGGCAGGCAAGGTCGCCGTCGCCGGCATGTCGCCCGTCTTCGCACTCATCGGCGCCTGCATCGGCGGCGCCGTGGGCGGGGGTATCTGGTTCGCCATCGGTTATTTCGCTCACCTGGAAATCGGGTACATCGCCGTCCTCGTCGGGGCACTGTGCGGCGTCGGGGCATCGATCGGCGCGAATAAATACGCGGGCGTCATTTCCGGCGCCATCGCCGCCGCGGTTTCCATCGGTTCCATCCTCGCCGCCAAGTGGATGATCGTCGAATACGTGCTCAACGACCTCGGCGGAACGGCCAAGACAGGCGTCTCGGTGGAAGATGGCTTCTTTGCCACCTTCACCCTGATCGATATTGTCTTCTTTGTGATCGCGATTGCCGCTGCTTGGGGCGCCGGCAGCAAGAACTTCGCCAGCCTCCGCGACTAACGTTCCGCATGCACCCTCGGATCGGCGGGACGACGCAGCCGGCGCCAGACCCCGCGACCGGCATGCCCAGTCCGGCCAGCACGGGCGCCGCCCGGGTTCGCCTCGTCGGCTGGCTCGCCGCCGCCGCGCTCCTGGCCGCCCTCATCCATCCCCCCGCCGGGCTCGGCGTCCCGTTCTGTCCGAGCAAGTGGGTGACCCACGCCCCATGCCCCGGATGCGGGATGACTCGAAGCCTGAGTTGCGCGATCCGCGGCCAGTTCACCAGAAGTTGGCACTACCACCCCTTCGGGCCCCCACTACTCGGTGCGATCGCCAGCGCCGCCGTTCTGGGCCTTCTCCCCCGCGGGCCGCGCGCTGGCGTGTGGACCCGCGTGATGCGCCACCGCCGCGCCCTCACCGCCGCCGCGGTGGGCCTTGCCCTTCTCATGCTGGCCTTCGGCATCGCCCGCATGGCCGGGCTCGTGTGGAACGACGCCTGATGCGCGCCTTTCTCGCCGCGTCAACACAAGACAACAAGGTCCGCGCGGCTTCGCGCAGACCCTGGTCGTTGTGCCATGGATATCACGTCGAGCGGCTTGCTGATCGGTTCAGGCCGCCTTGCGCTTCGAGAACGTGCTGAACTTGAAGTTCCGCTTCGCGCTCTTCTTGAACTTGAAGTTCGACTTCTTCTTGTTGCTCATGCGGCGCTTCGAGTTCGTCTTCGTCGTGCGCTTCATGTTCGACCGCGTCGTCGTGCGCCGACGGCTCTTCGTCGCCGTCTTGCGCCGATTCTTCGTCATGCGGCGCGCGCTGGTCGTGCGCCGGCTGGTCGCACGGTTGCGGCGAGCCTTGGTCGTGCGGCGAGTCTTGGAACGAGTTCTCATGTCGTTTTCCTCTGGCGACGGGGAGTGCTGACCTGACCACGGCCGCGCTTGTCGCGCTCGCCGAGTCGGGAACCCACGGCCCGCCCCGCGGTTCCGCTGTCACGCGCCCTGCCGACATCCGTGCCGGCCGTTCTCTTGACGCGTCTGGTGAATCGACCGATGCGCCGCACTTGATCAGAATTTCATGTGAACTCGGACGGATTTTTCTCCGAATGGCGGCCACCGCGCAATTCCTGCCCGCGGGATCTCGCGGTCGTTCCGCCTGTACCGTTCCGCCTCGAACTCCGCGTTGCCCGCGCGCGACGAATACCATCTCCCCTTGCACGCACGAAGCGTCCCCAGTTGTTCCGGCCGGGTCTGGTCGATAGTTTTATCCGCCCATGCTGCGCTCTGATCCACCTCCTGTTCCCGCCTCGCCCGCCAGCCCGGCGTCCCCGGCCGATCCCTCCCGGTCGTGGGCGCCTGATTCGTGGAAGCGCGTCATCGCCGCTCACCAGGCTGTCTATCCGGACCGCGATGCCGTGGACCGCGCCGTGGCGCGACTGGCCGAACTCCCTCCGCTCGTCACGTCGTGGGAAATCGAACGCTTCCGCACGCTGATCGCCGACGCGCAGCGCGGTGAGCGATTCCTCCTCCAAGGGGGAGACTGCGCCGAAGCCGTCGCCGACTGCACCCCCGGCTCCATCACCAGCCGGCTCAAAATCCTGCTGCAGATGTCCATGGTCCTCGTGCACGCATCCAAGAAGCCGGTCATCCGCGTGGGCCGCTTTGCAGGACAGTACGCCAAGCCACGCTCAAGCCCGACGGAGACTCGAACCGTCGGCGGCGCCCGCGTGACCCTGCCGAGCTACTACGGCGATCTCGTCAACCGCGCCGAGTTCACCGAGCAAGCCCGAACGCCCGACCCCGCGAGGATGATCGACGGGTATCAGCACGCCGCGCTCACGCTCAACTTCATCCGATCCCTTCTGGAAGGCGGCTTCGCCGATCTGCACCACCCGGAGTACTGGGACCTGGGGTTCATGCGTCACGCCGCCCTCCCCCCGGCCCTTCGCGCCCAGTATGAACGCATGACCGAGCGTCTCGCCGATTCGCTGCGGTTCATGGAGGCAATGGGCGAGCGGCGCGTCGATGAACTCACGCGGATGGAGTTCTTCACGAGCCACGAGGCTTTGAACCTGCTCTACGAGAGCGCGCAGACCCGCCGCGTGCCGCGTCGAGAGGGCTTCTACAACCTCACGACGCACCTCCCGTGGATCGGCGAGCGCACCCGCGCCGCCGACGGCGCGCATATCGAGTACGCCCGCGGGATCCAGAACCCCGTGGGACTCAAGATCGGCCCGCGCATCGGCGCCGAAGAACTGCTGCGACTCATCGATCTGCTCAATCCCTCGAACGCGCCGGGAAAACTGGTCCTCATCGCCCGCATGGGCGCCACGCACGTCGCGGCCGCGCTGCCGCCGCTCGTTGAAGTCGTCCAGCGCGCCGGCAAGCAGGTCCTCTGGGTCTGCGACCCGATGCACGGCAACACCGTCACCACCTCCGCCGGTATCAAGACCCGACTCTTCGATGACGTCACGCGCGAACTCCAGGCCGCCTGGGATATCCACGCCTCGCTCGGTTCACACCTGGGCGGCGTGCACATCGAACTGACCGGCGACGATGTCACCGAATGTCTCGGCGGCGCATCAGGCATCACGGAAGCCGACCTCTCGCGAAACTACGTCTCCCCCTGCGATCCGCGCCTGAACTACGACCAGGCGATGGAACTGGCCTTTGCCCTGGCCCAGCGCATGTCGCCGTAGCGCACGGTCATATGCGTCGTCGTTCCGGCGCCCCCACCACCCCCCCCCACTCACGGTGCGATACCCGGGCTCCGCCGCATACGATTCCCAATCTCATGCCCGGACGCCCGAATGGTTCGTCGCGAGTCTTTGCCTGGTCCCTCGGGCTCAGTGTGGTGTTTCACGCGTTGTTGACGGTTCCGGCAGGCGCGATCCTCCTGCTCAATGAGTACCCCTCGCTCGCCCGGCTCGTTCTCGGCGACGAACGCCGGCACGCGGCGAAGCACCCGGACCCGCAGCAACCGGCAGCCGACCCGGAACAGGATCAACATTCCGTCCACGTCGCGCCACCCATTAAGGAAGTTCGGCTCGGGATCGACGAATCGGCGTCCGATTCAATCGTGTGGATGGGCTTCGCGGAACAGACCCCCCACTCGGCTCCCAAGTCCGAAGTTGATCAGTCCGCCATGACGACGCAGCGCGTGGGCGCGCCCGTCGAACCCGGGGCATCGTCCCCCCCCACCCCCGCCACCAGCAGCGTCCCGCCCGCTCCCGCCGATGCGCCGCCACCGATCGACGACGGGGCGCCCGAACCGGCACGAGTTCAGGAGAACCAGCCGTCTGCGACATCGCAACAGGCCGAGAATCCTGCGCCCACGACGCCCGCCGCGCCGGCCCCTGAGACGCCCGATCAGCCTCCCCATTCGCCTCACTCGACCTCGGCAAATGCCCCCACGCCGCCACCGGCGCCCGAGGGCGACGCCGATGAGCACGCCCCGCGGCCGTCCGAAGGAAACACGCCGGACGCGCCCACGCCGGCCACATCAGACGATGCGGCCGACGGCACCACGCCCGAGGACAAACCGGATACCACCTCTCCAATCGACTTCATCCCGGCCGATGATCCGGCGGCATCGGTCGCCGAACGCGTCGAGGCGATCCGCGCGGCCGCGTCAGCGTCACCGCCACCTGCCAGGCCGGCGCTGACCGCGCCGCCCGGGATTGATCCCGGAGCCGTGCAAGCCGCGCTCTCGTCTTCCTCCGCCTCGGCACTTCGCGCCGCATTGACCGCGATCAATCCTCCGGCGGCCATGCTGGGCGATCTTGCCCGAGCGCTCGCGCACCCCGCGGTCGCAGCCACGCCCGCCTCCCCCGCCGCGGGCGGCCAACCCGTCGATCCCGGCGACCCCGGCATCAGGAACGACAAGGAGGCCGACGCCAGTTCAACCGTTCTCACCGCCGAGTATCGCAACGGCAAAGTCCTCGCCGGCGAAGGCCTGGACATCAAGACCGTCCGCCCCAACTTCAGCCGCTACACCCGCGTCACCGCCGCTCCCTCCAACCCCGTCGTCGAAATCTGGTTCGACCGCACCGGCGTCGTCCGGAACGTCGAACTCAAGCAGAGTTCCGGCTACCGCGACGTCGATGAACCGGTCAAGAACGCCGTCTGGGCCTGGACCGCGCGCGGCAAGGTCCTTCGCGAACTCGCCTCCAAACGCCCCGACGGCATCGTCAAAATCGAAATCACGCTCCTCCTCCGCGGGTGATGCTCGACCCCGCGTTCACCCCGGCTCATGCCCCGTCGCGCCACTTCGGCGGCGCGCCCCAGTGCAACTTCTGTACCAGCGTGTCCCAGTACGACCCGCGCGTGTTGCGCACAAACCGGATCGGCGTCGCGTGCTTGCAGAATCGGACCACGTCCTGCTCGTGCAGATGCGTCGATGTCTGACCGTCGAGCACGAGCGTCGTCCCCCACTCCTCGCCGGCGGGCGCCATCGACGTCGAGTTGTCGTTCACCCGGTTCATCGTCAGTTCGATCACGCTCGTCCCGCTCACCACGATCGGCCGGAACGCCAGTGAGTGCGCCGCGATCGGCGTGATCGCGAACGCGTCCACATCCGGCGACACGATCGAGCCGCCCGCCGACACGTTGTACGCCGTTGAACCCGTCGGCGTCGCGATGATCATCCCGTCTCCGCTCACCACCGGGCCGATGCGACCATCGATCCGCAGCGTCATCGAGATCATCCGGAACGGCGGGCCCGCCGTCACCACCGCGTCGTTGAGTGCCGTCCCTCGAAACCGCGCGCCAGCCCTCGGCGCGTCGGATGCGCCCGCCCCGGCTCCGGGCCGAACCTCGATCTCCAGCATCGGACGATCCTGGAGTTGCAGCGGAGCCGATCCGAAGAGCGCCGCCGCCTGCTCGCGCAGCGATGCCACGTCAAACTCCGCCATGAATCCGAGTTTCCCAAGGTTGACACCCAGCATCGGAAGTCCAAGCGACAGGCAGCGCCGCGACTGCGCCAGCAGGGTGCCGTCTCCCCCCAGCACCACCACCAGATCCGCGACCTTCCCACTGCTGTCGAGTCCCCCGCCCTCTCCGGCGCCCGGAGCCCGCTCAGGCACGGCGTCCTCCGACGCATCGAACTCGCCGACGATCACGCCGTGCGCCCCGATCAGCCGACGGACCTCAGCCAGCGCCTCGACCACATCGGGCTTCGACCGGTTCGCAAGCAGCAGGACACGTCTGGACATGCAGGGAGTGTACACCCACCACCGCATTTCCTCGCGCCGCCCCCTGTCACCCCGCTGCGCATTTCGCTGCGGACAACCGATTCAGCGGCCCACGACGCCGAGCCGGCCCGGCCATGCCATCGCCCCCCGGTGACGTCCCTCGCCGGCGGGCCGCTCGTCAGGTCCCCCGCGCCCCGGCCCGGCCCGCCGCGATCGCTTCCTGCATCTGCCTTACCGCCTCGCGCATCCCCACGTAGATCCCCCGGCTGACGATCGCGTGCCCGATGTGCAGTTCTTCGACACCCTGAAGGCCCGCGATCGGCCCCACGTTCGCATAGTTCAGTGCGTGCCCCGCGTTGAACCGCATCCGCGCGGCCCGGATCCGCCGGCCCGCGTCGGCGACTTTCTCCAGTTCACGCACCAGTTCGCCGCGGCCGCCGCGGAAATCCCCGCCGGTCCGCGCAAACGCGGCCGCGTACGGCCCGGTGTGCACCTCGCACACGTCAAACCCCAGCGCCGCCGCCGCTTCCACCTGCTGCGCGTCCGCGTCGATGAACGCCGACACCATGATCCCGCCACCCTTGAGCCGCTGCACGAAATCCTTGAGCCGGCTCATGTTTCGCGCGACGTCGAGCCCCCCCTCCGTCGTCACCTCCATCCGCCCCTCCGGCACCAGCATGCTCGTGTGCGGCTTCACCTTCAGGCACATCTCCACCATCTCGCTCGTCGCGGCCATCTCGAAGTTCAACTTCACACGCACCATCTGCTTCAGCAGTTCCACATCCCGGTCCTGCACATGCCGCCGATCCTCCCGCAGATGAAACGTGATCCCGTCGGCTCCGCCGAGTTCGGCTTCGTGCGCGGCCCGAACCGGGTCCGGCTCGGAACTGACATCGCTTCCGACCGCCCCTCCCGACCCCGCGCCCCCGGCCCCGACGCGATACCGCGCCTGACGAACCGTCGCGACGTGATCGATGTTCACGCTCAGTGCTGGCATAGGGGCGGATGATAGTCGAACGCCGGCCCACGCGACCCAGGCCACACTTGCATTTCCCGACGCCTCATCCCCCCCCGCGCCCCCGCCGGCCCATCCGCTACCCTCCCTCATGGCCGCCACACCTTCCACCATGCTCCCCGTCGGAACCGTCGCCCCGGATTTCTCACTCCCCAGCGCCGTCACCGGAAAAAACGTCTCCCTCGGCGACTTCGTTCGCTCCCGCGCGCTCGTCGTCATGTTCATCTGCAATCACTGCCCATTCGTGAAGCACATCCGCGACCAACTCGTCGCCGTTTCGCGCGACTACGGCTCTCGCGGCGTCGCGTTCGTCGCGATCAACTCCAACGACACCGAGAAATACCCCGACGACTCCCCCGACAAGATGCGCGAGGAAGCCGCCCTCGCCGGGTACACCTTCCCCTACCTCTTTGATGAGACTCAGAGCGTCGCCAAGGCTTACCGCGCCGCCTGCACCCCGGACTTCTACCTCTTCGACTCGCAGCGCCGCCTGATCTACCGCGGGCAACTCGACGACAGCCGCCCCAAGAACGGCCTCCCCGTTACCGGAAAGGACCTGCGCGCCGCGATCGACGCCCTCCTCGCCGGCTCGGCTCCCCCTGCCCAGCAGTTGCCCAGCATCGGCTGCAACATCAAGTGGAAACCCGGCAACGAGCCCGACTACGCGAGGTAACAGGGCCCCGGGTTGACTCGCGGGCATGCGTGCCGCCGCCCGACATGACCGGTGCTGCGCGCGTTCACGCATCTTTTTTCGCAACGGTTCCACATCCCGTGCGAATACGATCCTGAACACGCCGGGCCCGCATTGCCTCGGCATCGTTCTGGCGATCCCTTCCGCGAGGCCTGCGCTGTTGGCCCCCCTCCCCACGCCATCCCCTTCCTCCGCGTCACCGGCGCCACCGCCCCGCCGGCCGCGCCGGCGGTACCACGCCACCATGCCGGGCCTCATCTACGTCTTCGTCACCGTCCTGGTCGCCCTGGGCGCTTTCAACAGCCAGAACAACCTCCTCTTCTGGGCCTTTGGGTTCTCCCTCTCGATGCTCATCATCTCCGGCATCCTCTCCGGGGCGATGCTCATGGGCGTCGACGTGCAACGCATCGGCGTTGACCAGCCCCGCGCCGGCGAGCCCGCCACCATCACCTACCGCGTCCGCAACCGAAACCGCTTCGTCCCCGTCTTCGCCCTCTTGATTGCCGAGGTCGATGCCACCCCGCGCTCGCGCCTGGCTCGCTTCCTCTCGGGAGGATTCCGCGCCTCCCGCTCGCGCCCCGCGCCCAGCCAAAGCCCGCCCAACCCGGGCTGGTCCGATCTTCTCACCGCCCCCGTCGCCTTCGTCGGGCACGTCGGCCCCGGCCACACCGCCATCGCCCGCGCCGGCGTTCTCGCGCAGTCCCGCGGCGTCGGCCGCCTGCGCCACATCCTCGTCAGTTCCTCCTTCCCCTTCGGGATCATGCGAAAATCGCTCCTCTTCGAGCAGCCCGAAGTCTTCACTGTCCATCCGGCGCGCCAGAACGTCGACCCCGCCGTGCTCCGCAACTCCCTGCGCCTGGGCGACCGCGGTGCGACTCCCACCCGCCGCCCCGGGCCGGGCGCGGAGTTCTTCGCCCTGCGCGACTACCGCCCCGGCGACGGCATCCGCGCCGTCGCGTGGCGCGCCTCGGCCCGCCGAGGCGAACTCCTCGTCCGCCAGCCCGCCGCCCCCGCGCCCCTGCGCATCGTCGTGTGGCTCGATCTCTCGCCCGACTCAACGCTCCCCGACACCGAGCGGGCCATCAGCATCGCCGGCTCATTGCTCGACCTGGCGTGCGAGCGCCGGCTAGAGGTCGGCATCGCTGTTCCCGCCGCGGGCCTCTACATCGCGCCGCGCGAGGGCCGACTCCACCGCGCCCGCCTGCTCGACGAACTCGCCGGCATCGACGCCGGGGCGCTCGATGTATCCCCGGTCGCGGCCCACGCGCCGCTCGGTCTCGCCGCCCGGGCCGCCGTCGTGGTCGTCCACAGCGCCGCGGAACCCAATGCCCCGCTTGCGGGCGCTCCCGCCGGTGCGACCTTCGTCAGCGCTCACCGCGACCCGTCGTCACGCCCAGAGAACCTCCAGGAAGCCAGCGCCGCCTCCGCCGAGCCGTCCCGTGCTCCTCGCGGTCGAGCCGCCCCCGCCGATGCGGGCCTGGAGAGGGGAGCCCCCGCCCCATGACACCCGCCGATCGCACGGCTCCCGCTCCCCTTCCCGAGCCCGTCCGCCGCCTGGCCCTGCGCTTCAACACCATCGCGATTGTCGCGGTTCTGCTTGCCATTCTCTCGTATTGCCTCGCCGAAGGAAACTCGCTCGACCTGGCCGTCATCTCGATGGTCGGGTGCGCCATCGGGTGGAGCGTCGGACGTGGCAAACGCGTCCCGGGCGTCGGGTACTCGGCCCGCCCGCTCGGCCTGCCCAAGTGGGCCGTCAACCTCCTCGTCCTCGCCGCGCTCATCCATGCCACCTTCGCCGTCCTCGGCGACGGCTCGGGCAGTTTCCGCACCGGCACGCCCGTCGTCTCCATCCTCGCTCAGTTCCTGGTCTACATCCAACTCATCAAACTCCTGGACCGCCCCACCCCGCGCGATGACGGGCACCTCCTGGGACTCAGCGTCTTCATCGTCATCGGGTCCATCCTGACCAGCAACGACTTCCTCGCGGGATCGCTGCTGATCATCTACACCCCGCTGGTGATCTGGGCCGCGATGCTCCTTCAACTCATCGGCGGTCACCGCGCCGCGATGAACGCCGGCGCGCCCATATCCAAGCCTTCCGGCACGCCGCTTGTCGTCGGCCGCACCGCCTGGCGCGACCTCCGCCGCCTCGGCGCCGGCTCGCTGGCGCTCATCGTCGGCCTCGCCACGCTCGCCTTCATCCTCACACCCCGCGGGCTCGGCGAAGACTTCATGGGCGCGTTCGGCAAGGTCGGTTCGGGATCGCAGGTCGGCTTCACCGACACCGTTCAACTCGGCCGCTCCGGACGCCTCGGCTCCGATACCACTCCCGTCCTCGACGTACGCGTCTTCGATTCCCAGAACCAGAACATCGGCGCCCAACTCGGTTCCATCTATCTCCGCGGTGCCGTCAACAACTACTACAACCCCCAGACCCGCTCCTGGGAAGACCGGCCCGTCCCCGTTCCCCTCGACGACCGCGACATCCCCCCACTCTCCTCCGCCAGACCATCCCCCGTCACCCTCAGCCAGACCGAATCAACCGTCGGCGTCATTCGACAGCAGATCACCTGCCGCCGCGGAAAACTCCGCGATTCCTACCTCTTCACCATGCTCCGCCCCATCCGGATCGTCGGCGTCTCCCGCGACATCACTCTGAACCCCCGCCGCCGCGATTCCGTGCTCAAGATCTCCGACGACGCCGACCCCCGCCTGCTCACCTACACGATCGATTCGGCTCCCGAGTTTACCGACCCACGCGATGAAGGCCGTTTCGCCCCGGGGTTCGACAACGCCCGCATCGCCGAACTCGCGCGCGGCGTGCTCGATGAACGAGGCATCCGCGGCGATCCCTCCGCCTGGACCCCGGAGGTCGTCCGCCGGGCCGCCACCTCGCTGCAGGACTATCTCCGCGCCACGTGCACGTATTCCCTCGATCAGATCCCCCCGCAGGCCGGCGAGGACCCGATCGAGATGTTCGTCTTCCGCACGAAGCAGGGTCACTGCGAGTACTTCGCCTCGGCCATGGTGGCCATGTGCCAGAGCGTGGGCATCGACGCCCGCATCGCCGCCGGGTATCTCGCCGCCAACTTCAACTCCAGCACCGGCGCGTTCCTGGTCCTCCAATCCAACGCCCACGCCTGGGTCGAGGTGCGTCTGTCCCCGGGCCGCTGGCAGCAGTTCGACCCGTCGCCTCCCGATGCCGTCAGCCGCGAGCACCGCGGTTCCGGCGGCATCTTCGCCCGCCTGCGCCGCCTCTACGACACGCTCAACCTCACCTGGTCCAGCGCCATCATCTCCTTCGACCGCTCCAAGCAGAGTGGCCTCATCGGATCCGACGTGTCATCGTCCGCGGACTCCTGGATGCAGCGCCTGCGCGACGTGAGCCTGCCGGCGCTGGTATCCAAACTCTCGCTCTCCCGCGTCCTGGGATTGATCTTCGCCGCCGGGTGCATGGTCCTCCTCCTCGTCACCCTCCGCCGGGCGCTCCCATCGATCCGCCGCCGCCTGGGCCGCCGATCGGGCGGCTACCCCCACGCCGACCCCGCCACGGATGCTGAACTCCGCGCCCTCCTCGAGGGCGCCGCGTTCTACCCCCGGCTGCTCCGCGAACTGCGCCGCGCCGGACTCGCCAAGCCCGATTCCCGCCCTCCGCTGGCGCACGCAGCCATCATCGCCGAATCGGGCCCGTCCATCGCCGCCGACACCGAACTGCTTTCGCGTCTGTTCTACCAGGTCCGCTTCGCGCGCACTCCCCTTGACACCGAGCAGGAAGCGCTCGCCCGCGCCGCGATCGATCGCATCTCGCTTCAGGCCCGGGCGCCCCGTCGCGCCCCGCGCCCCGCAGTATGATCCGCCATGCCCCTCCCTCCGCCCAACCATGTGCCCGCGCCGTCGAAGCCGCCCCCCTCGACCGGCGCCTTCCAAACCCGCGTCCGCTACTGCGAGTGCGATCCCATGGGCGTCGCTCACCACGCGTCCTACATCCCTTGGCTTGAGATCGGCCGCACCGAACTCCTCCGCCAGACCGGTGTCTCGTACGCCCACCTCGAAGCCGCCGGCGTCTTCCTCGTCATCACCCGGCTCGAGGTCCGCTACCGTCGGCCCATCTTCTACGACGACGTCGTCGAGGTCCGCACCCGCGTCACCGGCGGCAGCCGCGTCAAAATCGAACACGCGTACGAACTTGTCCTCGTCGAAGACGGCGGCCACGGCAAGAAACAAACCGTCCACCCCTCCGACATCCCCCCCTCGCCGGTTCGCCCCATCGGCGAATCCCTCGCGATCGCCTCCACGCAACTCGCCTGCGTCGGTTCCGACGGCCGCATCCAGCCCCTCCCCGATTGGCTCGTCGCGAGCACGGCCTGACCCCACCCTCGCTCTTGCCAAACGCCGAGTGCCGAACGCCGAACGCCTAACTCAATATCCCGCCCCCCGCGCATCCCCAATCCGCTGGCGACCGCTCGCCCGCTTCATCGCGCCCGCAACCTTCCGCGACGCGTCGCCCTCGCGTTCAGTCCTGCACCGGGTAAAACCTCGAGCCCGCCAGCCTCACCTTCCGGTTCATCGGCTGCTTGGGGAGCATCGGGATGAACACCAGCATCCCCGCCGCGAAGATCGCGTTCATCCCCAGCAGCATCGGCAGGCTCGTCCACCCGCGGCTCACCATGAACGCCGTCGCCACCACCAGTACCAGCGCGATCGGTATCACCGCCTGCCACGCCATCTGCATCACCTGGTCAAACCGCAGCCGCGGGAGCGTCCACCGCACCACCATCATGAAGCACACCAGCAGCACCACCTTCGTGAAGAACACGCCGAACTTCGCCAGCACCCCGATCAGCGTCATGTTCTCCGGCGACAGCGGATGCCCCGGCACGATCAGCGGCAGGTGATACCCGCCCAAAAACAGCAGCGAAAAGAACGCCGAACTCGTCACCATGTGCGAGTATTCAGCCAGGAAGAACAGCGCAAACCGCATCGACGAGTACTCGGTGTGATACCCGCCCACCAGTTCCTGCTCGCACTCGGCATTGTCGAACGGCGCCCGGTTCGCTTCCGCCAGCATGCAGATGAAGAAGATCACCGCCGCCGCCGGCATCGACAGGATCAGCCACCCGTGCTTCACCTGAAAGTTGATGATCTCGTGTGGGATCAGCGTCCCCGTGATCAGCAGCACGCACAGCAGCGAGAGCCCCATCGGGATCTCGTAACTCAGCATCTGCGACGACGCCCGCAGCCCCCCCAGAAACGAATACTTGTTGTTCGACGCCCAACCCCCCAGCGTCACGCCGTAAATCCCCAGTGACGCGACCGCCAGTAGGTACACGATCCCGATGTTGATCACCGCGCCGGTCACATGCACCGGCCCACCACGGACCGTCCAGTCCACCAGCGGGATCGTGAACGTCGGCACATTGACCATCCCGCCCCACGGGATCACCGCGAAGCCAATCAGCGCTGGTATCACGATGATCACCGGCGCGAGCGTAAACAGAAACTTGTCAGCCCCCCTGGGCTGGTAGTCCTCTTTCAGCAGAAACTTCAGCCCGTCCGCCAGCGGCTGCCCCAGCCCCCAGAACCCGAACCCCTTGAACAGGTTCTTCAAAAACGGCAAGCCGAAGTCGAATCCCACCCGGTTCGGCCCCAGCCGATCCTGGATATACGCCGAGATCTTCCGTTCCAGATAAATCGAGTACGCCACCACCCCCAGGATCACGTGCACCACGATCACGATCACGGCGATGCTCACCAGCAACTGCGCTGTCAGAAACGACGGAGGGGCGTCGGGCATAGGTCGCTAGTGTATCCCTACCTTCTGGTCACGTCGGCACGCCATCACCCCCCGCCACCCCCGCCTCGCTTCCCTCGTTTTCATCGTCCTTTCATGGCGTGCTCATCCGCACGACGAACACTGCGCGCGCTGCGCAAACCGGAAACGAACGGGAGCGGGCGCGACGCGCGCCGCACATGCCACGGAACCACTTTATGTCCCCTTCATCTCATCGCCGCGCGAAACAGCATTCCGATCAGACCCAGCGCCCCGCGACCCGCTCAAGCCCGCGCGCTTCGGCCGACCGCACGTCAAAGGTGCGCTACGCCGTCGTCGGGCTTGGGCACATTGCCCAGGCCGCCGTGCTGCCGGCCTTCGCACACGCCTCGAAGAACTCCGAACTCGCCGCCCTCGTCACCGACGATCCCGACAAGCGAGCCCGGCTCGGCAAGCGATACTCCGTCTCCGCCTTGTACGACTACTCCGGGCTCCGACGCTGCCTCGCCGAGGAGAGCATCGACGCCGTCTACATCGCCACGCCGAACTCCGAGCACGCCCCCATCGCGATCCAGGCCGCCCAGGCCGGCGTGCATGTGCTCTGCGAGAAGCCGCTCGGCGTCACCGAACGCGAGTGCATGGCCATCATCGATGCCTGCAAGCGCGCCGACGTGCGCTTGATGACCGCCTACCGGCTCCACTTCGAGGCCGCCAACCTCAAGACCCTCGAATTGATCAAGTCTGGAAGGATCGGCGAACCGAGGATCTTCACCTCAGCCTTCTCCTACCAGATCAAGGATCCGCAGAACATCCGCCTGCGCCGCGACCTCGGCGGCGGGCCCCTCCACGACATCGGCATCTACTGCATCAACGCCGCTCGTTCCGTCTTCAAGGCCGAGCCCGTCCAGGTGCACGGCTGGACGCTCCCCGGAGAGGACCCCCGCTTCGACGAAGTCCACCCCGGCGTGAGTGCGCAACTTCGATTCCCCGGCGGCCAGGTCGCGTCCTTCGTATGTAGTTTCGCCGCCGCCGCGACCGGGTGGTACCAGGTCATCGGCTCCAAGGGCGATATCCGCGTGGACCCCGCGTACGAGTACACCCAGGGTCTGGAGTTGACCGTCACCGTCGATGATAAGAGCCGAGAGCACCGCTACGCCCAGCGCGATCAGTTTGCCGCCGAACTCGTCTACTTCTCGGAGTGCATCCGCGACCGACGCGAGCCGGAGCCATCCGGCTGGGAAGGGCTCGCCGACGTGCGCGTCATCCGTGCCATCCAGCAGTCCATCGATCGCGGACGCTCCCTCGAGATCCAGCCGACGCCGCACGCCCGTCACCCATCCCCGGCACTCCAGATTGATCGCCCTCCCGTGCGCAAAGAGCCCTCGCTCGTACAGGCTCGTTCCCCCTCGTGATCGCCGCGCCGCGTCACAGCGCCCCGCTCAGCAACGTCTTCTCATGCGCGTGCGTCAGCCTCGTCATCGCTTCGCCCGGCGTCACCCACTCCAGTCTGTCCACCTCTTCGTTCGGCTCGAATCGCGACCGGCCCACCGTCGTCATATGCCAGAAGAACACGAACTTCATCGAGCCCTTCACCCCGTACCGCACCACGTCGATGAACGCCCCCAGCATCACCTGGCACCGTGTCTCCTCATCGATCTCCCGAATGGCGCACTCTTCCAGGGTCTCCCCTGGCTCCCACTTCCCCTTGGGCAACGACCAGTCGTCATACCTCGGCCGGTGGATGATGCACAGCCGCTGCTTCGCCTCGCTCTCCCACAGCACGCCCCCCGCCGCCAATATCACGCGAGACGACGCCGGCAGGTCTTGCACGCGAAACGATCTTGACTCGTTCATGCCTACATTATCGCAATGCCCCCTGAAACCCGCACGCCGGATTCGAGATCGAGTGTGAAGATCTCATATGACCCCGCGGAGGCCCCCCTCTTGGTCGCGGGCCGCACGCTCCGTTCCCGCCTCATCGTCGGCACGGGCAAGTACGCCTCATTCGACATCATGCGAGCCGCGCTCGAAGCCTCCGGCTCCGAGGTCGTCACCGTCGCCGTCCGCCGTGAACGCCTCTTCAACGAACGCGGCGAGTCCCTCCTCGATCACATCGACCCGGGCCGCTACTCCATCCTCCCCAACACCGCCGGGTGCTTCTCCGCCGACGACGCCGTCCGCGTCGCGCGTCTCGGCCGTGAAATCCTCTCCCAACTTCCTGGAGGGGGGGCCGGGGGGGCCGGGGGGGCCGGGGGCGCGGATTGGGTCAAACTCGAAGTCCTGGGTGACAAGAAAACGCTCCTCCCCGACCCCGTCGGCACCATCGAGGCCACCCGCACCCTCGTCGCCGATGGCTTCCGCGTCCTGGCCTACACCTCCGACGACCCCATCGCCGCCCTTCGCATCAAGGAAGCCGGCGCCGCCTGCGTCATGCCCGCCGGATCCCCCATCGGCTCCGGTCAGGGCGTCCTCAACCGCAGCAACATCGTCCTGTGCCTGGAACTCCTCAAGGCCGGCGACCCGTCCTACCCCGTCATCGTCGATGCCGGCGTCGGCTCCGCCTCCGACGTCGCCATCGCCATGGAACTCGGCGCTGACGCCGTCCTCCTCAACACGGCCGTCGCGCACGCTAAAAACCCCGTCCTCATGGCCCACGCGATGCGCCACGCCACCTGCGCCGGCCGCGCCTCCTACCTCGCCGGTCGAATCCCCCGAAAACTCTACGCCACCGCCAGCAGTCCCTGGGAGGGCGCCATCTCCTACATCCCCGGCGAGTGACCCCGTACCTTCCGCACCGTAGAATCTCGCCGCTCCGGAGCGGTGGCCGAGTGGTTGAAGGCGCTCGACTTGAAATCGAGTAAACCCGCAAGGGTTTCGGGAGTTCGAATCTCCCCCGCTCCGTTATGCCCGCGCGACGTGCACACCCCAATCCCTGCATCCTGATCCACTGAGCAGCCACGCTCCGCCCCGGGCCTCCATTCGACGAACCATCCGCTTCAATCGGTTTTCATCGCGTGCCCGGCACGCCGTGATCGATGCACCTCGATCACGACTGGGACTTCATCCTCATTTCATCGCGCGCTCACCGCCCGCGCCCATCATCACGTGTCCTAGTTCCGCCCACAACCGAAGGGGCCCCTCCAATGCCCAAGTACGGAAAAAAAGCCCAGCGCAAGGTCGCCCGCGCCATGCACGAACGCAAACACGGCACCCTCCGCAGCGGCCGCTCCGGAAAGAAAGTCACCAGCCGTAAACAAGCCATCGCCATCGGCCTCTCCGAGGCCCGCAGCGAAGGCGCTAAGGTGCCCCCCAACCCGAATCGCTCGAAGAACAAATCATCCGGCCCCCGAAAGAGCAAGACCTGACGCCCGGCTCACACCCACAGCATCAGACGCGTCGGATCCTCGATCCCGTTCTTCACCGCCACCAGGAACTGCACCGCCTCTGCCCCGTCCACCATCCGGTGGTCGTACGACAGCGCCAGGTACATCATCGGCCGGATCGCTAGCTCCCCCGATCCCGCCGGATACTCGACCGCCCGGCTCTTGATCGCGTGCATCCCCAGAATCCCCGTCTGCGGCGGGTTCAGAATCGGCGTTGACATCAGCGACCCATAAATCCCCCCGTTCGTGATCGTAAACGTGCCCCCTTGTAGATCGTTCAACGTCAGTTTCCCCTCCTTTGCCTTGTTCGCCAGGTCCTTGATCCCTTTCTCGATCCCCGCGAACGACAGGCTCTGGCAATCCCGCAGCACCGGCACCACCAGCCCCTTGGGCGTGCCGATCGCCACCGAGATATCGCAGTAATCGTGGAACTCGATCTCCGGCGACCCCTCCTTGCTCTGCGTGATGAACGCGTTGACCGCGGGGAACTGCGCCAGCGCGTTGCACACCGCTTTGACGAAGAACGACATGAACCCAAGCCCGACCCCGTGCTTCTTCTCAAACGCCTCCTTGTACTGCCCCCGCAGCGCCATCACCGCCGACATGTCGCACTCATTGAACGTCGTCAGCATCGCCGCCGTGTGCTGCGCCTCGACCAGCCGCGCGGCCACTCGCTGACGCAGCATCGTCATCCGCTCGCGCCGCACCCCGCGATCGCCCGCCCCGCCCGCCGGACTCGCCGCGATCGGGCCCGCCGCCCGCCCCTCCGTGCCCCCCGGCTTCGTCCGCGCCGCCGCCTCCACGTCCTGCTCGCTGACTCGACCCCCAGGACCCGTCCCGCGGATCTTCGTCAGATCCAGCCCAAGTTCTTCGGCCGCCTTTCTCGCCAGCGGCGTCGCCCGCACATCGCCCCCCGGCCCCGCGTGCCCATTCGTCGCCGGCGCCACCGGCGCGGCCACGGGCTTGGCGCCCTCCGTCCCCCCGATCGTCCCTTTCGATTCCCCCTTCCCCGATCCCGCGCCAACCGCCGCCACCGCCACCGCCGCCGCCTTGACCGATTCATCGATCTTCCCGATCACGTCGCCGATCTTTACCTCTTGACCCACCTTGGCCGCCTGCTTCACCGCTCCGGTCGCCGGCGCAGGCAGTTCCGCGTTGATCTTGTCCGTCTCCAGCACCGCGATCGTCTCGTCGCGCTTCACCACGCCACCCTCCGGCACCCGCCACTCCAGAATCACGGCCTTGTCCACGGATTCGCCCAGTGTCGGTATGACGATGTCAATCAGTGCCATATTCAGATCCGCTTCAACAGTCATCTTCTTCGAACGCCACGCCCCGCGTCTTCATCGGCTCGCCAGCGACCGGCGGGGCATTATTCACCCCCCAAGCCGCCTTTTCGCTTCCCCTTTTCTCGCCTCGTTGCCGCCTGGCGCAACCCGATCCAAGCCCCGCTCGCCTATAATCTTCCGCGTCGATTCGCGCGTCGTTTGTCACACAATTTCCCACTCAGACTCGCGCCTTTTCGGCACCGATCCTGTCCCCTTTTTCGTTCGCTCCACACGTCAAAGTTCTCCCGCGACGTGCTCCGTCGCCACGCCCAACCATGAGCAAATCACCCTCCCAGATCCCTCCCCCCGCTCCGGCCTCTTCTCCCCCTCCCGCCTCCAACCAGCAAGCCTACGGCGAGGACCAGATCAAGGTCCTCGAAGGCCTGGAAGCCGTTCGCCTTCGCCCCGGCATGTACATCGGCGGCACCGGTGTCGGACCCCTCCACCACATGATCTACGAGGTCGTCGATAACTCCATCGACGAAGCCATGGCCGGGTTCGCCTCCACCGTCGCCGTCACCGTCAACGCCGACGGCTCCTGCACCGTCGTCGATAACGGCCGCGGCATCCCCATCGGCCCCAAAAAGCACGACAACCCCGCCTACGACGGAAAGCCCGCCGTCGAGATCGTCCTCACCGTCCTCCACGCCGGCGGTAAGTTCGGCGAAGAGGGCTCCGCATACAAAGTCTCCGGCGGCCTCCACGGTGTCGGTGTCTCCTGCGTCAACGCCCTCTCCGAATGGCTCGAATGCGAGGTCTACCGCGACGGCAAGGTCCACGCCATCGAGTTCGAGCGCGGCAAAACCGCCAAGCCGCTCACCGTCGCCGGTCCCATCCCCCCAGGCTCCGACCTCAAGACCGGCACCAAAGTCACCTTCATGCCCGACTCCGAGATCTTCCCAGATACCCGCTTCGATTACGCGATCCTCTCCACTCGTCTGCGCGAACTGGCCTATCTCAACCCCGGCATCACCATCCGCCTTCGCGACGAGCGCGTCGGACCCGACGGCAAAATCAAGTCCGAAACCTTCCACGCACGAAACGGCCTGCTCGAATACATTGAACACCTCATGGCCGGCAAGACCCCCATGTCCGCCCCCGTCCACGTCATCAAGGAAGACAAGGCCAACTTCCTCCAGTGCGAAGTCGCGTTGCAGTACCACGACGGGTACAACGAAAACCTCCTCGCCTTCACCAACAACATCAAAAACGTCGACGGCGGCACCCACGCTCAGGGGTTCAAGGTCGCCCTCACCCGCACCATCAACTCCTACGCCAAGCGCGCCGGCATCCTCAAGGAAAAAGACCCCGTCCCCTCCGGCGAGGACCTCCGCGAAGGGCTCGTCGCGATCGTCAGCGTCAAGTTGCCGCAGCCCGCGTTCAACAATCAGCCCAAGGAAAAACTCCTCAACCCCGAGATCGAAGGGTTTGTCTCCCAGGCCGTCCAGGAACAACTCGACGCCTGGCTTGAAGAGCACCCCGGCGAAGCCAAACGCCTGTGCCTCAAAGGGATCGTCGCCGCCCAAGCCCGCGAAGCGGCCCGCAAGGCCCGCGAACTCACGCGCCGAAAGTCCGCCCTCGATTCCGGCTCCATGCCCCACAAACTCCGCGACTGCAAAACCAAGGACGTCGACCGCTCCGAGATCTACCTCGTCGAAGGTGACTCCGCCGGCGGCTCCGCGACCCAGGGTCGCGACATCGAAACGCAGGCCATCCTCCCCCTCAAGGGCAAGATCCTCAACGTCGAAAAAGCCCGCATCGACAAGGTACTCGGCTTCGAGGAGATCCGCACCCTCATCTCCGCCCTCAAGATCGGCATCGGCAGCGACGTGGACATGAGCAAACTCCGCTACGGCCGCGTCATCATCATGACCGACGCCGACGTGGACGGGTCCCACATCCGCACCCTCCTCCTCACCTTCTTCTTCCGCCAGATGCCCGAACTCATCAAGCGCGGCCGCGTGTACTGCGCCCAGCCGCCACTCTACCAACTCGTCTGGGGCAGCGGCAAAAACAAACGCGTCCAGTACGTCCTCAACGACTCCAAACTCGACGACATGCTCACACAGATCGGGCTCGAACGCGCCACGCTCGTCCTGCGCTATCCCGATCCCGCTCCATCACGCTCCGTCGCCGCGCCGCGCGGCTCCCACGCCGGCGCCCCTCCCGAACCTGCCTCGCCCGCCCGGCACATCGCCGGCGACGAACTCCTGAAACTCATCCGCATCCTCCGACGCCTCGACGAACTCGTCACCGTCGCCGAACGCCGAGGCGTCAAGTTCCCCGATCTCCTCGCCACCCGCTCCCACGACCCCGATCGCCGTCTTCGCTTGCCCACTCACCGCCTCGTCTGGACCGGCGGCGAGGCCTTCGCTTGGTCCGAATCTCAGGCCCGCGACATCGCCCTGCGCCACGGACTCGCTCTGGCGGAACTCGGCGACGAATCCGATGCGCCCGACGCCCCAGACCACGCCCCCTCACCTACCGCCGGCTCCGTCCCCGCCGCCTCGGCCAACGGCGCGGCCAACCACGCCCCCGCTCACTCGTCCTCCCCCGACGCCGCCCCCCACCGCCGACCCAGCGCCTCGCTCCGCGAACTCCACGAGAACCGCGAACTCGAGCGCATGTTCGAGCAACTCGCCGCTTTCGGATTGTCGATCGACGACTACGCCCTCGTGCAGGAAGAGTCCGTCACCGGCGACAAACTCCCCACCAAGTTCGCCTGGGAACTCAGCGACGCGACCGCCAAGCCCGAGAGCCATGCCGAATCCCAGCCGCTCGCGGGTACTGCGCCCGACGACGCCGACACCAGCGGACCGGGCGCCCCCCCCGCCGGCGACGATCCCTCGCCCCGCTCTCACCCCTCCTCATCCAAGGTCGTTGACGTTCCCAACATCCCTTCGATCCTCACCAAACTGCACGAAGTCGGCCGCCGCGGCCTCGAAGTCAAACGCTTCAAGGGCCTTGGTGAAATGGACGCCGATCAACTCTGGGAAACTACCATGGATCCTGCCAAGCGCACGCTCATGCGCGTCACCTGGGACGGCGCGGCCGAGGCCGACGCGCTCTTCTCAATCCTCATGGGTGAGGAAGTCGAACAGCGCCGCAAGTTCATCGAAGAACACGCGCTGGAAGTCAAGAACCTGGACGTGTGACCCCCCGTGGCAAGCGCCCGTGCTCGCTCTCCCGCCACGCCACCCATCCGCTGCAAGAGTGCCGCGTTCTACCGACGCCGGCGCACCGCAAGGCCTGCCCCGACGCACATCATCACCAGCCCGCCCGGCCCCGGGATGAACACGCGCCCTGCCGCGGACATCACCCGGCCCGCCGCGTCAAAGTCCACCGGCTGAAGCCCCCCGAGTTGCTGGAAGAAGTTGTGCGACGCGTTCCCGTTCACGTCCGCATCAGTCAATCCCAGCGACGCGCCGAACGGCGACACCGTAAATCCCACTTCCGACTGATCCAGCGACACCGCCGCCGTGATCGTCGGCACGAACGCGAAGTGACCCCCGTTGGGCGTCAGGTGCGCGCCGCTGTTGCTCTCGGCCATCGCGTACAGCCCGCCCCCGGAGTTCACGAAATCGGCGATGTCCACCGCCCGCGCGTTCAGGATGTCCAGTTCTCCCTGCGTCAGGATCCCGCCGAAATCCGATGCCACCACGATCGCCGAGTACGTCGTGCCAAGCTGGTCCAGCGCCGCGTTCAGACCCGACGCCGGCACGCGGTCGTAATCCACGCCCGGCGTGTACCCGCTCATGATGATCCCCTGCTCTCCGTCCACGTGCCCCCCAGGCGGCGAGATCGATGATTCCACGAACAGGAATCGGTTGATCCCGCCTGCCACGTACGGGTTGAACGCCGGATCCATCACGAAACTGATCGCGACCTGGTTGATCCGCCGGGCCCCCGTCAGGTTTCCGCCCGCGAACGCGTGGAAATCAGGATCGTGCCCTGTCAGGAAGATCGAACCGAAGGTCCCCGCCTGCGAATCACCCGCCAGTCCGACGCACGCCCACATCGCCGCCGCACCGACGAACCCACGAAACTTCATGTGTCTCACTCCACAAAGAGACGCTCTTGTCGCGACCGACAACCTCATAACTCTACTTCACAAATTCCTCGGTGCCACAAAAACACGTACGGCGTGCGTTCGCCTCGCCTCACGCAGGAGCACGGGCGCGCCCAACCTTACTCCTTCCGCCCCGGCGGCTCGGCTTCATCATCATCCGAATCGTCCCCATCGAACTCCGCCGGCTCGATGATCGCCGACATCGACCCGTGCCCACCTTCATCCGGCCCGAACGCGTGGATCTGGTCCCGCTTCAGTTCCGCGTGCTCCTTGTGCGTCGTCAGGCAGATCCCCCGACCCTCCTTGTCCACCTTCTTCGCGATCTTCATCCCCCGCTCCGGCGGATGACCGAACAACTCCTGCAGCATCCGAATCACGTACTCATACGTGTGATCGTCGTCGTTGAGCAGCACGACGTTCCACAACTTCGGCTGCTCGGTATCCTGACCCGTGCAAGCGTTCGGCCGTGTCTGCGTTTGCGTAGACATGCCCAATCATATCGTTCCGTCGCGCCGCTTCGTGTCACGCCCCTGCCCGGCTCACCCGTACCGCGTCGCCGACGCCCCTCGCGGCTTCACCCGCATCGCGTACCACCCGCACCGCAGCGCCGTCCACGCCCAGCGTCCCAGGAACCCCGCCTTGGCGATCACTCCATCGCGCTCGAGTTGCCCCATCCCCGGCCTCTTGGAGTCAAGATGAAGGTTCCACTTCCCCCAGCACGCCGGATAGTCCGTCGTCTGATCAAACACCACCACCATCGCCGGCCGCTGTGTCAACATCCGCAGTTGCCGCCGAACACGCGACAGCCGGTGCCCCGCATAGATCAGCCGGTACGGCCTCGTCGCCGCCGGCTCGTTCCCCCCGCCGTGATCCGGTACGTCGTTCCGCGTCACGTACGTCCACCGCGGCATCGATTCGCCCGCCGCGTGGTCAAGCCCCTGATTCACCATCACCCGCAACTGATCCGCCCACCCCACCGACGCCGGGTGCGAGCACAGCACCGCGATCCGCTTCCCGCTCGATAGCACCCCGGCCCGGCGCATCGCGTCGATCGTCGCCTCCGGCGCCGGCCCGTCGCGATCCAGTTTCCCCGCCCGGTTCACCACGACGTCCATCGCCGTCCGCCGTATCACTTCCGCGTGAAACAGCCGCCGGTGCATGCTCGCCTGAAGGCTGTCCCGCAGGATCGACCACATGCGGTGCCTCATCGCCCGCCGCAGTGGCTTCTTCTCCAGCACCTTCTGCAGCATCCACAGCATGTTCCGCTGCGAGTAATAGATCCGCGCCACCGTCAACTTCATGTTCCACGGCGTGTGGTACACCACCGCGTCCAGATTCAGCACCACACGGTACCCCGCCTTGCCAAACCGCAGGCACCAGTCCGCGTCATCGCAGTAAATGAAATACCGCCAGTCCCAGAAACCCACCTGTTCCACCGCCGACCAACGCGCCAGCATGCTGCACGCCGAGACCACGTCCACATCCCGCAGTCCGGTGTACTCGTTCTCCCCTCGCGGCCCACCCACCTTCTTCACCCACTCCGCGTGGTACTCATGCCGCGCATGCCCGACCGGCGGCGCATCACCCATCGCGCCCACCTCGCGATTGAGATAGATCGTCGACTCGATCGTCACCCTCTTGTTTGACATGTCCACCGTCCGCGAACCCACCAGCCCGATCCTCTCATCGCTCGCGGCCGCCTTCGTCAACTCCGTCAGCGCGTTCGACGGCACATCCGCGTCATCATCCACCAGCCACGCGTACTCCGGCGCCCTCCCGCGCGATGCCAGCGCGTGCGCCACATACGAAAGCCCCGTGTTGAACCCCCCGCACCCCCCCATGTTCGAATGATTCCGTACCAGCGTCAGCGAGCCGAACCCGCCCGCGTTCGCTTCCCCCGGCGTCAGCCGCCGCGCCGCCTCAAACCGCGGCTCGTGCGCCCGGTCCGTCGCGTTCTCCACCACAAACTCCGGCTTCCACGCGGCACTCAACACGTTCAGCGTCCCGTCCGTCGACGAGTTGTCCACCACGATCACGTGCATCCGCCCCGTCGGATAGTCCTGCCTCGACAGCGACCGCAGGATGTTGTCCACATCCTTCTTCCGGTTCCACGTCACGATGATCACGCACACCGTCGCCGTCGCCGCCGCGACGCTCGCGCCCGCTCGCGCCCCCGTCCCTCCCGCCTCCGCCACCCTTCCATTCTCCCCCGCCGGCGCCGCCGCGCCAGGCGTGGGCGGAATCCGCACTTCAATCGGCTTGTTCGGCGTCAGTCGGGTAGACACGCTTCCTTCACTCCACCAAATTCTGGGCTTCCACGGGACCTCGGTCGGAACCACGACCCCGGGACAGTGACCACTGTAGTCGGCCACGTTCACACTCGCAGTTTCTTCGACCCCGCCGCTCTCGAAGCCTCACTTCGCCCGTCCCCCGTCCTCGTCACCCCACACGCGCAATTCACGCCTTCCGATTCACCGCGCACGCCCGCACGAACTGCTCGATCAATCCCGCCCCAAGTTCCCGCTGCCGGGTCCGTTCCGGATGCCACTGCACCCCCACATAAAAACCACGCGCCGGGTCATCGATCGCCTCGATCACCCCGTCCGGCGCCGCCGCGATCACGCGCAGCCTCCCCGCGTCGCTCACCGCCTGTCGATGATGGCTCGTCACTTCGCCCTCCACCAGCCGCACCGCCCCGCTCCCCACCGGCTTCACGCGGTGCCCCGAGTTCTTTGCGTGATCTCCCGCCGTCGGCACATCATCCGGCATGTGCTGATTCAGTCTACCCCCCGCGCACAGCGCCATCATCTGCATCCCCAGGCACACCCCAAGCACCGGCTTGTTCTCATCCCCTTCCAGCCCACGCAGCAGCGCTACCTCGAACGCCTGCCTCATCGCATGCACCGGCGTCGCCTTCGGATGCGTCGGCGCCCCGAACTCCTCCATCCTCGGATCATCGCCACCCGTCAACACGAACCCATCGCACCGCCCCACGTACGCCGGAACCATCTCCACAACCGGCGCCAGCATCACCGGCACCCCACCGGCCGCCGCAATCTCTCGTGAATACGCCAGCGCACACTGCGCCCGCACCGCGCCCCCGACGCCCCCCGCCTCCGCCACATCCACCGTAATCCCAATCAGCGGCTTCACGTGCTCCATCCTCTTCGCCTCACGCCCAGTGTCCAAAACCTGGAACCGAAACTCACGCACCTCGATCTCCCCAACTCCCACCCCCCATCTTCACCCCACTCCCAGATCCCCCTTCGTAAACAGCGCCTCGAACCTCAGCCCCGCCTTCTCGATATGCTCTCGCGCGCCCTCCTGCCGGTCGATCGTCGCGATCACCGCCAGCACGTTCGCTCCCAGTTCGCGCAGCACGCCCACCGCCTCGAGCGCCTGCCCGCCCGTCGTCGCCACGTCCTCCACGAACACCACGTTCTCCCCCTTCTCCAGCCTCCCCTCAACCTGCTTCGCCGTCCCGTAGTCCTTCTTCGCGTTCCGCACAAACAGACACGGCAAGCCCGTCTCCAGGCTTGACACCGTCACCAGCGGAATCCCGCCTAACTCCGCCCCCGCCAGACGATCCACCCTCACGCCCACCTCTCGCTCGATCTCCTGTACGCGCTGCGCGAACATCTTCCCCAGTTCACGCAGCACCGCCGGACGCGTGCTGAACAGGTACTTGTCCAGGTAATAGTTGCTTATCCGCCCCGACCGCAACGTGAACGTCCCGCGGAGAAGCGCGGCATCGGCAATCGCATGGGCCAGTTCGGCGTGCGTCATTCGTGGACCTCCTCGCAGGTCTCGATGATATCAACGCCGCCGCCATCCTCGACGCCACCTCATCCACCCGCCGGCGACGCTTCGGGACCGCGTTCCGCCCCGCTTGTTTCCTTCCCGCCCCCCGTGTTCGCCGCCCCAGTATGAGCCCCGCCCGCGTCCGCCTTTGCCGCGAGCGTGCCCGCGGACCCTCTCTTCCCCTCGCGCCGCGGCGTCGGGTCTTCCACCCCCCTTGCCTGCTTCTCGATCTGCTCCCGCCGGGCGATCTTGAACGACGTGACCCCCATGAACGCCGCGAACACCAGCGCCAGCGCATACGTCACACGTCCCCGCCCCTCGCTCAGCGCCACCCCCAGCACCCCGAACCCCGCCGCGATCCCGTACAGCGCCAGCACCGCCCCCTTCACCCCCAGCGCTCGCTTGAGCATGTGGTGCAGGTGCTGGTCATCCGCATCCGAGATCCGTCTCCCCGACACCTTCCGCCGGATGATCGCCAGCGTCGTGTCGATGATCGGCACCGCGTAGATGATCAGCCCCGCCAGCACCAGGTGCGTCTTGCCCGTGTCCCCCAGCGTCAGCACGATCACGATCGTCACGAACCCCAGCAGAAGCGAGCCCGCGTCCCCCAGGAAGATCGTCGCCGGGTTGAAGTTGTGCGGCAAGAATCCCAGGCACGCCCCCAGCAGCCCCAGACACAGGATAATCCGCGACGCATCCCGCGGCCCGTCATCCCCCGCCGCCAGCGTCAGCGCCACCATCAGCAGCCCGATGCTCGCGATCGCCGTCGTCCCCGACAGCAGCCCGTCCAGCCCGTCGATCAGGTTCGACGCGTTGCACGCACCGATCACAAACACCGCGATGATCCCCGTCCCGATCCAGTACACCAGGTCGATCGGCACCTCATGCCCCCCGAGGTTGATGATGAACCCCAGCGTCTCCACCCCCTTGATCGTCACCGTCGGCGTCCCCACCGCCTTGGCGATCGGCACGATCGCCCCCGCCACCTTCACCCCCACGTCCTCGATCGCCAGCGCCGCCGCCGCGAAGAGTTGACCACCCACCTTCACCCGCGGGCTGATCTTCAGCACATCATCCAGCAGCCCCACGATCATGATCACCGTCATGCCCAGCACGATCGATATCGGCACCCCGCCCGGCAGGAATCCGTCCTCGCTGAACTTGCTCGGATGAAACGTCACCAGTCCGTGCAGTGGCGCGGTGTAACTGAACAGCACCGCCGCCAACAGCCCCAGATACACGCTCACCCCGCCCATGTACGCGACCGGAATCCGGTGCAGTTTCCTCGCCTCGCTCGGCCGATCCACCACCCCGAACCGGATCGCCAGCCGGCGCATCACGGGCGTCGCCAGCAGCGCCACCGCGAACGCGATGATGAACACCCCCAGATACCCGTGAAACAACTCCAACTTCGTCGGCCCCCCGCTCGCCGCTCCCACCTGCCGCGATAACTCCTCGATCTGATGCTTCAGCGACGCGACTTCTTCCACCACCTCCCTCGGCACCCCGCCCCCGCCGCTCCCCGACGGCATCGGCACTCCCGCGCCGCTCCCCAGCGACGGCGCCACCGCCGTCCCCTGCTCCCACGCAAGCGCCCATGCCACGCTCACCGGGCCTCTCCTTTCCCGCCCGACATCGCCGCCGCTAGATCCCGAATCGTCTCCTCCAGCGTCCGCCTCGGCTCAAACCCGATCGCCCCGCGCACCCGCCTCAAGTCCGGCTGCCGCTTCCGCAGATCCTCGAACCCGCTCGTGTACGCCTGATCATACGAAATGTACTGCTTCCCCGACTTCGATCCAAGCGTCCGGATCACCACGTCCGCCAGTTCCTCGATCGTCAGCGTCCGGTCGGACCCGATGTTGAACACCCGCCCGTGACACCCCGCCGTCTCCAGCAGCCTCGGCAGCGCCGCCACCACATCCCTCACATCACAAAAACACCGCGACTGTTTCCCGTCTCCATGAATCGGGATGTCCTCGTTCCGCATCGCCGCCGACACGAAGTTCGGCAGCACCATCCCATACGACCCCACCTGCCGCGGCCCGACCGTATTGAAGAATCGCGCCACCACCACCGGCAACCCGTGCTTCTCGTGATACGCCAGCGCCAGGTACTCATCGATCGCCTTGCTCGCCGCGTACGACCACCGGCTCTTCGTCGTCGGCCCGTACACCACATCGTCCTCTTCCGAAAACGGCGACCGCTCCGACTTCCCATACACCTCCGACGACGACGCGATCAACGTCGCGCTGCTCGCCAGAGCCGTGTGCTTCCTCCCGTGTCCCACCGCAAACCGCAGCAGCGCCGCCGTCAGATCCACGTTCGTTTCAATCGACCTGATCGGCTCCTCCACGATCAACTTCACCCCAACCGCCGCCGCCAGGTGATAGACCTGATCAAACCGCTCGCTCGCCCCGAACGCCCCCAGCACCGCCCCAAGGTCCCCCTCGATGAACCGCAGCCGCTCATGCACGCCCGGCAGGTTCTCCCGCCGACCCGTTGATAGATCGTCGATGACCGTCACCTCATCCCCACGCCCCAGCAGCAAATCCACCAGGTGCGACCCGATGAACCCCGCGCCGCCCGTGACCAGCACGCGGCGTCTGGCATCACCAGCCCCCTGTCCGCTCGAACTTGCCTCTCGCGACTGATTCACATCGATCCCACTACTCCCTCATTCCCCCGGTGCTCTCACCAACACGTTCGCGCCGATTCTAGGAGAAATGGGCCGCCCGAACGGACGGCCCATCGCTGTTCACACGGATTCCTCGACGCGCCCCTTCCCTTTTCAAACACGCCCCGTCCAGATCACTTCTTTGTTCGCCCGTTCTGATACTGGTGCGTCGCCTTGATATTCCGTTTGAAGTACCCGCCGGCCGACGCCCGCACCGCGTTCACGACCACGCCCAGGAACTCCGCCCGCGTATCGCCGAGCTGGTTCCGCACTCGCGCCAGAAGCCCGCGCTTCTCACCGTACGCACGCACCACCACGATCGCCGCGTCGCACCGATTCGCCACGCTCATGCCGTCCCCCGCCACGATCGCCGGCGGCACATCGATGAATATCCGGTCATACTTCGCCGACGCTTCCAGCAGCACCCGGTTCATCGCCTCCCCCGCCAGCCGCTCCGGCACCGCCCGCGCCGCCGCCGTCCCGGCGCACAGCACGCTCAGCCCCTCCACCGATGTCCCCTGCACCGCGTCATCCAGGCACGCCGTTCCCGCCAGCACGTCCGCAAGCCCGTTCCCTTCCGCTAGCTTGTACACCCGCTGCATCCCCGGCCGCCGGAAGTTCGCGTCGATGATCAGCACCCGTTCCCCCGCCCCAGCGCACCCCAGCGCCAGGTTGCTCGCCACCGTCGTCGCTCCAGATCCCGGCATCCCGCTCATCACCAGCAGCGACTTGTGCCCGCTGTAATCCATCTTCTGGATCAGCGGCGCCCTCAGTTGCCGGAAGCTCTCCGTCACCACGCCCACCGGCGAATCCCGGAACGCCGTCTCGATCGCCGCCGGCCGCGACGGATCCTCCGACGCCTCCGGCACGATCCCCAGAACCTTCACCCTCGGCACCATCGCCGCCTCGTGCGGTCCACGCACCCGCTGATCCAGCACCTCCCGCAGGAAGATCAACCCGCCCACCAGACCCATCACCAGAATCCCCCCCAGCGGTGCCATGTACCTCAACTGCGGAAACGACATCGCCGTCGGCGTCTCCGCCGCCGAGATCACCCGCACTCGGTCCCCGAACGCCTCCGAACGATCATTCTGCCGGTAGATCGCCAGTTCCGAATCCGTGTACGCCAGCTCGAACTTCCCCAGCTCGTCCTTCAGCCGCTGCAGGTCGCTCTCGATCTGATCGAACCGCACCTTGGCCTGCACGATCTCCTGCCGCCTCGTGTCCAGCCCCGTGTTCTTTTCTTCCAGCGCCTTCTTCGTCGCCGTGAACTGCGAGATCGCCGACTGGATCGCATCGACTTCCGACGCCCGGATCTGCTGCAGCAGTTCCGCCTCGTACTCCGATCGCAGCCGCACCGACGCGTCGATGCTCGCCCGGATCGCCGCCACATCATCGTGATTCACCCCGAACCCCTGCTTCAGCAGCGCGCTCTCGTTGTCCTTCAACGACGCGATCTTCTGATCGTACTGGTTCATCACCGGATCTCGCTTCAGGCTGTCCCGAAGCCGGTCCGGCACTTGGTCTGTCCGGTTCTCCAGCAGCCGCTTCTGATAGTCCTCTAGCTGCGACGTCACCTGGCTCAGCCTCGTTTCGTTCTCCACCATCTGCCGCGCGATCTCCTCCTGCTCCATCGTCGGCCTCGAAAAATTCAACTCCATCGCGTCCAGCTTCGAGTCCTTCAGCAGGTTCGTCCGCGTCGTCTCCGCGTCCCGGATCGATTCCTTCAGTGTGTTGATCCGCTGCGTCAGCGCCTGCCGCTGGCTCTGCGACAGGCTCTGTCCGCGCGACCGGTGGTCCTTCATGAACGCCTCCGTCACCGCGTTCACAATAATCGCCGAGTCTACGTCCTTGTGCGTGCTCATCGACATCTCAAGTATGCTCGTCTGCGGCAGCATCCGCGCCGACAACTTCTTCTGCAACTCCCGCACCGCCTTGTCCACGTCGATCGCCCCCTTGGAATCAACATACGGCTTCGCCCACTCCGTCTTCACCAGTTCCCGATCCTTCACCGCCGTATTCAGCACGATGTCCGACATCATCAGTTGGATCTGCGTTCCAAGGTACCGCTCCTGCTCATCCCGGCTCTGCGGTATCCGCGTGATGTTCTGCGAACTCTCGATCGGATCCTGCACCATGAACATCGCCTTGGCCGTCCACAGCGGATACACCCGCCGAAGCACAAAGTGCGCGCCCACCCCCACGCCCGTCCCGATCAGCAGCGCCAGGATCAGCATCGGGTAGTACTGCTTCAGCAGTTTCACCGGGTCGATGCTCGCCCCACCGCTGCTCCCCATCGCCGACGCCGCCGGCCCGCTCCGACCCGGGCTCGACATGCTCATTCCTCGTATCGGTGGAGGCGGCGCCATGGTCATGCTCGTCTACCTTTCCTTCTTCGATCGATTCAACGCCCACTCGGCGTTTCGACTCACACTATTTCGGCCCGTCCCCCCACCCCATCCCACTCCCCCCCACCCTCCACCCTCCCTTTCCTCTCCGCGCAACTTTCTCTCCCTTTCCCCACTGAACACAACCCGCACACTCGCGCGGGCCGCCGCATATCTACATCCGGGCGGTCGTGGCCGTCTCTGCCAACTCATGCCGAACTACGGCTCTCACTCCTCCCCGGTGCGATCCTGCCTCACTTTTTGTGCCAGCACTGCTCTTCCAGACAGTGCCCTCATTGTAATCGCTCTAGCCTCATCCGATCCACCGCCTGCACAATCTCCGCGATCCACCCCTCGCACCTCACTCCTCTCCCGTTCCAAACGCCTCACCCCATCGCGTTCACCATCGCCTCCGTCTTCGCCAGGTCCTCCGCGAACCTCGCTTTCACGTCGTCCGACAGCCGCATCAGTTCCTTCACGTACCCCACGAACTTCTGCGCCTCCACCCGGTTCCCCTGCGCCGCTCGGAGTTGCGCCAGGTGCAGAAATACGGCGGTGCGCTCCCCCTCCCCCTCCGCGTACGCCTGCGCCTGCACGAGCGCGTTCTCCGCCTTGTCGTAGTTCTTCAGCGAAAGGTGCACCACCCCCAGCGTGTCCAGCACGTTCGAGTTGTTCGGCAGCGCCAGCGCCGCCTTCTCCGCGTACGGCAGCGCCTCCGACGCCCGGTTCAGCAGCGTCGCCAGCGAGAACGCCACGTTGTTGTTCAGTTCCGCGTCGTACGGGTCCGCCGTTAGCCCTGCCCGCCACGCCGCCAGCGCCTCCTCGTTCTTCTTGTCCGCGTGCATCCTCGATCCGATCGCCGCGTACGCCGCGGCTCGCACCGCCGGCGGCTCGCTCCCTTCCCCGATCTGCTTCAGCCCCGCCAGCCCATCCGCGGTCATCTCCGACGAGTCCGCCATCGCCTTGTACAGCCACACCGCGAACCACGACTTGTACCCGCTCTTGGGCTCCAGCGCCTTCAGCGCCGCCACTCGGTCCGTCGCCTTCGGATAGATCAACTCCAGTCCCTGGAAGAACGCCCCCACCTGCGCGGGCTCCGTCGGCTTCACCAGGTTGATCGCCGCGTTCAAGTCGTTCGTCGCTTCGGCAACCTTCCCCCGCGCAAGCTGCACCCGCGCCCGCGCCGTCAGCAGTCTCAGATCCTGCGCCGTGTTCAACTCCGGCGCCGACAGCACCGCCAGGATCTTGGCCAGGTCCGGCTTGCTCGATTTCAGCATCGCATCCACGTACCCCATCGCGCTCGCCGCCGACTTGCTCCGCTCCCACAGCCGACCGGCATACTCCGTCGCCGCGTCCCACTTCTCCAGCCGCCCCATGATCTCTCTGGCCCGCAGCAACCACGCCGCGTCATTCGGCGAGCGGTTCACCGCCTGCTCCACTTCGATCACCACGTTGTTCGGACGTTTCGCGATCGTGTACACGTCGATCAGGTCCTGCCGCATCTGGCTGTTGTCCGGATCGAGCGCCAGCCCTTCCTTGAGCACCTTGGCCGCGTCGTCGAACCGGTCCTGCCGCGTGTACAGCACCGCCAGCCGCTGCCGCGCCACGTACGAACCCCGGTCGATCAGGATCGCCTGCTTCAGGTCGTCCTCCGCGTCCTTCTCTCGCTGCGAATCACCCATCAGGAAGTCGCCCCGCTTCACGAACGCGAACGAGTTCCCCTTCTCCGCCGCCACCGCCTGGTCATACGACTTGATCGCCCCCTCTCGGTCCCCAAGCCCCGCCAGCACGTCGCCACGCACAATCAGCAGGTTCGGATCCGCGCCCAGCGCCGCCTCACCCATCGCGTCCAACTTCCCCTTCGCGTCGCGCAGCCGGCCCCCACGCACCATCGCCGCCAGGATCCGCCCCTCCACCGCCTTCACGTCCGCCGGCTTCGCCGCCGCGATCTTCTCAAACACCTCGATCGCCTTGTCGTACTGCCCCAGCGCGAAGTACGCCTCCGCTCGCTGCCGATCCGCCCGCATCGTCTTGGGGTCCTGACGCTTGGCCCCCTGGTCGAACAGTTCCATCGCCACCGCCGTCTGCCCATAGCGCAGCATCAGCGACGCGATCGCGATGTACGGATCCTCGTTGTGCTTCTCCGCCGGCAACGCGTTCACGAACCTCGTGAACCGCTCCCCCGCCGCCGCCGCCTGCCCCTGCGCCAGCAGCAGGTGCGTCTCCGCCTCCAGCAGCCGGACGCTGCCCGGCGTCTTCGCCTGCATCTCGTCGATCAGTCTCCTCGCCTCGTCAAACTGCCGCGCATCCACCAGCAACAGCGCCAGCGCATAGTTGTTCTGCTCATTCTCCGGCAGACGCTCCCGCATCTTCCGCCGCACCTCGATCGCCTTGGCCCGGTCCCCGTTGGGCGCCACCGATTCCGCCCCGAGCCACAAATCCACGAAATCCGGGTTCCCGCCCGCGTACGCCTCGTTCTCTCTCGCGAACTTCAGCGCCTCCCCGTACTGCCGCCTCGCCATCTTGATCCGCAGGCTCCCCACGATCGATTCCGTATCGTCCGGCTTGATCTTCAGCGCCTCGTCGTACGCCTTCCCCGCCGAGTCCAGTTGCCCCAGTTGACCCCGCACCGCCCCCAGCAGCCGCCACACCACCCCGTTGAGTTTGTCCTTCACCAGCGTCTCATCCAGCGTCGCCGCCGCGTCCGCGTACCGCTCTTCCAGCATCTCGATCCGAGCCTTGAACGTCAGTCCCCCCACGTTGTCGGCGTTCACCGTCATCGCCTCCCCCGCCAGCCGCTTGGCCTCCGCGATGTTCCGGTCCCGGATCGCCTCACCGAACTGCAGTTCGATCACCCCGGGGGCCTTCGGATCGATCGCCGCCGCCTTCGTGATTTCCCCCCGCGATTCCTGCGTCATCCCGAACCGTCGGTACACCAGCGCCTTCTGGATGTGCTTGGTCTGTTCGTCCAGCCCCGACGCCCCGTCGATCGTCCGGATCGCCGCCTTGGCCGGGTCCTGTTCCGACAACTGCGCCACGAACTGCGTCAGCATCACGTCGCCCGGGTACGCCGCCAGTCCGTCGTTCGCCGCCGTCAGCGCCCCCTCCCGGTCCTCCGACATCGCCAGCACCTGCACGATCGCTCGCGTGATCCGTACGTCCTTGTATTCCTTCTGCGATTCCCGCAGCAGTTTCAGCGCCGCCGCGAAGTCCCGGCTCACACCCCCCGCCATCTCCTGCGCCCGCACCAACACGCCCTCCACCGAGTTGGGCTGCTCCTTCGCCTTCACCAGCGCATCGATCTCGTCGCGCATCCTCTTGATCGTCTCATTCGTCGGCTGCAGCGACAGGATCTGATCCGCGTACCCCTCCGCCTCCTTGTAGTTCTGGAGTTGCCGCTCGATCGTCATCATCTGGTACAGCGACCGCAGGTTCGTCGGGTCCCGCCTCAGCACGTTCTCGTACTGCGTCTTGGCGCCTCCCAGGTTCCCCAGCAGCACCTGCAAATCTCCCTGCAGCGTCAACCCTTCGACGTTCTTGTTGTCCGTCTTCTGGTTGAATTCCTCCAGTTTGATCCGCGCCGCGCCCGTCTTGAGTTCCGCCATCAGCAGCCGCGCGTCCAGCAGCAGCACCAGGCTCTCCCCCTCGCCGATGTACTGCACCAGCCGATCCCGGATGCCCCGAGCCTCGTCCACCGCCTTCTGACGCTCCGCCGCCGACGACTTCTCATCCAGGTTCGCCAGTTTCGCCGTCACCATCTGCATCATCGCGTCCGCCCGCTGACCGTACAGGTACACCCCTTCCAGGCTCAGCGGCAACGCCGGCAGATCCGCCACCGCCTCGAACATCGCCATCGCCTCCGCCGGCTTCTCCGCTCGCAGCGCCGCTCGCCCCTTGGCCATCAGCAACGACGCATTCTTCGGATTCGCCTTCAGCAGCGCATCCAGGAACTCCATCGCTCCCTCCGGACCGATCCGCGGCGACTGCATCGCCATCCCCGCCGTCGCCACCGCCGTCGCCACGTCCAGCGTCTCCGCCTTCTCCTGCTTGATCGCTTCCATCAGCCCCAGCAACTTGTCGTTGAAGTTGACGTACAACTGACCCCACGTCAGCGTGTTCTTCCCCGCGATCACCGCCTGGTTCATCTCCATCTGCAGCAGCGTCAGCCGCACCCGCGAACTCTCCGGGTGCCCCGCCACGAACTCCGCCAGCAGATCTCGCGCCTCCTGCCCCAGCCGGTCCGCCCCCGCCGGGTCCTTCGCCCGCAGTTCCCCCGCCGCCAGCACCATCAGGCTCGTCTTCGCGTTCATCGCCTCCGCGTCCCCCGGATCCGCCTTCAGCGCCTTCTCCAGCGCCTCCTTCGTCGGCTCCATCAGCGTGCTCGACTGCGCCACCCCCTGCAGCCGCACGATCGCCACGTTCGCGATCCCCACGTACCGCTGCAACTCGTCCGCTTCCGACTCGTTGTCGAACCGACCGATCGACTCCTTCGCCTCATCCGCCAGCACCTGCCACGCCTCCACGCTCGTCGGCGAAAACCGCTCGATCCGCGACATCGTCCAGTCCAGGTATTCCCGCTGGATCGACACGTCCTTCGGCGACGAGTTCCTCAGCCCCACCCACGCCGACGTGTAATCTCCCCGGAACCGGTCCGCGTACGCCTGCTGCGGCGTCGGAGTCAACTTCTCCAGCGCCCCGCGCCACTTCCGGCAGAACTCCGGACTCGTCGGCTCCCGATACACCGCACGCGAATAGAACAGCACCGCCTGCTCCAGCGCCTGCGTCTTCTTCTCCTTGTCCAGTTCCCCCGCTGCCTCCTGCAGTTTCTTGTCCCCCAGCGTCGCGTACTCCGCTCCGCTCTTCCGCAGCGCATACACGCCCGCCACCATCACGCCCCCGGCCAGGACGATCAGCCCGATCGCCAGGAACACCACGAACCGAACATTCACTCGTGAAGCCATTTCATCAACCCTTCTTCGCCACGCCCGCCCGCTCAACCAACTCGCCTCCGCCGCCCATGGCCCATCCCCCATTGCCTACTTGCTCCCACCCTTCACCTTCACCCAGTCCGGCACGCACAGCATGATCTCCGGCAACAACTCGCTCAGCAGCGATTGCGACATCTCCGCCAGTTCCGCCGCCGAACTCACCTCCGGCGACGATACCTGCACCTTCAGGTAGTACGCATAGTCGTCCGTCAGGTTGAAGGCCAGCAGCCGCACGTCCTCCGCGCTCGACGCCAGTTTCCCATTCGCTATGAAAAAGTACCCCGCGTATATCTTCACCCCCGACTTGGGCTCAATAAAGTCCGTCACCCGCAGCGGCACCGTGTCCCGAACTCCCTCCCCCGCCCCGTCCCCGATCGTCAGATCAAACGGCAGCACCACTTCCTGCCCGTTCCGGTTCGACCCCGCCAGGTGCAGCCGCGCCGCCGTCACCACGTGCTCGCTCTTGAAATCCCCCGGTACCCCCGATGCTCGCCTCCACCGCGACGTGTCCAGATGCACCGGCACCTCCACCGTCCCCGAGTCGATCACGAACCCCCCGCCCACCATGCACCGCTCCGGCACGTGCGGCACCGTGTCCACCATTCCCGTGTAATACGCCAGGTGCAACTCGATCGCCCTCGCCCGTTTCCCCGGCGCTGGGTTCCGCTCCACGTACACCCGCGTCAGGTAGTTCTCCGTCCCCAGCGTCTTCTTCACGTCCTCGCTGACTTCCCGGTCCTTCCCGATCCGCTTCCAGAACTCCGTCTCCGCAGGTACCGCCCGCACCGGATACGCCGCCTCGATCGGCTTCTTCCTCAGGTACAACTTGAACGCGCTCACCGCCGCCGTCAGTCCCGCCGCGCTCACCCCCAGCGTCAGGAAGCACACCAGAAACGCGGGTTGCAGCAGTGCTCGGCGGTTCATCCATTCACTCCCGGCATACTCCAAAGCAACCACCTCGGTGCCTTGATGCCTCTTGCCTCGATGCCCTCTTCTCCATCACCGTCTCTTCGCTTTCCATCTCCCCAGTCCCACGCCCCGGATCCCATCACCCTCGCTCCCTCGGTGCCTTGATGCCTCGTGCCTCGATGCCCTCTTCTCCATCACCCTCTCTTCGCTTCCCATCTCTCCACTCCCACTCCCCATCACCCTCACTCCCGCACCGCCCGGTTCAGCGCCCACACGATCCCCATGTACACCAGGAACCCTGGGATCAGCAGCAGCGTCCCGATCAGCGTGTGCGCCTGCCCCGTCGCCAGGTCCGGGTCCCACAGCGTCAGCATCCCAAGCACCGCGATCCGCGCCACGTTCAGAAGCACCGCCACCGGCATCGCCAGCAGCACCAGCACCACACGCTGCCACCAGTACCGGCACCCCACCAGCGCCACCGCCGCCCCCAGCGCGATGAACGCGATCACCATGCTCATCCCCGCGCACGTCTGCGCCACGTCCAGCGAGTGCGTCGCCCCCGTCGAATCCACGATGTCCAGCGTCACCCCGCTGCGCTTCACGTTCACCCCGACGATCTGCAGCAGCACGTCGCCCCCTATCGCCGCCCACTGCTGTAGCCTCGTCGTGATCACCTGCAGGATCTTCTCCGAGATCGTGACCATGAACACCAGGTACGCGATCGGCAGGAACAGGTGCCGCATCATCCCAGGGCCCAGCAGCACCAGCACCATCCCGAACAGCGTCAGGATCATCGCGTACCCCTGCGCCATGTGATTCGGGATCCCCACCACGAAGAACGGGTACGACACCACCCCCAGCAGCATCGGCGCCAGCCCAGGCCAGTACGCCCCCACCCGCTCCTTCATCATCGCCTCCCTCGCCTGCCAGATCAGGTACCCGCTGATCAGCGGCACAAAGAACGAGTGCGACCAGTTGCTGTCCCCCGCGCTGTGCCTCGCCTGCGTCCGCAGCCAGTTCCAGAAATACGCCCCGAACACTCCTGCCAGCAGCCCCGCCTTCACCAGGTTCTCCGGGCGCGAAACCGCCCCCAGCAGCGTCCGCTGAGGAAGCGATGCGTTCCCCGCCGCCGTCGGAGTCGTCCCGGAATGACTCGTCGCGGTCGTCATCTACACATTCTCGTTCCCGGTCCCCCCGTCCCGACTGCCCATCCCCGCTCGCCTACCTGTTGAGCGACCGGTCAATACCAAACACGTCGCCCGAGAAGTTCCGGTCCAGGATGAACCCGAACCCGTAACTCGCCCGGATCCCCTGCCGGAACACCGCCAGCGGGAACGCCCAGAAGTTCGTCCCGATATTAATCACGTCCTCCGGCTTCACGTAGATGTTCGGCTGCGTCTTCTCCGCGATCGCCCGGTAGTTCAGCCGGATCGTCGCTTCACGGTCGTTGCTCACACGCCGCGTCAGGTCCACACGCTCCGGGATCGCCTGCCCCGCCAGCCCGTTCGCCGCCACGATCGCCTGCTGTAGCGTCAGTTTACCCGACGGCGGGATCCCGTACGCCCCCGGATTGTTGATCGCACCCTCTATGTAATACAGCCCTTGATCCGGAATCGGCACCCGGATCACATCCCCAGGCCGGATCACGATGTTCACGTCCGCGTGCCCCGCCAGCAACCGCTGCGCCGGCACCTCGATCACCCGCTGCGCCATCACGTCCTGCGCCACGTTCGCCTTCGCCAGCGGATCAATGCTCGGCGCCGCCGGCGTCGCCCGCGGCGACATCCCCGTCTGCCGCGTCCACTGCCCGTTGATGAACACCCACTTCGTCTTCCCTCTCACCGGCGCCGACACCGGCGCTCCCGGCTGCGACTCGTTCACCCCTTCCGTCGGCATCCGCTCATTGATCAGGTCGATCTCCGGCTTCTTCTCCGGCTGCTTCGCTCCCTCCGGCTGCGCTCCCACCCGCCGCGCCCCCGCCCCTCTCACCCCCACTCCCATCGCACCGGGAGACCCGTTGCTCTTCTTCGGCTCCCCTTCCAAAATGTCCCGCATGATCTTCTCGGCGTCCTCCGGTTTCAGCGGCGGCTTCGTCTCCGGCGCATCCACCGGCTTCTCCGACGGCGCGGGCGGCACGCTCACCCCTCGCACCTCGTCGCTCAGCGGCACCTGCCGTATCACCAATATTTTCTGCGCCTGCTCGCTCACCCCACCCGCCGCCGTCAACGCTTCCAGCAGCCGATAGTCAGGCTTCGGAATGAAATACCCCCCGGGCTGCGCCACCCCGCCCGTCACGCTGAACGTCTGCTGCCGCTGCGCCCTCACCGTCACCAGCACCTTCGGATCCGCCAGGATCTGCTTCTCCCGGATCGCCTGCGCGATGATCTCCGTCACCTCCGAATCCGTCTTCCCGAGCACGTACAGCGACCCGATCTTCGGAAAGTTGATGTACCCCCGCTGATCCACCGTCGCCGGGATCTGGTCCGTCCGCGAACTCTGCGAGAAGTTCTCGACCTGAATCTCCAACTCATCCGACGGCCCCAGCCGGTACGCCATCGCTTCCGCGATCAGGTCCTCCCGCGTCGGCTCGCTCGTCTCGATCTCGTCCTGCGGCGCCTCTTCGATCGCCGCGAGCCGCTCCAGGATCGGCACCGACGTCGGCGTGTGTTCCCAGTACCCCGTCACGCTCGGATCAAAGTACGAATCCACCTCGCACCCGATCATCCCACCCACCATCATCCCCCCCGCCGACATCCCCAGCACCATCGCGCTGAGGCTCCTGGGCTTCTCAACCCGCCGCCGATTCTCACGTCGATCGCTCACTGGCCCGCTCCTTCAGTTCTCTCTTCCATTCCTCGTCGGCGAGTTCGCCTCTTACGCCTCCCCCCACTGCGCAGTTCTTGCTGACACGCCCGTTCCTCGCGCGCGTCCGATGCCCCCCGTGCTTTTCACCCCTCCCGAATAAGCCTCCGAATCGTCACTATCGGTCCTTTTGCCCCTGAATACTCCGTTCCTGCGTCCATTTCGACCCTCATTCGCACTCGTTGCCGCCGCCGGTACCAGCACCGGCGCGCTCGATCCTGCCGTTGCACCCTCCTCCTACACTTGCCCCGATGCACCTCCCGACGACCACACCCCCTCCCCCCGAACCCCTGGACCCCATTTCTCGAACGATTTCCAGACATCCGCGCCCGCTCGGCGGCGATCCCCTCCGCCGAATGGACAGGCCGATCGTAAGCCTATCGGGTCTCATCCTCAATAACCACGATTCGGACCCGCAGCACCTCGTTACCAAGCGAAAACCCGCCTGGCTTCGGGCCAAAGTCCCCGGCGGCGAGGCCTATTCCCGCCTGAAGTCCATCATCGACCGGCATGCCCTGCACACCGTCTGCCAGGAGGCCGGTTGCCCCAACATGGGCGAGTGCTGGGCCCGCGGCGTGGCGACCATCATGATCCTGGGCGACACCTGCACCCGCGCCTGCGGGTTCTGCAATGTCAAGACCGGGCGCCCCGTCACGCTCGACCTGGACGAGCCCCGCCGGGTCGCCGAGAGCATGCGGCTCATGTGCGAAGATTCCCACCTGAAGCACATCGTGATCACCTCGGTGAACCGGGATGAACTTGCCGACGGCGGGGCGTCGATCTGGGCCGAGACCATCGTCCGCACTCGCGAACTGTGCCCCGATCTATCAATAGAGGTGCTGATCCCGGACTTTGAGGGAAACTGGGACGCGCTTCAGAAAGTGATCGATGCCAGGCCGACGATCATCAATCACAACCTCGAAACGGTGCGGCGGATGTACCCGGCGGTCCGGCCCAGCGCGAAGTTCGAACGCTCGGTGGAACTGCTGCGGCGGGTTAAGCAAGCCGGGATGATCGCCAAGACCGGCATCATGGTCGGCATCGGCGAGCGCGACGAGGAGGTGCTGGAGTTGATGGGGGAGGTGCAGGAGAAGACGGGGAGGAGCCACGCAGGGACGGAGCCACGAAGCCAGGGAGGGGAGGCTGATGGTTCCGCGTGTCGGGTAGCGCATGCCGAGGAACCCGGCGGCTCCCGGGCAGCGGCACACCAACCCGCTTGTTCCACTCCTTTGTCGCCTCGTCGCTCCGTCGCTCCGCTGCGTTCTTCCTGCGACATCCTGACGATCGGGCAGTACTTGCAGCCGACGCGGAATCACCTGCCGATCGATCGGTGGGTGACACCGGAGCAGTTTGAGATGTTCAAGCGCGAGGGGCTGGCGCGCGGGTTCAAGATCGTGGAGAGCGGCCCGCTGGTGCGGTCGAGTTACCACGCGGACCATCAGTCGGAGTCACTGGTGAAGTTATCCGGTTGAGTTCGATCGTCCACCACTATTCGCCTGCCGTGCGTCAGTTGTCGTCCTTCTGGCTGGTGCCCCCGGATGGCGTGCAGATGTGCAGGTGTGCCACCGATCGCGGCTTTTGAGCGATCGGTGTCTCTGCCAGTGCGAGGAGCGAACGAAGACACCGATCGTGCAAGAGCCACGATCGGTGGCACATATCCGCCGTCGCGAGCGTGAGACTGAGGACCCCACAGCCAAGCACCATGAATTGACGGGCCGCACCGGATCGCTTCGGATTCATCGAATGCGCCCTGCCCGGCATCGGCGCACGCCGACGAATCCGACCGCGGCCAACCCGACTCCAAGGAGCACGAGCGTCTCCGCCGACCGGGAGAGTGAGGCCGGCGCCGTTGAAATGGTCGCCTGCGAGAGTTTCTGGTTGAACGACGAGTCGGTGGCCCGACTGTTGGCTATCTCCAAGTCGAACGACTCACCGATCTTGCGAAAGTCCTTGCCGGCAACGGTCCAACTGCGATTCGCATCCCTGTCAAACACGAGTACACCCGCGGGAAGGGATGCGATGACATCGAAGGCGGAATCCGGCGCATTGGCATTGACGGAAACGGCGGGGCTGCCGGCGCGGTAACCATCAACTTCCAGAACATACTCTGATCGGCGCTCAATACGCCAGCACCTGTCCGATGGACTCGGCGATGCGAGCGGCGTCGGGGAGGTATTCCAGTTCGAGTTTGTAATAGGGCATGACCGTGTCGAACCCGGCGACGCGCTGCACGGGGGCCTCGAGGTGCAGGAAGCAGCGTTCCTGGATCATGGTGGCGATCTCGGCGCCGAAGCCGGCGGTCTTGGGGGCTTCGTGGACGATCACGCAGCGGCCGGTCTTTTCGACGCTGGCCGCGACCGTGTCGGCGTCGTAGGGGTAGATCGTGCGCAGGTCGATGAGTTCCGCGCTGACGTCCTCCGGGAGTTTGTCGAGGGCTTCGAGGCACTGCACCACGGTCGCGCCCCACGAGACGACGGTGACGTCGGAGCCTTCGCTGACGATCTTGGCCTGTCCGATGGGGATGGTGTATTCGTCCTCGGGCACTTCGTCGCGGAAGGCGCGGTAGATGCGCTTGGGTTCGAAGTACACGACGGGGTCGGGGTCGCGGATCGCGGCGATGAGCAGCCCCTTGGCGTCGTAGGGCGTGCTGGGCATGACGACCTTGAGGCCGGGGTGGTGGGCGTAGATCGCTTCGGGCGAATCGCTGTGCAGTTCCGGGGCGTGGATGCCGCCCCCCACGGGAACGCGCACGGTGAGCGGGATGGTGATGGCGCCGCGGGAGCGGGTGCGGTAGCGAGCGGCGTGGTTGACGAGTTGGTCGTAGGCGGGCCCGAGGAACCCGTCGAACTGGATCTCGGGGACGGGTCGCATGCCGGCCATGGCCAAGCCGATGGCGGTGCCCATGATGCCAGACTCGGCCAGGGGCGTGTCCTGGACACGATCGGCGCCGAAGCGTGCTTGGAGACCTTCGGTGACGCGGAAGACGCCGCCGTTCTTGCCGACGTCCTCTCCTAGGAGGATGACGCGCGGGTCGGCCTCCATTTCCTGTGCGAGGGCGAGATTGATGGCTTGAACGAGTGTGAGGCTGGCCATGGGAGGAAGTGAGCGTGCGGAACGTGTGGGGATGAATGTGAACGTGTGCGCTCGATGGTAGCAAGGCTGGAGGTGGGTGCGACACGCGAGGAGCCGGGGTCGCCGGATGCGCGGGCTTTCATGGTGGGTTAACACGGCCGCGCCAGAACATCAAGGAAGGGGCCGGCGACCGGCCGGCCCAGGTGGGGCGAAAGTCGATTGGGCGGCAGTCCGCGACGGGATCAGAGGATCTGAGAGGGTGACGGGCGCAGCGCGGGAAGGGGGGCGTAGAATGCGGACAACGCAGGGCCCATTCACCATCGCGCGGCGACGCCGCGGGAACAGGAGAAGATCATGGCATTCACACTTCCGTCGCTGCCGTACGCCGCGAACGCGCTCGAGCCGCACATCGACTCCAGGACGATGGAGATCCATCACGGCAAGCACCACAACGCATACGTGACGAATGCGAACAAGGCTCTGGAAGGGACGGAGTGGGCGAGCCGGTCACCCGAGGAGGTCATCAAGAATCTGTCGGCGCTGCCCGAGTCAATCCGGACGGCGGTGCGGAACAACGCCGGCGGACATGTGAACCACTCGATGTTCTGGACGATCATGGCGCCGGCGGGCAAGGGCGGGGGCGGGTCGCCGTCGGGGGCGCTGGCGGATGCGATCACGTCGGCGTTCGGATCGTTCGACGGGCCTGGGGGGTTCAAGGAGAAGTTCGCCGCGGCGGCCGCGGGGCGGTTCGGTTCGGGGTGGGCGTGGCTGTGCGCGAAGGGGAGCGGGGTGGCGATCTGTTCGACGCCGAATCAGGACAACCCGCTGATGGGCGAGTCGGTCGCGGGGTGCGGGGGGACGCCGATCCTGGGGCTGGATGTCTGGGAGCACGCGTACTACCTGAACTATCAGAACCGCCGGCCGGACTACGTGACGGCGTGGTGGAACGTCGTGAACTGGGGGCAGGTGTCGAAGAACTTTGACGCGGCGCGGAAGGGTTGAGCGGCGCGACCAAGCCATGAGCGAGCCGAGGCGAATACCGCGGTGGGTGCTGGTGGTGTGGCTGGCGCTGCCGATCGTGATCGTGGCGCTGTTATGGGTATTTGTGCTGGAACCGGCGCGGCATCGGACCAAGGCGCCGATGCCGCCGCGCGCCGTGGACGTGGGGAAATAGAACCGGCGAAGCCGCGCCGTCCGGTTCGGGCCATTTCAATCGGCGTGCACGCCGGCGAGCCAACCGGCCCAGATGGAAAGCACCAGGAGCATGTAGAGGCGCTGAGAGTGGTCACGGCCTTTCCAGGGCCAGAGGGAGTTCGCGCCGGCGTGGTCGTGTTCCATGAGCATGGTGCGGACGGCGTCCATGTTGATCATTGAGTTGATGCCGAGGGAGTCGGGGCCGAAGGGTTCAGGGGAATCCAGGTGAGAAAGCAGAAGGTCGCGCATCCCGCCGAAGTTGGAACGGAACCACTCGCCGATGGGGATGGCAAAGCCCATCTTGGGGCGATCGACGAGGTGAGACGGGAAATACAAGCGAGCGACGGCGCGGAGGAGGCCCTTGCGCCGGCCGCGTGGCATGAGGGCCAGCGGACTGAGCGCCAGGGCGTGGTCGGCGAGTTCGCGGGCAAGCAGGGGAGCGCGGAGTTCGACGCCGACGGACATCGACGCGGTGTCGCTCTTGCGCAGCAGGTCGCCGGGGAAGTGAGAGAGGAACTCGGCGCGCTGGGCCTGGACGGCGGAGGATGGGCGAGGGCCGGGGTGGGACAAGGACGCGTGGATGCGTCCGAGCAGGCTTGATCGGTCGCGGAAGTCGAAGATGGCGAGCAAGTCGGCGTACCCCTCGCCGCGCTCGGCGCGAGCCAGGCGTGCGAGTTTGGCGAGGCGGGACTTGGGATGCCGGCCCGCGCCCAGTTCGAGCACGCCGGGGAGGCCAAAGGGGAGCGAGCCCACGGGGTCAAGCCACTTGGCCGCCTGGTATCGCTCGTAGCCAAGGAAGAGTTCGTCGCCCCCGTCGCCGGAGAGGAGCACCGTCGCGTGCTGGCGAGCGGCGGCACAGGCCCAGAGCGAGGGGAGCAGGGAACTATCTCCGAATGGCAGGCCGAGTTCGGCGATAAGCCCGACCAGATCATCCGCGGGCTGCGCGGAGGCGTCGATCGTGCGATGAGTCGAACCGATGATGCGTGCGGCCTGCTCGGCGTAGGGGGACTCGTCGTATCGATCGTCGGGCATGCGCACGCAGATGGTCGTGAGCGGCTTTCCGTTCCCCGACGCCATCAGTGAAACGAGCGAGGAATCGACGCCGCCCGAGAGCAGGCAGGCCAGCGGGACATCGGATTCCAGCCGCGAGTTCACGGCGTCGTGGAGCAGCGCTTCGAGGCGCTTGACCAGAGAGTCGCTGGCGACCGGCGAGCGCACGCCGCGGCGGAACTCGCCCGGAGCGCGGCGAGTCCACTCATCCTGCGCGACACGGTCCAGGTCGCTCCACTGGTTTCCGGGAACGGTGAGGATCGCGCCGGCGGGGACCTGGTTGACATAGGCCAAGGGCGTGCGATGAGCGTGGTATCCCATCGCGATCCAGTGCGACGTCAGAGCGTCGCTTGGAATCGCGGCGTCGGCGCGCCCGAGCAGCGGCATGAGCCGGAGCAACCCGGGAACGCTGCTGGAGAAGACGTAGGTTCCGGCGGCGTCGTCGAGAAAAAAGTAGAGCGGCTTTTCGCCGAAGCGGTCGCGCAGGGCCGAGAGCGTGCCAGCCGCGGCGTCCCAGACGAGCAAGGCGGCCATGCCGTCGAGATGCTCGCCCAGAGTCGTTCCCCATTCGCGCCAGCCGTGAACGAGGACTTCGGTGTCGGAGTGATCGGTGGAGAAGGCGTGCCCGGCGGCCTGGAGTTCGTCGCGGAGGCGGCGGTGGTTGTAGACGCAGCCGTTGAACACGACGGCGACGCGGTCGGGCGGCGCGATGGGAGCGTCGCCGGGGCGCAGGGAGTTCGAGGTGGGCGCGGCAAGTCCGTCGCCGGCGTGGAGGGCCCGTGGTGGCGGCGGGAGGACGCCTTGGCCCCTGGCGAGAGAGACCATGGGTTGGTGGCCGTCCGCCGGATCGATGATCGCAAGCCGACGATGGACGAGCGCGACGTCGGCAAGACTTCCATCGCGTCGGATGACGCGGTCGCGGAAGCGGCCCGCGCCGTCGGGGCCACGGTGCTTGACCGCGTCGTCGAGGATGTCGAGCCAGCGCGGCGGGATCGACTCGGTCGGGGGTCGAGCGAGCATGGCCCGGGCGTGTTCGCCTGGAGGGGTGATTCGGAGGATGCCGGCGATGCCGCACATGCAAGCAGAGGGTATCGAGAACGGCGAAACGAAGTGCGAACAGGGAGGGCGTCGGGGTCGCCAAGGCGGGGGGTGATAACGAAATCGGCGCCTGGGGGAGGCAATGCACGCGGGCGCGTGAGCGTTGGGCAATGACTCAGGCCGCACCGTGGGAGCGGCCGATGGTACGATTGGTCGATGGTGGGGCGCGAGAAGCACAAGGAGCCGGCAATGCACACAACTCGGAGCACACCTGGTCGTCTGGTTTCGATGATACTGGTGACAGGGCTGTGCGCCCCGTGGGCGCTGGGGCAGGCTCAGCCGGCGCTCAAGGGGCCGGAGGTGAAGGACCGGAATGTGCCGGGCGTCGTCGGGGATTTCGGCGGCGGGAACGGGCAGCGCCGGTTTGCGGAGCGCATGCCGCCGGAGGTGTTCAGGAAGGCGCTGGGGGTGCTGACGGCCGACGACGCGCCCGAGGCGATCCGTGCCAGCGACACGCAGCGCGAGTTGTTCAAGTCGCAGGTCGAGGACTTTGAAAAGCAGGTGCGCGAGTATCGTCGCGAGCACGGGAAGGAGATCGGCGAACTGCGGAAACTGGCCGGGGAGTTGCCGGGTCGCGACGCGAGGCGGCCGGGCGACCGGGCGGAGAAGCAGGACGACATGGCGCCCAACATGTCGCCGGAGGATGAGAAGAAGCGGGACGAGGCGCGGGCGAAACTCCGCCAGATCATGGAGAGCGCGCCGAAGATCGAAGATGTGTATACGAAGGTGTGGGCGGGGTTGAACGAGGCGCAGCGTCACGCCGTGGACGCGGAAGTGGCGAAGTTCCGCGAGCAGCAGGCCAAGCAACGAGAGGATCAGTACGTGCGCCAGCGCGTGAAGCGAGCGGAGCAGGAGGATCAGGCCAAGCGGCCCGCGGGAGCCGGAGATGAAGAGATGATGAAACCCGGCGAGGCGGCCAAACCGGGGGACCGAGCGACCGACCGCGCGCCGGAGCGGGCGCTGTCGCGGCTGACGCCCGAGCGCCGCGAGAGATTACTCAGAGTCCTGGGGCAGATGACGCCGGAGGAACTGGATCAGTTGATCGAGCGATTGGAGGCGCGACTCAAGGAGCGCGGGGCGGCTAGACCTGAGGCCAAGCCGCTGAGAAACCGCAAGCCCGCGCCGAATCCGGACGACGTACAAGTGCCGGAGCCCACCGACGTGAAAAAATGAACAGTGCGGAACGCGCCAGCGGCCGCTTTGATAGGGAACCGATAGGTAAGAACATCGTTTCACGATGATTTTGGGTGTCTGCGCGGAACAAAGACAATTGCTTAGCGTATAATTTCGGCATCGTCTGGGACTTTGGGCTGCATCATGTGGTGCGGCGATGTGGGGTGTGAGTCACGTAACGGGTCAATATCGGGCGGGCGTTCTAGGTTTTTGAGTCGATCACCGGCGGCAAGCCGATAGATTGACACCCAATCCGGATCTCTCTCTCCTCCAGCGGGGCGCTGTCTTTGATGGCGCCCTGCTTTTTTTCCGGGTGCGTGATCGCGGGCGATGCTCGTCGCGCTTGCCGTGGAGATCCGCGGCCTGGCCGGCCGACTGGACATATTGACGATCGTCGATATGCTTGGACGGGCGGCGGGTCGCACACACACACTGACCAGGAGCACACCGATGGGACAAGTTGCGGAGTTGATTCTGGCAACGGCGAAGATGAGCCGGCGGTACGGCGAGAATCTTCTCAAGGACGTGCCGGCGTCTCGGTTCGCGCGGCTGGCCACGCAGGACGGCAAGCCGGTACAGTCCAACCACCCGGCGTTTGTCTACGGGCACCTGTCGATCTACCCCAAGAGAATCACGACGGTGCTTGGCGCCACGGTGATCGAAAACCCACCGAAGTTCGAGGAGTTGTTCCTGAACGGCAAGCCGTGCCTGGATGATCCGGCGGGGACGATCTACCCGCCGATGGACTCGATCGTGTCGCACTACAACGCCGGGTACGACGCCGCGGCGGCGGCGATCGCGAAGACGAGCGACGCCGACTTCGCCAAACTCCCCCCGGATGAAGGACGCACGCGCGAACTCTTCCCGACGCAGGGAGCGCTCGTCGGATTCCTGATGAGCGGACACCAGATGTCGCACTTCGGGCAGGTGAGCGCGTGGCGCCGGCTCATGGGGCTTGGGTCGGCGTTCTAGGAACCGCCGGGTGCAACCTGAATGCACCCGCGGCATCCAAGTGGCGTGGGGTAGTGCGCGCTCTCTCCCCGGAAGCGGGCGGCGAGCGCCGTAACCGCAACGAATCCTCACTTCACGAGCGGCGAATACGATCCAGGATTCCGGCAGGGAAAACAATAAGAGGGAAAGGACCCGCCCATGACATGGCGCACGATCGGAAGCACACGGCTCTTGGCGTGGGTGGCGGCGGGAGCATTCGCGCTGGTGCTGACCGGTTGCGGCGGCGGGTCAAACGAGGCGGCGCGGGCCAAGGCGCCGGAGACGAACACGACCGTGCCCACGGCCGGGGGCTCCGGCGAGGCGTCACGCCCCCCGGCGGGCGCCGCATCGGCCTCGACGGTCGTTGGCACGACCACGGGGGACCAGCCGGTCACGAGCGCCGGGAACGGGAGTGATTCAACGATGCAGACCGCGATGTTCGGCGGGGGGTGCTTCTGGGGAGTCGAGCACATCTTCCGCAAACAGGTGCCCGGAGTTGTTGACGCGGTGAGCGGGTTCTCCGGCGGGCACGTCGCCAACCCGACCTACAAGCAGGTGTGCTACGAGCACACCGGCCATGTGGAGGTCGTGCAGGTGACGTTCGATCCGACCAAGGTCACGTACGAGCAACTCGTGGACTACTTCTTTCGGCTTCACGATCCGACGCAGGGAGACCGGCAAGGACCGGACACGGGCGAACAGTACCGGTCCGTGATCTACTACTACACGGACGAACAGCGTGAAGCGGCGGAAAGGGTGAAGGCGCGCCGGCAGGCGAAGTACGAGGCGCCGATCACGACGACGATCGAGAAAGCCGGCCCGTTCTACAAGGCCGAGGAGTATCACCAGCGGTACTACGAGCGGAACGGGAAGACGCCGTATTGCCATGTGCTGCGGCCGGACTAAGAGCGGGGACGATGGATGACGAGCAAGGGCGTCCGGCGAGCCGGGGTGGTAGACTCTGGGAGTGAACCCGGTCGCCGAACTGATCCAGCCCGAAGTGGCGGAGTTGATCCGCGAGGGACGCTACCTGGAGTTGCGCGAGGCGCTGCACGGGATCGTGGCGGCGGACGTGGCGGACGTGGTGGCGGCGCTGGAGCCCGCGGACGCCGCCATCGCGTTCCGGTTCCTCACGCGTGACGACGCCGGCGAGGCATTCGCCTACCTGGACGCGGAGCACCAGGCGACGTTGATCCAGGAACTGGGCGCCCAAGGCGCCGTGCGCATCGTCGAAGGAATGGACCCCGACGACCGGGTCCGGCTGCTCGACGAGTTGCCCCCGGAAGTGGCGCAGCGGATCGTGGCGTCGCTGAGCCCGGAAGAGCGGAAAACGACGCAGGCGATCCTCGGGTACCCGGTGGGGAGCGTCGGGCGTCTCATGACGCCGGACTACGTGAAGATCCGACCGGAATGGACGATCTCGCAGGCGCTGGAGCACATCCGCAAGACGGGGCGCGACGCCGAGACCATCAACGTCGTGTACATCGTGGACGACGCGGGGGTGCTGATCGACGACATCCGGCTCCGGCAGATCATCTTCGCGGATCCGGGCGCGGCGGTGGAGACGCTGATGAACCGGACGTTCGCGTCGCTGCGGGCCGACCAGCCGCAGGAAGACGCGGTCCGAACGCTGACCAAGTATGACCGCGTGGCGCTTCCGGTGGTGGATTCCCGCGGGGTGCTGCTGGGGATCGTCACGCACGACGACATCGCGGACGTGGCGCAAGAAGAGTTCACCGAGGACATTCAGAAACTGGGCGGCATGGAAGCGCTGGACGAGCCCTACATGTCGATCTCGATCCGCAAACTCGTGCGGAAGCGTGTGACGTGGCTCGCGGTGCTGTTCGTGGGCGAGATGTTCACGCAGACGGCGATGTCGGGGTTCGAGCACGACATCGAGCGTGCGGCCGTACTGGCGACGTTTGTGCCGCTGATCGTCTCCAGCGGCGGGAACAGCGGGTCGCAGGCGACGTCGCTGATCATCCGCGCCATGGCGCTGGGAGAGGTCACGCTGAAGGACTGGTGGCGCGTGATGCGGCGCGAACTGGTCGCCGGTTCGCTGCTGGGGCTGCTGCTGGGGATGATCGGCGTGCTGCGGATCCACGTCTGGGGGTGGCTTGGATGGTTCCGGAAAGCGCAACCGGATTCGCACGGGCAGTACACCGCCGAGAGCCTGGCCGCTCAGCAGCATTTTCACCTGCTGGCGGTCGCGATCGGCGTCTCGGTGCTGGGCGTGGTCCTGTGGGGAACGATCGTGGGGAGCATGCTCCCGTTCATCCTGAAGCGGTGCCGCATGGACCCGGCCACGAGTTCGGCGCCGTTTGTCGCGACGCTGGTGGACGTGATCGGCGTGCTGATTTACTTCGGGTCCGCGGTCGTGATCTTGCGTGGGACGCTCCTGTGACCGGCACGGTCAGGAGCGCCGGCGTGCCCGGGCGATGCACCAGACGACGCCGACGGCGACGAGTGCGCACCCCGGGAGCGGCTTGGCCGCGGCCGGCAGGGTCGTGAAGACGACCTCGCGCGCGCCGATGAGCCCGGCCCCCGCGCCGGCGGCGCCGAGGCCGGCGAGCGAGAGGCGCCCCGGCCGCCCCGCCGCCTGATGCCCGCATGCGTCGCCCCCACCCGCGCCGGCCCGCGTCTGGTGATCCGCCGGCGGCGATTCCTCCTCGCCCACATCGACCTGATCCCAGTTGATCGCCGCCGCTTCGAGGCGCACGGTCTGGAGAATGGCCCTGGCCAGTTCCTCATCGGCCCGCAGCACCATGACGCGGATCGAGGCGGGCGCTTCAACCGGTGTTCCGCCGACGGCCCAGGCCTCTACGCCCTCGCTGGTGAGCACACCCACGATGGAGTGAGCGACCCCCTCGTTCGAAAGGGTCAGAAGCACGACGGGCTGGAGAAGGGGATCGTTCATGCATGCCGCGTGCGGACGAATCGCACGCGCCGGAGCGGCGGGGAAACTCACGCCAGCAGCAGCCCGAGCAGTTCGGGGACTCCCTGGCCTCGGGTCGCGATCGTCTCGACGATCGGGCGTTTGCCGGCGATGTCGCGCAGGTCGCGAACGAGTTCATGTTCGCCGGGATGGTCGGCCTTGTTGCACACAAAGACGTCGGCGATCTCGAGGATGCCGGCCTTGTCCATCTGCACCGCGTCGCCCATGCCGGGCGTGAGCACCACGGCGGTGCGGTCGACGTGCTGGCGGATCTTGGTCTCATTCTGTCCGGCGCCGACCGTTTCGATGAAGAGCGTGTCGTACCCCGCGCCCCCGATGAGATCGACGATGTCGTTGACGGCGTGGTAGTCCTCCCCGGAGATCGCCAGGGAGCGATAAAAGACGGCCTCGTCGAGGGTGTTGAAGTCAACGCGCAGGCGATCGCCCAGCAGCGCGCCCGAGGTGATGGGGCTCTTGGGGTCAAAGGCGAGCACGGCGCAGCGCGACGGCGCGGTGGCCGGGGCGCCGCGAGTTTCAGCCGTATGCAGGCGGGTGAACTCGCCGACGAGTTGCGCCACGAGCGTGGACTTGCCGGCACCGGGAGAGCCGGTCACGCCGATGACCCGCGCGGGCCGGCGGCGGGCCGCGCCGGAGCGGACGGGCCGGGCGTCGTGCGCCAGCGAGATGTCGCGAGCAAGTTGGGCGGCGACGGACGACGCGCCGCGGAGGTCCGCTTCACCAACGGAATCTGAATACGGCCGCACCGCGCCGCGCACGGCCTGGACGATGTCGAGCAGGCCCGTCCCGGTCGTGAAGCACTTGGCAATTCCGCCCTGGAGGAGTGTGGGGATGTCTTCCTGCGGGAGGATGCCGCCCATATAGACCGGGATGTCGGGTCGGCCCAACTCGCGAAGCGCCTGCACGAGCCGCGGGCCGAGCACGAGGTGGGAGTTGGACATCATGCTGGCGGCGATGACGTCGCAGTCCTCGTCGCGGGCGGAGATGGCCAGCGACCGCGGGGTCTGCCAGAGACCGGAATAGATGACGTGCACGCCCGAGTCGCGCAGCGCGCGCGCGATGACCTTGACGCCGCGGTCGTGACCATCGAGCCCCATTTTTCCGAGAAGGACGCGCGGGCGGTGGTCCAGCCCGCCGCAGCGGTCGAGTTTTTCAAACTCGGTGGTGGCGGTGTGAATGGTGGTAGCCATGAGTATGTGCGAAGGTGGAAGAGGTACGACGAACGGGGAGTGGCGAACTGAACCAAGCATAGAGCGCGGGTCCGGGAGTGACCGGTGGTGTACGCAGGGCCACGACACGACCGTGCCGCATCCATCCACATTTCCGGATGAATGGGAGAAGTTTCTGACCGTGTCGCATATCATCGCGGGCGCGTCGCGAGTTGCTTTTTGCGGCCTGGGATAGGACGATCCTGCCCCGCGCCCACGACCCCTTGCGGCGCGGCTGAACTTGATGGCTTGACCGTTCGATCTTCCAGATAGAGCGCGGCCTCAGCCGAACCCCGAAGTTATCGCCCCTCAGACCTGTTCCAATCACATCGCTGGAGTTGACCACATGCCCGCAGGTACCCACTTGTTCACGTCCGAGTCCGTTTCGATGGGTCATCCTGACAAGGTGGCGGACCAGATTTCGGACGCCGTGCTGGACGCGATGCTCGCGGACGACGCCTTCAGCCGCGTCGCGTGCGAGACGCTCTGCTGCACGGGGCTCGTGGTCGTCGCGGGCGAGATCACGACGAATACGTACGTGAGCATCCCCGACCTGGTGCGGGAGACGATCCGCGAGATCGGGTACACCTCCGGGGACATGCGCTTTGACGCCGACAGCGCGGGCGTCATGGTCGCGATCAACAAGCAGAGCAACGACATCGCGATGGGGGTGAACCGCGAGGGCGCGGGCGATCAGGGAATGATGTTCGGCTACGCCTGCCGCGACACGTCGGAATACATGCCGATGCCCGTGGAGATCAGCCACCGCCTGGTCGAGCGGCAAGCCGAGGTGCGCCGTAGCGGGCGCATCCCCGGTCTGCGTCCCGACGCCAAGAGCCAGGTGACGATCGAGTACGACAACGGCACGCCGAAGCGCGTTGATACGGTCGTCCTCTCGACCCAGCACGACGCGTCGTGGAACGATCGGCAGGAAGGGCTCAAGCGCGAGATCATCGAGCAGGTGATCAAGCCCGTGCTCAAGGAATGGTGGAACCCTGGTATCACCGTCCACGTCAACCCCACGGGGCGATTCGAGATCGGCGGGCCCCACGGCGACACGGGGCTGACGGGACGCAAGATCATCGTCGATACCTACGGCGGGATGGGACGCCACGGCGGGGGCGCGTTCTCCGGCAAAGACCCGACCAAGGTTGATCGATCGGCGGCGTACATGGCGCGGTACATCGCCAAGAACATCGTCGCCGCGGGGCTGGCGGATCGCTGCGAGATCCAACTCTCCTACGCGATAGGCGTGGCGGAGCCGACCAGCGTGTACGTCGATTGCTTCGGGACCAACAAGGCCGATGAAGGAAAGATTTCCCGCGCGGTCCGCGAAGTCTTCGGGCTCACGCCGCGAAAGATCATCGAGTCGCTGAACCTGCGGACGCCGATCTACACGCCGACGGCGAAGCACGGGCACTTCGGCCGCAAGGCCTACGAGGGGCAGTACTTCGATCCGGTGAAGCGCGAGCACCGCGGGCCGAAACTGGAGTTCTTCTCATGGGAGAAGACGGACAAGGCCGAGGCCCTGAAGAAACTGGTGTGATCTTCGTTCAGAGCCCTCACTTCGGTTTCGACCAGTGATCACGCGAGAGTCCCCGCCGCCTGCGACCGCGAGGGCTCTTCGCCCGGCAGGGCGCACGATCGTTGCCAGAGGCTTCAGCCTCTGGTTGGCTTGCGACCTCCCGCGACCTCCCGCCTGCTCTTGGTTTTCGCCCGAAGGGCGCACCAGCGTTGCCAGAGGCTTCAGCCTCTGGCGACGCTCATGCGCCCTGCCGGGCGAAGAGCAAGAACGGGCGGGTGGGTTGCAATGGAACCCGAGGCTTCAACCTTTGGCAACGGCCGTGCGTCCACACGGGCCACGACAGCATCACCGAGGCGTGGGCACTACACTCCGCCATGGCGGTTGAGCGATTCGTGTCGGCCAAGGCGAACCCCGATCTGGACCAGCGCAACTGGTCCCTCCGTCCGACGCGCATGAGCGAGTACATCGGGCAGCCGGACCTGATCGAGCGCCTCGGCATCACGATCAAGGCGGTGCGCGAGCGCAAGGAGCCGATGGAGCACGTGCTGCTGCACGGCCCGCCCGGGCTTGGGAAGACGACCCTCGCGTACGTCATCGCGCAGGAGATGGGCGCGCGTGTGCACACGACCAGCGGGCCGGCGCTCACGCGCGGCACCGACCTGGTCTCGGCGCTCACGCGCCTCGAAGCCAACGACGTGCTGTTCATCGACGAGATCCATCGCCTGCCCATCGCGGTCGAGGAGTTCATCTACCCCGCGATGGAGGATTACCGCATCGATGTGCCGGTTGACTCCGGGCTGAGCGCGCGGACGGTGCAGATCAAACTCAAGCCGTTCACGCTGATCGGCGCGACGACGCGCGCGGGGCTCGTGTCGGCGCCGCTGCGGTCCCGCTTCGGCGTCACGCACCACCTGCGGTTCTACTCGCCCGAGGAACTGCACGCGATCCTGTCGCGGAGTTGCGGGCTGCTGGGCGTGGAAGCCGAACCGGGCGGAGCGGGCGGCGGCGTCGCCTCAACCAACGGAGCGACGCGGCCCGATGCCCCGGGCGCGCTCGACCTCATCTCGCGCCGCTCGCGCGGCACCCCGCGCATCGCCAATCGGCTGCTCCGCCGCGTGCGCGACTATTCGCAGGTTAAGGGAGACGGGCGGATTTCCGCCACGATGGTGGCGCGGGGCCTGGCGCTCGAAGGCGTTGATGAACTCGGACTCGATGAGATCGACCGCACGTACCTCAAGACCATCGCCGGGACCTACGACGGCGGCCCGGTCGGGCTCGAAGCGGTGGCGGCGACGATGAACGAGGACGCGGGCACGCTCGAGGACGTGGTGGAGCCGTACCTGCTGCAGATCGGGTTCCTCGCGCGGACCCGCCGGGGGCGGATGCTGACGCGAGCGGGGGCGGACCACGTCGGGATGCCGAGCGCCTACGGGAAGGCGGGACCCGAGGATTCGCCGTTGTTCTCCTGACGCTCGCCCGCGTGCCAGTGCCGCCGCGCTACCGCGTGATTACACCGATCTCCGCCGCCGACGCCCAGGGGTTCCCGTTGACCTCGGAGAGGGCGACGAACTTGATGAATCGAGCGGTGCGAGGGGAGCCGAACATGATTCGCTGCTCGACGGGGTTATTCCTGATGTTTGGGAACTCGCCGGCGCTGACCGGCCCGCCCCCCGCCCCTCCCGCGCCCCCCCACTGCTTCCCGTCATCGCTTGTGTAGAACTCGTACTTCACGATGGTGCCGTTGATGGGGCCGTTCTGGCGCGGCAGGTATGTGAACCCGCGGAGCGTGAGCGCCGCGCCCAGGTCGATGACGATTTCGTGCGGGTGCTGCCTCGTCTCGGGCGAGTACTGTGTATGCCAGATCGTGTCGGCGCGGTCGTCGATCGTGTTCTCTTTCCCCTCGCCCGCGCTGGGCTGCTCGCTGCTGGCGCTGACGATCTTCCACGTTGCCTTGCACACGTCGAACGACGCCGAGGCGGTATCGCCGGCGATCACTTCACCCGCCGACGCGCCCGCTCGCGGCATCGCGCGGGCACGCACCTCGCCGCCCGCGGGCAACGCGAACGGCCTGGAATACACCACGGTTCCCGCGGCGCCCTCGGTGGGCGCCGAGCCGTCGAGCGTGTAGAGAATCGACCCGGCCTCACGCTCGCCAGCGGCGATCGTGACCACGCCGTCGCGCCCGCGCGTGATCCGCGGCGGCCCGAGCAACACCGGTTCATCGAACAGGCCGAACTCCGCGAGCGTGGGACGCACGCGCGACTCGGGAAAGCGGAGTCGCACGCGGTCGGTCGTCAGTCGCGGGAACCGCGCGAGCCTCTTGTACCCGATGGTGGTCCCCGACGCGACCTCGACCCACCCGCTGCCCGCGGTCGCCCAGCGATTCGCGTCCCACGCCTCCACGACAAACTTCTCGACGCGTTGCCCGCTTCGCATGTGCTCCTGCAGCATCACAACGCTGACTTCCCGCGGCTGCGGGAGCGTGATCACTACCCCGGGCTCGAACTCCCAGTCCGCCGACGTCCAGAACGTCTCCGGATCCCCATCGAGAATGAACCCGGCGGCGTGCCCGCTCGCCTGGGAGTCAGAGGCCGCCCGGACATCGGCGGCGCGGGCGAGGTTCGATGAAAATGTGCCGCGCAGCACGCGGCCAAGTTCCTTCAGCCGTGCGACGTCGTTCTCATGGAAGCGACCCCGCGTATCCGGCGGGACATTGAGCAGGAGCACGCAGTTGTTCCCGACCGAGTTGTAATACACGTTCAGAAGATCGCTCAGCGGCCGCACCCGCGCGTTCTCACTCTCGCGCCAGAACCACCCGGGCCGCAAGGATGTGTCCGTCTCCGCCGGGTACCAGTGCAGGTACTTGGCATCCCGCAGCCTCACCAGCGAGCCAAGATCCGCGGCGGTCATGTCCGGCCACGTGCATTCCTCCGGCGGCGCCGGCAGCGGCACCACGCTCCATTCGCTGGCGCGCCCCTGCCCGCCCTCGTTGCCCACCCATCGCACGTCCGGCCCACGACCGAAGATCACGGCTTGGGGCTGCAGTTCTCGGATCAGCGCGTACCACTTCTGGTAGTCGTACACCTGGCCCTTGTCCTTCGGCGTGGCGCCATCGAACCAGACTTCGTGGATCTGCCCGTAGTTCGTGAGCAGTTCACGGAGTTGGTTCATGAAGTACTCGTTGTACCGGGGCGAATCCCCGTACGAAGGTTCATGGATATCCGCGGGCGAGAGGTACACGCCGAACTTCAGCCCATGCTTCCGGCACGCCTCCGATACCTCTTTCACCACGTCGCCCTGGCCGCCGCGCCACGGCGAGTTCTTCACGCTGTGCTCCGTGAACGCGCTGGGCCACAGACAGAATCCGTCGTGGTGCTTGGCCGTCAGGATCATCGCCCGCATCCCGGCCTCCTTCGCCGCCAGCACCCATTGCTCGGCGTCAAAGTCGGTCGGATTGAAGTTCCCCGGCGATTCCGTCCCCTCGCCCCATTCGCGACCCGTGAACGTGTTGACCCCGAAGTGCACGAAACACTGCAACTCCAGCCGCTGCCAATCAATCTGGCGCTCGCTGGCGACAACGGCCGCGGCGCGGTGCATGAGGTCGCGCGTCGCCGCGTCGTCGGGCGGGCCCGCGAGCAGGAGCGTGCACGGGCAGGAAAGCGCGGCGAGCGCACCGGCAATGACGCCAGGAGTGTCCATGTCGCCAGTGTATCAGACATGCCCGGCTTCCGGCATCCCGCCGATCCAGCCGGGCATCATGACGCGGCACCGTTCGCCGAGACGGAATAATCCGCCATGAACATCACGCCGAGCCCGCGCCCCCTCCGCGAAGCCCACGCCCACATCGCATCGCACGGCGAGTCACTCTCGCTGCTCGATCTGTCGGGGTGCCGATCGGTCGGCGCGTGCCTGCGCGACCTGGCGAACCTGGCCCGGCGCGCCGAGCACCACGATCCGCGACACACCCGCGACGGATGGGTGCTGGCGTTCGGCGCGCGCGTGGAATCCTGGAACGAGCAGCGGTGGCCGACGCGCCGCGAACTGGACGAAGCAAGCGGGCCGCCTTGCGTCATCATGTCCTTCGACCACCACAGCGCGGGCGCCAACTCGGGAGCCATGCGCCTGGCCGGGCTGGACCCCGCGCAGCATCCGGGGGTGCTCCTGGAAGGCGACGCGTACCGCGCCTGGAACGCCGCGCCAGAACCCTCGCGCGACCAGCGCAAGCGACACGTCCTCGCCTCGCTGAGCGCGCTGGCCGGGCTCGGGGTCGTCGAAGTGCACGACATGCTCTCGCAGGATTGGCTGGGACCGATCCTTGGCGAACTCGCCGCCGACGGGGCGCTGCCGGTCCAGTGCGTGTGGCTGTACCCCCCGGTCAACGCGTTCGATCCGGCACGTCATGAGTGGGAATCCGAGCGCGTGCGGCTGGCGGGCGCGAAGGTGTTCGCCGATGGCACGCTCAACTCGCGCACCGCGCTCATGCTGCACGACTACCGCGAGCCGATCCAGGGCCTTCCGCGCGGGCAGACCATGGCGAGCGCCGCCGAACTCGACGCCGCGCTGCTCAAGGTCAGCGCGGCGCGCGGGCACCTGGCGGTGCACGCGATCGGGGACGCCGCGGTGCGGAGCGTGCTCGACGCCATCGAACGCGTGAACCCTCGCGCCGACGACCTGGGGATCCGCGCCCGGATCGAGCACTGCGAACTGATCGACGAAGCCGACATTCCCCGGTTTGCCCGGCTGGGCGTGGTGGCGAGCCTCCAGCCTTGCCACTTGCTCTACGACATCGAAGCGCTCACCCGCTATCTCCCGCACCGGCTCGATCGAGTCCTCCCGATCCGCGAACTGCTCGAGAGTGGGTGCGCCGCCGGCATGCTCACGGCCGATCAGCGCCGCGCCGGAGCCGGTGAAGTCTGGTTTGGATCCGATGTGCCCATCGTCCGCGCCAATGCGGAAGACAGCGTAGAGGCCGCCACGCGGCGAAGCAGAGCCGACGCGCCCGCTCTGACCGTCGCCGCCGCGCAAAGGATCGATGAGGCAACGGCGTGGCGGTGCTTCGAGCCGGCGCCGGCGCGCACGTCGTCCGCGTCGCTTCAGCAGCGCGCCGCACCGACCTACCGTGCTTCATGACCACTACCTGCCGAACTCGCATCAAGATCTGCGGCGTGAAAACGGGGGATGACATCCGAGCGGCGGCGGACGCCGGCGCCGACGCCGTCGGATTCGTCTTTCATCGCGCCAGCAAACGCTACATCGCGCCCGAAGCGGCCTGGGAGTTGTCGCAGGCGATCCCGGCGCTGGTCACCAGCGTGGGCCTGTTTGTCAATGCGGGCGTGGACGAGTTCTGCCAGGTCGAGGAGATCTGCCCGACGGTGCTGAGCCAGTTACACGGGATCGAGGATGAGGACACGGTCGCGGCGTGCGGGCCCAACGTGATCAAGGCCGTGAGGTTCGACGAAGCGAAGATCGACGCGGAACTCCAGCGCTGGTCGGCGCTCGACGAGGTCTGCGCGATCCTCGTGGATGGCTCCGCGGGCGGAGAAGGAAGGTCGCTGGACTGGGGCTCGCTGGCGCCGCGCGTGAGCGCGTGCGCCAAGCCCATCATCCTCGCCGGCGGGCTCACGCCCGACAATGTCGCGGACGCGGTGCGGATCGTCAGGCCGTATGCGGTGGACGTCTCCAGCGGCGTCGAGAAGACGCCGGGCGTCAAGGACGCGACGCTCATGGCCACGTTCTGCCGGGCCGTTCGTGATGCGGACCGCTGAGTCGAAACCCGCATCCATCAGGCGCGGCAAAGCCCGGGGCCCGAAAACGAAAGCGAGGCGGGCGCGGAGCCTGCCTCGACCACGACGCGCTGTGTTGCCGGGCTTACTCGGCGGGCTCGAACTCGACCTCACGCTGCTGCATCTGCGCCTTGAGTCGCAGCAGGATCGACGAGTGCATCTGGCTCACGCGCGACTCGGACAGGTCCAGCGTCGCCCCGATCTCCTTCATCGTCATCTCTTCGTAGTAATACAGGATGACGATCAGCCGCTCGGCTCGCGACAGGCCCTTGGTGATGAGGTCCTTGACGTCCTTGCGCTGGATGTCCACGAACGGGTTGTGCTGCGTTTCGTCCTTGATGACGTCGATCTCGCGAAGGTCCTTGTTTCCGTCGGAGACAAAGCACTTGCGCGCCAGGCTCGAGACGCTGACGGCGGCGGAGTCGCGCATGTACTTGTCGAACTCCTCCCCCTCAAGGTCCAGCCGCTCGCACAGTTCGTCCTCGGTCGGCGCACGCCCCTGCGCCATCTCGAACCTCATGCGCGCCCCTTCGACGCGGGAGGTGCGATGGCGCACGAGGCGGGGAACCCAGTCCATGGAGCGCAACTCGTCCAGGATCGCGCCGCGGATGCGCGGCGCGCAATACGTCTCGAACTTCACGCCCCGTTCCAGGTCGAACGCATCGATCGCGTCCATCAGCCCGAACAGCCCCGCCGACATCAGGTCCTGGATGTCAACCTCGTCGGGCAGACGCGTGTAGATGCGCTCGGCGTTGTACCGCACGAGCGGGAGAAACTTTTCCATCAGGAAGTTGCGGATCGTCTGCGATCGCGTCTTCTGGTATTCCACCCAGACGTCGCGCATCGGCATCGAATGGAAGGGAGTCGTGGCCTTGGAAGGCTCGGCGTGCTCCGCCGCAAACCGACCGCTTCGACCACCTGCGGTAGCGAATGAACGCTTTCGAGTCATGGTCCGCTCCTTGAACCTCTAGTCGGGCTTCCCACGACGGCGGACATGGCCGGCGCGAAAACCTGAATCATCCGTGTCACGCGGCCGATCCCTGGCCGACTCAAGTGTTGAGTATACCAAACTCTCGAGGATTGCGCCAAGTCCCTGCGCAATTTCTTGCAGAATCTACTTTGAAGTGGACGAAGGGGGCAACGGCGTGCGCCCGACGTACCGTTCCACACCTTCTTTCACCGCTCGTTCACCGACTATCCCCAGCCCCATCCCGAGCGCGTGACAAACAAACATCGAGATCATCGCCCGCATCAGGATGCTTTCCGCTGGATTGTCGGCTGCCAGGCCCGCTATTGTCGCGATCGAGAATGCCGCCAAGCCCATTGATGCGGCAATCACTCGTGTCGGCGTGCCTGCATTCACGTGATCGACACCTCAAGAAATACCGGGGACGAAGCGATAGCCGAGAAACTTGAGCCGCACCCCATCAATCGGATGGGGTGCCGTGACAATCCAGTGACGCGCGCGACTTTTGGTAGTTGCATGAATTAATTTCTGCGGGTTGTGCTGACCACGCCCGCTCGCCACGCCGCACGCACTACGAGTATGGCCCGGCGCGGCATCCCTACGAGGCGTGGGGGCCGCACGCCTTCCGGTCGCGACCCGGTTCCATCGCGCGATTTCGGTGATTCGCGGGGTCGAACGCTCGCATCACTTCGAGACACGTCCAAGCAGTTCCCGTACAGCCGCTTCGAGTTGGGCATCGCGCGCCGCCGCGTCGTCTTCTGGTGTTTGTTCGACTGCCACATCTGGTGCGGCGCCGTTGTTTTCCATGTCGCGACCATCGGGCATCCACCAGCCGCGGCCCGGGACCCGCACGGTCGTGCCATCGACAAGGGACGCGGAGCCGGTGGAGATGACGGCGCCGAATGTCTCTTTGCCGATGAGGGAGCCGCGGTTGATGTTGTGGATGGCGTGGGCGAAGACCTCGGCATTTGAGAAGGAGTTTTCGTTGATGAGGACGTTGATCGGTCGCGAATATCCGTAGATGAGCCGCCGATCGCGCGGATAGGCGTCGCTGGGGACGTCGGAGGGATCGACGCCGCGGGGGGCCGTCTTCGCGTGAACGGGGGCGGTGAGGGAGGCCAGGAGGATATCGGTGGTGAACCCGCCGCCGTTGTCGCGGACATCGATGATGAGTCCCTTCTTGCCATGAGCGGCGGCGTAGAGGTCGCGCTCGAAATCGCGCACGGAAGGCTCGCTCATGCTGCGGATGTGGAGGTAACCGATCTGACCGGCGGAGAGTTCCTCGACCCGGACGCGCCGCTGCTTGATCCCCTCCAGATAGGCGACCTGGCTGAGCCCGCCGGCGCTGGCGGGAACGATGAGGACGTGGGTCGGCAGCGTCGGGTCGGCGCGCTGCACCTCCAGGAGTGTCTCCTTGCCGGCTTTCCCCAGGAGAGCCTCGGTGAGGTCGGGAACACCGGACATTCCCGCGGGGCGGGGCCACTGCGTCAGCGGGACGCCGTCGATGCCGATGATGACGTCGCCGGGGTAAAGACGGGATTGGGGTTGGTCGGCGGGAGAATTCTCGAAGACGCGCGCCACTTGGTGGCCCTGCGCGACGGGGCGCGACTCGACGCCGAGCAGGCCGATGGAAGGTCGCGGGGCCGAATCGGTCGCGGGCGGTCCGGAGATACCGGTGTGCGAGCCGTTGAGTTCGCCGAAGAGCATCTGGACGACGTCGTTGAACTCGTCGGTGGTGCGGGTCTGCATGGCCAGCGACAGGTAGGCGGCGGTGAGGGCGTCCCAATCAAGGCCCTTCATGGTGCTGTGGTAGAAGCGAGTGCCGAGGATGCGCGCGGCTTCGAGGAACTTCTGGCGCTGCTGAGCGGCGAGTTCGATCGTCACCGGCGCGTCGATGGCGAGGGTTTCGGTCTTGCCGCCTTTGGTTGGCGCGGTGTTGACGACGCCCGCGCGGATAAACGAGACTTTCTCGCCCGTAAGGGATGAAGCCACGCGCGAGACCGCTCCGGCCTGAAGGACTTTCTTGTCCTCTCCCTTGCGGTCGATGCTGACCAGCGCGGTGTCGGTGTCCTGAGCAACGGAGAAGATGATCCGATCGGCGGCGGGCGTGATGGCCAGGTCGGACTCGGGCCCGGGGTTTGACGTGATGCGTCGCACGCGGAGGTAGGCATCGGCGGCGTCGAACGAGAGTTCGCCCGCCGGCTTGGCGGGCTTGTCCGACGGAAGGTCCAGCGGCTTGCGCTTGCCGGCCGCCTCGGCGGCCTTCTTGTAGTACTCATCCAGTTCGTACGGCTTGAGACCTTCGAGTTTCTTGTCGAGGTAGACCTGCCACACATCGAACTCGCCGTTGTCGCCCGCTCGTTCGCTGAGGAACGTCAGGATCTTGCCGTCGGCGGTGAGCCGCGGCGCGGTGTCGGTATCGGGGTGCCGCGTGAGGTTGAGGGCGGCGGCGCCGGGGTCCTGCGCCGCGGAGTCCGCGAGCCAGATGTCGCTGTTGTAGTCGAGATCCTGAACGGCGTAGATGATGTGGCGCGAGTCGCCGGCCCAGATCATCTCGGGCGCGTCCCAGCCCGAGAGGATCTTGCGATCGGCGCCGGACGACAGATCGCGGATGTACAGGTCGCCGCGCCCCCGGACGAAGGCGAGTTGTCGGCCGTCGGGGGATGGCTGCGGGAAACGAACATCGTCGTCCGCGATCGAGATGAGCGGGTGCACGTCGAAGAGGATCGAATCGGCCCAGCGCTTCCCGGGGTCGGGCTTCGGGGGCGGCTTGGGCTTGTCCGCAACGGCGGCGGGCTTGTCGGTTTGGGGAGTCGTGGCGTCGGACGCCGGCTGAGCGGGAGCGGGGGCATCGGGCTTCACGGCGGCGCCGTCCGCCTCGTCGCCGGCGGGGGCGGGCCGGGCATCCGCGGCGGGCTTCTGGTCGGGCTCGGCGGGCTGTGGATCCAGGTCGTCGCGGGCAAACGACACGGTTGCCTGATGGACTTCGTACACGCCTCGAGGGTCGGACGCGAAGTACAGCGTCGCTCCATCCGGCGACCAGGCCAGGTCGCGCTCGCGCGCCGGGGTGCGCGTGACGCGGCGGGTGGGGCGGCCTTCGTCGGTGCTGCGGACGAAGACCTCGCCGCGCGCGACGACGGCGAGCGTCTTGCCATCCGGGCTCAGGGCCGCTTCGGAGACCTGGCGATCCAGGGCCAGACGCAGCGCATCGGGGACGGCGGTGTCGCCGGAGGCGCTGGCGGCGATCGCGATCGGGTCGGCCGGCGAGCGCAGGTTGAGCACGTAGAGCGTGTCCCAGACGGTGAACGCGGCGCGCGAGCCGTCGAGGGAAACAGAGGCATCGGCGACGCCATGGCCGATGGTGGGCTTGCCGGCGGGGACGACGACGTTCGTCAACTGGGTGGCGGCGGCGTCATCGGCCGCGCCGGGCGCCAGTTTCCAGAGGTTGTTCTGCCCGCTGCGAGATGACGTGAAGATGAGCGACCCGTCGGGGGTCTGAAAGGCGTTGCCATCGTTGGCACCAGAGTTGGTAAGACGACGGAAGGACTGATCGGCGGTATTGAGCCGGAACACGTCGCCGGCGGCGGACCCGCGATAGATCGGTCGATTCCAAAGCGTAGCGGATCCACGGGAAAAGAGGAGGTTTCCATCGGGCGTCGCGCGTGGGAGGAACCCCTGCGCATCGGTCAGCCGCTGAACGTGACCATCGGCCAGAGAGACGGAGTAGAGGCGTGCCTGGCGATAGAGCGAAGGTTCCTGCCCGGAAGAAAAGAAAACGGAAGCGCCGTCGGCGGAGAATGACCCGATGGTCTGGGCGGCGTCGGAGAACGTGAGGCGACGGGCCTCGCTGGCGACGACGTGAGACGAATCGCGCAGGGAGCCCAGCGCCATGACGTATATGTTGCGCGCGCCGTCGCGGTCGGACTCGAACGCCAGGGAAGCGCCGTCGGGCGAGAAGACGGCTCGGGATTCATCGGCGGGGTGAGACGTGAGGCGATCGGCGATGACGGCGACGTGTCCCGAGGCCGGCAGGTCGGCCGGGAGCGAGGCGAACCAGAGGTCGCCGGCCCAGGAAAATACGAGCGAACGCCCATCAGGAGAGAGCGCGGGGAAACGGGGGAGTCCGACAAGCCGAGCCGAAGCGTCAGCGGAGACCGCTGAGCGCACACTCACGGAAATAGACCCGCTGTCGGCGCCGGTGGCGTCAGCAGGTTGTTCGGAGGGTGCGGCGGCGCAGGCAACCGGCCCGACCAGGGCGAGCAGGTTCAAGACAAGGAGCGGCCCAAAAACCGGTTGCATGGTTGACTCCAAGGTAACCGCCGGCGGAAAACGAGCGGACCGTGTCGCGGGCGGGCTCAGAGTTTACCCGACGCGGCGCATCGCGTAGACGGGTGCGGCGGGGTGAAGGCGATGTGAGGAGGGACCGGAGACGATGGAACTCCGAGTCTGGGGCGAACGGAAGGTGAAGGGGTTGTGGGACTTGACATATCTCCTGAAATACGTTGAAGTTGGGAGAGGTTTGCAGGCAGATTCGCCACCGTCCGCCCACAGCGGCCCGGAGAGTCTGACGTGGGGATCGCGAGCAGGGGCGGGGACCGTCGGGCGACAGCGCAGTCTGGCGTCCATGTGGTGCAAGCGCGATGGAGAAATTCATCGCGGGGGCTTCACCACCCGGTCTCCGGCACTACTGTAGCGACCCCTCGCGCCGCGCCGGCCCGCCGACGGTTGCCGGCGGTGCGGATGCGGAGTCGGACTCGGGCCGCCTTGTTTGGATTTGGAGTACACGAACGATGAAACGCGCTCGCACTCAGCAGGATACCCGTCAATCAGGTGGACTCGGTCGGCGAACCCGGCCGCAGAGCGCCAGCAGCCGCGCGTGGGCGGACGCATTCGGCGAACTCGAGCCGCGCACGCTGCTGTCGGACGTGCAGGGACCGGCCGGGGGCACGCCGGGGAACTCGCTGGGCACGCTCTCGTGGCACGGGTCGGTGGTGGACGTGGTCCGGGATTCGTGGATCATCACGTTCGATGAGTTGCTGGGCGCGTCGCGGGCGGCCGAGCGAGCCAGCGAGGTCATCACCGCGCTGGGCATCCGGGCGCAGGACGTGCGGGCGATCGGTCGCGGCGGGTACGCCGTGTTTACCGCGCTGGATTCGTTCGGCGAATCAGACGTGGCGCGGGTGCTGTCGCGGGTGGGCGGGGTGCGCGGCGTGGAGCCAAACACGGTCTACCGGCCGCAGGCGATTCCCAATGATCCGCTCCTGAGCCGGCAGTGGGGGCTGGTGAACACGGGGCAGGAAGTGCCCCCGTTGAGCGGCAACTTCGGGACGTTCGGCGCGGACGTGAACGCGTCGGCGGCGTGGGACCGGACGGTCGGGTCGTCCAACGTCGTCATCGCGGTGATCGACACCGGCATCGACGTCACACACCCGGACCTGATCGCCAACATCTGGCGCAACCCCGGTGAAATCGCCGGCGACAGCATCGACAACGACGGGAACGGCCTGGTGGACGACGTGAACGGGTACGACTTCGGCGACGGTGACACGAACCCGAACGACCCGGTCGGGCATGGGACCGAGATCGCCGGGATCATCGGCGCGGTGGGGAACAACAACGTGGGCGTCTCGGGCGTGGCGTGGAACGTCAAACTGCTGCCGATCAAGGTGGCGCGCGCATCGATCGGGAACGCCATTGCGCTGGACGCGGTCATCGCCGCGCACGACTATGCGACCTCGTTCATCCAGAATCAGGGGGTGAACATCGTCGCCAGCAACAACAGTTACGGCGAGTTGATCGCGCAGGGATTCCAGGCGGCCGAGGAAGCGGCGATCCGGCGGTTCACTGATGCTGGGGCGACGTTTGTGACGGCGGCGGGCAATCAGGCCGCCGACCTGGGGACGCAGATGTTCTTCCCCGCGTCGTACAAGGAGTTCAACTCGTCGATCATCGTCGCGGCGGCGACCAACAACCGGGACCAGTTGTCGGCGACGTCGAACTACGGCCGGACGATCGTTGACATCGCGGCGCCCGGCGACCTGATCTTCACGACGACGCGCGGGGGCGGGTTCGATTTCGGGACCAACGCGGCGAGCACGTCGTACGCGTCGGCGTTCGTCACCGGCGCGGTGGCGCTGCTCAAGACCGTCAAGCCCAACGCCTCGACGGACGAGATCCGCCGGGCGATCGTGCGCGGCGCCGACCTGGTTCCCGCGCTGCAGAACGTCGTGGAGTCGGGCGGGCGGCTGGACATCGACAACGCGCTGCGGAACATCCTGATCGCGGGGCCCACCGTGACGGGCATCTTCCCCGGTTCGGTCTCGTCGAACGTGACGAGCATCGTGGTCTCATTCAGCGAGGCGATCGTGGATCCCGTGCTGGCGTCGTCGATCACGCTGGTTCGCTCGAACGGCGACGGGGTGTTCGGCAACGGGAACGACGTGTCGATCACGCTGACGCAGGGGATGATCTCGCTGGATTCCAGCGTGCTGACGATCGACCTGAGCGGGATGTTCCCGGGCGGGCTGCCGAACGACTCATACCGCCTGACGCTCATCGCCAGCGGGTTCCAGGACGCGGACGGGAACTTCCTCAACGGCACGACCGCGGCCCCGCTGCCCAGCGACAACGAGGTGTACAACTTCATGGTGGTGTCGAACTCGGGCGCGTTCGAGCCCAACGACACGGTGACAACCTCGACACCGGTGGTATTCAGCACGTCCGGGCGGGCGATCTTCGATAACGCGCTGATCGGTGACGGGACGGCGGGGCAGCGCGACGTGGACATCTACCGATTCACGCTGACGGGCCCCGGGCTGATCATCGCGACGGTGGACGCGCGGTCGCTGCCGCTGCCGTCGTCGCTGGACTCGGTCCTGTCGCTGTACGACTCGGCGAGCCTGGTGCCGATGACCCCGATGCCGGTGGCGCGCAACGACAACTTCAACGGGCTGGACAGCCGGCTCGAGTACTTCGTGCCCACGGGCGGGACGTACTACCTGGTCGTGTCGGGTTTCGGGAACAGCACGTTCGATCCGCGCGTGGCGGGGAGCGGCACGCCGGGATCGGTGGGCGACTATCGGCTGACGATCGACGTGGCGGTGGATACGTCGGACCCGGTCACGGTGAACGCGACGGGGTTGCCGCTGCCGATCCCGGACCCGGTGGTCGGCGTCCCGCAGACGCTCAGCAGTTCCATCAGCGTGTTCGATTCACGCCGGATCCAGGACCTGAACGTTCGGATGACGCTGACGCATCCGTTCGTGAGCGATCTTCAGGTCCGGCTGCGGCACCACATCGAAGGGCAGGATGTGGCGAACGACCGCGTGGTGTCGCTGGTGCTGGCGCGGGGAGGCGCGGGCGACGATTTCGTGAACACGGTCTTCGACGACGAGGCGCTGACCAGCATCATCACGGGCGCCGCGCCGTTCACGGGCTCGTTCCAGCCGGAACAGCCGCTGAACCGTTTTGACGGGCAGTCGGCCGCGGGCGTGTGGACGCTGGAGGTGACGGATACGCGAGCGCCCAGCGTGGGCACGCTCGTTTCGTGGGGGATGGATTTCACGCTCGCGAACAACGTCTTTGGCCCGTTTGAACTGAACGACACGATCGGGCTGGTGACGACGCCGATCCTGAACGGGGTCGGCGCGGCGACGCGCGACGCGTTCATCGGCGACGGCGCGTTCGGGCTTCGCGACGTGGACCTGTTCCAGATCGTGGCGCCGGCCGGCACGACGATCACGGCGACGGTCAACGTCCCGCTCAACCCCGGCGATCCCGCCGAGGGTCCTTCGTCGAATCACCTCGATACGGTGCTGCGCCTCTTCGACGGAGCCGGCAACGAACTGGTGCTCGACAACCGCGGCGACACGCAGAACTCAAGCCTGTCGTTTGTCGTCGATCCGGGCGGGACGTTCTTCATCGGCGTCTCCGGCGCGGACAACACGATGTACAGCATCCTGAACGGCGGTTCCGGCGTCGGCACGAGCGCGACGGGGAACTACCGGCTGACGGTGCAGGTCTCGGGCGGCATCAGCAACGGCACGGTGCTGACCGCGGGCAGCGCCAGCGGGGTGACGCTGGGCGTCAACGCCGACGGGTCGATCGGCGTCCCGCAGGGCTCGGTCCCCGCGAACGCGTCCGTGCCGCAGCCCGCCGGGATCGCGCTGGCGGGGAACGAGTTCATCCTCGCACGCAGCCTCGCGAGCGAGTCGTTCTTCGGCGGCACCTACAACGGCTTCAGTTTCCAGAACTCCGGTCCCGCCGGACGCTCGGACCTGGAAGTCTCGGTCGCCGACGAGTCGGATCCGGCCAATCGACGGATCGTCATCACCGGCCTCTTCCGCGACCTGCGCATCCAGCGCACGTTCAGTTACGGCATCAATGATCACTTCATCGCCGTGGACGTGACGCTCACGAACACGTCGTCGTCGGATATCAACGACGTCGCGTGGGTCGAAGCGTTCAATCCGCAGACGGGGCTGAACCGCGGGACCTCCGTGGCCCGGACCGTCAACAACGTGGACAACGCTACCGGCCGGCTCGTCACCGCGTCGTTCGTTGATAACGGGTTCCCCGGCGGGCTCACGATCGGCTTCGCCACCGGCGCGCTCCCCTCCGGCCTGCGGGCCACGGCGGCGGTGCAGGACCTCAACTCCGTGCGCGATCCGTTCCAGGTGCTGGACAACGCCTCCCCGGATCCGGACACATCGATGACCGATTCGGGCGTCGAGGCGGACAAGTTGATCGCGATGTCGATCGGCACCACGCCGACCGAACGCATCGGCGCGGATCAATCCATCTCCTTCCGGTATTTCATCCTCGTCGGCGCGTCGCTCAGCGAGGTGCAGACGCAGTACGCGATGCTGGTGGCCGACACCGGAACGGGGCACCTGGTACAGGACCCGCAGGGCGCGGATCCGCTGCGCGGGTACGACCCGGACACCGGGCTCAGCAGCCTCCCCTACGCCGTCTATTACCCCGAGGGGTACGCCAATGATCGGGCCAGCACGTTCATCCCCATTGTGAACACGAGCGCCTCGGCGGCGCGGGTCGTCGTGATCGCTCGCTACGAGAACGGCGTGCGCGACCAGGTGCTGTACGATTCCGCCACGGGCGACATCGACGGCGACGGGTTCGTTGACGAGACCATCGCCCCCAGCACACGCACCGGTCTCACCATCACCACCCCCGCGATGTACGCGGCCAATACCACGCTGGTCCGCAAGGACGAGCCGTACTCCATCGAGGTCCGCTCGTCGCAGCCCGTCGCGGCGAACCTCAGCCACTTCGACTTCGGCGTCTCGACCGGCGAGGCCTTCAGCAACATCACCAGCAACACCTGGACCTTCGGCGAAGGATTCTTCGGCGACGGGGTGAACGACTTTGTCGTCTTCTACAACCCTGGCGTCGCGACCGTGCGCGTCACGCTCACGATCTATCCGGAAAACGGCGCCGCGGCGTTCTCCGTGCCCTCCTTTGACCTGCAGGGCCTCCGCCGCGGCGGGTGGTCGCTGGCCAACCTTCTGCAGGGGCAACTGCCCAGCGGCACGCCGTTCGGCATGCGGCTTGTGTCGCAGGGCCCGATCGTGGCAGCGCTGTCTCACTACGACACGAACCTGCGCGGCGGGTTCGGCGTGCTCGGGACGCCCAGCCTCGGGAGCACCACCGGCGCCACGCCCGAGGGGCAACTCGGGATCAGCGCCTCCGCCGAGTTCGTCACCGTTCTCAACACCAACGACACCGCCGCCGACGTCAACTTCACGTTCTTCTTCCAGAACGGATCGGCGTACCGCTATCAGTTGAACGTGCCGGCGAATCGGCGCGGCGGGTTCAGCGTCGGATCGCTCGTGAACTTCCCCGCGGGCCAGCAGGCGTATTCCATCACGTATGAATCCAACGTGCCGGTCGCGATGACGCTGCCGAGTTTCGCGTTCGGGGAGGCCACGGGGTCCGAGTTCGCGACGCAGGCCGCCACGACCTGGGCCTTCGCCGACGGGTTCCGTCCGCTGGCGGGAGGGCAGGTGACTGAATACCTCCGCCTGTTCAACCCCACCGCGTCCACGCTGTCCGTCGAGATCACGATGGACTTCAACGACGGGGGCACCGAGACGTTCCGCCGCACGCTGGCGCCCAGCGCCGCCAACGAGTTCGACATCCACGACTTCGTGACGGGCTTCCGTCGCACGGACGGCACGGTGCCGGGCATCGGGACGTTCTACGGCATCCGCGTCCGAGCGGCCCAGCCGATCGTCGCGTACATGGCGCACTTCGACGCGAACTTCTTCGGCGGGTTCGGGACGCTCGGGACGCCGATCGGTCTGCTCGGTCCGATTGGTTGAACCGCTCGCGCCGCGGGGAGGGAGCAGGAGTCATCGACGATCGACCGGCTTTCGGGAGATCGTGAGGGTGGCTTTTCGTTCGCCGCGCCGGCGCCGCTTGGCGCGGCGCGACAGCAGCGGGATGGGCAGCACGCCGCGGAGAAGCCAGGCGATCGCGAAAACAAAGGCGCCCGTGGCGACCCAGAACTGCCAGTCGCCGACTGGCAGGGTCATGCCGATGACCATCGCCGGTGCGGCTGGGAAACCCGGCCTCATCCGCCCCCCCCACTCCACCCGCCCGCCAGGAAGAACGCCAGCGCCGCCCCGCCGTAGGCCAGCGTGCTCATCCAGGCCAGTTGCAGCACCGCCCACTTGAAATGGCCCGATTCGCGAGCGGTGACAGCGAGGGTGGGCAGGCACTGCATCGCGAGGACGAAGAAGACCAGGAGCGACCAACTGGCCGGGCGGCTGAAGACCAGCGTCGCTCCGTCGGAGCGAGTGGCGGTGGTCATGCGCCGGACGACGCCCTGGTCCTCGCCGTCGGCGCTGCCGGCGAGCACGACCGCCATGGTGGACACGAACACCTCGCGCGCGGCGAAACTCGCCAGCACGCCGATGGTGAGTTGCCAGTCATAGCCCAGCGGGCGGAAGACCGGCTCGGCGGCGCGACCGAGGCGGCCGATGAAACTGTGCGCCTGGGCGTGCGCGGCTTCAAGCCGGTCCGCTTCCTGCTCCAGGTCATCGCGCGACCATGTCGCATCATCGATCTGCACGCTTGATTGATCGGGCATGTCCCTCGCGATCTGGCGCAGTTCCACCGCTCTCACCGGCGGGTCCACGTGCGGGTACGCCCCGAGCCACCACAGCGCGATGCAGATCATCAGGATGTTCGTCCCGGCTTTCTTCAGGAACATCATCGCGCGGTCGTAGGTCGTCATCAGCGCGGTGCGGAGGCTTGGCACCTTGTACGTCGGCAGTTCCAGGGCCATCGGCCGGCTCCGGCCCCTCAGGATGGTCCGGCGGGCGATGAGAGCGCTGAGCACGCCGGCGAGCGCGCCGAGCACGTAGCACCCGACGAAGGCCGCCGCGGCGAGCGCCGGGGAGTCGCGGAACAGGATCGTGGTGACCAGCACGTACACCGGCAATCGCGCTGAGCAGGTCATGAACGGGGCCACGAGGATGGTCGCGAGCCGCTCGCGCGGGTCGGGGATCGCGCGCGTCGCCATGATCCCGGGGAGGGCGCAGGCGTGGCTCGAAAGCAGGGGGACGAATGAATGCCCGGGGAGTCCGAACGGCCTGAGCACGCGGTCCGCGACGAACGCCGCCCGCGCCAGATACCCGGTGTCCTCAAGCAGCGAGATCAGGAAGAACAGCAAACAGATCTGGGGCAGGAACACCACGGTCCCGCTCACGCCGGCCACCACGCCGTTGGACAGCAGGTCCTGGAGAATTCCCGGTGGCATCGCCCGGTTGATCGCGCCGGTCAGCCCGCCGAAAATTGCTTCGATCCACCCCATCGGGTATTGGGCCAGCCGGAAGAGCGCGTAGAAGAGGCCCCCCATGATCACGAGGAAGGACGCCATCCCCAGGACGGGATGCGTCACGACGCGGTCGAGGCGATCGGTGAAGGTGTCTCGCGCCGCGTCGGCGTGCGCCGGGTCCATCAGTTCGCCGGATTCGGCGTACACGGCGTCGCACCAGTGGCGCAGGCCTGCTTCGTCGCCGGGCGGCGTGCGCGTGGGGATCTTGGCCCGCCCCAGCAAGTCGCGGAGTTCTCCGAGTCCCTCGCCGGTGCGGGCGGAGACGAGCGCCACCTCGCACCCCAGCCGTTCGCTGAGCCGATCGCGATCGATCGACAGGCCCTTTCGCCGGGCCAGGTCGATCATGTTGACGGCAAAGACGGTGGGCAGCCGCCGGCGCAGCGCTTCGCCCGCGAGCATCAGGTTGCGTCCAAGGTTGGTGGCATCGAGCACCACGCAGACGGCGTCGGGCGCCTCAACCCGGTCGCCTCGCGGCGCGGCTTCGCCCGCGAGAACCGACCGGCAGATGCCCGCCTCGAGTTGGTCGAGTTCGAGCGAGTAGATGCCGGGGAGGTCGATCAACTCCGCCGCGTGCTCCTCATCGCTCACGGATTCGATCTGGCTTGTCGGAGACGGCTGGCAGCACGACTCTTGACTCGAACCACCCGGGCCTCGGGATTCACCGGTGCGAACCCGGCCGAGCCTGGCTTCGAGGGTGGTGCCGGGGAAGTTTGACGTCTTGTGCCGAAGCCCGCAGAGTCGGTTGAAGAGCGTTGTTTTTCCGGTGTTGGGGTTTCCGATGAGGGCGACCCGCGCCAGGCGACCCCCCGCGTGGCCGGAGGACGGCGCTGCACCGCCGCTGGGCTTGGGGGAAACTTCCGCCGCGGCTGGTTTCATCGACGCCGTGTGGGGCATGGCCTGTGTGACACCCGACTGCCGCGGAGCAGACGCCGCGTGGTTAGTCCACTCGCTCGGTCTTCACGAGGATGCGCTTCGCCAGCGACCGCGCCAGACCGATCCGGCACTCCGAGCCGCAGCCGCAGTTGCCGCCCGGGCCGGACGTGACCGCGACAATGCACGGCTCCCCTTCGCGGCACAGGCGGACGCGGGCCGCGGGGTACAACCCCATCGCGCGAAGTAGCGCGCCATCTCCCCCCGCGAGCGACGATTCGCACACAACCCCGGTTTGGCCGCGCTTGAGCGATGAAAGCGACCTGACGCCGGCGTCCGCTTCCGGGGGGCCCCCATCGGATTTCTCTCGTGCGCCTTGACAACAGTGTTCCGCCATGTGCATCCTCAATCGATTTCCGCCGCTTCTGGCGACGAGCATCAGATGGTATCCTCATTGAGACTCAATCGCAACGACGCGCCACTTGTCAGAATAATCGGACAAAGGCCGCCTGAATATACGAGCCTTCGTTGCAAAAAACGCACGTTTCGGCTGGTATGATGGGGACTGACGCCGGTTATCGCGGACCCCGCCGCGTTCGAGAGCCGTTCGCATCGATTTCACTTCCCAATGGACATACTCAAGGGCATCGCGGTTTCCCCGGGCGTGATGATCGGGCGGGTATTCGTGCTTGACGATGTCCGGCGCGCCGTTCCCAAGCGGACGATCGCCGAGAGCCTGGTGCCTGATGAACTGGCCCGACTTGACAAGGCGATCGCGGACTCGGTGGCGGAACTCGCGGAGATGCGCCAATCGACCGCGCGTGAACTCGGCGACGAGGCGGCGAAGATCTTTGCGTTCCACATCGGGATGCTGGGCGACCCGACGCTGACCAAGCCCATGCGGGACCGGATCAGCAAGGAACGAGTGAGCGCGGAGTACGCCGCGTGGATCGGGTTCCAGGAAGCCGTGAAGCGCTTCGCGTCGATGCCCGACGTATTCAAGACCAAGATCGACGACGTGCGGGACCTGTCGCTGCGGGTGTTGCGGCACTTGATCGGGGCGCAGGCGAGCCGGCTGGCGACCCTCAACCACCGGGCCATCGTCGTCGCCAAGGACCTGACGCCGTCGCAGACCGCGGCGTTTGACCGCAATCACGTGATCGCTTTCGCGACGGACCTGGGGGGCAAGACGAGCCACACGGCGATCTTCGCGCGGGCGCTGGGCATCCCGGCCGTCGTCGGACTGGGCAACATCACCTCGCACGCCAGCGATGGCGCCGACATCATCATCGACGGGGACCGCGGCGTCGCGATCCTGTCCCCCGACGCGGCGACGATCGCCGAGTATCAGGCGATCATCGAGCAGCGCCGGACCTACCAACTCTCGCTCGAAGAACTCGGCGAACTCCCCAGCATCACGCGCGACGGACAACGGATCCATCTGCTCGGCAACATCGAGATGCCCGAGGAGATCCCGGCGATCCTGGAGGCCGGCGGCGAAGGCGTCGGACTCTACCGCACCGAGTTTCTCTATCTCACCGGCGCCAGCGAGCCCACCGAGGACGACCATTACCGCGCGTACACCCTCGCGATCGACATGCTCCGGGGCAAGATCCTGACGATCCGGACCGTCGATCTGGGAGCGGACAAGTACACGCAGGAGCGTGCCGAGAACCCGGAGCGAAACCCCGCGCTGGGCCTGCGCTCCATCCGGTATTGCCTGCAATCGCTGCCGATGTTCAAGACGCAACTTCGGGCGATCCTCCGGGCGTCGGCCCGCGGGCCAGTCAAGGTCATGTTCCCCCTCATCACCTCCACCAACGAGTTCCGGCAGGGCAAGTATCTCCTGAACGACGTGATGGAAGATCTGAGCGACGAGGGTGTTCCGTTTGACCGGAACATCGACGTGGGGATGATGGTCGAGGTGCCCTCGGCGGCGATCATGGCGGATGTTTTTGCGCGTGAAGCCGCCTTCTTCTCGATCGGCACCAACGATTTGGTGCAGTACACGTTGGCGGTGGACCGAATTAATGAGCGGGTCGCGAACCTGTACAACCCGGCTCACCCGGCGGTGATCAAACTCATCCGGGACGTGATCCGGGCCGCACGCCGCAGAAACGTCCCTGTTTCCTGCTGCGGCGAGTCCGCCGGGGAACTCGATTTCGTTCTCTTGCTCATCGGGCTTGGATTGCGTACCCTGTCGGTGACCGCATCGTCGATCGCACCCGTGAAACGGCTTGTGCGCAGCGTAACGGTCGAGCAGTGCGAGAAACTGGCCCAGAAGGCCTGTTCACTCGATTCAGACCTGGCGGTGTCCGCGTTGTTGCGGGACCAGGTCAGAAAGATACTTCCCGAGGCGTTCGACGGGCGTTCCGCCGAACACTGACGAGTTCGTGACGCGATTGCCAGCCGCTGATAGGCTCGGGCGTCGCTAACGAGCGAACCGGATCCACGGGAGCAGGCATTCCGGCGCGTCGCGACCGCAGCGGCGAGCCGATCAGACGGATCTCTGTGTCCCCCTGAGTGAACCCTCCGGCCGAGTCGGCCGGGTGTGCGAACTGGCGGGACCGAGTGCAGTCGCCCCCTCGCGGGCCCGTCCCTGACGCCAACCGGCTCAGGTCGACGACGCGAGCGACGGGGCGGCGGAGAGTCGGATGGCGCCCTCTGGATACCCCCAGAGGGCGATCGTCGCAGGTCCGTGTGATCGAACTCGTTTCTGCAAGCGGCCCGCCAAACCTCGGCGCGGGTGCGTGGCGTTTCACATCACACATGGAGCGAATCTGGTTCGCATGGCAAGGCGCGGTCCGCGCCGCCGATGTGTACGTGTTATGGCCTATCACGCACGACGGGGCACGCATGAATGAGCGTGTCGGTAGGCAAGAGCGGCAGACGCCGCGCCGCCCAAAGCGGCGGCAAGGAACGATGATGTCAGAGTCGAAGAACGTGGTGGAGATGGTCGTGAACTACGTACCCGGTGAAGAGTGCCGGGTCGCGGTCATGGAGAACGGGAACCTCGAGGAGTTTCACGCCGAGCGGGCCGACGCCGTCAGCCACGTCGGGAATATTTATGTGGGGCGGGTGACGAACGTGGAGCCGTCGATCCAGGCGGCGTTCGTGGATTTCGGGCTGGAGGCCAACGGGTTCCTGCACGTCTCGGACGTGCACCCGCAGTACTTCCCGGGTGAAGATGACGAGACGACCGAACGCGTGGGCAAGAAGACCCCGCGACGCGAGCGCCCGCCGATCCAGGAGTGCTTCCGGCGCGGCGACGAGGTCGCGGTGCAGGTGCTCAAGGAGGGCGTGGGGACGAAGGGGCCGACGGTCACGAGTTACCTCAGCATCCCCGGGCGGTTCCTGGTGATGATGCCGAAGATGGACCGCGTCGGGGTATCCCGCAAGGTCGAGGACGAGGAGCAGCGGCGCCAGATGCGCGAGATCCTGGATCAACTCGATCTTCCCGAGGGGTTCGGGTTCATCGTTCGCACGGCGGGGATGGAGCGGAGCAAGACCGAACTCAAGCGAGACCTGGCGTATCTCCAGCGCCTGTGGAAGGACATGGAGAAGCGCTGGAAGAAGGGTAACAAGCCCCGGCTGCTCTACAGCGAGAGCGACCTGCTCGTGCGGGCGCTGCGCGACATGCTCTCGGGCGACGTGGACCGCATTGTGATCGACAACGAGCACGCGCTGGCCCGCGCGGCCCGGTTTCTCAAGATCGTCGCCCCCCGTTCCAACACCAAACTGCTGCGCTACAAGGGCTCCACCCCGATCTTCCACGCGATGGGGGTTGAGCAGCAGATCCGCAACATGTACGCCCGCGAGGTCCCGCTGCCCAGCGGCGGGCGGCTGGTCATCGACGAGACCGAGGCGCTGGTCGCGATCGACGTCAACAGCGGGAAGATGCGCGATGCGCGCGACGCCGAGACCAACGCGTATCGGACCAACCTTGAGGCGGCGGACGAGATCTGCCGGCAACTGCGTCTGCGCGACCTGGGCGGGATCGTGATCAACGACCTGATCGACATGCGCTCGATCAAGCATCGCCGGGAGATCGAGGCCAAGTTCAAGGACAACCTGAAGAAAGACCGCGCGCGGACCACGCTGGAGACCATCAGCGAGTTCGGGATCCTGGAGATGACGCGCCAGCGCATGCGTGGCAGCCACGAGAGCGTGCACTTCGCCGACTGCCCCACCTGCCGCGGGCGCGGACTGGTGCAGAAGCCCGACAGCGTCGCGACCGACGCCATGCGAGAAATGGCCACGCTCCTCCAGCACACGCGCGTGGTCCGCATCGAGATGGTTGTCAGCCCGCGGATCGCGGGGGAACTGCTTTCCAGCAAGCGCCGGGCGCTCACCCGGCTGGAAAAACTCAGCGGCAAGCGCGTGGACGTGCGCATCAGCGAGGCTGTGCCGGTCGACCGCGTCACGTTCTACTGCTATGACGACCGCGGCGCGGACCTCGATGTCACGCGGCTGGATGCGTCGCGCGCCCGGCAGGAGGACTTCGAGGAGTGCGACATCACGCCCGCGCCCGGCGACGACTGGGCGGCGGACCTGGATGGCGCGCAGGAAGAGCCCGAGCCCGCCGAGGTTGAACAGGTGGCCGCGGTGCACGATCCGTTCCTTGACGGCTTCGTCGATGAACCCGAAGAAGCGGGCGACACGGCCGAGTCCGGCGACGACGGCAGGAAGCGGGGCCGACGACGCAGCCGACGCGGGCGCGGGGGACGCGGCGACGACCGCGCCCCGCACGACCGCGGACAACACGACCGCGGGCAGGGCAAGCGTGGGACGCAGGAGCGGGCCGCCGCCGTTCCGGCGAGCAACGCGTCCGAGGCCCACTCCCCGGACCACGCCGGGGCTGTTCCGGTGGATGCGCCGGACGCTCAGGGTGACGGGCAGGAAGGCGGGCGACGCCGACGCCGGCGTCGGCGCGGTCGCGGGGGTCGGCGCGACGACGCGGGCGCTCCCGGCGCCGCGAGTTCGGGCGCCGGCGCTGAAGGAACCCCGATCATGGATCCGGTCCTTCTCGCCGCGACCGGCGAGGGACCCAAGGTGCTCGGGCCTTCGAGTTGGGACGTCGATCCGGGCGAGATCGCAGGCGTCAACGTCGTGAGCGCGATGGAGCAGATGACGCAGGACGCACAGGAGCAAGCCCTGGAAGGAGACGCGGCGGACGTCGAGTCGGCCTCCAACGCATCACCCGACGAGGCGCCGACCGAATCCGATCTCGGCGACCCATCGATGGACCCGCACGCCGGGCCTGTCGGCGAAGGCGGCCGGCGGCGGCGCCGGCGAAGGCGACGCCGCGGCGGGCGAGGCGGCGGCGAGCACCCGCACGGTTCGAGCATGTCGCATGCTCAACACGACGCCGAGCCGCACGCCTCACGCGGTTCCGAGCCGCCCCAGAGCCACGGCAACTCCGACGAGGCTCACCGGGCCTCTGTCACCCAAGACTCGCACGATGAGGCGGACGCCGCCGCCTTCATCGACACCGAACACGTCGGCGGCCACGGCGAGACAGCACCACCCCCCCACTCCGAAAATGGCGCACCCGACGACGGGTCGGGCCGTCGGCGCCGACGCCGGCGCCGGGGTCGCGGACGCGGCCAAGACGGACGAGATGGAGGCGGTCGCGGCGAGCACGCCGGCGGCGCGGGGCACGAACGCTCCGCCTCGCACACGCCGGCGCCAGAGCCCAAGCCCAGTCGATCTTCTCACGGTGATCGAGGCGCGTCCAACTCAGGCCGGTCCGACCAGCGCGGGGGCCGATCCGAAACGCGCGGTTCCGGCTCCGCAACCGGTGGCGGCTCGCCGAACTCAGGCGGCGCGTCTTCCGCCAGCCAGTCTTCCGCACCGGGCGCCAAGCCCGTCAGGGTGCTGTACTCGTCGCGACGAAAACTCGCGCCGAGCGAAATCAAGAAGATCAAGCCGGAGTAAACTCTTTGCAATTTCTCAGATTCCGCTTGACACCCTGGGGGGGGGGGGGTGGTATCTTGTTGATATGACTTGGGGCGCGGGGAGTTTGAGGGTGGGTTGGGTGGCGAGGATAGTCGCGTGCTTGTGTATTCTGCTGCCGAGCACGGCTTGGGCGCAGTTCAAGTCCGCTCG
>JBFWWU010000002.1:0-373442 GCA_050246015.1 Phycisphaerales bacterium
CGCTGTATCAGCGACTGCACCCGCGCCTCGGTCGGCATCACCGCCCCCGACTCCGCCAGCACCGCCGCGTCACCCACCGCCGAAGTCCCCTCCGCGGCACGATGCCGGGACATCGCCGCTTCATACAAGCCCGTCGCCGTCTCCATGTCCGCGTGCAGGTCCGAACCCGGCGAGAGTCTCCCGCTCAGCGCAGCGAACCGCGCCTTCATCTCCCCCGGCCCCTCGAACTCCCCCGCCAGCACCGCCGCCCGGAATAAGTCCTGCGCAAACTCCGACGCCGCCGCCTGATCCTTCAGTTGCTCCAGGATCGTCAGCACCGGATCATCCGGCTTCTGCCCCGCCCCCGCGTTCGTCTCCGGTGCGTACCCGCCGCCGCGCAGGAACAGCATCATCTTCCCGAGCATCGTTTCGATCGAAAACGCCTCCGATCGAACCACCTCCCCGTTCTTCAGTTTCTCCACTTCCGCCCGGTCGCTCCCACCCGGCCTCTGCATCGCCACCACCCCCACGAACGCCAGGATCGACACCACCCACAACCAGATCGGCACGCCCGCTCGCTTCGCAGGGCGCATCAAAAAATCCCCGCCCCCCGCCGCCGGCGGCGGCGCGCCCGCGCCGGCAATCGCGCTCTCTCCTGCGTCGTGCATCATCTTCTATCGGCCCCCCTGACTCTCCCCGCCAGATCGCCTTCCTCCCCTCCTTCGGACTCGCCCCCTCGTTGACCATCCGATGTGGTTGTGGTCCCCCAACCCATCACTACCACCATCAACTCCCCGCCGGCGTCGCTGGCTCCTTCTTGTCCTCCTTCACCCCCAGCAACTCGTTCACCTTCTTCACAAACTCCGGCTCCAGTTTCGACCGGTCCGTCTTCCCGTCGTCCCCTTCTCTCCCTTCGCGTCGTACCGCCCCACGACCTTCCCCTCCTTATCCAGCACGAACTTCGTGAAGTTCCACTTCGGCTCCCCGCCCAGCGGCTCCGGCAGCCCCGACAACTTCTTATACAACTCGTGCTGATCCTTCCCCTTCACGCTGATCTTCTCAAACACCGGGAACGTCACGTCGTACGTCCCCTTGCAGAACGCCGCGATCTCTTCATTCGTCCCCGGCTCCTGCCCGTTGAAGTTATTCGCCGGGAACCCCAGGATCACCAGCCCGTCGTCCTTGTGCTGCTTGTACATCGCCTCCAGCGCCGTGTACTGCACCGTGTACCCGCACTTGCTCGCCACGTTCACGATCACTACCACCTTCCCCTTGTACTTGGAAAGGTCCTCCTCCGTCCCGTCCAGCCGCTTCACCTTCCCCGTCAGGATCTCAACGTCCTTCTTCGGCTCCGGCTTCGTCGCCGGAGCCGGCTTGGTCGTCGTCGTCGGCTGATCCGTCACCCCCGCCGAGCACGCCAGCAACCCCGCCGCCATCAATCCAAGTATCGTGTTCATCCGCTGCTCCTTTCATCCTGATGCCAAAGCGTATGTCCACCCCGGCGCCTCCATCCGTCCAACCCGCTCCGCCCCCGCCGCCGATCGCCGCGCTTCACATCCGCTTCTCCCGTCACGCGAATAAAAAAACCCCGTCTCGCGACGGGGTCTGTTTCACATGATGGTTGTCGGACGGCGGTTCAGGACTCAGCACCCCGCCGGCGGCGTGAAGAAGCACACCAGGAAGTCGAAGAAGTCCTGTGAGTTCACGATGTTGTCGTGGTTGAAATCCGCCGACGGCTGCGTCCCGAAGAACGCCACGATGAAGTCGAAGAAGTCCTGCGAGTTCAGCACGTTGTCGTGGTTGAAGTCGCACGGGCACGCCGCCGTGCACGGCACCCCCACGTTGAACGTCACCACGTAGTCCCCATCGCACGGCACCCCGTCAAACGTCGCCGTCGATACGAACACGTAGTAGTTGTTCCCAGGCACCAGCCCCGACGCCGAGATCGAATCCGTCCCGCACGGCAGGATCTGCGTCTGCGCCACCAGCGTGATCGCGTTGCAGTCCCCGTTGGGAATGTCCAGGATGAAGCACACCGCTCCGAAGTCCGCCGTGATGCTCGCCCCGATGTTCCCCGACGCCGGGCACACCACACGGTACCAGTCCGTGTCGCGCGTCCCGCCCGCCGCGAACGACGTCCCGTGCACCGACGCGTCGCACGTCACCACCTCAAACGCGTTGGGCGTGATGTTGCACCCGCCGTTCGCGTCCCCGCCGCACGCCTCCTGCTCCGTGACCGCGTTGCCCGGGATCGTGATCCCCGTGCACGGCGAGCACGTCGGCGCGCCCGAGCACGGCGCCCCGTCGTCATTCACCGCCACGTCGAACTCGCCCGTCGCGCCGCCAAACCCGTGCACCAGCACGTAGTACGTCGTCCCGCTCGTCGTGCACGTCGAGACGCCCGACTGCAGACCACAGAAGTCGTCGTTCGAGCCCGCGCACACCAGGTTGTTGCAGTCGCCGCAGTACAACTCGATCCGCGTGTCATACCCCGCCGACGCGCACAGGTCCACCGACATCGTGTTGCCCGTGCCCGTGAACGAGTACCACAGCCCCGAAGCCAGCGCCGCCCCGGAGCAACTCGTCACCGCGTCCACGCCCGCGCACACCGTGCTCCCGTGCGTGTACTGACCCGTCGTCAACGCCGCCGCGCTGAAGCAGTCGTCGTTCGCCGGCGTCTGCCCCGCGCACGGATCCGCCGTGCACAGCGCGTTGTTCCCGAACCCGCCGTTGATGCAGATCGCCAGGTCGTCCCCAACCACCTCCGCCGGCGATTCCCACGCCCCGTTCTGGTTCAGGTCCTGCGCCGACTGCTGGTTCCCGTTCGACGCATCCCCGTCCATCACGAACACCGTGTCGCCCGCCGCGTTGTTCTGCAGCGCCACCCACACGCACCCGCTCGTGCCGTCGATCGGACGCGAGAAGTTGAAGTTCCATTCATACACGTCCCGCCCGACGAACACCGCGCCCACCGGCGCCGGGCCCGTCACCACCATGTCCACGCCCTGCGTGAACTGATCGATCTGCGTCCCCGGAACACCCGTCCCCGAGTCCGAGTACACCGTCACCACCCACCCGTCCGCCACCGGGGCGTTGTTGAAGTACAGCGCCTTCACGCACATGTCCGTCACCGGACCGTTCGAGCGGAAGTTCTCCGCCGCCACGAACGTCGTCACGTTGTACGCGATCGCGAACGACGTGTCCTGGCAGTCCGTCGCCGGGTTGTACGCCCCGCACGCCGGCGGATTCACCGTCATGCACTGGATCCCGAACGTCCCCGCTCCGCCCCCGGCGCCGGGGAACGTCCCCAGCCGGATCGTGTACGTGTTGCCCGGCGTCGGCGCCCACGTCACGCGCGACTGCAGCCCGCACGAGTCGTCGTTGCACGCCACGATCGGTCCCACGCACGACGCGCCGTCGTACACCGCGATCCGCGTGTCAACGCCCGTCTGCCCGCACACGTCCAGCACCGCGTTCTCGCCCGCGTTGCACGTCGCCGTCCATCGGTACCACACATCATGCTCGATCTGGTCCGTCCCGAACGACAGGCACAGCGGGTCCGCCGTCCCGTCCGTCGCGGCCGCCGAGTTGTCGAACGCGTGCGGGCCCGCGCCCGTCACCGTCACCGCGTTCGCGCACAGATCGTTCGGCGTGATCCCCACCACGCTCACCACGATGTTCCCCGTCCCCCGCTCTCCGCTGAACCCCGCTACCCGCACCCACACCGGCGTCCCCGCCGTCACCGGGAACGTCAGCGACGACTGGAACGCCCCGGAGCAGTTGTCGTCATTGCACCCGATCTGCGCCCCGCCGCACGCCGAATGAACCGACAACACCGTGTCGTGCGTCGTCTGACCGCACGTCGAGACCGTCGCCGCTCCCGACATCGTCGGCGTATACCGGTACCACACGTCCGGGCTCGTCCCCGCCGCCCCGCACGACGCCGTCCCATCATTCGTCGCCGTGTTCGTGTCGTACGCGAACGTCCCTTCCCCGATGTTCTGCGCCGACGTGCAGTTGTCGTTCGCCGGGCCCCCGCCCCCGCCCGCCGGGCCCGTCAGCGTGAACGTCCCCGTTCCCGCCGTCGCGTTCGGGTACGTCCCGATCTGCACCAGGTACTGCTGCCCCGACGTGCACGCAAACGTCATCTGCGACTGCAACCCGCACGAATCGTCGTTGCACGCGATCGGCGTCCCCGGCGGACACGCCGCCCCCGCATACACCGCCGCCTTCGTGTCCACCGTCGTACCCCCGCACGCGCTCAGCGTCGCCGTCCCCGTCCCCGTCGCCGTCCACAGGAACCACTCGTCACGGTGAATCGCCGTCGAGCCGAAAAACAGGCACAGGTTGTTCGCCTGGCCCGTCGTCCCCGTCGTGCACGTCGTGTTGTCGAAGTTCAGGCTCGCCGGGCTCCCCGTCACGACCGTCGGCGACGTGCATTCATCGTTCGCCCCGCCTCGCGCCGCCGTGTGGTTCATCGCCGGCTTCGAGTTCGGTGTCAGGTTCGCTCCCGGCGCCGGGACGCTCTTGCCCGACTGCGCCCCCACTCGCTCCGGCGACACCAACTTCCTGTTCGGCTGCCCCGGCTTCTTCGTCGGCGCCGCCTGCTTCTTCACCCCGGGCTGCGCCTTCGTGTTCCCGTTCGTGTTCTTCACGCTCTGCCCCAGGGCCGCACCGCTCAGCGCGCCCACCACGCCGACCACCGCCAGAATGCCCACTGCCTGCTTCATACCACGCGTTGCCAAAATGACACCTCCGCTAGAGGAACTCCTGTCTTCCGGTGCTGTCCGCGACCGTCATCCCTCGATGACAAGCACCCGCGCGCATGCCGGCGGCGGCCCGCCCCAAGCCCGCGGTGCCCGATCCTCTCCTCTCTTCCTGGAGATCTACGCGGCACCACGGTCCCGGTCGGACCTGAACCGCATTCATCGGGTCAGAATCCCCCCGACTCCAGCCCCGCCCCCCTCATCTCCCCCGCTTTTCCCAGCCCCCGACACGTCCCCGCGCAACTCCTGCCGCCGCAGCGCTTGGTTGACCATCACCGCCGGCTCGCAGAAACGCGAACTCCTCAGAACTGGAATGTAGTTTCAGAACACGCCCTCACAGCGCCGCCGGAATGTCCTCGAACGCCACACCCGTTGGAGGTCGGTCGCCCCCGAGCGCTTCGTACCGGCGACGGAAAATGGCGAGGTTGTGCGCCGTCTCCCCGTGCTCGCGCGGCATGGCCTCCCCCGTGCGCACTATCAGCGCCCCCTTCCCCGCCATGATCGCCCGTCGAAGAAGTCCGCATCCATCTTCCCCGGAGATTCTCGCCTGTTCCGCGTACTCAATCGCCAGATTATGCTGCGTCATGGCCCAGTCGAACGGGGCCGCCTCCCGCGTGCGGATGGTCAAGGCCGACGTGTAGGCCTCGATCGCCTTCCTCAGATTCTCCACGCGATCCCCCGTGGGCATCTCCGACCACGCACGTCCGAGATTGTGCTGCGTCATGGCCCATTGGTATGAATCCGCCTCGCGCGTGCAGACGGTCAGGGCCGCCATGAACGCCGTCATCGCCTTCGCAAGGTTCTCTCTCTTGTCGCCTGCTGGCATGCTTCGCCACGCTTCGCCGACGTTGTTCTGCGTCTGGGCCCAGTCGAAGGGGGCCGCTTCGCGAGTGCGGACCGTCAAGGCCGCCGTGTACGCCGCGATCGCCTTCGTCAGATGTCTTGCCTTCTCATCGGCGCCCCTCGCAGGCATCGAGAGCCACGCGTTGCCTAGGTTGTTCTGGATCATGGCCCAGTCGAACGGGGCCGCTTCGCGCGTGAGGACCGTCTCGGCCGCTGTGTACGCCTCCATCGCCTTCGTGAGATTCTCCGCCCGGTCCCCCGTGGGCATCGCCGCTAGTGCGATCCCAAGGTTGTTCTGCGTCGCCGCCCAGTCAAACGGGGCCGCCTCGCGAGTGCGGACGCTGAGGGCCGACCTGTAACTTGAAATCGCTCGCGTGAGATTTCCAGTCCGGTCCCCCGTGGGCATCTCCGACCACGCGAGGCCAAGGTCGTTCTGCGTTGTGGCCCATGCAAACGGCGCTGCGTCGCGGGTGCGGACGGTCACCGCCGACTCGTACGCGGCGATCGCCCTGGCCAGGTTCTTGCCGCGCTCTCCCGTGCGCACACGCCGCCACGCCGTGCCGAGATTGTGCTGCGTCATGGCCCAGTCAAACGGAGCCGCCTCGCGCGTGCGGACGGTCAGGGCCGCCTCGTACGCCCTGATCCCCTTCATCACATTCTCCGACACGTCCCCGGTCGGCATGTTTGTCCAGGCGCACGCCACGCCGTTCTGTGTCGCGGCCCAGTCCTGGGGGGCCGCCTCCCGCGTGCGGATCGTGAGCGCCGCCTCGTACGCCGCAATCGCCTTGCCGATGTTCTCTGCCCTGTTCCCGGTCGGCATGTCCTGCCACACGTTGCCGAGGTTGTGCTGCGTCATGGCCCAGTTGGTCGGATCCGCCTCCCGCGTGTACACGCTCAGGTTCGCCTCAAACACCTTGATCGCCTTGGCGAGGTTCTGCTCCCGCTCCCCGATGGGCATCTCCGCCCAGGCGATTGCCAGCCCGTTCTGCGCCGCGCCCAACTCACTCCGCGTCAGGCCGGGGAGGCTCAGCGTCCCCTCATGGATCTCGATCGCCCGCCGTTGCCGGTCCCCCACATTTCCCCGACGGGCTTGCGAGAGCCCAATCGCCAGGTTGCCACGGGCCTTCACGTCACCCTCCCGCAGCCTGAACGCTACCTCGTATGGCCCGATCGCCTCGTCGAACATCCCTTGCGCGTAGTACCCGTCCCCTTCGATCATCTTGTTCTGGAAGACCTCCTCCATCGCGCGAGTCGCGCTCAGCGCCTCGATTTCACGCCGCCATTCCTCCCACTTCTTCAGCACGATCGCCGCCTGCGCTCTCTCGCGCCCGTCGCGCGATTCCATCAGTTCCTCCGCGGCCGCAATCAAATCCGGCGGTGGCCGCTCTCTTGTCGGGTCCACCCCCGGGCGTTTCAGACCCCCGATGTACTCCAGAATCTGGTCCAGTTTCGCGGCATGCGTATCCGCCTTCGCGTGCAGCCCCGCCTGCCCGTCGCGCAGCGCGTCCACCCGGTCCGCTAAGGCCACTTGCCCGACGGTGAGGGTGTCGATCGTCACCCCAAGTTCGTTGTACAGCGCGTGCATCGACGCCCGAAGTTCTACCACGCTCACGGGCAGCGCCCCCACCTCCGCTCGCAGTTCGTCAAAACTCTCCTCCAACAACCGTCCCAGCGATACCAGTAGCCTCTGGTTGTCACGCAGGTACTCCTTCATAGCAGCGTCGTCTTTCCGCTGCGTGGTTGCCAACCCTTTGAGCCCCTCCAGCCGCGACCGCACCTCATCCAGCCCCAGCGATAACTCTGCCTCGTGCTCCGCGAGTTCGCCCTTGATCTCTTCCAGTGCACAGGCTCCCCGCGCCGCCCGTCGGCGCAGGACGTCGAGCGCGGCGAACACATCCGTCGCATACCCCTGGTCCTCCCGCCGCTTCTTGATGTTCAGCCCCAGGTGCGTCGCCAGCCACACCGCCGCGACCAGCGGAATCGCCGCCCCTCCCGTCGCCGGCGTCAGCAGCATCGTCGCCGCGATGTTCGGCGCAAGCTCGCGCAAGCAGTCCAGCCCGCACTTCGCACCATGACCTAGCGCCCTGCCCATAGCCGCTTCCGCCCCCCCGCCCCCTCCACTCACCAGCGCCGGGCACCGCCCGCCGCTTGCCTTGTTAGGGTAGCATCATCCCTCCCCTGCTTGCTTTCCCTCCTATTCCCTTGATCCCTCGATCCCTCGATCCCTGCCTATCCCACCCTCTCCCGCGTCACCCCCACCGCCTCCTCGCTCTGATCACTCACGATCACGCGCCTCCCCGACTTCACCGCCGCCACCGCCGTCGTCCCGCTCCCGCAGCACGGGTCCCACACCACCCCGCCCGGCGGACAGCACGCCCTCACCAGCATCTCCAGCAGCGCCACCGGCTTCTGCGTCGGATACCCCACACGCTCTGCCGCCATGTTGTTGATCGTCGGCACCTCCAGCACCGCCCCCCCGTCCATCGCCCGGCCTCCCTCCGGCTCGCGATCGAACCAGAGAACGTCCGTCGCCTTCTTCATCTGCCCGCGCATCCTCGCGCTCGTCGCCGGAACCCGCGGCGGGTCAAACCAGTACCCCTCCGGATCCACGCAGTAAAACAAAATATCATCATGCTTCCGCGCAAACCGCCTCGGCGACGACCCCCCAAGCCCGTACGACCAGATCAGATGATTCACAAACCGATCCTCCCCGAGAATCTCATCCATCATCACCCGCGCCCGGTGGCTCGTCCGCCAATCCACATGCAACAGAATCGAACCCGTCGGCTTGAGCAGCCGCACCGACCTCGACACCCGCTCCCCCAGCCACTCGATGTACTCAGAGACTGACCCGAACGAGTCGGCGTACTCCCCCGCCCGGTCCGTCTGCCGCTGTCCCGTATTGAACGGCGGGTCCACGTAGATCAGGTCAACCCGCACCCCTTCCGCCCCCAGCATGGCCGCCGCATCACCCCATTCGGCGCGCATGATTCGCGCGACCGAGCCATCTCCCTCCCCCGCGCGCGCCGGCGGGACTGTGATCGGTCTTGATCGATCCGAATATGGCGATTTCACGCCCGGATTATCGCCGATTCTCCGATCGGAGCCCGCAATCGTCAGCGTTTGTGGACGTTTCGAGGGCGATTTCCGGCCCACTCACGCACTCGCGCGCTCGTTCGGCGTGACTCGCCGGCCGCGCAGTCTCCAGCGACACGAGGTGCGCACCCGCCGACCGCGGCATGAACTCCGGCAGAATCGCCCCGGCGAACCCGCCCACGATCACGCCGAGCACGAGTCCCGGCAGAAACGCTCGCGAAAAACCTCGATCCGACCGGCCTTGGATGAAATCTGTCTGCATGGCTGCCCCGTCAACGTGGATAGAAAGAGAATGACCCGATCCGAGCCCAAACTATCGGCTCCGGACTCGTTTCCCTTTCCAACTATGCGGCCTTTGGTCGCCACACCGGCTAGCCCCGGCGCATTTTGCGCACCCACCGGCCATATTCGAGCACCGATCGGACCAGTTCCCGCCTGGTTGCGGGATATCCCTTGCCGAACGCCGTGTGGAGGCGCCAACTCCAGTAGGGTCCTTTGAACTCGAACCGGGTGATGAACCCGAGTCGAACAAGTTCGAACACTCCGCCAACGGTGTCGATCAGCCAGCGCATCGGGGGGGATTCTTGCCCGGCCGGTTTGGATTTTCGAGTGAAAACGGCGTAGCCCGAACCGTTCCGGGGGTGATACCGTACTTTTAGCAGCCCGCGATTCCGGCCTGCGGCGCCGATATTCTTTCGGCCCCGGCCGGCTCGACCCCAATCGCCGGCTGAACCCGGAGCCTCCCGCATGGCCGCCCACGCGCACCACCACGATCACAATCATTCCTACGACCCCAAGCACGCCGAGCAGGGCATGGCGTGCTGCTCGCACCACAACATCAAGATCGAGCGGTACATGCTGCTGTACCTGATCGGCGGGATGCTGGTCCTGACGACGGTGATCGCGAAGTGGTTGTTCGCGGACGTGATCCCGGAGCAGGTCGCGCGGATCCCGGCGGTGATCGGCGCGCTGACGCTGGGGTTCCCGCTGTTCCTGGCGTCGTACCAGGAACTGAAGAACGGAAAGGCATCGACATCGTCGCTGGCGTCGCTGGCGATCATCTCGGCGGTGATGATCGGCAAGGAGGAGGTGGCGGGCGGGCTGGCGTTCATCCTGCTGGTGGCGGATCAACTGGTGCGTCAACGGGCCTGGACGGCGGAGCGGGCGATCGAGGAACTCGTCGGGCTGACGCCGGATGATGCGAGGCTGGTGGTGGACGGCGTGGAATCGCAGGTGCCGATTTCGCAGATCAAGGTGGGGGACATCGTGCGGGTGCGACCGGGCGAAAACCTGTCGGTGGACGGCGTGGTGATGAAGGGGCGTTCGACGATCAACCAGCAATCGCTGACGGGGGAGGCGGCGCCGCACGAGGTGCAGGAAGGCGAGCCGGTGTACGCCGGCACGACGAACCTGTCGGGGATGATCGACATCCGCGCGACGCAGGTGGGGCAGGACACGACGATCGGGAAGGTGAGCCAGTTGATCCGGGAGGCGGAGCAGAGCAAGACGCCGCGGCAACTGCTGATCGAGCAGGTGGCGCGGTTCTTCGTGCCGGTGGCGCTGGCGGTGGCGTTCGCGGTGTGGCTGATGAAGCGTGGGCAGCCGGACGCGGTGGAGACGGCGATCACGGTGCTGGTGGTGGCGTGCCCGTCGGCGTTGCTGCTGTCGAGCCCGTCGGCGATGGTGGCGGCGTTCGCGGCGGCGGCGCGGCTGGGGATCCTGATCAAGCGGACGAACTACCTGGAGGCGGCGGGGGCGATCGACACGGTGGTGATGGACAAGACGGGGACGATCACGACCGGCAAGTTCGCGGTGGCGAAACTGGTGCCGGCGACGGGCGTGGAGGGAGCGGAGTTGCTGCAAGCGGCGGCGAACGGGGAGCAGCACTCGAACCACCCGCTGGCGCGGTCGATCCTGTCGACGGCGACGGCGGCGCGGATCACGCCGGACGGGTCGAACGATTTCGAGGAGATCCACGGGCGCGGGATCAAGGCGCGGACGTCGATGGGGTCGCTGTATGTCGGGCGCGCATCGTGGCTGCGGGAACTGTTCCCGGATCAGGCCGACGAGATCCGTTCGGTCGAGTCGCGGATCGAAGGGATGACGGGCGTGCACGTGCTGCGCGACGGGAAGTACCTGGGGGTGGTGGGTCTGGACGACAAGGTTCGGTCGAACACGCGCGACGTGATCTCGCGGCTGCGCGAACTGGGGGTGAAGAAGATCGCGATCTTCACGGGGGATCGGCTGAGCGTGGCGGAGCGCGTGGGGCGGCTGGTGGGCGTGGACCAGGTGGAAGCCGAGTGCCTGCCGGAAGAGAAGCACGAGCAGATCCGCGGGATGGTGAGGTCGGGCCGGCGGGTGATGATGGTGGGCGACGGGATCAACGACGGTCCGTCGCTGGCGGAGGCGGACGTGGGCGTGGCGATGGGCCTTGGGGGTTCGGACATCGCGGCGAACTCGGCGGGCGTGGCGCTGATGAACGACGACCTGTCGCGGATCCCGTTCCTGATCGACCTGGCGCGGCGGAACCGGGCGATCATTGCGCAGAACATCGCGGCGTCGATCGTGATCGCCCTGATCGGGCTGACGCTCGCCGCCACCGGGAACCTGATGATCCTGCTGGCGGCGGTGTATCACATCGTGGGGGACGTGTTCGTGATCGCCAACTCGTTCCGGCTGTTCCGCTTCGGGGAGCAGTACACGACGGTGGATGAGTTGACGGACACCCCGGCGCCGGCGCGCCGAGCGGCGTCGGCGCAGATCCGGGCGGCGTAGCCCCCCGAGTCGAATCCTGACGAGCGTGATGGGCTTGCGGGCCGAGCGCGGCTGAAGTATGCTGGGCGCCCGGGTGGGCGAGCGCGCGGCGCTTCGGAGGATGGCCCATGCCCGAATCGAATGAGTCGAATCAGGCCCTCAAGAAATACGAGGCCCCTGACCGGGTACAAACGTTCATCGAGTCGGCGATGTCGAGTTTGAGCGCGGGGCTGGCGGGCTCGTGGAACGAAGCCGAGCGATTGCAGGTCCGCTCGCAGACACGATTCGAGGAACTTGATGAGCACGACCGGGCGCAACTCGAATCGGTGTTTGAATGGCTGATGTGCAACCTGCGGGTGATGCGGGGCGTGCACGCGACGAGCGAGGTCGAACTGAAGGAGATCATCGGGTATCTGGATCGGAACGACGCGCTGACGGACCTGATCCGACGGGGGCAGCCGGAGATCGGCGCGTCGCTGCCGGCCGAGTACGACCTGGCGATGCAGTTGCAGCGGCTTGGGGCGATGGCGCGGCTGGCGGATCTGCAGGGCGACTCTGCCCGGGCGGCGGCGCTGCGGCAGGAACAGACGGCGACGCAGGCGCGGCTGATCAGCGCCCTGCCGGAGGATAATCCCTGGCGGCTGTTCATGAAGTCCAACGAGGTGTTCGCCCGGGCGGTGCAGTCATTTGGCTTGGCGAACGCGGCGGCCGGTGAGCTTGACCTGGCGGCGGCGAACCGGTTCCTGGAACAGACGGCGGCGGGGATCGCGGAGACGGAATCGCTGCTGTCACGGGCGGGGGAGATGCCGGGGTTTATCAGGTCGGTGTTCGAGGCGATGAGCGGGATGCGTCAGTCGATGCTGGCGGTGCAGCGGTACACGATCGTGTTCGAGCAGATCGTGACGGGGCAGTCGATGCCGGAGCACGCCAGGGAGCTTGACGCGGCGAGCCAGCAGGCGCGGCTGGGCATGCAGCAGATCCGCGAATCGAAGTTCAACCCGCAGGGGCTGGCGGGGTTCGAGGGGTTCACGGGCGTGTTCGTAGCGCGGTGCGCCAACCTGAAGACGATCATCGAGCGCAGCGGCGGGGCGAGCACGCGGCATGTGAAACTGGCCCCGCGCGTGGTGTTGTTCTTCCTGCTCACGTTCGTGCTGACGATGGCGACGTTCCGGCTGACGGGGCTGGTGAAGGAGATCAGTTTGCCGATGCTGGTGGCGTGCGCGGTGATCGCGCTGGTGGTGAGCGTGATCGGGGCGTTTGCGATGGACGCGAACCGGCTGATCCCGCTGTTCAAGGCGACGGGGATGCGGATGCCGAAGGTGGGGGCGGACGACGCCGGAACTTCGAAGAAGTAGACGGCCAGTCAGGGCGGAGGCTCCGGAGGGGTACGGCCAGAGCGGGCGCGGCATGGGGGTGCGCGGCATGCCTGTGTCGGGGGCGAGCGGTGTCGCGGACGGGGGGAGCGCGAGCAAGGTCCAATACGTCAGGCGGCCTGACGGAGGAGTGGCGGCTCGCCGGTGAGGGCGCGCCAAGGGGAGACGAGGCGGATGGCGGAGCGGAGGTGGGCGCGGGACTGGAAGGAATCCAGGAGCGGGCCGGGGGACATGGAGCCGGGGACGATGACGTCGGCGTCGTCGGGTGCGTCGGCGATGCTGACGCCGAGTTCAATGAGGGCGAACTCGATGACGTGGTCGTTCTTGCCGCGGTCGATGAGGAAGGCGGAGGAGAAGGGGCGCTCGCTGAATGATCGCTGGAGCGAGGCTCGCGCTTCGGCGAGGCCGGTGAAGCGATCAAAGAGCGGCATGGGCATGGGTGATCGCGGCTGGGCGCGAACGGAGGTGAGCCATTCGGCGATGCCGGCGGCGTAGCCGGGGAGGGCTTGCTCGCGGGCGGCGATGGAGGCGTAGCGTGCGGCCACGCGGCGGACCTCCTCGCGGCGGAGATGATCCGGGGCGTAGCGCTGCATGACCCATGAGTTGTTGCGGACGAGGCGTCGGAGGATGGTGTTCATGTCTCGACCGCCGGGGACTTTGCGGTGGGCGACCTGGAACTGGCGATCGAGGGCGACGCGGCCGCCGGCGAGGAGGAGTTTGGCGGCGAGGTCGTATTCTTCGGCGTAGTAGTTGAAGGACGGGTCGTACCCACCGGCGGAGAGGAAGGCGTGTCGGCGGACGGCGGCGCCGCAACCGATGAAGACTTCGGGGAGGCCGCCGGCCTCGCGGGCGGCGCTGGTGAGGTGGATTTCGGCGGCGAGCGCGAGGACGTCGGCGGGTTGGGCGCGCAGCGCGTCAAGAAAGTTGGCGCTGAGCGGGGCGGAGTCGTCGTCGAGCATGACGAGCCATTCGCACGATGCGTCGGCGACGCTCGCCGCGCGGTTGCGTGCGGCGGCGCCTTCGTTGCGGGTGTTGAGAATGAGTTCGACGGGGATGTCGTTTGAGAGGCGAAGGGGGACGGTGGGCGGGATGCTGGAGGCGTTGTCGACGATGATGACCTGGGCGTCGTGCGGCGGGAGCGCGGCGATCGCGGCGAGGGTGTGCGCGAGGTGCCACGGCCGATCACGGGTGGGGATGATGTAGGCGAGCATTTGGGGAAGGGATCGAGGGATCTAGAGGGAGAGGGTGTGCGAGTGGGAGGCTCGCGCGGCGCTCATGATGCGGCGCGGATCCGGTGGGCGGCGTCGGGGGCGTGTTGACCGGGGAGTTTGATGGAAGAGGGGGCGAGGGAGGGAGAGGCGGCGCGGAGGGAGTCGGCGTCGGAGTAGGCCATGTGGGAGGTGTGGATGCGGACAATGGAGTGGCGGAGGTCTCGGGCGGAGACGACGGTGTTGCCGAGACGTTGGGCCTGGATGGAGGCGGCGAGGGAGCCGAGGAAGGCGGCGGCGAGTGTGGACGCGCCGGATGCGAGGGCGAGAGTGGCGGAGGCCAGGAGAGCGTCGCCGCAGCCCAGGGCATCGACGGCGTGGGGGCCGAGTGCGGGGACGTGCTCGGCGTGGACGCGGCTGGCGTAGCCGTCGGCGGCGGAGGGTTGAGCGTCGCGGGGGTGGAAGGCGACGAGGCCGTCGGCGCCCATGGTGAGCAAGGCGGCGCGTGCGCCGGTTTTGCGGAGGAGTTTCCAAGCGAGGGTGGGGAGGGAATCGGAATGGGCCTGGAAGACGGCGCGGACCTCGGCTTCGCTGGGGCAGAGGAGGTCCATGGAGTGCATCTGGCGGAGGCCGGAGCGGCGGCCGGAGACGTCGCCGGCGAGGATGCGGGCGCGCGGGCGGAGGTCGCGGCAGAGGGCGGAGATGAGGCCGGGGGAGAGGAGGCCCAGGCCGAAGTCGGCGATGATGGCGGCATCGAGGGCGCTGGCTTGCGAGGCCGCGTCGAGGGCCATGGAGAGGAGTTGATCGTGGGTGGCGGCGTCGAGGGCGAGGGGTTCGACGAGGTCGAGTTTCATGACCTTTTGGGCACCGACGAGGAAGCGCTGCTTTTCGGGGAAAGGGTGGCCGGTTTCGATGCAGCGGACGTCGACGCCTTCGATGGACAGGCGCTGGACGAGGTCGTCGGCGAGCGAGCCGTGGGCGCAGCCGGTGATCAGGATCGGCTCGGCGCCGAGCGCGGCGAGGTGTCGGGCGATGATGGCTGCCCCGCCGAGGTAGGTTCGGCGCTCGATGGGACGGAGCGTGAGAACGGGGCTTTCGCCGGCGACGGCGGGCGTGTCGCAGAGGAAGTAGGTATCGATGATGGTTTCGCCGACGACGAGGACGCGCTTGCCGCGGAAGGAGGCGACGAGCCGGGTGAGGCGTTCGCCGGAGAGTTCGTCGGTGTTGAGGAGTTGGTGGAGGCGTTTGTGGTAGGGGTCGATGGAATGTTCGAGTGAGGCGATGAGGGCGGTGGAACTGAAGACGACGTCGCCGGAGGTGAAGACGACGCGGCCGCCGGCGGACTCGACGGCGTCGCGCTCGGCGCGGAAGCGGGGGTCGGAGTTGTTCTCGTACTCGGCGCCCTTGATGTAGACGTCGGGTTGGACCTCGGCGAGGAGTTCGATGGCGGTGGGACGGTCTTCGATGTGGACCCAGTCGACGAAGGAGAGGGCGGCGAGGTTTTCGGCGCGGAGTTCCTGCGGGATGAGGGGGCGGCCGGTGCCTTTGTTCATCTCGGTGTCGCCGGTGATGGAGACGAGGAGGATGTCGCCTTCGCTCTTGGCTTGGCGGAGGTGCCGGATGTGGCCCGGGTGGACGATGTCGAAGCAGCCGTGGCACTGGATGACGGACTTGCCGGCGGCGCGGGCCTGGGCGCGGCGGCGGAGTAGTTGCTCGCGGGAGAGGATCTTGGCGGCGCAGGGATCGGCGGGCAGGGCGCTGGTCGAGGGCGCGCCGTGTCGCGGCGGATGTGGTCTCATGGGAGGAGGTATCGACGAGATCGGGACGGGGGCGTGCGAGGAGTGGGCGCGTGGCGCAAAGTCGGCCGGGCGGGATGTGATTGCGCTCCGGAGGGAGCGGCGCGGCGTCGGGGGCCGATAGGAGGGGCATGCTTGACACAGCGCGCGGCGGGTTTCCCGAGTGCGAGGCCGCGGGGCAGAATGCGGCGGCGCCGGCGAGGATCACGCGCCAAGATGTCCTGGCCATCGCGCGGTCGGGGGACGCGTGGCGCGCGATCCCCTACTGCCTGCAGGTCTTGCGCGTCTCGCCCGGCGATGAGGAAATCGGCTATCAGGCGGCGGCGCTGCTTGGGAGGCTCGGGCTCCGCACGGTCGCGCTGGACCTCCTGGATTCGCTTCCTGGTTTGAAGGCGGTGGGGACCGTGAAGTCGCTTCGGTCGGCGGTCGAGAGATTGGATGATGATCGGATCAGCGAGGAATCGCGGCGCGAGATCTGCGCACGGAACCTGCGGTGTGTGAGGATCGATGAGGGGCACAAACGGGAGTGGTTCGCGGCGTGGAGCCGAAGCGCGGGTGAGCGGGAGTGCTTTCGGACATCGGACGGGAACGTGGTGGTGCGTCCGGCGGGGGGCGGGGTGACGCGGCCGTGGATTCGGTTCCGGAACGATGCGCTAGAGGCGGCGCGGTTCGCGCTGCCGCATCTGGCGCCCGAGGCGAAGAGGGCGCCCGCGCCCGCCTACACGATTGAAGGAATCGATCCGCCGTTCCTGCTGGCGCGGGTGGCTCGGGAGACGCCGCGGATGTCGGACGGGTACCAGGCGTTGGTTCGCGTGGTGCAGCGCGACCCGATGGAGTTCCTGGAGGGGCTCGCGGTGATGGACCTGGAAGAGGTCCTGCGGGCGGAGCGGATGCGGTACTACGTTGGTGAGGGGGCGGAGAAGCGGCTGGCGGAGGATCTGTCGGGGGAGTTCGAGACGCGGTTCGTGGGGCCGTGCATCACGCTGGCGACGGTGCGTTCGCGGTGCGACCCAAGCGCGGAGCGGGTGATCGCGCAGGCGGCGGGGGCGCAGGCGCGCGAGGACGCGGCGCTGCGGTCGCGGATCGGCCGGGCGTACTCGGAGTCGGGGCTGGCGTCGCTGCGAGGGGTGCTGAAGGACGCCGCGGACGGCACACGCCCAGCAGGGGGCCGGCCCCTGCGGGTGCTCATACCGACGTGCCGGTATTCGACGTACATTCGGCACGCTTCGCATGATCTGGCGGAAGCGTTTCGGGCGGCGGGGCACGAGTCGCGCGTGCTGATGGAGCCGGATGATCACAGCCGGTTCAGTTCGATCGCGTACCTGCGGGCGATCGACCGATACCGTCCCGACTTCGCGGTGCTGATCAACTACACGCGGTCGCAACTGGCGGGGGTGCTTCCACCCGGGTTGCCGCTTGTATCGTGGTACCAGGACTCGATGCCGCACCAGTTCAGCACGGAGGTGGGGCGATCGCTGGGAGCGAACGACTTTGTGATCGGGCATCTGCACGCGGAGTTGTTCACGCAGTGCGGATATCCGGATGCGCGGCGAGAGCACATGCCGATGGTGGTGTCGACGGCGAAGTTTCATGAGGGGCCGGTGACGCGCGAGCAGGCACGGGCGTACGAGTGCGAGATCGCGTATGTGAGCCATCACAGCGAATCGCCGGAGGAGATGCACGCGAGGCTGATGCGTGAAGCGGGCGCGGGGACGGTGGCGGCGCGGGTGTTCGAGCGGCTCTATCCGGTGGTTCGGGAGATCGCGCTTGGATGCCGGGAGCGGGCGGCGTACGCGGAACTGCAGAGCGCGGCGGGGAGCGTGATCGACGCGGCGCTGCTGAACGATCCGGCGGGCCGCAGCATCACACAGGTGTACCGGCAGTACTGCCTGCCGCTGGCGGACCGGATCGTGCGGCACCAGACGCTGGAGTGGGCGGCGGAGATGTGCGATCGGCGCGGCTGGCGGCTGCATCTGTACGGGCGCGGGTGGGAGCGCTGCGCGAGGTTCGCGCGGTTCGCGCGCGGCGAACTGACACACGACGATGCGCTGCGGGCGGCGTACCAGTGCGCGGCCCTGCACCTGCACGCCACGATCCACACCCCGGTGCACCAGCGGGTCATGGAGGGAGCCGTCTCGGGCGGGCTCGTCGCGTGCCGACTGCACGCGGACGCGGTCGGGCGGCTGTACGGAGAGTTGATCGACGCGGTGCTGAGCGAGGCGGGCCCGGATACCGAGCGGACGTTTCGTCAGCACCCGGGGTTCCGGGTTGCTGATTCGTCATCGGCGATGGCGATCGTGTGCCAGTTGCAGCGCCTTGGAGCGGCGCTGCCGAGCCCGAACCCCGCATGGGTATACGTCCCGGCGGCGGAGGCGGCGTGGCGCGATTCGCCGGCCGCGCGCCTGGTCAGGGAATCAGCGACGCTCGGGTCGCTGCTGGGTGACGTGTCGGCGACGACGTTCCGCGATGCGGAGGAACTGGAGCGTGTGGCGGAGCGCGCGGTGGGCGATGGAGCGTGGCGCGCGGCGCAGGGCGGGATGATCGCCGATCGGGTGCGGCGGGGGATGACGTATGAGGTGCTGGCGCGACGGATCGCGGGGTTATTGTCGCGCGGGTGACGCCTTTGGCGGGGCGCGAGCGGGGAACGGGGGCGGGAAGGGCGGGGAGAACGATACGTCGTCGATGATCACCTTCTTCTTCGCGTCCCCGGTCGCGGACGATCGCTGCCGACTTGGAAAGGCGTTGAGGCGCGGCGAAGCGCACGAGAGTTTCGACGCCGCGGCGGGGGGTGGTGCTACACTTGGCGAAGAAACATGCGGGCGTAACTCAATGGTAGAGTGTCAGCCTTCCAAGCTGAATGTTGACGGTTCGAGTCCGTTCGCCCGCTTTGGCGATAGGTCGGGGTGAAGCCGGGACGTGCGGCGCGGGCCGTGAGGGGTTTAAGGGTGTGACCATCTGTTTGAGCCGGACCGCGCACGCTCCCCCCTCCCCCCCCCCCGCCCGCCCGCCCCGCCGGCTCGCGCCGGGCGGCTCAGTTGAACATAGCATGGACACAACCGCGTTCAAAGCCTGGCTGCGTGCGTGGTGTTATTGTGCATAGAAGTCGATATGCGACACGCGGAATCACACCGGTCACACCGCATCGGCTGGCTCCGGGCAGCGGTGCTGGGAGCGAACGACGGCATCGTCTCGACCGCGAGCCTGATCGTCGGTGTCGCCGCGGCTGATACCGAGCGGAGCGGGATCGTGGTGGCGGGGCTGGCGGGGCTGGTGGCGGGCGCGATGTCCATGGCCGCCGGTGAGTACGTGTCGGTCAGTTCGCAGGCCGACACGGAGGGAGCGGACCTCGCGCGAGAGCGCCATGAACTGGCGACGCAGCCCGAGAGCGAGCGCGCCGAACTCACGGCGATCTACGTCAAGCGCGGGCTCGATGAGAAGTTGGCGGGCGAAGTGGCGTCGCAACTCATGGCCAAGGATGCGCTCGCGGCACACGCCCGCGACGAGTTAGGCATCACCGAAGAACTGGCGGCCAGACCGGTGCAGGCGGCGCTGGCGTCGGCGGGAACGTTCACGGTCGGGGCCGCGCTGCCGCTGCTGTTGGTTCTGGTGATGCCCAAGGGGTGGCTGGTGTGGGGCGTGTCGATCGCATCGCTGGGCTTTCTGGGGTTGTTGGGTTCGGTCGCGGCGCGCGCGGGTGGATCGCCGGTGCTCAGGTCGGCCGCCCGCGTGACGTTCTGGGGCGCGCTGGCGATGGGGCTCACGGCGGGCGTCGGGGCGCTGTTTGGCGCACGGGTCTAGGCGGAGGCCAAGCCGGGTGCGGTGTCGGGGTTGGCCGCGCGGATCGCTCGGCGACGACGCGGTACCAAGACCGACAACCGCGGCCGCACGATCGAAGGCGGGACGGCTGGTGATCGCGGTCAAGTTCAAACGCCGATGCGACCGGACGGCCGGGTGGCGATTCTGCCCCGACGTGTCGTAGCAACTCAAGCCTCTGCAGGTTGAGGCAGGAGCCGTCCACGCGTCGTCCATTGACGCCGACCCGCGATCCATCGGTGTGAGCCCGCGTTTTGGGACTATTATTTTTCATGAGCCATCCCGCGTCGATGAGGAGTGAGTCGGCAAGTTCCCGGCGGTGGCGTCGCATCGCGCTCGCCGTTTTCGCCGTCATCGCGTGCGGCTTCTTTGTGCAGTTGGCGATGTGGGCCACCACCAAGCGGCAGTCGGGCGTGCGTGCCATTGTGCACAGCCGCTTGCATCTGGTCGCTCAGGCGGCGAGCATCTATCAGCAGCACAAGGGCGTGGCACCTACGTTGGATGGTCTGCTCGCCTCAGGACTAATAGACCCGGCGAGTCTGAGCGAGTTCTCGCGAGTTCAGCCGACGACCGGCGGTGCGGATCCCTCGAAAATGGTTCCTATCCTGGTTCAGACTGTCCCGTGCCGCGCGGTGCGCAAGGGAGAGGCGTGGGGCGGCCCGGGCGAGACGATTGACAAGGACCTGCCCGCCAAGCGCTTTCTGCTGATGCCGGACTGGACAGTCGCCGGGATGGACGAACCGGATTTTCAGCGCGAGTGGGCCGCCAAACTCTGGCTGAGCCCGCTCAAGTGAAACAACGGACATCTCAGAGGCGCGGTGCTTGCGCGTACCGCCGCGGCCGGTGACGCGGATATGACTCGCCCGCACCCATCATCTGTGAATCAATGCATGAGCGCGGCCCTCATCACCAGGTCCTGCCGAAGTTGTCGGCCGCGACGCGCGAGAACCTGCTGCGAATCGGTCGCGAGCGGGCGCTGATCTACACGCTCGTGCTCACCGGCCTGCGGAAGGGCGAACTGGCCAGCATCACCGTCGGGCAGGTCGATCTCGGCGGCCGGGTGCCGCACCTGCTGCTGAACGCCCGGGACGAGAAGAATCGACGCGGCTCGGAGATTCCGCTGCGAACCGACCTTGCGGCCGACATCCGCTTGTGGCTGGCCGACCGGCTGGCGTGCGCCCAGCATGCCGCCCGCGACATGGAGGAGCCGATCCCGGCGGCGCTCGCGAGCGACGAGCTGCTGTTTGACGTACCCGACGGGCTCATCCGAATCTTCGACCGCGACCTGGTGTTCGCGGGTCTGGCCCGCGTCGAGCAGCGCGGCGGCAAGGAGGTCGTCGTCAAGACCGACGACCGCGGTCGCACCATCGACATCCACGCTCTGCGCCACACCTTCGGGACGCACCTCTCGAAGGCGGGCGTCCCGCTTCGGACGGCCCAGACCGCCATGCGGCACAGTGACCCAAGCCTGACGGCAAACGTCTACACCGATCCGAAACTCCTCGACGTGGCCGGAGCGGTGGCGAGCCTGCCGGACCTACCGCTGATTGCGGTCGGCGGTCGTGATGCTGGGGTCGAGTCGCTTTGACAGCGCTGTAAACAACTCTCGGTCCATTGCGCTCGCCACAGCAACCTCGGCGACGACGACCTCGTCCGCGCCCAGCGATAGGGCCCGCATCTTGCCGGAGAGGAACTGGGTCCGCACGCCGATGAAGACCTCTGGCGCGGCCTGGCGCACGGCCGCAACTGCGCGCAGCGCGGCATCGTCGTCGGGGATGGTCACAATGACAGCCACCGCGTCGCTGATGCCCGCCGCGTCCAGCACGTCGGGGTTGCTGATGTCGCCATAAACGACCCGGCGGCCAGCGCTGGCCTGTCGCTGGACGGTCGATGCGTTGAGATCGACGATGACGTACGGCACGGACATGGACGCCAGCCGATCCGCAATAGCGCGCCCGCCCGGTCCGAAGCCCGCGATAACGACGTGCCGCTGCGGCTTCGCATCGGGCGGGGCTTGAACCGCGGCGGATTCCGAAGGGTCTTCGCTCGCGGGCGTCGGGGCGGATTCGGGACCGGGCGCGCTGGGAGCCGGGTCTTGCAGCGCGCTCGAACGCACCCACGGCGCGAGGGGAAGGCGCGTGAGCCGCCCGCCAAGCGCGTGCGCGGGGCCGACCAAGAGGGGCGTCGCCACAAGCGTGAGCGCGGCGACCGCGACCGCCAGCGCAGCCTGCTGCGGCGAGATGATCGCAAGCCCTGTAGCAGCGGCCAGCAGCACGAAGGTGAACTCGCCCGCGTTGATGTTGTATACGCCGGTAAGGACCGAGCCCCGCCCGGTCATACCCGCCACCCAGCAGCACCCCGCCGTGACGATGAGCTTGATCGCCATGAGCGCGACGGCCAGCCCCAGCACCAGCGGCAGGTTGCTCGCGACCAGAGCCGGGTCCACGACGAGCCCCACCGAGATGAAGAAGACCGCCATGAGCAGGTCGCGGGTGGGGCCGAGTTGTCCCACCAATTGATACCGCAGGGGCGTTCCGCCGAGCATGACGCCCGCGAGGAACGCGCCCATCTCGGGCGAAAAGCCGATCCAGTTCGTCCACGCCGCGCTGAGCAGGGCGATGGCCGCGGCACAAAGCAGCAGGGTTTCCTGCGACTGCAACTTTGCCACCCGCTGCATGACCTTGGGCAGGAGCAGACCGGCGACGGCAAGCATGACCCCCACGCCGCCCACGGCCTTGGCGGCCGCCAAAGCCTTGTCGCCGATGCCGCTGCCGCCCGCGTTTGCGCCAGACGCTCCGGCCCACGCCGCGATCAGCGGGAAGGCGGCGAGCATGACCACGCCCGAAAGGTCGTCGAGGATGGAGAATCCCATCGACACGCGCCCGTGGGCCTCGGTCAGTTCGCGCCGGGCTTGCAGCAGTCGGAGCGTCACCGCCGTCGAGGCGCTACACCCGGTCATCGACAGCGCGAGCGCGACCGGAGCGCTGAGCCCCACGCCCAGAAGGATGACCCAGAACACGACGATGTACAGTACCGTCGAGGCCACGGACAGCGTGACGATGCTCAGCGCACCCCGGCCGAAGTTGCCCGTGTCGAACTGCAGACCGATCGTGAACAGCAGCAGCACCGTGGCCAGGTCCGTCACCGGCTGGGCGGCGCTCTCGCTAGTGATCAGCCCGACCGCGTGCGGACCGACCAGCGCCCCGGCTAGCAAATAGCCCGGGATGGCCTCAACGTTGAAGTTTCGGCAGGCCACAGCCACCAACGCGGCCGCGCACAGCAAGACCAGCAGCACGACGACCAGCGGCTGGTCCGACGTGGGCTGCGCGGCGAGAAGAATGGATATCGGTGGCGTCACGACGCATTCTAAACGCGAACGCGATCTGCGGCGAACCGATCGGCGGCCTCATCCCCGCCACACCTTGCACAACCACTTGCACACGCGCTTGCACAAGCGAGCGTCTGTCCAGGTCATTCCCTGTCATCGTGCGGCTGTTGGCCCCGATCCCGCCGTCCCCGCCAGCGTCGGAAGAACTCGCGGAATCTGCGGGGTTTGTCAACGAGAAGCCGCCGGTGTCATCGTGTGACATCGGCGGCGGTCAAAGCGGGCGAGGAGGATCGAACTCCCGACATTCAGCTTGGGAAGCTGACGTTCTACCGCTGAACTACGCCCGCGCGGTACTGATTCAAGTGTAGCACTCTTTCGTTGAGGTGCAATCACGCTTACCGGGTAGTGAGTCAGCAAACTGACCCACTACCGCTTACCGTCTTGGTGGTGTCTCACTTTCAAACCACGAAACTACCACCGTCTTTGAGTCCGCAAACGCACCGTTCATCTTCTCAGGGCAGGTCCCATCCATCGCGGCGATGACGCATCTCGCCTGTTGTCAAGGTGGAATCATCTTCCGAGGGCAGGGTAGTGAGCCACGGCTCGATCCTTCGGGGCCGCGAGACTGGCTCCTATTCCGGACAGCCGAGGCCTGGCGCATCGAGCCACGGCCGCGACGGCATGCCGATCGCGAGTTGGGATCTGTCGTGGGCGTCCGCCGGTAGTGTCTGGCTTTGGAAGTGAGGCACTACCCGTCCGCCGTGCACGAGGAATCGCGGCGTCAGGCGCCGTACGATCCTTCGTGACAGCGAAGCCGGGACTCTTGGCGTTCGGCCGGGGAGTGATCGCGGGGTTTGTGAAGCATGACGTGATGTCTCTGTCGGCGGCGGTGGCCTTTTACACCGGGCTCTCGTTCGCGCCACTGGTGTTGCTGCTGGTCACCATCGGCGGGTTTCTCGGCGATGCCACTCAGAACGAACTGATCCGGTTCTTTGATCAGCAACTCGGTCCCAGCGCGGGAGACGTCACGCAAGCCGTGATCGACAACGCGCAGCAATCACAGGCCAAGGCGGAGGGATGGCGGTGGCTTCTGGGGACGTCTCTGCTCGTGCTCTCGGCCAGCGCCATCTTCGGGCAGTTGCAGTCGTCGCTGAACATCATCTGGGAGACTCAGGGCAAGGCCAGTTCTGGGGTTCTGAACTGGCTTCGCCGGCGGCTGATCTCCATGGGCATGGTGTTCGCGATGCTCTTTATCCTGCTTGTTTCGCTTGTGGTATCGTCGGTCATCGAGCATGTCGTTCCGACCGGGCAGGCGTTGGTCGGGCGGCTGGTGGCCTTTATCGGATCGTTCCTCGTGGCGGCGCTGCTGTTCGCGGCGATCTTCAAGGTGCTGCCGGACCGGCCCATTGCGTGGCGCGACGTGTGGTGGGGAGCGGGGGTGACGGCGGGGCTGTTCTCCGTGGGCAAACTGGCGGTGTCACTGTACCTGGAACACGGCGGAGTCGGGGAGAGTTACGGCAAGGCCGCGGGCGCGCTCATCGCGCTGCTGGTGTGGGCGTACTACTCGTGCACGATCCTGTTTCTTGGCGCGGAGATTACTCGGCACTACGCGCAGCATCGGGTGGCGCGCCGGGAGCGGATGGGGGGACCAGGGCCTGATGTCCCGCATCGACGCGCGGGGCAGGGCGCTACAGGGTAAGAAGGCCCGTGCTATCGCCGAACGCTTCGGGCCGGCAACCGCATCGCTCGAGCATCGCGAGATAGAGGTTGCAGAGCGGGGTTTCTGGGGGATGGCGAAGGAGGCGGCCGGTGACGACGTCGCCCCCGCCGCGGCCCGCGACGAGGATCGGCAGGTTCTCGTGGTTGTGCCGATTGCCGTCGCTGATGCCGCTGCCCGAGAGGATGAGCGAGTGATCCAGGAGCGAGCCGTCGGCTTCGGGGGTTTCGGCGAGGCGCCGGATGAATCTGGCGAAGCGCTCCATGTGGAACCGATCGATGAGACGGATCTTGTCGATCATCTCCTGATTGTTCTGATGGTGCGAGAGATGATGGTGCCCGTCCTTGACGCCGATCTCGGGGAAGGTGCGGTTGCTGCCGTCGTTGGCGAGCATCAGCGTGCCGATGCGAGTGGTGTCGGTCTGGAAGGCGAGCAGGAGCATGTCGAACATCAGGTCGAAGTGCTCGCTGACTTTTTCGGGGACGCCCGCTGGACGCGGCGCATCGGGGAGCCTGGGGGGCTCGGCCTCATCGCGGGCGTGCTGGATGCGCTGCTCGATTTCGCGGACGGATGACTGGAACTGATCGATCTTGCGTCGGTCGCCGGGTCCGAGGCGGCCGGTGAGTTTTTTGGTGTCGTCCAGGACGAAGTCCAGGATGCTCTGGCGTCGGCTGAGCCGGTCGCTGGACGCGGCGGCCGCGGCCGCGTCGCCGAAGAGCTGGTCAAAGGCATCGCCCGGATCGACGATCTTGGGCATCGGGGTGGACTCATCGCGCCACGAGATGTTAGACGAGTAGGCGCAGGAGTATCCCGAGTCGCAGTTTCCCGACGAGGGCCCGTGCTCGCACCCCAGTTCGATGGAGGGCAGGCGTGTGCGGCGGCCGATGTGCGACGCCGCGATCTGATCGACGCTGGTGCCGTTGCGGATATCGTTGCCGGCGGTTTTCCTGGCTTGTTGTCCGGTCAGGAACGACGCGGAGGAGCGGGCATGGTCGCCGGGTCCGTCGCCGTTGGCGCGGGCTTTCTGGAGCGTGAGCCCGGTGTGGATGTTGAGGTGTTGTCGGACGGAAGCGAGGGGCTCGAGCGACGGTGAGAGCGTAAAGGTGTCGCCGTCGGCTCTGGGCGCCCAGGCGTCGTAGTTCACGCCGTTGGGTGTGAAGATGAACGCGAGCCTCACGGGCGAGAGGGTCGGGTCACCCAGGCGTGTGGCGGCGGCGGCGGCGCGGCGGACGGGCACGCCCATCGCGTCAAGCCACGGCAGCGCCATCGACACGCCGATGCCGCGCAGCACCGTTCGACGCGAGATCGTCTTACTCATGTTGAGGCTCCCTCGTGCGGAAGGATCGGAAGGTATCGCTGAGCACCACCGATTCGATCAGGGCGCCAAAGCGGTCGGCGTGCGCGTGCGTCCGGGCGGCGATGCGGCGGATCGCGAGCCGATCGAACGGTTCGGTGCCCCGGCCCAGGGCGTAGATCAGCACCTTCGCGGCGATCGCTTCGATCACCTGATCGCTGTTGGCAAGCAGGTGCCGCTTGAGATCCTCGATGCCCGCGAGTTCGACCCGGCCGGGGAGCGTCCCGCTGGAATCGATCGGCGTGCCGTGCTCGGCGTCACGCCAGCGCCCGACGGCGTCGAAGTGCTCGAACGTCAACCCGATCGGATCAAGCCGGCGGTGGCACGACGCGCAGGCGGCGTCCGCGACGTGCGCCAGCAGCCGCTCACGCACGGTCGCGCTGGGGTTGGCGGCGATGGACTGCTCCAGCGGCGGGATCTGCGGCGGAGGGGGCGGCGGGGGAGAGCCGAGGATCTGATCGAGCACGAACAGCCCGCGCTTCACCGGGCTGGTGCGGGTCGGGTTGCTCGTGAGGGTGAGGACCACGCCCATGGTGAGCACGCCGCCGCGCGGCGAACCATCGGGAATTTCGACCTGCTGGAACTCGTCGGACGTCACGCCGGGGATGCCGTAGTGCTCGGCGAGCCGGCGATTGAGGAACGTCGCGCGGCTCTGCACGAACTCAAGGACGCTGCGGTCGGATCGAAGCACGTCAGCGAAGAACAGGGTTGCTTCGGTCTTCATGTCGCGGCGCAGCGCGTCGTCGTACCCGGGGAACAACGAGCGATCAATCGCGACACGCTCCAGGCCCCGGAGTTGGAGCCACTGCCCGGAAAAGTTCTCGATGAACGCATCGGCACGTTTGTCGGCGAGCAGTCGCCGCACCTGGGCGCTGAGCGTTTCATCGCTCAGCAGCGAGCCGTCGGCGGCGGCGCTCAGCAGCGCCTCGTCGGGCATGCTGCTCCAGAGAAAATAGGAGAGGCGGCTGGCGAGTTCATACGCGCCGAGGCGCTGCGGCCGGCCCGGGGGGACGTCCGCCTCGGGCACCGCGAACCGAAAGAGGAAGCGAGGGGACACGAGCGCGGCCGACATCGCCGTGCGCACGGCAGACTCGAAACCGGATCCCGCCTCGCGTTGCGCCTGGTACACGCCGACGAGCGAGCCGACGGCGTCATCGCTCGCCGGTCGCCGGTAGGCGCGGGACGCGAACGCACTCAGGATCGCCTGCGCGCGATCGGCGTCGCCCGCGGCGCGGTCGCCCGCCCCGAACACCCGCGTCCAGGACGCGGGCCGCTGCGTGGACGATTCATCCAACGGACCCGCGACGCTGATCGACTCGATCGCGAGGTTCCGATCCGCCTGGTCCTTGACGTAGTAGTCGTTCACGAAGTGGGCGGCGATCGCGTGGTCGCCCGCATCAAGTTGGACCGTGAGTTCGAACTCCTGCGGCTCACCGCGCGTCCCCGCCACCGAAAACTCGCGGATTTCCCGTTGATCAACCCGCAGGCTGAGTCTGGAGTATTCATTCCCGGCGTGCGTCTCCCACGCCTGAACGCGGACGCGGTATTCCGCGGTGAGGGGCGCCGCGAACCGGCCGGTCGCGGCCCCGTTGGAGTAGAGAAACACGCCGCCGCGCGGCAGCGCCTGGCCGTTCGAGCCCTTCAGCGGGCGGATTGGAGTCGGGTGATCTCCAATCTCGACGATTGGTCCCATCGCGGAATCGATCGCGCGCTCGGCGGCGCTCAGGTACTGCTCAATCGCCAGCGGCGACGTCGAAAGCACGTCCGCGATGTTGTCAAACCCGTAGCCCGTGTCGTCCTGCGGCAGACCCGACGCCAGTTCGTCCGCGACCGCGGGGTCCAGCCCGAGCAGGTCGCGCAGCGTGCTCGCGTACTCACGCCGGTTGAGCCGGTGGATCGTGAACCAGCCGGGATCGACGGGCACGTCGGAGGGGATGTATGCGACCGCACCGTCGAGCCACGCGGCGATCTCGCGCCGCTCCGAATCGGTCGGCTGGCGCTTGCGCTTGGGCGGCATGTGCTCGCCCCGGATAACCTCCCGGATCAGCCGCAGGTCGAATTGCCCGCTCCCCGCGGCTTCAAGACTCGTGAACTCATCCAGCCGCAGCCCGGCTTCGGCGTCTTCGCCGGTGTGACACCCCAGGCAGTACGTGTCCAGGAACGGCACGATCCGCTCGGCCAGGTTCTGCCGCAGCGCCCGGCCCGGATCATCGTCGCTCACGGCGCGCGGCGTGTCGATTCGCGCGATCTCGGCGGGCCGGGGCCACCCCGCCGCGGCCAGGACGACCACCGCGCACCCTCCCGCGACGGCATGTACCACGTGCTTGGCCACGGCGATTCCGGTGAAATCCTCGCTCGGTCGCGCGAATCACGATTCGACAAATCCTAGAGAGTCGCCGGGTACTGAGCGACGCCCGGGTTCCCCGCATTTTCCCGCGGCGAACTCTGTTCAAGATCACCCGATCCATGCGGAGGCATCACAGGTCGGCGGGGCACAGGCAGAGCCCAAGCGTGGTCGTCCAGCCGGGGAGCGGCTGCTTGACGTCCACGTCCCGCGCCACCTCGGTGCCGTGCTTGGCAACCAGGGCCATCGGATCAGCGACCTGCACTTCGATATCAAGCCGGGAGGCGAGCCGGCTGACGAGCAGCGCGTTGCGCGACTCACCGCCGACGAGGATCAGGCGCGAGAGCCGCTTCTCGGGAAAGAGGTCGGCGTGGTACCGCAGGCACATCCAGATCTCGTCCGCGAGGCACTCGAGCTGGCTCGACAGGTCCAGACGGATCTGCTTTCCGGTCGGCTTCGCGTCGGCGTGCACGCCGTTGCTCGATGTCGCGGACGTGGGCGGCGCGGCGGAGGGCGCGACGGCGAGGTCTGACTCGCCGGTCGCGTCGTCGAAAGCGCTGGATGCCGGTGGCGAGGACTCGGGGGTCCTGGCGGGAACGATTTCGATCGCTTCACGGCGCTGGGTGCGGGCCCAAGTCACGCCACACCTGAGCTGCGCCGCGGCGGCCTCGTCCAGGTGGCGCCCGCCGATGTTGATCGTCTTTGCGAAGACCATCTCCTTGCCGTGCGCCATGATGCAGGTCGTCGCGCCGGCGCCGAGGTCGATGTAGGCGCTGACCGTGTTCTTGTCCTCTTCGCGCCGGCACAGCACGTCGAAGCCTCGCATCGTCGCCAGGGTTGATGGGTGAATCCCGACGGGTTCGAGCTTGCACCCGCGCAGCGCGTCCATCACGCGGCGGATGAGTTCGAGCGGTACCGCGAACGAGATGACTTCCTGTTTCGTCGAGGGCACGGCCCCCGTGACGCCCCCCACCACCGAGTGTCGATAGACCAGCGCGTCGGGATGGCATCCGAGCGTGGCGGGAATCGCCGAGCGCACCGCGCCCGCGATGTCGCTTTCGCTCTTGGCGAACTGCAGGTGCCGGCAGAAGACCTGCGAGGCGGGGATGGCGCACATCGCCCGCTTCCCCTTGAACGCGCCGCCGCGGATGATCCGCGCGAGCGCCTCGGCCTGAAAGTCCAGACGCTTGACGTGATCCGTCTGCACGTCATCGGGAACCTCGGCCTGCGCCGCGGCGATCAGCGAGTATTCATCGCCGACGCCGATCTGCAGCACCTTGAGCGAACCGATGCCGAAGTCGATCGCAATCGGCGACGTGGAGTTGGTGAGCAGGCTGACGGAACGAACCTTGCTGAGCGTAAAGGCCATGTGCCGGTCTCCGGGTCCGAGAACGTGTCCGTCGGCGCGGACTCGTGGGTTGTTATCGACCGGAACGCGGGCGAGCTACCGCGCCGCCGAGCGGCGACACGCGATTCACCCCCCGCATGACCGGAGCAGCCGGCATATTCCGTCGTGTTGCTTCCGACTCCGCAAATCGCGGGCTAGTGGACCAGCGATTTCAAGCGGTGACGCCACGAGGCGGGGAGATCGATCTTCTGCCGCGCCTGATAGTCGTACGCGACGATGACCCCGCTGCCCACCGCGGCGACCTGACTCTGAGCGGCGCTGATCAGTTCATGCTCGAGCGTGAAGCGGTCCGGCTCGATCGCCGCCACCCGCGAGGTGATCCGCAGCGTGTCGGGATACGTGACCGGACGACGGAAGCGAGCCTGCGCGGATTGCAGGATGACGCCGGGCCCGTCGGCGTGGCGCAGCCGGTCCACGCCGAGCCAGAGCAGGAACGCGACACGCGCCGATTCCATGTACCGAAAGTACACGGCGTTGTTCACGTGCCCCAGCGCGTCCATGTCGCCCCATGCGACGGGTTGTTCCAGAATCGGCGGCGTGCGGTCGTTCATGATGCCAGTCTCGTGTGCGTGATCACCCCATGAGGCGCCGGACTTCGTTCCTCACATCAAATCGCTCCTGCGGCGACGCATCGAATCGCGCCTGCAACTCATAGGCGCACCGCTCGGCGTTGATCGCGAAGTAGTCGCGGCCGTTCTTGAAATAGTCGCTGACATACCGGTGCAACATCGGCCCGATGCCGTACTCCTCGTATTGAACAACGTGCACCACCTCGTGGAAGAGCAGCGAAGCAGTGGGAGGATTGACCGCGCATGCCACGGCGTCGCCGAACGCCATGCCTCGCACTGTCGAGAGATCCACGAGCGACCCGAGCCGGCGCAGCGGCAGCACCCGCGCCGGCCACGGCGGGGCGATGCGATCAACAACCGCGACACGCACGCGATCGAGCAGCGCAGCCGTGAAGAAGCCGCCGAGCGAACCTCGTTCGTCGCGAGATAACGCACGTCCGATTCGCCGATACTGGCGCCGGCGCGAGGCAACCCACGCGCCGCCGAGCACCGGCGTCGCCGCGACGATGATTCGCTCGTGCGCCCTCATATCAGACGCCGACGGGCTTCCGGCTGTCATTCAGCAGCCGCCGCAGCACCGTGTGCAGCACACCGCCGTTGCGGTAGTACTCTGCTTCCACCGGCGTGTCGATTCGGCACCGCGCGATGAAATCGACCCTTGTACCGTCCGGCTTCGTCGCCGTCACCTTCACTTCGCAGCGCGGCTCGACGAGCCCATCGCTGCTGACCGGCAGGCCGATGTCGAACGATTCGTCGCCGGCAAGCCCAAGCGACGCCGCCGACTGTCCTTCCATGAAGTTCAAGGGCAGCACGCCCATGCCGACAAGGTTGCTGCGGTGGATGCGCTCGAACGACTCGCTGATCACGGCTTTCACGCCGAGCAACAGCGTGCCCTTGGCCGCCCAGTCGCGTGACGAGCCCATGCCGTAGTCCTTGCCTGCAAGCACGATCAGCGGCGTCCCTTCCTTCTGATAGTTCATCGACGCGTTGTAGATGTAGTCGATCTTGCCGCCGCCGGCTTTCGACATGTCGCGCGTCCAGCCGCCTTCGCGGATCTTGCCGGTCGCGACATCGAACGCAAGCCGGTTCTTGACGCGCACGTTGGCGAACGTGCCGCGTGTCATGATGCGGTCGTTGCCGCGGCGCGAGCCGTAGGAGTTGAATTCCGCCTTGCGCACGCCGAGCGACTTGAGGTACTCACCCGCCGGCGACGCTTCCGCGATGTCGCCCGCCGGCGAGATGTGATCCGTCGTCACGCTGTCGCCGACGAACGCGAGCACCTTGGCCCCCTTGATCGCGCCCGGCTTGCCGGGCTGGTCGCTCATCCCCACGAAATACGGCGGGTGCTGGATGTACGTGCTCCGCTGGTTCCACTTGTACTGCTCGCTCTTGCTCACCGGCACCTTGTTCCATTGCTCGTTGCCGCTGAACACGTTGGCGTATTCCTTGCGGAACTGCTCCGGCGACAGGCACCGGTTCTTGACCTCCTGCACTTCCTTCCACGTCGGCCAGATGTCCTTGAGGAAGACCGGCTTGCCGTCCTTGCTCGTGCCGATCACGTCGCTCGCGACGTCGATCGCGACACTGCCGGCGATCGCGTACGCGACGCACAGGGGCGGCGAGGCGAGGTAGTTCGCCTTCACGTTCGGATGCACGCGACCCTCGAAGTTGCGATTCCCCGACAGCACTGAAGCGACCACCAGATCGCCCTGCTTGATCGCCGCCTCGACTTCGTCGGGCAGCGGCCCCGAGTTGCCGATGCACGTCGTGCAGCCGTACCCGACTGTGTTGAACCCGATCGCATCCAGGTCGGCGCTCAACCCTGCCTTGTCGAGGTACGCCGTCACAACCTTCGAACCCGGCGCGAGCGAGGTCTTGACCCACGGCTTGCGCGTCAATCCTAGTTCCCGCGCCTTGCGCGCCACCAGTCCCGCCGCGATCAGCACGTCGGGATTGCTGGTGTTCGTGCAGCTCGTGATCGCTGCGATCACCACGTCACCGTGGTGCAAGTGAAACTTCGCGCCGTTGTACCCCACCGGCACGCCGACGCATCCCGCGTCCGCCTTGGGGTCGGGCGTCACCGCCGTGCCTGTCACCCGACCGCCTTCGTCGATCCATCGGCTTGTGTTCACGCTCTCGGCGAGCACCTTCTTCCCGAAACTGTCCGCCAGTTCCTTGTTCCACGACGCTTTCACATCCTTCAACGCCACGCGATCCTGCGGCCGCTTCGGCCCGGCCAGCGACGGCTGCACGGTCGACAGATCCAGTTCCAGCACATCCGTGAACTCGGGCTCCGGCGTGCCGGGCGTCCAGAACAACCCGTTCGCCTTGCAGTACGCTTCGACCAAGGCCACCGTCGCGTCGTCGCGTCCGGTGAATCGCAGGTAATCCAGTGTCGCCTGATCGACCGGGAAGAACCCCATCGTCGCCCCGTACTCTGGCGCCATGTTCGCGATTGTCGCGCGGTCCGGCACGCTCATGCTCGCCAGCCCTTCGCCCAAGAACTCCACGAACTTGTCCACCACGCCCTTCTTGCGCAGCATCTGCGTCACCGTCAGCACCAGGTCCGTCGCCGTCGTGCCCTCCGGCAGTTTGCCCTTGAGCCGGAACCCGATGACCTCCGGCGTCAGCATGTAGATCGGCTGGCCGAGCATCACCGCCTCGGCCTCGATCCCGCCCACACCCCATCCCACCACGCCCAGGCCGTTGATCATCGTCGTGTGGCTATCCGTGCCCACGCACGAATCGGGATACACGACCGCGTTTTCGCCCGCTTGCTTGGTCAGCACACCGGTCGCGAGGTACTCAAGGTTCACCTGGTGCACGATCCCCGTCGCCGGCGGCACGCACGTGAAGTTGTTCAGGGACTGCTGCCCCCACTTCAGAAACTCGTAACGCTCGTTGTTGCGCTCGAACTCTTTTTGAGCGTTGATCGTCAGCGCCGTCACGCCGTTGCGCGGCGGCCCGAAGGCGTCCACCTGCACCGAGTGGTCGATCACCAGGTCGCACTTCACGAGCGGGTTGATCCGGTTCGGATCGCCGCCCAGCGCCTTCATCGCGTCGCGCATCGCCGCCAGGTCCACGACGCACGGCACGCCGGTGAAGTCCTGCAGCACCACCCGCCCCGGCATGAACGGGATCTCTTCCTTCACCGGCGCCTTCGCGTTCCAGTTTGCCAGCCCAGCGACGTCGTCCTGCGTCACGATGAATCCGTCGCAGTGCCGCAGCATGCTCTCAAGCAGCACCTTGATCGAGTACGGCAACCGATCGACGTGCCCGATCTTGGCCCGCTTCAGCGCGCCGAGGTCGAAATACGAATACGTCCCGAATGCGGTTTTCAGCGTCGCCAGAGCATTGAACGGCGTGGCAGGCATCTCATGTCCTTTCGATTCGATGTGCGTGTCTGAGTAATCATCGCACAGCGGACTCGATCAATCCAATCGATTGCCATAACGTGTTCAATAATCAGTATTTATCACACACGGCGACCGTTTACACTAAAGCGTGATGTCGTACACCTTGTGCGTCTTGGTGAGCACAAAGCCTCGTCGCTCATAGAACGCTGCCGCATCGGTGCGCCGCTGGTTCGTGCGAACCCGCAGGCGCGTCAGTCCTTGTTGGCGCGTCCAGTCCTTCGCCCATTCCACCATCGCCGTCCCGATTCCTTCGCCTCGGCGTCTCTCATCGACCACCATGCCGACGATCTCCGCCCACTCACCCGATTCCATCGCGTGCCGTCGCTGAACTTCCAGCCAGGCGACGACCACACCCGCACGTTCATACACGATCAGGGCCTCGCCCTCGCGGCGAATGCAAGCCTCGATTCGATCGCTCGTTTCTGGCACGCTCGCCGGGTAACCAAGCTGCACCGAGAGTCCGGCGATCACCGTCGCATCATGTGTGCTGGCTTCTCGAATCATCGGCGTGCCACTCGATCATCAACCTCACCCCGCGAATCACCGCAACGTGCCCGCGCTGCCGCACCCGCATTCATCCTCGTTTCGGCGACCCCTTCATCATCCCACGTCGCCTTTGACGTGATCCCAGTTGCTTCACCAGTTCCCGCTCGAACGCCGCCACGGCTGGACTCGGAATCCTGTCGCGTCGCGCACAATCGCAAGCGTGCGGCGCAATGTACCCTCCCGGCTCGCCGCGCTCTGCTCGAATCCGTCACCCGGCCGCAGCGCGAAGCGCGACACAAACCCAACGCCGATCCCCGCCTCCACCATCCGCTTGATGCTCTCGATCGAACGCAGTTCCATCACGACATCGAGCGTCACGCCCGCGCGCTGTGCCCCCTCGTCCACAAGTTGCCGCACCGCCGTGCCTGCCTCGAATGCAACGACCGGCACGCCGACCAGATCCTTCCACGTAAACGTCCCGGGCAAGCGCCCACTCGCGCCCTCGCCCTTCAACTCGCTCCCTCGATCCCTCGTTTGCTTGATCCCTCTCTTGGGCACAATCAGCCTGAGTTCGTCGTCAACCAGCGGGATCGACATCAGATCGTTCGACACCGCCGACGGAATCGGGAGCGTCACGATGCCAAGATCCAGTTCTCCATTGAGCACGGCGGCCGCGGTCGCGCTGCTCCCAGTCTCACGCACATAGAAGCGCAATCCCGGGTGCTGTTTGCGAACCGCCGAGACGACTTCCGGCAGCAGGTACGTCGTCACGGTCGCGCCGCCGCCGACGCGGATCGAGCCCGCTTCGAGCCCCGCGAGTTCACGCACCGCCGTCACACCGCGCTCCGCCGCCGCGAGCGATTCTTCGGCATGCCGCAGGAACGCGCGGCCCGCGTCGGTCAGTTCGACGCCCCGGCCGGTGCGATCGAGCAGTGCACACCCGACCTCCGCTTCCAGTTTCTTCAGAGCGGCCGACAGCGCCGGCTGCGTCACGCCCAGAGACTGCGCGGCGCGAGTCATGTGCCTCGCGCGCGCGATCGACCGGAAGTACCGCAGCGTCGTCAGTTCCATAACACAATCTTATCAAGTTACCGTGTTCAAGAAAACGCACAATCGGCCGTTCAGGCCGGCCAGATTGTTCCCTCGACGAAATCCACCGAGTTGCCCGCGGGATCACGAACGTAGATCGATCGCCCGCCGCAATCCCAGTCTCGTTCCAGTTCGAGTTCGACCCTACTGGACTCCAGATGCGCTCGCCAGGCGCCCAGAGTGCCTGGCGGGACTCTGAACGCGACATGTCCGGGTCCGGTTGCTCCATGCGCCGGCACGTGCCGCCCGGTCTGCCTGGCGTGCTCGACGGTGAAGAGAAGCAGTATCGCGTCGCCGGTCGGCAGGCGCAACGCCACGCCGCCCGCGTCGGGAGTACCGACGCACCGCAAGCCGACTACTCGCTGGTAGAAGTGAGAATCCGCGCGGATGTCCGGTACGTACAGCACCGTCTCGTGCACTCCGATCACGGTCGTTGTCGCAGCATCGTTGTTCGACATCGTGCCACCCTTGCGTCCAGCCGCTCGCCGTTCAAATATCGTTCACCCCGGCCACTTGAAAAAACAACCGACGGGTCCTTTCGGACCCGTCGGCGTGTAGATGTGCTAGATGTGGAACCGATCGGCCTTGCTTAGCGGTCAACAAAGTTGGTCAGTTCGTCGTCGCGCACCGGAGTCTTGATCTCGGTGCAGGTCGTCTCGCCGATGAGCAGTTTCTCGCCGGCGGACGAGGCCTTGGCGACGAAGGATCCATTGAACGCCTTGCCGACGCCGATCGTGCCGATGTTGAACGTGACCTTGTTGCCCGCGGCCGTGGCGTTTGCCGAAGAGACAAAGGCCAGCCCATCGGGCAGCGTCACGACCATCTTCACGTTCGTGAGCGGGATCTGACCCTGGTTCTTCACTTCGACTCGGTAGGTCTGGTTGTCGCCGACGAGGACGATGTCCACGTTGTCGTCGGTGACGAGCGTGGCCAGGTCCGGAGCGCCCACAACGCCCGTCGAGCAGTTCGCGGACACCGGATCAGCGCAGACCGCGCGGGCCGACGCCGAGTTCTGGATCGAGCCCACCGCGGAGGCGAGGTTCAGCGTCAGCGTCAACTTCCTGCTGGCCTTGGGCGCCAGGTCGCCGACGTTCCAGGTGACCTTCCCGCCGGCGGCGGTCCCGCCGTCAGACGCGCTCACCACCGTCGAACCGGCCGGGAGGGTGTCCTCGACCACGGTGCTCCTGGCGACCGCGTCGCCGTTGTTGGTGACCGTGACCTCGAACGTCGCCGGACGGCCCAGGCGAACCGTCTGCGGGCACACCTTGGTGATCGCCAGCACCGGCTGCTTGACGACGAAGGTCACGTCGCCGGACTTGGCCGACAGGTTGTTGTCAGCCGCGGCCGAGGCGCTGTTCGCAAACGAGCCGCTCTTGGCGGTGGGCTTGGCGGTGAACGTGCGGCGCTGGGTCTGGCCGGCGGCGAGCGTGCCGACGTCCCAGTTCCAGGTGTTCTTGCCGTCCGCCGTGGTCACGCCCTGAGGCAGGTTGTCCGTGACGCGGACGTTGGTCGCCGCGCCCGTGCCGGTGTTGGTGACTTCGATCGTGTAGGTGACCATGTCGCAGGGCGTGATCTCGCCCGGGGTCACCGACTTGGTGATCTTGAGCTGCGGGTTCACAATGTTGGTCGAGCAGCAGATCGAGTTCTGCCACGTCGCGCCGGAGCAGGCGCGGACAGCGCCGGAGCCGCCGGCATTCGCCGTGACCCGGATCGTCTTGCACGCACGCGGCGCCAGGTCGCCGACGGCGAACCCGCCGCCGCCGCCCTGCACGTCGCTCGAGACGATGCGCGCCCCTTCCAGCGAGTGCGTCACCATCACGTTCGACAGGTTCAGCGACGTGAGATTGCAGACCTCGATGTCATACGTGAAGTTGTTGTTCGCAAAGACCTCTCGCGGCATCCCGCAGCGCACCGACAACGCGCTGGTGGCGCGGTCGCCGGTCGGAAGATACATCACGTCGCCGGGCGCCGGCGCGGGCGCGGGCTTGGCCGGCTCCGCCTGCTTGGCGGCGGGCTTGGCCGGTTCCGGGGCGGGGGCGGGCTCGTCGTTGCAGGCGCAGCCGGTCAGGCCGGCACCCACAACGAGCACGCCCAACAGCGTGGCAGTCAACTTTCGTACCATGTGTAGCTCCTCATAATCGATGGATTAGACCGAATCCCGCGAATGCGGGCCCGACGAACCTAAGCCCCCGGCGTCGTCTGTTGTACGAATCGACGAACACCCCCGCTCAATCGCGGGAACTATACGCCCTCGCGCGCGCGGTGTCGTTCGGATCAATGCTGTTTTGAGCGTCGCGACGCGAGTTTCTTCACTCGGAGGGCTTCTGCCGCAGGAAATACGCGACAAACCCCAGTTCCTCCAACTCAACCCGCACCGGAATCCACGTCGTCGTGGTCTCGCTGAAACTGGTTGGATGATTTCGGCCACGATGCCAATCGGTGCCCGAACTGAACGTGGTGATCGGGTGCTGCACCGTCCGCGTGACCGTGCCATACGAGCGGCTCGACCACACCACCATGTCGGCTCCAATCTCGCGAGCGAACGAAATGAGTTCCGATCTCCCGGACGCCGACGTCGGATCGACCGTATCGGTCGTTCGGAACATGCAAGAGCCTAGCAGGACTACTTGTTCAGGGGATTGTGATACCTGGATTGCGGTCAGGAGTTTGGCCTTGGCGGTTTGGATTTTTTCGGTAGGCCACTCGTCGGGGTGCGTGTCGCTCTCGACAACCTGCTTATGAAGTTCGGCGAGCACGCCGTCCACTCGTTCCCAGGGAACGGAGCGAAGGACGACATTGTCAGTGGCGGGAGTGGGCGAATCGGCGCGGGAGCCGTGGTAGGTGCGCTGCCAGACCGACGCGCATCCGGGGATAAGCGGCAGCGCCAGCATGAGTATCGCGAGCGCGGCACGATTGATCGCAGCAGTCATGTGGAAAATGATAGGGAGGAGATTTGGTTGCGCGGCACAAACGCCGGTGTGGTATGTTTACCGCAGGCCTGAGAGGGCTGCTGACGGGATCAATGCTGAATCGTGCGCGCCGAACGCGCACCAGACGAGGAGAGTGGCATGCTTCGAGAATGGGTCGTCGCCGCGGTCGTGGCGGGAGGTGTGTGCGGAGTGTCGAGCGGCGCGCGCGCGGATCAGATCCGGTTGGCCACGGGCGAAGTGCTGACGGTCCAGATCCTGGAGACTACGGAGACGTCGATCAAGTTCGCGCACCCGGTGCTGGGAGAGATGACGCTGCCGCGGGCGAGTGTCGAGGTGCTTGCCCCGCCGGACGGGCAACCCGCGAACGGCGCCCCCCCTACCCCCCCTACCCCCCCCACCACCCCTACCACCGCCTCCCCCCCTCCCTCCCCCCCACCACCACCACCCCCGCCGCCGACGAGTTTCTTTGAGGGATGGAAGGGGAAGATCGAGATCGGGCTCAACGGGTCGGACGGGAACTCGGAGACGCTGAGTTTCCGCGGCGCGGTCGGTGGCAAGCGGATCACGGACACGATGGAGACGACGCTTGACCTGAGTTACCTGTACAGCACGGACGACGGCGAAAAGACCAAGAGCCGCGGCGAGTTTGTCGGGAAGAACGACTGGCTGTTCAAGGATTCGCCGTGGGGCTTCTTTGTGCTGGGCAAGGTCGAGTTCGACGAGTTCCAGGACTGGAACTGGCGCACGTCGGCGTTCGCGGGCCCGTCGTACACGTTCATCAAAAACGAGCGAACGACGCTGCGCGGGCGCGCGGGGCTGGGCATTACGAAGGAGTACGGCGGAAGGCGGAACGAGATCATTCCCGAGGGGCTCATCGGCGTGGACTTCACGCACAAACTGACGGATCGACAGAGCATCTTCCTCAGCGCCGAGTGGCTGCCGAGTCTGTCGGACTGGCCGGATTACCGGGCCAACGCCAAGGCGGGGTACGAGATCGTGGTCGATCCCTCGACGAACATGCTGCTGAAACTCGGCATCGAGGACCGGTACAACTCGAACCCCGGGGAAGGGATCAAGAAGAACGACATTGAGTACTTCATCCTGCTGGGGTGGGAGTTTTAGAGGGGACGGGAAGTCGGATTCGGGATTGGGCAATGGGCGTAGGCGGGGGAGAGTCGGAGGCGGGGCAAAGGAGGATCGGTATGGGATTTCTAAAAGAGTTTCGCGAGTTTGCGCTCAAGGGAAACGTGCTTGACCTGGCGGTGGGTGTGATCATCGGGGCGGCGTTCGGGAAGATCGTCTCGTCGATGATCGGGGACATCATCATGCCCGTGGTGGGCATGGCGATGGGGAAGGTGGATCTGAGCAAGTACCGGGTCGTGCTGGCTGAGGGGCAGCCGGAGGTGAAGGACGCGGCCGGGAAGGTGATTCAGGCGGGGGTCGCGGAGGTGGCGATCCGGCTGGGAATCTTTCTGAACGTGATCATTGACTTCATCATTCTGGCGCTGTGCATATTCGTGGTGGTGAAGATCTTCAATGCGGCCAGGAGGCGGTTCGAGAAGGAACAGCCGGCGCCCGCGCCCGCCGCCCCGCCGGAGGAAGTGATGTTGCTGCGGGAGATCCGCGACGCGATCAAGAGCCGGGGATAAGTTTGAAGCGCGGGGGAGGGGTGGCCGCGCGTGAGAGAAGCAGCGCCGCAGGACTGTCGTGCCACGGCTTGCCGTCTTCGGCAAGCCGTGTTTTGAGGTGCTTTGATGGGCGAGGGACACGGCTTGGCTCAAGAGCAGCCAAGCCGTGGCACGTCAACCGCGGGGGACACGGCTTGGCTCAAGAGCAGCCAAGCCGTGGCACGTCAAGAGCAGCCAAGCCGTGGCACGTCAACCGCGGAGGACACGGCTTGGCTCAAGAGCAGCCAAGCCGTGGCACGTCAAGAGCGGCCAAGCCGTGGCACGTCAAGAGCGGCCAAGCCGTGGCACGTCAAGAGCGGCCAAGCCGTGGCACGTCGTGGTAGTCGGCCGCGGATATGCTCTCAACATGGAACCTCCGCGGAAGAAACTGCATCGCCGCGAGGCGTACCTGCAGTCGAGGTTCCTGACGTTCTCGTGCTTTGGACGGTTGCCTCTGCTGAAGAATCCGAAGATCGCGGATGAAATGGCCGCGTGTCTTGAGCGCGCCCGCCTCCGGCGAGGCTTTCGTCTCATCGCGTGGGTGATCATGCCCGAGCATGTGCACCTGCTGATGGTGCCCAAGCCGGTTGAGAGCGACGGACGGGTACGTGTCTCGGTGCCGAGCCTGCTGATGGCGATCAAGCGCCCGCTCGCGGCCACGGTGCTTGAGCGCTGGCGACAGGCCAACTGGCAAGGTCTGTCGCGGCTGCGCGATGCCGAGGGAGAAGCACGGTTCTGGCAGCCGGGCGGCGGCTTTGATCGCAATGTACGGGACGCCGAGGAGTATGCCAAGACGATCGAGTACATCCATCAGAACCCGGTGGAGCGAGGACTCGTGGCGGCTACCACCGACTATCGCTGGTCGTCCGCGCGAGCGTACGCGGGGATCGACGACGGACTGGTTCACGTCGATCAAGTCAAGCACGGCGAGCCTTGGGATTGGCGGAACGACTGAAAGTCACGCACGAACGGGCCACGACTTGCGGTCTTCGGCAAGCGGTGTTTTGATGTGCTTTGACCAGTGAGGGACACGGCTTGGCTCAAGAGCAGCCAAGCCGTGGCACGTCAACCGCGGGGGACACGGCTTGGCTCAAGAGCAGCCAAGCCGTGGCACGTCAACCGCGGGGGACACGGCTTGGCTCAAGAGCGGCCAAGCCGTGGCACGTCAACCGCGGGGGACACGGCTTGGCTCAAGAGCAGCCAAGCCGTGGCACGTCAACCGCGGGGGACACGGCTTGGCTCAAAAGCAGCCAAGCCGTGGCACGTCAGGGGGTGCCGGTGAGTGACTTATAGATGTAGATCCACATCGGCCGCCACCAGTACACGAGGATCAGGAAGACAATGATGGACATCGCGAAGGCGGTCCATTCCTTGCGGCGGGCCTCGCGGATGGCCTCGGCGAGGCAGAGGATCGTGAGAGCCAGGACGAGCCAGTCGATGATGGACATGGGGGCCTCACTTGGGGAGCGATTCGCAGTTGACGCCCGAGGGGGCTGCATGCTGCGGCACGCGAGAAGGTAGGGAGCCGGGAAGCGGGAGGCGGGACGCCTGCTCCACGAGTTGAGTAAAGGTGTCGGCCGCAGCGTCTGCTTGTCCGTTCTACTCAGTACATCTCGCTGAGCCGCGCGAGTTCGGAGCCGATCTGGGTCTGGGGCCAATCGGCGCGGGTGGCCTCGACGATGCGTGCGGCGGTGCGGACATTGACGAACCCGGCGGTGGCATCGATCTCGGGGCGTTTGCCGGTGCGGATGGCGTCGAGGAAGGCCTTGATCTCTTCGGTGATGGGCTCGCCGTCGTCGATCTCGAGGTTCTCGATGTTGACGAGTTCCTGCCACTTGAGGCTGGTGAGGTCCGCGCCCTTGCGGAGGAGTTCGCGGACCTCCTGCATCTGGAGTTCGTTGGCCATGCGACGGATGAGGGTGCCCTTCTTGGCGGCGTAGTCGATCTTGGCGTAGGCGTTCTCGCCGGTGATTCGCATGACGCGTTCGGTCTTGAGGGCGAGGCGGCTGGCGGTGACGTTGGCGACGCACTTGCCCCAGGGCTTGTGGAAGGTGAGGCGGGCGTTGCAGATGTCCTCGTGCTCGGTGATGACGGGGACGCCAGAGGCGTGGATGTCGTCGGGCTCCTGGCCTTCCATGAGCATGAGGACGACGTCGAGGTCGTGGATCATCATGTCCATGACGACGCCGACGTCAACGGAGCGGAAGGTCATTGGGCTGACGCGGTGGACCTCCATGAAGCGGGTGTTGATGGGTGGCCCGTTCTGCTGGGCGCGGCGGAAGGCGCGCATGATGGGGTTGAAGCGCTCGATGTGCCCGACCATGAGGACGCAGCGCGTGCGCTCGGCGAGCTGCTTGATGGCCCAGGCCTCTTCGACGGACCCGGCGAGGGGCTTTTCGATGAGGCAGGCGACGCCGGCGCAGAGGAGGGGCTCGGCGGCGGCGCGGTGGTGGGTGGTGGGGACGGCGATGCTGACGGCGTCAACGCCGGCGCTGAGGAGGTCCTGGACGTTCTCGAAGCCACGGCAGTTGAACTTTTCGGCGAGCTCGTCGCGGCGCTGGGCGCGGGAGTCGACGACGCCGACGAGCGTGCAACCCGGGAGCTGCGAATAGACGCGAGCGTGGTGCTGGCCCATTCGCCCGACACCCACGACGCCGCAGCGCACGGGACGGCTTGCAGGGATGCCTTGGGCGGCGCTGGTGCCGTTGGTGCTCATGCGGGGAGGATCCCAGTCGCGTCGGAGAGGGGCGGTCGGGGGGATGGGAGGGGGATCGGAGGGGGGTTAGCCGACGAGGGCGTTGAGGGCGTTTTCAAAGTCGGACTTGCTCTGAAGGCCGACGAACTTCTTGGCGACCTGACCGCCCTTGAAGATGAGGACGGTGGGTATGGCGGAGATTCCGTACTTGACGGAGACGTTGCGGTTGCTGTCGGTATCGAGTTTGCCGACTTTTACCTTGCCGCTGAACTGCTCGGCGAGTTGGTCGATGGTGGGAGCGAGCATCCGGCAGGGCATGCACCACTCGGCCCAGAAATCGACGAGGACGGGTGTTTCTGACTGGAGCACCTCGGCGTCGAAGTTGGCGTCGGTGAACTGAGTCACGTTCTGGCTGGCCATTGCGGTTCCTCACTAGGGCGGGCCGTTGCAACGAGGCTTAGGAGCCGGGGCTGGCGCGTACGACCGTCGAACGCGGGGGGCCCGGACGCTGGCGAACGGCCGAGGGACAAGTGTACGCGAATGGCGGACGGGAGGGAATCGGGCACATACAAACGGGGGACGACGCCGGGTCTGACGGGCCGGTGTGCGCGAGGAGGGGAGGAGGCTGGCTACGCTTGGAGCATGGCGGAATCTTCGTTCACTCGGGTTGAGCCGCTGCCGCTGGATGTGGTGCGTCCGGGGAGCCGGGCGTCGATCGCGGTGGTCACGGTTGACAAGGTGGGGGGCCGGGAGGCGCCGATCGTGCAGCAGGAACTGACGGCGGCGGCGGAAGCGTCGCGGTGGCGACTGGGGATCGACCTGTCGGGGGTGACGCTGCTATCGTCGATCGGTCTGGGCGCGCTGGTGACGCTGCACAAGAGGGCGCGAGAGGAAGGGGGAGCGGTGGTGATCTTCGGGATCGGCAAGGAACTGATGGATGTCCTCAAACTGACGCACCTGGACCGCGTGCTGTCGATTGTCAAGGACAGCAGCGCGGCGACAAAGGCGATCGCCTGAGCCATGACGAATCGACGCTCGCCACGCCGGCCTCGACTCGCGGTGTTTCTCTCGGGCTCCGGGCGGACGCTGGTGAACCTGCACGAGCACGTGTCGCGCGGGACGCTGGAGGCGGAACTGGCGGTGGTGGTGGCGTCGAAGGAGTGCGTGGGGGCGGAGCGGGCCCGAGGGCTGGGGCTGGGCGTGGTGGTGCACAGCGGGGTGCTCGACGAGGGGCGGCTGCTGTCGCTGCTGGACGAGCATTCGATCGACTGGGTGGTGCTGGCGGGGTACCTGAAACTGCTGCCGATCCCGGCGAGGGTGGCGAACCGGGTGGTGAACATTCATCCGGCGCTGCTGCCGGCGTTCGGGGGAGCGGGCATGTTCGGGCACCATGTGCACGAGGCGGTGCTCGCGGCGGGGTGCAAGGTGTCCGGGTGCACGGTGCACCTGTGCGATGCGCGGTATGACCGCGGGCCGATCGTGCTGCAGCGGACGTGCGAGGTGCGGGACGACGACACGGCGGACACGCTGGCGGCGCGGGTGTTTGAACAGGAGTGCATCGCGTATCCGGACGCGCTGCGGCTGCTGCTGGCGGGGCGCATCGCGGTCGAGGGATTGCGGACGCGCGTGCGCCCGGGGTGAGTCAGCAGTTTGCGAAGAAGGCGGCGAGGAAGTCGAAGAAATCCTGCGAGTTCACGAACCGGTCGAAGTTGACGTCGGCGGCGGGGTCGGCGGCGAAGAGCGCGGCGAGGAAGTCGAAGAAATCCTGGGAGTTGATGCTGCCGGAGGCGTTGAAATCGCCGCGGCAGGAGGCGCCCTGGAACTCGTAGGCGCCGATATCGACCAAAGGCGCGGCGCCGTCGCCGCGATCGGGCATGCCGGGATCGTCGTGGCGGCGCGGGGCGCCGGCGGCGTCGGCGGTACCGATGAGGGGGGCGGCGTTGTCGGCGGCGTCGATGCAGACGGAGTTAGGGGAGGGCGTGAGGTCGCCGGGGTCATCGTCGGGGGTATTCCAGACGCCGTCCACGCCGGGGCTGGGGAGTCGCAGGAGCGAGGGGGGGACGGGCGTATTGCCGACGCCTGGGTGGTCGCCTTGGATGCAGGAGTAGGCGACGTCGGGGACGCCGGGGCCGGCGATGGAGTCGGGGGCGTTGGAGAAGATGATGCAGTTTCGGAGGAGGGGGTCGGAGCCGAAGTAGGTGTAGACGCCCCCGCCGGCGAAGTCGGCGAACTGGCCGGTGGCGGTATTCTGGAGGATGGTGCAGTTGGAGAAGGCGGGGGCGCTGAAGATGAGGTTGAAGACGGCGCCGCCGACGAGAGCGGAGTTGTGGAAGATGTCGCAGTTGGCGATGGTGGCGAGGGTGCTGTACCCGTTGAAGATGGCACCGCCCCAGCCGTAGGCGCCCTCCTGCCCGATGGCGGCGTTGAAGCGGATGACGCAGCGCTGGATGACTGGTGCGGCGCCCTCGTTGTAGATGGCGCCGCCGCCGAGGGTGGCGGTATTTCCGGTGAAGACGCAGTCGGAGATGGAGTCGTCGGAGAAGTAGTTGCTAACGGCACCGCCGACGGCGAAGACACCGGACTCGGCGCGGTTTCCGACGAAGGTGCATCGGCGGATGGCGATGGGGGAACTGAGGGCGTAGACGCCGCCGGCCTCGCGGGCGAAGTTGTGGGTGAAGAAGCAGTCCTCGATGGAGGCCTGGGAGAGGTCGATGTTGTAGACCCCGCCGCCGAAGGACGCGGCGTTGCCGCTGAAGATGCAGTTGCGGATGAGCGGGGCGCCGCCGGTGTTCCAGATGCCCCCGCCGCCGCTGCCCCCGCTGCCGGCGCCGCCGCCGGCGTCGTCGATGCCGGCGGTGTTCTCGGCGAAGATGCAGTTGGAGATGACGACGGCGGTGCGGTCGGTGTAGATGCCGGCGCCGCCGATGCTGGCGAAGTTACCGAAGAAGGTGCTGTCGTGGATATGAGCGGAACTGCCCTCGGCGTTGTAGAAGCCCGCGCCGAGGACGGCGAGGTTCTCGGAGAAGAGGCAGTTCTGGATGAACGCGCCGGCCATGCTGCGGGAATACATGCCGCCGCCTTCGGCGGAGGCGACGTTTCGGAGGAACATGCAGTCGGAGACGAAGGTCTGGGAGTGGTTGTGGATGTAGAGGCCGGCGCCGAAGCCGACGGAGAAGTTGTCGCGGAAGACGCAGTTTTCGACGCGGGTGGTGTCGCCGTGGTCGTTGAGCGACCCGTGGTTTCCGCACCAGTTGAACTCGAAGACGCAGTTTCTGACGACGGGCCCGCCGTAGTAGATGTTGAGGCCCGCGCCCTGCTCCTTGCTTTCGGGGACGGCGCCCATGCCCGCGCCGTCGGCGTGCCCGGAGCGCACGGTGAACCCGTCGAGGATTCCGGTGGAGTCGACGCTGATGGCGACGACGACATGGAAGGAGTTGTCGGCGGAGTTGGCGAAATCGTCGCCGTCGTCCTGCATGAGGTCGCCGCTGAGGATGGTGGTGTTGGCCTCGGGGTCGCGCTGATCGCGGGCGGACTCGTCACCGGCGAACCCGCCGAAGAGCGCGACGCCGCTGCGCATGAGGAAGGAGGCGTCGCGGTTGGCCTGGTCGGGCGCCGGGGGTTGTGGGGCGGGGGAGTAGGTGCCTGCGGCGACCCAGATTTCATCGCCGATGCGTGCGGCGAGCAGAGCGTCCTGCAGGTCGGTGTAGGCGTCGGTCCAGGAGGCGCCGGTGTTGGCGCCGGTCGCGGAGCGTCGAACGAAGATGACATCGGCGGCGGAGACCGCCGGCAATGCCAGGGCGGCAAACAGCGCGATCGCGCGGAGCAACAGGCCCGCTGGCTGCAAGTGACGCATCAGGAACTCCATCAAGGTCCGAGAATCGTCTCGGGCAGGCTGCACGAAGACCCGCACCAAGCGGTGATATCGACGGTTAAGCGTACCTCCGCGCGGCGGGGCCGCAAGTCTTTGGTCCGTGCGAGTTTGGCCTAGGGCGTCTGCTGGAGTCGGCGGAGGAACTGCTCCTTTGAAGCCCGGGTGGGCAGGAGCGCTACGAGCAGGACGGCGACGACGGCCGGCGCCGCGAGGGCGAGCCAGTGCCCTTCGAGCAAGAAGATCACGATGCCGAAGAGTCCGACGCCTTCCACCAAGGCGGCGCGCAGGACGGTCTGGGTCATCATGGCTCGCATGACGAAGTCGTCTCGGTCGGCGTCGGAATCCGAGCGTCGCCAGGTCAAGGCGTGCTGCCTGGCCTGAAGAGCCGGCAGCAGGAAGTACAGCGGCAGCGTCAGGAGACTCATGGCGCCCAGGGCGAGCAACAGGACGCTGCTCGCGGGGGGACTGGGCGTCGCGGACGGAGCAGGAGGGGCGGCGGGCGGCGGCGAACCGGCGCGCAGATACAGGGTGACAACCGCGAACATCAGCATCCCGCCGATCAGAGCGAGCACAAACACACGGATGACATTCATCGTCGGCGCGGCGGGTGGTCGCGTCTGCATGTTCAGATTCCCTGCGGTTGCGTGCCGCTCACGAGGCGGCAGGGGTCGGCGGTCATGGGGCGTGAATCGGTCGGCTCCGGTCACGCGCGAGGGGGCCGTCACTTTTCAGGCGGGTGCAGGTAGCCCATGTGGAGTTCGGCGTGGCGGAGGTTCATCTTGATCCAGTCGTCATGGGGGAGCGGGCCGAAGATGGGATTGGGGACGGTAGGCGCGGTGCTCATGAGGCGTTCCCAGGCTCGGCGCAAGCGATCGAGCGCCGCATCGGTCGGCATGGGCTCGACGCCGAGGGTGCCATCGTTGAACCCGGGGATCCTCACGCCTCGCGGCATCGGGCCCCGGACAAACTTGCCCTTCATGAACTTCAGGATGAACTTCAACGGAGCCGGGGGCTGGACGTTCGGCGGGTAGCCGTCGAGGGCGAACTCGATCCAGGTCGCGAGGTGGCCGAAGACCTGTCCGGCGGTCCAGTTGCCGGATCGGCGGAGGGCGCCGGCGTGATCCGCGGCGGCGATGCGCTGGGCCTCGCGGATCACGTCGGACCCGGTGCCGAAGCGGAGCACGCGGAAATCGGTTTTCTTCGTGTTGATCATGTGGCCCCTTTTCGGCCTGCCCGCGGGGACGGCGGAAAAAGACGGGCGCCGCACGGGGACGGTATGTCACTCGATGGATCGCCCGCCGTCGATGCGGAGGACCTGGCCGGTCATGTACCGGGCATGGAGCGCGAGCCAGCGGACGGCTTCGGCGGCGTCGTCGGGCGTGCCCGCGCGGGCGAGCGGGACGCGCGCGAGGTAGGCGGCCCGCACCGCCGGGTCGGATTCCTCATGCCCGTGCTGATCGGGCCAGGCGACGACACCCGGCGCCACGGCGTTCACGCGCACGCGGGGAGCGAGTTCCTTGGCGAGCGAGCGGACCATCTCGTGCAGCGCGGCCTTGGACATCGCGTACGCGCTGTAGTTCGAGCGGGGGAGGCCCATGGCGTGGATGTCGAGCATCGCGACGATCGCGCCGCCGCCTGGAAGGGATGATCGAGCAAGAGCGGGGGCGAGGTGCTTGGAAAGCATCAACGGGGCGAGTGCGTTGACGTGGAAGTGTCGAAGGGCGTCGGCGGCGGAGAGCGAAGCGAGGGGAGTGGGCCCGTAGATCGAGGCGTTGTGGACCAGGACATCGATGCCGGTGGAGCGGTCGGCGAGCAGGCGGCCCGCTGATTCAACGCGCGCCGGGTCGGAGAGATCAAGTTCGATGAGTTCGACGCAGGGGTCGGGTGGAGCGGCGGCCGGGGGCGCGGCGGTTGGAGCGGCCGAGGCGGCGCGGAGGACGGCCTGGCGCGCCTCGCGAGCGGCCGCGAGGCTGGAGCGGTAGGTGATGATCAGGTCGCATCCGGCGCGGGCCAGGGCGGCGGCGATGGCCAGGCCGACGCGCCTGGTCGCGCCGGTGACGAGGGCGACGGGCCGGGCGGGTCGAGCGGGCGGGTTGGGGTGCGGCGTGGAGTTCATGTCGGGCGTCTAGTTGCCGCTGGGGTCGTGCTTGCCGTGCCCGTTGGGCGGCGGGGAGTCGGGGGGCCAGATGTCCTCGGGGCCGAGTTCGCGCGGATCGAAGTCAACGGTGTCGGAAGTTTCCTCGTGGACGCGCTGGGGGTCCATGCGGCGGGCGGACTCGGCCCAGGCATCCACGTGCGAGGCCGGCGACGGGCGAGCGCGTTCACGAGTGCGCAGAGTCGCACGCGCGACGCGGTGATGATGCCGGCGCAGGAGCACGAGCGCGACGAAGAGGATCGCGAACCCAAGCGCCAGCGAGAGGAGCACGATGAGCGAAAGCCTGGCGACGGCGACGTGGGGCTGCGGCGCGGTCCGCGGGGGCGTTCCCTGAACGGCAACGTGCGTGGATGAACCCGGCGAGTCCGGCATGGCACGGACTATATGACGACCGGCGCGCGGCAAGGCCGACGGATGGAGGCGGAACGGGCGGTGAGCGCGTGAATCACGCCGCCCGCTACGATCGGGCATGATGAGACCGAATCGACGGGATCGGGCGCGGCGGCGAACCGGATGGGTTGCCGCGGCGTGTCTGAGCATCTGGGTCGCGGGGGCGGCGCGGGCGGCGTCGGGGTCGGGCACGGCGACGCCGAAACTCGACGCCGGGGTCGTTGAGTTGTTCCTGAAGTCGGTCGATCTGTTCACGGTGCTGCTGGTGCTTGGATCGATCGTGTCGGTCGCGGTGATGATCCAGTGCGTGTGGGAAGTTCGTTCGGCGCGGGTGTTGCCGGGGGCGTCGGTCGAGACGATCTCGAGGCTCGCGAAAGTAGGCCGGTGGACGGAACTGCTTCACTTTGTGACCAGCGACGACGATTCGTTCCTGGCGCGGGTGGTGCGTGCGGCGATGCGCGCACCGGGAGAGGACCGGACGGCGATGCGGGATGCGGCGGAACTGGCGGCGTCAGAAGAGTGCGGGCGATGGTTCCGCAAGATCGAGCCGCTGAACATCGTCGGGAATCTTGGCCCGCTGCTTGGGCTGGCGGGGACGGTTTGGGGGATGATCATTGCGTTCACGTCGCTGGGCGAAGGGGGTGGGCAGGCGAACCCCGGCGAACTGGCGCTGGGGATTTCCAAGGCGCTGTTCCACACGCTGCTGGGGCTGATGCTGGCGGTGCCGTCGCTGCTGGTGTTCGGGGTGTACCGGAACAAGGTGGACAAGCACTGCACGCGAGCGATGGTGCTGGCGGGGGAGATCGTGGAAGCGATCCCGACGGCGCGGAGCGCCAGAGGGGTGGAGTGAACATGTCGATGCGGGCCCGGGGGGAGCGCTGATCCGACGAGGCGGCACATGCGAAGACGACGCACCACACGCGCGCACCCGTTCGGGGAGATCAACGTCACGCCGCTGATCGACGTGGTGATGTGCCTGATCATTTTCTACCTGATGGTGGGGAAGTTGGCGACGGACCGGAAGACGCCGGTGACGCTGCCGGCGAGTTCGATCGGGACGGATGCGGAGCGAGCGATGCTGATCGTGAACGTGGCGCGCGGGGAGGGGGCGGCGGGGGCAGGCGGCTGGCCGACGGAGGGGGGCGTGGGGGCGCAGGTGGTGGTGGAGGGGACGCCGATCACGTCGGAGGACGCGCTGCGGGCGCTCGTCCGAGAGCGGCTGAATGTGGATCCGTCGCTGGCGGTGCAGATCCGGGCGGAGCAGGACTTTCCGTTCGGGGTGGTGGCGCCCGTGATGCGGGCGTGCACACGGGGAGGAGCGACGACGGTGAGGCTGGCGGCGAGGCGCGACGGAACGGGGGAGGGGCGATGACGGCATCGCGCAGGGGCATGATCGGCGGGCTGCGGCGGCGCGGGGCGCTGCAGGTGTGGGAGGACCGGTTCGGTCCGAACATGACGCCGATGGTGGACATCGTGCTGGTGATCCTGATTTTTTTCATGGCGGGGACGACGTTCATCAGCCGCGAGTGGTTTCTGCGGAGCGAAACGCTGATGCAAAGCGCGACCCAGAAGCCGCGGGATCCGATGGACCTGCCGCCGGTGTGGCTGACGGTGCGGCTGTACGGCGAGGCGGGCGGGGGCACGACGTTCTCGGGGATCGGGGTCGAGCCGGGTGTGCGTCGTCCGCTGGCGGAGTTTTCCGGGGCGATCGCGGAGTTTTCGAAGGGCACGGACACGAAGAAGATCGTGGTGGTGCTGGCGCCGGAGCGGGAGGTGGCGTACCGCGACGTGGTGGCGGCGCACGAGGCGTGCGCGGCGAGCGGGATTGACCGGGTGGGGGTGACGCCGCCGTGAGGCGGATGGGTGCGCCGAGCGTCTATCATGCTTTGCCGACGGCGGACCGGGCAGGCGGGGAACATCCGCGACGGCGCCACTCAAGCGGAGTCGTGATGCAGCAATACCTCAAACTCGTCGCGTGCCAGGCGGTCGCATCGATCGTGGGGGTTCCCGCGCTGGCACAGGTTGACTTTGGCCGCACCGCGTACGAGAAACTGGCGACGAGGGCGGCGACGGAGCAGCGGATGATCCGCGAGTTGCAGCAGTTGCCCGACATCACGTGGGGCGACTGGTACCTGCTCTCATCGTTCGACGGCAACGAGAAAGGGACGCTGGGGCGGATCCTGCCGCCGGAGATGGAACTGCCGAAGATGACGGCCGGCGGGGAAGGTCCGGACCTCAGCAAGACCTACGCGGGCAAGAGCGGGATGGAAGCCAAGTGGGTGAACTTCGGCAGCGCCAACGACACGCGGCTTGACCTGAAGGTGCACAAGGACCAGCGGCTGAACAACCGGAGCACGTGCTATCTGTATCGAACGATCACGGCGAAGGAGGCGACGTCGCTGAAGGTGACGATGGGTTCGGACGACGGGCTGCGGGTCTGGGTCAACGCGCGGCTGGTGGTTGACGCGGACGTGCCCCGCGGGCTTGATCCGGAGGACCACAAGTTGACGCTCGATCTGCAGCCGGGGGTGAATCACTTTCTGGCGAAGGTGACGCAGGGGCAGGGCGGGTGGGATTTCCAGATGAACACGCGTCGGCCGCTGGATTCGATCACGGACGCGAAGTTGCTGTACCAACTCAACCGGGACTTCCCGACGGCGGAGATGTCGCACTACGCGGTGGCGACGATACCGGTGCCGGACGACGTATCGCTGGAGGTCGGGGGACTGGACGTGCTGGCGGATGGGCGGGCGGTGGTGTGCACGCGGCGAGGGGATGTGTATATCGTGTCGGGCATCACGACGGACGCGCCGTTTTCGCCGCGCTACACGCTGTTTGCGAGCGGGCTGCACGAGCCGCTGGGCGTGGCCGTGGCGCCGGCGGAACTCAGCAAGGGGTGGAAGAAGGGGGACGGGGTCTCGGCGGTGTACTGCGTGCAGCGGAGCGAACTGACGCGGCTGGTGGACACCAACCGGGACGATCACGCGGACGTGTATGAGACGGTGTGCAACGAATGGGGCGTCTCTGGGAACTACCACGAGTTCGCGTTCGGGCCGAAAATCGACGCGGAGGGGAACTGCTGGGTGACGCTGAACGTCGGGTTCTGCGATGCGCTGGGGAAGTCGATCGTGCCGTACCGGGGATGGGCGCTGAAGGTCGCGCCGGACGGCACGATGACGCCGATCGCCGGGGGACTGCGTTCCCCGAACGGGATCGGGATCGTGCCGATCAAGGCGGGCGTGCTGAGCGGCGGGACCGAAACGGCGATCATGTACGCGGACAACCAGGGAGATTTCGTGGGCACCAACCGCATCATGGTGCTGGGGCCCGGGGTGTGGGCGGGGCATCCATCAGGGCTGCGCTGGCGGGGCGATTGGAAGCAGGGCGACCCGCCGCCGGAGCGTCAGCGGGCGGCGATGTGGTTCCCGTATCCGAAGATGGGGCAGTCCACGGCGGACATCGTGGTGGATGACACGCAAGGCCGGTTCGGCCCGTTCGCCGGGCAGGTGTTCGTGGGCGATCAGACCCTGGCGACGGTCATGCGGGCCTCGTTCGAGCGAGTCAGCGACGGCGCGGGCAAGTCGTTCATCCAGGGCGCGTGCTTCCCGTTCTTCAAGGGGCTGGACTGCGGCGTGAACCGGCTGGCGTTCGACCAGACCGGGGCGATGCTCATCGGTGAGACCGACCGCGGATGGGGCTCCGTCGGGCGGCGTCGCTTTGGGCTTCAGCGGCTGCAGTACACCGGCGTGGAGCCCTTCGAGATTCTGACGATGCACGCCGCCCCGGACGGATTTGTGCTGACGTTCACGCAGGACGTCGACAAGGCCTCGGCGGAGAATCCCGCGTCGTACCGGATGTCGAGTTACACCTATGAATACCACCAGAAGTACGGATCGGACGAGATGGAGGCTCGCACGCTCGCGGTTTCGTCGGCGACGATGCTGGGCCCGCGCACGGTGCATCTGCTGATCGACGGGATCCGCGGCGGTGGGGAGGGGTACGTGCACGAGTTGCACGCGGACGGGGTGAAGAACGCCGCCGGGTCCAATCTGCTGCACGCCGAGGCGTACTACACGATGCAGGTCATCCCGGGGTCGATGCCCTCGGTGGCGTCGCGGTGAATGTCGTGGAAGATGCTGGTGTCGTGGTGTGGGGGGATTTCACGCACTACCGTACGATCTCATGTCCCGCTGCCGAGTGCTGCCATCGCTGACGCGCAAGATCATCGACGACGTCGCGTTCCCGCTGGGAGCGTACCCGGTCGAGGAGATGACGCCGCGCACGGGGTACACGCTGACGTTTGAACCGGCCGACGGCGACGATCAGGACGGGGACTGGGAAGAATGGCCGGACCGCTACGTGTTCGATATTTTCGTGTCGGCGGTGCGGGTGGAACCGCTGTGCCGCGCGTTGCTGGCGATGCTGCCGGGGCGGTTCTACCCGATCCTGGACGTGCTGGGACATGATGAATACCGCGAGGTGGATCCGTACGTCGCGTACGAGTTGATCTCGCAGGAGCGGTTCCTGGATGCGATCCGCCGGTACCGCGGGTATTTCTATGAAGATGGGCTGGTGGGGTTCGGGGCGATGAGTGAAGAGCCGTTCGTGTACGTGTTCGTGGACGAGCACAAGATCGTGACCGTGCGCGTGCAGGCCGACATGCGCGAGCGTGTGGAGCGGCTGCTCACGGCGTTTGACCTGCCGGAGGTCGAGGAGATCGCGGGCGCCGACGCGGCGACGCACGAACACCGGGGGGTGCTGGACGCGCCGGACGACCGGATGGACCTGCTGACGGCGGACGAGATCGTGGAGGAACTTCGCAACGAGTGGGGGCTGGTGCTGAACATCGATCCGGACACGAATGTCGATGACGACGGGAACGAACTGGGGATCACGGGGTGGCGCTGCCTGGCGCGGCACGAGGTGATCACGGATCTGCCGGGGGGAGAGGGCGAGGCCAAGCAGGGCGGCGAGCGGGCGTCCGGGGACGCGGCGGGCGGCTCACCCGGGCCGGAGCCGCGGTACGCCGAGGTGTTGCTCACCGCCGACTCGATCGCGGGGGCGGAGCGACTGCTCTGGGAAGGCATGCACCAGTTGACGGGAAAGAAGTCGAGCGGGCCGGGCTCGATGACGGACCCGGGGGAGCCGGAGGAAGGGCGCGAGGGTGGGGAGGGTGGGGATTCGGTGGATACGGCGATCGCGCTGGACCGCGTCACGCCCGAGTCGTTCAAGGAACTGCTGGCGTCGGCGTCGGAGCCCAAAGCCGCATCCGCGCCGGGTGGGGGCGCCCCGGCTGCGCCGGTCCCGGCGTCCAAGAAACCGGCGGATGACGTGGACATGAGCGAGTCGAAAGTATGGCACGTGCGCTGGCTATCGTGAGGCCTGGATGTTGAGCACGTCTTTGTCCCCTGACCGAAAGAGACCGATCGATGCGAGATCCCCGTCTAGACAAGTTGGCGGACGTGCTCGTGAAATACTCAACGCGTGTCCGGCCCGGGGACCTGGTGTGCATCGTGGCCGAGCCGGACGCGATGCCGCTGGTGTGCGCGACGTACGAGGCGGTGCTACGGGCGGGCGGGCATCCATACTGGTGGGCACGGAGCGAATCGCTGGACGAGATCCGCTATGAGCACGCGACCGAGGCGCAACTGAAGTACCTGAACCCGGTGCAACTCCACCAGGTGGAGAAGATCGACGTGCACATCGGCCTGTGGGCGGATCAGAACACCAAGAGCCTGAGCCGGATGGACCCGCAGCGGGTGGCCACGGCACAGGCGGCGCGGAAGCCGATCTCGATGCGGTTCCTGGAGCGCGCCGCGATGGCGCAGCAGGGCAAGCCGGGCGGGCTGCGCTGGTGCGGCACGCAGTACCCGACGATGGGATCGGCGCAGGACGCGGAGATGTCGCTCACGCAGTACGAGGACTTTGTCTTCCGGGCCGGGTTGCTGCACCTGCCCGACCCGGCCGCGGCGTGGCAGCAGATCCACGAGAGGCAGCAGCGCGTCTGCGAGTATTTGCAGACCAAGAAGGATCTGCACTTCCATGTTCCCCCGCACGCGGGGCACGACGGGACCGACCTGCGCGTGAACGTTGATCCGGCCCGGTCGCGCTGGGTCAACTGCGCGGGGCACGAGAACTTCCCCGATGGTGAAGTCTTCACGGGCCCGCAGGACGTGAACGGGCACGTCAACTACACCTTCCCGGCGGTGTACCAGGGACGCGAGGTGCTGGGCGTGCGCCTGAAGTTCAAGAACGGGCGCGTCATCGACGCCTCGGCGAGCAAGAACGAGGACTTCCTCATCAAGATGCTCGACCAGGACGCGGGGGCGCGAAACCTGGGGGAGATCGCGATCGGCACCAACTATTCCATCACCGAGTTTTCCCGCAGCACGCTCTTTGACGAGAAGATCGGCGGCACGTTCCACGCCGCGGTGGGCGCGGGGTATCCCGAGTCGGGGAGCCACAACGAGTCCGGCCTGCACTGGGACATGGTGTGCGATCTTCGCCAGCGCCCTGAACATGGCGGGCTGCCCGGCGGCACCATCTCGGCCGACGGGGAGGTGTTCCACAAGGACGGCCGATTCACGCGACCAGAATGGCCCGGTACCGCGTGACCGCAGCGAGTGAATCGAGTGGGTCACGCGAAGGGATGGTGCCGGCGGCCGGCGGCTACGACCGCGCCAGGGCGCGCTCGATCTCATCGACCGCGGCGCGGGACGCGTTGTGTCCTTTGAATCGATCGCAGACCCTTGCCAGTTCGCGGCGTTGATCCTCGGCGTACCCCGGCTGGCGGAGCAAGCGGATCACTTCGACCGCGAGGTCTTCGCCGTCGCCGAAGTGCGGGATGAACTCCTGGATGATTTTTTTGCCGGCGATGAGGTTGGGCAGGGTGAAGAAGCGCGTGGAAACGAGCCAGCGACCCAGCGAGTAGTAGAACAGGCGGTTGGGGCGGTAGACCGCGGTCATGGGCCGGTGCTGCTTGGCGATCTGGAGGGTCACCGTGCCGCTGACGACCAGGGCGAAGTCGCACCAGCGGATGACGGCATCGGTGTCGCCGGCGACGGCGTGGAGTTCATCGGGCCAGCCGCCCAGTTCGGCGGCGCGGCGGCGCAGGGCTTCGACGACGGCGGGCTTGGTCGCCGCGAGCACGCCGCGGACGCTGGGGAAGTCTCGCCGCAGGCGGTTGAAGGCGTCGAGCAGGATGGGGAAGCACCCGCTGATTTCGCTGGGGCGCGATCCGGGCATGAGCGCGAGGCGAACCGTCGCGGAGGATGTCAGCGGCGCCGCGGGCTTCGGGCGCGCGGGGTGCGCGACCGCGATGGGCTCCGTCGCCGCGGCCCCGGGCGCGGGGGGCGAGTGATCCTCGCGGGTTTGAAAGCCGCTGATCGACGCGGGGCTCGACTGGTCGCAGAGCCGGTCGATGCCGAGGGCCCGTTCCTGCAGCGCGGCGTCGTCGGGGACGCTATCGAACAGCGGGTGGCCGATGAACGTGGCGGGAACACCGCGTGAGAGAAACCAGTCTTCTTCAAACGGCAGGAGGCACAGGACCTTGTCGGTCAGCCGGCGGAGTTTCTTGACGCGCCAGGACCCCCAGGCCCACATCTGGGGCGCGACCAGGTGCAGGACCGAGATACCGCGGGCCTTGGTGATCCGGCAGATGGGGAAGTTGGCGGCGGGTGAATCCACGGGCACGTGGAGCGCGACGCGGGCCGATCCGCCCTGGGCCGAACGGTCGTCGAGCCATCGCGCGATGCGGGCGTTGATGCGTTTGTGTTCGAGGATCTTGCTGAGCCCGGGCATCCCCATGACGGCATCGTCGCCGGTGCGCTCGATCAGGCGCGCGCCGGCGGCGGCCATCCTGGGGCCTCCCCAGGCGAAGATGGGCACGTCGGGCCGCCGGGCGCGCAGTTCAGCGACGACGGCGGCGGCGTGGTCGTCGCCGCTGGGCTCGAAGGCGGTGAACAGCACGCCGGGCGGACCGTCGGGGAGGATCGCGCCCGCCCGCGGCGCGGGACCCTCACGTGATTCGCTGGCGCCGTCTGTGGGCATGGCAAAGAATACACCCGCTCGCGGCGGCGTCGTCAGCGCGAGCGGGGCGGGCGCTCAAGGGGGCGAGCGGCGCGCGTGCTGGGCGGATCAGGCGATCATTCGGCGGGTGAACGCGGCGCCGGCCACGAGCAGGAGCCCGCCCATCGCCAGAAGGCCCCATTCGGAAAGGGTTGGGATCGCGGCCGTGTATTCATACCCGGCGGGAACGGTGTTGAGCGGATTCTGCGTTTCGCCGGCGGAGATGACCGTGACGTCGACGAAGCCGGCGGCGTGCGGGGGCGTGAGCACGGTATAGACCTGCTGCAAGGGGTCGTAGTTCATGATGGAGACGGGGACGCCGCCGAAGATGATGCTGACGTCCGTGCCGCTGGTGTAGGAGCAGTAGATGCCGACCTGTTGCCCGCCGCCCAAGGGCCCGCGTTCGGGCCTGACGGCCATGACGAGCGGCCCGACCACGGGCGGGTTGATCGTCCACGGAGCCGTGACGGTCGGGCGGAGCAATGGGTCGAACGAGACGTTGTTCGTCTCGGCATAGACAAAGAGACAGTTCATGCTGTTGCGGTCGGCGATGAAGCGAGCGTCGGCGTCGATGGCGGCTCGGAGGGCGCTGGCGATCTCGTCAACGGTCGTGGGGAGCATGTTCCCCTCGGGCGTGGAGGACGAGTTGTTGTCAACGGCGATGGAGATCATCTTGGCGGGCAACCCCGGAAGGTTGATCGTGACGGTCATGGTGTACGTGGTGGTCGGGCCGCCCGCGGGGCGCTCCGGCGGCTGCGTGATGTTGCCGATCTTGAAGACGGTGTTGGGCCGGACCACGTCCGCGAAGGACACGCCGGGGATGTCCATGGGCATGGGGACCGGGGCATCGTTGAGTTCATCGATGCGTGCCGTTCCCAGGTCGCTGCCCTCGCAGTGCCGGATGCGCAGGAAGTTGGAACCGGAAGAACACAGGCAGTCGATCTTGACGGTCATGCGCCAGAAGTCGTCGGCGCTGTTCATCGCCGCCTGCTGCGCCGCCGCGCAGATATCGGCACAGGTCGCGTTGGCCTGCACGTGGACGGTGAGGGTGTGAGATCCGATCGTGATGCGGATGTTCCCGGCCATGGTGGGTGTGCCGGTGATCTCGACGGTTCTGACCGGGGAGAGCGCGCTGGCCGCCCATGACACGCACATGCACGCGCACACCGCCACGATTTGCACGTTTCTTCGAATGCCACACATGAACAGGCTCCTTGCTAACGAAACCGCGCCGCCCATCGCGGTCCAGTTTGGTCCACTTCGGCGAGTGTACTTGTGAGGCCCCGAAAACCGAAGGGGATTTGCATCCATCTGGAGTGGTGGAATCATCTCCCCCGCAGTGGGGATGTCGTGCGCAATGCGAAGACGATCTGCCGGCAGGTCGGGGCGGGGGGCGGGGCGGGGCAGGCGCCGACAATGGAACTACCGACCGGCGCTACACTCGGGGTTGCATGGGCAGCGTCCGCTTCGAGAATGTGAGCAAGGTGTACCCGGGCGGGCACGTCGGCGTGGAGTCGCTATCGCTTGATATCGCGGACGGGGAGTTCGTGGTGCTGGTGGGGCCGTCGGGGTGCGGAAAGTCCACGACGCTGCGGCTGCTGGCGGGGCTCGAAGAGGCCACCGGGGGCGTGATCAGCATCGGCGGGCGCGTCGTGAACGACGTGCACCCCAAGGACCGGGACATCGCGATGGTCTTTCAGAACTACGCGCTGTACCCGCACATGAGCGTCGAGAAGAACATGAGTTTCGCGCTTCGGCTGCGGAAGACGCCGCGGGACGAGATCCGGCGCCGGGTTCTGGGCGCGGCGAAACTGCTGGGGATCGAGGAGTTGCTGGATCGGAAGCCGCGGCAGTTGTCGGGGGGACAGCGCCAGCGCGTGGCGGTGGGGCGCGCGATTGTGCGCGAGCCCGCCGCGTTCCTGTTCGATGAACCGCTGTCGAACCTGGACGCGAAACTGCGGGTGGCGATGCGGGCGGAACTCAAGGCGCTGCATCAGCGACTCAAGACCACGACGGTGTACGTGACGCACGATCAGGAGGAGGCGATGACGCTGGCGGACCGGGTGGTGGTGATGCACGCGGGCGTGGTGCGACAGGCCGGGCCGCCGCTGGAACTGTACCGCCGGCCGGCGGACCGGTTTGTGGCGTCGTTCATCGGGACGCCCCCGATGAACTTTCTGGAAGGGTCGATCGAGCCTGGGGGTGCGGGGGGCGGGTGGCCGACATTCGTGGAGCAGGGCCCGCGGGGCATCCGCGTGCCTCTGAGCGGGGGGCTGGGTGACCGGGCGGGGGGGGCGGCGTCGGCGGCGGGGGCGCGGATGGCGCTTGGGGTTCGGCCGCAGGCGATCCGCGACACCGCGGGCGCGGCGTCGACGCCGCCGCTGGTGACGGGGGCGATCCGCGTCGTGGAACTGCTCGGCGATACCGCGGACCTTCACATCGAGATTCCATCCGGCGCGATGCTGGTGGCCCGCGTGCCCGCGCGCGACTCGTACCGGGCCGGGGAGCCGATCGCGGTCTCGCTTGATCCGGCGGGGATTCACCTGTTCCACGAGGGGGCGATGGGGACGAGCCTGCTAGCGTAGAGCGGCGCCGATTTATCCGGGTGTCCAGTAGACCGCCAGGGACGCGAGCAGGGCGAGCCACGCGACGAGAAGCCATGCGTGGCGGCGCCGGCGGGTTTGCCGCAGGAACACGGCCGAGCAAACGAGCGCCACCACCGCGCACGCGAGGGCGGCGAGCGCGCGCCGGCCGGGCGGCATGAACGCCGATCGCGCCACGCCGCCGAGCCAACGCATGGAATCCACGGTGAAGAGGATGACCAAGACCATCGCCACGAACATGGCGGAGCGAGCGAATCGGCGTGCCACCGGCGTGGGCAGGGAGCCGGAGGCCGGCCGAACGTCCTGGAGGGTGATCCGGCGTCCGCACTCGGGGCACTGCGCGGTTCGGTTGCCCGATAGGTCGTAGCCGCACGCGGGGCACACCACCGCTCCCGACGCGAGCGCTCGCAGGAGCCGATCGCGCTCGTGGGTCGGCGGTTGAGGCGGAGAGGTCGAGGGTTGGTTCACCGCGTGCTCCCCCGCCCCCCCCCCTGCCGCGCTAGGCGTTCCCGAGTGCTCCGAGTTGCAGGTTCATGTCGTCGTCGATCGCGAGGGCGGGGAAGGCGGGGGCACCCGCGAGGCGAAGGGCCTTGACCTTTCGAGCGAGCGATTCGCGTGCCGTCTGAACATCGGGGAGCCCGAGGGCCTCCTGCACGGCGGCGTCGAGCGAGGTCGCGGTCGGCTCGCCGATCATGCGGCGGATGAGGGCGTTGGCCGGGGCGAGGTCGAAGGGGATGAGCGCCTCGCCGCAGCAGCCCTTGTGGCTGTCGGAGAGCACCTGCAGGAGGGACTGGGCGAGGTAGGCGTCGTCGATGACGCCTGCGAGGCCGAGGTGGTCGGGGATGAAGTCCACCGATTGCAGGAAGTAGTCCTCGGCGGCGGTGAGGACCGGGAGGAGATCGTGCTTCACGTTGGCGGCCTCGGCGGCGGACTCGATCGCTTCGAGGAGGAGCGGGGTCGCCTGCACGTACTGGCGGATAAAGGCAACGGCCAGTTCGGTTTTGGTTTCGATCTGGGTGCCGCGCGAGGGATCGTTGCCGCACATATCACCAAAGACTCCCATGGCGTAGGCGGCGAGTTCGCCGGTCGCCGCCTCGTGCGCGAGTGCGTCGGACACCTGTCGCTGGAGTTCTCGAAACATGCGGGCCTCCGTGAGTGTGCGTGAATCAGGGGCCGCCGAGGCCCGTCGCCGCCCTTCCCGCTGGAGCATGATCCTCGTGCTGTGCCGACGAGCCCGCCTCGCCGCCGCGGGCAGTGTACCCGGTCGATCACACTTCTTCATCGCGGCGGGGGCGGGGCGGGGGTGGGCGCGGTCGCTGGGGGCGTCCGTCTTGCCCCCCCACTGCCGTCTGCCCCGCCACTGCCGTCCGCGTCCGCGGCGCTGCCCGGGGCATATCGCGGCAAGAGGTCGGGCTTGAAGTTGTTGTACCGAACCCAGGCCTGAACATCGCGCTCGCTGGGCTCGCTGCCGGACCACGCGGCGGCGTAGAGGGCGCTGAGGGTGGCCGCCGCGTCCGTCAGGCGTTCTTCGATGAACTTCTTTCCTTCGTCCTTGGTCAGGGCCTTGTCCTTTTCAAGCCGGTAGAGCGGCTCGACGTGATCATGGCTTCGGCGGATGTAGGTGATCATGTCCTGCCACGGGTCCTGGGCGTTGATCTTCACGTCGTATGTCATCAGGGGGCGGAGTGAATCGACCGTGATGTGGTGGAGGTCAACGACCGTGCCGTCGATGTACGAATGGATGCCGCGATCGGTGGTGTACCCCTTGGGGTTGTCGCCGATCCAGCCGTGATGATGAGTCGTCGTGTGGAGCGGCTGCGAGGCGTCCCCGACGAAGTGGGAGAGGATGCCCATTTCGTAGATGCAGTTCTCGCGCGCGGTGGCGAGTTGGTCGGCCCGCGCGGGATCGTTCAGCGAGACCAGGATGCGGTAGGTGTTGAAGGAGATACGGAGTTTGTTGTAATGCTCCTGGATGGCGTGCGGCAGGAAGCCGGGCCACTGCGCCGTCTTTTCCGTGTCCTTGGACGGATCGACGGGCTGGATGTTCTCCGGGTGCACGTAGGCCGCGACCGACATGTCGCGGATGAACTCGTTTCGGAAGGGGGAGACGGTCTCGAGGGTCAGGCCGAAGTGCGCGAGGTCTTCCAGGTCGATGTAGTGGTCGGGGCCGTTCTCGTGGCCGAGCGTGGCGATCTGCATGCCGCGCCACCGGTCGGGCTCGTTGGCATTGTCGGCGATGCGGGCGCGGAAGGAGGGGTCGCGGACGAAGGCGGGCATGTCGCCGGGCAAACCCTCGAGTGCCAGGTACGTAATCGTGCGGTGGCCGTGGGCCGACCAGCCCAGCGCGGAGCCGGCGGAAGCAGCAAGTCCCAGCAGGCTCACGACCAATCGACGCATGGCGTTCTCCATCTCAATTGAACCGTCCCGGCGCTGGTGCCCGCCGCGGAACCGCCGCGGGCGATCACGGCATGACAGCAAGCAATCCTGTTCCCCCCCGCCCATCATCGATCCGTCGGCGCCGTCGCGGGGACGGCGCCCTTCAGTTTGCAAAGTCGCTCATGGGGACGCACGCGCAGACGAGATTCCGGTCGCCGTAGGCGTTATCGATGCGTCCGACGTGCGGCCAGAACTTGGCGTCGCGCAGCCACCGGGCCGGGTACGCCGCCTGCTCGCGCGAGTAGGCGTGGCTCCATGAATCGCTGCAAATCGCGGCGATGGTGTGCGGCGCGTGCCTGAGCGGATTGTCGGCGCGGTCGAGCGCTCCGCGCTCGATGGCGCGGATCTCCTCTCGGATGGCGATCATGGCGTCGCAGAAGCGGTCGAGTTCGGCCCTGGGCTCGCTTTCGGTGGGTTCGATCATGAGGGTGCCGGGGACGGGGAACGACATCGTGGGCGCGTGGAAGCCGTAGTCCATGAGGCGTTTGGCTATGTCGTCGACCTTGATGCCGGCGGCCTTTTCGAAGGCGCGGCAATCAAGGATGAACTCGTGGGCGCAGCGTCCGTTCGCGCCGGTGTAGAGCACGTCGTAGTGCCCCTGGAGGCGCTTGGCCATGTAGTTGGCGTTGAGGATCGCGACCTGGGTTGCTTTTTTGAGGCCGCTGGCACCCATGAGGGCGATGTAGACCCAGGAGATGAGCAGGATCGAAGGGGACCCCCACGGGGCCGCGCTGACGGGCCCGATGGCCTGGGAGCCGGCGCCGCCCGCGGGAGAGGGCCGCGTTCTGGCGGTGCTGTCGTTGGCGGAGCCGAACGGGCTGACGACGGGGTGCCCTGGCAGGAAGGGCGCGAGGTGCGCCGCGACGCCGATGGGGCCCATGCCCGGGCCGCCCCCGCCGTGGGGGATGCAAAAGGTCTTGTGGAGGTTGAGGTGGCAGACATCGGCGCCGATGGCGCCGGGGGAGGTGAGTCCCACCTGGGCGTTCATGTTGGCGCCGTCCATGTAGACCTGCCCGCCGTGATCGTGGATGATCCTGGTGATCTGCTTGATCGACTCCTCGAAGACGCCGTGGGTGCTGGGGTAGGTGACCATCAAGGCGGCGAGGTCGTCCTTGTGTTCCTGGGCCCTGGCGCGGAGGTCCGCGAGGTCGATGTTTCCGTTCTGGTCGCAGGCGACGGGCACGACCTTCATCCCGGCGATGACGGCGGAGGCGGGGTTCGTGCCGTGGGCGGATGTCGGGATCAGGCAGGTGTTGCGGTGGGCCTGCCCGCGCGACGCGTGGTAGGCCTGGATGACGAGCAACCCGGCGTACTCGCCTTGCGAGCCCGCGTTGGGCTGGAGTGAAACCGCGGCGAAACCAGTGATCTCGGCGAGCCAGGCTTCGAGATCGGCGAAGATGTGCCGGTACCCCAGGGTCTGATCGGCCGGCGCGAAGGGGTGGAGCCTGCCGAACTCAGGCCAGGTGACGGGGATCATCTCGCTGGTGGCATTGAGCTTCATGGTGCACGAGCCCAGCGGGATCATGCTGTGAGCCAGCGAGAGGTCGCGTCCCTGGAGTTTGTGGATGTACCGGAGCATCTCCGATTCGGAGTGGTGCGTGTTGAAGACGGGATGGGTGAGGAAATCGCTGGCGCGAGCGAAGGGTTGGAGCCCGCTGTCGGGCGTGAGGTCCGGCGTCGCGGCGGGCGGGCAGCCGAACGAAGCGAGGATGGCGCTCACGTCGTCGAGAGTGGTCGTTTCATCGAGGGAGATGCCGAGCGTTCCATCGCCGAAATCGCGGAAGTTGATGCGTCGTGAGCGGCCGGCATCAAGGACGGTCTTGGGGTTGGAGGGTTTGACGCGGATGGTGTCGAAGAAGGTTTCGGTCTGCACCGCGACCCCGCCGGCGGCGAGGTTGGCGGCGAGCGTCCGGGTGAGCGAGTGGACGCGGGACGCGATCGCCGAGAGCCCCGTGGGCCCGTGGTAAGCGGCGTACATGCCGGCCATGATCGCCAGCAGCGCCTGGGCGGTGCAGATATTGCTGGTGGCCTTTTCGCGGCGGATGTGCTGCTCGCGAGTCTGGATCGCCATGCGATAGGCGATGTTTCCGTGGGAGTCCTTGGACACGCCGATGATGCGTCCCGGCATGCGCCGGACGTGCGCCTCGGTGGTCGCGATGAAGGCCGCGTGCGGTCCGCCGAAGCCCATCGGCACGCCGAACCGCTGGGCCGATCCGACGGCGATATCGGCCCCCCACTCTCCAGGCGGCTTGATCAGCGTGAGCGCCAGCAGGTCCGTCGCGGCGACGACCAGCCCACCGGCCTGGTGCACGCGCTGTGCGATGCTCTGGTAGCACTCGAGCCGCCCATCCGTGGTGGGGTACTGCACGAGCACGCCGCAGACCTTTGAGAGGTCCGCGTCGGAGAGGTCCAGCGCGGGCTCGGAGCCCGCGGCGGCCCGGCCCCTGGCCAGCGTGAGCGAGATGCCCAGGGACGCCGCGCGCGTGCGGCAGACCGCGATGGTCTGCGGGTGACAGTCATCGGCGATGATGAAGACGGGCTTGCTCGCGCCGGCGGCCGCGAAGCACATCGCCATCGCTTCGGCCGCCGCCGTGGCTTCATCCAGGAGCGACGCGCCCGCGAGCGGCAGGCCGGTCAGGTCGGCGATCATGGTCTGGAAGTTGAGCAGGGCTTCAAGCCGCCCCTGCGAGATCTCGGCCTGATACGGCGTGTACTGGGTGTACCACCCCGGATTCTCCATGATGTTCCGCAGGATCACCCCCGGGGTGATGGTGTCGTAGTAGCCCATGCCGATGCACGTCGTGAACACGGAGTTCTTAGACGCAATCGCCTTGAGGCGCGTGAGCACTTCGTGCTCGCCGAGCGTGCGGTCGGTTGGCAGTTCGGTCAGTTTCAACGCGCCGCTGAGCCTGATCGCCGGGGGCACGGTGGCATCCGCCAGGGCGTCGAGCGACGGGTACCCCAGGGTGCCGAGCATGGCGGTGATGTCGTGTTCGCGCGGCCCCAGGTGCCGATGCACGAAGGTATCGCCCGGGTGCAGCGCCGACGCCGCGGAAACCGCGGGCCGAACGCCGTTGCTTGTGGCTGGACCTGCATTGAAAGACTTCGAGACGGGACCGGCGGTGGTAGGACTCATGGACTTCTCAATCGAAACAGAACTGTCCGCTGGGACGGGGCCAAGGCGGGGAGAGGGAGTGCGCCGCGGACGCCGACGCACCGTTCGGCGTTCAACGCGGACCAAGTTTAGCGCCGTGAAAGGGCACAAGACTCCCCCAGCGACATGGCGGCGCCAGAGCATTCCGGGCGGTTTTCGTGCGGGATGGCGAGGGTCGCCGGGAGCGTCGGTGCGAGCCGCTACGGCCGAACAAACACACCGCGAAGCCGGCGATTGGAGATCGCGTCCTCTTCAACGATCTCATCCAGCGGTCGATAGAGCCGCAGCCCGCTCGCTTCCATGAGGCCGGTGAGTTCGCCGCACGTCAGCGGCCACGGCGGACCCGTGACATGTTCGAGCAACTGCCCCTCGCCGCGCCCCCGGCAAATCGCCAGGACATGGCCCTGCGGCCCGACGAGCGAGGCCACCGACGACGCCGCTTTTTCGCGCATCACCGGGTCGAGCGCCTGAAGCGTCGAGATCTCGATGACCAGATCGAATCGCCCCCGGAACTTGCCGGGGAGCGCGAACAGGTCCGCCACGGCGAACTGCGACGCGTACTCGGGGAATCGCTTGCGCGCCCACGATACCGCGGTCGGCGAGACGTCGAACCCGATCGCGTCATACCCCCGCGAGAGCAACTCGACCACATCGTCGCCCAGCCCGCACCCCACCACGATCGCCCGGCTCCCGGGTCGAACCACCCCCGGCGCCTCGGCGTTCAACCAGGACACCATGTGCGGGCTGGCTCGCTCTTTGCCCCAGGGCACCTTCGCCGCGTCGCCAGCCGCGACCTGGTAGATCGACTCGAACTGCGCCGCATACTCGGCGGACTCCCCGACCGATACCGTCGTCACTCCCCCACCTTTGGACGAACCATCGATCTGCATCGGCGCCACTCGGCTCCGCTTGTCCTCCACGATGGGTTGCCCGTCCAACTTCGGCCTCGGATGTTCCACGTGTCGCCTCCGATCATCGATGGGGCGATCCGGCGTCGGCACACAAGCCCGGCGGAGAATCGTCAGTCAGAGCACATTCGTCAACATTATTGTAACAAGTCCGTCGGCTGCCGCAGAAAAGAGATTTGGATGTTGCGTACAGAATATGAACACTTGCCGGGGATGGGCCCTTGGGCTAAAGCACGAAGCCGATCCGGCTCGCCAGAACACACAGGCGGTCCAGGATCGGCTCCGTAAGTAACGCCCACCGAGGGCCAACGACTGACTACGCCGGGCTCGTCAACGATCAGCCCTCGCACCCGCCGAAGAACGAGGTGAGGAAGTCAAAGAAGTCCTGAGAGTTCTGCAGGCCGTCGAAGTTGAAATCCGCTGTTCCGCCGAAGAAGTCGGAGAGGAAGTCGAAGAAGTCCTGGGAGTTGATCCCGTCGCGGGCGTTCCAATCCGTCGGGCACTGGGGCACGCGCACGCGCACCTCGGTCGGGGTGTATTCGATCCGCGGGTATCCGAGGGTGGGTGGAAGAGTCGGCAGGGTCACGCTCGAAAACTGTCCGGAGATTGAACTCGCCGATACCACCGCGAACACCGTGTTCCGCGGCGGCAGATACCCCGGCGCCAGGCGAACCGTGAGGGAACCGGCCAGGTTCAGTGGACCGGTCGCCTGGAACCAGTCGTAGGTGTCTCCCTGAGCGGTGCCGTCGAGGTCCGCGACGACGTGCGAGGTGGACCCGCAGACGAGACTTCCTACGCGCTGGATGTGGCTGGTGAGGTCGCCGGCGTCATCGCCGGGGGAGATGATGCCGTTGTTGACGAAGTTGCCGTGGATCCTGCCGCGTCCGGCGACGGTGTGCCCGGGCGCGTTGGTCATGACCGCACCGCCACCAGTCTGGAGATACCCGCTGTCGAAGTTGGCGGGGTGGGCGTTCAAGCGCACAACTCCGGGGCCGGCGAGATCGGCGGTGGTGTTGAACTGAATAAGGGTGCCATTTCCGCCGGCGGTGGGATTGACCACGATGGTGCCGCTGTGCGTCAGGCCGCCGTTGACGACGAGCGAAATCGCGTTGTTGATTTCAACGGGCCCGGCCACCGACACGACATCGGTAAGGACGGAGGATCCGACCACGCGGACGATGCCGCCGTTGGTCGCTTGAATGGCGCCGCCGACGATGGTGCACGAGGCGAGGTTGACGGTCGCGTTATCCGCGGAGATCACCCCGCCGGCGCCCTGAGTCAGCATGATGGACGAGATCTGGAGCGTGGCGCCGCCGACCGCTTCAAGCAGGGCGTTGTTGGTCTTGTTCTGGCTGACGAGTTCGATGGTGCGTCCGGCGACGTCGGCGCGGACAGTGCCCTCGTTCACGAGAACCCCGTGGATGCGTCCGGTGCCGTGGATCAGGTGGCCGGCGGCGTGGGTCATGACCGACCCGGCGCCGGTTTGCAGATAGGCGGTGTCGAGATTCGCCGGGTGCGAGTTGAGCAGGACATCACCCGGGCCGCCCAGCACGCTGGAGGTGTTGAACTGCATGAGTGTGGCGTTGCCGCCGGCGCTGGGATTGATGGTGATCGTGCCGGAGTGGTTGAGACCGCCGCTCACGGAGAGCGACTGTGAGTTATTGATTTCGAGCGGTCCTTCGAGCGAGGCGACATCGGTGAACGCCGACGAGCCGATCACGCGGGCCACGCCGCCGCTCGTCGCGCGGATCGTCCCGCCGACGATCGTGCAGGAGCTCAGATTCAGCGTGCTGGCGTCAGCCAGGAGTTGTCCCATGGGACCTTGCGTCAGCACAATCGGCGAGACCTGGAGCGTGGCGCCGCCCGTGGCTTGCATGAGCGCGTTGTTGACCTTGTTCGAACTGAGGAGTTCGATCGTTCGCCCGGCGAGATCGGCGCTGACGGTGCCGTTGTTGACGAAGTTGGCGTGGATCCGGCCGGTGCCGCGGACCAGGTGCGAAGGCCCCTGGGTCATCACGGCGCCCGCGCCCGTCTGGAGGTACGCCGTATCGCCGTTGGCCGGATGGGAGTTGAGCACGACCGTTCCGTCGCCCCCGAGCGTGCCGGAGTTGGTGAAGTGGAGAATGGTGGCATTGCCGTCGGCAGTGGGATTGATCGTGATGGTGCCGCTGTGCGAGAGTCCGCCGCCGACGCTGAGCGTCTGCGCATTGGGAATCTCGACGGGGCCCAGGAGCGTGGCGAGGTTGGTCAGCGAGGAACTGCTCAGGACGCGGACCAGCCCGCCGTTGATCGCCGAGATTTCGCCGCCCGCGATGGAGCAGGAATCGAGCAGGAGCGTGGAAGCGTCGGCGAGCAGGCGGCCCGGGTTGTTTTGGGTGAGCGTGATGCTGGAAATCTGAAGCGTCGCACCGCTCGTCGCTTCGATTGTCGCGTTGTTCGTCTTGTTGCTTGACGCGAGCCGGAGCGTACGCCCGGTGACATTCGCGCTGATCAGGCTGTCGTTGACCATCGCGGCGTGGACAGCGCCGGTGCCGCGAATCGCGTGAGGGGCCGCCTGCGTCAGGACCTGGCCGGCCCCGGTATTCACGTACGCCGTATCGAGATTGGCCGGGTGGGCGTTCAGGACGATCTGCCCCTCGCCCTGGAGAGTCCCGGAGTTGGCGATCTGCACGATGGTGGCATTTCCATTGGCCAGGGGATTGACGGTGATGGTGCCACGGTTGCGCAGCCCATCGACAATGGTCAGGATCTGGGCGTTGCTCACGTCCAACTGGCCGAGCAGGTCGTTGACACCGCTGAAGGTGGAACTGTTGGCGACGGTAATGAGTCCGGTTCCCATCGCCTCGACCGCTCCGCCGACGATCGTGGCGGAGTTGAGGACGACGAAGCTGTCCGCCTCGGCGCGCACGTGGGCCGTCGGCGCCTGTGTGAGCGAGATCGAACTGATCTGGAGCGTCCCGCCGTTGCGGGCTTCGATGCGGTCGTTGTTCGTCTTGTTGTTCGACGTGAGGATCATCGTGCGCGTGTCGATGTCGCCGACGATGAGCCCATTGTTGATCATGCTCGCGTGCACGGCGCCGGTGCCGCGGATGAAGTGCAGCGGGGCGTTGGTGATCACCGCGCCGGCGCCCGTCTGCAGGTAGGCGGTGTTGAGGTTCGCCGGGTGAGCGTTGAGCACGAGCGCGCCGCTTCCTTGGATCGTCCCCGAGTCGTTGAACTGAACGATGGTGGCGTTGCCCCCGCCCGTGGGGTTCACGGTGAACGTTCCGGTCAGGTCAAGCACGGGCGACGCCCCCGCGAGCGTCAACGATTGCGCGTTGTTCAACTCCACGGCGGCCATGGAGTTGGGGATGATCAGTCCGTTCACGGTGTACGACGAGTTGATCGAAACCGTGTACGAACCCGCGGCAGAGATGACCGCTCGCTCGCCCGCGTTGTCCGGAACGTTGCTCCCCATCCAGTTGGTCACCGTGGACCAGTTCCCGCTGCCGGCGATCCACGGGATATCCGTTTGGGCCCGCGCGCTGGCCGCCAGTCCCACCACTGCCACAAGCGAAACTACCTGAGAACGCATGATCGACCTCCTTTTGACCGGGCGACTGAGCCGGCCGCCCGGCGCGCACGCGCCAATCTGCCGTGCATACCTTGCTACAGGGTTAGCCTATTTCAAGGTGTTGAACGGATCTTGAACGAGATTTGCGCGTATTGGTGGCGCGAACCTAAGATTGGCCGGCTGGCCCGGGTCGTTAGATTTCCTATGTTGCCAGGAAGCGATTTACTGGACGTGCTTCCGGCAATGCTCGGCCCACGCCCAGCGGAGCGCTGAGCCCAGCCGCTGACCCAGCGCACTCCCGTCGCACAAGGCCGAGGCGAGCAGGGCCGGCCGAAGCGAGTCCCGGAGGTCGCGCAGGCGAGCGGCGTCTTGCGCCAGCGCGGCGGCGCGGGCCGCGAATGAGGCCTCATCCGACGCCACCAGCCCATCCAGCCCCACCTGCCGGAGTATGCACAAACTGACCCGAGATGCATGAGACTCTTGCGCGAGCGAAATCACCGGCACGCCCATCAGGAGAGACTCCAGCGTCGTTGTCATTCCGGAGTATGGAAACGTGTCGAGCGAGACATCGATGCGCTGGTAGGTGGACAGATGGTCCGCGAATGTTCCGGAATGCCCGACGACGTCGAGCCGATCGGCGGGCAGTCCGGCCGCCTCGAACCGCTGACGCGTCAATCGCCGGGCCTCTTCGTGCGCGAGTTGTACGTTCTTCACGATGAGGCGCGACCCGGGCACCGCGAGGACCGCGTTCGTCCACGCGCGCACGACGGCGTCGTTGAGTTTCATGAGCGTATTGAAGGAACCGAAGGTGACGTGCCCGGTGGCGAGGCTGGGCGGGGGCGTCAGGGGGGGAGGATCAGGGATCGGCTTGTACGCGAAGAACAGCGGGTCCACGCGCAGAAGTCGCTCGGTCCAGAAGCGGTCCTGGCCCTCGGGGCTTGAAACCGAATCCGTGATGTGGTAATCGGTCGATTGCACGCCGGTGGTCGCGGGGTAGCCGATGTAGTTGAACTGCACCGGGGCCGGGCGCAGGTGCATCGTGGCCAATCGCTCGTAGCGGGTGTGCCCGGCCAGGTCGATGAGCAGATCGATGCCGTCGCGTGCGATCACATCGGCGAGCTGCCCGACGTTGAGGGTTGGCAGGTGCTTCCAGGACTGCACGTGGGATTTGAGGCGCGCGCTGTGCTGGTCCTCCTTCCCGCCGGTGAAATAACACCAGACCGAGAAACTCGCCTTGTCCAGGTGCTCGAAGACGGGTTCGATGAAGAACCGCATGGGGTGCTCTCGCAAGTCGGGGGAGATGAACCCGACGCGGAGCACTCGCCGCGGGTCCGGGGGCCCGCTGCCCTTGCCGGGCGCGCGCCGGGGGAGCAGGTCGGCGAGCAACATCCCGTAGGCGCGCGCGATCTGGACGATCTCGGCGGGGTCCGCGCCGGGGAGGTAGTTGAGCGCGGGCAGGATGGCGGTGTAGGCGCGGATATTTCCGGGCTGGCGCCGGAGGACCGCGCGCAGACGCGTGACGGCCTGTTCCGGCTGACCCAGGCTCAGCAGCATGGTGGCAAACGAAACGGAGAACTCGGGGTCGTCAGGGAAGACGGTCAGAGCGGCTTCGCACCCCGCCGCGACGTCGGCGAAGCGGTCGAGGCGCAAGTAGAGATTCAGCAGGGTGGCGTGGGCGTTTCGGGACCCGGGGAAGCGCTGGAGAGCGGCACGGGCCGCGTGGACAGCCTGATCGACGTTTCCCGATGACGCGAGCACATTCGCGACGAAGAGGTGGGCGTCCGGGTCGGCCGGAGCAAAGGCGGCGTTTCGCTCGGCGTGGTAGAGCGCCTGAACGGGGTTGTTCTGTGCGAGGGCGACCTGCGCGAGCAACCGGCACGCCGCCGCGGCGGGTGGACCGTCCGCTCGCTGGAGCGCGGTGTGCAGGACGGCGCGGGCCTGATCGAGTCGGCCGGCCGAGAGGTGAGCGTTCGCCAGAGACAGTTTGTCGGAGATGTCCTTCATCGCGGCCCTTCGGAGTCCTTGGCTCAGGGCCGCGCCGGGGTCGCGGGCGCCGACGAGAGCGAGCCGGGCCATTCGAGCGTTCCTTCGCCGGACAGGGGCGTGCTGGGGCGGCGGACGCCGGTGTCGAACAACAACTCGGCGAATGCTCCCGGGGTGATGTAGGTCAGGGAGCCCGAGAGCCGGTAGGGGGTCGTGGAACCAGCGGGCGGCAGGACCGAGGCCTTGACGGCGGCGGGGAGCGTGAACTGCTGGGTGCCGGACTGTCTGATCGTGGCTTCGGGGGAGCGGATGCCCGTGAAGACCTGCTCGCCGCCGAGGCTGAGCGAATACTCGACGTCGCGCAGCGGGAGGGGGTTGTTGTTCTGGTTGGTGGCCTGGATGGTGAACTGGACCACCGCGCCCTCCGGGGTCTGCTCGATGACGCGCGCATCGAGGACTTGGAGGGACGGGGCCTGATACGAGGAACAACCGGCGATCAGGCCGATCGCGAGGGAGCCGAGCAGCGCGAAGATGGTCTGCCCGGAGCGCGGATGTTTCTCACGCGACGCCGACTGCTTGAAAGGTCTCATGGCGGAGAGAGCATACCGCGGCCGGGGGTCGATGTCCTGTCGGCGGCGAGCGCGGAACCGGGATGCGAGGCCGCGGTCAGTTGCTGCTGCGCAGTTCGTTCAGGAACCACTCGATGTGCGTGTGGTAGCGTTTGGGGGCCTGCACGAACATCTTGGTGCCGGCGAACTTGAGCCAGGCGCTGTTGCCGCCGCGATCCACCCAGCCGTCGGGTTCAACAAACGTCTGGATCAGTTCCTGGAGTGATTCGGTATCGACCGAGACGACGCTGGAGAGGTCGTAACTGACGAGCGACGACTCGCGTTCGTCGAAGAACGCGACGGAAGCGATCTCGAGGGATATGCCGTTCGAGCGTACCGCGAGCGGACGCGGATCCGGGTGGGCGATGGCTTCGCTGAGCATTCTGACGGCGTCGTCGATGGGGGTGTCATTGAGCACGAGGGAGACGGGGGTGTCCTCGGCCGCGCCGATGTTGTTGATCGCTTCCCAGAAGATCACGGGGCGGAGCCCGGCCGAGTCGGCGAGCAGGCGCAGGGCTTCCGTGAGCGGGGCATCCTTGAGTTCGGCGCTGACGCGCTTGGCGCGGATGTCGTCGGGGAGCATGCTGGGGGGTTTGAACGTCGAGGTGCGGATTTCGGGTGCGGCCGGCGCGCCGTCAGCGGGGCTTGTGAACCGAGTGAGCACTGGGAGCACGCTCAGGGTGTTGGTTCGCTGGTCGAGCGCGGTCTCAAGCCGGAGGCGGTGAGCGGCGGTTTCCGAGGCGATGTTCTGGTTGGCGCGGAGTGCGAGGAGCGCCGACGGGTGGTCGGCCGCGGAATCGGAATCCGTGGGGGGGCACCAGGCAGGGGTGGCGGGGTGGGTGGAGACGGCCAGGATGCTCAGACTCAACGCGGCCCCGGTCAGCAGAAACATCGAAGCGTTCATGAGGAATCTCCTTGCAGGAATGGTTCGCAGACGTCGGTATTCGCCGGCGAGTCCTCGCGGATCGCCGAGTTCAGCCAGCGCGCGGCGCACGGCGGAGGGTTCGTCTTCGCCGGCGAGAATCAGGTCGCGCGTCCGTTCGGTGAGGTGGGATTCGAGTTCGTCGCTGATGCCGCTGGCCCGGTCGTCGCTGCACCGGAGGTGCGTGCGGAGCCGGCCGAGCCAGTCGTCGATCTGGCGTCGGGGGCCGATGGGCGGATCAGGAAGGGTTGGTCGCGGGGTGATCTCCGGGCCGGGGGCGTCGTAACCGCTGAGGCGCAGATGAGGGGAGGGTTCGGATTCGGCGCCAGAGGCGGGGTGCGGCGACGTCATGCGCGTTCCTCCCGAGGGCGCGGCGCCAGGAAGGATTCGATCATCGCGGAATAGGCGCGATGGGCCTCGGCGTGCTGCGAGAGGCGCTTTCGCCCCTTGGCGGTGAGGCGGTACCACTTCCGCTTCCGGCCGGCGCCTTCGTCGGCGTCATCGGAATCGGCGTGTCGCTCGGACTTGACGGCGTCCCAGGTGCTGCTGATGAGACCCTGGCGTTCCATGGCGCTCAGGAGCGGGTAGAGGACGCCCGGGGAGAGCCGGATATCGCCGCCGGATCGGGCGGCGACTCGCTTGGTGATCGCGTAGCCGTAGAGCGGTTCTTCGCCGAGGACGGCCAGGACGATCAGTTCGGTGGGGTCGTGTCGGAACTCGGGAAAGGCCATGATGGGGGGTTATACTCCGTGGATGATATATCGGTTCCAGATATATTGGCGCATTGAACGAAATCATGAAAAGAGGGATGGGGACGTTCGCCAAGCGTCCGGTGGGCGGGGGGTGCGTGGCGGGAGGTGGGGGCGTATGGTGAGATGGTTCGAGGGGCCTCGATTGTGAAGCGAGTTCAGGAGTCCGCATGTATGCGTGCATGATGGGGGTGTTTCTGAGCGTTGTTCAGCCGCAGCCGGAGCCGCGGGTCCTGCCGGAGCGTCCGCCGGGGGCGACGGAGGTGATCAAGCCGGACGCGGAGAACTTCGTGGTTCGCCGGGGGTACCGCGTGAGCGCAGCGGTGGAGGAGATACCGGCGGCTCGGTTTCTAGAGTGCGACGATCGCGGGACGCTGTATGTTTCGCGGCCGGACCGAGGGGACATCATCGCGCTGCGCGACAACGACGGGGACGGGGTCTACGAGACGCGGGCCGATTTTGTGACGGGCAAGCCGTCGGTTCACGGGATGTCGTTCCACGATGGATGGCTGTGGTTCGCGACGAGCGGGTCGATCCACCGGGCGCGGGACACGAACGGGGACAACACGGCCGACGAGGTGATGGATGTCATCCCGATCGGGTCGCTCCCGATGAAAGGGGCTCACTGGTGGCGGTCGCTCGTGGTGACCGACGACGGCTTGTTCACGTCGATCGGCGACGGGGCCAACATTTCGGACCAGCGCGACACCGAGCGGCAGAAGATCTGGAAGTACTCGCTCGACGGATCGGGCAAGACGATGTTCGCGTCGGGCATTCGGAACAACGAGAAACTGCGCTTCCGGCCGGGGACGAAGGAGTTGTGGGGCTTTGACCACGGGTCTGACAACTTCGCGGGCGTCATCGGCCCGGCGCCCGGCGCGCAGGCCATCACGGACCTCAACCCGCCGGACGAGTTCAACCTGTACACGCCAGGGGGGTTTTATGGGCATCCGTTCCTGGTGGGGGATCGGATCCCGCGGCCCGAGTACATCAACAGGCCGGATCTGCCGGAACTGGCGGCGCAGACGACGCCGCCGGAGTTCAGCATCCCGGCGCACTGGGCGGTCAACGGGTTCACGTTCATCGACCCGGAGGTCAACCAGAAGACCAAGGGGTTTCCGGCGGATCATGCGGGCGATGCGTTCATCGCGGCGCACGGCTCGTGGAACAGCAGCCGGCTGGTTGGGTACTGCGTGGCGCGGGTGTTGTTTGACGAGGGGAAGCCGTACGGGCTGCTGAAGATCGTCTCGACGATCGACGCGTCGAGCGGGCTGGTGTGGGCGCGTCCGGTGGACTGCGTGCAGGCGCCGGATGGGAGCATTTTGTTCAGCAGCGACGCCCCGACGGGACGGGTGTTCCGGATCCGGTACGTCGGCGAGGCGGCCGATGCGCCGAAGTAGCCGGGGGCGGTCGCGACCGGGGGCGTGGACACGGCTGGCGCTGTGGATGACATCGGCGGCGTGCATGGGATCGTGCGGAGAAGGATCTCGCGGGGTGGAACACGGGCCGGCGGGAGAGGAGGGGCCGGTCGCGTCCCAGCCGGCATCGACTCGCGACGGTGGCGGTACGTTGACGGTCGGTCCGATCACGTTTTTTCAGCAATCGTGCGCCCGGTGTCACGGTCCCTTCGGGTCCATGTACGACCAGACGCTTGGCAAGGCGGGCGATGCGACACTCCGGGCTGACGTCGTCAGAATGGTTGAGGGACCGGCGCAGAAGAGGTTGGGCACGGAGGAGATCGACGCGCTGGTGGCGTATCACCGGGCGCTCGCGGATGAACGGGCGTTCGTGATCGTGACCGCGGTGCTGCCCGACCATCTTGAGATCGAGGCGACGCCGGGCGTGGTTCCGTGTGTGGAATCGGACGGGGAGCGGGTGCCAGCGGAGCGGGTGAGCGAATGGTCGTGGCGGGCGCCGCGGCCGGGGTCGGGGTCGGCGTCGGGGTCGGGGTCGGGGTCGGGGTCGCCGATGGTTGTCGTGGCCACGGGCGACGGGGCGGAACTACGGTGCGAGGCTCGCGTGGGGGCGGCTGCGATGGGCCCCGCGCGCTGATGGGCCGGTAAACGGGAGTCGGTTTGCGGAGAAGAGTGCGCCCGCAAGGGTCGTCATACAATCGACGGCATGGCGCGGCGCACGGTGTACCTGGAGACGTTCGGGTGTCAGATGAACGAGCTCGACTCAGAGCTGGTGTCGGGTCGTCTGCGCGCGCTGGGGTATGAGTTCTCGGCGAGTGCCGACGAGGCCTCGGTCGTGCTGTACAACACCTGCTCGGTCCGCGAGCACGCGGAGCAGAAGGTCTGGTCGCGGCTGGGCGAACTGCGCCAGCGCAAGGCGGGCGACCCGTCGCTGGTGGTGGGCGTTCTGGGGTGCATGGCCGAGCGGGACGGCGTGGACCTGATCCGGCGGATGCCAGTGGTGGACATCCTGTGCGGACCGGGCGAACTGGACAAACTCCCGGCGCTGCTGGACAACGCGGTGCGGACGCGGGAGTCGCTGCTGGCCGACGCGCCGGGGGCGGTGGCCGGGGGGACGGGCGGGTCGGCGGCGCCCGCGCCGCGATCGGCGAACCAGGTCGCGCTGCAAGGGAGCACATCGCGGCGGAGCGCCACGCTGGCGGCGGCGGAGGACTCGCTGGAACTGCTCGATCTTTCCCGCTCGATCTCGGCGCGCGAGCATCGCGGATCGGCGTACGTGCGGATCACACGCGGGTGCAACAAGTTCTGCACGTACTGCGTCGTGCCGTTCACGCGCGGGGCGGAGGTGCACCGCCCGCCCGAGCACATCATCGAGGAATGCCGGCGGCTCGCGGATGCGGGCATCGTGGAGATCACGCTGCTGGGGCAGACGGTGAATCACTACCGCTTCGAGCATGGGGCGGCGGTCCGGGTGAACGGGATGACGCAGCCGCAGAAGGGGCGTTCGTACAAGGGAGGTCACCGGCGGGACCCCTTCGCCTCGGAGCGGACGACGACGTTCGCGGATCTGCTGGCACGGATCCACGAGGAAGTGCCGGGCGTCCAGCGCCTCCGGTTCGTCACGAGTTACCCTCGCGACTTCGGCGACGACGTGCTGGAGGTCATCCGGGATCATCCTCGCATCTGCCGGTACCTGCATGTCCCGGCGCAGAGCGGCTCGAACCGCATCCTGCAGATGATGAACCGCGGGTACAGCGTCGAGGAGTATCTGGACTTCCTGGGCCGCGCCCGCGCGTACCTGCATCAACCGCGGATCGGGCGTCCGCTGACCGTGGCGGGGGACATCATCGTCGGGTTCCCGACCGAAACGGATGACGACTACGAAGCGACGCGCCGGCTGCTTGAACAGGCGCGGTACAAGAACTGCTTCATTTTCAAGTACTCGCCGCGTCCGGGCACCGTGGCGTTTGACCGGCTGGAGGACGACGTCCCGGACGATGTCAAGAGGCGGCGCAACAACGAACTGTTGGCGCTGCAGACGGGCATCAGCGACCAGGTGAGCCGGGAGTACGTGGGGAGCAGGGTGGACGTCTTTGTGGAGGGCCTGAGCCGGCGCGAGCAGAAACGGCGCGAGCCGGGGGCGCGGCACGGGAACGGCCGCGGCCACTCGGGGGGTGTCGCGCTGACCATCGCGGGCAAGTCAACCAGGCGCGCTGACGGTGAGCCGTGCGGCTCGGCGTGCGCCGTCGACGCCGAGCACGTGCTCGTGCCCGACGAGCCAGCGTCGTCGGGGTCGGCGGTGCAGGTTTCGGGACGGACAGACGGCGACCTGATCGTCTTTTTCGACGTGGGGAGTGAGGGGGAGGCCGACGCGCTGATCGGGCGCGTGGTGTCGATCACGATTGACCGAGCCGATGGACTCAGCCTGCACGGCACGACGGCGCGCGGCGGCGAGAGCGGTCTGCCCTGACGCCGGGGCTACGCTGAGTTTCGCTTGTGTACGCCGAGCTGGACGTAGTCTCGGCGGAAGAAGAGGTCCAGTGTCCAATCGACGGCGACGCGAACCCTCCGGCCCCACCCGGGCGTCTTGAGCAGGTACACGGTGCGCCACATCCACCACGCCCAGAACCCGGACAGTTTGACGCCGAAGATTTTTGCGACGCCCGTTCGGCATCCAAGAGCGGCGAGCGATCCCTGGGACTCGATGTCGGACTCCGTCGGCGACTCGCCGCGGATGACTCTGGCGAGATTGGCGGCGAGGTGTTTGCCTTCACGGATCGCGTGCTGGGCGGTCGCGGGGTACTTGGCGCCGCTGGAACTGTGAAGGACGGCGCAATCACCGATGGCCCAGACGTCGGGCAGGCCCTTCACGCGGCAATCCGGGTCGCAGAGAATGTACCCGTGCTCGTCGCGCGGGACGGGCATGCCGAGCGTGACGGGCGTCGGGGCGATCCCGGCGCACCACATGACCATGTGCGTCCTGAGTCGCTCGCCGGATTGGAGCACGGCGAAGTCCTTTCCGACTTCGGTAACGGAATCGTTGACGCGCACATCAACGCCGCGCCGGCGCAGGTTCTGCATGGCGTAGTCCGCCAGATCGTCCCCGAGCACTCCCAGGATCTTGGGGCCGCGCTCGACGAGCGTGACCTTGATCTCGTCGATATGGACACGCCGGTAGTTTCTGGAAGCGGCGTTCAGGAAGGCGTCGAGTTCGCCGGCGACCTCGACCCCGGTGAAGTTGCCTCCGACGACGACGAAGTGGAGGAGTTCGCGGCGCTGGTTCGGGTCGGAGGTGGCGTCGGCGGTTTCGAGCAAGGCGATCGCGCGGTCGCGCATGGCGACGGCGTCGGAAAGAGACTTCAGTTCTCCGGCAAACTGGCGCAGCCCCGGGACATTCGGGAGGCGGGTGATGCTGCCCAGCGCGATCACGAGATGGTCGTAGGGCAGTTCGTGCGTCTGCCCGGTCTCCGCCAGCCGGACGGTGACGATGCGGCGCGCCGTGTCGACCGCGGTGACCTCGGCCATCATGAAGCGACTGCGTTTGAGGAAGGCACGGATGGAAACGACGGCGTGCCGGGGCTCGAGGCTTCCGGTCCCCGCTTCGACCAGCAGCGGGTAGCAGACGAAGTAGTTATGACGGTCAACGAGGGTGATCTGAGCCTGCACGGGCCGGCGCAAGCGCCGCTCGAGCGCCTGCGCACAGTACACCCCGCCGTACCCGCCCCCGAGGATCACGATACGCGGAGGGTGTGTCGCAGCGGTCGGCATGGCACAAAGTTAGCGCGCCGGGATCGTCGAGGTGTGGGCGTCGAGGGTTCGGGCATCGCGCCAGGCCGGGCCGGTCACTTTTCTTCCAGTTTCAGTTCCTGCATGACGTCCTTGGTCACGTCGTCGCCGAGCGGGCTGTACAGCATGGGGCGGCTCAGGAGGGACTGCGTGATGCGGTCGGGGTCGCTGGTGGGCGGGTCATCGATATCGCGCGAGGCGACGATGTGGGTGTAGCCGCGCCGCACGGCGACGGCGTCGGCGGCGACCTTGACCCGCTCGTAGGCGCGGGAGAACTGCTTGCCCATGAGCGAATCAAGTTCTTCGCGGGCGTGGTCGAACTCTCGTCGGCGGGCGACGAAGTCCTTGTACTTGGCCTGGGCCGCGTCGTCCTTGGGATCGAGCCCGCGGAGCATGGCCTCCATGTCGCGCAGTTCGGGCGCCAGCGCGCGGAGACGCTCCTCGATCGGCTGTCGGGCGGGCTTGTACTCGTCGGAGTCGACGAGCCGGCGCATGATGGTGTAGACATCGCATGTGGCGATCCGGGCGACGGGGGGCGGATCGGTTCGCCGGCCCAGCCCGGCGGCCACGACCAGGGCGAGGGACAGCACGACGAGCACGCAGGTGATTCGTTCAACGCGGGACATGAAGGACTCCTTGCAGGTGAGAGGACCCGCAGGATTGTTCGCGTGTGAATCGGGGCTGGTCACCGCACGAGCAGCAGGAAGCACATGAGTGCGACGACGACGACGAGGCTGTTGGCGATGATCGCCGGCAGCAGGACGCGCCGAGCGGCGGGGCGGCGCTGACGGCGGGGCTCGCACGCGCGGGCGACCCGCCGGGCGACGGCGACGGGCACGGCGAACGCGAGCCCGGCGAGCACGCAGGCCCCCACCAGCAGGAGGGGCCAGGTGCCGATGTGGCGGACCACGGGAACGGCCGCGAGCGCGAAGAACATCAGCACGCCCGCGATGGTCGGGCCGCAGAGCATGACGACCAGGCGCGGCATCGCCGGCCAGGGCCGCGCGCGCCAGGGGGCGGCGGGATCACACGAGGTTCCACATTCGGGACAGACGGCGCGGTTCTGCTCGGCCCGAGTTCCGACGAGCAGGTACCCGCACTGCTCGCACGCGCCCACGGGATCGGTCTCGCCGACGGCTCGCGGATCACCCGGGCGCTCGACGGGGCCCGGGCTGTCGGTCGGCCCCTGCAGGGCGTGCCGCAACCTCGATTCCTCGCGGCGCCTCTGGATCGCTTCGGAGACACGCCGCTCTTCTTCTCGGCGGGCGTCCTCGAGGCGGCGTCGCTCGGAGTCGATCTCGTCGCGCGTCGATTCGAGTTCCTGCCGGCGCTGCCGGGCGCGCGACCCGATCGCCTCGTAATACGAGAGGCTCGGGGTCGGCTCGCCCTTGCTCCCCGAGCCGCCGGCGGTCCCGGTTGCCGCGGCCACTCCGGCCGGCTCGCCGCTCACGAGCGCGGCGAGATCGATCGAGCCACGCGACCACAGGTCCGGGCGCGGGCAGGCGAGGTGGATCGCGCCGCGGAGATGTTCGGCGGATCGGTAGCGGAACAAGGCGTTCTTGTGCATCGCTCGCTCGATGACTTCGGCGAGTTCCGCGGGCACGTTCCGGGCGTCGAGTTTCTCGCGTGGGACGGGCGCGTGCTCGTGGAGTTTCTCCAGGTCGTCGAAGGATCCGGCGAAGGGAACCTGGGCGGTCAGCAGTTCATGCAGCGTCACGCCCAGGGCGTAGACGTCCGTCTTGGGGGAGACTTCGCCGCGGAACATCTCGGGCGCCATGTAAGGAGGACTGCCGGCGATGCTGGCGCGGGTGCTCCCGTGCGCGGTGGTGTGCCGGGCCAGGGCGAGGCCGAAATCGGTGACGAAGATCCCGCCGGTCATGGAGAGCATGATGTTCCCCGGCTTGAGATCGCGGTGGATGATGTCCTTGGCATGCAGTTCGGCGGTCGCGAGGCACGCGCCTTCGATGACGGTGAGAGCGATCGGCAGCGAGAGGGGGCCGCGCGAGGCGATCAACTGCGACGCGGAAGGGCCATCGATGTACTCCATGACGAGGTAGGGGATCCCGCCGGATTCCTCGACAAGTCCGGCGTTGAGCACGCTGGTGACGTTGGGATGCCTCAAGGCGGCGGCGGCCTTGGCGCCGTCAAGAAACGTGGCGAACCGGGGGTCATCCGGGGCGCAGACGGCGGCGAGCAGAAACTTCACCGCGACATCGCGGTCGAGCAGTTCGTCGCGGCCGAGCCACACCACACCCATCCCGCCGCGGCCGAGTTCGCGAGTCAGGGTCACGGATCCCAGGCGTCTGGGCACGATGACCTCGTCCGCCGGCGCCTGCCCGGGCAGCGCGGCGGTCCGTGTCAGGGTGATGGTCTGGCTCGCGGGCATGCACTCCTCGGTCCGGGGCCGCGTTCTGCGAAGAACGGTATGCTCGCCTTCCCGTCGCACCGAATTATTCGGAATCTTCAAGGGTCGATACCGCGCAATAATCCACGCCGTGTGCGTTGTCACGCGGCCGGTAGTTCCGCGGCGGTTATCTCCGGAGCCTCGACATGCCATCCGAGCCCGACTCGGCCCAATCCGATGCCGGCGACAACCTTCCTTCGCTGAGCATTGTCGCGCTGGATGATGACGGGGATTTCCGGGAGTTCATCCGGGGCATGCTGGATGCCGACGGGCACGACGTGCGGGCGGTATCGTCGCCGGAGGAGTTCTACGCGGCGTGCGAGGCGCGGCTGCCGGACGTGGTGCTCCTGGACATCAAGATGGGTCGGTACAGCGGCGAGCAGGTGCTGGAAGAGATCCGGCGGCGCTGGCCGAAACTGTGCGTGGTGATTGTGACGGGGTATCCGAGCCTGGAGGGGATGCGGCAGACGTTCAAGCAGGACGCGTTTGATTACCTCGCCAAGCCGTTCTCGCATGAAGAGATCCGCAAGACGCTGGCGCAGGCGGTGAAGCGTCTGGGCTTGGGCACGAGGCCGCAGGACCGGCTTCGCGCGGAACTGGGGCGGCAGATCCGCGTGGCTCGGACCGAGAAGGGCTGGACGCTGAAGGACCTGAGCGAAGCCAGTGGGATCAGCGTGAGCCAACTCAGTTCGATCGAGCGCGGGTCGCATCTGCCGAGCGTGGAGTCGCTGCTGGCGATCGCCAGCGCGATGGAGAAACCGGCATCGGTGTGGTTCGCGGCCGCCGGTTTTTAGCCCGCCGTCCGCCCGGTCATGCGTTGCGCGTGTGCCCGTGCGGGCGGCGCGGCAGGTGGTCCGACCGTGACGTGCCACGACCGTTGGGGAGTCTTCGGAACACGCGCCGTCGACCATACTCGGTCAGCGGATCGACCGCAGCGTCGCCGCCGCCGAGTCGCGAAGCCGCTGGACGCCCGGCTCGCGTGAATCGACGGTCAAGCGCAGAAACTCTTGAAGCAGGGGGATCGCCCGAGCGTGGTCCCCCTCGCGATTGCGCTGCGCGTACAACTGGCCGAGTCGCAGCAAGAGCATGCGCGCCTGCGGCGAGCCGTCGGCGGCGACGGTGGACCGCGCCGATTCGAGTTCAGCGATCGCCTCGTCGGGACGCTCGTCCACGCTCAGGATCATCCCGATACGGTCCGTGATCCGCGCCGTCATGGCCGGCAACCGCGAGCGGGTTTCTCGGTAAAGCGCCAGGGCACGCGCGACGTCGTCGTCTCGCTCCAGCCAGATGCGACCGAGCAGGTCGGCGGCCGCAAAGAGTTCGAGCGGGGCCATGTCGGCGGGCGGCTGATCGACCATCGGCAACAGCCTTGCCTCGGCGTCAGCAAGGTGATCCTGACGAACATCCAGGTCCGCCAGCGCGAGTTTGACGCGGGTGGTTGGCTGGATCGCCATCGCCCTCTCGAACGCCGCCCGCGCCTCCGGCAGGCGATTGTCGGTCATAAGGTAAATGCCTCGCTGGGTGTGTGAGAAGGCCGATGATGGATCGGAGTTGACCGCCCACTCCCAGAGCGCCGCGTCAGTCATCCAAGCGCTGTTGTAGCGGATGGTCTGCACGCAGAGCGGGACACACGCGACAAACGCGACTCCCGTGGACACGCGGATGGCCAAAGGCGTACGTTTCGCCAAGTGCGCGATGACCGATAGCACGAACACCAGAAGCCCGAGTAGTGGAAGATACAGATAGCGATCGTGTACCAGTTGCTCCGGCAGAAATGAACCGATGTTGAGCGCCGGGAGCAAGGGAAAGAACATGAGCGCCGCGCCGACGAGCACCCCGCGCGACCGGACCCGAAGCACCGCCCAGACCACGCCAGCCGCCATCAGAATCAGCAGCAACAGCGGCACAACAAAGTTCGCCACGGTGAGGCCCGTCACCGGTCGGACCGGGTACATCGGCCCGATCGGCCACGGCACGATCGCCTGTTTCAGATAGAACGCACCGATCAGCGGCAACGTCTTGAGCGTGGTCACAAAGTCCGGAGCCCCCTGCACGGGGAACCAGACTCCGCCGACGATTTCGTTCCGGACGATCAGATACACACCGGCAAGCGCGGCGAACGGAGCCGCGCACAACAATGCCCGGCGGAGCGCCGCGCGATTCAGCAGCGATCCGCCGTTCTCCTCGTGCCCGCGCAAGCCGGCGGCGAGCGCGATCATCGGGAACAGCACGGCGACCTCTTTGGCTCCGAGCGCCACGGCGTACAAGGTCAGCGCCCCGGTCCATCGAACGTATCGCCGTTTCGGTTCTCCTGAAGGCGGCGCCACGCCAGGCGGCAGGATGAGCAGCAGCGCGCCGAGCAGCGGCGCCGCGCAGAGCAGGTCCGTCACGCCGGAGGCCCATGAGACATTTTCGCAGCGCGATGGATGCGCCGCAAAGATGCACGCGACAGCCGCGGCAGTAACTCGCGACAGGCCCAGACGCCGACACAGCGCGAATGCCAGCCCGGTGATCATGGCGTGCAGCACGACGTTCCCGGCACGCCAGCCCGACGCATCCTCGACGCCGAACAACCGATAGTTCATGATCATCCAGACCACGAATGTCGGGCGCCAGTACGCACTGGCGGGGCCTGCGTCTCGTGACGAGAACGCCGCTACGTCGGATCGAAGTGCCTGCGCGTACATCGCCGGGTCCCGGATCCACGTGTTGCTCTGAATCTGCAGGTGGTCGTCGTAGACGAAGTCGCCTGAGATCGTTCCGACGAAGAGGGCTATAGCGAGTCCGATCGGCAGGAGGGCCCATCGCAGTTCGCTCCACAGAACGAATCGCAAGCGGGGGTGATGTGACGGTTCTGTCGTCATGCCGGAACCACTGTAGATCGCCTTTGATTGCGACAACCAACCAGGTACCGAGATCCGATGTCCTTTGATCTCGTCTTCCGACGGGAACGTGAACTGCCTCCATCAAGTAGATGGCGGACGGCCCCGAGGTCCTGAGCGTTCGCTCGGCCGCTTTGCGTGGCCCGACGGTCCCCATCGGTCTTCCGATCCTGGCGGCCCGACATACCCGCGCTCGTCTTGGTCGGACGGCCTCCCCCCACTCCCCCTGCCCCCCTCCTGCGCCCCTGCGCCCCTCCGCCACTTCGCCGCTTGACCACTCCGCCACTTCCCCGCCCACGTCACCAAGAAAAACCACGATTTCGCGGCACCAGTAAGGGTGGGCGGGCGATTCGCACACGCCCGCACGCAGATGCTGCGCGGATCAACAGACCGGCGTGTCGGCAGAGATGATGTTGCACGTGGGAAAATGCAGGCTACGTGTCCGCGCGCAAGGCCTTGTTGGTGACAAAAGAGGCCTATTTGTTCGCCGTGTAAGCCTCTTTTGTGGCGCACCATCCGGGGCCACCCGCCGTCAACGGCGTCGTCTACAACATCCGCCGCCGCGTCGGCGAGAACGGCCCCGATACGCTCGTCGGCGCGACCGGCCAGAAGCGCTTCGAGGACACCACCGTCCCCGCCGGCGCCTCGATGATGACCTACACCATCCAGGCTCAGCGCGGCAGCCTCGTCGCGTCGATGATGGCCGCGATCCAGGTTCGGTTCGGCGTCGGCGGCCCCGGCTTCACGACGACCACGCTCCAGATCCCCTCCACCGACATCAAGATGGCGGCGTAGGTGGGCGGGGATGGGACGTGGGATTCGGGAGTGGGGATGTGGATGAGCGGAGACTGAGGCATGGAGGCGCCGGGCTTGGCCGGGCGTCCATTTTTGAGGGTCGGGTACCGAGTACCCGCCACCCGTTCCCCATGTCCGTCGCCCAATCTCGGTCTGCTGGCGATGCACGCGGGGCCTATTCGGCGAGCACGACGACGTCTTTGGAATCGATGCGGATCGCTCGTCCCCGCGAACCAGCGCCGGCCGGCTGCGGGGCGGGGGGGGGGTTGAAGAGCGCTGCCTTCAGGCGTGCGCGTTCCCCTTGGCCTCCACGCACGTCCAGCGTGTACTGGACCATCTCACCAAGATACGTGGATTCGATCACGTCGGCGACGAATCGGTTTTCGACCGGCCCCGCATCGCCGGCCGCGGCCGCCGGGTAGACCTTGATCGCTTCGGGGCGGATCGAGCAGGCGACGCGCTGGCCGGGGGAGACGCTGGTCCCGCTGTGCGCTCGCAGCGGGCCCAACGGGGAATCCATGATGACCACCCGGGCGAACGCGGCGTCGGATGCTGACGCGGGCTCGATCGCGCGCACCGTCGCCTCGACGAAGTTTGTCTCGCCGAGGAACTCGGCGACGAAGCGGGAGCGCGGGGACCGGTAGAGTTCCTCGGGCGTGCCGATCTGCACGATGCGCCCGCTTCGCATGATCGCGACGCGGTCGGCCATCGAGAGCGCTTCCTTCTGATCGTGCGTCACGTACACGGTGGTCATGCCCGACTGAGACGCCGTGCCGGCCCGGGATTCCTTGCAGATCCGGCGGATCTCCGAGCGCAGGTCGATCCTCAGTTTCGCGTCCAGGTTGCTCAGCGGCTCGTCGAGCAGGAGCACGTCGGGGCGGATGACCAGCGCCCGCGCCAGGGCGACGCGCTGCTGCTGCCCGCCCGACAACTGGTTCGGCTTGCGCCCGGCGTACTCTCCCATCCGCACGAGGTCGAGCGCTTCGACGGCGCGTCGTGATCGCTCCGCGGCGGGCACCTTCCGCACCGAGAGCCCGAACGCCACGTTCGACTCGACGGTCATGTGCGGCCAGAGGGCGTAGGACTGAAAGACCATCCCGGTGTTTCGTTTGTTGGGGGGGACGTGCGTGACATCGCGGGATCGTCCGTCGGCGGTCGTGAAGGTGATCGTCCCGCCGGTGGGCTCGATGAACCCGGCGATCATGCGCAGGAGCGTGGTCTTGCCGCACCCGGACGGGCCGAGCAGGAAGAACAGTTCGCCCGGCTCGATCGTCAGCGAGACACCGTCGACTGCGGCGGCGGCGGAGGTCGACGCGACACCGACGCGCCCGTCGATCCCGCCGCCCCCGCGGAGGCGCGTCATGATGCCACCGCTTGGGAAGCGCTTGGTGAGGTTGGTGAGCGTGATCCTCGTGGACATCGGGTACAGAAGGTAGCACCGCGCGCTGAAGGGTGAATTCCCGGGCGGCGTTCTTGACATTCGCCCTGCTCGTCCAACCGCTCTGCTAGCATCATTCATGGCAGACGTCGTGCACCGCATCGAGGTTTTTCCGAAGCCCGGAATCAGCGATCCCATCGCCGAATCGCTTCAGCGCGACGCGCGAAGTCTTGGGATCCGCGTCGGGTCCGCACGCACGGCGCACGTCTACCTGTTCCAGGGCGCGCTGACCCCCGTTGACCTTGCCTCGCTCTGCTCGCGGGTGCTGGTCGATCCGGTCACCGAAACGGCCCACATCGGTTCGTCGGCGACGCCAGACCACGCCCAGACGATCGAGGTGCATCCGCTCCCGGGCGTCATGGACCCGGTGGCGCAGTCGGTCGGGAGCGCGGCGTTGCAGATCGTGGGGAAGCCGGTGCAGGTCTCCACCGGGTGGCGCTATGACCTGGGCGGCATCACGAGCGAGCAGGCCGACCTGCTGGCGTCGCGACTGCTTGCCAACCCCGTCATCCAGCGGGTTCACCGTGCGCCGTATCACCCGGGCGCATTCCCGGTCGGCCGCTCGCACGACCACGCGGTGCGGCAGATCCCGGTCATCAATCTCTCCGATGATGAACTCACCAGGCTTTCGCGCGAGGCCCACCTGTTCCTTTCGCTCGACGAGATGCGGGCGATCCGCGATCAGTACCGCGCCCTGGGGCGCGAGCCGCGCGACATCGAACTTGAAACATTGGCCCAGACCTGGTCCGAGCACTGCGTACACAAGACGCTCAAGTCAACCATCACCTATCGGCGCGACCCGGCCGAGGCTGACGACCCGATCTCCTGGAGCGGGCGCCCGGGGCACGCGGTGAATGCGGACGGCTCGATCACGATCAACAACCTCCTGAAATCCACCGTGGCCGCGGCGACGCACGAACTGATCAAGGACGGCGTCGATTGGACGCTGTCCATCTTCGTCGACAACTCCGGGGTGATCGCGTTTGACGACGACACGGCGGTGTGCATCAAGGTCGAGACGCACAACCATCCGTCAGCAATCGAGCCCTACGGCGGCGCGGCGACGGGCATCGGCGGGTGCATCCGCGACGTCATCGGCACGGGACTGGGGGCGCGTCCGATCGCCAGCACGGACGTCTTCTGCGTGGCGATGCCCGGAGACTGGAGCGAGGCCGCGGGGCGGGGGGAAGGGGAGGGCGAGCGTGCGGGTACTCAGCCGTTGCCGCCGGGGTGCCTGCACCCGCGCCGGATCCTGACCCAGGTCGTGGCGGGCGTGCGTGACTATGGCAACCGGATGGGGATTCCGACGGTGGCGGGCGGGGTGTATTTCGACAGCCGGTACGTCGGCAACCCGCTGGTGTACTGCGGGTGCATCGGGGTCATGCCCCGCAACCGGATCAAGGGCAAGGTGCACAGCGGCGACCTGATCGTCGCGCTGGGCGGCCGCACGGGACGCGACGGGATCCACGGCGCCACCTTCTCCTCCGCCGAGCTTGAGCAGTCGTCCGCCGACGAGTTTTCGCACGCGGTGCAGATCGGCAACGCGATCGAGGAGAAGCGCCTGCTGGACGCGATCATGCGGGCGCGCGACGAGGACGCCGACGGCCCGCTCTTCAGCGGGCTGACCGACTGCGGCGCGGGCGGGTTCTCATCCGCGGTGGGCGAGATGGGGAAACAGACCGGCGCGACGGTTCATCTGGATCGGGCTCCGCTGAAGTACGCGGGACTGTCGTATACGGAAATCTGGATCTCCGAAGCGCAGGAGCGCATGGTGCTGGCGGTGCCACCGGCAAAACTCGAGTCGCTGCGGCGAATCTGCGAGGAGGAGAGCGTCGAACTGGCGGTGCTGGGCACGTTCGGACATGAAGCGCCGGACGTTCGGCGCCCGGCGCTCGGCGCCGGCTCGAATGGGGCACACGGGGCATCGTCGCCGGAACTGGTGCTGGTGTTCCACGGTCGCGAAGTGGGGCGTCTATCGATGGAGTTTCTGCACGAGGGCATCCCGACGCCGACGCGGGAAGCCGCCTGGAGCGGGAGCCGGGGCCGGACCGAGTCCGCTGGGGGCGCGTCGGCGGGGGTACCCGGCACCGAAGTCTCATCCATCCTGCTCTCCTTACTCTCCCATCCCAACATTGCGTCCAAGCACTGGATTGTGCGCCAGTATGATCACGAGGTCCGGGGTAACACGCTGATCAAGCCGCTGGTGGGCCCGCTGGGGATCGGCCCGTCGGACGCGGCGGTTGTGCAGCCGGTGCCGGGCTCGACGCGGGGACTGGCGATTTCACAGGGCCTTCAGACGGGAATGGGGGACGCCCAGATCGGCGGCGATCCGTACCTGATGGCGCTCGGCGCCGTCGATGAGTGCGTGCGCAATCTCGTCTGCGTCGGGGCCGACCCGGATCGGATCGCGATCCTGGACAACTTCTGCTGGCCGTCGTGTGCCAAGCCGGCGAATCTTGGCTCGCTCGTACGCGCGGCGGAGGGGTGCTACGACGCGGCCAAGGCGTACCGCACGCCGTTCGTCTCGGGGAAAGACTCGCTCAACAACCAGTTCACGATCCCGGCGCGGGCGGGCAAGCCGGCGCGGACGATCGAGATCCCCCCCACTCTGTTGATAACGGGCATGGGGATCGTGCCCGACGTGGGCCGGTGCGTGACCAGCGATGCGAAGAAGCCGGGGTCGATCGTCCTGCTCGCGGGGCCGGCCGCGGGGGCGTCGCTCTTGATGGGGGGCTCGCACGCGGCGCGACTCGTCGGGGCGGAGGGCTCGGGTTCCGCGGGCGTGCCTCGCACGGATCTCACGGTCGGGCCCGCGGTCGCCCGGGCCGTGAGTTCGCTGATCCGCGAGGGGGTTGTGCTGTCGGCGCACGATGTTTCCGACGGCGGGGCGCTGGTCGCGCTGGCGGAGATGCTCATCGCGGGTTCGTCGCCCGCGGCGCCGATCGGGGCGGAACTCGCGGCGGTGCCCGGCGACCGCCTGTCATGGTTCTTTTCCGAAGCGCCAAGCCGATATCTGCTTGAAGTTGATGCCCGCAACGTCGGTCGCTGTACGCGGGTACTTTCCGGTCTTGGGTGCACCCCGCTGGCGACACTGAACAGTTCGGGCGTCCTCACCGGCGAGGGATTGCGGATCACGACCGAGGAGTTGACGACCGCGTGGCGCGGCACGCTCGACTGGTGAGGCTCACCTGGGCATCAGCCGGCGGAGCAGGAGGATGCTCAGCGCCCGCGCCGCGAGCGATACGCCGAAGACGATCATGTAGGCGTCGTGCGACTTGCCCAGGTCGTTGAGGATGGCCCCGCCGATCAGCGCTCCGCCCACCATCGCCGCGGAGTTGGCGAGGTAGTAGGTGGTCATGATGCTGGTGCGCTCGTTGTCGGGGATGGTTTCGAGGATCACCAGGAAGGTGGAGAGTTCGTAGGCGGCCCAGATGACCCCGGCGACCAACTGCACGGCGAGCAGGTAGCCGAACCAGCCCGACGTCATCCACGCGGCCGATAACGGCACGACACCGATCCCCGCGACCGACAACACCCAGCGCGCCCCATGATTGTGCGCGTAGGTCCCGATGAGCGGGAGCACCAGCATCCTGGTGATGTACGGCGCGGCAATGAGGAGTTGATTCTCGACGTAACTGAACTTCAGCAGGTCCAGCGCGTACGGCGTCAGATACCCGTGCGCGATCCACACGGTGAACTGCACGAACAGCATGTACCGGAGCAGCCGGAGCCCGGGGTGCGTCCCGTGCCGCTGCAGGATCTCGCGCATCGGCACGGTTCGGTGGTTCGGGGGGAGCGGCGATCCCTCCGACTGGAACACCTGATACACCGCGCCGATGCACCGGCAGATGCCGGCCGTGAAGAACAGGATCGCGAAGGAGTAGAGGATGTCGGCGGATCCCTTGGCGAGTTGCAGGGCCAGCCCGCTGAGGATGAGTCCGGCGACGGTGCACCCGTGGATGACGCGGGTGCGCCACCCGAAGTAGCGCGGGCGGATGCGTCGCGGGACGTTCCCGGGCATCCAGGTGCTCCAGGCGGCGCCCCCGGCCAGGCCCGAACCCCAGTAGACCCCGACGATGACGAAGACAAGCCACATCGGTGTGCCGGGCGTCAGCGCGCACGCCCCGAGCGCAAACAGCGACAGTCCCTGCAAGAGGGTGTAGACGATCACGGCGGTCCGCAGCGAGCCGATGGCGCGCACGACTCGGGGCGAGACGAGTTGCATCGTCGCGCCCAGCAGGAGCGGGACGGACAGGATGAGCCCGGCCGCGACGGCCGCGCCGTGAAAGGCGGCGAGCACGTAGGCCGAGAGAATTTCCTGCCCGAGCCCGACCATGAGCGCGTACGCCGCCCCGTCGTACACCGCGGCACGGAGGTTCCAACGCACGGAGTGCTGCCGGAGCCCGCCCATCCCCGGCACGGCCCGCCCGGCCCGCGTGCGTCCGCCCCCGACCTGCTCGGTCCCTGCATGTGTAGCCGGTTCGACCACGGCGCTGCCGTCCTCCAACTGCCGGCCCCAAGCGTACCGCGATCATTCGCGAAGGGCCGCGCCCAGCGATTGGGCGAGCACGCGGCATACCTCGCGCCGGGTCTGGGCGCGGCCGACGAGCAGGCCGCTGTTCACCTCGAGTTCGATTCCGACGTATCGGCTCGCGGGGAACTCCTGACGCAGCGACGTCGTCAACCCGTCCGACGCGCCGCGGTATGGGTAGTTCCGCCGTACGCGAAGCCCCGGCTCGAGCGAGCGGATGATCTCGCACCAGTGCACCGCGAGTTCGCGTTCGCGCCGCCTTGACGGGTCATACAGCAGGCCGATGTCCGCCTCGCGCCGCACGCCATCCAGGACCGGAGTGAATGAGTGCACCCCCACGTGGATGGCCGTCGCACCCTCGGCGGCCGCGCGCGCGACTCGGGCCCGGACGGCGTCGCGGTGCGGCAGGTAATACCGGCGCAGCACCCGCTGTTTCTGGTCCGGGGTCAGCCTTCTGGAAAACTCGCTGAACAACCGCGGATGGTGCGGCGAGCGATTCACTTCCACCAGCAGTCGCGACACCCGCGTGCGGAGCAGCGCTCCCGCGTCCGGCAACTCGCGCGCGAGCCGCTCGGCCAGCCAGAGGGCGCCCGGGTCATAGCCGCGGTGGGTCGTCAGGACGCGCGCCGTGCCTTGGAACAACCACGCATACTGGCGAGGGACGCGGGGGCCGGCATGCTCGCACGTCAGGATCAACCGTCGTTTTCTCACCGCCCGACCCCTGACTCCGCGGGTGCGCCGGCGGCCGGGGTAGGACCTGCGTGGGCGGGGCGACTTCGCGCCGTGCTCGTCGCGGCGTCGGTCCACGCGACGATCCGGTCGACCATCCGCGGGAGGAAGAAGAACATCAACTCGTGCCCGCAGGGGTACATCCACCGTTCGGGCTTGTGCAGCCCCTCGTACAACTCGAGTCCGTACTTGATGGGCACGACGTCGTCATCGCGGGCCAGGAGCAAGAGCACGGGTTTGTCGAGAATGGCGACGGCGGTGTGCGCGGGGTCGAGCTGCGTGCGCGATGCCACGCGGGTGCGGAACTCGGCGGCGTCGCCGTTCATGGTGCGGACCCTGAGCCTTCCGGAGTCATCCATCGGCTCGGTGGTGTACATTTGATCCGGCACGAAGCCGGAGCGCATCCGCCCGTCGAGGACGGCGCTGTAGACATTGCTGGCGCCGCCGATCAGGATGCAGGCCGCGACGCGGTCTCGCAGACGTGCCGCCGCCGCGGGCGCCGCCAGCGCGCCCGCGCTGGCCCCGATGATCACGATGGGGGCGTCACGCAGTTCGGCGCGGGTCTCGCTCAGATACTGCGCGATCGCCTCGGCCGCGTACGCCGACTCGCCCAGGTAGTTGTCGATCCGCGACCCAAAGGCGGCGGCGAGTTCATCCTCGGTCACTCCAAACTGGAGCGTTCCGGAGCCGGCGAAGAGCGTCCCGGGAAACGTGAAATACACGACCTGCCACCCTGACTCGTTGAACGCGTTCACGAGGCGCTGCTCGGGCGTGGAGAGCGACTGGATGCTCCCGAGCATGAGCACCATCCCGCGGGGCGTCGGCGTGGTGGGAGGGACCATCACCGCCGCGACGGCGTTGCCGTAGAGCTTGAAGGACAGACCGTCCACGTCGCCGGTGGCGTAATGGGTGATGGTCGCCTGGATCTGCATCGCCTGGATGTCCGTGGGCGCGTTGCTCCGGAAGTATGCCAGCGTGTGCGAGCCGTATTGCCGGAAGCGGGATTCTTCGGTCACGCCGTAGAGATACCCGTTGCCGTATTGTCCCAGGCGATCGACCGCCCATCCGTTGGCGTGCGGCAGATCGCTCCAGGGGTCGTCGGTCACGACCCGTTGAGGCCACTGAATCGCGGCGACCGCGGCGTCAATGGCGCGGCGATCCTGGGCGCCGATCCTTCCATCAATCGCGGGAGTGCGCGTGATGCACCCCGCGCCGGCCAGGCTCCATAGCAGGGCAAGGAGCCATGTGACCCATCTTCGGCGCAACGCCGCCTGATCCATACGGCACGACCTCCATCCCATCAGCGTACACGCGCGAATCCGCGCGCGAAATGCTCGCACTTTCTGGATTTCCACGCCGCTTCGCCTATCCTCGTGGAGTTTGCGCTGGCCCCCGCCGCTGCCGCTCCCGCCGCGGACCATCCGTCCGATTCGTCCGATGGGCGCCTCCGGGGCGGATGACCTTGGCCGAGCGCGATTGCCCCGCGTCCGCACCCGCTTCCCGCCTCCGGCCAAACGCCGCTCGCACGACCGCCCGAACCGCCGCCCATGCCAAAGCGCACCGACATCCACACCATCCTCATCATCGGCTCCGGCCCGATCGTCATCGGGCAGGGATGCGAGTTTGACTACTCCGGAACGCAGGCGTGCAAGGCGCTTCGCGCCGAGGGGTACCGCGTCGTCCTGGTCAACTCGAACCCGGCGACGATCATGACCGACCCGGAGTTCTCCGACCGAACGTACATCGAGCCGATCACACCCGAATCGGTTCGGAAGATCATCCAGAAACAGATCGAGACGGGCGACCCGATCGACGCCGTCCTTCCCACGCTGGGCGGCCAGACGGCCCTCAACTGCGCCTGCGCGCTGTGGGACGACGGCACGTTCCAGAAGTACAACATCCAGATGATCGGCGCCGACCGGCGCGCCATTCACCGCGCCGAAGATCGACAGGCCTTCAAGGAACTGTGCGAAGGCATCGGGCTGAAGATGGCCACGGCCCGGACCGTCACGACGCTGGACGAGGCGCGCGCGTTCCTCAAGCAGATCGGGCTTCCTGCCATCATCCGGCCGGCCTTCACCCTGGGCGGCTCTGGCGGCGGCATCGCGTACAACCAGGACGAGTTCGAGGAGATCGTGACACGCGGGCTGCGTCTGTCGATGATCGGGCAGGTGCTCATCGATCAATCGCTGCTTGGATGGAAGGAGTATGAACTCGAAGTCGTCCGCGACAAGAAGGACAACTGCATCGTCGTCTGCGGGATCGAGAACATCGACCCCATGGGCGTCCACACCGGCGACTCGATCACCATCGCGCCCATCCTGACTCTCACCGACAAGGAATACCAGGCGATGCGGGACGCGGCGTTCTCGATCATGCGCGCTGTGGGAGTCGAGACCGGCGGGTCCAACGTGCAGTTCGCGGTGAACCCAAGCCCGCGGCCCGGCGCGGGGGGAACGAAGCCGTTCGAGATGGTCGTGATCGAGATGAATCCGCGCGTGTCGCGGTCGTCGGCGCTGGCATCCAAGGCCACGGGATTCCCGATCGCCAAGATCGCGGCCAAGCTCGCGGTGGGGTACACGCTGGACGAACTCAAGAACGACATCACCGGAGTCACCAGCGCGTGCTTCGAGCCGTCGATCGACTACATCGTGACCAAGATGCCGCGGTGGACCTTTGAAAAGTTCCCCGAGGCCGACGAGACGCTTACCACCCAGATGAAGTCGGTGGGCGAGGCGATGGCGATCGGGCGAACGTTCCTGGAGAGCTTCCAGAAAGCGATCCGCTCGATGGAAGTCAAGCGCTTCGGGCTGGGACTGGACAAGAACGATAAGTGGCTGGCGGCGATGCGGGCGGTGGAGAAGCAGCAACTGGTGCTGGACGTGATGGGGGATCCATCGACCGCGGGCGCGCTGACGCCCCGGGTCGCCCCTTCGCCAACGGGACTTCGCACGGCCGACGGCGCTCCCATCGAATGGCCGATTGAAACCGAAAAACTGACTCGCAAACTGGCGGTCCCTTCGCAGGGGCGCGTGTACTACATTCGATACGCGCTCAAGATGGGCTGGTCGATCCAGCGCATTAGCGAGCTCACCCGGATTGATCATTTCTTCCTGGATCAGATCAAGCGACTGGTCGAGTTCGAGGATGTGCTGTGCGCGTACGCGTCGCTCGACGCCGTCCCGCGCGAGGTGTTGTTCCGCGCCAAGCAACTGGGGTATTCCGACGCACAGCTCGCGAACCTGTATCTGGGCGACATCAAGACCGAAACGATCCTGAAGGTCCGCGAGCACCGCCAGCGGCTCGGCATCGAGCCGGTGTACAAACTTGTGGACACCTGCGCCGCCGAGTTCGAGGCCAAGACGCCGTATTACTACAGCACGTATGAGACAGGGATCCAGGCTTCGAGGGATCACGGGGGCGGGTCGCGGACACCGCCTGATTCCCCCCCGTCGCCTTCGCTCGACGATGAAATCCGGGTCTCGGGCAAGCAGAAGGTCATCATCCTGGGCGGCGGTCCCAACCGCATCGGTCAGGGGATCGAGTTCGACTATTGCTGCGTCCACGCGGCGTTCGCGGCGAAGGAGCTCGGCTTCGAAGCCGTGATGATCAACTCAAACCCGGAGACGGTCTCCACGGATTACGACACCAGCGACCTGCTGTTCTTCGAGCCGCTCACGCTGGAGGACGTGCTGAACGTCGTCGAACGACTCGGCGGAGGGAGGCGGGGGACCGAGGCGCTCGTGCGCGGGCTGATTGTACAGTTCGGCGGCCAGACGCCGCTGAACCTGGCCCACGGCCTCCAGAGAGCCGGCGCGCCGATCATCGGCACCAGCGTCGATTCGATCGATTTGGCCGAGGACCGCGACCGATTCGACGCGCTGCTCACGAAACTGGATCTGCACAAGCCGCCCAGCGGGATCGCGCGAGACCTTGAACAAGCCGTAGCCATTGCCGCCCGCATCACCTACCCGGTCCTGGTCCGCCCCTCGTACGTGCTGGGAGGGCGCGGGATGGAGATCTGTTCTGACGAAAAGGCGCTGCGCCATTACATGGCGACCGCCGTGAACATCTCCGAACTCGATCACGCCCCGGTGCTCATCGATAAGTTTCTCGACGACGCGACCGAGGTGGATGTCGATGTCGTCGCAGACTACTCCGCCACGTCGCCGGGCCCCGCGTCCGCCGATGGCTCGTCGTCGATCATCTGCGGCGTGATGGAGCACATCGAGCAAGCGGGCATTCACTCCGGTGATTCGGCGTGCACCATCCCGCCGTGGTCGCTCGCTCCGGCAACGGTTGACCGCATCAAGCAGATCAGCCGCGATCTGGCGCGCGAGCTCAAGGTCAACGGGCTGATGAACGTGCAGATGGCGATCAAGCAGGCACGTCCGGCGACGATCTCGGCGGGCGATCGGAACTCGGCGGTCGGGCACGCCGCGGGCGAGGATCAGATCTACATACTCGAGGTGAACCCTCGCGCCAGCCGAACCGCGCCGTTCGTGGGCAAGGCGACGCACATGCAGTGGCCTCGAATCGCGGCGAAGGTGATGATGGGCAGGTCGCTGGCGGAACTCGGCGCCACGGAAATTGATCTGGGCGGCGCCGGATACTACGCGGTCAAGGAGTCGGTCTTTCCGTTCGGGAAGTTCCCGGGCGTGGACGTGGTGCTGGGCCCGGAGATGCGGTCCACCGGCGAAGTCATGGGCATCGATTCGAACCTCGCGGTCGCGTTTGCCAAGAGCCAGATTGCGGCGGGGACCAACCTGCCGCGCGCCGGCAATGTGTTCATCTCGGTGCGCGAGCGCGATCGGGCGGCGCTGCTCGAGCCGGCGACGATGTTCGCCGCGATGGGGTTCGGTCTGTTCGCGACCGACGGCACTGGGAACTACCTCATTGAGCACGGCGTCCCGACCACGATCCTGCAGAAGATCGGGTCGGGCGCCCGCCCGAACGTGATCGACCTGATGACCGACGGCAAGGTCCAACTCGTGATCAACACGCCGACCAAGACCGGCTGGCAGACCGACGAGGGACGCATCCGGGCCGCGACGATCCGGCTGGGCGTCGCGATGATCACGACGACGACGGGGGCGCTCGCCGCGGCCCGGGCGATCAAGGCGCTGCGTGAGGGGGACTGGGGTGTGAAAGCGATGCAGGACTACCGCGCGGCGCGCCCGTAGACGCGGATGCTGCCATGACACCGCGAACGCGGTTCGACTCGGGCGGCCATGGTCCCCTCACGCGCGGTCGCGTGTGGTAACCCACATCCCGGAGCACCCGCTTTCGACCCCTGGCGGTGCTTTTCTTGGATTCGGGGGAACCGGGCGGGGCTTGAGATTGCACATCCCGCCAGACAAGGTATTCTACGAGCGTGCCTGATTTCGCGCGCGGCGTGCGTTTGGGGGTGGTGCCCCAGGTCATCCGAGGCGATGACAAGCCACGGCCCCGCCCGGGATCGAATATCGGAGAAGACGCACATGGCTTCGCAGTTTCGCTTGGTCTCGTTCGCGGCGGGTTGTTCAATCGGTCTGTCGTGCCTGGCCGCGCCGGGCGCGGCCGGGGCCGGCGCATTGCCTGACGTGGACGACGCCCCCACCAAGGCCACTTCCATCTATCTTCAGACGGGCGAGATCGACACGACCGCGCCGGGCGTGGGGGGCGACCGCGCGGCGCTCGCCGGGCTGATCAGGTCCGAGGCCGGCCGGCGTGGTGGCCGGCACTTTGTCGTGCAGTTGACGGGCGCGATGCGGCCCCAGTGGCGGTCCCGTCTGGCGGACGCGGGGATCGAACTGGGCGACTACCTGCCGATGAACGCCTGGATCGTCACCCTGGATCGCGCGGACGCGGCGAAGGCCGGGGCCCTGGACTTCGTGCGCTGGGTGTCGGAGTTCCAGCCCCAGTGGAAGACCGCGCCCGGGATCGGCGCCCGGATGTACATGACGGCGGAGCGGGCGGACCTCGCCGCGGCGGGGCAGGTCGTCGTCATCGTGACGCTGTTCAAGCACGCGGCGTCGCGCGGCGTGGTGGACGCGATCAGCGCGCTGCCCAACGCCCAGGTGCACTGGGTGGAGAACTGGGCCGGGTGCGAGACGATCTCGGCGACGATGAACCTCGCGGACGTTGGGCGGCTGCCGGCGCTGGCGCAGGTGGAGTGGGTCGAGGAAGCCCCGGACGTGGCGCCGCGCAACGACACCGACCGCTGGATCGTGCAGAGCAACATCCCGAACGTGACGCCGCTGTACGCCGCGGGGATCCACGGCGAGGGGCAGGTCCTGGGGCTCCTGGACACGAAACTGGACCCGAACCACTGCTCGTTCCGCGACACGGCCAACCCGATCGGGCCGCTGCACCGCAAGATCCTCGCGTACAACACCAGCCCCGGCGCCCAGTTCCACGGGACGCACGTCTGCGGGACCGCGGTCGGCGACAACGGCGACAACACCGCGACCCGCGGGATCGCCTACCTCGGCAAGGTTGTCTACAACACCATCCCCTCTTTCAACGAGACCAGCATGGTCACCGCCTGCACCACCCACCACAACCAGGGCGGGCGGGTGCACACCAACAGTTGGGGAGACGACGGGACGACGGCGTACAACTCGCTGTGCCGGGGGATCGACGTCTTCAGTTACGCCAGCGAGGACGACCTGGTCCTGTTCGCCGTGACGAACCTGAGCGCGCTGAAGAACCCGGAGAACGCCAAGAACCTCGTCGCGGTGGGCGCGTCGCAGGACACGCCCAGCCAGGGGAGCCACTGCTCCGGCGGCACCGGGCCGACCTCCGACCAGCGCCGCAAGCCCGAGATCTACGCGCCCGGGTGCGGCACCGTGTCCGCGAACGCCGGCACCTCCTGCGGCACGACGACGGCGACGGGGACCTCGATGGCCTGCCCGGCGGTCGCCTCCAGCGGGATGCTCGTGCGCCAGTACTTCACCGACGGGTATTTCCCCACCGGGTCGCCCACCCCGGCCGACGCGTTCACCCCCTCGGGGGCGCTGATCAAGGCGACGCTTCTCAACTCCGCCGTGGACATGACCGGGATCGCCGGCTACCCCAGCAACCAGGAGGGGTGGGGACGGGTCCTGCTGGACAACGCGGTGTACCTGAGCGGGGACGCGCGGCGGCTCCTGGTGCGCGACGTGCGCCACGCCGCGGGGCTCGCGACCGGCCAGCAGGCCCAGGTGCCCCTCACCGTCCTCTCATCCTCGCAGCGCCTGAACATCACGCTGGTGTGGACCGACCCGGCGGCGGCCTCGGGCGCGGCCTTCGCCGCGGTCAACGACCTGGACCTGGAGGTCGTCTCGCCCGACGGGACGCTCTACCGCGGGAACGTCTTCTCGGCGGGGCAGTCGGCCCCGAGCGGCACGCGCGACGACCGCAACAACGTCGAGCAGGTGCAACTCGCCGCGCCGCTGCCCGGCGCGTGGACCGTGCGGATCGTCGGCGCCGCGGTGAACGTCGGGACCCAGGGGTACGCGCTGGCCGTCAGCGGCGACATCCCCCCCACCCCGTCGTCGGCGGGCGTGACCATCTCCCTGGCCCCCACCACCCCCCCGCCGGCGGTCGTGCCCGCGGGGCAGGCGGTCCCGGTGGACGTGGACATCTCGGCGGGGGCGGACATGGTGGTGCCCGGCTCGGCGCAGTTGCTCTACCGCTTTGACGCCGGGGCGTTCGTCTCGATCCCCCTGACGCCCGAGGGGGGCGGGGGCGGGGGCGGTGGGGGGCGGTACACGGCGACGATTCCCGGCGCGGCCTGCGGCGACCACCCGGCGTTCTACGTACAGGTGGAAGGCCAGAGCACCGGCGTGGTGACCTCGCCGCCGATGGGCGCGGCCGCGCCCTTTGCCTACGTGATCGGCCAGGAGACCGCCACGACCGAGGACTTTGAGGACCTGGACGACGCGGGGTGGGCCGGGGCGTGGGCGGGTGACACGGCGACGGCGGGGCGGTGGATCCGCGTCGATCCGATCGGGAGCGTCGCCGCCCCGGAGGACGACCACACGCCGGCCCCGGCGGCCAAGGCGTGGGTGACGGGGCAGGAGTCGCCCCTGGGGGGCGGCGCGCTGATCGACGTGGACGGCGGGACGACGTCGCTGGTCTCGCCGGTGGTTGACCTGAGCGGCGCGCCCAGCGCGGTCGTCGGGTACTGGCGCTGGTACAACACCAGCACCGGGGCGAACCCCGGGACCGACACGCTGCTGGTGCAGGCCTCGGCCGACGCGGGGCAGACCTGGACGACGATCGAGACGGTGGGCCCGGGCGGGCCCGACACCCAGGGCGGGTGGATCTACCACCAGGAGACGCTGGAGTCCTACATCGCGCTCTCGTCGCAGGTGCGGGTGCGGTTCGTCGCACAGGACCAGGGGGCGGACTCGACGGTGGAGGCGGGGATCGACGACGTGACGATCCGCATCGTCACGTGCGACGGGGGCGGGGGGTGCCGCTGCGACTGGAACATGTCGGGGACGCTGGACAGCCAGGACTTCTTCGACTTTATCACGGCGTTCTTTGGGGGGGGAGGGGGGGGAGGGGGAGGGGGGGCGGACTTCAACGCCGACGGCGTGACCAACTCGCAGGACTTCTTCGACTTCCTGGGGTGCTTCTTCGCGGGGTGCTAGGTCAGGCGGCGGGCGGAGATGGCGGCCTCGCGGGTGCCGGCGCGGGTGTCGCTGCGAGGGATGGGGGGCTGGGACGGCGGGGCGGACCCGGTCGCCGACACGACTCGCGCCGCCGCCGCCGCCGCCGCCGCCGCCGCCGCCGCCGCCGCCATTCCGCATCGCATCCGGGGGCTTCCGCGACTGGGTGGGGGAACGCCCCGCACGGCGTGGGGGATGCCGCATCTCGCTGGGGGGGCTCCGCCCCCCCGGCGGGGAATCCCGCGTGAATTCTGCGGGCTTCCCCAAAGTCGATGCGGGATCCCGCCGATGAATCGCGGTGGCCCGCCCCCCCACCGCGGGCCGGAGTCCGCGACCTACGGACAGGAGTCCGCGACCTACGGACAGGAGCCCGCCGCGTCCGCTCGCCCCGCGAGCGTGCCCGGACGCGAAAGGACGATCCCCATGCCCCACGATTACATCCCCCGGCCCGACGGCGACTTCTCCGCGTGGGCGAATCACTACAGCAAGGCCGTGCACGATTGGTGGGCGGCCCAGGGGCTTGACCCGACCGACCTCAAGCCGCTGGAAGACGCGCTGGCGCTGTGGAACAAGGACTACGCGGCCCACGTCGCCGCGCGGGCGAAGGCCGAGGCCGCCGCCGCCGCGAAGCGCCACGCGCGGCACGGCTCCCCCACGAGCGGCGCGGGCGTCCCGCCCGTGATTCCCCCGCTGGAAGCGGAGGCCCGGCGCCTCGCGGCGTTCATCCAGGCGTACCCCACGACGACGGATGCCGACCGCGCGACGATCGGGATCACGGTGCGCGAGGGAGGGGGGGCGCCCGTCACGACGCCGACGACGCGCCCGCAGGCGGTCGTTCAGGCCGGGCAGCGCCTGACGCACACGCTGCGCCTCACGGACGAATCGACTCCGACCCGCCGCGCGCGGCCCCGGGGCGTGCTGGGCGCGGAGGTGTGGGTGAAACTGGTGGAGCCAAATGGCCAGATGGCAAGTGGTCAAATGGCCAAATCAGGGCAGGCGAACACGGCCTCATTCGACGCCGCGCGGTCGCTGGGCGACCCCGCCACGTTCGCGTTCCTCACGATGGCGACCAAGCCGAGCGTGACCGCCGAGTACCGCGCCGCCGACGGCGGCAAGACCGCCGTCTACATGCTCCGCTGGGTCAGCACGCGCGGCGAAAAGGGGCCGTGGTCGGACGTCACGACGGCGACGGTGGCGGCGTAAAAATCCGCTGCGCGGGAAAGACGAAAACCGATGCCCAGCGGCTTCGCCCCAGCGGGGCGCCCCCCCACGGGCTGTAGCCACGGGTGAAGCCCGCGCTTGTATTTGGAGGGGGGGCGGGCGCAACCCGTGGAAAACGTCTCCCCCGCGCGGGACTGCCACGGAGGGGCAGAGGGGACGACGGCGACGGTCAGTTACGCACCGGGCAAACCTTCGACGCCGTAGAGGGCGAAGACGGCTTTGTTGATGCGGTCCTCGTGGGCTTCGATGGCGGCCTCGTGCTGCTTGGTTTCGCGGTCGGAGAGTGTGGGTTGCCGGAGGGCGGCCTTGGCGTCCATGATGGCGCGGACGGACCCCTCGATCCGCTCGGCGAGTTTCTTGTCCTCGGCGGTCGTGGGGAGCTTGATGGGGATTTGCTCCATGAACTGCGGGAATGGTCGGTACCATCCGCCGCGAAGCGGCGTCGATACGGCTTTGAGATAGTCGCCAATAGGCCTGCTATTCAAGAGGCCCATGATGAAGAGAATGCGTGACCGGTACTTCGGCTGAAGGGTGATGCCGTAACCGCTGACAAAGGCGAATCTCCCCTTGTCATCAAGTGAGAACGTTGGATGCTCCACGATGTCCGGCACCAGTATTTTGGGGCTGCCCATCACTTCAAGATTCTTCGGATAGACGTAGCGGTGCCACTCTGGGCCATCGACTTTGCCGTCCTCACGCCCGCGAAGCATTTTCTCGCACTCCTTCAAGTACGCCCAAGTCGCCGGATACTTACTTTCGATTTCCGTCGCCAGAATCAGGTCGCCGGTTTTCGCGCCAACGGTGATGTATGGGACAAGCACAACCTTTGCGGTGTGCGCAACCTCATACCGACGCATGTGTTCGGCACCGAGAAATGGCAAGAGAAGGTCCGGTTCCAACTCCACCTCGCGGCCCAAATGTTCCGAGACAAAGCGAGTGCGTTGCTTGCCGACTCGATCAAGTACATAGACCGTGTTCGCGCTTGTCCGAATCCCTTGCGCCATGCGTTCGGCGATGTCAACAAGGCGTGTTTCGGTCGCCTTTTCCAACGCTCGCATGGCCCCGCCAAGGGCGGGTGGCACAATCAACCACGGGCCAGTGCCGGTCGGATGCTCAGCTTGAAAGAGTTGCACGCCGGGGACCGCGGCGCCACGCTCCGCAGCGGCAATCTGAGATGGACCGTCAGAGAGTTCGTCAATGCGCTCGACACTGAACTTCCCTCCCATATCTGGTTTGTTGGAGAGTACGTGAATGGCTGTGTAGATTGCGGCGTTGTTGAAAACCATCGTGTGAGTGAAGTCCACAACCGCCTTCAGGTGCTTCCCGTCAGCGATCAACTTCCGCAGGCCCGCGCCGTACTGGGCCTGCCAGAACTTGTGCGGCATGATGAACCCGAGCAATCCATCGGGGGCCAGCAGTTGCAGCGCCCGCTCGGTGAAGACCACGTAGATGTCGTAGTTGCCCTTGGCCGCGCTCTTGTACTTCCACTTGTAGTACTCGCACTCCTCCGGCGCCCACTTGTTGAGTTCCTGCACGCGGATGTACGGCGGGTTGCCGATGATGCCGTCAAACCCCGCTCGCCCCCGCTCCTTGACCGCCTGCGAATCGAGCAACCGCCCGAACCCGCGCGTGCGGCTGGCCCAGTCGAAGCGGTTGATACGGAAGGCGGTGTCGGCATCTTCGCCGAAGAGTTGCCGCCGGTGGAAGGAGGCAAAGGCGTCGTACCCCTCGTGGTCGATGAGCGAGTTGCCGCACTGGATGTTGTTGTCCAAGGAGGGCAGCAACTGACGCTCGACCCACAGGGTCGCCCAGTGCTCGGGCAACTTCGATTCCAGCATCTTGAGGTACAGGGACATGACCGTGACCTCCACGGCCTGCTGGTCGATGTCCACACCGTGGATGCAGTGGGTCAGGAGGGCGGCCCGGAAGTCGGGGGCGAGGTACCAGCGTTCTTCCTTGTCCTGGAACGCCAGTTCCGCCTTCTTTTTGCGCCCCTTGCCCTTGGTCGCTTCGGCGAGGGCCGGAACGTGCGCCTTGGCGAGCGACGGGTCCTTGGCGATCTTGGCGAGGCAGTCGTCGAAGAGGTATTGCAGCGCGGCCACGAGGAATGAGCCGGAGCCGCAGGCGGGATCGAGAATCTTCACGTCCAAGACTTCGGCGGGCGTCTTGCCCTGCACCTTCGGCCCGATGACGCGGCGGATGATGGAATCCACCACGAAGCGCGGCGTGTAGTACACGCCCCCCGCGTGGCGGACCTCCATCTTCTCTTCGACGGACGCCTGCCCACGCTTGACGACGATGGTGTTGCCAAGGAACCGCTCGTAGACGGTGCCGAGGATGTCGTCGCCGATGGCGGCAAAGTCCCACGGGCCGTCGGGCGGGTAGAGCGTCCGCGTGAAGTCGGCCAGCACGTTGCCATCGACCGACAACTCCTCCGAGAAGTGGGGCTTGTAGAGGTAGCCGTTGTACTTGGCGTCGTAGTCGCGGAAGGTGGCGCACAGGGCGGTGTAGAACTCGCCGCCTTCCGTCCCGATCCGTTCGAGCATCTCGCGGAGCGCGCCGAAAGCGACGATGCCGCGGTCCTCGATGACGCGCATGAACACGAGGCGGTCCATGATGCGCTGGACGGCCTCGGTGAGTTTGGCCGCGCCGTGGAGCGTGTCGGCCTCGGGAAAGGCGGCTTTGTTGTCCTTGTAGATCGCGGCGGCAAAGTGGCGGCGGTGGGTGTCGAGATAGGCGAGGAAGACCTGATCGACCGGTTCGCCGCCCTTGAGGTCAATGAGCATCCGGTCCACGGTGCGGAGCCGCTTGCCCGCTTTGACCTTCTTGATGGAGGCAAGCAGGCGTTCGAGCGAGCCGCCCTCGACGGCCTCGCGCGCGAACGCGGCGGTGATGGCGTCCCACTGCGATTCGTACTTGTCGTAGTCGAGCGCGAACTCCTTGACCAAGCCGCGCCGCGGGTCGCTAAAGATCGGCTTGAGCGTGGTGTCGTAGAGCCTGAACTGCTCGAAGTCGGTCAGGATGGCGAAGGGGATCGTGCTGTTCCAGGCGTACTGCTTGGCCTGAAAGATCGCGTCTTTATCATCGTCGATGTCGATGGCGGGCTTCTTGGCTTCCAAGATGAAGCGGGCGAACCCGCCGAGGCGGAACAGGTAATCGGGGCGGCGGCTGCGGAGCCCTCCTGAGTCCACCGTCTCGACGTTCTTCTCAATGATGACTTCGGATTCGGTCGGGCCGACGCCCTTGGTGTCGCCCACGTCCCAGCCCAAGGCTCGCCAGAAAGGATCAAGGAACTGCTGACGGATCTCCGCTTCCTTGGTGTCCTTGGACTTGTACGCCTTGATGTGGGCGCGAAAGTTGGCGACGAGATCGGCGATGTTCACGCGGCGGTCGGGCATTTGGGCTCCAGCACGGGTGGGAGGGTACCACGCTTCGAGCAGAAATGCCGGGGCTGCCGCCCCTCCTTCCGCCGGTGCGGCGAGCACCACCCCCGCTCAAGGCACTCGGAGCGCACGACCAGCGCGGCGGGCGGTTCCCTTCCGGGCAGGGAGAGGTGCGGAGAGGGCGGCACGCCCTCTCTGCATCAGCGGCCCGACCACATATAGAGGATGCGGAGCGCTCCAACGCGCCCGGCAATCTGCCCAAAATCTCCGCGCGCTCGTGAAGTCGGCACCCGTGATCGCCGATGCGGGATGCAGTGCCCCCCGCGTGCCGCCCCCCCAATCGACGGCTCGGGTAGCGGTCGGGCGTTGCTCCTCGTCGGGGGGGCGAGCGGGCCGCCGAATCCAACAGCAAAGGTAGAAGAACATGGCTGACTATTTGCCCGGACCGGACGCCGACTATCAGGCGTGGGTGACCAACTTCGTCACCTATGCCAACGCGAACTTGGCCGCCCTCGGCCTGGTCGCGGCGGACATGACGCCCGTCACCACGAATCAAACCACCTTCAACACCAACTTCGCCGCGCACATCGCCGCCAAGGCCGCGGCCCAGGCCGCCAAGCAGAGCAAGGACGAGTCGCGGTCGGGCCTGACCGCCGCGATCCGGCCCCTCGTGCGCCGCTTGCAGGCGTCCACGGTGGTCAGCGATGCCGAGAAGGCGTCGCTGGGCATCACCGTGGCCCAGCAGCCGGGGCCGATCGGCCCGCCGACCACCGCGCCCATCTGCTCCATCGAGTGCGGGGCTCGCCTCCAGCACACGCTCCGCTTCGTGGACGAAACCACTCCGACCCGCAAGGCCAAGCCCGCGGGCGTGCTCGGCGTCGAGATCTGGAACAAGGTCGGCGAGACGCCGCCCGCCAACGAGAGCGAACTGCGCTTCGTCGCGGTCGATACCAACGCGCCGTATGTGCTCAACTTCCCCGCCGCCGACGGCGGCAAGACCGCGTATTACTGGATGCGCTGGGTGTCGCCCACCGGCGAGCGCGGGCCGTGGGGCGAGCAGAGCCAGGCGACGATCGCGGCGTGATGCGCTGACTCCCCACAACTGAATAGGAACCACCGACGGCCCCGGCACACGCGGGGGCCGTTGTCGTTCCGCCAGCGAGCGGACGGCGCGGGGCTCGGGTTGATCATCGACCGTGCCTCCCGGCGCCAGATTGAACGCGAGCGGCCCCGGCATTTGCCGGGGCCGCTTGGGTTGTATCAGGAACTTCTCGCGGCGGTCGCGTCGCGAGCCGCCGGGCCCGCTACACGGGCTTAGTAATCCATGTCGTCCATCCCGCCGCCGCCGGCGGGCGCCTTGGCCTTCTTCTCCTTCAACTCGACCACCGCCGCGTCGGTCGTGAGGAGCAGCCCGGCGATGCTGGCGGCGTTCTGCAGCGCGACCCGCTCGACCTTGGTCGGCACGATCACGCCCATCTTCACCAGGTCGCCGTACTCGTGCGTCATCGCGTTGAAGCCGAAGTTGGTGTCGGCGGTCTCGGTGACCTTCATCATGACGACGGAGCCGTCGAGCCCGCAGTTCACCGCGATCTGCTTGATCGGGTAGGAGATCGCGCGGTCAACGATGTCGATCCCGACGCGCTCGTCCCCGGTCGCCTTCTTGCGGATCTTGTCCAGCGCCTTGCGGGCCCGGAGCGGGGCCACCCCGCCGCCGGGGAGGATCCCCTCTTCGACCGCCGCCCGGCAGGCGTGCAGCGCGTCCTCGACGCGGGCCTTCTTCTCCTTCATCTCGACTTCGGTCGCCGCCCCGACGTTGATCTGCGCCACCCCCCCGGCCAGTTTGGCCAGCCGCTCCTCGAGCTTCTCGCGGTCGTAGTCGCTGGTGGTGGCGTCGATCTGGTGTCGGATCTGCTCGATGCGGCCCTTGATGTCGCCGGCCGAGCCCGCCCCCTCGACGATCGTGGTGTTGTCCTTGTCAACGGTGATCTTCTTGGCGCGGCCCAGGTCGGCCAGGTCCACCTTCTCCAGTTCGATCCCGAGTTCTTCCATGATCGCCTTGCCGCCGGTGAGAACCGCGATGTCCTCGAGCATGGCCTTGCGGCGGTCACCGAAGCCCGGCGCCTTGACGGCGCAGATCTTCAGCACGCCGCGGAGTTTGTTCACCACGAGCGTCGCGAGCGCCTCGCCCTCGATGTCCTCGGCGATGATGAGCAGGCTCGCCCCCTGCTCGGCGATGCGGCCCAGCAGCGGGATCAGGTCCTTGGCCGAGCTGATCTTCTTCTCGTAGATCAGGACGTACGGCTTGTCCAGCACGCACTCCATCGTCGCCTGGTTGGTGACGAAGTGCGGCGAGAGGTACCCCTTGTCGAACTGCATCCCCTCGACAAGCTCGATCTCGGTGCTCAGGCTCTTGCCCTCTTCGACAGTGATGACCCCGTCCTTGCCCACCTTGTCCATCGCCTCGGCGATGTGCTTGCCGATCTCCGCGTCCTGGTTGGCCGAGCACGTGCCGACCTGCGCGATCTCCTTCGACGAGGAGACCGGCTTGGACATGCTCCGGAACTCATCGACCAGGGCGGCGACGGCCATGTCGATGCCGCGCTTCACCTGGTTCGCGTTCGCGCCGGCGGTGATGTTCTTCAGGCCCTCGGTGTAGATGGCCTCGGCGTAAATGGTGGCGGTGGTCGTCCCGTCGCCCGCGTCCTTGGACGCCTTGCTCGCGACTTCCTTGACCATCTGCGCGCCCATGTTCTCGTACGGATCGTCGAGTTCGATCTCCTTGGCGACCGTCACCCCGTCCTTGGTGACGGTCGGAGCGCCGAATGACTTCTCAAGGACGACGACGCGCCCGGAGGGGCCGAGGGTGACCTTGACAGCGTGGGCGAGTTTCTGCACGCCGCGGAGGATCCGCTCGCGGGCGTCGGTGTCAAAGGCAATCTGCTTGGCGGCCATGTTCTGTGTTCCTTTGTGATGTATGTTGCTTGCTTGGTTCGTTGGTTGAATGCTGTTATGAGTTAGGCGTTGAGGCACTCGGCGTTCGACGCTCGGCGCAAGTCCCTCATCCCGGATCCCTCACCCGATCTTGATCCACGCCACGTCGGCGGAGTCGATGATGTACACGTGCTTCCCGTCGGTGAGTTTGACGAGGTGGTCCGGCTCGTCGGGAAGGAGCATCGCGTTGGTCACGATGCACTTCTCGGCGTGCACGAAGAACAGCACAGCGTCACGCTTGCCGTTGAGTTCACGCAGGGATTGGCGGAGTTGATCGATGGTCATGGGGAAGGATCGAAGGATCGGAGCCACGGAGGGAAACGAAATCAAGAGCCCTTCGTGGCTCCGTGGCTTCGTCCCTACGTGGCTTTCCGTCAGTCAATAATCGCTAGCACTTCATCCTCGCTCATCACGAGCAGTTCCTTGTCGCCGAGCTTCACCTCGGTGCCGGCGTACGACGAGAAGATGATGCGGTCGCCCTTCCTGACGGTCAGCGGGACGAGTTCGCCGGTATCGGTGTTGACCGTGCCCGTGCCGACGGCCTCGACGACCCCCGTCTTCGGACGGTCCTTGGACTTCTCGGGCAGGAAGATGCCCGATTCGGTCTTGGTCTCGGCCTCATCGCGGCGGACCAGGATCTTGTCGTGAAGCGGGCGGATCGTGGCGCTGCTGGAAGCGCTGGACTTGGGTGCGGTGGCGGTTGCGGACTTGGCCATGTCTAAAAGCTCCTCAATGAGTCGGTGAAACGAGAAACAACATCCGGCCGAGCGGGACAGCCGCTTGACCGGCTGGTCAGCAGTGTCAGGTGCGGGGGCCCGGCCAGCGATCTTGGTAGAACCTCGCCAGGCACCGGCGAAGAACATCGAGCATCCGCTCCAGATCGGCGGCGGACCGATCCACCACCGCGAACGCCCCGCAGCGCAGCGCCGCCGAGACATGCCGGCAATCGTCGCGGTGCGTCCGGGCCGATTTCACAATCACCGTCGGCGGGGGTGAATCCAGGCGGCGCAGCAGTTCGAGCAGACGCGGGCCGGCCTCTTCGGATTCAATCGGCTTGGCCGGGCGATCTGTGGCGTCAGGCCCCGGTTCGTCCAGCGGGAGCCCCATATCGACGACCGCGATGTGGACCGGGAGCGTCCGGATGACCTTTTCGGCCTCGCGAGCCGAGCGAGCCCGCACCGAACGGATCCCCATGGGTTCCAGCAGGCACGGCAGGCGGTCGGCCCAGGAGTCGTGGCGCCACGAGCCGTACGAGATCAGCAGGTTCAGGCGCCCGCCCGCAAAGCGATCATGGCGCGCCGAACCCGGGCCCTCCCCGATCGGCGGCTGGTCGTTTCCGGAATGTGAACGTACCGACACCATCGCCGGGAGCAATGGCAAGCCGTGTGCCTGAAAAACACGGAGCAGATGCCGGCAAACATGATCGTCATGGGGTTTTTTGCCGCTTGGCAGGCCCGAAACCTGAGTGAAACGGCAGACGCCGGGTCGATGCACCCACACGCGGGTGCCAATTCGGCATCCTAACGCGATCCAATCGCGGTGCATGAAAAAACCGGACCTGAAGCCCGGTTCTTGATCGGTACGAGAGCCGGAAATCAGTGGTGTCCGGCGGCGGCCTTTTTCTGCTGGGCGGTGTACCCGTACTTGCGTTTGAGCGGCTTGACCACCAGTCCCGCCTTGATCGCGCGGGTCGAGGCCTTGATGCGGGTAGGGACGCCGTCGATGACCGCGGTCACGTCCTGCAAGTTGGGGCGGAACTGCCGGCGGGTGATGCCGGTGGGCTTGAGGCCGAAGCCGCCCTTGCTGATCTTCTGACCGCGGTACACGCGCGACTTTCCGTAGGTCGTTCGCTTGCCGGTAAAATGGCACTGGTATGGCATGGAGAGGCTCCGCAAGAGACAAAATTGGCCCGAAGTATAGGCAAATCGCGCGGAAAGGCAATCCAGCACCGATCGTGCCTCCATCCAGCATCGCCCGGATTACCGCTTGCACGTCTATGGGTAATCCTGCCGCGTGGACCGGATCACGACGTCCGCGATATTGACCCGGGCGGGAAGCCCGAGGATCGAGGTCACAAGTTGCCCGATGTCGTCGGGCTCGAGGACGGGGCCGATCTTGTCCATGAACGCGCCGAACGCCGACGGGTCGTATCCCGCGACGCTCTGGAACTCGCTGCGCACGACCGCGGGTTCGACGACGCTGACCCGGATGCCTTTCGGGCCGATCTCGCGGCGCAGCGCCTCGGCGAGCGAGTGCAGGCCGAACTTGGTTGAGCCGTACATCGAGGAGAACGGCGAGATGTGCCGCCCCACGACGGACCCGATGCAGACGATGTCGCGCGGCGTGCGGACCCACGCCTCGCCGCCGGGCTGCGAGGCATCCAACGCCGCGACCATCCGGCGCGCGGCCTCGCGCATCAGCCTAGCCGCCCCCAAGAGGTTGGTCCGGATCATTTCTTCCCACTGGGCGGTGTCGGAATCGAAGAGCGAACCCTTCAGACCGCGGCCCGCGTTCACGACGACGGCGTCCGGGGCCGCGCCCCATTCACGCGCCGGCACGTCGAACATGGCCCGCACCACCGCTTCGTCAGAGGCGTCGCCCGCGACCACGCACGCCCGCGCCGGCTTGAGATCGCTCGCCAGCGACTCCAGCCGATCGCGCCGACGGGCGTTGAGAACGACCCGCGCGCCCGCGGCGGCGGCGGAGCGAGCGATCGACTCGCCGATCCCGCTGCTGGCGCCGGTCACAAGCACGACTCGACCATGTAGGAGTGGATTCATCGTGAGAGGCGTCGCGAACAAGCGCCCGGCCGGGCCATCCGTTCAAGCGTTACTCGTTCACCGGTCCTTGGGGGGTTCATTGGCGGGCTTGGCCGGCGGCTTGGACCCTTCGGAATGCTCCGCGCCGGGGGCGGCCTTGATGGGCGGCGCATCGACCAGCCTGGCCGACTTGATCATCGGCGGATCGATCGGCCGCTGCGTGCGCGAGTCGGTAGGCGACGTCCCGAGCGTCATGAGCACCTCTTCGCCTTTCACCGCCTTGCCGAACGTCGTGTACTTGCCGTCAAGGAAACTCGTGCCCTTCTTGTTGAGACAGAGGAAGACCTGCGATCCGTTTGAGTTGGGATCGGGCGTGCGCGCCATCGAGATGACGCCCAGGTCGTGGGGCAGTTCGCTCTGCTCAAGATCGATATTGAACCCCGGGCCACCCTGCCCGGCGTTCTGAGGATTGCTCGCGCCCGGGTCGCCCACCTGAAGAATGTCCACCGTGGCGTCGCCGTTGAGATCCGCGATCCGGTGGAAGATGACCTCGGTGTAATAGCCCCCTTCGACGAGGCCTCGGAAACTCCACACCGTGTTGGGCGCCTGATCCGGGCGCATGGCCAGCTCCACCTCGCCCTTGCTCGTATCGAGCACGACGTGCTTGTCGACGTACGCGCGGATACCCGAGTAGATCTTGCGCCCGCGGGTCTCCCACATCGGGTTCCCCGCGCCGTCAACGCGCGACGCGTAGGTCGGGCTCACCAGCGGCTGGAGCACCACGGGCGCGCCGATCGGCTTGTCGCCGACGACGAGCTGCAGGTACAGCAGCCGTGGCGAACTGGTCGTCCAGAGCGCCGGAAACTTCTCGGCGAGGTTCACCGCGCCCGCGGCCGCTTCCGCCTTCTCGACCAGCGCATGGGTCACGGGTTCGGTGAGTTGAAGCGTGACGGCGCCCTCCGCGTCGGCGGGCTTGGCGATGGTCATGGGAATCGCTCGGCCGATGCCGTAGTAGAGCCGGTCGGGCGAGACCTGCGAGCGGGCGGTGCTGGCGGCGAGGAGGCAAAACCCGGCGGCGACGAAACCCATCACGCGCCCCTGCATGCGTCGAGAGATGTTCATATTCGAGATTCTCCAGAATGCGTCGGCCGCGCCGCCACGGGACGGCCAGCCGGTCGATAACAGTCTACGCAGCGAGAGGGCTCGCGGCGTGCTAGGTCGTCGTGGTCGCTCGGCGAGCGGACGGCGTTTCGACGGCGAGCGCGGGCGCCGGGATGACCTTGTTGATCGGCCGCTCGTCGTCGGCCGCGCGCACGTCCTTGTCGAACCAGTCGAAGTACTTCCGGCAGCCCGCCTCGCCGCTGCGCACCAGCGTCTCGATCTCGTCGCGGGTCAGGTCAAACTTCGTGAACGAAATCGTGCCGGCGTCGAGGAACACGGTGCGGTGCCAGTCGTGCGTCTTGAGGTGGCTCTTGAGCGCGATCGCCCGCATGAACTGGATCAGCGAGAGGCAGTATCCCAGCACGCTGGTGATCGGCTTGCGCGGCGACTGTTCGCGGCCCATGTATTCGGCCACTTCGTCGGCGGTATCAACCCGGAACCCGAGCGTCTGCTTGTTGTACACGTGACCTTCGTCGTACACGGTCGCGAAGTGCAGGTCGTTCTTCGGATCGGCCGTCACTCGGTCGATGGAGTCCGCTTCATCGATGAACCGCTTGTCGTCGAAGAGGTCGATGGGGTAGTTCCAGGTGACGCCCCCGTCGACGAGGACGCGCGCGCTACTGCGGCGTTGCCAGGCGCCCTGCGTCGCGGCGCCGGCGAGTTCGGAGATGGCCTCGCGCACGCTCGAAAAGAAGAACGGGATGCTCATGGAGGCCCGGACGGCGCGCCAGATCGGCATGGGCTCGGACTCCCGGCCTTCGCCGGCGAGCAGTTCGTTGCGCTGCCGCTCTTCGTTCGCGTCGTACTGTCGCACCACGCCCTGCGTGATGTCGCTGGCGACGACGTAGAGTTTGCGGAACTTCCCGGGCTGGGTGGACCGCGTGTTCTCGGGCGACTCGGCCATGGCTTCGAGCTCGATAAACGTCAGGTCGGGGCTGAGACCCTTCTGGATGAATCGTTCGCGAAGCCACTGGCTGAACGCGTCGCCGCGGTACCAGCCGAACGAACTGATCGACCTGGCGAGGCTGACAAAGAAGCCGCCGGGCGCGTCCATGAATGACTCGAAACTCGTGCGCCCGACAACGTCCTCGATTTCATCGGCGCTGTAGCCGATGGCGAGCAGGCAGGCGGTGATCGCGCCCGCCGAAGCGCCGGCGACGCGTTCGATGTCCTGGAGCACGCCGCGCTTCTGGAGTTCCCGAAGTGCCCCGGCGTAGGCGATGCCGAGCACGCCCCCGCCCTCAAACACCAGGTTGCGGAACTGCGAACGAGCCATGTGCGGGTGGTCCTTTCCCATGACATCAATCTAGCAGGTTGGCGGCGGTGCGGTTGGGTTTACGGAGGTAGGGTATAGGTCGGGGGAAGCGAAAGGGAGCAGAAGACCCGCCCCACATTTGGACTGGCCCACTCACCTTGTTGATCACGACGGTTGCCATCACGCGTTCCCCCTACACTCCGCCGTGCCCTCCCCCCCCCCTGCCTCACCCCTCACGCCTCCGCTGTCTCAGCATCGCATCGGCCACGGGTATGACCTTCATCGGCTTCGGCCGCGCTCCGAGCCGGACACCAAGCCGCTGATCGTCGGGGGCGTGACGCCCGAGTTTCCGTCGGGCATCACGCCGCTGGGGCTCGTGGCTCACTCCGACGGGGATGTGTTGTATCACGCGGTGGTCGATGCACTCATGGGCGCGCTGGGCATGCCCGACATCGGGCAGATGTTCCCCGATAACGCGGCGGAGAACGCCTCGCGCGACTCGGCGGACTTCATGCGTGAAGCGGCTCGGCGCGTGCGCAACGCGGGGTACGCGGTGGTGAATCTGGATGGCACGGTGATTCTTGAGCGGCCGCGGGTAGGTCCGCACAAGGACGCCATGCGTCTCAACATCGCGCGGCTGCTCGGTTGCGACGTTTCAAACGTGAACGTGAAGGGAAAGAGCCACGAGAAGGTGGACGCGGTGGGCGAAGGACGGGCGATCGAGTGCCACGTCGTGGTGTTGCTGGAGAAGGCGATGCCGAAACGGTCATAACCCGACGAGGTACCGCAGATGGCATCGGTGACGCAGCGATGTCGGCCGCCGCGAGACCGCCCGCCCGGGCAGCCCCGACCGATCGTCCCCCCTTGCGTCCCGTGTTCGGGATCTGTATACTCCGGACATGGCTCAACGGCGACACCACTATGAGCGGGCGTTCGAGGAGTATCTTCGGTCGCGCCGGATTCCGTATGTGTCGGTGGATGAGGCCCGAAAGGCGCTGCTCCCGGCGCGCCCCGCCGGAATTCCCCGGGGGAGGGGCGGGGGGGGCGGGGGGGGCGGGGTGGGCGGGGGGCAGTCCGCGGACGACCTCTCGGCCGGGCTTACTCCGGACGCGGCGTCGGGTGCTCCGTCACTCAAATCTTTCGACTTCGTGATCTACGGGCAGGACGGTAACCTGCTGATCGACATCAAGGGACGTCGCGTATCGGCACGGGGCCGCATGGACGAATCCGGACGCGGCGGGGCGCGGGTCTCGGGTCAGGGGCGATCGCGGCTGGAATGCTGGGTGACGGAGGACGACATCCGGTCGCTCTCGCACTGGCAGGGGCTGTTTGGCGACGGATTTCAGGCGGCGTTCGTCTTCGTTTATTGGTGTCTGGAGCAGCCCCCGGACGCGCTGTTTCAGGAAATCTTTGAGTACCGCGGGCGCTGGTACGCCTTGCGGGCCGTGACGATCGAGGCCTACCAACAGGCGATGAAGCCGCGAAGCCAGCGCTGGCGCACCGTGGATCTGCCGACCGCGGCCTTTGAGCGCGTCAGCCAGCCGTTCGCTCCGCCGATGCTGGCGAGTGCCGGCGGTGCTCCCCCCGGCCGGCCCCGCGTGCAACAGGCGGCGATGCACTTGGGGAGCGGCTGGCGGTTCGGCGGTGAAGTGGACGCCGGCACGCCGGGCCGGTCGATCTGCGCGCTGGACGATCCGTCACTGACCGCCGACCCGGGACCGCAACTTCCGGCCCTGCACCCCTACAGTTCCTGAAGATGAGGGGAACCCGTCGGCCTTGGAGGTGCAATAGAATCTTGGGTACGCGAACACGGGTTGGGCAGGCCGGGGCGTTGAAAGTATCCGGGGGGAAGGAGTTGCCAGGAATGAAACGCCGAAACTCTCTCGCTGCGGCTGTGGCGGCACTCGCCGCCCTCGTCATCGTGCCCCTTGCGTCGTCGACCGCCGTTGCGCAGCCGAACGACCGGAATCAGGGCGACCCCAACGAACTCAACGCGCCGCAGCCCAGCGCCCCGAACAAGGCGCAAAGCACGATCACCGGCACGCTGGTGGCGATGGCGCTGGCCGGGCTGGTGGTCGGGGTGAACTGCATCCCCAGCAAGCGCGGGCACCAGGACTGACGCGCGTTTGGCGTGTGTCGGCGTTCCCCTTTGCCCTTGAGATCACTTTCTCCGAGGATCCCCATGCGACTATCGCGAGCCAGGCTCGTCGCCGTCAACGTGATGCTGCTTAGCGCACTGCTGGTCTTGGTGCTCATACCGGCGACCGGGGCCGCGCCAGCCCAGCCGGATCGCGCCCGCGGCGACTACACGATGGTCTCGGGCCGGTTCCAGGGCGGCAATACGCACGCCCTGTACCTCATCGACGGCGCGAACCAGGAACTCGTCGCGCTTCGCTGGGATATCGCGCGCAACGGGCTGGTGCCGATCGGCTATCGCAACCTCGCCGCCGACGCCAAGTCGGTGCGCGGCGGGCGCTAGCGCGCCACCGGCCCCTGTCACGGTCCCCTCACCTCCATCGACCGCTGGTCCACAGAACTAGAACTCGGTGCATTCCATGAACGACATCACTTCACCCGATCCCGCCGCCCGCGAATCCCGTCTGCCGCTCGTGGCATGTGCGATTGTTCTCCTGGTGCTGGTCGCCGTGCGCCTTGGCGCGGTGATGACGCCGGCGCACGCCAGCGAGGCTGCGGGGGGGGCGGGGGCCGATGTCGTCAGCCGGGTCGGCGACTACACGATCCTGACGCTGGGCGCGGACAACGACGACGTGCTCGTGGTTCTCGACGGTCGCAACGAGTCGCTGTCGGCGTACCGCATCAAGAACAAGAACTCGCTTGACCTGGTGGAATCGATCGAACTCAAAGCGATCTTCGCCGAGGGCCGGCGGATCGGGTCGGGAAAGTAATCGCCGCCGACGGCCGCCGCCCGTGCCGTGCTCGCGCGGCGCCCCCCTGACCACACCCACGTCCGGTCGCGCGGCAGATAGCCGATCATACTGTTCACCGTGCCGCCCGCGCCTGATCCGCCTCTCACGACCGACCGGCTTCCGATCGCTGCGCGGGCGGACGAGATCGTCGCCTCGCTGATGACGCATCAGGTCGTCGTCGTGTGTGGCGAGACCGGATCGGGCAAGACGACGCAGCTTCCTCAGATTCTGCTCGCGCACCTCGATCGACTCTCCCCCGGCGCCGCCAAGGCCGGGCCGGGCATGATCGGGCACACCCAGCCCCGTCGGCTGGCGGCCCGCTCGGTCGCCGCCCGGCTCGCCGAGGAACTCGGCGAGCCGCTCGGCCAGCGCGTGGGGGTCAAGGTCCGCTTCAGCGACCAGACCACCGCGCGCACTCGCATCAAGGTCATGACCGACGGGGTGCTGCTCGCCGAACTGGGCTCCGACCCGGACCTGCGGGCGTACCGGGCCATCATCATCGACGAAGCGCACGAGCGATCGCTGAACATCGATTTTCTGCTGGGCTACGTGCGGTCGCTGCTGCCGCGGCGGCCGGGGCTTCGCGTCGTCATCACCTCGGCGACGATCGAGCCCCGGCGCTTCAGCGCGTACTTCGCGGGGCCGGACCCCCGGCAGCCGGGAGGCGCGTCCGTCGCGGCGCCGATCATCGAGGTGTCCGGCAGAACCTACCCGATCGACGTGCGCTACCGCGGCCAGAGCGCCGCCGAGGAAGACCCGGCGCGCATCGACTACGAACTCGTCGCCGACGCGGCCCTGGAGTTGATCTCGCCCCGCACCGGCGGCCCGGGGGACATCCTCGTGTTCCTCCCGGGCGAACGAGAGATCAGGCTCGCCCGCGACGCGATCACGCGGCGCGGGCTCGACACGCTCGTGCTTCCCCTCTTCTCCCGGCTCACGGATCAGGAGCAGGACGCGATCTTCCACCCCGCGCCGCGCGGCCAGCGACGGATCATCCTGGCGACCAACGTGGCCGAGACGTCGCTCACCGTCCCCGGCATTCGACACGTCGTCGATACGGGGCTGGCGCGTCTGAGCCGCTACGACGCGACGCGCAAGATCCAGCGATTGCCGATCGAACCGGTTTCCCAGGCGTCGGCGAATCAGCGCTCGGGGCGCTGCGGCCGCCTCGGGCCCGGCATCTGCATCCGCCTGTACGACGAGCCGTCCCTTCGCGCCCGCCCCGCGTTCACCGAGCCCGAGATCCGTCGCACGAGCCTCGCGAACGTGATTCTTCACATGAAGTCGCTGGGGGATCGGCTGCCGCCGATCGAACAGTTCGAGTTCCTTGACCCGCCCGACGCCGCGTCGATCCGCGACGGGTACGAGACGCTCTTTGAACTTGGCGCGATCGCCGTTCCCGCGAACGCGGATGCGGATCCCGCCCGTGCCGACTGGACGCGAGCGTCGCTGACTCCGATCGGGCGGCGCCTGTCGCGCCTGCCGGTGGATCCGCGCATCGGCCGCATGCTCATCGCGTCGCAGAACGAAGGGACCAGCGAAGAGACCCTGGCCCTGGCGTCGGTCCTGTCGATCCAGGATCCGCGCGAGCGGCCCGCCGGCAAGCACGAAGACGCGGATCGTTCACAGGCGGTGTTCCGACACCCCGACAGCGATTTTCTCACCCTGCTGAACATCTGGGATCAGTACTCGCACGCCTCGGACTCGCTCTCCCGCGGCGCGCTGGATGCCTGGTGCCGGGAGCGGTTCCTGTCGCCCGCGCGGATGCGCGAATGGGCCCAGACCGTCCGGCAACTCCGCTCGATCACGTCCGCTTCACGGCCCGATGACCCCTTCGCAAACGAGTCCGACCCCGAGTTCACCGACGAACCCGATGCTGCACCCACCGGCGAGGCGGCGACGGCCTCCCGCTCCGCGACACGCGCCCGCGAGGACGCGATTCATCGCACCCTCCTGACCGGGCTGATTTCGAACGTGGCGTGCCGCGAGGGCGCGGCCGGGACGTTTGAATATCGCGGGGTGCGCAGCACCGGTGTTCACCTGTTCCCGGGTTCGGTTCTCTTCCGCAAGAGCCCGAAGTGGATCATGGCCGCGGAACTCGTTCACACGACGCGGCTCTTTGCGCGCACCATCGCTCGCATCGACCCGGAGTGGATCGAGGAACTCGCCGGGCACATGTTCCGCGTGCAGCGGAGCGACCGGCGGCTTGACCCGGCCACCGGGCGTGCCCGCGCCTTTGAGCGAGTCACCATGAGCGGCATCGTGGTCGTGCCGCGACGCGAGGTTGATATCGCGCCGACAGAGCCCGCGGCCGCCCGCGAGATCTTCCTGCGCGAGGCGCTCGCGGCGGCACGATGGGAACTCGACGCGCCCTTCATGCGGCACAACCGGGAACTCCTCGGGCGCGCTACGCACGTTGAGGCCCGGCTGCGCCGACCCGGGGCGCGGGCCGGCGTAGACGCCATCACTCAGTGGTTCGAATCGCGCCTGCCGCGGGAGATCGGCACGCCCGAGCAGTTCCTTCAGTGGCGCTCCGAATGCTCCATCGACGACGCGGCCCTCTCCCTGACGATTCACGACGTGATCCGGCCCGAGTTCTCGCCCGCGCTCGATCAGTCGCTCTACCCGGACTTCTTCACGCTCCAGGGTCAGGATCGAACGATTGACTGCGGCGTCGAGTACGCGCTGGCGCCCGGCAAAGACGAAGACGGCATCACGTTCCGCGTGCCGCTGCACGCGCTGCTTGAGATCACGGCCGACCGGCTCGCATGGCTCGTACCGGGGTTCGCGCCGTCGCTGACGCTGGGACTGCTCAAGACCCTCCCCAAGCCCGTGCGGGCCCGTATCGAGTACCATGATGACCTCGCCGGTATCGCCGACGCCTGCGCCGCGGTCCTCACGTTCGGCGCGGGCACGCCCGAACGCGCGATCGCTGAGGCCCTCGGGGTGCTGTTTGAACAACGAATCGCGGCCGAAGACTTCCAGCGGCGGGCGCTGCCCCCCCATCTGCGGGCGCGTGTCCGGGTCGTCGATGAGGCCGGCGCATCGCTGGGGGTTGATCGCGATCTTGAATCGCTCCGTCGACGGTTCGAACCCCGCATTCAAAAGCAGCGCGCCGCCCGCCATCCCGACCTGGCGGACCAGCACGGCCTCACCGACTGGACGTTCGGCTCGCTGCCGGGGCCCGACGCTCGGACGCACGACGCGCCGGCGGATGGGCCGTCGCCGGGGTACCCCGCGCTTGTTGACGCGGGCGACTCCGTGTCGCTCGTTCGCGTGCCGTCGGAGTCCGAGGCAGCGGCGCTCATACCCCTGGGTATGCGCCGGCTCTTTGCGCTGCGGTGCCGCGAGGAACTGTCCTACGCGATCGACGCGACGCCGGCGTGGCGCGACCTGTGCACGGACTACTCAGCGCTGGGTTCGGCGGCTGAACTGCGCGACGCCGTCGCCTTGATCGTGGCCGGGCGGGCATTCCTGGACGCCCAGCCGGTCCCGCGGTCGCGCGACGAGTTTGAATCGCGTCTCGCCGCGGGCTCGGCCCGGCTTCACGTGCTGGCGCGCGACGTGGCCGACGTGCTCGCACCGGTGTTCGAGCATCGGCACCTGGTGGCCCAGCGGCTCTCTGGCGGGACCCCGCGACTGTGGGCCCAGAGCGTCGCCGACATCCGCGAGCAGGCCGCGTATCTGATGCCGCGCCGCTTCTTGTTCGTGCTTCCATGGGAACGACTGCGCCGCTATCCGCGCTACGCGCTTTCCATGCGAGAACGCCTCTTCTCGCTGCGCGACGAGGGGATGAGCGCGAGCCAGAAGGCGCTGGCGATCTTCCACCCGCACTGGAAGCGCTTCACCGCGTACGTCGCGTCGCGCATGAACGAGCGCCCGCCCGGCGTCGAGTCCGGTCCGGCAGCCACGCCGCCCCCCAGCCCTGCCGGCCCCCCGCCGACGAACAAGGCCCCCCTGCCCCGGGCACGGCGCGCCGCCCCGACCGTCAACATCGACGCCGGGGAGTGGGCCATCCAGCCCGGCCGCCTGCCCAGCGCGATGGAAACGTACAGGTGGGCGCTGGAAGAACTCCGCCTGTCCATCTTCACGCCCGATCTCGCCAAGGGCCAGGCGGTCACGGTGCAGGCGATCGAGTCGCTCTGGTCCGCCGCAGCCGGCGACACACACCCCGCGGCGTCCCCTAAGCCCAAACGGAAGTAACCCGCCTGACCGCGAATTCTTCTTCGCCGATCGTTGTGCGACCAAGCCCCGGTTTGCCGATATGCCCCTGCGATGCCAACCCGCACGTTCATCTTCGCCGGCGGCGGCACCGGGGGGCACCTCTTCCCCGGCGTCGCCATCGCCCGCGAACTCGAGCGCCTCTTCGCAGCCGACAACGCCGTCTGCCGCTCGCTGTTTGTCTGTTCGGATCGTCCGCTCGACGCCAGGATCCTCGAAGCGGAGCGGGTCGAGTTCATTGCGCTTGGCGCCAGGCCGTTTGGCATCAGACCCGCCGCCTTGGTGCGGTTCCTCCGATCCTGGGGCCGGTCAGTGCGCGAGTCCCGAGTGCTGATTCGATCCGAGATCGAGCGCGCCGGCGAGCGGGCCGCGGTCCGGGTAGTTGCGATGGGCGGCTTCGTCGCCGCGCCCGTTGTCCAGGCGGCTCGCGTCGAACGCGTGGGCGTGACGCTGGTGAACCTCGACGCGATACCCGGAAAGGCCAACCGCCTGATCGCGCGCCGCGCCGACCCGATCTTCACCGCCGCGCGGCTTGTGCATCCGCTCCCGAACTGGACCGAGGTGCCCCCGATCGTCCGCGCCGGGGCCTGTGCGGCCGGCAGCAAGACGGCCTGCCGTGCACGCCTTGGCCTGGACCCGGACCGTTCAACGCTGCTGGTGACCGGGGGCAGTCAGGGTGCCCAGTCGATCAACCGCCTCATGCTCGCGCTGATCGAACAACATCCGGCCTTGCTCGCGGGCACAACCCGCTCCGGCGAAGTACGCTGGCAGGTCCTGCACCAATGTGGAAACGACGGCGAGCGCGACTTGGCCGCCGCGTACGACCGCGCGGGGATCCGCGCCATCGTCCGCCCGCTGGTCGCCGAGATGGGAGACTGGTGGGGCGCGGCGGATCTGTGCGTCTCCCGCTGCGGCGCGGGAAGCGTCGGCGAGGCGTGGGCAAACCGGGTGCCGACGGTCTTGCTCCCGTACCCCTATCACCGCGATCAGCACCAGAAGCACAACGCGGCCCCCCTGGTGCAAGCCGGCGCCGCCCGGCTCGTCGAGGACCAGATCGATCCCCGCGCCACGCTCCCGGCGTTTGAACGCGCGATCGGCCCCCTCCTATCCGGCACCGTCGAACTCGCGGCGATGACCGAGCGGACGGCATCCCTCGGCCCGGCCGACGGCGCGACCCGGATCGCCGCGGCGCTTTGGCACGCATAGGCCGATCGTTACGCGCGATACCCGACGGGTTGCTCGATGAGTGAATACAACTCGCGGAGCACCGTCATGCCGAGCACGCCGGCCCCGGCCAGCACGCACATGATGATCGCCCCGTCGCGGTAGCCTTGCCCGATCAGCCACGCGCACGCGTAGAGCGCCAGCCACAGCGACCCGTAGCGAGAGATCTTTTCGCCCGATCGTGCTCCGCGTCCGGCTCGCCGGACCTTCCGCCAGACGACGAGCGAGAACAACGCCGCGAGCGCCACCGGACCGACCCCGGCGACAGGGCTGACCCAGTTCGGCCATAACCCCCCTTCGCCCCGGCCTCGAATCCACCCCGTGATCAGCATGATCGCGGACCAGAACCCCCACCCCGCAAAGGCCATCAGCACCGCTCGCTGCGACAAGCGCGGCACCTTCCGCCCCACCACGTGCGCCAGCCACCCCGCCGCCAGCGAATGCGACATCACCAGCCAGATCGGCCAGACAAACCGCAGGTACAGGTTCGGCACCACCATGTGACCGGCGTAGATCAGCCCGAGCAGCACAAGCCCCACCGCGGGTATGTACTTCGCCGCGGCGTTGAAGAACAGGATCGCCGCCGCCACCACGACCGTCAGCAGCACCGCTTCCATCCCCATCAGGCTCGCGCCGACCACCGCGATCATGAACGTCGCCACCACCAGGACGACCGCCCATTCGATCGAGAGCGCCCCCGCGGGGAGCGGGCGGCGGGGATTCAGCGTGCGGTCTCGCCGCACGTCCAGCACGTCGTTCAGCGCCGAGCCATACGCGGACAGCCCGGCGGCGTTCACTGCCCCGGCGACCAGCAGCACCCACAGCGCATGGTCACGAAGCGAGGCGGGCGCCCCCTCGTGCGTGCCCGCGGCCCGGGTCCAGAGAATCACGAACCACACATTCGCGACCGCCGCGAATGCCGTGGTCACACGCGTCAGGTGAAAGATCGGGGCCAGCCGGACCAGCGCGTGTCGCATGCGGACCGATGGTAGTCTCCACCTTCCCTGACACCACGCCGCGATTCCGGACGCCGCGCGTGGGGGGCATCGGGGGGTGCATGCCCCCCGCGTCCCTCCTACCATTGCCGCATGGACGATCGTCAACAACAGATCCGTGAGGGCGCGGGCCTCGAAGAATCTCGGCTCAATACCGAGTTCATCGACTTCCTCAAGAAGTATTCGACCCACGTGCTCGTGGTCATCGCCGTCATCGCCTTTGGGTTCTTCGGCTGGAACAAGTACAAGGAGTCGCGCGAGAACGCCCTGACGGCCGCGTTCTCCGAACTCGATTCCGCCGCCAGCGCGAGCAAGCCCGAAAACCTCCTCGCGGTCGCGGAAGATCACGCCGGCAAGGCAAGCGTTGCCGAACTCGCGCGGCTCTACGCCGCGGATCTCTACCTCAACGCCACGCGAAGCGGGCTCAAACTCGGCGCCGAGCTCGATCCCCAGACCGGGCTACCCACGTCCGACGCCGACGTGCTCGACGACGCGACCGCCGAGCAGTACCTGACGCGAGCGGCCGAGATATACGACGCCGTCGTCGGCCGCACGACCGGAAGGGCGGACCAGATCCAGTTCACCGTCGGGGGCCTCTTCGGCCTCGCCGCGGTCGCCGAATCTCGCGGCAAGTTCGACGACGCCAGGTCGTACTACGAGCGCATCAAGTCGGTGTCGAGCGAGTCGGTCGCCGAGTTCGGCAAGCGCGCCCAGGAGCGCATCGATTCACTCGCCCAACTTGCTTCGCTCCCGACGCTCTATCACGAGAGCGACCTTCCCAAGACCAAGGCCGTCGAGGCGCCGGGCAATCTGATCCCGCTACCGGGCCCGCCGCCGGGGCTGGATCCGAACGCTCCGGCCGGCCCGCCGTCCACCACGCTGGAGACGACGCCGATCTCGTTGCCGGGCGCGACCCCTGAAACCCCGGCGCCCGCTCAGAGCCCGGCCGAGAAACCCGCTGACAACCCGGCGCCGGCCCCGGCGCCCACGCCCCCAGCGAACCCACCGCCCGCTCGCTGATCGTCCACGTGCCAACCGGCGGCTCGACGTGCCCCGCAAGAAAAACACATCGTCCGCCCGCCCCGCCGACTCGTTCGAGTCCGGCTCGAAGGTCGTGCGCCGTGGGGGCAAGGTCGATCCCGACGCTCTGCGCCACCGTGTTGCGGCTCACTCGCCCACGCCCGCCCGACCCAACCCGGCCGCGGCGTCGGATGGACCCGCGCCCGCCGCCGCCCCCGACGAAGGGTTAGACATCATCGCCGGGCTCGGTCCGGCCCGTGAAGGCGAACGGGTCGTCGGCCCCGACGGAGACGACGCGCCCAATCGCGTCGTCTTCGAACTCCAGCGCGATCTGAACAAACGCCTCGACAAGTACCTCACCGACCGCATCCCCTTCATGAGTCGCTCGCAACTCCAGCGCCTCATCGACGAAGGCGGCGTGACGGTCAACGCCCGAACGCCCAAGGCGTCCACGCTCCTGCGAAAGGGCGACCGCGTCGAGGTCTTTGTCCCGCCCCCGCCTTCGTCCGAGGTCCTCCCCGAAGACATTCCCCTGCACGTGCTCTACGAGGACGATTTCCTCATCGTGCTCAACAAGCAGGCCGACATCATCGTCCACCCGGCTCGCTCCCACAACAAGGGAACGATGATCAACGCCCTGGCCCATCACTTCAAGCACCGCACCGGCGGCGGCCTGTCCAAGGTCGGTCAGGAGTTCGCCCGCCCGGGCGTCGTGCACCGCCTCGACCGCAACACCACCGGCGTCATCGTCTTCGCGAAGAACGACGAAGCCCACTGGAAACTCGGGCTCCAGTTCGAGCACCGCAGAGTGGACAAACGCTACGTCGCCGTCACCCACGGGCACGTCCACCCGCCGATCGACTCCATCGACTTCCCGATCGGCCCCCACCCCTCCAGAGAAAAAGGCTACCGCGAAAAGTACGTCGTGCGACACGACGAACTCGGGAAGCCCTCCCTCACCATCTGCCGAGTGATGGCGCACCTGGGCTCCGCAGCCGCCCTGAGCGCGCCGCGCACACTCTCCATCGTCGAACTTGAACTCAAGACCGGGCGCACACACCAGATCCGCGTGCACCTCTCACACCTGGGCTTCCCGATCGTCGGTGACGACATGTACGGCGGGCGCCCCATTCAATTTTCCGAGGCCGCACCGGCCTTCGCCCGGCAGGCCCTCCACGCCGCGATGCTCCGCTTCGAACATCCTATCACCGCTGAGCCGATGATGTTCACGGCTCCTCTTCCGGCGGACCTGCGGGCGCTCATCGCGTCGATCGGGCAGCAACACGCCGCGACGCGCTTCTCCCCTCCCGGGTTGACACTCTCCCTGGAGCGGTTGCTGAACGAGTCGATCCGTTAATATGGCGAATGGCGGGCCCCTCATCCCCTTCGGCACGCCGCCACACTGCCAACAGCTTACCAAAGTTAACATCCTGAGGTCAGGAACTCGTTGGAATGTTTACTCATTGGTTGCGTGTGTTTGAAATATCGGTTATCTTCTTAATGTTGCGTCGTGGGCGAGGAGCGAGAGAATCTCACCCCGACAACCGAATCCGGATCCGTGCGGAACCAGCCGCGCGATGATCTTTTGTCATGTGCCGGCGGTGCCAATCAACACCGCCGCATGTGCTCTGCGCTTCTCGCCTGAGTGTTTCATGCGGTTGTTCAGCGCAGGTCCACAGTTGTCGTGAGGAGAGAGAGATGAAAGCGTTGCATGTGTTAGCGGCGATCGGAATCGCCAGCCTGGCCACCGCGGCCAGCGCCCAGAACTGGAACGAGATCATCGACGCGCCGTTCTGCCCGCATCCCACCGGGCAGCCGACTGTCGGCGTCGGTGCGCTGCTGACGATCAGCGGCTTCGGCGAGTTTACGCCCGGCACGTCCACGTACGACGCCGACCTGTACTGCGTCCACATCGATGGGCAGTTCACGGCCTCCACGATCGGTGGAGCGACCTGGGACACCATGCTCGCGCTATACACCCCCAACTGCACGACGCAGCTCGCCTTCAATGACGATACGGGCGGCCTTCAGTCCTTCATCTCCGGCACGGTCGCGCCGGGCGACTACATTCTCGCCATTTCCCGCTTCTCCAACTTCGCCTTCGACGGGCCGGGAAACGGCGCCAACCCCTATCGGATCGACCTCACGGGCATGTCGTATTGCCAGGTCCCGGCACCGGGCGCCGCCGCGCTGCTCGGTCTGGGCGGGCTCGTCGCGGTCCGCCGACGGCGCTAAGCCGGCGAGACCGTTTGCTCCCGAGCCCTGATCATCTAACTCACACACGCGCGGCCCCGGATTTTCCGGGGCCGTGCTGCTTTTGTCCTCTTGACGTCACCAACCAACTCGCCCGCGGGCTGGGACATGTACGTCACGCCCCTGGAGCGGAGCGGCGAACCAGCAGATCCTCGGGCTTGAGGCCAATCTGCGCCAGGACAATGTCGTTCCCACACTCCGGGCATCGCACCTGCCCATCGGAGGTCGGTAGACCCAGCAGACTGAACTTGCACTGAGTGCACCGGGCCAGGTGGATGCGGGCGAAGATCGCCCGGCGCAGCAGCCAGTCCCGCAGAACCAGCGAACTCATGCACGCCGCCACGGGGCCGCCGATGATGAGCCCCGCGAGCAGGACCAGGTCGCCGGTCTCGCTCAGGAGCACTCTGCCTGGCCCCGTCCCACCCACAAACCCCCCCGCGATCCTCATCACAACGAAGTACATGATGAGGACAAACAGCCCGAGCCCGCCCACCGCGATGGCGTGCCCGCAGCCCGACTGCGTGCGGGCCGCCAGCACAAACCGCTCGCACTCGGAGTCGGGAAACCCGTCCAGTTCCGGAAATGCACGGTACACCTTGCTCAGTGGGACACGCATCGCACAAACGATACGTGATCGCTCGCGGCGGAGTTTCATAACCGGTTGACTCGGTCCCGGCAGACCCCGCCCGATGCCTCAGCGCTCCCGGGTCGTATACACCGGCCCCGCCGGCCACCCCGCGCCCTGGGGCCGCGGCGGCTGGCTCGCCGGTGAAGCGGACGGCGACACGGGCGCGCCCCACGAGCGGGCGCTGTACTCCGTCACCACCCGGCCCCACAGCCCCTCGAACTCATCCATCAACGATGCCAGCGCTGCACCCTCCGCCCGCCGACGCGCATCGTCCACGGCCGATTCGCTCGTCCACGCGTTGGCAATCTGATTCTCTGGCTTCGAGGTCGATTCCAGCGTGCCGTAGATGTACCCGCTGCGCGTGTCCACCAGCAGCGCCGACGCCGTCGTGCGCACCTCCACCGTCTTCGATGGAAACAGACCCAGCGTCACTACGGTCAGCGGCGACGCAAAGTCGTCCTTCGAAAACCGCGTGTCGAATGTATAGATCAGCAGCATGTCCGCGTGCACGCTCGCGGCTGCCTGGCGCAGTTCGACGTCTGACTGCAGCGACGACGGGAGCAGCAGTCGGCTCATCGACGAAACGCCGGCGACCATCGGAAGCCGCGTGAGGCGTCCCAGATCCTGTTCCTGTTCGACCTCGCGCTGCGTCACGACGCTGTACCTGCCCGTGCCGTATGACGACCCGTTCCAGCAGGAATATCCCGATTCCTGCACATGCGCGATCGCCAGCCCGGCGGGGAAACTCGCCAGCGGCTGCCGGTCCATCGCCACCTGAACCCGCGGATCGGTGCCGCTCGGTCGTACCGCACGCGGCGCGCCGAACGCGCCCATGTCCGCCGGCCCGCCGGGGACCAGGTAACTGGAGCCGCAGCCGGTAAGCGGAAGGCTCGCCAGCGCGGCTAACAGGATCATGCAGAAAATCGCGTGTGGGAATCGCATGTGACGTTCCGATCTTTGATGATGAGGCAACCTCGCGGCCTCGCGACGGACCAGGTTGCGTGCACTGTGAACGATTGACCACGACGTGGCCGCGGCGAGTTCGGTTCGAGTACAGCGGGGCGTCGGCTACCGCCCTTCCGGCACCGTGGTTTCGTACTTCACGCCCTCGGGCATGTTCACCGGCACCGCGACGCTCGTGCCGAACGAGCCTTCCGTGCGTGTCATCGAATCAACCGCCACGAACGCCGTGTATCGCGAGAGCAGCCCGTAGGCAAGCGAAAGGCTCCGAATCGCGCCCATCGCGTCGCCGGCGTCCGCCGCCGTGGCGTTCTCCGCGATGTCCGCGATCTTGCGCCGCGCCCACACCATCGCCAGCGCCGCGCCGTCCTTCGATGTGACTGCCGTGACCGGCGCCTCCGGCTCACCCCGGCGCGGTGCACGCGCCACGTCAAGCCGCACCGGCACCTCGACGGTCCGCCGCTCACCCGCGACGGTCCCCGTCACGCGCACCGTGGTCCCATCGCCCGGGATGCCGTCGCGCATCTTGCCCGTGATGATGACCGGCCGCCCGACAAAGAGATCCGGGAGCCGGCGCGGGAACACTTCCCCCGCATCCACCGCGAGCCCGCCCCAGTCGATGGACAGATCCGTCATCGCCGGGTGGCTGATGCGGTCCATGAACGCGTCCATGATGTCGGTGGACGAATCACCCGCCGCCACATACGCGACGCACCCGCGTCCGAGGCGCGCCATCGAGTCCATCAGGAAGCGATTCACCGACGTGCCCACCCCGAAACTGAAGATCCTCGTCGGCCCCAGTTTCTGCTGGATCGCCCCCAGGATCTCCGCTTCGTTCCCGATGTACCCATCGGTGAGGAACGAAACGAAACGCAGCCGCGAGGGATCGTGCGGGAAATCGAGAGCCGCCTTGATCCCCTCGATCATCATCGTGCCCCCTTCACTCCGCAGCGAGCGCAGATACGCCAGCCCGCGCCGGACATTCTCCGGAGTCGCCACGATCGGCGCGGGCCCCAGCGTGTCGGCGTTGTTCGAGAACCGGATGACCTGGAACGTATCGCTCGGCCGAAGCCGCCGAAGCGCCCGCTCGATGGCGTGCTTCGCCTGGCTCAGCGGCTCCCCGCTCATGCTCCCCGAGCAGTCCAGCACGAAGACCATCTCAAGCGGCTGGCGCGACAGGCCCGTCAGAGCATCCGGCGGGACGAGCATCAGCGAAAAGTGCGTGCCCTTCTCCCCGGTCGCGGCCAGAAACGCCGATCGAACGCCCTCGCCCGCGAGCGAGTACCGCAGCACAAAGTCCTTGTTGGGAATCGAATCGAACCGGCTCAGCCGGACCTCGACGCTGGAGCCGTCGCGCCGCGTCTCGATGACGTGGCTCTTGCACACCACATCCCCGATCATCGCCCCGCCGGCCTCGATGCTCAGCCCGAGTGTGATGTCATGCCCGCTTCGCTCGCCGGGGCGAAGATACTGCACCTCGGTCCGTTGCCCCGACGATCCGTACGCGCCGCGCGCCACCGCCCCGACGCCGTCCGCCGGCGGCGACCCGCCCGGCAACCCCCCGCCACCGCTCCCGTTCACCACGCCCGCGCGCAGGTCGGGATCGTCGTTGTCGGTGCCCGGTGTGCCGCCGGGTGATGATTGAGGAGGATTGAACCGCGGGCCCACCACCATCGGGAAGACAAACTCGTACGCCCCGTCCACATACGCCAGCGTCGAGTAGTACGTGATCGTGATGTCAATCGACTTGCCCGGCTCGATGTTCGCCACCTTCTGCGTGAAGATGTTGGGCCGCTCCTCGGTCAGCAGCGACGCGGTGTACCCCTGGCTCCGGGCCTCGTTGTAGATCTTCTCCGCCGCCTCCCGCTCGCGGATGATCCCGCGGATCGTGCGGTCGCCGACGGTCATGAGGAAATCGTTGACAGCGGCGTTCTCCGGCAACGGGAAGACATACACCGCCTCGATCTTGCCGCTGAAGGGATTGTGGAACTGCTGCGTCACCGTGACGCTCGACAGGTAGCCGTCGATCGAACCTCGCACGTCCGTGTGCTTGAGGGGAACCGGGACGATGGTCTCCGCGCCGTTCGTATTCGCCGCATCGGGGAGCGTCGTCACCAGCGCCCCGCAGCCCGGGACGTCGTCGGTCGTCGCCCGCGGTCGGCCACGCGACCCTTCGCCGGGGCGCTGGATGATCCAGAGTTCCTCGCTGCGCGCGGGCAGCGCGGAGGCGTCGGCGAGTTGTTCTCTCACGACGCCCCGTTCGCCCGCCGGCTTGCTCTCCGGGAACATCCGTCCCAGGGCCGGAATGTCCCCAAGCAACGGGACCGCGGAGGTGTCCCCATCAGGGGCGAATCCCGCGGCGGGCGCGGGCGCCGCCGCTCCCCGCTCGCTGCTCAGTGAACTCTTCGAACTGCACGCCGGCAACACCATGCCCACCGCCGCCGACATCAACCCCGCCGCAAGCACCACCAGCAATACGACATCCCATCGCTTCATTTCGATCCTCCTGGCACAACGTCAAACGCCGCCGGCATCCGCGTCCCATCCGCCCGCCCCGCCGCGATCACCCGCACGCGGTACGTCGGCTTCACCATCGGTTGATCGTCCCCCGGCTCGCGCGCCGACTCGATCTGCACGTGCAGCCGCGCCACCCGCACTCGACCCGTCGGCAACCTCTCCGCCCCCAGCGACGTGTACGCCGCGATCACGATCCGATCCCGCGACAGCGCCTCGGGGTCGTACACCGGCGGCGCGGCGAACGCAACCCCTTTCCCCTCGCTCGCGCTGGCATCGCCCCCTTCAACCCCCACCAGCACGACCTTCCCGCTCCCGCCCGGCACCTCCGCGATCACTTCCACCTGGTACGCACCCAGCCCCTCGGTCCCGCTGTCGGCGAAAAGATCGACGTGCTCGAAGCGCACCGGCTCGGCAGCGCCGGCTTCGAGAGATGATCCCGTCGCGGTGGTGGTCGCCGTGATCGAAGCGGCCCCGATCATGCAGAGCATGAGAGAACACGCGACCGCCAGGCATGCCGAGCGAACCCACCACGCGCCCGCAGCTGAGCCCACTCGCGCAAGCGATGGGTCTCGTCGTGACGGTGGCGAGCCCCACGGCCGCAGGCTCGCGGACCTCCGCTCAGACATCCTCATCCCGCACCCCCATTCCGATTGACCGCCACCACCTGCTGCGCGATCGATATCGCGTCGGCATCGCTGACGACTCCGTCTCCATTAATGTCCCATTCCGGCCGCGTACCCCCAGCCCGCGAACTCGACCCCGCGTCCTCCCGGGGGCCGGTGTAATGAAGCAAGAAGGCCAGCCGCTGCGCATCGAGGATGTCCACGACACCGTCACCGTTGATGTCGCCGCGGATCGGTACGCCCGGCGCCAGACCGGTCTTGGCGTTCGGCGCTCCCGTGACTCGGCCCGCCGCGCTCGGCCCCGCCGGACTGATCGGCCCGTTCAGTCTCGGCATGATGAGCAGTCCCGTCAGCACCAGCACCGCCGCCACTCCCGACACCGATATCCACCGGATCGCGGCCAGTCGCCGCCGCCGCACCTCACGGTCCACCATCCGCCCGCCGTCGTGCACACGAGCGGTGCCCAACTCCGTCATGCGATGCCGGGCTAGCAGCCGAATCCGTTCATCGAGTTCTCCGGGCACCCCCCCGAGCACGTCCGCCGGCGCGCCCTGCACGCGCTGGAGATCCCGCGCCAGCGCCGCCGGCACGCGCGGCTCGGATTCGGCAGGGTTGTGTTCGATCTCTTCGTGAGACATCACATGGACTCCACCATCGCAAGCGCGCGACGCCTCAAAAGGTTCATCTTCTCTACCGAAAATTCCCCGCGCCAGTCTCTCAGCCCCGAATCACCGCGCCCCGGCACTGGCCAATCCCCCGCTTCGACGCTACCCTATCGCCCCCTCAGGGCCCCCACGCCGACGCCTCGGCGCTCGAGGCCCCTTGAGATTGACAGGAACCCTGCCACATGGCTAACGTCGGCACCATCAACCAGGTCATCGGCTCCACCTTCGACGCCCAGTTCTCCGAGGAAAGCCTCCCGGCGATCTACAACGCCCTCAGCGTCGAACAGGACACCCCCTTTGGCCGTCTCAAACTCACCGGCGAAGTCCAGCAGCACCTCGGCGGCGGCCGCGTCCGCGCCGTCGCCCTCGGTTCAACCGACGGCCTGCAACGCGGCATGCCCTGCGTCGATCAGGGCGCGCCCGTCTCCGTACCCGTCGGCGAGCCCGTCCTCGGCCGCGTCTTCAATCTCCTGGGTGAACCGATCGACAAAAAGCCTGCTCCGCCAATCACCAAGCGCATGCCCATCCACCGCGCGCCCCCGGAGTTCGCCTCCCTCAACCCAAACACCGAAATCCTCGAAACCGGCATCAAGGTCGTCGACCTCCTCTGCCCCTTCGTCCGCGGCGGCAAGATCGGCCTCTTCGGCGGCGCCGGCGTCGGTAAAACCGTCGTCATCCAGGAAATGATCGCCCGCGTCGCCCGTAACTTCGGCGGCTACTCCGTCTTCGCCGGCGTCGGCGAGCGAACCCGCGAAGGAAACGACCTCTGGCGCGAAATGGGCGAAGCCGAGTACATCGACGCTCAGGGAAACAAGGCTCACGTCCTCGACAAGGTCGCGATGGTCTTCGGCCAGATGAACGAGCCCCCGGGTTCTCGTCTGCGAGTCGCCCTCTCCGCCCTCACCATGGCCGAAGAGTTCCGCGACGCCTCGGGCAAGGAAACCCTGATGTTCGTCGACAATGTCTTCCGCTTCACGCAGGCCGGATCGGAAGTCTCCGCCCTCCTGGGCCGAATGCCCAGCGCCGTCGGTTACCAGCCCACCCTCTCCACCGAGATGGGCCAACTCCAGGAACGCATCACCTCCACCAGCAAGGGCGCCATCACCTCCGTCCAAGCCATCTACGTCCCCGCCGACGACCTCACCGACCCGGCCCCCGCCACCGCCTTCAGCCACCTTGACGCCTTCGTCGTGCTCTCCCGCGGCATCGCCGAGAAGGGCATCTACCCCGCCGTCGATCCCCTGGCCTCCACCTCCCGGATCCTCTCCGCCGACATCCTCGGCGAGCGCCACTACAAAGTCTCCCGCCGTGTCCAGTCCATCCTCCAGCGCTACAAGGAACTCCAGGACATCATCGCCATCCTCGGCGTTGACGAACTCTCCCAGGAAGACAAGCAGGTCGTCAATCGCGCCCGCAAGATCGAACGCTTCCTCTCCCAGCCCTTCTACGTCGCCGAGGTTTTCACCGGCCTCCCCGGCGTCACCAGCCCCCTCGAGCAGACCATCGACTCCTTCGAGCGCCTCTGCAACGGCGAGGGCGACGACCTCCCAGAAGGCGCCTTCATGTACGTCGGCACCCTCGACGACGCAAAGAAGAAGGCCGAGAAGATGAAGGCCGGCTGAGCCCTTCGCTCAGGACCACCCGACCGTCAATCGACCAAACCACTGCACCGGCCACGCGGAGCCTTCCGCGTGCCTTTTTTCTGCGCCACGCCCCGCTCCGCTCGCCCGCATGACTTCCTTCTCATTCTCCCTTCGCCGTCGCTTCAGAAGCCGGCCGCATCGTCGCATGGTGCAACGAAAGGAGTCTCACATGAACAAAGAGCAAATCAAGGGGAAAGCAAACCAGGCCAAGGGCACCATCAAGGACCGCTACGGCCGGATCATGGACGACAAGGGCGCCCGCGCCAGCGGTGCCGTCGATACGCTCAAAGGCAAGGCTCAGGAGGCCTATGGCGACGCGAAAGAAGCCGTCCACGATGCCCGCCGCGAAGCGGAAAAGCAGCGCAAGCACGATCGCGACGGCGGCTGCTGCGGCTGACCCGGCCCGAACCCCTTCCAGCGCGGCGCCCCAGGCGCCGCGTCGCTGCGCGCTCGCGGATGGCCGCAACTCACCCGCCGGGACCCCGGGTCTCCCAGCCGGACCTATCTACCAACAATCCGCATGGTCCGCACACTCGTCATCGAAACCCTCGGTACCGGTCTGCACGTCATCACGCCGTCGATTGTCGGCGTGGTCGTTGAAGCCGCTCGCGCCGGCGAACTCGCGAAGCCTGACGATTCGGGCCTCTGCACTGTTTTCATCCGCCACACGTCCGCGAGTCTGTTGATTCAGGAGAACGCCGATCCGTCGGCGAAGCGCGACCTCGAAGCATGGCTGAACCGGCTCGTGCCCGAGCACGACCCGCTGTACACGCACAACGACGAGGGCCCGGACGACATGCCCGCACACGTCAAAGCCGCACTCACGGCGACAACCCTGAGCATCCCCATCCAGCACGGCCGGCTCACGCTGGGACGCTGGCAGGGAATCTATCTGTGGGAACACCGCCGCGCGAGGCACCAGCGGGAAGTGGTGGTGTGGGTGGGGAAGTAAGAATCCGTCACACGAAGGACATATGTCGCGCTGCGAAGCGGGAAGACATAAAGGCGATGCCCTTCCTCCGCTCGTGATCTCCCGATGAGTCAACCGGGCAAGCAAACGCACCGCGCCGACCGTTCGCCCCAACGGGCGATACTCACCACTCCGGCCCGCCGCCATACCGCCCGTACACATCCGCCATCGCCTGCACCATCTCCCCCAGCGTGCAGTTCGCCAGCGCCCCATCCACCAGCGCCGGCATCACGTTGTGAGGATTCAAGCCCTTCTTCGCGGCTTCCGGATCGCCGTTTCGGCACGCCGTGCGGATGCGCTCCAGCGCCTTCTTCACCCCCGCGGCGTCTCGCTTCTGCTTGAACTTCGCCAGCCGATCACACTGTTCCGTCTCCACCTGATGCGAGATCTGGAGAATGTCGATCGGCCGATCCTCGGACCCCTCCGTAAACGCATTCACCCCCACGATGATCCGGTCGTGCGCCTCGCACTCCTCGCTGAATCGGTAACTCGCCTCGGCGATCTGCCGCCGGAAATACCCCCTGTTGATCCCCGCGATCACGGACTGCCCGAACGTGCGGCGGGGCTGGTAGGCAGGATGGTCGGTGAGGGAAGTAGGGTCAAGGGACGGAGCCACGGAGCCACGAAGGGAAGAAGAAGCCGACGCATTTCCCTGCGCGGCTTCGTGACTCCGTCCCTTCCTGCCCTTCCAATCCGCGTACTCGCCCATCAGGTCAATCTCGTGAATGATGTCCAGCGCGCCCTGCTCGATCGTGTCGGTCAGTTGTTCGACGAACCACGACCCGCCGAGCGGGTCCACCGTGCGCGTCACGCCCGTCTCGTACGCCAGGATCTGCTGCGTGCGCAGCGCGACCGTCACCGCCTGCTCGGTCGGCAATCCCAGCGTTTCATCCATCGAGTCGGTGTGCAATGACTGGCACCCGCCGAGCACGCCCGCCATCGCCTGGTACGCGACGCGCACGATGTTGTTCAGCGGCTGCTGCTCCGTCAGCGAGCACCCCGCCGTCTGCACGTGCGTCTTCATGAACCACGATCGCTCGTTCTTCGCGCCGTACCGGTGCCTCATCATCCGCGCCCAGATCCGCCGCGCCGCCCGCAACTTGCAGATCTCCTCGAAGAACTCGTTGTGCGAGTTGAAGAAGAACGAGAGGCGCGGCGCGAACTCGTCAATGTTCATGCCGCGTTCGAGGCACGCCTCGACATACTCCATCCCGTCGCGGAGCGTGAACGCCAGTTCCTGGATCGCCGTCGATCCCGCCTCGCGGATGTGGTACCCCGAAATGGAAACACTGTTCCACTTGGGAACCATCTTGCTCTGGAACTCGATCGTGTCAACGACGAGCTTGGTGCTCGCTTCCGGCGGGTAGATGAACTCGTTCTGCGAGTGGAACTCCTTCAGGATGTCGTTCTGCAGCGTGCCGCCGAGTGAGTCCCACGAGATCCCGCGCTGCTTCGCCATCGCCAGGTACATCGCCCAGATCACGCACGCCGGCCCGTTGATCGTCTGCGACACCGTCACCCGGTCCACCGGGATGTCGGCGTACAACCGGTGCATGTCCTCGATCGTGTCGATCGCCACCCCGCAGCGCCCCACCTCGCCGACCGAAAGTTCGTCGTCCGAATCCCGCCCCATCAGCGTCGGCAGATCAAACGCCGTGGACAACCCCGTATTCGTCCGGGCCGCCCCACCCACCGCCTTGGCGTTCTCCAGCAAATACTTGAACCGCCGGTTCGTGTCGTCCGCCGAGCCAAACCCCGCGAACTGACGCATCGTCCACAGCCGCGTGCGGTACCCCTCCGGGAACAGCCCCCGCGTGTACGGAAACTGCCCCGGCGCATTCACGTCGCGGTCGTAGTAGCGAAGCGACGCCGGCAACCCCGGACCGCTGATGCTCGATCCATCCGGCCCGTACACCGGATCAAGCACCACGCCGGATATCGTCACCGCGTGCGGATCGACCGCCGCGGCGCCCCCTCGTATCGCTCCCCCTCCGGCCGCGCTCACCGCCCTCGCGGGGGAACTCGTGGCAGACGACGGTGTGCGCCCGGTGCTCATACATAACCTTTCAGAATCCGAACCATCTCGCCCTTCTCTTCCGACACCGAGTATAGAACACTTCCTCAGTTTCGCAGGATCAGCCACGCCCCGATCGCCAGCGCCAGCACCCCTCCCCCGATCACGCCCAGCACCAGCGCCGTGCCGAGTCGGCGTTCCATCCACGTCATCGAGTCACGCGCCGTGGTTCCCGGAATGGCATTCAGCGTTCCGCACGCCCCGCACACCGGCGACGCCGTTCCACGCAGGTTGGCGCCGCACCCGGTGCAGACCAGGTCGTGCTCGCGCAGGTAACCCACGACCCGCACACGCTGCACCCAGTCGTCGAAGTCATCGAGCCCCATGATCGACGGGCGCTGCCCGCACTCCGGGCATTTCAGGTCGTCCAGCCCGCGCAGGTTGTACCCGCACACGCTGCACGGCGCGTCGTGGGCGGCGAGGAACCCCACGATCCGCTCTCGCATCGCCGCGCTTGGCTCATACCCCTGATCAGGCATCGCCGCCTCCGCCGCGCCGATCGCCGGGCTCCCCCTCGACCGCGAAGTACCCGAGCATCTCGCGCCATTCGCCGTAGCGGTACTCGATCTGGTGCTCATCGTGCAGTGCGCGGAGCTCGCTCAGCATGCGCTCGCTCAGGTCCTGCTGCCACTGCTGCGCCGAGCGATCGCAGAAGTACACCCGGCATCCAAGCGGCTTCACCGTGTGGATGCCGCACAGGTTCCCGCGCTGGAACGGACATCCGCCCCGGGCGCGAGCCGTGTCAATCTGTTCCAGAGACACCACCGCGGCGCATGCATCACGGGCGCGCCCGTCCTCCGCGCCAAGTCCGGCTGCCTCCGCCCGCACGATGGCGTACGCCGTTTCAACTCCCGTGACGTACAGCCGGTGCCCCGTCCGCTCGAAGTTGCAGCACCGCCCGGACGCCCAGCACGCCGGGCCGCGCCGCGCGATCTCCGACGCCGTCTTGGCGTACACCGCGTCCAGCGCCTCCGCGACAACCAACCGACTGCTCGCGTCAAGCCAATGGTGTGCCAGCCAGCAGGATTCCGCTTCGGCGCCGCTCACGCTTCATTGTATTCGCCATCCGTTCGATCCCTCCGTGGGGAATCCCTCCGTCTCCTGTCGTATCATCGTGCCCGTTTTTCGCGCCGCCAGATTCGGGAGCGACCGTTCCGTTCGCGCCAACCTCGCGAAACCACCTCGCGCACCCCAATCGCGCACCACCCTATCCCAACAACGTGCCATTCGGCATCAACCCCGTCTCGCTCGCTCATCATGCCCCAACCTCCCAACAAAGTCCTGCGGATCATCGTCCCCATTCTGTTCATCATCGGCGGCGTCCTCGTCGCCTGGGCCGTCTACGTCAACTCGACCAAGCAGCAACAGCCCGGCCCCGCCTCCACGAATAAGCCCGCCGAGCATTCCAGCGCAACCAACACCCCAGGCGCCGTCGAAACACCAGCGAACACGCCCGGCCTGTCAACCGCTCCGCAGCCAAGCCCCGACGCGCCCATCAGGTCCACCGATCACCCCGGCGATCCCGCCGCAAAGCCGCCCACGCCCGTCTCGCCGGCAGACACCCCCCCCGCCCCCCCCACCGCTCGAACATTCACCGCCCAGTTCCACCCCGGCACCCCCTCGCTCGCGCCAATCGGCAACCTCGCGGCCCCCTTCCGCATGCAGGTCCGATTCTCCCCCTTCGGCGCCGGGATCGAGTCGATCGACCTCACCGACATCTACCAGACTATCTCTCAACACGACCCCGAACGCCTCCAATCGTTTATCCCGCTCCCCGCCTCGCCTCGGTCCGGCATCGCTCCCTTCGCCGTCGACGGCGTCGAAATCGACGGCGAGTTCGTCCCCCTCTTCGGAAAGCCCGATCAGGATGGCTCCTTCTGGACGCAGACCCGCGCCACCTCCGAACTCGCCGAGTTCCAGGCGAGCATTCTCGACTCCGCCGGAAAGCCCGCCGTTCTCATCACCCGAATATTCCGCCTGCCGACCGACAGTTACGACATCATCCTCGAGCAGCGCGCCCAGAATCTCACCGACCGCCCTCTCGCGATCGTCTGGCGTCAGTGGGGCCCCTCCGATCTCCCCACCGGCCTCATGCGCTCACCCGCCGACTACCGCCGCCTCCGCTTCGGCTACCTCACCGACCCCGCCGCCGACCCCGGTCAGCAGATCGTCCGCGCCGATCAGTTCGTCGAGCAGCGCTCCCACTGGCTGGGAAGCCCCGCCGGACAGAACCCCCAGACCGGGCAGCGCTTCTGGAACGACAAGACCGTCTGGCCCAACGACCTCTCCACCAAGCGGCGCCTCACCCCCGTCTGGGTCGCCATGACCAACCGGTACTTCGCCGTCGCGATGCATCCCCTGCTCGACCCCGGCGCCCAGCCCGGCACCAAGTACAACAAGGCCCTCTCCCTCGCGGCCCGTGTCGATCGCTTCGTCATGGATAGCCCCGCCCACGACGCCGAGACCATGGTGCTGTACCTCTACAGCGCCCCGCAACGAGTCGCCCCGGCCCAGGCAGGCAACTTCGACGCCGGCATCTTCGCCGGCCCCCTCTCCCCAGCCTTCATGAGCCCCAAGACCGAGCCGCGCGTCGCCCTGGTCGATATGAAGGAACTCGTCGTCTACACCATGGGCGGCATGTGCTGGTGGTGCACCTTCCAATGGCTCACCCACCCCCTCTCCTGGTTCCTCCGCTTCCTCCACGACAACGTCGTCTTCGATTACGCCCTGGCCATCATGATCCTCGTCGTCTGCGTGCGCACCCTCCTGCACCCCGTCACCAAGTGGTCGCAGATCAGCATGATGCGCTTCAGCAAGCAGATGTCCGCCCTCGGGCCCAAGCAGAAGAAAATCCAGGAAAAGTACAAGGACGACCCCGCCCGCATGCGCCAGGAACTCGCCCAACTCATGCGCGAGGAGAACATCAGTTACAAAGGAATGCTCGGCTGCCTCCCCGCCTTCCTCCAGTCCCCCATCTGGATCGCGCTCTACGCCATGCTCTACTTCATGTACGAACTCAGGCACGAACCCGCCTTCTTCGGCCTCTTCCAGTGGCTCAGCGCCAGCACCACCGGCCGCCGCTGGGCCTTCCTGGCCGACCTCTCCGAGCCCGACCATTTCATCTCCTTCGGCTCCGGCTTCCGAATCCCCATCATGGGGCTCGTCGACTCGGTCAACCTCCTCCCCATCCTCCTGGGCGTCGTCTTCTTCGTCCAGCAGAAATACATGCAGCCCCCGCCCACCACCCAACTCACCCCCGAGCAGGAGCAGCAGCAGAAAATCGTCAAGGTCATGATGGTCGTTCTCTTCCCCCTCATGATGTACAACACCCCCAGCGCCCTCGTGCTCTACTTCATCGTCAACTCCACCCTCGGCACCCTTGAGTCGCGGTACATCCGCCGCCACGCCACCGAAAAAGACCTCCTCACCCCCAAGCCCACTGTCGTCGCGGCCGGCGTCGGTACCAGCATGTTCGACCGCAAGCAAGCCAAGCCCGCAAAGAAGCCGGGCTTCTTCGCCCGCGTCCAACAACTCGCCGAAGAGCGCGCCAAGCAGATCGACGAAGCCAAACGCCGCCAGAAGAAGCGCTGACCCAGCCGCCGCCCGCCTTCACGCGCTCGCCGCATCTCACGCCTCATCCTGCGCCAGCATCAGCCCACGCGCCAGCGCCAGTTCCAGGTCCGCGCACACCACCCCAGGATGAAGCGACTCCCCCGCCCCACCCCGGCGCAGCCGTTCATACTGCGCCGGCGTCAACCCCGCCAGGATCAATCGTCTCTGTTCCAGCGCAAACCGCTTCAGCAGCGCCCCCAGTTCGTACCCCGCGTACCCGTCCAGTTCGCTCACCCCCGTCAGATCCAGTATCACCACCCGCGTGTGCGCCGCCAACCGATCCGACCACATCATCAGGTTCGGCAGCCGCTGCACCCGCCCGCGACGCTGCCGGTCGCTCCGGAGCCTCATCACCAGCACCGACTCGGGAAGCCCCAGGTCCTCGTTCTCAAGTTCCGATGGATCAATCTCGGCAATCGGCCGCGACAGGTCCTGGTAAATAACCAGCAGAAGAAAGAACACCGGCGGGAACATCACCAGTCGCGGCATCCACGCATGGCCCAGCGTCCCCAGCGCCGCCCCAAGCACAAAGAGCACCAGGATCCCGCTCAGAAGCGCCAGCCGCCGCGCGCTCTCGTGCCGCCTCACCGACCGCATCAGCCTGGCGATCGCCCCGGCACTCCCCACTGGCCCGCGATCCGTCTCCGCCGATTCCCCCGCGTCCACGCCGGCTCGCTTCTCACCGAATAGCGCATGCGCCACCTCGATCCCCAGGTCCGTCACGATCCCGGTCATGTGCGTCGTGCGCACCACACCCGACGAAATCCGCGTGATCGTCGCGTTCTGAAGACCCATCGCCGCCGACGCCACCCCCATCATCCACCACACCTCCGGCCCCGTGTTCAGCGTCGTCGCGTCGTGCATCTCGACCCCGATCGCGAACATCGCCAGGAGCGCCGCCTCCGCCGCGACCGGGAGAACGTAGATCGATTCCCAGGCCCGCCGACGCCCCAGTTCGCTCAGCACCCCGGATAGCACCGCGCCAAGAAAAAACGTCCCTAGCACAAACGCCGACAGCAGCGCCAGGTCCCAGTGGTGCACCGCGTGGCCGCCGCCAGGATCCACGCCCGCGGACCGCAACACCCCCGTCGCCGCGCCACGCCCGAGTTCCGACGCCGTGCCCGAAACATGCGACGCCGCGTGCGCGCACGTCAGGATCGCCACGATGTTGGTATACCCCGCGACCCACGCCAGCGTGATCGCGAGCCGTGCCTGCTGAGTGAAAGAGTGCGCCTGCGCCGTGAGCATGAACCCGTCGCCAAGCATATCCCCGCCCCCGATCGCGCCGCTCGGCGGCTTCCGCCGTTTTCACTCCCCCATCGCTTCGTCCACGATCCACGGCAACGCCTCCCCCGCCCTCGCCCGGATCGAGCAATCGACCAGCCCCGAAATCGGCGTCTCGTCCCGGTTCACTTCCGCCGTGAACGCCCCGCTCGCCGACGCCAGCCGCATGAACCCCGCCGCCGGATACACCACCGCGCTCGTGCCGATCGACAGAAACACCTCGCACGACTGCGCCGCCCCCGCCGCCGCTTCCAGCGCCTCGGCCGGCAGCATCTCGCCGAACCACACCACGCCCGGACGAAGTATCCCCCGCTCCGTCCCCCCTATTCCCCCATCGACCTCTCCCGCCCTCGACCTATCCGCCCACGGCGACCTCGGCGGATACTCCGCAAACGGCTCGGGCCCCGGCACGATCTCCCGCCCCGTCCGCGTGCACCGCCACGTCATGATCGTCCCGTGCAGTTCCACCACTCGCTCGCTCCCGGCCTTCTGGTGCAGCCCATCCACATTCTGCGTCGCCAGCAGAAACCCCCGCCCCCGTTCGCGAAGCCCCCGCTCCAGTTTCGCCAGCGCCACATGTCCCGGATTCGGCTCCGCCCCCAGGCACCCCTGCCGACGCCAGTCGTACCACCTCGTCACCGTCGCCGGGTCCGCCTCGAACGCCTCGGGCGTCGCCAGTTTCATCGGGTCAAAGTCCTTCCACAACCCCTCCATCGAGTCGCGGAACGTCGGTATGCCCGATTCGGCGCTCACCCCGGCGCCGGTCAGCACCATCACGCTCCGCGCCGCCCCAAGGGCGTGGATCAGCCCTGCTCGCCTGTTCTCCCGTTTCATCGTCAGCCAAGGGTATCGTCGCGCCTCAATGAAAACGGCCCCCGCGTCCGTACGCGGGGGCCGGTCAATCACTCAATCAACTCGCCCACGGCTCAGCCGATCGTCGACACCGGGTTGGTCAACCCAACCGGAGCGCCCAGCGTGGCCCAGCCGCCGTTGAGGAACAGGTCGTAGTGCGTGAAGTACGTCACGACCGGCGCGATCGCATCGACGCGGATCGAGAAGAACGCCAGACCAGGCCGGTTCAGGATCGCCGCCTGCTGATCGATCCGGATCACGTCGTAGCGCCCGGCCGTCACGCGCCGCGTGATCGGAGCGCTCACCGACCCGTCGTTGAACAGGAAGCGCACCGTCACGTCGGTATCGAACGCCGCAGGGTTGTAGATGCCCAGGTTCTCGATGTACGTCGTACCCGCGGCCTGCGGATTGACGAACGCATCTCCGAACAGCGCCGTCTGCGACGCGTTGGTCCCGAACATCGTCGCGTCCGCGTCGCCGTTCTGATACTCCGCGTACGTCACCGTCACCGGGATCGACGCCTGGTACCGCAGGCCCGCCTGCAGCCCCGCCACGACACCCAGTTCCGCCAGCGTGAACGTCCGACGCGAGTTCGCCGACACGCTCACCACCCGCACCAGGTCCGGCAGCCCGGCGTTCAGGTACGTGGCCGTGATCGTCACCGACGCCGACTGCGTCGTGCTCGAGTTGAAGATCGAGACCGACGAATCGACCCCGGAGCCCGTCGAGACCAGCGGGATCGCGCCGCGCGTCGCGCCGCCGTCCGCGTTGCCTAGCAGCCCGTAGCCGCCCTTGGCGCCCGTGATCCGGTACGACGACAGCGCCGCCACGATCGGCTGGCTCGACGTGATCCGCACCGCGAACCGCCCTTCGCGCGGCACCGCCGTGTCGTTCGTGAAGTTCAGCCCGCTGCGACGCAGCGCGTCCACCGTCCGGTTGAACGTCACCACCTGCCCGTCGTCGTACACCAGCGAGATCGCCAGGTTCGCCGCCGTGTTGTTCGGGTTGTAGAACAGCACGAAGTCGCGGAAGTTCAGCACGTCCTTGCGCACCTCCGAGAACATCCACGTCGTCGATGTCACGTTCGTGAAGTTCTCACCCGTCGTGATCCCAAAGTCGTAGTGGCTGAACGTCGCGGTGAGCTGCCCGTTGGCCTGGACCTCCAGCGCATACGGCGTGTCACGCCGCACCAGCGACGTTCCCGATGTCCCTCGCGTGCTCACCGTGTGCCCGCCGCGGGAGTTCGCCGGGATCACCGCGTTGGACACGATGACCTCGTCCCGTGTTCCCGTCTCGTACCGCGCGATGATCGAATACGTCACCGCGAAGTTGTTCGGGTTCACGATCGGGATGAACTCATCGATCGCCGACGAACTGTACCCCTCGGGGTAATACAGGAAGTGCACCTGCGGCTCCGTGTCCAGCCGCACCACGTACGAGCCCAGGTTCGACGCCACCGGCTCGACCAGGATGTAGTAGCGCGTGCCCGCCGTCGCCTGGAACACCAGGTTCGCCGTCGCCCCCGGAACCCCGTTGGAGTCCTGCGCCACCAGGTTGTGCGCCATCGTCCCGTCGAAGACTCGCACCGTCCCGTCCACCAGACCGCCGCTGGGCGTCGTGATCTGCAGGTACACCGGCCGCGTCCCCGTGACGCCCGCGCCATACGACGACGTCACGAACGTGAACAGGTCCGTGTCCCCGACGAAGTTGATGATCCCCGTCGCCGTCGCGTCGCCCGTCCGCGAGTTCAGCGCGATCGGGGTGGCGTTGGCGAAGTTGCCGGCGTTGGCATGATCGTCCGTCCCCCCGCCGCCGCCGCCGCCCCCACCTCCCGGGATCGTCTGGCTCGCCGTGACCGTGTACGCGCCCTCCTGGCTCCCGCCGCCCACCGTGTCGGACAGCACCAGGATGTAGTACACCTGGTTCGCCGCGCTGGCCATGATGATCTGCGACGCGGTATCCGTGTTATCAGTCGATCCCGGGATCAGCACGAACGACGAGTCGAACACCATGATCCGCGGGTTCAGCGTGCTCCCGTCCGTCGTCACGTTGATGTTCAGCGCGCCCGCCACGCGGGTCGTCACGCGGAACAGATCGGTATCCAGCCCCGCCGGCCGGATCTCGCCCGTCCGCGAGCCCATCCCGTCCGACGAGTTCAGGAAGATCACCGACGCCAGCGGGAACTCGCCCTGGTTCGGGTGATCGTCGTTCGGCGGCGCTACGACGCCGACCGTGTACGCCGCGTTCGTCGGCATGCTCATGCCACCGACGTCCACGCGAATGAAGTACGACTGACCGCGCGACACGATGAAGTTCACCGTCGCCGCACCCGTCACGTCCCCCATCGCCATCGTGATCTGCGTCCCCGAACTGTTGTAGATCGTGAGCACGGAACTGAACGACCCCGCAAGCATCGGCGTCAGAGTGACCGTCGCCGATCCGCCGGCCTGCGCCGTGAACCGGAAGACGTCGTCGTCCTCTGGAATCTCGATGACACCGCCGCGCGATCCCACCGCGCCCACGTTCAGGTCCGCCGTCAGCGGGATGTCCGATGCCAGCGGGAACGCCGCGAAGTCCGGGTGATCGTCCGTCGGATTCACCGTCACCGTCAGCGTGTAGTCGCCGAAGTCCGCGTTGGGATCTTCCCCTTCCACCACGATGTAGTACGTCCGGCCCGGAGTGATCGAGAACCGCCCGAACGCGTCCTGGCTCAGCGGGGCCCCATTCGGGTTGTTCGGATCCCGCTCATCGTCGTTCAACGCGATCAGCGCCCGGTACTCGTTGTCGCTCAGGTCCACCTGCACTTCGTACACGCGCACCCGCACATCCAGGCTCGACGGCGTCGTCGACACCACCCGGATCGACGCCCGGTTCATGATGTCCGGCACATACTGGCTCGACGAGAACTGGAACACGTCCGTGTCCCCCGCGTTCTCGATGCGCCCCGACCCCGTCAGCGTCCCAAGGTACCGGTCGATCGTCAGCACCGTCCCCTGATCCACGTACGGGAAGTTCGCGTGGTCGTCCACGCTCGCGATCCCTTCGAAGTTCAGGATGTAGTCCCCCTGCGATCCCCCCGCGCCGTCGATCCGCACGAAGTACCGCTCGCCCTGCTGCGCAAACCACGTCACCGTGCTGCTTCCGCCGGGGAGCGACGTGCCCGTCACCACCGTCTGCCCCGTGTCGTCCAGCACGATCACCGAGAGCGAAACATTGGATCCGTTGTTCGCCGCGCTCGTCAGCCGCACCGTCCCCGTCCCCGTCGCGTAGTACGCGAACAGGTCCAGGTCGTTGTTCGGCTCATTCGGGTTGTTGAAGATATCCCGGATCGTCCCCGTCACGCTGCCTTGACCGTTCGTCGGGCTCCCCGCGGTCACGTCGATCGGCACCGGCGTCGCCTGGTTGTCCCCCGTCGCCGGCGTCCACGTGTTCGTGTGGTCGTCCGACCCGTCCGGATTGAAGTCCGACAGCGCATTGAGCAGCAACTCGTACGCCCCCGTCGCGATCCCCCAGTCCACGTTGTTCGGATCGTCCATAAACGTCGCGAGCTGCCCGCTCTCGATCTGGATGAAATACACCTCGCCCGCCCGCACCGGGATCACCACCCGCGCGTCGCGGTGCCAGAAAATCCGCTGGCCCAGCGTCCCCACCGTCGTCGTCGCGGATTCGCCCGCCACGCCCGGGTTGTACGAGTTGGTCGCGACCTCCTGCAGGTCGTTGTTGAAGATCCGGATCATCGAATCAAGCGGGCTGCTGATCGGCTGCGTCAGGCTGTTGTACTCCACCGTCGCGTTCTGCCCGTCGCTGAAATCCCAGATCTGCTCGCCGAACTCCTGCGCGATGTTCGTCGTGTTGATCCGCACCTCCACGTACCCGTCTCCGTTGGCCCGGAAGTAGTACAGGTCCGTGTCCTCGATCGTCTCGATCGCCGCGAAGTCCGTCTGCTGCGACACGAAGAACCCCGTCGGCGTCGTCTGCTGAACGTCAAACGGCCCGCCTTGGCCATACACCCTCACCCGCGGCCCGCCCGACCCGATCGAGTACGAGTCAAACGGGAACCCCGGCGACACCCACACCGGCCCGCCCGCGTTCGGATCAAAGTTCGCCGCCGTCCCGTTGTAGTTCGTCGTATCGCCATTCAACTGCGCATCGACCCCCAGCCGCAGCGCCGACGTCCACTGCCCCGCGTCCGGACCCTCCAGGATCTGCGAGATCGTGTCGTCCACCTCCCCGTCCCCGTTCACGTCCGGCGGCATCCCGTCGATCGTCACCGTCATGTTGTACCGCCCGTGCTGACGTCCCGTCGGTGTTGGCGTCGCCGCCGCCGATACCACCTCGATGTAGTACGTCGCCCCAGCCACCATCGGCGGCGCGATGAACCCAAGCCCCGGCGCCACCGCCGGGTCGTTCGATCCCGCCGGATCCGGGAACGGCGACACCGTGTCGTTCTGATAAATCATGTTGAACGCGCCGTCGTAGATCCGCACCAGCGCATTCAGGAACGACCCCTCCGACGGCGCCACCCGGATCACCGCCCGGCTCGACGGCCGATCGTTCCGGTCCCACCGCGCCGCGCTGTTATCGAAGGCCGGGTCCGCGTCATCGAACGCCGTCAACGCAAACACCGTGTCGTCCACACCCTGCCGCAGCGGCGTGAACCCGAACGTCCCGAACCCCACCACGTCCAACTGCGCCACATGCGAGAACGGATCCCCCGCGATCTCCGTGAAGTCCCCGCCCACGTACACCACTTCCCGGTCATCGTCCACGAACGTGAACTTCCGGATCCCCTGCTCCTGCTCATCCCCCGACACGATCGTGATCGTCCGAACGATGTCGTCGAACTGCCCGAACGCCTGGTTCGTCGCCGCCCCGGTGTACAACGCCATCCGGCTGAAGCCCCCCGTCGAGAACGCCCCGCCCACCAGCACCACCGGCTCAATCGGCGGCAGCCCGCTGAAGTCCGGCGGATCCCACGTCGCCAGCGCAAACACCGTGTTCCCAAACCCCGGATTCACCCCCGGCTGGATCGGCGCCATCGTCGGGTCCGCCGGCACCTGCGAGAAACTCCGCAGCCACAGCAGCCGCGGGTTGGTCATCTCCTCCATGCCCGTCTGCGGCACGCCGTACATCGCGATGTTGTTCATCCCCGCCACGCCGCCGGCCGTCGTGAAGTTGCCCCCCACCATCAGCACCGGGTCCGGATCAAAGTTGTCGTTCACCGACGGCGGGTCCCACACCGTCAGCGCGTACACGCCCGTCAGGTTGCCACCCGGCGCATTCTGACCGTTGTTCCCCGTCACCCCGTTCGCCACCGCCGTCCCAAGCCGCGAGTACGTCGGCGCCATCGCCATGTCGTCCGCGAGCCCGAAGAACGCGATGTTGTTCACCGTCGTCCCGCCAGCGTTCGTGAACGTCCCGCCGATCACGAGTTGCTCCGGCATGTCCGGCGGGTCCGCCACCGGCGGCATCCCCGACGGATTCCCCGCGCCCGGATCCGGCGGGTCGTACACCGCCAGCGCACGCACCGTCGGATTCGCTCCGCCCGTGATCCCCGTCCCGACCGCCGCCCACGCAAACCCCGTCCCGGGACCGATCTCCGCCAGGTGCATCGCCGCCGTCGGCGCGATCGGCGGGAACGCCCAGTCCGCCGCACCGATCATCGTAAAGTCACCACCCGCGAACAACGAATCCGCGCCGTCCCCGTCCGGGTCCGCCGAGATCAGCGCCCGCACCGGTGCGTTCGCATCGCCCAGGATCAGCCCGTACCCCAGCGGGATGTTCGTCCAGCTATACGCCGACGGGTTCCCGTTCGTCGCCGTCGGCGTCAGGCTCCCCCACACCGCCAGGTTCGTCAGCGTGATCACCCCGCCAAACCCGTCATCAATATTCAGCAGGAAGTCCCCGCCCACCACCAGCATCGGGCCGAAGAACCCGTTCGCCGCTCCATCCGGATCCCACACCGTCATCGCGTAGATCTCAGGACCCGCCGTCCCCGCCGTCGCCGGGTTGTCCAGGAATCCCAGCGGATCACCGCTGGCCGCCTCACCCTGCGGTCCGGCAAACCACCACGTCCCGGCGTCAAACGTTGCCACCCCGCGCGACGGCACGTTCTCCACGCCCCGCTGCGGCAGGAACCCAAACGAATCCGGATCCGCCACCTGGAACCGCCCGCCCACATACAACGCCGTCCCGGCATTGTCGTTGTCTCCCGCGTAACTCCCCAGCATGTCGATCGGCGCTACCAACTTGAACAGGTCCGAGTCCACCTGCGTGTGGATCCGACCCGTCGCCGTCGCGTCGATCACCCAACTGTGGTCCAGCGCCGGATTCCTCGGCTCGTCCAGGTCCGCCAGCAGGTGCGGCGCATTGAACGTCAGCGGCGTCGCCAGATCGAACTGCCGTCGAATCTGCCCCGGCGTCCCCGTCGTCGGTCGATCGATGTGATCGTCCACCGGCTGCAGCGAATCAAACGTGTGGCTCGCCTCGATGAACAGATTGATCGGAACCGGCGACGGCGGCGGGGGCGGCGGTGGAATCGGCGGGGGCTCGAACCCGTCCACCACCACGAAATACTCCACCCCGCCCTGCAACGGAATTTCAATCTGCGGCTCGTTCCCCACAAAGTCGTCGTCATACGCCAGCAACTGCCCCGTCCCGCTGTACAAACGCAGCGCAAAACTCCCCTCGCCGACCGGATCGCGCGCCACAATGAAGTTCAGTCCCGTCCCCTGCGCCGTGAACCGGTACGACGCCGTGTCCCACGGCGTCAGCAGCACCTCCGCCCCGTCTGACCCGCGTCGCGTCACCGGATCGATCGCGTTCTCGATCGGCGACGACGCGAAGTCGAACGACAGCCCCACCATCCCCGTCGCCTGCATCCCGCTCAATCGGTCGCTGCGAAGCCGGATGTAGAACCGCCGCATCTCCGCCCCACGCCACGCCACGAACGCCCCGCTCAGATACCCCGACTGCGAATCAGCCGTCACCAACTGCCCGCTGCCGCTGAACACCTCCACCCGCGCGTCGAACCGCTGCTCCACCGGCACCATCAGGTTCGACGTCGTCGCCAGCGTCGCGATGCTGTCCAGGTTCGCCCCCATCGGGTCGCTCAACGGGATATCGACGTGGAAAATCTGCTCCCCCTGAAGTTCCGTCACGTTCGCCGTCGTCTCGATTTCGCCCGTCATCGGGTCGATCGCCCCAACGTCCGTCGTCTGCGTCCGCACCCGCAGTTCGTACGCCCCCGTGGTCGCGAACTGGCTCGTCACCGCCACGAAGTACATCCCCGGCGCCGCCACGAACCCCGCCCACCCGTCCGGCGCGCGCAGCGGGCTCGTCCCCGTGATCTCGCCGTTGTCGTTCCCCTGCGCCACCAGCGCGCCCGTCGAATCGAACACCTGCACCCGCGTGTTGGCGCTGCTCCCCAGCCCCGCCGTGTTCGCCAGCACCGACACAAAGTCCGTCGTCGCCACCGTGAACCGGAAGAAGTCGCCCGTATCCCCGGGCTCCAGCATCCCCGCCACCGTCCCGTTCCCCATCCCGTCCAGCGCCACCATCGTCGCCGGCGCCGCCGGATTGAACGGCATCGGCACGCCCGGGTGATCCCCCGTCAGCAGCAGCCGAGGCTCCATCAACTCCATCAAATCACTGATCGGCGCCCCCTTGGCTCGCTCGCTCCGCCGGCTCCACGGCATCCACCCCGCCCGCTCCGTCAACACTCGCGCGCCGCGCCCCGACTCCACTTGCTTCCCTGAGCGATCGTTCTTCTGATTCATTGAACACTCCAAAGTGCCCGACACGACGCGGCCAGTACATGGTCAACACGAAAATCGACCCGCGACTCGCTCTCGACGCGACTCGTGGGACCTGAACGCGAACCTATTCGCCTTCAGTTTATAGTCTAACTGAGGAGCAAGCCATTCGTCCATCTTGTGGGAAGGGTTCCGGATGCTTTGTGGATCGAACCCTTCGTTCGCGGCGATTCTCGGTCGTGTGGGCGATCGGCCTGGTAAGTCGTTGGCGGACCGTCAGTCCGCACTTGAATACGCAGTAGCATACACCGTCTGGCTTCCACCGCTTCCGGATCATTGTGAGTTTGGTAGGTTTCTGTCCTCAATTCCCGCCACATCAAATCATGTTCATATTCCGTTCGTGTGGCCCCTCTTTTTCTCGCGCGATCAAACATCTTGCATTCACCGTACAATGCCACCATGGCCAACGACTGGGGCGACAACATCCTCCTCTCGCACCTCGCCGATGAGCCCGAACTCTCCGACGAGTTCGTCTCGATCTTCGCCGCACTGGCCGAAAAGCCCAGCCGAAACGTCGTGCTCGATTTCGGAGCCGTCTCATACCTCAACAGTTCTCACCTCGCGCAACTCCTCAGGCTCCGCAAACTCCTCTCCGAATCCGGCGGCGTGCTCGTGCTCTGCGCCATGAACGACGACACACGCTCCGTCATGCGCCTCTCTCGCCTCGATTCGCTCTTCCGGTTCGCCGACGATCCCTTGACCGCGCTGGCCGGCCTCCAGATCGAGCAGGCCTCCGGCGACGACACCCCCGCCTCCGCTTGAACCCCTGCCGTATCAATGACAGCGACCCCGGATCGCTCCGGGGTCGCTGCGTGAACTCACTTCACAAACTCAGGACTTAGGCCCGACGCCGACGAGCCGCCAGCAGGCCGCCCAGGCCCAGGAGCGCCGCGGCGCCCGGAGCCGGGACATCGCCCGCGCAGCCGTCGAAGAAGAATGCGCGGTTCTCAAGGAAGTCAACGCCGTCGTTGTTCCCGAACGCGCCGTCCCAGTCAGCCCCGGCGTGGTCGAACCGGCCGAGTTGGCTGAAGTCCACGCCGTTGCCGCGGTTGGCGCCCACCGTCGCGGGCGTGCCGCCGAACGGGCCGCCGCCCGAGGCCTGACCCGTCGTCCAGTCCATCCGGCCGTACGAGAACGCCGTGTTCAGGTTCGCACCGAAGAAGTTCGGATCCGCCGAGATCAGGAGCTGGAACGTGTTGCGCTGGCCGTTCTGGCCGCTGTACCAGCCGACCGAGTCCCACGTCACGGCGAACAGGTCCGCCGCGCCGTCGCTATTCAGGTCAATCTGACGGTGCCAGACCAGGTTCGTGTCCGGGTTGTCCGTCTGGTTGCGCGTGTCAACGTCCGCCCAGAACGGCGCGACCATGTCGAACCCGTTCACCGGGAAGCCGGTGGAGGTGAACGACGTGAACGGGCCCGAGAAGGACACGTTGCCGTTGTTGTTGATGTACAACTGCGTGCGACCCTGGTTGTAGAAGCAGTACGTGAACCCGATGTCGATCAGCCCGGATGAGCCGTCATCGTTCGGCGCCATCGACTGCGTCCAGCCGGTGCCGACCGGGTTGTTGCTGTCGAACGGGATCAGCAGGTTCAGCGCGCTGGCATCGCCAAACGCTGACGCCGCAAGTCCCGCCGTCGCAAGAACGCCGGCAGCCACAAAACGAGAAAAACCCATAAACCTCTCTCCTTCCGAGGTCGCCAGTCCTAGGTTCCGGCGAACTCCAAACTACCCGGGCCGAGCCTCGCAACACACGAGCACGCGCACGAGCTAATCTCTCTCTAGAATCGCGGTCCTTTCCACAGGACTCACGTTCGATTGGACTAAAGTCTACCGACAACTGGTCAAAATCAACCCCGAAACCCCAAATTCCACCATGATTTCGGGATTGTAAATTGCAAACAAAAGCCAAATAAAACATCCAACTGTCCAAATACGCCCGTCGCGATATGCTCTAGTCGCTGGATTTCAAAGAGTTTGCGTTTCACCGCCACGAGGTCTCCCCCATGCCCCAGGTCTTCCCCTTCAGAGCCGTGCAATACGTCCCCCTCGGCCCCGCCGGCGACGTCAGTCCCCTCATCGCGCCACCCTACGACGTTCTGGATGTCCCGGCCAAAGCCGCCCTCCTCGCCAAAAACTCCAAAAACGTCGTCGGCATCGACTTGCCTCACATTCCCGCCAAAGACCTGGGGCCCCCCAGCGCCTACACGCAGGCCGCGAGCAGTTTTCGAGACTGGCTGGCCTCGGGAACCATGCACCGCCTCGACAAGCCCGCCATGTTCGTCTACCGCGAGACCTTCGAGTTCCGCGGCTCGACCCATCAGCGAACCGGAATGGCCTGCACCATCGAGGTCCAACCGTTCGGACCACGCCCCGGCGGCGGCGTCTTGCCTCACGAAGAAACCTTCTCAGGTCCCAAGGAAGACCGATTCGCCCTCATGAAGGCCTCCAGGGCGCAGTTCTCCCCAATCTTCGGGCTCCATCAGGACGCGCAGGGCGCGGCGTGCTCGCTCCTCAAGCGCATCATGGCCTCGCGCGCGCCCGATATCACCGCGCAGACCAATGAGGGTTTCGGCGGTCCGCTCAAGCACGAACTGTGGACCGTCCAGGACGACGCGACGATCAACGCCTACGCCGACGCACTCAAAGGTGAGGACATCTTCGTCGCCGACGGGCACCACCGCTACAACACCGCCCTGAACTACCTGAAGCACCTGGAATCGCAGGGCCCCGTGCCGGCGGACCATCCCGCGCGCCGATGCATGTACGTCCTGGTCAGCATGTCGGACCCCGGCATGGTCATCGGCCCCACGCACCGCGTGCTGGCGGGCATGAGCGGGTATTCGTTTGACGCATTCCGCGCCGCGGCCGGCGGCTCGTTGAACATCACGGAGTTTAGCGGCGAACTGCGCGGTATCGAGAACGCCATGGAGCAGGCCGCCCAACGTTCCAAGGGGAACGCGCTTGGGCTGTACGACTTTGCGACTCGGCGGTGCTATGTCGCGACCCTCGCCGCGCCCGATCCTCTGAAAGAGCGATTCCCCGGCAAGGTGCGGGCCTGGCGTGAACTCGACGTCGCGCTCGTGCAGTATCTCATTGTCGAATCGATCTGCCAGCCGAAGTTGAACGGCGGGCAGCCCGTGAAATGGGCCTTTCCGCACTCGATCCAGGAAGTCATTGACATCGGCGATGGGACGGAGCGCGGGTCAGGAGGCGGCAAGGCGTTCTCGCCTCAACTCGCCGTGATCGTCAGGCCCACGCCGCTGGAGGCCGTCCGCGAGATCAGCCGCGCCAACGAACTCATGCCGCAGAAATCAACGTTCTTCTTCCCGAAACTCGCGACGGGCTTATTCATCAACCTGCTGGAGTAGTCCGCGTTCGCTGACCCTGCTTACCGGTGTGGAGACCCTGATGCCGCGAATGGTGTACCTGTCGGCGACGGACCCGATCAAGATCGATCCCAAGACGCTCGACCCCGAGAAGAAACTGGCGATCTGCGCGTGCGGGCTGTCGAAGCAGTTCCCGATGTGTGATGGCTCGCACAAGCCGTGCCGGGTGAACGAGGAGCCGGGCAAGGTGTACGTGTACGACCGGACGAACTCGCAGGTCGTCGAGGTACGTGACGACCGGCGGCCCGGCGAGCCGGACGCCCGCGGGGAGAGCCTCGGTCCCACCTGACCCGACGCGGCCCCTCGCCGATGCGTCTGGCGCGCCACCGCGGCCATGCTTGCCCATGGCGTGCTCGCCCGCTTTGATTATCCATGAAGATCGTCAAGAAGATCAAGTACGTCGTCCTGATCGTGGTCGTGCTCCTCATCGCCGGGATCGCCCTGGCGTTCTACTCAATCGATGTGATCGCGAAGAAGGGCATCGAGAAAGGCGCGACGTACGCGCTGGGCGTGAACACCACTCTCGGCTCGGCCGACGTCGGCATCCTCAGCGGGACCTTCTCGATGTCGGATCTCAACGTCAGCAACCCCCAGGGGTTCAGCTCGCCGCACTTCCTGTCGCTGGGTTCGGGCGGCGTCGCGGTGTCGCTGAACACGCTCCGCCAGCAGACCGTCGAGTTGCCCTCGCTCTCGCTGGAACACATCGACGTCAACCTCGAACGCAAAGAGGCCGGGTCGAACTACAACGTCATCCTCGAAAACCTCAAGAAAGTAAGCGGCGACGGCGGATCCAAGCCCAGCACGCCCGCCGGCGACGAAAAACGATTCGTCATCCGCGACCTCTCCATCAAGGACATCACGGTGCACCTGGACCTGGTCGGCGGCCCCGGCGCCATCGGTGAACTCACCAAGGTCAACATCCCCATCGACGAAATCAAGCTCACCGACGTCGGCAAAACAGGCACCGGCGTCAGCGGCACCGGCGTCACCCTCCGCGAACTTTCCAGCATCATCGTGCAGGCCGTCCTCGGAGCGGCCGCGGATAAGGGCGGCGGGCTCATCCCCGGCGACGTGCTCGGCGACCTGCAATCCCGACTCGCCGGGCTCGGCGATGTCAAGTCCCTGGGCATGAAGGTCCTGGGGGACGCCAAGGGAACCATCGAGCAGGCCGGAAAAAAAGCCATCGACGATGTCACGAAGAAGGCACAGGATGCGGTCAAGGACACGATCGACGGCGGACTGAAGAAGCTCCTCCCGGGCGGAGACAAGAAGTAGGGCCGACGTTGAGCCCCGCCGCGTGCCGGCGCGTCTCCTATTGTCATCCCCGGCCGGTCGGAGTTTCCTTTCGCGAAAGTTCCATCACTATGACGAAGCAGTTGCTTGTGCTCGTGGCCTGCGGGCTCGGATCGCTCGGGTGCTCCTACGCACTGGCCCAGGAGAAGACCGCGCCGACCGCGGCCCCCGCCGCCGCCCCGGATCCGACGATGGGAGTCACCTTCCAGGACGTCCAGGTCGGCCAAGGCGCCCAGGCCAAGGCCGGTTCGTGCGTCGTCGTGCACCTGGTCGGCACGATCAAGGGCGGCGAGGAAATCGAGAACACCCGCGCCAGCGAGCAGCCCATCGGGATCGTCCTCCGCCCCGGCCCAGGGGGCGTGCCCATCGCCGGATTGACCCCAGGAATCTCGGGCATGAAGGTCGGCGGCAAGCGAACGGTGATGATCCCCGCCGCCGCCGCGTTCGGGGACAAAGAATCAAAGTTCGGCAGCAAGACCATCCCCGCGAACTCTGACCTCCATTTTGAGATCGAGCTCGTGGACATCGTCGTGATCGAGGATCTGCAGGTCGGTACGGGCGCCGAGTGCAAGCCCGGCACCATCGTGAACGCCCACTACAGGGGAACGTTCAAGAGCAGCGGCGAAGAGTTTGATTCGAGTTATTCGCGCGGCTCGCCCGCGACGTTTCCCCTTGCCAACGTCATCAAAGGATGGACCGAGGGCGTGCCCGGAATGAAAGTCGGGGGGAAGCGGAAACTCACCATCCCATACCAGTTCGCCTACGGCGAGAAGGGGCGCGCGCCCAAGATCCCGGAGAAAGCCGACCTGGTGTTCGAGATCGAACTGGTGGCGGCGCTCGACATCATCGACGAGAAAGTCGGTGACGGACCGGAAGTGCCCCCGGTGGAGCGCGGCAAGCCCGCGCCAATCGTGAACGTGCACTACCGAGGCACCCTGAAATCCGACGGGAAAGAGTTCGATTCCAGTTACTCGCGCGGCGAGCCGATCGAGTTCGCCCTCACCCAGGTCATCCCCGGGTGGACCTACGGAATCCCCGGAATGAAGGTGGGCGGGAAGCGGAAACTCATCATCCCGTGGCAGTTCGCGTACGGCGAGCAGGGCGCCGGCGGGCTCATCGGGCCCAAGGCCGACTTGGTATTCGAAGTGGAACTTCTCGGCGTGAAGTCGGGCACCTGACTCCGCGTCGGGGTCCGATTATGGCCGACCGGACATAGTTTCTCTTGGTAGTTATTGGACTTTCTGTGAAACGCGCCTAATCTGACCGTCGGCGTCGATATGGCGCTGCGCGCGGCACGTTCTGTCCGCCGCGCGGACCAAGTGGATGTGTGAACAACACAGTTTCAGGAGTCGAAGCAGGCGATGGGCCTGAACGACGTGGTCGCTCATATTTCTGCCAAGGCAGCAGGAGTTCTCGTGGGATCGCTCCATCAACGACATGAAATCGCTCTGGTTCCGGGGAATCAACCATCGGGCTCCAGCGGGCGCTCGGCCCCACTGATTCCGGTGGTGCTGTCAAACCTGCGGCGCTTGCCGGGGGTCATCGGCGCCAGGTTCGACCCCGTGCGCTTTTCCGCCGACATTACGCTGGACCCGAAGCGACTGTCGCTGGGCGACGTGGTCAGGCTTCTGGAGGACGCCGGCGTGGGCGTGGGTGGGGTCGGGCGCGGGCGTGCGCCGGCGAGCCGGTAAGGGCCAGAGCGGCGATGTGATTCAGGCCTCAGCGCCGGCGCCGACACAGAGGTAGAGCGCGGCCATGCGCACGGCCAGGCCGTTGGCGACCTGCCGGAGGATGACCGACTTTGGACCGTCGGCGACAGACCCGGCGATTTCCACGCCGCGGTTCATCGGGCCGGGGTGCATGACGATCGCGCCAGGCTCCGAAGGGCTTCGCGCGGGGCGGAGGCGCGCGGCGCGGTCCTCGGTCAGCGCGTACCCCTGCACATACTCGCGGACGCTCGGAAACGCCGGGGACGCGCGGGCGATGCCGGGCTGCGCGTTGCCTTCCTTGCCAGGGTCGGCCGAGCCGTGGCGCTCGAACTGAACGCGGAGCATGTTGACGGCGTCGACGCCGGGGATGACGCGGTCAAAGTCGTGATCGATCGAGCATCCGAGTGATTGCAGCGATCGCGGGACGAGCGTGGGCGGGCCGACGCAGACGACGTGGGCGCCCAGCGCGGTGAGCCCGGCGATGTTGGAGCGCGCGACGCGGGAACTGACGACGTCCCCGACGATGGCGACTCGGAGCCCCGTGAGGTCGAAGGTATCGAGCCGGTGGTGCGCCTCGGCGAGCGTGTAGATATCGAGCAAGCCCTGCGTGGGGTGTTCGTGACGGCCATCGCCGGCGTTGATGACGGCGCAGCGGTCGCCCACGGCGCGAGCGACCAGGGCGGCGGCGCCGCTGGCCTTGTGGCGCACGCAGAAGGCATCGACTCCCATGGACAGGACGTTGAGCGCGGTGTCGGCGATGGTCTCGCCCTTGTTGACCGACGAGGCCGACGCGGTGAGATCGATGACGTCGGCGGACAGCCGCTGGGCGGCGAGGGTGAACGAGAGCCTGGTGCGCGTCGAATCCTCAAAGAAGAGGTTCGCGACAACCTTCCCTCGCAGCGCGGGGACCTTCTTGACGGAGCGATTGGAGACGTCGGCAAATGAACGAACGGTGTGAAGGATCAGTCGCAGGTCGTCCGCGCCGAGCGCTTGCAGGCCCAGCAGGTGCCGGTGCGGCCAGGTGCGAGCGGCTGGATCGGGGGACAGCGCGGCCGGAGGAGCGGGGGTCGCGGAAGAGGAAGTCATCGAACGCGATGGTAGCGGACGAAGGCGGGGCGCGCCGGGACGGGTGGTGGTCCTTTCCACTTCGCCGGGCGCGTCCGGGAGGCTCCCCGGATCGTAATGTGTTCACGAGGACCCCTATGATCGTGGCGGCGATGGAGTCCGCCCTGAACCGGCCCGCGCGCCTTGCCGCGGTGACCTGATGACTCCTACCGGTTCGACCGCGGGCCCCGGTGCCCGGCGGTGCTTTGATTGGTAGGAGCCTGTCGTGTTCAAAGCCCTTGTGATCTTCCTTGGTGCGGGCGCTGGCGGGGTGCTTCGATACTGGCTCGGTGGGCTGGTGCAGCACTGGTGGGGCGAGGGGTTTCCGCTCGGGACGATGATCGTCAATATCTCGGGGTGCCTGGCGATGGGGTTCCTCGCGACCGCCTGGTACGGGCCGTGGGTCGTGCGGGATGAAGTTCGCTCGCTCGTGCTGATCGGCCTGCTGGGCGGGTACACCACGTTCTCGACCTTCGGGCGCGAGACGCTGGCGCTGGCCCATAGCGCCGAGTGGGGCCGCGCGGGGGTGTACGTCCTGGGGAGCGTGGCGCTGAGCCTGGCGGGCGTCTGGCTCGGGGCGGCGATCGCCCGCGGAATCTACGGGCCCGGCGAGGTCTGAATGACTTCAGGAGTTCACCCATGCAGTTCAGCCGCATCCTCGTCGCCGTTGATACCAGTACCCTGGGCACGGACGTGCTCGGCGTCGCCGACGAACTCGCACGATGCACGCACGCGCAGGTCGGGCTGATCTGCGTGGCGGACGTTCGCGGCGTCGGTGTGTCGGAAACCAGTCCGCCTGTGCAGGTGACCTCGGCGAAACTGCGTGCCGACGCGCAGGGACTCCTGGAGTCGGCGGCAAGGCAACTCAAGCACGTGCCCGCCCCGCTGCTGCTGATCCGCGAGGGCATGCCTGACAAGGAACTCATCGCCGCGGCCCGCGACTGGCATGCGGACCTGCTCATCATGGGAACACACGGGCGCACGGGCATGGCGCACCTGCTCAAGGGGAGCACCGCCGAGAGCGTGCTGCACCACGCCCCGTGCCCGGTGCTGACGGTGAGGGTCGGCAGCCCGACGAGCTGACGATCGTGCGAGACTCGCCTCCGGGCGCGGGCGCGCGCTACGGTGGCGCGTGAGCGAGCAGGCCTTGTTCAATGTGGTGCTGCACGAACCGGAGATCCCGAATAACACGGGAAACATCGGGCGGACGTGCATCGCGACAGGGTGCGGGCTGCACCTGATTCACCCGCTGGGGTTCTCGACGTCAGAAAAGGAATGCCGGCGGGCGGGGCTGGACTACTGGCCGCGGCTCAACCCGACGGAGCACGCGCACTGGGACGCGTTCGTCTCGTGGGAGCATGAGCGACACGTAACTCGTCCGGCGCGGGGGCTTGAGTCGCGCCTCTGGGTCTTCTCCACCAAGGGGCATCGTCCCGTGTGGGACGCGCACCTGGCGCGCGGCGACGTGCTCCTGTTCGGAAAAGAGACCAGCGGGCTGCCCGACGCCGTGCTCCATCGCTACCCGGACAGACTTGTAACACTACCGATGCGACCCCGAGAGCGATCCCTGAATCTGGCGACGGCGGTGTGTGCGGCGATATACGAGGGAATCAGGCAACTTTCGGAACGCGGCGCCATCTCAATTGATGCTCACGGTCGGCTGGTTCTATAACCTACACCGAACGTGTCGGATGGAACATACCCGGGTCAAGCAGGTTATCATGGGATCTGCAAAGTGGAGAGCGACTGATGCGCGCACAACGAGCGAGAACCGCGGGACAGTGCTCGAGCCTCATTGGGTTGTTGAGCGCGGCGGGAGCATGTCTACTGCTTGTGGGTTGCTCGCGTCCGCTGCTGTCGCCCGAGGATCAGCGCACGCCGTTCGATCGGTATGACGCGGTGCGGAGTCAGTTCGCGCAGCAGTATGTTGAGGATGAGTTTGGCCGGCTTAAGCCGAATCTGCGGGCGAGGCTGTCGCCGAAGGATTGAACTCGGACGCGCGAGGGGACGCGCAGAAAAAACGCGAAAAAGGCCGAGATGTGCGCGGAAATTGGCAAGTCGGGCTGGGCGGGCACCCGATTTATTCGTATCGTTACACCAGCCGACGTAGGGACGCGCATGCCGAGCACTCGCCGAAAGTCAAGCCGGTCACGGAAGACCACGCCACGCAAAGCCGGGAGCGCGATGCGCACGAAAGTGGTGTGGCTGTCGCTGCTGGGCGCGATGACGACCGTGGGCGGGATGCTGCTGGCGGTCGAGGGTCGGCCCGCGCCGCGGGTGGATGGAATGAGCTTTGCGCCCCTCGCGGCGGCGGGCACGCCGAACGTGATCGAGTCGGTCTTCCGGACCCGCACCCCGCTGGACAAAGGACGATGGACGGGGATCGTGATCCACCACTCGAACTCGCCGCTGGGCAACGCGACGACGATCGCGGCCGAGCACGAGGCGATGGGGCTGCGCGGGCTGGGTCATCATTTCATCATCGGCAACGGGAACGGGATGCCCAACGGGGAGTTGTACGTGGGGTTCCGGTGGCTTGAACAACTCCCCGGCGCGCACGCCGGCGGGCCCAAGGGGGACGAGCACAACCTGCACTCGATCTCGATCTGCCTGGTGGGCGATGGAAACCGCCGCTCGTTCACGGGCGCGCAGTACGACCGGCTGATCGAACTGACCACCGCCCTGTGCCGCGAGTTGGACATCCCGCCGGACCACGTGTACCTGCACTCGCAGATCGCCCCGACGAACGATCCCGGCGCCCTCTTCCCGATTGCGGAGTTCCGGCGCGACATCGCGAAGCGCTGATTAGCGAAATACGACGCACTTCGTTCGCGTCCCGCTGAAGGCACTCAGCGGGACGTTGTGTTTGTTGGGAAGGGATCAAGGGATCGAGGCATCAAGGCATCAAGGGATCGCGGGGGGCGGCGTGCGCGGCTATGGCTTGTCGCGGGTGGCGCGCATGATGTAGTGGTCGGGCTTGAGCCGCGCGGGATCGTTGATCGTGGTCACAAGCGGATCGCTGGTGGGCCAGACGACTTCGAGCGAATCGGCGTGGTCGGCGCCGGCGAGGCCGAAGTGGACGAGGAACTGGTTCTGTTTACCGGCGTGTCCGCCGATGCCGATGAGTTGGCGCGACTGGGTGAGCCTGGATCCGTCCGGGCGGGTGAGGGTGAGGCGAACGACGGCGCCGAGCGGGTCGTAGGCGATCTGGTGAAGCGGATGGCCGATCAAGGAAATGGTGATCGACGAGGCGGGGTGCGATTGAGAGGCCTGGTTGAGGAAGAGACGGAGGCGCGGGCCCTGGGAGTGCTGGCGCTGGTTGGTGGAATCGACCAGGGGCTTGGGGAAGCGGTTGTACGACTGGCCGACGAGGATATCGATATCGCCATCGGCGTCGACGTCGGCGAGCGAGAGTTGCGCGGAGCCGACGTGGTCGATCCCGGAGTCGGCGGTGACGTCTTGGAACGAGCCGCCGGGTTGCTGGCGGAAGATCCGAAGGCGGTTGTCGTGCGGGGGCGGGTCCGGGTAATCGCCGGAGGAGAGGATGAGGTCGGTGAGGCCGTCGTGGTCGAGGTCGGCGAGTTCGACAAAGAGATCTCCCTGGTTCCAGTTCGGTCGGAAGTCATCCGGGAGGGGATCGAGCGGCTGTGGAAATCGATCGATGGACGCGGCGGAGGGGGACGAGAAGACCGCGGCGTTGTCCGGGCCGCGCGATTGGATGAGCACGCGCGAGCGATCGGAGGAGTCGCCGGCCCAGGCGTGAGCGATTTCTGCCAAGGCCAGGTCGAAGAGGCCGTCGTTGTTGATGTCGGCCACGGCGGCATCGAAGGAGTTGCCGTGGGAGCGATAGGGGAGTTCGTCTGGGCGGTCGAAGCGTGGATCGGTCTTGGCGCGTTCCTTGAGCCAGGCGGGGTACTTGCCATGGCGGACGAGGTCGCCGTCGAGCCCGAGATCGGGGGCGAGGTCGTGCCACGCCGGGCCGGCGGGGTCCTTGGGGACCTGGGGCGTCCAGACGCGGTTGGCGCGGCGGCCGTAGTTGAGTTCAATGAGTTGCGGATCGCGGGGAAGGTTTGATCCGCTGAGCGTGAGATCGCCGAGTTGGGCGATGAGTGCGCCGTAGGTGGGGCGCCCGGCACGGTCGGATGATTCATCGAACATCTCATTGTCTTCCGGGAGCGAGATTCGGCGGAAGACGCCGGCCTGATCGCGGGCTTGAAGGAGGAGGTCGTTCGTGAAGGCTTCGTTGGATTTGCCGTACTGCGTGTACCAGTTGCCGATGTACAGATCCAGGCGGCCGTCGCGGTCGACGTCGCCGACGGCGACGCAGGCGGACGTGGCTTTCTTGGAGCCCAGCACGTGCGGCGCGGCGAACGTCCCGTCGCCGTTGCCCTTGAGCCAGGCGGATTCGACGGGCTGGTCGGCGGGGGGCTTGAAATCCGGGTTGTTGACGTCGAGGGAGCGGATGAGGATGGCGTCGGCGATGGAGTCGTTATCGAGGTCGGCGAAGACGAGGCAATCTCCCCCGGCAGGGACCGGGAGGCCGGTGTCGCGCGACACTTCAACAAAGGAGTAGCCCCGGGGCTTGGCGGCATCAAGAACATGCAGGAAGAGTCGATACCGGTCCTTGGTGCGGACCATGAGGTCGGGCCAGCCGTCCGCGTTCAGATCGGCGAAGCAGAGTCGCGTCGCGTCGATCGAATCCAGTCCAAGGTCGGCGGTCGCGTCGATGAAAGCGATGGTCGCGGCGGGCGGGCCGGGAGGCGCTGCGGTCGGCTGAGCAACGGCCGGGCCGACCGCGAGCGGTGACGCAGCGCCGATGAGTTGGATAATTCGCGTGCGCATAAGTGGTTGGCTGGGAGGAGGGCGATGTTGGAAACTCGCGGGCGGGCCCCTTACCGGGGATCCATGCGCCAGGACTTGAGGGTATCGCGGTACTGCGCGACGCCGCGCTCGCGGCTGCGGAGCAGCAGGGTCAGGTCCTGAAGTTGGGCAAGGGTTGACTCGGTGACGGTGATCGAGCGGGCGCTCTGCTTGAGGCGAGCCAGAACCGCTTCGGGCCAGACGTCGAGCATGTAGGTGTACGGGATGAACGACGTGAGTTCGCGGAACTCCTGTGCGGACTCGTCGAACTCGCATGCGTCGGCGAGCGCGGGGACGAAGGGGAACTGCCCGGCGGCGGCTTGATCGAAGCGGGTCTGGAGGATGAATCGCTCGAAGAGCGGGACGCCGCGGAAGTCTTCTCGCATCGCGACCAGGTGGCCGATGCCGGGGCGCCCGTTGAGGACCAGGTCGGCGGGCTCGGCGACGTCGCGCAGGACCAGGAGCAGGTGCAGGGCGGCGTGCAGGTCGATGAGATCCAGCGCCGCGACGGCGCGCCGGCGGATGTCGTCGGGCACGTCGTCGATGGGATCATTCGCCGGGTTGCTCTCGGACGTTCCGAGGAGCCTGCGGAGCATGAGGCTGGCGGGCCCGAAGGCGGGAGACGGGGCGCTCAGCAGGTTGAGCGCGGTGTCCAGGATGACGCGCGGGTCCTGGGTGACCATGCCCCGGCACCAGTCCAGGGCCAGCGCGGCGCCCGTGGCCATGAGCCCGGGGTTCTCGCGCGAGATGGGCCGATCCAGGAGCATGGGATGGTCCTGGGCAAGGTAGGCGGCGCGGGTCTGGACGGTGCTGATGATCTGCTTTGGACCGGCGCCGGTGGAAGAGCACAGGGCCAGGGGGACCTGGAGCACGCCGCCGCGCGTGGGCGTGTCTTGCCAGACCTGGCTGTCGATGGTGACGACGCCTTCGGTGAGGCCGGGGAAGGCGCCGGCGAAGTAGAGGCAGAAGGAGCCGCCCTGCTCGACGCCCAGGAGGAAGATGCGATCGACGGGAAAGGCCTGGGTCATTTCGAGGATGAACTCTCGGAACGCGAGGACATCGGTGTCGTCGGCGCGGAAGGTTCGGATGCCCTTGGCGATGGCGCTGGTGCCGTCGGGGGCGACGACGATCCGCTTGCCGAGCGTGGGAAGGTCCAGTGCGGTGGGCGCCCAGGTGCTGTCTTTGCCGACGGTGTGGCAGACGATGACGAGGTCGCAGGCGTGGGATTGATCGAGGCCTTCGGGGAGCGTCCAGGTATAGGCGAGGCCGTCGCGGACGATTCGGTCGCCGGCCATGACGGGAGGCGTGGCGGCGGAAAAGGTGACGCCTCGGGGCGCGTCGTAGGAGAACTCGCGGGCCGCGAATGAGGGCGAGGGCGGATCGGGTTGCGGAGGGAGCGCGCCAGCGGCCGAAGCGCTGAGGAGGCACGCGACGACAACGGACCCGAGGAGTTCCGCCGAGGTATGCCTGAGGGCCTCGTGCACCGGGTTCTCCAGGAACAAGTGAAGGCGTCGAACAGCGGCGGGAAGGTTACTTCGCGGCCTTGTGCTCGGCGCGAATCGCTTCGTCGAGCGCGATGAGGGCGTAAGACGTGATGAGGACGGGGTTGTTCTCCATCCAGCGATTGGCAACGCTCTTGAACGAGCCGTCGGGGTTCTGGAGTTCGGCGAGGCGATTGACGAGGTCTTGGGTCCAGCGCGTGGGCGCCGTGGAGCCGTCGGGGGCGAGGGTGTCGATGCGGGGGCTCCCCCAGGCGGCCAGCGCACGGGCCATGACGGTGAAGTAGTAGTAGAGGCCGCTGTCGCCGAGCCCGGGGTTCTCGGAGACGGAATAGTTTCGTCGGATCCAGTCGTAGGCGGCGCGGACGCGCGGGTCGTCGTGAGAGAGTTGGGCGTAGAGATAGGACTTGAATCCGGTGTAGGTCATGGAGCCGTAGCAGCGCAGTCGCGAGACCGTGGTGCCGTCGTCGAGGGTCTCTTCGATTTTTTCGGCGGCCTGGCTCTGGCCCGCGCGGCCCTCGACGCTCTGGGCGTTCTCAACGGTGGCGTAGATGAAGCCGCCCTGCTTGCTCCCGTCGGCGTAGGGCATGTCGTTGACCGAATCGAGCATCTGGGTGCGCTGGAGAAAGGTGAGGGCGCGCTGAAAGGCGGGATCGTCGGGCGAGACGCCGGCGTCGTGAAGAGCCTGGAGCATCATGCCGAGGTTGGAGTTGTCGGGGCGGCCGTGATGCCCGTAGCCCACGCCGCCGTAGTAGACGTGATCCTTGGTGATCGGGCTGGGCGAGTCGGCGAGCGATTCATCCTTGACGCTGAACTCGGACCACTGGAGTTTTTTGAGGAACTCGACGGCGCGGGCGGTCGCGGACTTGGCCCGGGGCGAGTCGTAGGTCGCCAGGGCGGAGACGGCGATGGACGTGTTGTAGTTGGGCAGGATCCGGTCGTAGATGCCGCCGTCGGGTTGCTGGAAGTTTAATAAGTACTTCAGCGCGGCTTGGCGGGCAGTGTCATTGACCTGCGGGGTGCTATCGGCGTGAAGAGCGGCGGCGGCCAGGGCGGTGATGGCGGGGTAGTGCGGGCTGCCCTTGGCGTCCGGATCCGAGCCCCCGGGAGACGCCGGGACGGACCAGCCGCCGGTGTTCTGGTCCTGCTGCGCCCGAAGGAACGCGGCCCCCTTGGCGATCATGGCGCGCGCCTTGGCGACGTGCGCCGGTTCGGGGGCGGCGGGCGCGACCGGTGCGGCGGAGGGACCCTGTGCCAGCGCGAGCGACGGCAGCACCGCCGACAGCGAGACAATCGCGGTGACCAAACGGGGTATCGACCGGGCTGAGAGACGTGACATCGGTTTCTCCATGCTGATGGCGCCGACCCGCACGAGTGTATCAGAGTGGTACCGGCATGAGCGATGCGGGTTCGCGAAACCCGCGCGTGAACGCGTCCCGCGCCGGTGGGTTGCGCGAGCAGGGTCCCGGGCGCACCGCGTCACCCAGCGCGGGAGTCGGACACCTGCAAGAAGGGTGCGGCGATCCGCGTTGCGAGCCGCCCCAGGTCCTCCGGCGGAAAGAGCGGGAAGGGCCAGGTGCGATCGGCGGCGAGGGCGGCATCGGCTTGAGCGGCGCGAGCGGTCCGGGCGGCCTGGGCGAACTGATCGAGCCTGGCCGAGTGTTGAGCCCGGACGCCGGAGAGCAGTTCGTGCATCCGTCGGTACAGGCTAAGCGGGCGCTCGCCGCGGGCGCGGGCGTCGCGGATGGCGCGGACCAGGCGAGCCTTTTCGGTGGCGGCGGCGTGATCGCCCAGGAGCGCGGGGTCGTGGCGGGCGCGGTGGGCGAACCAGGCGGCGCGAGGCGCGGCGAGCGCGTCGGCCTGCGGCGGCGCGAGGGGCAGGAGCATGGTCGCGGTGACCATCCCCGTCGGCGCGAGCGATTCCCCGAGCCAGTCACCGATCCACTGCTCCGTGACGCGGTCGTACGCCGCGCCACCGGTGCCGTGGATGAACAGGTCGCACCCGGCGAGCCGGAGCATGGCGGTCATGAGCAGCGCGCGGGGCGCCAGGTGCGCGAGCGCGGGGGCCGGGTCGGCGGAGAGGGAGAGGTTCGTCACCCGGGTGCGCGGACTGACGGGAAAGATGTCGAACTCGTCGGGAGCCCCCAGATGCCAGAGCGGGAGTTCGAGCCCGATTCGCCCCGACGCGCGAAGTCGCGCGATGCCCGCCTCGGGATGTCGGGCGGCGGCGTCGTTGTACGCGCGGACGCACCGCGCCGGGTCGGCCAACAGGCGTTCCATGAGTTCGGCGAAAAGATCGGTTCGCGCGAGGCGCGTCGCGAACACCTGGTGCGGGGCCGGGCCCGCGTCAAGCGAGACAGGAATCTCTCGCACCAGGTCGAGTGCCGCCCGGGTGAGTTGCTGGGCGAAGTTGCATCCCGTGGAATGCCGCGACGCACTGATGCGGATCCTCTCCAGTGCCTCGGGGACGCTTGGCAGGGCGGGCTCGCCGTCGAAGTCCGGGGGGGCGGGCACCGCGCGCGAGGGCTGAGACGACACGGCGGCGCCCTTCACGCCGGCCGAGGCTCCGCCGCCCCCGGCGGCGAGATTCCACCGGCACTCGCGGAGGCGCCCGGCGGGATCGCGGATCGGGAAGCGAACGAGCCCGGCGTCGTTGTCGTCCTGATCAACACATACCCAGCCCGTCTGGTTTACCAGCCCGCGCTGGAGGCACATGGCCGAGGCGGCCTCCATCGCGAGGTACTTGGCCAGGATGCCCGGGTGCCAGAACCCCGCCTGGTGCCCCGACATGATGACCGGAGTGTCCGCCCGCAGACCGAGTTGCTCTCGGAATCGGTGTGCGCGAGATCCGACCGTCGCGCTAGAGAGCCATGACAGCCAGCGGTCCGGCGAAGGCTCGATCGTGATGTTTGAAATCACGCTGGGAGTCTGCACGCACCGATCCTACGAAGGTGTGCCGGCGAAAGGACAGGAACACGGCGCCGCGGCTAGGCGCGCGGGGGGACGGCGACATCAGCCTTGCCGCAGCAAAACTCGATGTGTTCCAGCGCGCTGGCCGGGAGACGATCGGCGCAGCGCTTGAGTTCGCACTGAAGGACCCGGCGGTAGTGGTTCAGGCGGACGTCGGCGTCGTTGAGGGGCCCGCCGAACGTCCGGTTGAGGTCGTTGTAGATGAGCCGGACGGGGACTTCCTTGATGCGCAGTCTGGCGGCGACGGCCTGCACCCAGAACTGCATGGGAAAGGCGTACCCGGGCTCCGTGAGGCGCAGCCGCTCCAGTGCGCTGACGCGGTACGCCTTGAACCCGCAGAAGGAATCGGAGAGTCGCAGCCCGGCGGGGCCGAGTCGGCGGTTGAGTTCGGTGGTGATAAGGGAGTTGATTTTCTGACGCTCGGGCGGGGGGCGATCGTCCCCGGGCATGTCCATGAGGTAGCGCGACCCGCTGATGACGTCGTACTCCCCCCCGCGGGCGTGCTCGATGAACTGCGGAATCGCGGCGGGCTCGTGCTGCTCGTCACAGTCCATCGTGATGAGCCAGTCGAACCCCCCCGCCGCTCCCTCGCTCGTCGAACTCCCCTCGCGGCACCAATAGAAGGCGTCCAGGAGCGAGCGTCCGTACCCCTTGTTGCGACAGTGGCGGATCACATCGACCGGGAACTCGGCGAGGAACGAATGCGTTCGGTCGGTCGATCCGTCGTCGATCACGAGGACGTCCTTGACGTACTCCAGGACGAGCGAGAGGACACGGCGGACGTGCTTCTCCTCGTTGTAGACGGGGATGGCGATGAGTGTGCGCATGCGCGTGCTCCTGGCCCAGGCAGGGGCGTCTGAATCGCGAGTCCCGCGCCCCATCGGATCATATCGATATCGGTCGATATGTCCACTTCGGCGACGCGGCAATGTCCGACGCCCGGTCGGGCCTCTCAAGGAAAAAATGCGGCCCCGATAAAGATACCCTCGACAAGCCGCCTCCTTCTGGTATTGTGAATATGGGCCGCGGCTCCCTTGCTTTTTCTCATTTCTGCCGCATACCGGGAGGAGACACATCACACATCAGACGCCTGGGCGGATGATTGTCTCGTTGGGCGCGGCCTTCGCGCTTGCTTCGCTGTGCAGCGGGCAGCCCGGAGCGGCGGCCTTCTGGTCGGTTCCCACAGACACGATCAAGTCCGCGCCGGAGAGCAACCGGCTGCTGCATGTTGATTCGGCAGGCAACGCCTATCGCGCCAGCCAGATCCTGGTGTCGAGTTCCTCCGCGATCAAGGTCTGGAAGTACGACAGCGCCGGGAACGTCGTCTCGGCGGTGACGTGGACCGACGCCACGCTCGCGCCGGGCGGGTACTACCCCATGGCGATCGCGGTACGCGAGTCCGGCGGCGGCGTAGACGTGGTCGTCACCGGCACCGCTCCCGGGCAAAACGCACAGGATTACATCACCATCAAGTACACGACCGACACCGGCTCCGGGGCGCTCACGCAGCAGTGGGCCGCGCGGTACAACAACAGCGCCCAGAACGGCGACGACATCGCGATCGCGTGCGTCATCGACGGCGTTTCCGGCGACGTCTACGTCACCGGAAAGTCCGCGGGCGTCGGCACCGGCTCCGACTACCTCACCGTCAAGTACACTTCCGCGGGCGTGCAATCATGGACGCAGCGCTACGGGCTGGCGTACGACGACGCGCCGGCGGACATGATCTTCGTCCCCGGGGGTGCGCTGGAGGCCGCGGTCCCGCTCATCGTCGTGACGGGCGCGTCTTCCAACGGGTTCGATCAGGATTACGCGACAATCGCGTACCACACGGACGGCTCGCTCGTCTGGACCCCCCCGACCGCGCCGAGCGGGGCCGTGCGGTTCGACGGCGGTGGCGCCGACTTCGCTACATCCATCGCGTTTGACGCGTACATCTTCGTGACCGGCGCGTCGTACCGGGCCTCCACAAACCTCGACTATTGCACGCTCGCCTACGACCCCAGCAACGGGAGCGCGGCGTGGACAGCGCCGAGTTACTACAACGGCAGCAGTACTGACCCGGGCAAGGACATCCCGCACAAGATCACGGCGAACAAGGGACCGATCGGCGCGCCGGGGATCGCGGTCCATGTGACGGGGGAGGCATGGCGCGGCACGAGCAAACTTGACTACGTGACGCTGCAGTACGACGGTACTAACGGGCTGGAAACGTGGGACTTTCCCAACATCCTCAACATCTCCAACGGTGAAGATCGGGCCTTGGACATGGCCGCGGTGGAGCACGGCGACGTGTACGTGACAGGCGCTTCGTTCAACGGCACGACGCTGGATTACCGCACGAGGCGAATCAATGTCATCGACGGTACAAACAAGTGGACGATGCCGATGGGATCCGTCGCCTACGACGGCGGGCTGACGGACACCGGGATCTGCGTGCGACTGCTCCGCGGCATCTTTGGGACCGGCGAAAACTCAAATATCTGGGTGACGGGGCGATCAACCACCCTCACGGGCGTCAAGCCGACGACGATCAAATACTGCCAGTGCGGCGTGCTCCCGTGTTCGCCGTGCGATTGAACGGGCCGCGATCTGAACGCGAAAGGCCTGAAAGCATGCGACTTTGCCGCCAGTTCGAGTTGTGCCGCGTTGTATCCCGTCTGATTGCGGCGACAACACTCGCCGATGGAGTCGCGAGCGCGCAGTCCTTGATCGTCGAGTATGCGCCACCCCACCCTCGTGAGTACGGCATCTTCTCTAGTCGGGCAGTAAGCAGCGTACCTGATCTGACTGGTGACGGCCGCGCCGATGTGATCATCAGCGCGCCAGACGATAACTCCGACTATGGCGCGGAAGTGTGCGTCTTCGTTTCGGATACACCGGTACTTCAATACTCCCTGCTTTCACCGATATACATCCGAAGCGAATTTGGTCGGAGAGTGCGCGGGCTACCTGATCGTGACGGAGATGGATTCGGCGACCTCGTTGTCGGCGCGCCGACAGATCCATCTCTTATCGGCGGGCTGTTTGGCGGCGTCGCGTACTACTACTCCGGGGAGTTGGGCTTGCTCCAGCATATACACAACCAATACGGTCGGAGCCGCGGGAGAGACGCCGCCCAATGGGATCCGTCTCCAGGGGATCGCGTTTGTGTATTCCGGCGCGACCGGTGCGCACCTTCGCACCCACAACGCCCCCAGCACGCGCGAGGGGATCCGGTTCGGCTGGCCCGTCGTCGGCATCCCGGACTTCGACGGCGACGGCGTCATGGATTATCTGATCAGCACGCGCTGGGACGAACTCCCGGGCGAGCCGACCAACGCGGGCGCGGCGTACCTCTATTCCGGACGCACCGGCGAACTCATCCGTGTCCTCAGTTCGCCGCACCCGGAAATGCAAGGGTGCTTCGGATCCGCTGTCGCCGGGGTCCCGGACTCCAACGGCGATGGACTCGGCGACATCCTGATCGGATCGAGCGAGTCGGCAATTCCGCCGATCGGGACTTACACGGGCCGCGCGTACCAGTTCCTCTCCTGCCGCGCCGATTGGAACGGCGACTGGTTCTTCGATAGCAACGACTTCTTTGATTTCCTGACGAGTTTGTTCACGGGCGACGCGGACTTCAACCACGACGGGCGCACGAACTCGCAGGACTTCTTCGATTACCTGGGCGCGTTCTTTGTGGGGTGCGGGTGAAAAGTGCGCCGAGGAAACAACGAATCGGCCCGAGCGAGGAGTGCCCGGGCCGGGTGAGTTGTGCGGGGCCGCGATCAAGGAGGATCACTTCTTGGGTTCGGGCTTTTTGGCGTCGGGTTTCTTAGCGTCGGGTTTGGCGGCGGGTTTCTTGGACGCGGGCTTCTTGTTTTTGTCGGCGGGCGCCTTGTTGCCGCCGCCGCCCGGGGGGTTTCGGCTGGGGTCGCTGCTGATGACGCGCCCGCCAACGACGGCGGAGACGGGGAAGTTGCGGATGCCGTCGATGGTGCCGTTCTCGACGCCCATATTCAGCGAGACATACCGGCGATCAGCCACCTTGTACGCCTTGTAGCCCTGGCCCCACCACTTGTACCCGTCGATAGCGCGGTGCATGTAGTCCGGGGCATTGACGATGATGGACTTCTGGTAGAGGCGGATGGTGCCCCCGTCGCCGCCGGAGTCGGACCACTGCTCGGATTCAACGAGGCTGGTGATGAGCGCGACGAGGTCCTCGGCCCGCATGCGGGCGCGTTCTTCGAGTTGCATGCGGTCGCGCTGACGATCCTGCTGATCATCGCGGAAGGGGGATTGACCGCCGCCGCCACCGCCGCCCTGGCTCTGCTGGAGGAGGGACTGGAGGTCGATCTGCGGGACCTCGTCGTAGCGTTCGATCTCGAAGAGCAGGTCGTGGATGTCGTAGATTTCGAGGCGCTTGGAGCGATTGAGGACGCTCTTGGGGCCGCACTCGAGCGTGCCGACATCGGTCATCTGCCATGTGTTTTCGGAGAAGTCGCCCTTGGCCTTTTCGAGCAGGCGCTCAAGAACCTGCAGCGCCGGGACGGACTTGATTTTCATGGTGACCTGGAAGTCCTTGTCGAGCCCTTCGGAGTTGCCGTCGGCCCAGTGAGTCTCGATTTCGGCGCCGGTGAACTCGGTGATGAACTTGATGGCGTCTTCGAGGCGGGTGTCGGTGAAGTCGATGGTCATCGGGCGCGACATCAGGCGCATGGTCCCGGCCTTGGTGACCTGGCCTGTGACCGCGGGGGCATCGCCGGGGAGTTTGAGCGAATCCGGGGTGACCTGTCCCAAGGCCGACCCGGCGGAAAAACTCATGGCGGACCCAGCGAGGAAGACACATGCAAAGGCGGTCGTTCGGGAGCGGGACATGAGAAGTCTCCTGGGGAGCGCGGGTTCAGCGGTGCTTGGCCGAGGATGGTCGGTACCTTTAGGTACGACGCTTCAGTGCGATCGGAGTTCCAGAGATGGTATCCGATGGGCAGGGAACCGAAACCATTACCCGAACAAACTACGGATTGACGTCGCGGCCGCGAACACGAAAACTTATGGCCGAATGTACCCCTGAAACGAACACCAAAATTGGAACTGGTCTCGTTTTTACTTCTTACCACATGGGAAATCATGACCTGCTTGGTGGCGAACCGATATCCTCGTTAGCCAGTTGTCCAGGTTCGAGACTTCGCAAAAATTCGCGCAAGTTGGGGTTGCTTTTGCATCCGATGGCTATATACTGCCCGGTTCGTCACTGTGCGATCCGGGTGCGATGCTCATTTTTGAAATAACTCAAGCAAGTCAGCAGCACTGAGAATCTACTCGAATGTGCGGCTGGCGCGGCTGATCCAACCATCACGAGGTACTCGATGGCTGCGACCAAAGTGCGCGACTTTTCGAAGCGCGGCGACGGTGTTCCTGTCCCTGACCTGACAAAGATTCAAAGCGACGCCTACGAACGGTTTCTCCAGCATGCGAAGTCGCCCGAAGGCCGGGATGTGAATCTCGGGCTCGAGGCGCTCATGCGCGAGGTGTTCCCGATCGAGTCGTACGACGGGACGATGAAACTGGAATACCAGTACTACGTGCTCGAAGAGCCGCGGTACACGCCCGACGAGTGCCGGGAACTGCGGCTGACGTACGGGATGCCGTTCCGCGTCGCCGTTCGGCTCGTGCGCGAGGGGCATCCGGACATCTCGGAAGAAGAGATCTACCTGGGCGAGTTCCCGATCATGATGGGCGGGGGCGAGTTCATCGTCAACGGCGCCGAGCGCGTGATCGTGAGCCAGTTGCACCGCTCGCCGGGCGTGGACTTCTCGATCGTCTCGGCCGAGGGGGACCGCCCGCTGCACTCGACGCGCATCATCCCCGAGCGCGGGTCGTGGATCGAACTGGAAGTGACGAAAAAGGATGTTCTGGCGATGCGGATCGACCAGAGCACCAAACTGGCGGCGACGACGTTCCTGCGCTGCCTGGATGAGTCGATCGCGTCGACGGACATGATCCTCAAGTTGTTCTACGAGGTGACGGAGATCCCGGCCGAGAAGGTCAAGCCCGAGTTCTGGGCCGCCGACTCGATCGTGGACACCGAGAGCGGCGAGGAACTTGTGCACGTGGGCCGGCAGATCGGAGACGCGGCGGACAAGATCATGTCGTCGAGCCTGAAGAAGGTCCGCGTGATCCAGAACCCCAGCGACACGCTGATCCTGAACACGGTGGCGGAAGAGAAACTGGAGCAGTTCGCCGAGCAGGGGGAGAACGACTATGAGCGGGCGCTCCTGAAGGTGTACACGAAACTGCGTCCGGGCAACCCGCCGCAGGTGGACAAGGCCAAGCAACTGTTCATCGAGAAGTTCTACGACGACAACCGGTACCGCCTGGGGAAGGTCGGGCGGTTCCGCATCAACCGCAAGTTCAACCTGAACACGCCCGAAGAGATGATGTTCATCCGCGCGGAGGACTTCCTGCGGGTGGTGCAGTACCTGCTGGACCTTCGGAGCAAGCGTCCGGACCCCAAGACGGGGCGTCCGGTGGCGCAGGTGGACGACATCGACCACCTGGGCAACCGCCGCCTGCGGACGCTGGACGAACTGGCGGTCGAGGAACTCCGAAAGGGCTTCCTGAAACTCCGGCGCACGGTGCAGGAGCGCATGAGCGTCAAGGACCCGGACGAACTGGCCAAGATCGCCGACCTGGTGAACAGCAAGTCGATCAGTTCCGCGATCGATTTCTTCTTTGGTCGCAGCGAGTTGTCGCAGGTGGTCGACCAGACCAACCCGCTGTCGTCGCTGATCCATGAACGGCGTCTGTCGGCGCTGGGCCCCGGCGGGCTCAACCGCAAGCGAGCGGGGTTCGAGGTGCGCGACGTGCACATCTCGCACTACGGGCGCATCTGTCCGATCGAGACGCCCGAAGGCACGAACATCGGTCTGATCTCGAGTCTGGGCATCTACGCGAACATCGACGAGTACGGGTTCATCCGCACGCCGTACCGCGTCGCGAAGGAAGGCAAGGTGACCGGCAAGGTCGTCGAACTGCGGGCCGACGAGGAGATCAAGGCGATCCTGGCGCCGGCGGACTCGATCGACAAGGAGGGGCGCCTGAAGAAGGGCCACATCATGGCCCGGGTGGACGGGGAACTGACCGAGATCGACAGCGAGATGGTGGAGTACGTGGACATCGCCCCGAAGCAGATCGTGGGCGTGTCGGCGGCGCTCATCCCGTTCCTGGAGCACGACGACGCGAACCGAGCGCTGATGGGATCGAACATGCAGCGTCAGGCGGTGCCGCTGATCAAGGTGGATCCGACGTGCGTGGCGACGGGGCTCGAGAAGGACATGGGCCGCAACTCGGGGATGGTGGTCAAGGCCAAGAACGCGGGCACGGTCACGTTCGTGGACGCGCAGCGGATCATCATCGACAACTCGGATGAGTACGTGCTCCGCAAGTTCGCGGGGCTGAACGAGCGTACGTGCCTGAACCAGAAGCCGATCGTGAAGATGGGCCAGAAGGTGAGCCGGGGCGAGATCATCGCGGACGGGCCGAGCACGAAGAACGGCGAGTTGTCCATCGGGCGGAGCGTGATGGTCGCGTTCAACACGTTCGACGGGTACAACTTCGAGGACGCCATCGTCATCAACGAGCGTCTGGTGAAGGACGACGCGTTCACGTCGATCCACATCGACGCGTTCGACGTGGAGATCCGCGAGACCAAACTGGGGCGCGAGGAGTTCACGCGCGACATCCCCAATGTCAGCGAGAAGATGCTGCGGAACCTGGACGAATCGGGGATCATCCGGCTGGGGGCCCGGGTGGGCCCGGGGGACATCCTGGTCGGCAAGGTCTCGCCCAAGAGCAAGAGCGAACTGACGCCGGAAGAGAAACTGCTGCACGCGATCTTCGGCCGCGCGGGCGAGGACGTGAAGAACGACTCGCTGGAAGTGCCCGCGGGGGTCGAGGGGATCGTGATCGGCGCCAAGCGGTTCAGCCGGCGCATGCACCTGTCGGCGGACCAGAAGAAGAAACTGCAGGCGGAGATGGAGGCCTATTCGCAGCAGATGGACGAGCAGGTCATCCAACTGTTCAAGCAGATGGTGGGGTTCATCAACGACGAAGTCGGCACGCCGATGGTTGACCCGAGCACCCGGCAGAAGGTCGGCGCGTCGGACATCCCGGAAGTCGTGCTGGAGCAGATCGAGAACTTTGACCTCAAGTGGGCCAAGGGCTCGAAGGAAGCCAAGGACAAGGCCGAGAAGTTGTACAGCCAGTTCTGGCCTCGAATCATGGCGAACCGGAAGGAGAAGGAGCGCAAGATCGGGCACATGAAGCGGGGCGACGAACTCCCCGCCGGCGTACTCGAAATGGTGAAGGTGTACCTGGCGACCAAGCGGCACCTGTCGGTGGGCGACAAAATGGCCGGCCGGCACGGGAACAAGGGGGTCATCGCCCGCATCGTTCCGGAAGAAGAGATGCCGTTCATGGAAGACGGCAACCCGGTGGACATGCTCCTGAACCCGCTGGGCGTGCCCAGCCGCATGAACGTGGGGCAGATCCTGGAGACGCACCTTGGGTGGGCGGCGAAGGTGCTGGGGTTCCAGGCGATCACGCCGGTGTTCGACGGGGCGACCGAGGACGAGATCCACAAGGCCGTGCGCGAAGCCAACGACCACGTGGACTCGAAACTGAAGGAGTACGAGAAGACCGGGACGTGGCCCGATTCACGCGAGTTGCTGGCGCGGATGCCCCAAGGGGGCAAGATCCAACTCTTCGACGGGCGGACGGGCGAGCCGTTCAACCAGAAGACGACGGTGGGCTTCATGTACATCCTGAAGTTGCACCACCTGGTGGACGACAAGATCCACGCGCGTGCCACGGGCCCGTACTCGCTGATCACGCAGCAGCCGCTGGGCGGCAAGGCCCGCACGGGCGGTCAGCGTTTCGGCGAGATGGAAGTGTGGGCGCTGGAGGCGTACGGCGCGTCGTACATCCTGCAGGAACTGCTGACGGTGAAGTCCGACGACGTCGAAGGACGCACGAAGATCTACGAGTCGATGGTGAAGGGCACGAACACGCTGGAAGCCGGGATGCCGGTGGCGTTCGACGTGCTGTGCAACGAGATCAAGGGACTCGGGATGAACATCACGCTGGAGAAGAAGCGGAATGAGGAGGCGAGTCTGCTCTAGATCTCGCGCCGATCGGACCGGTCCTTCAGGCCTGCCGCATCCCGGCTCCGTGCCGAGCGATTCTCAGCGATTTTCGTCCTCGATTCAACCGCATCACTCTCCGAACAGGAGTTCACATACATGGCTGGTCCTGCAAACGAAGGCATGTACGAACGGATCAACGACTTCGGCGCCGTCAAGATCATGCTCGCGTCGCCGAACGATATCCGCTCGTGGTCCTACGGCGAAGTCAAGAAGCCCGAGACCATCAACTACCGCACGTACCGCCCCGAGAAGGACGGCCTGTTCTGCGAGCGCATCTTCGGGCCCGAGCGCGACTACGAGTGCGCCTGCGGCAAGTACAAAGGGACGAAGTACAAGGGCATCATCTGCGACCGCTGCGGCGTGAAGGTGACGCACAGCCGCGTGCGCCGCAAGCGCATGGGGCACATCAACCTCGCCGCCCCCATCGTGCACATCTGGTTCTTCAAGGCCATGCCCAGCCGCCTGGGCAACCTGCTGGCGATGAAGACCAGCGACCTCGAGAAGATCATCTATTTCCAGGACTACGTCGTCGTCGATCCGGGCGACACGGAACTCAAGTTCAAGCAGGTCCTGACCGAAGACGAGCACCGCCAGGCCGTTGACAAGTACGGCAACGCCTTCAAGGCCACGATGGGCGCCGACGCGGCCCGCGAACTGATCGAACGCACCGACCTGCACAAACTCGCCGGCGACCTGCGTGAGGAACTGAAGAACACCCGCAGCAAGCAGAAGATCAAGGACCTGGCCAAGCGCCTCAAGATCGTCGAGCAGATCCGCGGGTCGGAGAACGACCCGTCGTGGCTGGTGATGGACGTGATCCCGGTGATCCCGCCGGACCTGCGCCCGCTGGTGCTGCTGGAATCGGGCAACTTCGCGACGAGCGACCTCAACGACCTGTACCGGCGCATCATCAACCGCAACAACCGGCTGAAGAAACTGATGGACCTCAACGCCCCCGAGGTCATCATCCGCAACGAGAAGCGCATGCTTCAGCAGGCGGTGGACGCGCTGTTCGACAACAACCGCTGCCGGCGGCCGGTGCTGGGTTCGTCCAATCGCCCGCTCAAGTCGCTGACGGACATGATCAAGGGCAAGCAGGGGCGCTTCCGCGAGAACCTCCTGGGCAAGCGCGTCGATTACTCGGCGCGCTCGGTCATCGTCGTCGGGCCGGAACTGAAACTGAACCAGTGCGGGCTTCCCAAGAAGATCGCGCTGGAACTCTACCAGCCGTTCATCATCCGAAAACTCAAGGAGCACGGCCTGGCCGACACGATCAAGTCGGCCAAGCGCATGCTCGAGCGGCGCGACCCGGAGGTGTGGGACATCCTGGAAGAGGTCATCTTCCAGCACCCGGTCCTGCTCAACCGCGCTCCGACGCTGCACCGAATGGGTATCCAGGCGTTCGAGCCGGTACTGGTGGAAGGGAACGCGATCCGCATCCACCCGCTGGTCTGCGGCGGGTTCAACGCCGACTTCGACGGCGACCAGATGGCCGTGCACCTGCCCCTCTCGGTCGAGGCCCAGGCCGAGGCGCACGTGCTGATGCTCAGCACGCACAACATCTTCTCGCCCGCGAACGGCAAGCCGATCATCTCGCCGTCGCAGGACATCGTCATGGGTGTCTACTTCCTGACGACCAGCCAGCCGGGGGATGAGCGCCCTATCGAGAAACTCAAGCGCTTCAAGGACCGCGGCGAGGCGTTGATGGCCTACGACCACGGGAAGATCGGCATCCACGAGCGGATCGTCGTCCGCCTGCCCGAGTTCTCGATGGTCGTCGAAGCGCAGGCGGAGGGGACCAAGCCGATGCCGGCCAACCAGCGCCTGGTGACCACCGCCGGGCGCCTGCTCTTCTCCGAGATCCTCGATCGAGGGATGCCGTTCTACAACTGTGCGCTGGGCAAGAAGGGATGCGCGCGGGTCATCGACGACACGTACATCTACTGCGGCCGCCCGCGCACTATTGACCTGCTGGACCGCATGAAGGAGATCGGGTTCAAGAACGCGACGCTGGCGGGTCTCTCGTTCGGCATCACCGACCTGCGCATCCCGGATGCGAAGAAGGAACTCATCGCCGAGTCGCAGAAGAAGGTCGATCGCGTCGAGAAGAGTTACGAGCGAGGGGCGATCACCGAGCGCGAACGGTACAACCAGTTGCTGGACATCTGGTCGCACTGCCGCGAGGAAGTGACCAAGCGCCTCATCGCGACGCTCAAATCCGACCGCCGAGACAAGGACGGGAACGAACTCCCGACCGAGTCCAAGGACGGGGCGATGTACCTGAACCCGGTCTACCTCATGTCCGACTCGGGCGCCCGCGGCAACGTCTCGCAGATGATGCAGCTCGCGGGCATGCGGGGGCTGATGGCCAAGCCCAGCGGCGAGATCATCGAGACCCCCATCCGCGCGAACTTCCGCGAAGGGCTGCACATCCTCGAATACTTCTCGTCCACGCACGGTGCCCGCAAGGGTCTGGCCGACACCGCCCTCAAGACCGCCGACTCGGGCTACCTCACCCGCAAACTCTGCGACGTGGCGCAGTCCGTGATCATCAGCGAGTACGACTGCGGGTCCAAGCGCGGCATCAAGAAGCGCGCGATCTACAAGGGCGAGAAGATCGACGTGCCCCTGCGCGATCAGGTCATCGGGCGCGTCAGCCGGAACAACATCGTCAACCCCGTCACCGACGACGTCATCGTCCACGAGAACGAGATGATCACCGCCGAGATGGCGGTGAAGATCGAGGAACTCGGGATCGACGAGGTGTTCGTCCGCTCGCCGCTCACCAGCGATTCCAAGACCGGGTGCAGCGTGCTGGACTACGGGATGGACATGTCCACCGGCAAACTGGTGGAGCCGGGGCTGGCGGTGGGGATCATCGCGGCCCAGTCGATCGGCGAGCCGGGCACGCAACTCACGATGCGAACGTTCCACACGGGCGGTATCGGTTCTCGTGAGATCCTCGAAACAGAAGTGCGTGCGGGCAACGCCGGACGCATCGAACTCCGTGACTGCAACGAAGTGCCCAGCAAGGATGAAGAAGGTCACGACGTGCTGGTGACGCTCAAGCGCAACGGCGAGATCGCGATCCTGGACTCCAAGGGGCGCGAGCTCGAAAAGTCCAAGGTTCCCTACGGCGCGCACCTGCTGGTGAAGTCGGGCGAGGAAGTCAAGCGCGGGCAGCAACTCGTCAAGTGGGACCCGCACCGTCTGCCGATTCTCGCCGAGAAGGACGGCAAGGTGAAGTATGTCGATATCGAGATCGGCGAGACCGTCCGCGAAGAGGACGCGGGCCAGGGCATGAAGGCGCTGGTCGTCGTCGAGCACAAGGGCGAGAAGCACCCGCAGGTCGTGATCGAGGACGCCCAGGGGAACATCCTCGACTTCCACTACCTGCCGGCCAAGGCCCGCATCGACGTCGTCGACGGCTCGGCGATCAAGGCCGGGCAGATGCTCGCGCGTCAGCCGCGGTCGGCGGCGGGCTCGCAGGACATCGTCGGCGGCCTGCCCCGCGTCACCGAGATCTTCGAGGCCCGCAAGCCCAAGGATCCGGCCGTCATGGCGGAGATCTCAGGCCGCGTCGAGATCCACTCCGACAAGCGCAAGGGCAAGATGACCATCCGCGTCATCTCCGACTCCGGGATCGAGAAGGACCACCACGTCCCGCAGGACCGGCACCTGCTGGTCCATACCGGCGACTACGTGCAGGCCGGCGACCCGCTGATCGAAGGCCCGCTCGTGCCGCACGACATCCTGCGCATCAAGGGCGAAGAGGCGCTGTGGACCTACATGCTCGACGAAGTGCAGAATGTCTACCGCGCTCAGGGCGTGGTCATCAACGACAAGCACATCGAGGTGATCCTGGCGCAGATGCTGCGGAAGGTTCGCGTCGAGAGCCCCGGCGACACCGACCTGCTCCCGCACGACGTGGTGGACAAGTTCGATTTCCGCCAGAAGAACATGCACATCGGCGAGATGGTGCGCATCACCGAGTCGGGCGCGACCGACCTCCGCATCGACGAGATGGTGAGCAAGGGCGTGATCCGCGAGGCCAACGCCAAGGCCGAGGCCGCGGGCAAGGAAGGCGCCAAGGCCAAGCGGGCTCGGCCCGCGACCGGGCGCACGCTGCTGCTGGGCATCACCAAGGCCGCCCTCTCCAGCGACTCGTTCCTCTCGGGCGCGTCGTTCCAGGAGAGCACCAAGGTGCTCACCGAGGCGTCGCTGCGAGGCGCGACCGACGACCTGATCGGCCTCAAGGAAAACGTGCTGCTGGGACACCTGATCCCCGCGGGCACGGGCTTCAAGGCCTACCAGGCGATCCGCGTCAAGCCGCTGGGCGAACCCATCCCGGGCCTGGACGGCTCCGACGACCACATGCTGGAAGAAGCGGCGCGAGCCGCAGAGGCATTGGGCGCCGACCGCAACATGCCCCTGGGTATCCCGCAGGTCGAGGTGCCAACGGGCTCGCTGTCGTCGAGCGGGAAGTCAACGAACTGATTGAACGTTCGCGAATCAGCCGACGATCAGGGCGGACGACGAGTCCGCCTTTTTTTATTGATGCCGCGAACTACGGGCATCCGCCCAAGAACGCCGTGAAGTAGTCGAAGAAGTCCTGCGTGTTGACGGCTCCATCGCGATTGAAGTCGGGGTTGTAGGAGATCGGCCCGCCGAAGAACGCGACGAGGAAGTCGTAGAAGTCCTGGGAGTTGAGCACGCCGTCGTAGTTGAAGTCGGCGGCGCAGGAGTGGAAGATGTACCCCTGCTCGGGCTGCCAGCAGGCGCTGCAGTTGTCGAGTGAAAAGAGGACCAGGTCGGGGCGTTCGTCGCCGGAGGTGTCGGGGATGAGCGTCGGCAATCTTCCGAACTCGCCCGAGGCTCCGTTGGGGCGAGGCTCGGGCGAGCCGATGGCGCGGTAGAGCTCACCGGTGCGACCGGAGAAGATGTAGGAGGCGCCCGCGCCGGGGGCGTAGCCGGTGAGGGAGTCGTAACGGGCGGTGACGAGGAGGTCACCGAAGCCGTCGCCGGTCATGTCGGGGAGGCCGAGTACGCTGTCGCCGAAGTAGAAGCCGCCGTCGGGACTCGGCGAGACGAGAGTGTACAGGAGTTGCCCGGTGCCGCCGGAATAGACGAACGCGACCCCGGAACCAGACGACGCGCCATCGGCGCGGCGCGTTGCATCTCCGACTAGGACGTCCGCAAGTCCGTCGCCATCGAGATCCGGCACACCGGAATAGCGATATGGGAACTGGAATATGTCGAGATTTGGAGCGAAGAACGTGCGAAGGTACGCGCCGGTGACACCGGAAAACGCCACCAGAGCGCTTCGACGAATCCCATCTGGACGAAGCTCGGAGCCCGAGTAGATTAGGAAATCGGGATGAGTATCGCCATCGAGATCTTCCGTGACCGCGACGACCAAGCCGAACACCGCTCCGAATCGAGGATTGGGAGAATGGAGAGTGAGTTCGGGCTGTCCGGTTTCCATCGAGTACACATAGACGCGACCTGTTTCGCCGTACCAATAGGGCGCGCCGATGAGAATGGAGGCGACCGAGCCGCGCGTTGGATCTTCGACGGAAGCAATGGAAATGCCGAATGCCCCGCCGCCGCTCGGCGGATAAGTCAGTGTGGAGATGATCGAGTGATCGGCACCGGAGAGGACATAGACATTGCCGAATCCGTATTCTCCGACGGCGTAATCACCGAAGCCGTCCCGATTAATATCGCCCAGCGAAGTAAGTGATTGACCGAAGTGTCCGAATGCGTGAGGCGTCGGGGCAGACACGACACCTAATCGCGCTCCGGTTCGTCCGGAAAAGAGGTAACACCGCCCGGCATCGCCGATGGACGGAACGCCGGCGTCGTCGTACGGCGCGCCGACGACGACATCCGGAACTCCATCCGAGTCGAAGTCCATCACGCCGGCAGCTCCGCCCTGGCCGAAGCCCGTGTTCCCTCGGTACTCAGGTTCGATGATCGAGTACGACTGAGCGTGCAACGGGCGTGCTGTCGCCAAGTGCACTGAGGTAGCAACCAGCGGGACCATGGCAGTCGCTATGAACTTGCGAGAGACGTATCGGTACCACATACCTCGGCTCCATGTGAGTGAACGAAAGAGAACAGAGGACGCGCTGAAGCGATCACTCACGGCGGAGGTATGAATTGATCGTAGCGCACGACGGTATAGCGCTGCGCCTTTGCGCCGCTCTCGTTGGTCTCCGTCGCCTGCCCGAGCACACAGACATCGCTGAGCGTGTCATTGACGGCGGGGGGAGGGTAGATGAACCGCATCGCGACGCCGAAGTCCTGGCCGTGCCCATCGCCGGAGTAGTACTCTTCATGCACGAGCGGATTCGAGTTGGCCCACCAGCGATCGGCGCCACTCTGCCACTGAAGCGAGTATGTGACATAGTCTACGACCTCACTCGCCCCGTTGTACGACTTGCCCGTGATGTAGGCATTCCCGTAGCGGTCAACGAGCATGTCGGCAACGCGGTCTTCAGCGTGGTGGTTTGGGTTGTCGAACGTGCGGGTCCAAGTCGGTAACAAGGGATCAAAGTCGATGTTATAACGAATCGTCACGATGTCATAGCCCGTCGTCGCACCATTCCACGCGTCGCCCGATACGTACAAGCCGACTTGTCCGTCCTCGCCGCCGCCCGTCACGATGATTCGCCCCGCGTCCGCCTTATGCCCATCCCCGTCGAACGCCGGCGCGACATAGAGCGGCACCTGCGGGTCGTTGCTGTGCGTGAAGAACCGGCTGAACGCGATCGTGCAGAAGTCGTCGTCGCCGAGCGTCGGTGGATAAGGGGGGACGGGGGCGAGCTTGCAGTTCGATGAGCCGGTGATGTAGATTGTGTTACCGATGATCGTCATGCAGTTCGCGTACTCCGATCCGGAGCAGCCCACTTGTGTGTAGAAGCCCCGGTCGTACCGGGCGGCGGACATCGTCGGAACGCCGGGTACGGACTCATCGATCCGAATCAGGCACATGTCCGGTCCGGTGGAGTTGCCGCCCGTTGAGCCGGTCGAGGTGCCGACGATGTATGGGGTGATCGGGCCAAAGGTGAACAGCATGTCGCTGACGGTGTCCTTGCTGTGCGCCGGACCGTCGTAGCGTACGACGACGGGGTAGCCCGTCGGGACTTCGAAGCCCCAGAGCGATTGTCCGCCGAACGCCGGAGACGCGATCGCGCTGAGCTTCATCACGATGAAGTCGAAACTGGTTGAGAATCCGGGAGGGCTGGTGTTGTCGCGCCCGATGGAGTGTCCCGCGATGTACACCGCCTCGGTACCCCCGCTGCCGCCCAAACCTTCTCCCGGCGTGTAGCGAATCACGACCGGCACATCATCTTCGTTGGCCCCCTGGAGCGCGTTGTTGTACGGTTGCGTCCAGATCGCCTTTCCATCAGGGAATCCATTGATATTGCACTGGTTGCAATACGCGACAACGATGATGTCTTTGCCTTGCGATCCTTCGTACACGCCGGCGGCGTAAACGATGTCGCCGGCCTCGTTGCTGGTGACGCACACACCGTAGCAGTCGGTGGAGCCGGGCGGGCACACAGTCTCGAACATGAACTGTGAGCCGTCGTCGTTGATGCGCCAGGTCGCCATCGAGGCCGACGCTCCCCACGGTTGCGCCCATCGCCCGGTGACGAATGTCTCTCCCCGAGGGGTCGGCTGCGGATCCTCGGGATTTAGGGGAACCAACGATCGGGTATGCATCCCGAATCGAGACGGGGATGCGACCGGAGATCCGTCATACGGACTCTGCGGCGATTGAGGCACCTCAATCACATGCACCTGCTGCGCCAGCAGGGACGCATTTGGTACGAGCGCCCAGAGCGCAAGGACCGCCAAGGACCGCCAAGGACCGCCAAGGACCGCTTCATGCTATTACCCCGCTATTGGAAGCCACCCGAACCACAGGCTCGAACGAACCTGTCATGTTCAAGTTACCCGCTGGCCGAAGAAGTGTCAAGCGGGATCGTCGAAATCAGGGGTGTTTAATTCGGAACAATCGCGTTCGGGGCACGGAGCAAGCCAATGGCAGAGACACAGGCACCACTCAATCCGACCAGCAACGCTCTCGGCCTGGCCGGGTTCATCACGTCGATCCTCGGGATCGTCTCCTGCGGGCTGCTGTCTCCCATCGGCGTTCTGCTGTCGCTGATCGCGCTGTTCAAGCGGCCCCGCGGGTTCGCGATCGCCGGCGTGATCATCGGGCTCATCGGCTCGCTCTGGATCCTGGTCATCCTGGTGATCTTCGGCGTGGTGGTGCTCGCCGTCGGAGCCGCGGCGCTGGCGGCGGGGCCCGGCGGGTTCGAGATGTTCGGCGACTCGATGGTGATCGAGTCCAAGCTCGACGAATACCGCCGGCAGAACGCCTCGCTCCCCGCTTCGCTGGCACAGGTCTCCGGGCTTGATGCCGAGGTCCTCAAGGACCACTGGGGGCACGAGTACATCTACACGCCCGACCTGGTGAACAACACCTTCACCATCCGCTCGATGGGCGCCGACGGCGCCGACGGTACCGCGGACGACATGACCTACACCGGCGAATCGTTCTATACCGGCCCGAAGCAGCCGTAGCGTCCGAGCCCACTCTCCCTCGCGCGGGCTCAGGCCCGCATGCATTTCATGGCGAGGAAGAGCGGGATCTCGCGGCGGGCGCGGTTTTCTTCCTGGGCGCGCGGGCCGGAGTTGCTCACTCGCAGCCCGGGCCACTCTTCCACCGCGATGATCGAGAAGCCCGCCGCCGCCAGCAGCCGGACATACGTCTGGATGGGACGGTGAAACGTCCACGTGACGACATTGGGATCGGCGCCGGGGTGCATCTGGATCCGCTTGTGCCCGAGGGAGAGGTACCCATCGATCCGGCGGTACTGCTTGCCGGCCCGGGCGTCCCAATCCCACGACGACTGGCCCGCGCCGCGGAACGCCGGGTGGGAGATGATGATGGTGAACGACCCGCCCGGGCGGAGCGCGCCGTGCACCCCGGCGAACACCGGCTCCAGCGGATCGATGTTTCCCAGCGCCATCACGCACGCGGCCGCGTCGAACCCCTCCAGCGCGGGCGCGACCGACCCCAGTTCGCGGGCGTCGGCGACCAGGAACATCGGCGCCGGCGACCCCGAGCCGGTTTCCGCCTCGGCGCGGCGCTTGGCGGCGTTGATCAACTGCGGCGAAAGATCCGCGCCCGTCGCGTGCGCGCCGGCCTGTGCAAGCCGGCGGCAGAGTTGCCCTTGCCCGCACGCCACATCCAGCACGCGCATACCCGGCGCCGGATCGATCAGCCGGATCGCCCCCGGCAGAATCACGTTCTCGTAGTGATCGTTCCCGCGGTCATCGAGCAGGTCGTCGTACCACGAGGCCACCCGGTCCCACGACGTGTCGCGCGAAGGCAACTCGCCGGGGGACGACGGCGTCGGCGCGACCGCCGACGCCTGCCGAGCGGCATCGCTGCGAACCACCGTCGCGGGGGGCTCGGCGCCCACCAGGCGATAGAACGGCGCGGGGGCCGGGCTCGTGAACTTCTGGCGCAGCCCCGTGCGAGGGTGGGAGAACCCCAGTTCGGTCGCGTGCAGCGCCAGGCGGTTCAGCGCATCGGTCACGGCGCTGTACCGGAAGTCGCCCACCAGCGGATGCCCGAGCGACGCCATGTGCGCCCGGATCTGGTGCTTGCGGCCCGTCTCCAGGCGGATGTTCAGCAGCGATGTGCCGTCGATATCTCGCATGTGCGGCCCGGCCGGCCGCGCCGCGATCACCCGGTAATGCGTCACGGCGAGCTTGGCGGGCTCATCGCCGGGCGTCCCGTTGATCAGATCCCGAGGCGGCCCGCGGTACTTGGATGGGTCGAGGCTGATGACCTTTCCGGACGGCTCCTCGCGCAGGAACGACTGGCACGTGCCGGTGTGCCCCGCCTCCCCGACGACGCCCTCGGCGACCGCCACGTATATGCGGTGCGCCCGCTTGGCGCGGAACTCTTCCTTGAGGCTCTCGAAGGCGTGCGGCGTCTTGGCGAAGACCAGCAGCCCGCTGGCTTCCTTGTCCAGCCGATGAATGACCCAGACCCGTTGCCGGTAGTCACGCCCCCCATCGCGGGCGTGCGAGCGCCGGATCCCTCCACGACCACCCACGTATTCCTTGAGGATATCAAAGAGCGTGCCGGAGTTGACGCGCGTGGGATCCGCGGTGATCATGCCCGCGGGCTTGTCGACCACGATCACGTCCGCGTCTTCGAACACGATCCGCACACCCCCGGAAAGAAATCGATCTCGCCCGGATCGCGGGTCGTGGCCGCTCGAATCGAGTCGGGGCGCGTGCGCGGCGGCGGAGAATACTCCCGGGCCCGCGCGCCGCGCTTCTCGCTCCTGGCGCCGCACCCGCGCCTTGGCCTGCTGGGCCAGGTCCTGCATCTCCTGCGGCGAATGATGGTCCTGATCTTCGAGCGAGACGACCGGCTGACCCGGGGGCATCTGGGCCGCGTCGGGGGAGACCGGGGCGGCCGGCGTCGCCGCCGGCGCGTGCGGATCGCTCGGACCCGGCGGAGGGAGGTACACCACGTCGCCGGGCGCGAGCAAGGCGGACACATCGGTCGCGGGAGCCTCGTTGATGGTCACGCCACCGCGAGCCACCAGCCGGCGCCGCTCGCGCTTGGTGAGGTTCGGCAATCGGGCCGCGATGACGTCGTCGAGCGTGCGCGACTCGGGCGGTGAGTCGGCCTGGACCGACTGCGGCGCCGCGTGCTGATCATGCTGTGCAAAGCCGTCACCCGACATCGTTCAAGCGTATGTCGGGAGGCCGGGTCGATTCGAGTCGTCGCGGAAATGATTGCGCGGCTCGCTCCGGTCAGTTCGAGCGGGCTGTCTGGGCCGGGAACGTCGGCTGCGTCGTATACACATTGTCGGACCGCGTCCCCGCGTCGCCGTCGGCGCCCGGAGAATAGAAGTAGACGCGGCTGCCGACGCACGTCCCCTCGTCGGAGTCGCCGACGTAGTCGCCCATGAGCACCGTGGGATTGAACGGACGATACGAGCGGGTGAACATCGCCGACGTGGGTCGCGACGGTCCCGCCGGGAGTTGCTCCCACGCCGGTTCGACCTGCACGGCGTTTCGCGCGGGGTGCTGCGCATCCGCGCCGTCCTGAACCCAGGCCCCGGAAGCGTCCTGGTAGAAATAGCGGCCCCATCCCCCATGAAAGGCCGGATGCACGACCCGCATTGGGTAGCCGAACGCATCCGTCGGGACGGGCACGCGCAGGCGGCGCAGCACCGGCATGCCCGTCGGGAGTTCGGTCACCGGATCAAGACGCCATCCCCACGCCCAGACATCCGTCGTCCGGATCAACTTCGGATCCAGCCGCTCCATCGCTCGCTTCACTTCCGGAGCATCCGACGCGGCCAGCAGAAACAGCGCGCCCGTGGGTTGCGCCGGGTCCAGTTCGCGGTCGAACCGCGCGCCCCCGGGATTGCCGCTCGGCGAGGGCGGCGTCGGGCGGGCCTCGTACCGCCCGTCAACGATCGGGAATATGTACTCGGCGTTCGAATCGACTTGATCCGGCAGGTTGGCGTCGCCGGGGTTGCCCGTGTTGGACTGCGTTCGCTTCGTGCGAACCCATGACGGCACCTGCCCGCTCTTGAGCGTCGAGTATTCGGTCGCCATCGAATCGAGCGCCTCGATCGCGTTCCTGGTCGCGTTGAACTTCCCCCCCGTAGTCACTCGGCTGGCGAGCCCGATCACCAGCGCGACGAGCACGCCCAGGATCGCCAGGACGGCCATCGTTTCAATCAGGGTGAATCCGATGGGGCGCCGGCGGCGCATCGCCCGCCACGGTTGAAGTTCATGCGAATAACGTGGCGATGCATTCATGTTCTGTTCTCCTTCGATCCTGAAACGGCGAACGCCAGAGAGGAGAGAATCTCGCAGTCTATACGTAAGAAACATCGACGGGATGCCCGCCCCACCAATCGTTATCACTCCGACTGGCCCTTCCGGCCGCGGCCCCGCAAAAAGAAACGCCTTCCGACCAAAAGAGAAGATAGAGAACGGGCGCCCGGGGGTATAAGATAGCCGGTGAGGGAGACCGCGGACCGGGTTCCGGGTCACCGATGCATGGAGAGAGAGTGCGCTATGTACGCGCCGCACGCCCGAAAGCGTGCGGGAATGTGGTGTTTCCCACATCAGTCGGCTATGGCGCCGGCGCCCACTCTGCTGTGTATGTGTGATGGACTCGAATCGCGACACGCCAACCTTGGATGCTTCTGCCGCGACGACCGACAAGCCGGTCTCCCAGTTGTCGCTCGTCGAAATCGCCGGACTGCTTGAAAAAGTCACCAGCGCGATCGAAGAACAGCGGGTCCGCGAGCGAGCGGCGAGAAAAGTGTACAAATCGGTCGCCGACGACGTTAACGCCGAGATCGAACGGATCCGGAAGTACGCGCGCGAACTCCTGTTGGAGCAGCGGCGCCGGCTCGAATCATTCAACGGCATGCTCGCCAAGCAGCCCCCTCCCGCGCCGGCTGGTCCGGGCGCCCCCGGCTCCGACGAGTGGCCCGAGCCCAAACTCTCGGCGGAACATGGCGGGACCGACGTCGATCTGGACGCCGGCGAGGGGCTGGGCAACGGCTCCCGGCTGAGCATCGCCGAGGCCATGCTCAAGATCTGGTCACTCGAACAGTACAAGCGGCCGCTCTCGACTGACGAGATCGCGCACGCCCTCGTAGACGTCGGGTACACCAGCCGTGCTTCGCCGCGTTCAATGAAATCGACCCTGAACCAGGTGCTTGCGAAACTCTGCCGCGAGCGAAAGATCCGGCGATTCCGAACCGACGGCGAAGAGATCGATGCGTCCGATACGCACTCTCGCGCGCGGAAATACCTGCGCGCCTGACCGGCAACTCGCTCCCGGCGCATGGTGTCAACAATACCCAGGCATGGACGACACGCGCGATGAACCCCACACGACCGACGACCACGGCGCGGGCCTGTCGTCTCTGCCCGCCGCGGTGATCGTCCCCGGCTCCCGCCGCGCCCCCGGCTGGATCTGGCTGGTGCCCCTGGCGTGCGTCATACTCGCGGCCGTGCTCATCGTTCAAGCCAGAGCCGAGCGCGGACGCACGATCCGGATCCGGTTCGACGACGGCAACGGCATCGAAGTCAACGACCCGGTGATGTACCGCGGCGTGCAGGCGGGCCGCGTCACATCCGTCACGTTCGCCGGCGACCTGAACAGCGTCGTCGTCACCGCCGACCTGCGGCGCGATGCGGGCAATCTCGCGGTGGACGGCAGCATGTTCTGGGTGGTGCGTCCGGAAGTGAGCCTGACGCGCGTCTCCGGGCTGGAAACGCTTGTCGGCCCACGGTACGTGCAGGTCGAGCCCGGCCCCCCCAGCAGCGTGCTCCGGTCGGACTTCGTGGGGATGGAGCGCCCGCCGACGGCTCTCTCCGGCGCGCTCAAGAAGCGGGGCGAAAACACCGGGCAGTTGCACGTGTTGGTGCGCTCGCCCCGGCTTGGCGCGGTCGCCGTGGGTTCGCCCGTCTTTTTTCGAGATGTCAAGGTCGGGGTGGTGACCGACTGTGCGATTGCCGCCGATGCCAAGGCGGTGGAGATCTCGCTTCGGATCGAGAAAGACTACGCGGGGCTGGTCCGGACGAACTCGGAGTTCTGGAACGCCGGCGGCATCGGCGTGGACTTCGGGTTCACCACGGGCCTGAGCCTGCGGGGCGGGTCGCTGGAGTCGGTGATCACGGGCGGGATCGCGTTCGCAACGCCCACGAAAGCCGGCGCCCGGGTTCAGCCGGGCCAGGCGTTCTCGCTCCTCCCGGAGCCGCCCAAGGGGTGGGCCGATTGGGCCCCGGACCTGGCCGACCAGACCGCGCGCGCCCCCGGAACCCCATAGGCGGCCGAGTCACCTTCACTCCCCGCGCCAACAGGTGTGATCATCTGTTTTTCTGCGCCGGACCGCGCAAGCGGTCGGTGGGAGCGCTCGGCGGCCCGCGATCGAATGATGCCCGGGGGCTTGAGACCACGCACGCGCTCCCCGCCGGCTCGCGCCGGGCGGCTCAGATGAAAATAGCATGGTCCCACCCGCGCCAACCGCGGTCTTCCCCGCCGGTACCATACGCCATATGCCCGTATTCCTGAGGTCACTGCTCCGGCTCGGCCCCATCAATCCGATCGCGGTACGCCTCGTGCAGGGCGGATCTCGCCGGCAGCGGCATTTTTACATCCGGAGTCTGTACCTGGGCATCCTCATCGCCACGCTGCTGTGGATCCTGCTGATCAATGTCCAGGGCGAACTCTCGCAGCGCCAACTCGCGGCCGCTGGGGCCAGTTCGTTCACGCTCGTCGCCTACCTCCAGATCGCGATTATCTGCCTGCTGGCGCCCGTGTTCATGGCCGGCGCCATCGCCCAGGAAGCCAACCCCAAGACCTGGGACATCCTGCTGACCACGCCCATGTCCGCGGCGGAAATCGTCCTGGGCAACCTGTTCGGACGCCTCTTCTTCATCCTGGCCCTCCTGTTTTCCAGTCTCCCGCTCTTCGCGCTCACGCAACTCTTCGGCGGGGTGCCGGGGTCTTCGATCCTCATGTCCTACCTGATCGCGGCGTGCGCGGCCCTGCTCGTCGGATCGCTCGCCATCGCCCTCTCGGTCAGCCGGCTCGTCGGCAAGCGCGCGGTCTTCGCGTTTTACGTCGGCGTCGTCTCATACCTCGCGATCACCTTCGCCATCGACCGCGTGCTCCGCCAGAGCAACGGCGGCACCGTGACCTGGATGACGGGCATCAATCCCTTCCTCGCGCTCAACGCGCTCCTGGAGCCGACCAACTACAAGTCCGTTCCCGGATTCATGGGCGGGATCGACTCGCTCTTTCTCCAGAGCCCGGTCAAGGCCTGGTGCATCGTCAGTTCCGTGATCAGCGTGGTCCTGATGGCCGCTTCGACCATCACCGTCCGGCTTGGGGGGATCGCCGGCCTGGGCGGCGCGGGGGGTCGCGGGGGCGTGCCTTGGTACCGCAAGATCTTCGGGCTCGGCGCCCGCGGGGCCGAGCACCGCGCCCCCAAGGCCGTCTGGCATAACCCGATCGCCTGGCGCGAAGCCGCCGCCCGAAACGCCACCCTGGGCCGCATGGTCGCACGGTGGTCCTTCATCGCCCTTGGAGCGCTCTTCGGAATCGGGCTCGTCGCCTCTTACCACGGCCAGGGGCTCGACAACGACACCTTCCGCACCGCGCTTATGGCCACCGTCCTGGGCGAACTCGGGGTCATCACCCTGGTGGCCTTGAACATGTCCGCCACTGCCGTCGCACGCGAACGCGAAGACGGAACCCTGGACCTGCTCCTCACGACCCCGCTCACCGCGGGCTCGTACCTCACCGGCAAACTCCGCGGCATGATCGCCTACCTCCTCCCCCTGCTGGCCGTCCCCCTGGGCACGCTCCTGCTCGCCGGCCTCTACACCCTCGCCGTCGAGGGCGGGATCCTCTCCCACGAGGGTGGCGTCTCCATCTCCGCGCCTCGGTACCCCAACTCCGCCTTCGGCTCGGGTGTCACGTCCGGCGGGCTGCCCTCGTCCGTCCCCGTCGTTCTCCCCGAGAGCGCCCTGGTCGCCGCCATCGTCACCGTCCCCTTCATCGCGTTCTGCGTCATGGTCGGGATGCACTGGTCGCTCAAAAGCAAGGGCGCCATCGGATCGGTCATTTCCACCGTCGGCATCCTGCTCGTTGTCGCGGGTGTCGTCGGCGCGTGCGCGTACAAGGCGGGCTCCGAGCTCCCCCTGGTCGGCGCCTCCCTCGTCACCGCGACACCGGCCACCGCGGTCTACGGCGTCGTCTTCCCCGAGCACGCCGTGGACAGAACCTACTCCAACAGCGGGCTCGCGGCGGTACGCGTCGGGCTGCTCGTCGGCTCGCTCATCGCCGCCGGCATCTGGCTCGCCATCGTCTACGGCATCCACGCCAACATGGTGCGCACGTTCGACATGACCGTGCGCCGGCTCGCCGGGACCTCCTGACCCGGCTCGTTATCGGCCGACCGTTCAGACTCGATCGTGCGGATTGGTGCAGTTGTGCGTCCCGGCTGGGCTGTCTCCCCCGGGGGCCGCGCCCGGCGCGTGGGGGACACCGAACGACTATCCGATGCTCTGGTCATGCAACGCGACCGGCCGGCTTGAGCGCCGGTCGTTCGTCCGATTATCAGACCGCAGGAGTCCGCTGAGATGAAAGGCACGCCGCACGTTTCTCCCGCGCTGCACCGGCTTCGAGGCTGGGTGACCTTCGTCGGCGCCGTCGTCGCGATGTGCGCCATCACGAAACTGATGGTCTTCGGGTTCGTCCATTTCACCGACGTTCGTTACACGACCGTGGAGCCCGGGCCCCGGCCCAAGTCTCAACTCGCCGTCGTTCATTCCAGCGACACCCCGGCCAGGACGCGCATCGAGAATGGGCGGGTCATCCATGAAACGGAATCATCCGATTCGAGCGTCGATCCGAACCGCGTTCTGAGCAGGGCGGACATCAACCTGCGTCACGCGTCGGAGTTCGCCTCCGCCGCCGGACTCGTCGGCGCGATCATGCTCGCGTTCCTCGCGACGCTGGGGACCGTCATCGCCGCGGGAGGAGCCGTCCCCGGGATCGAGAAGACCGTCGCCGCCTGCGTGTGGAGCGCGGCGATGCTCCTGTTCTGCGTCCCGTGGCAGGACATCGCCGGCGCGATCGAGATCCCCGGCGTGTTCACCTCGTACTCCGAAGTCGTATCGGCCAGCGAACACGTCACCCAGCAGCAGGCCGGTGGGCTGCGGCTGATGGCCGGATTCGTGCTCCTGCCGGCGCTGGCGCTGGGATGCGCCGTCGGGATCGTCGCGACCTTCCGGGCCGGCGTTCGCGCCGGCGTCATCGTCACCGCCGTCAGCGAACTCGACCAGGCGATCGACAAGGAACTGACCATGATCACCGAGCGCGGGGTCGCGCCCCGCCAGCCCAAGGCCGTCGGCGCGCTCTTCCGCGCCATCGGAGACGACGTCGAAGCGCCGGCGGGCGAGGGCATGCTGCGAGTGCGCCCCGAGCCCCGCGACCGCGGACGGGCCATGACCGAAGGCGACCCGGGGACGCCGCTCCCCCGCCCGATCTAGCCCCGGGCCTTTCCGGCTCTCGCTCGCCCCACACCAAGTCCAATGAAGTCCCCCGCGCGAGCACGAACCCTATCGTGCGGGCATGGTTCTCAAGTTCATCCTCATCGGCGGCGTGCTCCCCGGGGCGCTCTGCGCGGTCGCGCTGCTCGTCACCTGCCTGGTCTTCCGCGCCGGCGGCCGATTCAAGATTCCACCATCCGTCTTCCCCATCCTGCTCGCGCTGTCCATCCTCCCCGCCGAGGTACTCGCCCATGGCGGCTGGCCCCGGTTGCTGCACTGGCCCAAGAACGCCGGCGACCGCATCCTGCACACGACGATCGTCGCCGGAATCGCCGGCTCTCTCATCGGTCTGGTCTCGCACCTGCTAGCCAGCCGCCGACGCGCCGCCCTGATCAGGCCCGCGCCGTCATGCGACGGCAGCCTGGCGCTGAACTCGCGGCTCTCGCTCGGCGCCACGCTCCTGCTGTCGGCCCCAACCTGCGCCGCCACGTTCTGGATGTTCCTCTCCTACCGCATGGCGGGGCATTGGAAGTCGGCGGCCACCGCCGCCGCCTGGATCGCCGTTTTCGTGCTCGTCGCGATCGTGATGATCGCCGCGCTCGAACTCGCCTCCCGCCGGCGCCGGATCATCGATACCGCCCGCGCCGCCCCATCTCGGGATCCCGCGCCCGTAGCGGTTGCGTTCATCGCCGCGAATGCCCTCCCGCTGGTCATCCTCGATTCTGGAAACGCCTACATCTCGCAGCTCTGCGGCGGGGTGGTCGCGGCCATCGGCGCGGCGCTCGTCGCGGCGGCGCTCATCCCCGGCTTCTCGCTGGCCCGTGGTGGCAATACCGCCGTCGTCGCGGCACTGGCGACCATGGGACTCGCCGGGTTCTATTTCGGCGATGACCCCGAGCCGCTGATCCCCATGCTGCTCATCGCCGCCGCGCCGCTCGTCGCGGGCCTCACGCTCTGTCTCTTCCTCAGCGCGGCAGACATGTGGAAACGCCTGCTGGTCGGCGGCGCCATCGCGGCGCTCCTTGCCGGCAGCGCGGTCGCGGTGCAGTTCGCCGCGACGCCCGAAGCGCCGGCCGACTCCAGCGGCGCCGACGATCCATATCAACTCCAGTGACTACGCCTCGGGCGTTGTCACACCCGCGCGCGAAAGTTCACGGAGCAGTTCGCTTTCTTCCATGATCCGCACGCCCAGTTCGCGGGCCTTTTCCAGTTTCGAGCCCGCCTCCGCCCCGACAATCAACAGCCCGGTCTTGCTCGATACCGACCCGCTCACCTTCGCGCCAAGGCTTTCGAGAATCTCCTTGAGCGCCTCTCGCTCGTAGCGCTCCAGCGTCCCCGTGATCACCACGGTCTTGCCGGAAAACACATTGTCCGCCGCCGCGCGCTTGGGCGACCCCGCTCCCCCGGGCTTCGTGTACTCTTTCGACGCAAGATCGACGCCCAACTCGCGAAGTTCCCGAAACATGGCCCGAGCCGCGGGCGAATGCAGGAACGCGTGCACCACCGGCGCGGTCGTGACGCCCAGTTCCGTGCTCGGCCTCTCCTTCGGGTCCGCCGCGACGCCATACTTCGCCGCTTCCTCCCGGGTCATCGCTTTGGGCCGCAACTCGGGCTCGGATGCGGCCAGCAGCGCGTCGATGTCCGGGAACTGCCGCGCCAGGAGCCTGGCCGTCGAATCGCCGACGTAGCGGATGCCCATGCCCGCCAGGAGTTTCGCGAGCCCGCGCGACTTTGCCCCCTCGATCCCCGCCAGCAGGTTATCGACTTTTTTCTCGCCCATTCGATCCAGTTCGATCAGCCGGTCGCGGTACTTCACGAGCCTGAAGATGTCGCCGAACGTGTTGAGCGGGATCGCCCGCGGCCCGTCCCCCGCCGTCGCGCGAATCTGGTCGATCGTCTTTTCTCCAAGTCCGTCGATGTCCATCTGCTTGCGCCCCGCGAACCAGATCAACTTTTCCCGGATCTGCGCCGGGCACTGCGGGTTGATGCACCGACGCTGGGTCTCCAGCGCCGGATCCTCCCGCGCCTCGGGCGGCTCGATCTCCACTGGTCCGCCGCACTCCGGACACGCCGCCGGCGGCTCGATCGCCCGCGCGCCGCGCGGACGCTCCGCCAGCACCACCCCCGCGACGTACGGGATGATCTCCCCGGCCTTCTCCACCAGGATCGTGTCCCCGATCCGGATGTCGGTCCGCGTATCCGGGTCCTCGCTCGCGGCGTCCCGGATCCTCCCGTAGTTGTGCAGCGTCGCATTCTGCACCGTCGTCCCCGCCAGCAGCACCGGCTCCATCGTCGCCCGCGGCGTGATCTTCCCCGTCTTCCCCACTTGATGCGCCACCCGCAGCAGCCTGGTCTTCTTCCGCTCCGCCGGATACTTGTACGCGATCACCCATCGCGGACTCTTCGACGTGAACCCCAGCGCCCCCTGCAGCGCAAAGTCATCCACCCGCACCACCATCCCGTCGGTCGCATACGCCATCGAATGCCGCTCCCGGTCGAACTCGTCGATCACCCGAAGCACGGCGTCAAGCGAATCAACCACCACCGCCTTCGTCGGTGTCGGCACGCCCAGACGCCGCACCTGCGCCAGAAACTCCGAGTGCGACCGCGCAAACGTCTCCGAACTCACCTCCCCACGACCGTGCGCCACGAACCCCAGTTTCCGCGACGCCGCTATCCGCGGATCCAGGTTCTTCAGCGTCCCCGCCGCGGCGTTGCGCGGGTTCATGAACGGCTCCTCGTCGGCCTCCTCTCGCTCTCGATTCACTCGCTCAAACTCCCCAAGCGGAAAGTAGATCTCCCCGCGGATCTCCAGCACCTCAGGTATCAAAACCCCCTCCCCCCCGGCACGACTCCCAGCGTCCGTCTTCACGCCCTTGGACGCCGCTCCCTCGCCCAGCCGCAGCGGGACCGCGCGGATCGTCCGCACGGCGTGGGTCACGTCGTCGCCGCGCACTCCGTCGCCGCGCGTCACCGCCCCGACCAGCGTCCCATGCTCGTACCGCAGGCTGATCGCGACACCGTCGATCTTCGGATCGCAGCAACACCGCAGCGCCTTTCCCCCCTCCCCCGCCGAGGATCCCTCTCTCGCTTCCCCGAACAGGTTCATCGGCGAGCGGCCCCCCTTGGACCGCGCCCCGCCCGCGCCCGTCGCTGCATCGGCGATCCCGCGCCGCACTCGCTCCCACCACTCGCCCACTTCCGACGCCGAATACGTGTTGTCGATGCTCAGCATCGGCACCGCGTGCGCCACCGTCTTGAATCCCTCGATCGGCTCCCCTCCCACGCGCTTCGTCGGGCTCGCCGGGTCGTCCAGTTCCGGGTGCGACGCCTCGATCTCCCCCAGTTCCTTCAGAAGCCGATCGAACTCAGCATCCGACATGATCGGCGCGGCGTCCACGTAGTACGCCCGGTTGGCGCGTTCGAGCGTGTCACGAAGCTGGGCGACGCGATCGGCAGGAGTCTTCGACATGGCCGTGGATGATACAAGGCGCCCAATGCCCGCGGCTGTCCCCCGTGTTCCCCGCCGCACTAACCTTGTTCAATGCTCCAGCGACGCGTCATCCCCGATCCCTCACGCCCCGAGAACCCGGTCGTCTTCTACGCCTCGCCCCTGCTCGAATCCATCGGCGTGCCGCATGCCTTCAGCACGCGCCTCGGCGGCGTGAGCCGATCGCCGTTCGACACGATGAATCTCGGCAACCCCAATGGATGCGACATCCAGGACCCCGCCCAGAATCTCGCGAACAACCACGCCCGGCTCTTCAGCGCCGCCGGCCTGCACGACCGGCCGCGGCACGCCCGCGTGCACCAGGTACACGCAAACGCCGTGGCGCTCGTCCGCCCGGGAACCGTGCACGACCCTCACGCCAAGGCCGATGCGCTTGTCTCGGACGACCCCGACTCCGTCATCTCCGTGCGCGTCGCGGACTGCGTCCCGGTGCTGCTCTCCAGCGGCGACGGCGCCGTCGTCGCCGCGGTCCACGCCGGATGGCGCGGCGTCGTGAGTGACGTCGTCGGCGCGACCGTTCTGACCATGCGCCAACTGCTCGACGAGAGCGCCGCTCTGGGCCCGACCCCGACGCTCATCGCCGCGATCGGACCCGGGATCCGCCTCGATGCGTTTGAAGTCGGCGACGAAGTCGTGCGTGAGTTCATCACCGCGTTCGGCGCCGAGTTCGCCGCACGCATCACCCGCCCCGCCGCGCCCGACCACGCCGCGCCGTCTGCGACCCGCCAAGCGCCGCGATGTCTCCAGAGGCCGCACATCGACCTTCACGAAGCCGTCCGGCTGCAACTGGTGCGTCACGGCATCGCCCCCGACCACATCGACTCCACCGACCGCTGCACGTTCCGAGATGCGCGGGAGTTCTTCTCGCATCGCCGCGATCGCGGCGTCACGGGCCGCATGGCCGCCCTCATCGCCCCGCGCCGAACCCCTCGCCGAGTTCCCATTCCTCGATCGTCTCCGGCCAGTCATCCTTGAGCAGCCTCGACAGCGAACGATCCGCCAGCAGTTTCCCATGGTTCTGGCACGTCGCGCAGTAGTTGATCTCGCTGTCGGCCCGGATGATGCGCTGCACCGTCGAGCCGCACGCCGGGCACGGCTTGCCGAACCGGCCGTGCACCGCGAAGTCCGGGCGGAACGCCGTGATCTCCCCCGCGCGCGGGAAGCGACCCGGCCCGCCCCGCTCCAGCCCGAACTCCCGACGCAGCCGCTGCGTCCACAGGTCCAGCGTTGACCGGGTTGCCTCGAACAACCGGCCGATTTCATCGGGCGTGAGCGACGACGACTTCTTGATGGGGCTCAGACGCGCGGCGTGCAGAATCTCGTCCGAATACGCGTTGCCGATCCCGCTGAACAGCGCGGGGCTTGTCAGGATTCGCTTGAGCGTCCGGCTCTCTCGCGTGAGCGCCGCGGAGAACGCCCGCACCGTGCACCCCAGCGGATCGATCCCGCCGGGATCGATCCCGCGAAGCGCATCGCGACCCTCCAGCACGTGCAGCGATGCCCGTTTTCTGGTCCCCGCCTCCGTCAGCAGCAGCGTCCCCTCCGCGACGTCGGACGCGACGTTCGCGCCATCCAGCGCCCCGCGCGACTCGAACGCCAGCCACGCGGAATCGATCTTCCCCTTCGGTTTGACGCCCAGCGGCTTCCACAGCAGCCGACCCGCGATCATCAGGTGAATCACCAGGAACCGATCCCGCTCAAACCCCAGCGCGATCCGCTTCCCCACGCGCTCGATCGTCCGCACGCGCGCGCCGATCACCGATTCCAGCGGCGGCTCGAACGTCCTCAGCAGCGACGGCGTCCTGATCCGCGCCGACACCAGCGTGCGCCCGATCACCCGCGGCGCCAGCGCATCGATGTACACCGCGATGTCCGGCAACTCCGGCACGCGACATCCTACAGCCGCGCCACCTCACGCGCCTCACCCCCGGTCTATCGCCACGTCAAGTTCCACCGTCGCCGGCGCCAGACACGCGTCATCACGGCACGCCTGGTACGTTACCGCCAGCAGCGGCTTGCCCTTCCATTCTCCCCGGCGCTCAAGAATCACCGGGATCGATACCTCGCCCGTGTACACCCGAAGCGCCACCCCACCCGCGCCGCCCTCCTTCAAGTTCCACGCCGGACGATACTCTGTCCCGCTCGGATAATCGGCGAACGCCACCACGCCCGACCCGTTCACGACCGCCACGCGAAACCCGATGAGCGACTCATCGCCCGGTTCGGCGGCGTTCACGTGATACCCCGCGTCGATCTTCACCTTCAGCACGATCCCCGCGGGCTCACGCTCCCCCACCACCACCGTATCGACCGCCGAATAGATCGCGACCGGGTGGGAGGCCTCCGAGGCCGCCGACGCTTGCCCCGCCGAGTCGGGCGCGGGCAGCAGCGAAAGCGCCGCCGATCGCACCGCCGGCCCGGACGCCAGGATCCGCAGCAGCGCCCGGGTCGAGTTGATTCCCCCCACCGGCGAGTTCGCAACGAACGCGCTCATCGACGCCAGGCACCTCCCGGCTCGCTGGGCATACGCCGCCTCTCCCGTCAACTCATGCAGATCCAGCAGGTTGTTGAGCATGATCGACCCCGCGCTGGGGATCGCGCCGTCGTACTTCGAGCGTGCCCGCACAAACAGGTCGGCCTGACCCGCAAGCGTATCGAAATACCCGCCGGATGCCGGATCGCCGAAGCGGGCATCCGCCTCGGCCGTCAGCCGCCGTGCTTCCTCAAGGAAATACTCGCGCTCATTCCCGGCGCGCTGGCTCCCCCGGCGCGCTGTCACGATCGACACCAACCCGTGAATCATGCACGCATAATCGTCTAGGAACGCCGGAACTCGGGCGACGGGCACAGCCCCGGAGCCCGTGAGGACGCACGACCGCAGCAGCCCGCCGCCGCCCGGCCGACCCGCGTCGCCCCCGACCTCTCGCATGTGCCTCAGCACGAACTTCGCGGCGCTCTCGGCGGCCTCCAGGTACTTCACGTCTTCGGTCGCCGCGCTCGTCGCCGCCAGCCCCGCGATCATCAGCCCGTTCCACGCCGCCAGGATCTTCTCGTCCCGCCCCGGCTGATCCCGGCGCGATCGATGCTCGCGCAGAACCGCGAGCACCCGGTCGAGCCGGCGCTGGAACTCCGGCTCCGACTCCCCCAGTCTCGCCGCCAGCGCCGCCGGACGCTCCCCGAGCGACAGCACGTTCGTCGGCTCCTCACCTGGATGGTGCGGATCGCGAAAGTTCCCCTGGCGCGGATCCGCCGACACCCCAAGTACCTTCATCGCCCACGCCGCCTCGTCCGCCCCCAGCGCGTCCTCAAACTCCGCCGGGGTCCAGAGATAGTTCAGCCCCTCGCGGTGATCCACCTCCGCGTCCAGCGCGCTGTAGAACGCGGCGGTCCCGTCCCCCGCCTCGGCCGCTCGCAGGTCCCCCATCGCAAACTCGCACGTGCGCTTCGCAACCCCCGCCAGGAACGGATCTCCAAACAGCCCCGCCGCCTTCGCGTACACCTCCGCCAGTTGCCCCTGGTCGTACAGCATCTTCTCGAAGTGCGGCACCAACCACTTCTCATCCGTGCTGTAGCGATGAAACCCACCACCGACTTGATCAAACACCCCCCCCAGCGCCATGCGATCCAGCGTCAGCCGCAGCGCCGAGTCGATCGCCCTCGTCGTGTCTTCATCGCCCGCATACGCCCGAAACTCCAAAAGAAATTCCAGGTAACACGTCTGCGGAAACTTCGGCGCCGACCCGAACCCGCCGTGCACCCGGTCATGCGTCCTCAGCAGCGCCCCCGCCGCCGCCGCGACCTCCTGCTCATCCAGCCCCGCCGGCTCCTCGTGCGAAGCCAGTTGCTCGCTCACGGCCGCCGCGAGCTGTTCGGCCTGCTCCATCACCCCAGACCGCTGCGTCCGCCACGCCTCCGAGATCCCGTTCAGAATCTGCACCAGCCCCGGCCTCCCATACTTTGATTCCGGCGGGAAATACGTCCCGCACCAGAACGGCCGAAGCGACCCGGGCTCCAGGAACACGCTCATCGGCCACCCCCCCGATCCCGTCATCACCTGCACCGCCGTCATGTACAGGTCATCGACATCCGGCCTCTCTTCCCGATCCACCTTCACACACACGAACATCTCGTTCATCTTCGATGCGATCGCCTCGTCCTCGAACGACTCCCTCTCCATCACGTGGCACCAATAGCACGTCGAATACCCGATCGACAGAAAGATCGGCACGTCCCGCCGCCTCGCCTCCGCGAACGCCTCCTCCCCCCACGCATACCAGTCCACCGGATTCCCCGCGTGCTGAAGCAGGTACGGGCTGCTCTCGCGCGACAGCCGGTTCGCCCGGCGCGGCTCCGTCCCCCGCGCCGCCCCCGCGCCGTGTTGATGTTCACGTGACATACCCGAGAGTATCTGCCCCGATCTCGACTCCCCGCCGAATTCCGCCGCGCCCGCCCGCCGGTCGCCCGCCCCTTTAGCCGGTCGGCACGAACCCCGATCGCCGCTCATCGGTACCATTACCGATGACGCAACTCCGCGTCGAACCTCAACCGCCCCAGGACTTCACCCTCGCCGCTCCCATGCGGTGCGGGGCGTGTCTCTATGACCTCACCGGACTCCCCAACGGCAAGTGCCCTGAATGCGGCTCCGAGTTCGGCGAAGCCGAACGTTCCGCCCACGCCCGCCTCGCCGCCTGGCAAGCCAGGCGCCCCCGGCTCGAATCCTCCTTCATCGGTCGCTCCCTCGCCGTGACGCTCCTGGTCGGTCTCATCGCCCTGGCCGTCGAAGGCCCCTTCCCTTCCATCCTCGCCGCCGTTGCCATGCTCACCCTCCTCGCCGCCACCGGTCTCTGCGGGCTCGCCTGCTCCCTCGCGTGCAGACGCTGGCAACGCGGCGCGTTCGTCGCCATCTGGCTCGCACACGCCTGGTGGCTTCACCTGCCCTGGCTCGCGGTCCCCATCGGCGTCGGCTTCGTCGCCGTCCTCGGCCTCGCCTTGCACGGGTTCCCCCAGGACGCCGGGCTCATGGTCGCCCTCATGCTCCTCCAGCCCTGGTGCGCCATCATCGTCGTCTCTCTCATCGGCTTCCTGGGCATGATCGAAAGCGACTCCCGCAAAGCCGGGATCGCTCGCCCCAGCCTTGCCTGCCTCGTCGGTATCGGCGCCTTCTCGTGCCTGATCGGGTCCGTCGTCCTGGGCCTCGCGGCCGGCGCCCACCTCGTCGCACGCCTTCTGGAGTTGCCGTGAGGTCGTGGCCGATGTTGTCTCTCTGCACTACCACGCACCCATTCGTGAACACCCGGGCCGGCTTTCCCCAACAACCTCCATCGCGATGACCCCTTCGCCGACAACTCCCGCCGAACCGACTCACCCGCGTGCCGCGCGCCGCTGGCTCGTCCTCTCCGTCGCCGTCGCCGCCGCCCTCGTCTTCATCGCGCTCGTCGCGTACATGCGATCCATGGAAGCCCGCTCGCTCAAGGGCGTCGCCGACCCGCTCCTCGTCGGACCCGCGGCCAGTCTCACCCAGACCGCCCGCGTCGCCGAGTCCGTCCGCGCCATGAAACTCGTCACCGTCCAGATCTCCACCCGCGTCTCCGCCCAGTCCAGCGACTCGAGCTGGCGCGGCGACGCCAGCGCCATCGTCGATGCACCCGTCCGGCTCCACTACGGCACCGACCTCTCCGCCATCAGCGACGGCGCCATCTCCTTCAGCCCACTCCTCAACCAGTGCACCCTCCGCGTCCCCCCGCCCCATCGCATCGCCACCGAAGTCATCGGCACCAGCGAACAGTCCGAGATCCACGTCGGCTGGCTTCGCTTCCGCTCCCAGGCCGGCGAGAAACACCTCGGCCAGGCTCGCCTCCGCCTCTACGAGCGCGCCCAGGACCTGCGCCTGCTCCCCGCCGATGCTCAGTCCGTCCGCGAACAGACACGTGAGCAGGTCGCCAAACTCGTCCAGGGCATCGTCGGCCACGACGTCGAGGTTCAGGTCCAGTTCGAAGACGAAGGCACGGGGCTCGGTATGGCAGGCACGCCGTAACGGCTCAGGTTTGTTGATCCCTGCCCATCTCGTTGGGCATGCGCCCCCGCCTGCCTTCCAACACTCCTACCAACCAACCAAACTCATTTCTCCCCCTTCCACTCCGCCGGCTTGGGCGTCTCCGGCATCATGAGCGCCATGATCGACATCGCCGTCCCGTAGTTCGCCGATCGCGGAAACACCCGGTCGTTCCACGACCCATCCCCGAGTTGGTTCTTCCACAACAGTTCCGACAGCCGACGCCGGTATTCCTCCCGGTCCCGCCGCGGCAACATCTCGATCGCCTGCGCCGCGTAGTAATGCGCATAATAAAAGTAATACGGCGCGATCTGGTACGGCGGGATGTGCGTCCCGTTCTGCGCTCGCCGCCGATCCAGCCATTCCCAGTGCACAAAGAACGCGTCGATCGCCGCACGCACCCGCTGCATGTCCGACTTCCCGCACAAACTCAGCGTCACCTCGCTCACGAGCATCCGCCCCACCGCGCCCGGCACCGGCTCCGGATTCTCTCGCGCGTCCCCCGCGTACGTATACGAACCCGTCGGCGTCCGCGCCCGCAGCAGCGCCGCGATCGCTCGGTCCACCACCTCCGTCTTCACCTCGAACCCCATCGACTTGGCCTGGAACAGCGCCTGGAGCGTCGGCCCCGTCATGAACGGCGACATCGGGCTCACGCCCGATTTCCCGCCCGGACGCGAGTAGTTCCACCCCCCGACCTGCGGTATCTCCGTCCGCTGGATGCAGTCGATGCACCAGATGATCGTCTTGTCGATCGCCTCCGCGTCGCTCTTGGATTCCACCGCGTCCAAGGCCGCTTGCCCAAGATCGTTCGGCAGCGCGTTCATCGAGCGCAGTTTCAGCAACGCGGCCAGCCCATACGTGTACCCCCACCCCCGCACGTCGTACGTGCTGTCGTAGTCCGGGTTCATCAACTCGTGCTTCGTGGACGCGATGATGAATGAAACGCCGCGGCGCACCGCTTCCTTCCGGGCCGCATCCTCCGCGTACCCCGGCGCCTGCGCCAGCGCCAGGATCGCGATCCCCGTGCCCCCGACCCGGTAGCCGACCGGGATCTGACGATTCACCCGGTACACCCCCTCGTACGGCCACTGGTTCTTCCCGTCCGCCTGCCCCGGTTCCTCCGGCAGCGCCTTCACCGCCGCGGTGTCGTCGGCTTCCTGCATCGCCAGAAGCAACTGCACGCCCTTCGTGATCGATGATTCGATCCGCGCGCTGTCGATCTTGGGCAGATCCGGCTGCCCGCGCCGCTCCGGCTGCGGTGCCGCCCCGATCCCGTCGCCGCGTGGCATCTCCGGCGCGCCCAGCAACGCCCAACCAATCAGAAACGGCAGCGCGACTCCCTGCATGATGCCTCCTCATTCCGCCGCTCGCCCGCGAACCAATCCACTCCACTCCCACATCCTACTCGATACGATCGGCGCGGTTTCATCAGACCCGCTCCTCCCTTCCGGATTCTGCCCATGCGACGAGTTCTGTTGCTCCTGCTGGTTCCGGTCGCCCTGGCGGGTTCGCTCATCGGGTGCGGCCCGGGCTCGGCCGGCGCGCCCGCCGCCCTGTCACGAGCCACCGAGGGGCTGCGCCAATCCCTCTCCCCGGCCGCGCCCTTCCAACTCGCCAGCGATACCGGAAAAACGCTGCTGTATGTCGCGCCGGACCCTACCGGGACCAACCCGTCCCCTTCGCTCAAACTCGTGCTGACCCGATCGAGCAAGGTCTTCGATGACCGCGCCGCGGTGCGCGAAATCGCACCCCGGGTCTTCATCCAGGACCTGCCCGAAGTCAAGAACGCCGCCAACTTCCAGACCTCCCCCGTCACCGGCGACGGCCTCCCGGGCTTTGAAACCACCGCGATCGCGTTCCATTCGCAGACCAACGCCAGGCTGCACGTCGTGTGCGTGAAACTCTACGCGGCGGACGGAACCCACACGATCCTCGGGCTCGCGCCGGTCGAGGCGCAGGCGCAGCAGACCCTGCGTGACGCCGCCGCGACCTTCCGAGCGCGGTAATCGCGCTGCGCGCGAGTGAAGTGCCCCCGGAAAGAAACCGATAACGCCTATTCTAACGCCATGCAACCCACGACCAGCGCACGCCGCCGGCCCACTCTCTACGACTGGATCGCCCTGGGCATCCTGAAAGTCGCCAAGGCGCGGCGCACCCGCCTCGAATCCACGAATCCCGACGATTACGACAAGTTCTACGAAGAGTTTTTCGCCAAGAAGGATCAGGAACTCAGTTTCAACGACCCGCGCATGGCCCGGCGTCGCAAGACGATCCTGGAATGCCTGAACCGGCGCCTGCCCCCGGGTGCATCCATCCTTGATGCCGGCTGCGGCCTGGGCGAAGTCCTCGCCGACATCCCCGATCAGTACAAACTCTTCGGGTTCGATTTCGCCAAGTCCAATGTCGAGTTCACCAAACGACGCCTCGGCGACCGTGCCGACGTCAAACAAGGCTCGATCTACGAGATCCCCTTCCCCGACAACTCCATGGACGCTGTGCTCTGCCTGGAAGTGCTCGAGCACATCGAAGACGACGCGCGCGGCGTCCGCGACATCGCCCGGGTCCTGAGGCCCGGCGGCGTCCTCATCGTCGCCGTCCCCTACACCTTTTACTGGCCTTCCTACCTCAAACTCATGGGACACTTCCGGCACTACACGCGCCAGTCTCTCGCCGCCATGCTGCGTGAAAACGGCCTTGACCCGGTGGAAGTCCTGCCCAACTTCCCGCGCTGGCATCAGTCCTATACCCGGCACTACGTCAAGTTGCGCGCGCTGGTGCTGACCGTCGGCAAACTCTTCGGCGGCGGCTCGATGTTCGCCTTCCGGTGGCCCTGGCACAAGGAACGCGCCATCGATCGGCTCGAAACCCGCATGCAATCCGCCCAGGACCGCGATGCGGCTCTGGATTACACCACGCTGGATACCAGCACCTTCCAGGTCGCGCAGAAGCCGCTGGCGTGAACATTGATTCACGGCAAGTCAATACACGCTTCACGTGCGCGCGCGATCAATGGGCGTGACGGTGCAAACAGATGGACGGGGAGGGGAACAACACTCTGGGAAACGCGATTTCACATCACGAAAGTGAGCAGAAAACGCAACAACTTCCCGGAAAAACTCTGAGGCAACCCCTTGTGGGCCGCTTCAGACACGCGTGGCACTCTTTCAAGAGTGCCACGGGCGTTTTTGGAAGCCGTCGTCAATCGGGACCAAGAAACCAGTTGACGAAGTCAAAGAAGTCCTGCGAGTCCGTCACGCCGTCGAGCGTGAAATCGGCGCGAGAGGCGTAGAAGTCCGTCAAGAACTCAAAGAAATCGCTCGTATTGAGCACGCCGTCGAGCGACCAGTCGGCCGGGCCCGCCCAAGACCCCGCGGCGGTGCGATTATCGAGCGATACAGCCGCCCAGTGAAGGATTCGCCCCCGCGGCGCGGATACATAGGAAAAGTCGTCGTTGCTGAGGGACGCGCGCCAGGACCAACCCTCGTCAAAGGGGCAAGCGGAGCCGTCGTCCTGCACGGCTTGAAGAAAATCGGGGGTCATCCAGTACCAGTTCTGGGGATCGGAATTAATCCCGGCGGTATCGACGCGGAACGGCGCGGCGGTCCACCCGATGAGCGCCACCTCGGAACGGACATTCAGTCCACGATTCGACGATTGAACCAGGATGGGCGGTACATGGAAGGTTGCAAGCGCGGATGCGAGTAGACCGGCGATCATTTCACCACCGCTCTCTCTCTTTCTTTACATTCGAGCCGGGACGGCGCTTGAGTCCATATCGACGTATCTTTCTGTTGCTCGAGAATGTCCGGCGTGTGTTGTGAACGCACGGATGTTCAGAGCCACTTGATGGCCCTGAGGTCTTCCACCGGCTCATCGAAGGAGCACGAGCCGAAGGAGGTGGCGAAGGTTTCGCGTGTGTCGCGGATCTGGTCGGCAGTCACGCTCAACACCGCTCGCGCCCCCCCGCCACCGCCCGCGCTCCCGTTGATCCACTGGATCGAATCGCCCGAGACACGGAACGCGGAAGCAGACTGCTCGGCGAGGAGGTTGGCGATCGAGTCGGCCGTCGGCGTGGGCTGAGCGGAGCGGACGAGGCAGGCGGCGAGGAAGAGGTTGAGGAAGCCGTGCATGACGCCGCGCGGGCAGTTGGGCTCGTACGTGAGCGGGTGCTCGGAGCGGATGGGGTGGTGCAGGCCGGCGGTGGCCTTGAAGGGGACGTCGGCCTGGGAGGCGGCGATGAGAAAGGCGGCGATGGCGTGGCACGAGGGGAAGGCGTCGGGGGAGACGCCGCCGGTGCGGATCTTGGCGGCGGCGTCGCTGCCGGAGAGTGCGGCGATGAAGCCGCGGATGTCGCCGGCGAGCGGAAACTCGAAGAAGGGGTAGACCTCTTCGGGGATGGAATCGAGGGCGTCGTCGATGGCGGCGGGGGAGCCGGCCTTGAGTTCGATCGCGTCGATGTTCGCCAGGCCGTTGCGTGGCTGCTGGTGCTCGTGGTTGAAGGCGAAGATGGCGTCGAGGTCTTCGTCGAGGTCGCCGTCGATGATGGCGGAGATTCGCCAGGGGGCCTGGGCCGGGGCGAGGTCGTCGTCCTGGGCGGCGGGCTCGCCGTGGGTGTCGGTGGTGGGGAGGAGCCCGCGCGACTCGCGGCGGAGTTCTTCCAGGCGTGAGACCGGGCAGATGAACCGGCCGAGCATCCAGGATTCCTGCGAGCGGAGGTAGGTGGCGTAGTTGTCGACGGCGGCGCTCATCCCGAGTTTCGCCGGTGGGTACAGACCGGCGTAGTCGACGAGGTTCGTCAGGAGCGCGGCGGAGGATCGCGGGATGGTGACGGGCATGGCGCGGGAGCGGCGGGTGCGTGGCGGATTCTTCGATGTCGGATCGGCGCGAAGGTCGATGGTAGTGGCGATCGTAGGAGCCGCGGGTTCGTGCCAGCGAAGTCGGCGGGGACAGGGGCTGGCGGGTTCTTGATCCACCGGAAAACTTGGGCGCCGGGGTGAGCGAACTGGTGGACGGACCGAGCGGGATCGGCCACCAACCTTGAGAATGTCACCGGCGGATACGGAACCGTTACCCCGGGCGTCCCAATCGTCTTGTAGTCTTGATGCAGCGGAGACCTGTCCATGAAACTCGAAGCCGCCATGTCGAACGCGCGGGGCACGAACAAAGCACGACCGGAGAAGACAAAGATGGGACCTGGAGCGAAACCGCGGCGGCGGCCGGGTGTACACTTTATCCGGATGACTCGCGCGGAAGAACGAGACCTGATCCAGCGTGCAATCGCGGGCGACCGCGAGGCGGCGGAGCAGTGCATCCGGGCGCATCAGGTATCGCTGTATGCGTACATGCTGCGGATGTGCGGCAAGCCCGACGTCGCCGAGGACATCGTGCAGGACGCGTTTGTGCGAGCACTGACGAACCTGAGCCGGTTTGATTTTCGGTTTAGGTTCTCGACGTGGCTGTTCACGATCGCCAAGCGGCTGTATGTGAACGCGTGCCAGAAGCACAAGCCCTCGTACGACAGCGACGCGGTGGGTCTGCATCAGGGCTCTGGCGATTCGCCGGAGTTGCCGGCGATTGACCGGGAAGTCTCGACCAACGCCAAGCGGGCGGTTCGGGCGGCGCTGGCGTCGCTGTCGATCGAACAGCGAGAGATCGTGGTGCTGTTTCATCAACTTGATTGGCCGATCTCGCTGATCGCGGAATACATGGACATGCCGGAGGGGACGGTCAAGAGCCACCTGCACCGGGGTCGGCGCAAGATGCGGCGGTTGCTGTCGGATCATGCGAGCCACACCGAGCATGTCGCGGAGGTGTGGCGTTGAACAGTGATCGGCGCCGAGACCGGCTTCGGGATATCCATCGCATCGCCGAGTCGCTGCGGGAGGATGTGGTCGCGCCGGACTTGACCGAGGTGATCATCAAGCGGGTGCACGAGCAGAGGCCGTTTCTGTGCCGGAGTTCGAGGCGGCTGCTGATCTGGTGCAAGGTGGCGGCGGCGAGCCTGATCCTGGTCGTGGCCGGGATGATCCTGGCGATCCGTCTGTCGGCGCCGGAGGTTGTCCAGATCGCGGCGCCCGCGCCGCCGGCGGTGCTATCCCCGGCGGTGGATTCGGTTCGGCTGACGACGGTGCGCGCCGTCGAGGGCCTACGCGGCACATCGGCCAAACTCGAGCGATTCTGGACCGAGCCGCTCGTTGCCGTGACGAGTACCGAACCGGCGGAAACATCCGGGGGCATCACGACCATCGCGTTCCACGCTACAGAACCGGAGTCGGCAGCGACGGCGGATGAGTCGTATGGCGTGGTCATGCCGCCGCTCCCACCTGAATACCTCGCGTACGGCGACACGCTGGATCTCGCGTTTGTCGGCGCGGCGCGGATGAACTATGTCACACTGAGCGGCGTCCCGAAGCCCGCCGGGTCGCCGACATCGTGGCAGATCGATCCGCGCTTTGCGGACGCGTACGCGCGGTCGGTGGTAGCCCGGCGTCAAGCCGCGGCGGTGCAGCGCCGGGCCGCCTCGGCGGATGATTGCCCGGGGTGCCAGTTGCTCGACGATTTCCCGCTGCTGATCACCGGTCAGCCCGGTGGCGGGGGGTTGCTGCCCCGCTGATCTGCGATCGCTCATGAAACGTTTGCGAATGCTCAATCTGGTGATCGCCTGCGTGGCGATGGTTGCCTCGTGGACCATGGCTCCGCGGGCAACGGATGCCGTCCAACGAGCGGTGGCGGCGGGCCCGCCGAGCGATGTCCTGGCGTCGGTGCCGCGCTCGGCGGAACTGGTGCTGGTGATCGATCGGTTCGGGGTGTTTCTTGATTCGCCTGTGGGGCGGGCGCTCTGGCAAGCCGTGGTGGAGATGCCGCCGGTGACGAGCGAAGCGCGGCGGGTGCTTGAATCTTGGGGCAAACTCTCGGGCGAACTGGGCGTCACGCATCGCGAGGCGATCGACCGGCTGATCGGGACCCGGGTGGTGCTGATCCTGCGAGATATCGAATCGAAGAATGACGCGTCGCGATGGGCGGTGCTGAGCGTGATATCGGAGCAGACCGATCGCGAGTTGGTGGCGAAGTTGCTTCCGGCGCGACGGGGGCTGGTGGAAGGGCATCCGACGCGGGCGATCGAGAGCGGGAAGTACGAGGTGACGACGCACCTGCACGACGAGCCGGGAGGGCCCGGACCGGGTCACAGGCCCGTGTCGCTGCTTCTGACCGAGAGCGGCCGGTCGGAACTCTTTGACGAACTGATCGGCGTCTGGTCGGGGCGGGTTCGAGACACGCTGGCGACGACGGACATGGCGCGGGAAGCGGCGCAGGCGCCCGACGCGCCGTTCCTGCTGGCGATCCGCATCGATCCTGATGCACCGGCGGCGCGCCGGCCTGAGTTGGACTGGTCGAGTTTTCTGCTGGTGACGGGGAACGTGACGCCGACGGGCCTGGAACTGAGCGTGTTGCTGCGGGATCACGTTCACGAGGGGGGGCTGGCCCAGATCAAGCCGTGGTCGGATGCGCCGCTGGCGCGTCTGGAGCCTGGGGCGGCGCTGGCGGTGATGGAGTCGCGGATCGCGCGGCCGGCGGGAGAGCCCCAGAGCGCCGAGCCGACTCATATCGACGCGATGTTCGCGAAGTTGGGGCTGAGCGAGCCACTGGGCAATCTGCTGGTGGGGCGTCAACTGCTGGTGGTGCGGGGCGTGCCGGGTCAGAGCCAGCAGGGGGCGGGGCTGCCGCGCGTTTCGGTGTGCATCGGAGCGGAGTCGAATGACCTTGAGTCGCTGGCGTCGCTGGGGGATCAATGCATCAGCGAGAACGTGGTGCGGATGGAAGGGGGCGCGGCGAGCGCGGAGCCGGGGGAACTCGACATCGGCGGGGTCGCGTGCCGGGCGGTTCGGCGGACGACGGCCGCCGTGCCGCCGGATCGACCGCTGGCGCAGTTCTTTGGTTCGCCGGTCCGGCTGGCGTGGACGTATGTACCGAGCGGCGCGGGGGCGACGCCACAGGCCGCGGCGGGGGCGACCACTCCGGGCTGGTGGCTGGTCAACGTGGGAGAGGCTCCGGAGGGGGCGGTGGCGGGCGCGACTGATATTGAGCGTTGCCAGGCGGCGCTCGGGCACGCGGGCGGACCGGGAGAGGCCGGGGAGGTTCGCCGCTGGTTCTCGATCGGCGTGCTGCGCCCGTCGGGGCTGGCGGACCTCTTGGGAGCGCTCACGGACATCGCGGATGTCCGAGCATCGATGAAGCGGATCGACACGATCCGCTGGCGGCTGCAAGTGACTCCGAGCCAGGACATCCGGGGGAGCGTGTCGGTGGAGACGAGCCCGTGCGATGCCCCCGGGGCGGCGCGTCAGAGGCCGGCGGACCCGCCGCGGGGCCCGAGCGAGCGCTAACCAGACGAGCGACTCGACTGGGGGTGCGCGCGGCGCCAACGATCGACGAACGCGTTGTACTGTTCGGGCGTGTCGATGCCGGGCGACGCCGAATCGACGAGCGCGACGGAGATGGCATACCCGTGCTCGAGGACGCGAAGTTGTTCGAGTTTTTCGGCCTGCTCCAGGGGTGTCGGGGGCAGGGACAAGTAGGTATCGAGGAAGGACCGGCGATAGACATACAGGCCGACGTGGCGCAGCAGGCCGGCGGGGGAGGGTTCTGACCGATCTCGGAAGAACGGGATCGCCGCGCGGGAGAAGTACAGGGCCTGCTGTTCGACGCCCAGAACGACCTTGACGACGTTCGGATTGATCGCGTCGGCGACGTCCCGAATGGGGCTGGCGAGGGTGCCCATGAGGGCGCCCGCGCGGGTCATGGCGTCGACCGCGGCGTCGATGGCGCCGGGCTCGACCTCGGGTTCGTCGCCCTGAACGTTCACGACGATCGCGTCGGGCGGGAGGGCGAGGGCGGCGGCCGCCTCGGCGAGCCGGCTGGTCCCGTTGGGATGATCCGGCCGAGTCAGCACGCACGGGGCGCCGAAGGCGCGGGCGGCATCGGCGACGCGGGCGTCGTCGGCGGCGATGACCGCCCGCGCGACGCGGCGGGAGCGACGCGCGGCTTCGTAGACGTGCTGGATGAGGGGCCTGCCCGTCCGGGCCGCGAGCACCTTCTCCGGAAACCTCGTCGAGGCGAGGCGGGCCGGGATGATCACGACAATCTCCGGGTCGGCACGAGCGAGGTCTGGCATGCCCGAAGGGTACTCTTGGCACGAACCTCGCCCACTATCATGAGGTACCGACAAGGGAACCCACGGAGATTTCATCGTGCCTATCCGAAACGCCGCGGTGCTGCTGGTTGGACTGTCGATCCTGGTGAGCGCCGGGGGCGGGTGCGCCTCGACGCGCATCGCGCTCAACGAGCGGCTCGGGTACACCAAGCGCGAGCAACTCGTTGACCGCGTGAAGGACGCGCGCGACGAGCAGGTGGGCGCCAAGAAGCAGTTCTCCAGCGCGCTGGAGGAGTTCAAGGCGATCACCGGGGTGACGACCCCCGCGGACCTGGAGAAGCAGTATTCCAAGATCGAATCGGCGTACGAACGGAGCACGGAGAAGGCCGGCGGGGTGAGCGAGCGGATCGCGAGCGTCGAGCGCGTCGCCAACCTGCTGTTCGCCGAATGGCGCGAGGAGATCAAGCAGATCTCGGCGGACGACGCGAAGCGGGCGAGCCAGGATCAACTGGCGCGAACGCAGAGCGAGTACGAGCAACTGCTGGGGGCGATGAAGTCGGCGGAATCCAAGATGCAGCCGGTGCTGACGGCGCTCAACGACAGGCGGCTGCTGCTGAAGCACAGCCTGAACGCGGCGGCGATCGCGTCGCTGCAGGGGAACCTGGCGCAACTTCAGACCGATATTGACTCGCTGATCGCCGAGATGGAAGCCGCGATCAACGAGGCCAACGCGTTCATCGACCGCTCGTCGGCGAAGTAGGGCGTGGCGGCGCGGGCGGGGCGTGTCAATCGATGGTCTGGACGCGCTGGCTGCGACTGGACTGGATGACGTTGATGCTCCGCGGGCGGTTATCCGCGGTGCTGAAGAACGTATCCTGGATGTTGCCGGTGATGAAGTCGGCGTGCCCATCGGTGAAGGCGAAGTTGCCGCCGCGTTTGCCGTGGTTGTCATAGGGGCCGTAGAACCCGGGCATGGTGCCGGCGGCGGCGGCATTGGCGCTGTTGCCCCCGCCCCCGCCGTACCAGGCGTCCACGGAGACGTCGGGCCCGTCGGTTTCGTCGCCCCAGAAGGGGGTTGGGTTGGGAATGGCGGACTCGTCGGTTCGAAGCCCGGCGATGTAGAGGTAACTGATGTTGTAACTGATGACATCGGTGTCATCGCGCGGCTCGCGTGGCTGCTTCACGGTGGCGGTGGCGTAGTTGCCGGCGCCGGGCGGGACGAGCGGGCCGTAGTACCGGTCTTCCTTGTCGGCCGGGCAAAGCAATGTGCCGAACCCATCGAGGAACCCGTCCATGAGCGGAGTGGTGTTGCCGTTGGCGTACGCCGCGGTCAGCGGATTGCCCGTCAGCCCGACGTATCCGCGATCGCCGGAACTTGGAGAAGTGGCATCGCCGAGTTGGAAGAGGCTGAAGAGCCCGGCGACGCCCCCGTAGACGTATTGACCGTCGAGGACGTTGGGATTGTTGAAGGACGCGGGGCGCGGCATGACGGGGAACCAGTCCTTCCAGGTGTTGGCGTAGGTGGTCATGGCCGTGCTCATCTGCTGGCAGTGTGCCAGGCATTTGGAGAGGCGGGACGCATCGCGCGCCTTGCTCATCGCGGGGAGGAGGATGCCGACCATGATGGCGATGATGGCGATGACGACGAGCAGTTCGATCAGCGTAAACGCGCGCCGAGAACCGACGTGACGTGACATGCTCCGCTCCTTTGAAGACATCCGGGCTCCTGGCCGAGGGCGCACGGACAACGCTGGGCTAGTCAACATGGTGCCCTCTTGGATGATGCAACAGTGTAATCGATTACACAATCATGGGCAACCGAACAAACTCCCGGCCGCTGTGCAAGGTCGAATTTCTGGGTGGCATGAGGAAAATCGGGTGGTGAGGCGGGGGACGAGGGGGTATTGTTGTAAACGCATTCATTCGGACCCCGATGTGTGAACGGGGAGAAGTGCTGTGAGATGACTCGTGAAAAGGAGTGATGTTTCATGCGCCGCAATCACGTCGTGACTGTGGGGGTGTTGCTGTGTGTCGCCGGGACCGCGATGGCGCAGCCGGTGATCGATGGCCGGCTCGCCGGCGACAACTCGTTCTACGGCCCGCCCAAGTGGGTGCAGAGCAATCCGACCCAGTTCGGCGACAGCCGACCGGACATTCAGCCGCCGTGTTCGGGAGTCGGCAACGGAATCACCATCGGCCTCAACAACTCCAATATCGGCGGCGTGAACGGCGCCGACGCCATCGACGCCCCCAATGTCACCACCGGGATTGAAATCCGCATTCCGCTCGCCGAACTCGGCAATCCCGCCGGCGCCATCAGAGTCACGGGGTTCATCAACTCCAACGATCACGGGTTCATGTCGAACCAGGTGATCGGGTCGCTCCCCCCCGGAACCGGAAACCTGGGCGATCCACGAAACGTCAACTTTGACGATACCACGGGCGGCATCGCTGGGTCTCAGTTCGTGACCATCGTCCCAACAGGCTGTTCCATCGCCGGCGCCGGCCCGCAAATCGACGGCGATCTGGCGAGCGACCCGAACTGGGGCGCCATTCTTTCCGTGCAGGGGAACGCGACCGGCTTCGGTGATTCCAACATCGGCGTCATCGACTTCGCCAACGGCTCGGAACTTGACGGGCTCTACGGCTTCATCTGCACGACCGACCCGGACGGACCGGGAGGCCAACCCGCGCAGCCTTACCTCTATCTCCTCTTCACCGGGAACCTGGAATCCAACTTCAACAAGTTCGATCTGTTCATCGACAGCGTCGCCGGCGGCCAGCATCGGCTCCGCGGCGACAACCCCGACGTCGATTTCAACGGCCTGAATCGGATGGGCGATAACAACGGGTCCAACGGCCTGACCTTCGACGACGGCTTCGACGCGGACTATTACCTCCAGTTCACCTGCGGCGACACCGGCGGAGGGAACTTCGCCACGTTTGCGAGCTTTGCGGAGATCCTGACCAACGGGGGCGGACGCGGGTCCTTCATCGGCTCCGGCGGCGCGGGGAGCATGCCGCTGAACGGCTCGGTCGTCTGTGATCCTCGCGTTCCCGACGCGGGATTCTCGATCGGGTCCGAGATCGACTCGGTGTATTCCTACATCGATTCAGCCAATGAGAAGGTGTATCTCCTGGTGACCGGGAACCTGCAGAACAGTTCCGCCGCCAAACTCAACCTGTTCTGGGATTGCAACGGCAACCCGATGGGAGATGAGGGGCAGAACGTGATCCGCAATGACAACGTGCAGATCAGTGAAGCCGAAGGGGGCAACGGCGCGCTCAACCGCTTCGCGACCAATGGCACGGACCCGGGGCTGACGTTCGACGCGGGGTTTGCGCCGGATTACTACATGAACTTCCATTACGAGGCGACCCCCATCCGCAACGTGCTGGACGCGGCGCTGCTGCGCACCAACGGGCGCGAAGAACTCCCGACCACCGCCAGCCTGGACTACGGCTCGTTCTGCGGGGTCAACGTCGCCAACAACCCGATCCCCTTCGATGGCACGAACTTCACGGACTTCACGGGACCGGCGGGGATGATCTTCCAGGACGGCTTCCGCCCGAATATTTTCTCTGCCTACCCGCCGCGGGAGTCGTACCGGACGCTCATCGAGGCGATCTTCAACCAGGGGATCATGGACCAGGACGCGTACAACGCGTTCATCCCGACGTTCGCCCGGCCGGGGCTCATCATGGCCGCCGGTAACAACTCCAACATCGGCGGCGTCACGGATACCGACGCCGCCAACGCGGCGGACGCCACGACGGGGCTTGAAGTCGTCATCACGTTCGAGGAACTTGGATGGGACGGGACGAGCCCGCTGCGCCTGGCGGGATTCATCTGCAACGGGGACTTCACGTTCGTCTCGAACCAGGTGATCGGCAGCCTGCCACCGGGCTTCGGCAACCTCGCGGAGCCGCGAACCGTCAACTTCGCGAACTACGCGGGTGACCAGTGGGTGCTGCTCAATGGCGCGCCGTGTCCGGCCGACTGGAACAACGACGGGATCGCCAACTCGCAGGACTTCTTCGACTTCCTCGTCGATTTCTTCGCGGGAGACGCCGATTTCAACAACGACAACACGACCAACTCGCAGGACTTCTTTGACTTCCTGGTCGCGTTCTTCGCAGGGTGCTGAACTGAATTTGCAGCGCCAGATCGCGGAAGAGGCTTGAAGAGGCGGGCGGGACGCCCGCTCCACTCGGAGACTGAACCGCGTACGAACGAACACCTTCTGGCACGTACCCCAACCCGCGCTTCGGCGCGGGTTTTTTTTCGGGTCGAGTGCTGACCCAATGCGTTTGCTATCGAATCCGTGACGGCATGGCCGATTTTCACCGAGACGCGGCGGGCCGGTCGGCCATGTACCATTTCTCGCGTCCAATCAATTCGGCAATACCCACCCTCTGCCACCCCTCGCCCTCGCCCCGCCCTCCCGTTCCCCCAACGCCCAGTCCTCGAATGGAGTCCACGATGTCCACCTCTGGCTCTCGCATCTGCCGCCTGGCCCTGGTACTCTGCGCGGGCGCCGCGTGTTCGCTTCCGCTGGGAATCACAGGCGCGGCGTGCGCGCAGGGGTCGCCGGCCGGCGCGACCCGCGACGCGGCCGCACAGTCTGACCCGCTCCCGATCCGGAAGATCACGCTGTACCGATCTGGAGTGGGGTTCTTCGAGCGCGAGGGCGCGATCCAGGGGGACGCGCACATCCAGCTTCGCTTCAATACGGAGCAGATTAACGACATCATCAAGTCGATGGTGGTGCTTGATCGATCCGGCGGCAAGATCGACGCGATCTCATACGGATCCAAGGAACCCATCGCGCGCCGGCTCGCGTCGTTCGGGGTGAATATCGCCGGGAATCCGTCGATCCCCGAACTGCTGGACCAACTGCGGGGCGCGCCGATCCGCGTGACGGCGGGCGAGTCGATCACCGGCACGATCATGGGCGTGGAAGACCGGCTCGTTCCCGCCGGCAAGGACCAGGCGCCGATCGAGCAGCCGCACGTGAATCTCCTGACGGCGACGGGGATCCGGACGATTGCGGTGAGCGGCATGTCGTCGTTCGAGATCCTTGACGCGGAACTTTCAGCGGAGCTCAACAAGGCGCTGGGGGCGCTGGCGGAGTATCGGGCCGACCGGTTCAAGACGGTGGATCTGCATTTTTCGGCGAACGGCCAAGCGGGCTCGCGGAGCGTCGTCGTGGGGTATGTGCAGGAATCGCCGGTGTGGAAAGTCTCGTACCGGCTGCTGCTGCCCGATGAGCCCGGCGCCGCGCGCACGGACAAGAAGTCGTCGCTGAATGTCCAGGGGTGGGCGATCGTCGAGAACAACACGGATCAGGATTGGCAGGACGTGCGGCTGGCGCTGGTGTCGGGAAGGCCGGTGTCGTTCCAGATGGATCTGTACGAGCCGTTGTACCTGTCGCGTCCGTTCATCCCGGTGCCGACGATTCCCGGGGTGTCGCCGCGGGCGTACTCGGGAGGGATGGACGGGGCGCTGGGGAAGGCGCTGGCGAGTGTGGGCCAGTCGCCGTTCCGGGACGATCAGTCCGACGAAGACGCGCGGGCGCGGCGCCGATCCGCCGGGCGAGAGATGGCCAAGTCGGCTCCCGGCTCGCCGCCGGCCGCGGAACCCCCGATGGAGGCCAAGTCCGCGTACACGGGACTGAGCGCGTTCGACATGGCCACGTACGCCGCGGCGTCGGCGGCGGGCGCCGCGGAGGTCGGCGAGGTCTTCCAGTACGAACTCGCTTCACCGGTCACGATCGAGCGACAGCGCTCGGCGATGATCCCGATCATGTCCGCCAATCTCTCGGGGAGGCGTGTGAGCATCTTCAACGCCGGGGACGGGAACGAGCACCCGATGCGCGGCGTCGAACTCAAGAATGACTCGGATCTCCAACTCCTGCCCGGGCCCATCAGCGTGTTCGATACCAGCGACGGGAAGTCGGCGTACGCCGGCGACGCGCAGATCGGGCATGTGTCGCAGGGGGATAAGCGCCTGCTTGCCTACGCGGTGGATCTGGACGTGACGGCGCTGGTGAAGCCGGAATCGAACTCCACCGTGACCAAGGTGCGCATCGTTGACGGCATGTTCGAGCAAACGGTGAAGACGCGGAACACGACCGCGTACGCGTTCAAGAACGCCGACCAGAAGCGCGATCGGCTGATCGTGCTCGAGCACGCGAAGCTCGATGGGTGGAAACTGATGAGCCCGGACAAGCCCAGCGAGGAAGCCCAGGGCATCTACCGCTTCGAGGTCCCCGTCGCGCGCGAGAAGACCGAGACCGTGACCGTGGTGCAGGAACGGGTCGATTGGCAGCGTGTCGGCGTCACGAGCATCGACACCGCCACCATTCTGCAATACCACAAGGACGGGAGGCTCTCCGACAAGGTGCTCGAGACCGTGCGAGAGATCGGCAAGCGTCAGGCGGCGATCAACGACGCCGAGCGCTCGATGCAGGAGTTCGACCGGCAGATCAGCGCGATCAACCAGGATCAGTCGCGGATCCGCGAGAACATGGGACGCATCGACAAGAACAGCCAGTTGTACGCTCGCTACATGACGAAGTTGACCGAGCAGGAGACCCAACTCGAGGACCTGACGACCAAGCGGGCCGAGGCGCAGGCCAACCGCGATACGCTGCGCCAGCGGCTCGATGAATACATCCGGACGCTGAATGTTGATTGAGAGGGTCCTCGCGTGGGGCGAGGGGGGGGGAGGGGCAGGAGGGGGAGGAGGGAGGGGAGGGGGGGGGCGTGCCGCCGCGGGGGCCGCTCCTAAACTCCATCGATGTGGCGCGGCATCTCACTGGCGAACAAGTGCCTGCTGCTCTTCGGCGCTGCCGTGGCGCTGATTATTGTCGCCGCGCTCTCGGTGCCGTGGCTCCGCATGAACACGCTGGTGGACGAGGGGGAGTACGAGACATCGCGGCAGTTGGTGAACGAGTGGCAGAGTCGGCAGGTGAGGGAGGCGGCGGAAGCATCCAACCCCGGGGGGCGTGCGGCCGCGCCGGAGCCCGCGGCGCCCGTTCCGGAGGCCAGTCCCGCCGCGCCGCTCGCGGCCGCCGAGCAGCCCGCGGTGAAGAAGGAGAACCTGACGTCGGGGACGATCGTGTCGCTGACGCTGGACGCGGCCCGGCTGAAGCGTGACGACGATTGGTTCATCGGAGCCGCGCTGGATGCCTTGGCGATCGACCGGGATCGCAGCGAGCATCATGAAGTTGAGTGGGAGACGACCGCGCGGCGGTACCACTACGCGCGGGCCATCCGCGACGACTCGGGCGCCATCACGGAGCTCATCGTGCTCAACCGCACGTCGCGTGCCGCCGCGCGCCAGATTATCGTCAACACGGCGTACATGCTCAGCGCGGGGCTGATCGCCGGGGGTGTGGCGATCCTGGTGTTCTATCTCATCACGGACAAGATCATCCTGCGTCCGGTCCGAACCCTCAAGGACACCGCCGAGCTCATCCGCGAGGGCGACATGGCGACGCGATCGGACATCACGACGGGCGACGAGTTCGAGGAGCTCAGCGAGACGTTCAACCAGATGGTCGAGCGGCTCGCGACGACGCAGGACCAGCTCCGCGCGATCAACAAGTCGCTGGATCTGAAGCTCAACGAACTGGCCGAGCGCAATGTATCGCTGTACGAATCCGCGAAACTCAAGGGGGAGTTCCTGGCGAGCGTGAGCCATGAACTTCGCACCCCGATGAACTCCATCATCGGGTTCACGGATCTGCTGCTGGAGATCTGCGAGCGGGAAGCGGCGGCGGGGGACGATTCGTCGCGCCTGGTGAAGCGTCGCCGGTACCTGGAGAACATCCGCACCAGCGGGACGAACCTGCTGGAGATGATCAACGGGCTGCTGGACATGGCCAAGATCGAGGCGGGCAAAATGGAGTTGCATGTCGAACCGGTGAGCGTGCAGGACATGTGCGAGGGGCTGATCGCGATGATGCGGCCGCTGGCGGACCGGGCGGGGGTGGAACTGGTGCCGGAGATCGCCGCGGACATCCCGATCATCCAGACCGACGCGAAGAAGTGCCAGCAGATTGTGTTCAATCTGCTGTCCAACGCGGTGAAGTTCACGGGCGTCGCCGCGGCCCAGGCGCAGGCGAGCGCCGCGGCCCACTGGGCGCCCAACGGCTCCGCGTCGGCCCATCAATCGTCACCCACCCCGCCTTCGCCGCGCCCGGCACGCGTGACGCTGCGTGCCGAGCGCCTGATCGATCGCGGGGCGGCGGACTCGGCCGCCGACCGGGTGCGCATCAGCGTGCTGGACACGGGCCCGGGCATCGCCCCGGAAGACCAGAGCATCATCTTCGAGAAGTTCCGTCAACTCGAATCGGGGCACACCAAGCGCCACGCGGGCACCGGGCTGGGCCTGGCGATCTCGAAGGAGTTCGCGCACATGCTGCAGGGGGAGATCCAACTTCAGAGCGAACTGGGGCGCGGGTCGATGTTCAGCGTCATCCTGCCGCTGAAGGTGGATCTGAGCCGTGTGGAAGAACATCGGCTGGAAATGGCGTTCCGGGGGTCGCTCGCCGGGCGCCGCGCCTGATGCCCCGCGCCAACAATCCCGCATGGCCGCTCAACCTATCTGCCTGGTCTGCCAGGAACCGATGCTCAAAGGGTTCATCACCGATATCGGCACCGGCATGATCAATCTCCCCCGCTGGTGCATGGGCGAACCCCAGCACAGTTTCTGGACCGGCGAAGCAGGACGCGAGCAACTCAGCCACGGGCTCAAGGTCGTCGCTTATCGCTGTCCCAAGTGCGAGGCCCTTCGCCTCTACGCGCCGTCCGAGTCGGGCCCGCTCGACAAGGCGTAGTCGTCCCTCGCGGCGACTTGCCCCGCGGGGCGCACCTGCCATAGGCTTCTTCCGATGAGACTGTCCACCAGCACCACGACGACGCGTTTCCCCGCCGGGTAAGGCTGGTTACTCCCGCGCGGCATACATCCCATGAACCCACAAAGCCCAGCCACGCCCACGGCTGGGCTTTCTTGTTTCTGGCCCCAGCAGTCCGACAATACCGCCCGTCCACACGCCCAACACTCAACCCTCGTTCTTGAATGAGGCACTCGGCGGTCGGCGCTCGGCACCAGGCATTCAGCACATACCCCCCTCCCCCCCACTCCCCGGACTCACCCATGCCCACCATCACTCTCCCCGACGGTTCGACCAAATCGTTTGACGGCCCCGTGAGCGCCAAGGACGTCGCCGCCGCGATCGGGCCGGGACTCGCCAAGGCGGCGCTTGGGTGCAAGGTTGATTTCAACGACGGCCAGGGTCCGCAACTGCGCGACCTCTCCGCCGTGCTCGACCGCGACTGCAAACTGGCGATCGTGACTCCGCACGCGCGCGACAAGTCGGCGGACCCCGACGCGCTGTTCCTGATCCGGCATTCGGCGGCCCACGTGATGGCCGAGGCGATCCAGCGCGTCTTCGGAAAACAAGTGCAGTTGGCCTACGGCCCACCGCTGCCGACCGGGTTCTACTACGACATGGCCTTCCCGCCGGGGAAGACTATTTCGACCAACGACTTTGAGAAGGTCGAGGCGGAGATCAAGAGAATCATCACCGAAGACCGTGCCTTCACCCGCTATGAGCAGAACTCCGGCGAGGGAATCTCGCGTCTGCGCGCCGAAGGAAACAAGTACAAGATTGACAACGCCGAGCGTGCTCTGGGCATGCCCTCGTCCGTGTACAAGAGCAACAAGCCCGTCGCGGCGTCCGACCCGGCACCCGGCACCCAGCACTCAGCACTCTCTTTCTACGCCACCGGCACACCCGGCAAGGAATGGGAAGATCTTTGCCGCGGCCCGCACGTTCCCAGCACCGGGCGGATCGGCGCGGTGAAACTCATGTCCGTCGCCTCCTCCTTCTGGCATGGCGACGAGAACTCCGACCGGCTCACCCGCGTCTACGGCACCGCCTTTGCCACCCAGAAGGAACTCGACGACTACCTCCACCAACTCGAACAGGCCAAGGCACGCGACCACCGCGTCATCGGCAAGCAACTCCGCCTCTTTCACATCGACGAGACCGTCGGGCAGGGGCTCATCCTGTGGACCCCGAACGGCGCGGTGATCCGCAAGGAACTCCAGGCCTTCATCGCCGCCGAACTGAAGAAGCAGGGGTACACCGAGGTCTTCACGCCGCACATCGGGTCGCTCGATCTCTACAAGACCTCCGGGCACTTCCCTTACTACAAAGACTCGCAGTTCGCGCCGATCGTGGAGCGCGAGACGCTGGAGCAACTGTCCGCCGATGGGTGCTCGTGCGCGGAGATGATGAGCCGCGTCGAGGGCGTGTCGGCGCGGCTGGCGGCGGGGATCAACGAGCGCACCAAATCGCAGGCCATCGGCCCGGATCGCATCCTCCCGGATGAGAAACTCATACAGGGGTTCATGCTCAAGCCGATGAACTGCCCGCACCACGCGAAAATCTTCGCGTCATCCCCCCATTCCTACCGCGACATGCCCGTGCGCCTCGCCGAGTTCGGCACGGTGTACCGGTGGGAGCAGTCCGGCGAGTTATCCGGGATGCTGCGCGTGCGCTCGTTCACTCAGGACGACGCGCACCTGTTCTGCACCGATGATCAACTCGGCGCGGAGGTTCTGGGATGCCTGAGCCTGGTGAAACTCATCTTCGGTCTGCTGGAGATCAAGGAGTACCGCGTGCGCGTCGGGCTTCGAGCGACGGACTCGGCGAAGTACATCGGCAGCAACGAGAGTTGGGACAAGGCCGAAGCAGCGTGCGTGGACGCGGCGAAATCGCTGGGCGTCGCGTTTTCGCAGGAGCAAGGCGAAGCCGCCTTCTACGGTCCCAAGATCGACTTTGTCGTGAAAGACGTGATTGGGCGCGAATGGCAACTCGGCACCGTGCAGGTCGATTACAACATGGCCCTGCGGTTCGACCTTTCGTACATCGGTCCCGATAACAAGCAGCACCGGCCCGTGGTGATCCATCGCGCCCCCTTCGGCTCCATGGAGCGGTTCTGCGGCTTCCTGATCGAGCATTTCGCCGGCGCCTTCCCCACCTGGCTGCATCCCGAGCAGGTGCGCGTGCTGCCGATCAGTGAAAAGACCAATGAGTACGGAGCCGAGGTGCTCGCGGCTCTCAAAGCCGCAGGCGTGCGGGCGACTCTCGATACCGGCAACGACCGCGTGCAAGGAAAAATCAAGGTCGCGGCGGAGGAAAAAATCCCGTACCTCCTCATCGTCGGTCCGCGCGACGCGGAGAACCGCACCGTCTCCGTGCGGGCGCGAGGGATCGAGAAGGACCTGGGCGCGATGCCGTTGGAGAAGTTCGTGGCGGGCGTGGTCGATGAGATCACGCAGCGGCGGGCGGATCTGGGGGTGAAGCCCTGATCACTTGCTGGCAACTGAATCTGGCGCCCAGCGTCCTTGTTGACCGTCGGAAGACCGAAACTATCCACGATTCAACCGGCCGGTGGGTATGGTGTACCATGCGGCACGTGCTTCGTCGAAACGCTTGTAGGTAGGAGCCGAATCATGGGGCGACTGGCAAGGTGGGACGTACCGAAGCAGACGGCGGCAGGCGTCCTGCACATCGATGGCGACGAGGGCCCTCCACCGCCGGGCAAGCCTCCACCGCGGGGCGACAAGCCACTGGCCCGCGTTGCGAAATACGTCCCGGCTGAAACCGTGGCGTTTTTCCTCGGTGCCAAAAATCTCATCGAGCAGGCCAAGTCCGAAGACATCAACCAAGGGCTCTGGCTCAACATCTGCTTTTCAATCGCGCTCGCGGGGACTCCGATCTACCTTTGGTGGCAGCGAGAAACCGATCGGCCGTGGATCGTGAACACAGTCGTCGCCACCATCGCCTTCCCGCTCTGGGTCTTCGCGCTCGATTGCAAGTACGGTTGGTTCAGCGGCATCCCACAGGTCATCTCCGGTCTGCTGATACTCATATACACGTTCGCTGCTGGACTCATCAAGCCCGTGAAATGACGACGATTGGTCACCGATGATCGCCTGATCCGCTCGAACCAATCCGCAACGGGCGAGGCCTGAGTACCGTCGCCCGACGGCACCGCGACAATCGCTTGTTTCGCGCCCTAGACTCCCTCTGATCCAACTCGCTCCGGTAGCTCAGTTGGATAGAGCATCGGTTTCCTAGGTCAAACTGGGACCCGGCTTGGGAACAAGCCGGTGAACTCCGGGTGAACTCGGGGAAACCCGACCGCGTTCCGACCTTGCCGACGCCGCCCCGGCCCGGCTCTTCTACTTCTTCGCCTCGCCTACTCGTATCGGTCGGAACACAAGGGCAATCCCGAGCCGAGCCGTCGGCGGGGCGAAGCGCACACCCACCCCCACGCGCTTCATGCCGACGGAAGGTGTAGAGACCAGCGGGTGAGCCGCCCCGGCAATACCCCCGCACCGCCCCCCGAGTCGGATCGGGAGGCGGAAGCGCCCGGCGCCCCAACGCCCGCCCGCGTGATTTCCACGCTCGCGGAACGAGGGCGAAGAGATGGTCCGGCCCGGCGGGACGACCGCCGGAATCGGCTGAAACCGAAGGTCGCGCGTTCGAATCGCGCCCGGAGCGTTCCCCACTTCCCCGGCCCCCCTCCGCCACGCTCGCGCTCCTCCGCGAAGGGGCCGCCGATCTCCTGCCGGCTGCCACGGATATTCCGAAAACAACAATCGTGCGTTGCCCGATCAATTCACCGTGATGGCCGTATGAGCCATCGTCGTTGCACGACCATCGCCCCCGCGGCACATGCGCACGAAGCACGCCATCCTCCTCTCGATCATCCTGTGGGCAACCCTGACCAGCGCCGGGGCGCTGATCCACGCGATCGCCTGGAGCCCCGCGGGGGACGACCCCGCCGCCAACTCGTTTTTCGGCGAGCGGCTGTGCAAGACGATCGCCAACATCTCGCAACTCTTGACCCTCCCGGGCTGGGTCGTCACGTGGCTCGGGCTTGGCTGGTTTGAGAGCGGCTGGGCGGCGGCCGTCGCCGGCGGCATCGGCTGGGCGTGTCTGATCTCGCTCGTCTGGTTCGTCGTCGGAGCGCGCCAGGCGATCCGCCGGCGGCTCGCGCGCCGATCGCACCATCCGCTGGCTCCCCGGACGCAGACGACCTCTCCCTCGGTGCCTCCGCGTGCGGCGGCTGTCGGACGCCGCGCATTCCTGCTCGACTCTTCGCTTGTTTCCGCGACACTGCTGGGCGGGGGCGTGGCGGCCCACGCGACTCTGGTCGGCCCGTGGTCGATCGCCACCCGACGCTATCGCGTGCCGATCCGCGGCCTTCCCCGGACCCTCGACGGACTCCGCATCGTTCAGGTCTCCGACACCCATCTGGGCCCGCGCATTCCGCGCTCGCACATCGAGCACGCGGTCCGCCGAGCCTTGGCCCTCACGCCGGATCTCGTCGTCCTCACCGGCGATTACGTCCACATGGGCAAGGCCCACATCGCGCCGGCCGCCGAACTTTTCATCCCGCTGACTCGCCCCGGCGCGTCGCGCCTGGGCGTGCTGGGCGTGCTGGGCAACCACGACTTCTATGCGGACGGCCCGGCGATGGCGCGTGCGCTGAGAGCCATCGGCGTGCGCATGATCGACAACGACCGCGTCTTTCTCGACGCCAGCGCCACGCGACTGACCACGGAGGTTCCTGACAACCCCGGGCTGTGCATCGCCGGCCTGGGCGACCTGCTCGAGGATCGCGTCGATCCGGTGAGAGCGCTTCGTGAAGTTCCCGCGGACATGCCCCGGGTGGTCCTGGCCCATAACCCCGATACCGCGGAAGCGCCAGTCGTCACGGGCGTCGCGCACACGAAGTTCTACCCAAGCCAGCCGCCCGAACCCGGTTGGCCCGCGTCGAGGATCGACCTGATGCTCTCGGGTCATACGCACGGCGGGCAGATCCGGCTTCCATTCCTGGGCGCGCCCGCGGTCCCAAGCCGATTCCGACAGAAGTACGCGCACGGCCTGGTGCAAGGCCCGGTGTGCCCCGTGCTCGTCTCGGCGGGGATCGGCATGTCGGTGCTGCCCGTGCGGCTTGGCGTGCCGCCCGAAGTTGTGGAGATCACGCTCGTGAGCCGGGATGCCGCGTCAGATACCGCGTGAGCGGCGCCGACGTGCCGCGGCGATGCCGAGCCCGGCGAGCCCGAAGGCGGATGCGGCCGGCAGGGGGACGCTGCGTCCCTCGGGCACGTTGGGCTCGGTCAGCGCGGTGCCGTACTGGAACGACACGTTGCGGATCGATGCCGCCGGGTCGAACTTCGCGGAGATGCCCGCGAGCGCGAAGACCACGCTGCTTTGAATGAGGGGCAGCGCTCCGGTGACGGGCGTGTTGCCCGTGGTGATGTCGTCGCCCGCCGAGGTGATGCCGTAGTTCAAGCCGTTGACGGCCGTGGGACCTTCGAGGTTGGCGCCGCCGAAGTTCGCGTTTCCGAAGAGCCCGAACCCGGCGGAGGAGATCCCGCGGGTAGCGCCGAGCGGCGCCCCCGAGAGGCCCTCGGCGTACGCCCATTCACCGCCCACGTTGCCGCCCCCATTTGGCCCGAAGTGCACAACCGACGCGGGGGCGAGCGAGGCCATCATCGGGGTCAGCATGGGGGCCGTCGAGATGTCGAAGAAGACAGCCGTGAGAATGTCAGCGGGGACGAGCACATCGGCGCTGGACGTATTGGTCAGGGTGACGACGAGGACCCCGCCCATGTTCTCGAACCGCGCCGAGGCCGATAGCAGGCCCCACGATCCCGTGACGGTGATCGTGCCGGCGGATGCGGAACCGGCGGACACCAGCAGACCCAGGATCGCAGCGCAGCGCTTCACGAGGGCTCCCGTTTGAAAAGAGCGAGCAACACACCAGGCGACAGAGAGATCAGCACAATCATGACCCCAGGCCGCGGAATGTCAATCAATCGCGCCGAGGCGCGGCCTGTGGGAACGAAATTGACGTCGGCGGACGCGTCATAACACGTCCGAAGTCGTCCGAAAGCGCCGCACCGTCTGATAACATCGATCCGACCGGGCACGATCAGCCGACCAGGGCCGGCTCCTGGGCGCACGCTTTGATCATCTCGACAGCCTGTTCGATCATCCCGGCTCGGATGTCCAGGTGCACGACGGCGCGGACTCGCTGCGCCGCGGTGGGGAGCATCCTGACGCCCCGTGCCTCCAGGCGTTTGCAGAAATCGGCGGCGGTCATGAAAGCGGGGTCCACGTCGAAGAAGACCATGTTGGTGTCGATTTCGTGGGCCGCGACCGTGATATTGGGTACGCCCAGAAGCCCCCGCGCCAGTTTGAGCGCCCCGTCATGGTCTTCGCAGAGGCGCTCGCGGTGATGCTCCAGCGCGTAGAGCGCGGCAGCGGCGAGCACTCCGGACTGCCGCATCGCCCCGCCGAACATCTTGCGGAACCGCGCGACCCGCGCGATCGTTCTTGCATCGCCGCAGACCGCCGACCCGACCGGCGCGCCCAGCCCTTTGCTGAAGCAGCAACTGATCGTGTCGAAGAACTGCGCGTACTCGGCCGGTTCGAGCCCCGTGGCGGAGCAGGCGTTCCAAATGCGGGCGCCGTCGAGGTGGCACCGCAGGCCCAGTTCGCGGGCCTTGGCGGTCACGCGCTTGATCTGGTCAAGAGGCCAGACGGATCCGCCGCCGCGGTTGTGCGTGTTCTCAATGACCAGCAGCGACGACTTGGCGAAGTGGATGGAGTTCGGCTTGACGTGCGGCAGAAAGTGCTCAACGTCGAAGATGCCGCGCGGCCCGTCGATCATCTGCGCCAGGCACCCCGAGAGCGCCGCGGGCCCGCCTGTTTCGTACACGAAGATGTGCGAGTCGCGGTGCGCGATGATCCCGTCGCCGTGCTCCGTCTGCGCCCGGATCGCGGTCTGGTTCGCCATCGTACCCGATGGCACGAAGCACGCCGCTTCTTTCCGCATGATCGTCGCGATCGTTTCCTGCAGACGGATGACGGTCGGATCATCGCCCAGCACATCATCGCCGACTTCCGCGCGCGCCATGGCGTCGCGCATCGCCGGCGTCGGGCGGGTGACGGTATCCGAACGCAGATCAACGACCGGGTGCGTGGGCATGATGGACCTCGCTGGGGTTCTTGCCGGGCATCGTAGAACTCGCGCGGACGCGCGGACACGCGGGGACCGCGATGTTTGCGGCCGCTCACCGCGGCGCGGGCTCCGCGCCCTGATCGAAGAGCGACGCGCTGATGGGCAGGGCCGATCGAGCGGCGGTCGCCGATGATCGCGCGGGCGCGCTCCGCGCCGCCTGGTCCAGGATGGTCATGTCAACGAGCACTTCCCGGGGCCGCTCGGCGGCGCGGTCGAGTCGCTCGCGCGGCCCACGCACCGGGATCCACCGCGTGGGCAACTCGTGGGCCGCGATGGTGAGGTGGTAGTCCGCCCCTTCGTGCATCGTGGCGACCAAGGGCACCCGGTTGCATTCTCGCGAGAGGTGCAGCAGCACCACGTGCTCGCGCGGCTCGATCGCGCGGATCGCGTCGATCGCTTCCTGATTGCTCAGGTGCCCGTGCCCGCCCGTGATGCGATGGATCAGGAAAACCGGACGGCCCGACTCTGCCTGCAACCTGGGGCAGTAGTTTGATTCGATCGCCAGCACGTCGACCGCGTCCGGAGCCGCTCGGAACAGGTCCACCAGCGCCGGGGTGACACGCCCCAGGTCCGTGGCGAACCCGAGGGACCCGGCGCCCAGCGCCGCGGGCGCATCGATCCGCATCGCCGTCACTCCCTCGGCGTCGTGCGAAAGCAGTTGCGGCCTGACCCGTGCGCCCGACTGCAGCACAAACTCGCGGTCGAACGGCATGACCCGAGCGGCGGGAAACACCGCCCGGTCCCGCGCCAGGCGCCGAGCGTGCCCCGCGTGCAGGCGCACCCGCACGTGCGCCGGCATCGCGCCGCGCCGGTTGGTCCCGCCCGCGAGCCACCCCGGATGAAAGTGGTCCGAGTCCAGGTGCGTGATAATGGCGTCGTCAACCTGGTGCGGCTCGATCCCCAGTTCCGCCAGCAGGCGCCAGGTTCGCTTGGGCGACACGCCCAGGTCAATCAGGCACGCGCGGCGGAAGCCGGCGTGATCGAACACCACGACTGAACTGTTGCCCGACGAACCGCTGGCCATGACGCACAGCGACATCGACCCCGCGCCGGCATCAGCGGCAGAGTGCCCCGTTTCCTCCGTGAACGGCTGGGCAGACATGCACGCCAGTGTACACAGTCCACCAGATGGAAAGCGAACCTGAGCGTCCGCCCGATCGTGCAAGTCACTGGCGCCGATCGCGAACGTCTCCCTCACCGTCCAAGACATCATCAGAAAAGCGGTGAACTAGTCCAGCACCGTCGGCTGATCCCAGAATATGTAGTCGGTGTTCACCGGGGCGCCTCCCAAGTCCTTGACCAGCAGCGCGACCTGCCCGCGGTGATACCACGCGTGACCAAAGACCTGCGTGAGCAGATCGAGCAGCCTCCAGCGCCGGCGTTTGCCGTCGGACCCGACGAACTCGATGGGCTTGAACAGGTCCGCCTCGGTCAGGTTCGCCAGGTACGTCGTCCACGCGCCCTCGATCTCCTTCGCGTGCGATTTCAGTTCGTCGAACACCAGCACCGGGAACCACTCCGTGGGCTTGGCGTGCCAGTGTCCGAGCCGATGCAGCCACATCTGCCGCGCGATGATCAGGTGTCCCATCTTCCCCATGGCGCGGGCGAACGCGGGGTCCGATCGAGCGGACACCGGCACCGATTCCAGCATCGCGATCGTCTTGGCGTTGCAGTCCTTCTCGTACTCGTACCACCGGCGAAACTGCTCAAGGAACGTCGGGGCGGCGGGCTGGTTCATTTCATTCTCCAAGGGATCAACCACGACGTTGGGGTCCAACGGGCTCGCTCCGCAGCCGGTCTCTGGCTTCCCGGTAGCGCGCGAGCGTGCCCTGGACGACCTCGTTCGGGAGGGCGGGCCCGGGCTCCTGCTTGTTCCACTCGCCGCGCGAAACCAGCGTCTCCAAGAACTCCCTGAGATACTGCTTGTCGAAACTCTGCTGGGCCCGCCCGGGCTCGTACGAAGCGGCCGGCCAGAACCGCGACGAGTCCGGGGTCAGCGCTTCATCGATCAGGATCGGCTGCGTCCAGACTCGCCCGTGCTTGCCGTCCTCGCTCACCGGCACGCCGAACTCGAACTTGGTGTCCGCGATGATGATCCCGCGCGAGATCGCATGCTCCGCCGCCGACCGGTAGATCGACAATGAGAGTTCGCGAAGGACCGTCATCGTGTCGAGCCCGACCACCTCCGCGGCCCGCTCGAACGAGATGTTCTCATCGTGCCCGACCGCCGCCTTGGTGGCGGGCGTGAAGATCGGCTCGGGCAGGCGATCGCATTGGCGAAGCCCCCTCGGCAGCGTGACACCGCACACACTCCCGCTCGCCTGGTATTCCTTCCACCCCGACCCTTCCAGATACCCCCGGACGACGCACTCGACCGGGACCACGCGGCACGCGCGCCCGATCGTGATGCGCCCCGACAGCCATTCTCGCGCCCGCGCCGCTTCGGGCTCGCTCATGTTTGCAAACGCGAGCGCCGGGATCTCGCGAACATCCGTGGAAAGCAGGTGGGTTTCGACCAGCCGCCGCGACTCGATGAACCCGAACCACCACGTGGCGAGTTCGGTCAGGATCGCCCCCTTCCCCGGGATCGGCGTGGGCATGATCACGTCAAACGCCGAGATGCGGTCCGACGCGACCATGAGAATCCGCTCTTCCCCGCCGCCGGCCTCGGGCGCTGGAAGCCGGTAGACGTCCCGCACTTTGCCGCGGCGGATGATCGGGAGATTCAATTCCACCTGCGTCGGCGGGCCGCCCGGGGGAGCACCATCCGAGACGGGGCGAAGGGGGTTCGCGTGCGCGTTCACACGCCATGGTACCCCGCACCGAACATCGTCCACCGGGTGACGTATGAAATTGGGTGTGACCACGCTATTTCCATCTGAGCCGCCCAGCGCGAGCCGGCGGGGAGGGGGGCGTGCGTGGTCTCATGGCCCACACCATCATTCCATCGCGCCGCGCCGCCGAGCGCTCCCACCGTCCGCTCGCGGTCCGGTTCAGAAAAACAGATGGTCACACCCTATGAAATTGATGCGGCTGCCTGGCCGTCTGGATCGTTCGCCGACCGTGGTGGGGGCCATCAAGCAATCCGAGCCATGCCCTTGAGAATCGACATTGTCCAGCGCCGCACCGCCACCATGCCCGCCACGCGATCCGGGCGGCTGTGGTGGCGCGTGAAGGCAGCACTTGTGCTCGCCGCCGCGACGATCCTCACCGCCGCGCTGGTGCTCGCCGCGACCGGCGTCGCGCTGGCCCTGCTCGGAGCCGCAGCGGTGATCGTGCTCGTGGGCTGGGGCGCGTGGGCGCTGAGTGAACTGCGGTGGCGGCTGCGCCTGAGCCGCGAATCGAGGGAACTCGCTCGTGACGGACGCATCGTCACCTGGGATGCCGCGGCGTCGGCCCTGACGCGGGGCCCGGGCACCGTCGTCGTCGAGCCGGCCCGTTCCATCGTGCCCGTCGTGCGCCTCTGGTGGATGCCGGGTGCTCCCGCGGGCGAAGTCATCACGGAGGTTGAAGACCGGCCCGGCACGCCCGCCGACTCCGCGGAACCCCCCGCGATCGTGACCGCATGGGTCGGCGGCTCACGACGCGCCAGATTCCTGCTCGACGCCGCCTCGGGAATCCGCGGGACGGGCAGGATCTTGCGGCGCCTTGCCGACCTGCGCCTCGCCCATCCCACGCTGGAAGTCGTGGAACTACCGCCCGCGACGGCCGGGCGGGAATCCGGTGTCGATAACTCCTGAGCACGCGCCGAGACCCCCTCGCTTATCGCCCCCGCGCATCCATCACCGATGTCAGCGTCGGCAGTGCTTGCGCCCTCAAGTTGCCCCACCTTCTGGACGGCGTGGAAATAGGCAACTCAAACGTCGATGCACTAGTCACCATGAATCCACGGCAGCTTCGGACAGGCCCGCGGGGCCAGGGGTATCTCTCGGACCGCGCCGGCGCGCCACGCCGAGTGACGGGCAGCCGCTCGCCGCGCCGCCTCCCGCGATGCGCGGGCGCTCCCGCAGCGCTGCTGGAGCAACTCGAACCGCGCGCACTGCTCACCGGCGAGTTCAACTTTTCCGCCGACGAGGTGTACCTGTCCGAACTCGTGAACCGGGCCCGCTCGGATCCGATGGCCGAGGGCATCCGGCTGGGCATCGACCTGACCGCGGGCCTGACCCCTCAGGAACTGGCCCGCCTGGTCCCGCAGGAGCCGCTGGCGCTGAACTCCTCGCTGTCCATCGCGGCCCGCGCCCACAGCCTTGACATGGCCGAGCGCGACTTCTTCGACCACATCAACCCGGACGGTCACGACCCCACCTGGCGCGCTCAGAACGCCGGGTACACGGGCGTGGCGGGCGAGAACATCGCGGCGGGGTACGACTCCATCGACGAAGTGCACGCCGCCTGGCTGGAGTCCCTCGGGCACCGAAAGAACGTCCTGAGTCTGCACTCCAACTTCGACAACTCGTTCCATTATGACGAGTTCGGCCCGGGCTTCGCCTTCACCAACATCGGCCCCTTCTTCGACTACCACACGGAACTCTTTGGCGCGCCCGCCGGCGGTCGCACCTACATCCTCGGGGTCGTGTACAACGACCTCAACAGCAACCAGTTCTACAACATCGGCGAGGGGATGGTCAACGTCCGCGTCGATGTCGCGCTCGCGGCCGCTCCGCTCAGCACCATCGCGACGTATACCACCACCGCCGCGGGCAACTATCAACTCGCCGTCCTGCCCGGCGACTACGTCGTGACGTTCACCAACCTCGACGCCGGTACCCGCCGGACCGCGAACGTCACCGTGCAGACCGTCAACGTCAAACTCGACACCCTCGCCTCGCAACTTGCCAGCGTGGCGGACGACTACGCCGACTTCGGCGACTGGAACAACGCCCACGTGCTCACCGTAGAGCCCGGCGGCAACGCCGCCGCCTCCGGCTCCATCGAACTCAACTCCGATACCGACCTGTTCCGCTACGCCGCGGCCGCGACGATGGGCACCATCATCACCGCATCCAGCCAGGGCTCGCTCGACGTCTCGTTCAGCGTGTACAACTCCAGCGGCACGCTCCTGGGAAACAGCATCGATCAGGGCGGTGGACTCAGCGCCTACTTCTCCTTCACCTTTGTCGTCGGACAGTCCTACTACATCAGCGTCGGCTCCACGGGCGGCACGACCAGCGGCGACTACACCCTGAATATCGAAGTTCAGGAAGAAACTACCTACCACGCCGCCGAGGACGCCCGCTTCAGCGTCGGTTCCGGGGGCACCGGGCAACTCGCGGTCGCCGCACCCAACCCCGACCACCGCCCCATCGTCTTCACTCAGAACGCCAATGGAGTCTGGTCCGTCGCGCAACTCGTGCAGGCCTCGGGCTCCCCCGAAGTCTCCGGCGACATCGTCACATGGGTGGACCCCAAGGACGGCCGCAACTACGCCGCCGCCCGCAGCGGCGCCGGCCTGCTCCTCTTCACCAACCTCGCCCCGGGCGTCTGGACTTACCGCAACCTCACCTCGGAAGTCCTGGGTTCGCAGAACGCCGGCACCACCGGCCAACTCGTCGTGCTCGTCGGCGTCGATCAGATCGTCCGCCTCGGCGCTCTGCTCGATAACGGCGATCTCATCCTCTACCAGCAGACCGGCGCGGGGTCCTCCGGCGCGTACCTCTGGTCCTTTGTCAATCTCGCGGAAACCCACCTCCGTGCCCAGGGCGAGATCATGCCCACCTTCGCCGGCGGGCTCATCTCATACGTCACAAGTTGGAACGGGCTCAACATCGCCGGGCTGGACGCCACCGGCAATATCCAGGTCGTCTGGTGGGCACCGGGCATTTCCCTCTGGCATACCAACAACCTCTCCTCTCTCACCGGCGCCCCGCCCATCGTTGACGGCCTCTCCGCGTACCTGACCCCCTGGGACGGCATCAACCTCTCCGGCATCAACGCCCAGGGCGAGTTGTCCGTGACGTGGTGGGTCCCCCAGTTCGCCGGCGAATGGCGCACCAACAACCTCACCCAGGAGTTCTCAGGTCCGGCGCTTCAAGCCGCGTCCATCACCAGTTACGTCACCACCTGGGGCGGCCTCAATATCGCCGGCCTCAACGATCAGGGCGACGTCACCGTCTATTGGTGGGCCCCCGCCCTCACCGAGACCGGCTGGCAGATCACTAATCTCTCGCAGCAGATCGAGGGCGCGCCCCTCCCGCTGGGCCGGCTCACCGGACACGCCACCGTCACCGGCGTGCTCAACATCTTCGGCGCGTCCGGCAACGGGCACGTCGTCCGCTACCACTGGGCCGTCGGTGACCTCGCGTGGTCCACGCAGGACCTGACCGACCTGGTCGGTTGAGACGCGCCGCACTCGGTGGCGCGAGCGGAGATCACCGCCGGCCCAGCGGTTCAGGTGCGCCGGATGGTGAAGTGCCTCCGCGCCAGAGCCAGGGGAGACCCGTCGCTTGCGCAACTGGGCGCCGTGAGGCCACGGTCTCCCCTCCCGCCGAGCAATACGAAATGCCTGCATGCGTTCTCCAAATGTATGATGTGCGGGGTTTCTGGCTTTGGCCATCGATTGGAGGCCGAATGAACTCGTTGTGCCGCTCAGCCGCCGGTATCCACATCGGCGCGATGATGCTGGGGCTGCTCGCCGCGTCGTGCCCGTCGCTGGCGCAATCCGATCCCGCCGGCCCGGAGCCGACCACCCCCGTGCTGGCAGGCCCGAAAGTGAAGCAGTCGGCCGCGCGCCCAACGCTGGTGGAGTACGACTTCCCGGGCAAGGTGAAGCGGCTCGACACGGCGCCCGAGGCCGCTGCCGCCGCGCTCCTATCTCTCTCCTCGGCCGTGCGCGCCAAGGTCGATGAGATCCTCAACGATCGCATCAGGAACCTTGACGATTTCGTCTCGGAGAACCTGCTGCTGCTCAATCAACTCGACACCGCGGGCAAGGCGGGAGACAAGCTCGATCAACTCAAGGTGATCGCCCAGGCCGTGCACAAACTCGCGCCGGTGTGGAGCAAGGGGTCGCTCAAGCGACAGATCCGCGACGCGCTGCCGGCCGAGGCCCAGGCGGAGTTTGATCGGCTCATCGAGGAATACTGGTCGGCGATCGTGAAAGAGCGACAGGACCTGCAGCGCTCGCAGAACCGGGTGTCTGAACCCGACGCCATGAGCGAGCCCGGCGCCCAGGCCCAGCGCCCTCCCGGCCCGCGCCCGGCCGAGCGGCAGCGTGTGAAGTCCCGCTTTGAAATCGTGACCGAAGAACGCCTCGCCAGTTTCGGGAAGGAGATCGAGCGTGCGTTTCAGCGCCAGGTGAGTTCGGGCGACATCATCGCCGACTACATCTTTAGGTACATCCAGGTCTCCGACGACCAGAAGGCCTCGATCCGCCTGCTCTGCAACCAGCACGCCCAGAAAACCAAGATGAACGCGAGCGAGCAGCAGAACCGCGAACTGCTGGTCAAGATCGCCGGCGTGCTGGACACCAAGCAGCAGACGCAACTCGCCCGGCTTCTGCGCGGCCTCAAGAAGGGCAAGCCCTGACGATCACGCCCCGGTCGCGCCCGCGGCCCCGTCGCCGCCCGCGTTGGACTGCACCAGGCGCGCGTTGCGCTTCATCATGTCCAGCGTGGCGCGCTTGAACGCGGTCCCCGCCGACTCGCTGGTGAACCGCGCCTGGTCCCACGCGAGAACGTCGAGCACCGGCAGCGAGCGCCGCCGGGGCGAATACGCGGGGTGGATCGCGCCCGGCCCCGCCTCGCCGGACGTGCGGTTCGCGGCGCCCGCCCGCTCCTGGTTGAACGGGCACACCTCCTGGCACACGTCGCACCCGAACAGCCACTCGCCCATCGCCCGCTGAAACTCGGGCTCGATCGCCCCGGCGTGCTCGATCGTGAGGTAACTGATGCACCGGCGTGCATCCACCGAATACGGCGTGATCGCTCCGGTCGGGCACGCGTCGATGCAGCGCGTGCACGAGCCGCACGACTCGGTCGCGGGCACCCCCGAGGCACTTGGCTCGCCTGCTAATCCCCGAGCCACGCTGTCGCCTTCCAGCGCGAGCGTCGTGATGATCCCGCCCAGCAGCAGATAACTCCCCAGCGACGGGTTGATCAGCAGGGTGTGCTTGCCGATGAACCCCAGCCCGGCGCGTGCGGCGTGCTCCCGCTCCAGCACCGGCGCGGAATCGACGAACGCCCGGTACTGGTGGCGCGGGAACCTCGCTCGCAGCGCATCGGCCAGCGCGTGCAAGCGCTTCTTCATCACCGCGTGGTAATCGAGCCCCTGCGCGTAGAGGGCGATCCGACCCTGCGCCGCGCCCCCCGGCGCGTCTGCGCGTTCAGCCGCCCGTGCCCCGTGACGGGGCGCATACCGGTCCGCGACGATCAGGATGGATCGAGCGCCGGGCAGAAAGAGTTCGGGGTCGGCCCGGATGTCCGCGGTCTCGCGCAGCCAGGCCATGTCGCCGTGCCTGCCGTCCGCCAGCCAGTCGCGCAGATGCTGACCGCGGCTCGTGCGCAGCGCGGGAGTGATCCCGGCCAGCGCGAACCCCAGCGAGCGGCAGGCCGCGACAATTTCCGACGCCAGTTCGCCTCCGGACGCCGCCCCGGGCTGGCGCGTGTTCACGCCGACGCCGCCATCGTCTTGGCGCTCATCCACGAGAACATCGTACGGGCGGCGCGCGCCAGAACCGTCTGCGCGGGCGCCAGCCTGGGCATCCACAGCCGATCCCACTCGAAGATCACGGGCCCGGAAAAGCCCGCCCGTGCAAAGGCCCGCACGAACGCCTCGTTGGGCACCCGTCCCTCCCCCAGCGCGCACGGCTCGTCGTCTCGAAAATCCTTGACCCGCATCGACAGCACCCGTTCGGTCCCGGCCAGACACGCCAGCGCACGCTCCGGCGAGTCCCCAGCCGCCGCCCCAACCGCCACCGAATAGCACACACCCAGGAGGGGGTGCCGCACGCGATCGAGCAGTTCCGCGAGTTGGTCGGCCGAACTGAACGCCCCGCCGTTCTCAATCACAACTTTCACGCCCGTATTCCGGGCGTGATCCAGGGCCATCGACAACCGTTGGACGATCCGGCTCATCGCGGACGTGCGCGTCTCGCGCCGCGGAACATCAAACCCGAACACCCGCACGAGCGGGGCTTCGATCACCGCGGCCAGGTCAATCGCCTGCTTCGCCGCTCGAACCGTTCGTTCGGTATCGCCGAACGCGAAGCCGAGGATCGAAGGCGAAATCGGCTCATCGAAACTGACCGAGGTTCCCAGGCCCGCGATCTCGATCCCGCGAGCGGCGAACATCTCGCGGATCTTCACGTCGCCGGTCAAGAACGGATCGCACGCGATCCGGGTGGACGCCGGACCAAACGTCCGCAGTTCCACGCACTCAAACCCCATGTCGAGCGCGGTCGACGCCACGCGGTCGAGCGTCCAATCAGGGCAGGCGACGGTGCTGAAGGCGGGTCGGATCATGGCGAAGCATACCACGCTGATCGGGCCGGCTCATTGTGAGTTGGGAGCGAAAGCGACCGAGTCGGTGTGAGAACGCGCTTATGTGACGCTCGCCGGGTCTTTTCCCTCTTCAATCGCGACGATCTTCCGCAGCCGCCGCTCATGCCGTCCCCCTTCAAACGCGGTCGCCAGCCAGATATCGGCGATCTTCTCGATCAGTCGCTGTCCGAGCAGGTCCGCCGACACGCACAGGACATTCGCGTTATTGTGGCTGCGGGCCATCTCGGCCGTCAGTTCGTCGTGGACCGACGCGGCCCGGATCCCCTTCAACTTGTTCGCGGCCATGCACATGCCGATCCCGGTGCCGCAGATCAGGATCCCGCGCTCCAGGTCGCCGCGCTGGATCGCGGTACAGATCTGAAAGGCCGGCTCGGGATAGTCGCAGGGATCGCCCGAGGTGCTGCCGGACAGGACCACCTCGTGCCCGGCGGACCGGAGTCGATCGGCGAGTTGTCGCGCCGTCTGAGTCCCGCGGTGGTCACTGGCAATTCCGAGTTTCATAGGCTCAGTTCCTTGATCCGCCGTCGGATGATGTCCTCCAGGCGGCGCGCGGTCTGAGTGTACACGTGCTGCGAGCGTCCGATGGGGTCTTGGATATCCCCGCCGTCCGGATCGAGCACGTGTACTTTTCCCGACGCCGTCGGCTCAATGGACAGGACCGCGCGCGCATGCGACTGTGTCATCGCATAAATCTCATCGGCCTGAGCGATGATCTCGCGCGTCAGGGGCCTGGATGTGCCAAACGTCGGCGCGCGGGAGACGCGCTGGTCGGGATCTATCTGCACCGATCGCAAAGCCTCGCGGGCCTCCGCCGTCGTCCGGTCTCCCGCCACCGCGTTCACGCCGGCCGACGAGACCATCGTATGGTCTTTGACCGGTGATTCCTCCAGCAGTTTGGCGGCGATCGCCTCGGCCATCGGGCTCCGGCACGTGTTCCCGGTGCACACGAACAAGACCGATCGGCGCCGCCGGGCGGGCGTCGGCGTCTGCCCCGGCGACGTCGCCGCCGCTGGCCCGCTTGGGCGACTCATCGAACCGCTCCACGGTAATAATCAACCGAGGCAAGCACCATCGGCGGATCATAGGAGCCGCACGGATGTCTTATCCGCCGATCCGTTCCCGCTCACCCGCGCCCCGCGTCTGCTTCGTCAGCCACTGATCGGCGATCTGCACGATCTTCTCGTGCAGGTCCTTGGCGGCGGCATCGCCCGTCCCGGGGATGTCATTGATGAGGATGCTGAACGCCACCCGCCGACCCGAATCGCTGTGCGTCACGTACCCCGACAAGGTTCGCACCTGGTTGATGTACCCGCTCTTGCCGCGGACCTCGTTCTTGACGTTGTTGGCGCGGAACCGGTTCGCCATCGTCCCCTCGACGCCCGCGCGCGGGAGTGAATCGACGAACGCCGACCCGATCTGCGAATCCCGCGCGCACGCCGACAGCCACGACGCCAGCAGCCTCGGCGTCACCCGGTTCGTCCGGCTCAGGCCCGACCCGTCCGTAATCACGGCGGCGGCGGCGAACTCCGGCCCCAGCCGATTGCGGATCTGCACGCGCACCGCGCTGGTCCCACTCCCCCACGTCCCCGGCAGGCCCGTCGAGACATGCCCGATCAGCTTCGCCAGCGATTCCGCGTACAGGTTCTCGGAATCGCCGTTGCATCGGCGGAGCACGACGCTCATCGGCGTGCGCACGACCGCCAGCACGTCCGTCGGGTGATCGAACTCCTCCTCGGGCCCGGCGAGCCGGACGAGCGACTCTCCCGCCACGCCGCGCCCGTCGCCCACCGTGATGAGCCGCTCGCCCAGGCGCTCGGCGAGCATCCGGCCCATCACCAGCGACGCCTCGTGAAGCGTCGTTTGGGCCGGCTCGCGCATCGATGCGCTCACGGTGCCGGTGATCGTGAACGTGTTCTGGTCGCCCTGACGCACCGCGCCGATCCGCGTCGAGCCGTCGCCCGCGCGCGTGGTGCGCGCCTTGTTCCGGACCTCGATCGCCGCGGTGCGCGGGTCGCTGCGGATCGTCGCCGGGTCCCCATCCCGTCCTGACGGCGCGGCGAACAACTCAAGCACGTTGGCGTGGAAGTTCAGCCCGCACACCTCGGCGCAGTACGACTTATCGAGTTGATTCCTCGGCCATTCCGAATGCACATACTCGCGGTCAAAGACCCGGTCATCAATGACGATCTCGGACACCGCCTTCATCCCCGAGCGTTCGACGCTCGCCGCGAGCCGATCGATCAGTTCGTCCACGGACATCCCCATTTCCTTCAGGATCGCGGGGTCGGCCAGCGCCGGGTCGCCGGCGCCGCGGATGACCAGGCGGTCCCCGAATCGCTCGAGTTGGGTCATGAACTCGTACCCCGCGCCCAGCACGCTCAGCGCGGCTCCGGAGGTCAGGAGTTTCATGTTCGACGCCGGGATGAAATAGTCCGTCGCCCGCACTCCGGCCAGTTCGCGCCCCGTCTCCAGGTCGATCAGGCAGACGCCGATCTTGGCCCCCGAGAGCTTGGCGTGATCGATCGCGTCGTTGACCTGCCGATTCAGGTCTTGCGCCGAGCATGCCGAGGTGATCGCCAGCACGAGCGGCACGATCACTCCCATCATCGCGCGCCCGAGGCGCGCGCCCATGTCGGGGCCTGAGAATCTCACCCGGTCGAGCGGCTTGGTGCGTGTCATCGGTCGTGCATCCATGCGACAGAACTCTATTCGTTGCGGTGTGCTCCCCGGCCGCCGGACGAAACGCCCTCGGCTCCAAGCACAGCAGGAGCGGAACCTCCCCCCCTCCCCTTTCCCCGGCGCGGGTGGTCCGGCACATGTGCCGCTCCGGCCCCGGCCGACTACTCATCGGCGCGCCACGCGACTCTTCGCCAGCGGAAATCCGACCCGCGGAACCGGACGCGCCGCCGCGTCACGTCGCGCCGGCAACCACGTCCACGTGCCCGGCGATGTACCGGTGTTTGCGACCCGCGAGTTCGAGCACTTCGTCGGCGATCGCCCGGCTTGTCAGTTCCCACGTCGGCCAGAACGTCCCCGCGACCACCTTTGAAAAAATGATCCCATCGCGGACGGGTTTCTTCAGCCGACGCAGCGACAAAGACTGGATCATCCCGGTCGTGAGCGGCACGCACAACTGCGGCTTGGCCGGATTGGGGATCAGGAAGATCAGCGCCCGCGTGGGATCCTGGTCGCAGGAGTAGCAGAGCGTCCAGTGCCAGGGCGTCCCCAGCCACCGCACGTGCTCCGAGACTCCCTCGATGTCGAGGATCCTGCCGCGGACCTGTCCAAACGTCGCCGCGGCGGCGCGATCGATGATCCCCGCCTGCAGGTCCGCCAGAGAAGGTTCCCGAAACTTGTCCGCCCAGCGGTTTCGCGTCGGCTTGGGTTCCATGTCGCCTGTCCATCCACGAGGGGCCCGCGGGTTGCATCCCACGACGCACACCCGCCATTCGACATCGACAGATTCTACCGGCCGGACGAGCCCGGGTGCTTCGGTGACCGCCACATGCCGGATCCTCCGCGATCCGCCCGGGCGGCAAGACTTGCGCGAACGCCGACATGCACGATGGCCGGGTGTCTACCATCCACCACTCCGGCAGCACGCCGAGGAATACCACTATGACACGCACCCCCCATACTCAGGATTCGACCGCGTCGGAGCCGCATCCGCTGGGGGCCGGCGGCGATCACGATCTGGGTCAAGCCCTCGTGCTCATCGTCGACGATAACGCCCAGAACGTCGAGTTGCTCCACGCGTACCTGGAAGAACTCCAGTGCCGGCTAGGAACGGCGGCGGACGGGCTCGAGGCCCTGGCCGCGATCGATGCCGATCCCCCCGACCTGATCCTGCTCGACGTCATGATGCCCCGCATGAGCGGGTTTCAAGCCTGCTCCAAGATCAAGTCAAACCCGGTCACGCGGGATATCCCGGTCGTCATGGTGACCGCTCTGAACGAAGTCGGCGACATCGAGCGGGCCGTTGAATCCGGCGCCGACGATTTTCTCACCAAGCCGGTGAACAAGATCGAACTGCTTACTCGCGTCCGGTCTCTGCTGCGCGTCCGCCTGCTCAGAAAAGAACTGGATCGGACCCTGGGACGACTGCGCGACCTGGAACGTGGGGCGGGGAAGGACTAGCGCGGCGGCACGGTCAGGCCCGGCCGCACTGGCCGCTCGACTTCCCGCACGGGCAGCACGCCGTGGGAAGCGAGCCCGCGGCGCTCGCGCGGGAAGCCGGCGAACCGCCCGATTTCGCCGCGAACGACGACAGTTTCCGAACAAAGCGGCGCCCGCGGCCCTCCGGGTCTTCGGCGGGCCGGTCGGCGTCCTTCATTGATCGCATCAACTCGATCACCGTCCCGTCGGCTTCGCAGACGTACTCGTAGATGGGCATGAATGATCGTACCCAGTTCGCCCCGCCGTTCCCCGATCATCGCCGACCTGACTCCGATGGCCGCGTGCGCGCTATCGTGTTCGGTTCGCCGCACCCCTCGGTACAAGAGCCCCTGGACACCATGCCCGCACCGAATCCGACCCATCGAAGCCCTTCCAACCCGGGCCCGGCCGTTCAGGCGTCTCCCGGGCCGCACGCCGGGCATTCCGCGTGGCGCGGGTCGCGCGGCGCCGCCAGTTCCGCGGTCATTGGTCTTCAGTGGGGCGACGAGGGCAAGGGCAAGGTCGTTGACCTGATCGCGCCCGCGTTCGACGCGGTCGTGCGCTACAACGGCGGGGCGAACGCCGGGCATTCCGTCGTCGTGAACGGCGAACGCTTCGCGCTGCACCTGGTCCCCTCGGGGATCCTGTACCCCGACAAACTCGCCGTGATCGGCAACGGCGTCGTCGTCGACCCCGAGGCGCTCGTGCGCGAGTGCGACGCGCTGTCGGCCAAGGGCGTGAGCGTCAAAGGGCTCGTGGTCTCAAGCCGCGCCCACGTCGTCATGTCCTATCACAAGGCCGAGGACGAACTGCGCGAGCGACTGCTCGCCGGCGACGACGGCGAATCCATCGGAACGACGAAGCGCGGCATCGGGCCCTGCTACGCCGACAAGGCCCATCGCGCCACCGCGATCCGCATGGGCGACCTGCTTTCGCCGCACACGCTCCGGGCCCGGTTGGAGACCATCTGCCGCGTGAAGTCGCAGTTGCTCGGCGCCTCGGCGATCACGCTCGACGCCGGCCAACTCGCCGACTGGGCTTCGCGACTGGGCGAGCGCCTGGGCCCGCATGTGCAGGACACGACCTACCTCCTGCACGACCTGTTGGGTGCGGGCAAGCGGCTCCTCTTCGAGGGCGCCAATGCCGCCCTCCTGGACGTCGATCACGGCACCCACCCGTTCGTCACCAGTTCGAGTTGCACCTCCCTGGGCATCCCCGCGGGCACCGGCGTCCCCGGCGCACGCATCGGCGAGGTCATCGGGGTGGTCAAGGCGTACACCTCGCGCGTTGGAAACGGGCCAATGCCCACCGAACTGCTCGACGACCTCGGGCAGGGGATCCGCGAGCGTGGCCGCGAGTACGGGACGACCACCGGACGCCCCCGACGCGTCGGATGGCTCGACCTGGTCGCCGTCCGGTACGCCGCGATGATCAGCGGCGCCACCGGGATCGCCCTCACGCTGCTGGACGTCCTGTCGGGCCTCAGCGAGATCAAGGTGTGCATCGCGTACGAGGGAATCGGGCCCGGCGGCGCGGCCGTGGACCGCTTCGCGCCCGATGCCGAGGTCATGCGCCGCGCGCGGCCGGTGTACCGCACCCTGCCAGGGTTCGCGGACGATATCTCGGATGTTCGCAGTCGGAGCGCCCTCCCCGCCGGCGCCAAGGCATATATCGAGTTCGTCGAAGAGTTCGTCGGTGTCCCGGTGAAACTCATCGGCGTCGGCCCTGATCGCACCCAGACGATCGTTGACGGTCTGGCATGAGCCCCGATCGCCGGGATGCCCAACCACGGCGGCCAATAATCGCGGCATGCCCGACCAACCCCCCTCTTCATCCCCTCCCCCCCCGCCCGCCGCTTCTCCCTCGCGCGGCGCCGTCAGTTCGCCCATATTGCCGTACAAACTGGCGTGCCTGTGCGACCTGCGCGATAATGACGGGCGGATCCTGCTGCTGAAGCGGAAAAAATCGCCCAACCTCGGGCTTTGCTCCCCAATCGGTGGCAAACTCGACATGGACACGGGCGAATCGCCCGCGCAGTGCGCGCAGCGCGAGATCTTCGAGGAAGCCGGCATCCATGTGGCAACCGATCGCCTGTTCCTGGGAGCGCTCATCAGCGAACAGGCTTTCGAGGGCAAGGGCCACTGGTTGATGTTCTATTACCGGGTGATTGGTCCGGTGTGGGTTGAGCCGCGGGATATGCCGGAGGGAAGACTGGAGTGGTACACACCGGAACAGGTTGAGAGATTGCCGCTCCCGGAGACCGATCGGCGGATCATCTGGCCCATGATCCGCAAGCATGAGGGTGCGGCCCGCACCGATCCGTTTGCCAAACCAGATTTTTTCGCGCTTCACATCGATCTGTCGCGAGGAGATGGGGAACACATGCGGTGGATCATCGAACAGGAACAGGGCGAGCGCGCGTAAACACCGATGCGCGGCACGCGCGGACGCCGGCGAGGGAACAGGAGCAAATGTGATCGGCATCGCGGCGGCATTACCGGGGTGGTTGATCGTTCCGGCAGCGGGGGCGACGATGTTCCTGATCGCCCATCATGTGACGGGACTGCAACGGACCAAGATGCCGCCGAGCCGCCGGCGAATCCGCACGGCGAACGGGCTCCTGATGATCTTCGTGACGGCCCTGCTCGGCTACGCGCTTGGGATCATGCCGACGGCGCCGTCGGGGTCGGCCAACGTGTCGGAGGTGCGTTCGTTCGTGTTTGTGTGGGGGCTGATCATCGGACTGATGCCGATCGTGATCGGTCTGGGAATCCTCGATGCGATGAACACCATTCGTCTGCACCTGGGCGCGAGAAAGGGGCTGCGTCAACAACTGGGTGACAAGTTGGCGCGGGACGTGGTGATCAAGGCACGTCTGCGGGGGCAGGCGGCGGCGACGGCGGGCGCGCCCGAGGACGCCGCGGCGCGCGGCCGTATCATCCGCGATGAAACCCGCGGGGAGTGACCGCCGCGATGGGCCCCCGCAGGATCCGCGGGGACCGCTGAGCGCGCGCCTGGGTGCATTGGGGACGGTGCTGGGACGGGCGGCCGAGCCGCTGTACAGGATGGGCATCAACCGGGTCAATCGGCGCTACGACGCCGGCGCCGGTGTCGTGCGGCTCGATGTTCCGGTGGTGAGCATTGGGAACTTGTCGGTGGGAGGCACGGGCAAGACACCGATGGTGGCGTGGGTGGCGCGCGAACTGGTGGGGCTCGGCATGAAGCCGTGCGTCGCGATGCGGGGATACGCGAGGTCGGGCGCGCACGGGCGATCGGATGAGGAGGACGAGTACGGCCGGCTGCTGCCGGGTGTGCCGATCGTGGCGCAACCGGATCGATCGGCGGGGATCGCGCGGCTGCTGCGGGGGTCGAGCGGGTCCCGGCCGGATGTCGTGGTGCTTGATGACGGTTTCCAGCATCGTCGGCTGGCGCGCGGGCTGGACGTGGTGCTGATCGATATCTCGCGGGATCCGTTTCAGGATCGGTTGCTGCCGGCGGGGTGGCTGCGCGAGCCGGTGGAGTCGCTCCGGCGCGCCGACGCCGTGGTGCTGACGCACGCGGAGTTGGCGCCCGACGAGGTAGGCGACCGAATCGAGGGCGAGGTGAGGCGCGTGATGGCGGGCGCGACGGGCCGCGACCGGGGCAACGGCGGGGCATCACCCCTGATTGCCCGCGCGCGGCACGTCTGGCGCGCGGTGAATGTGGGGGACGAATCGCGCGGAGTTGAATGGCTTCGGGGCGTGCGGGCCCTGGTGGTGTGCGCCGTCGGCAATCCGGGCGGTTTCATCGCGGGAGCACGCCGGCACGGGGTCATCGTCGCTGGCGAGGTCGTCCTGCCGGACCACGATCCGTACGCGCCGCGGACGCTGGATCGGATCGCCCGGGCGCTTGGGGCGAGCGGAGCGGAGGTGATTCTGACCAGCGAAAAGGACTGGTCCAAACTGCGCGATCGCGACGGAGACTGGGCGCGCGGGCGCGCGGTCGCGCGTCCATCGCTGGGCATCGAGTTTGATCGAGGCCGGACGGAGTTCCTGCTGGGGCTGCGTCGCGCGGTCGGGCTTGCATAGGCCATGAGACCACGCACACCCCTTCCCCCCCTCCCCTCCCCGCCGGCTTGCGCCGCGCGGCTCAGATGAAACGAGCATGGTCACATCCATCGTTCGCGCCGTCGATGGAGCGGCTCGGATCTGACTACGCTGGTGGATGTTCGGCCTCTCGAAGCGACGCCGGAAGCGAGTTCGCGCCCGGCCATTCCCAGAGGCGTGGCTCGCGATTCTGCGCGCCCGCGTGCCCTATTTCCGTTGTCTCACGCCGGAGGATCAGGCCGAACTTACCGACCACATCAAGGTGTTCCTCGCCGAGAAGACCTTTGAAGGGTGCGGCGGGCTGATCATGACCGACGAGATCCGCGTCACGATCGCGGCGCAGGCCTGCGTCCTGCTGCTTCACCGGGAGACGGACTACTACCCGGATCTCTGGACCATCCTGGTCTATCCGAGCGGCTACGTGGCCCCGGCGCGCACGCCGATGTTGAACGGGGTCGTGCTGGAAGGATCGGAACTTCGGGCCGGCGAATCCTGGCACCGGGGCTCGCTGGTATTGTCGTGGCGTGACGTGCTGGCGGGGTCCGCGCAGCCGTGCGATGGCAACAACGTCGTCTTTCACGAGTTCGCGCACCAACTCGACAGCGAATCCGGAGCGGTCGAGGGCGCGCCGGCGCTGGAAGGGCGCTCGGCGTACGCGGCGTGGGCACGAGTGCTGGGCCGGGAATTTCAGGCGCTGATCGCGGACCTGCGCCAACACCGCCCGACCCTCCTGAGCGCCTACGCCGCGAAGAACCCGGCGGAGTTTTTCGCCGTCGTGACGGAGGTGTTCTTCGAGCGGCCGCATGAACTGCGCGGCCGCCACCCGGAGTTGTACGAGCAGTTCCGACAGTTCTACAGGCAGGACCCCGCGTCGAGGGTCCCGTGTGAGGCGCCGTTGCCGCCGACCTGATGGGCCGAGCGGAACCAGTTTCTGGACGATCGACCGGCGGCGTGCCCGAATCCCCTACGATCTTCCACAAAGGACCAAACCGGCGGGCTCGGAATCGGTAGTAGAAGAGTCACTCTCGCCACGAATCTGTACGAACATACTGCGAACATACGAACGGATCTGGAGCGCGCCATGTCTCAGTTCTCTCAACAGACCCTGGACGAACGCTCGACGCGGCGGGACCGGCGTGCGCGCGGGAGCGCCAGCCGAACGCTGATTATCGCGACCGCGGCGCTGATCGTCGTCGCCGGAGGGACGTGGGGTCTGTATGCGCTGGCGAACCCGTCATCCGCGGGCACGGCGCACACCACCGCCGACATCCACGTCGTTTCGGAGACCAGTTTCAACATCTCAACGACCTGCAACGGCGAACTCGAAGCCAAGCGGCAGATCGAGGTGCGCAGCAAGCTCGATAACTCGTCGACGATCGCGTGGATCATCCCGGAGGGGACGTCGGTCAAAACGGGAGACGAACTGGTCCGGCTGAACTCCGACGATCTTGAGACGCGGCGGATCGAGGCCGAGTTGCAGGTGGAGAACGCCAAGGCCGCGTTGGTGAAAGCCGAGACCGAGTTACAGATCCAGGAAAAGGAAAACTCGTCAAAAGTATCGGCGGCGCAGGTCAAGCACGACCTGGCGGTGCTGGCGCTGGAGCAGTGGGAGAAGGGGGACAAGATCCAGAAGCAGGAAGACAACAAGCAGGCGATCGCCAAGGCGCAGGCCGAGCACGAGCGTCTGAAGGAGAAGTACGAGAAGAGCGTGACACTGGAAAAGGAAGGGTTCGTCAGCACGGACGAACTCAAGCGGGACCGGCTCGCCTACGACGAAGCCGTCCGCGCGCTGGAGAAGGCGCAGCTTGCCCAGAAGATCTACAACGACTACCAGGTGCTGATGGACGGCACGCAGAAGCGTTCCGACGTCGAGCAGGCGCAGAGCGAACTTGAGCGGGTCACCCAGCAGGCCGACATCGAGCTCAACAGCAAGCAGACGGCGCGGAACACCGCCAAGCGCCTGCTGGAAGTGCAGGAGCAGAAACTCGCCAAACTCGTTGAGGCGATCAACAACGCGACGCTCCGCGCCCCCGCCGACGGTCTGGTTGTCTATTCAACGAGCATGGAGCGCAACCGGTGGGGGGACAGCGACGGGCCGCTGCAGATCGGGCGTCAGGTCTACCCGAACCAACTTCTGATCGTGCTGCCCGACACCACCGAGATGGTGGCGTCGGTGCGGATCCACGAGAGCCTGCAGGCGAGGGTGAAGCCCGGCCAGCGGGCCACCGTGAAGATCGACGCCGCGGGCGGGCGTTCATTCCAGGCGACCGTTGACAGCATCGGCATCCTGGCTGAATCCGGCGGGTGGCGCGATCCCAACCTGCGGGAGTACACGGTGAAACTCCAGGTGGACAGCGAGGGCGCGGTGCTCAAGCCCGCCATGCGCTGTGAAGCCGAGATCGTCATGGGTCAGGTTGAGCATGCCCTGACGATCCCGATCCAGGGCATCTTCAACGACGGGGTCGTGCGGTTCGCGTATGTGCCCTCGGACGGCAAGTTCGTGCGGCGGCCCATCAAGGTCGGTCGCATGTCACTCACCATGGCGGAAGTGAGCGCGGGCCTCCAGCCGGGCGACCGCATCCTCCTCCGCGATCCCTCCGCGGCGGAGATCATCGACGCCGCGTGGGACGATCAACAACTCCTCGCCGCCGGTTACTCCCGCAATGATGACGGACAGATCGTCCGTCCGGGCATGTCGGGCGACCGCCCCAAGGCCCCGGGGGGCGCTGAAGGCGCGGCGAATCGCGGACCGGGCCGAGGCCGGCCCGGGGGCGCCCCGCGGACCGCCGGCGGCGGAAGTACGGACGGCGCGACCAAGCCCGCGGGCGACGCCGCGGCCGATGGGCACGCCGCCAAGCCCGAGAGCGGCGCCGAGGCGGACAGTTCCACCCCCGCCGCCCCGGCCAGCGATAGCAAGCCGGCATCGAAGACAGAATGATGGTCGGCTCGCCGTTGAGCGCGAGGGCGCGACTCTTGGGCGTCGTTTTCCGTGTTGTGATGGCCGGCCCGTGCGCGGCATGCGGACCTTGGGCGAACCGCGCCGAGCCCACTGATGCGCCTCTGGATTCACACGCCGGGCGTCTGGTCGCGACCGGGTCAGGCAAGCAGCGGCGTGAACAGGTTGCCGTGCACGTCGGTGAGCCGGAAGTCGCGCCCCTGGAAGCGGTACGTGAGCCTGGTGTGCTCGAGCCCCATCAGGTGCAGGATCGTCGCGTGCAGGTCGTGCACGTGGCACGGATCGCGGGTGATGTTGTACCCGAGTTCGTCGGTCTGGCCGATCGTCACGCCGCGCTTCACCCCCCCACCGGCGAACCACATCGTGAACGCCCGCGCGTGGTGATCGCGCCCGAGGAACTTCGAACCGTTGCGTGCTTCGTTCATCGGCGTGCGGCCGAACTCACCGCCCCAGATGACGAGCGTCTGGTCGAGCATCCCGAGCCGCTTGAGATCCTTCACCAGCGCGGCGCCCGCGCGATCGGTCTCCTCGCATCGGGCCTTCAGGCTCGTGACGATGTCGTCGCCCGAACTGGTGCCGTGCGAATCCCACCCGCGGTGGTAGAGCTGAACGAATCGCACCCCGCGCTGCACGAGCCGGCGCGCCAGCAGGCAGTTGTTCGCGAAACTCCCCTTGGACGTCGACGGCGCGCCCGGCGTCGCGCCGTACATCTCCAGCACCTCGGCGGGCTCCTTGGAGATATCCATCAGGTCCGGCACGCTGGTCTGCATGCGGTACGCGAGTTCGAACGAGTTGATCCGCGTCTGGATCTCCGGGTCGCCCACGCTTTCCAGCCGGTGCGCGTTGAGGTCTCGCAGCGCGTCGAGCGATTCACGCCGCATCCGCGCCGACATGCCGTCCGTGTCTTTCACGAACAGCACCGGGTCCCCCTGCGAGCGCAGGGTCACGCCCTGGTACGTCGTGGGCAGGAACCCGCTTGACCAGCAGGAGCATCCACCCGACGGCTGCCCGCCGCCCGAGAGCATCACCACGAAGCCCGGAAGGTCGCTCGCCTCGCTCCCCAGTCCGTACGTCAGCCACGACCCCATGCTCGGCCGCCCCACGCGCATCAAGCCAGAGTTCATGAACAGTTCGGCGGGCGCATGATTGAACGCGTCGGTGCACAGGGACTTCACGATCGCGATGTCGTCGGCGATCCCCGCGGTGTGCGGCAGCAACTCGCTCATCTCCGCCCCGCTCTGGCCGTGGCGAGCAAACGTGTACGGCGACCCCAGGAGTTTGGGCGTCCCGCGGATAAACGCGAACCGTTCCCCTTTGAGAAACTCCTCGGGGCACTCCTTCATGTTGTACTCGACCAGCCTGGGCTTGTTCTCGAAAAGATCGAGTTGCGACGGCGCGCCGTTCATGAACAGATAAATCACGGCCTTGGCCTTGGCCGGAAAGTGCGGTGCCCTCGGCGCCAGCGGGTTCTCCGGGGGCCCGACCTTCGCACGCGCCAGCGCGTCCGGGCGCGATTCCCCCCTCACTTCGCCCGCCGCTCGCGCCGCACCGCTGTGCGCCAGCAGCGACATCAACGCCGCGGACCCCACCCCCACCCCGCAGTCGCGAAAGAACTGCCGACGCGTCTGTGCCAATAGAGGCGAAGGGAGATCGGGATGCTCGTTTGGGGTTGGCATGACTCGTCGCCCCGGGCCCGCGCGGACGTTTTCAAGGGTAGCAACCGGACGACCAACCTGCACCGCCGCACACCGGCGAAGTCGCGCTGATGAGGCTCAGCAAACGCCCCGCCGCGCCGGAGTTGCGCCTCGGGCGTGCAGGCCCCATGAGTCTGTCCGGGCGTCCACGGGAAAGCCGAAGGATGACGTGGGCCCGTGGAAATTGGCCGCGCTTGGCCGGTCGTCCCCTGCCCTGGTGCAAGGAAGTCTGAACAGGAGCCGATTCATGTCGAACGTCCGGAATCGTTCGTGTCGCGTTGGGACTGGTGTGAGCGGAGTGCTGACGGCGGCGGGGCTGGTGCTTCTCTCCGGCTGGGCCGGTGGGTGCTCCGGGCACGGCTCATACACCAAGGCTCACCTGGAAGAGTCGCAGAAAAAACTGGCCGAGATGAAGAGCGGCACCGAGTGGCAGATGGCCCAGCAGCAGTTCCTCGCCGGCGACCTGGACAAGGCGCACAAGACGATCGACCGCTCTCTCTCGCTCAACGACAAGGTCTCCAAGTCGCACGTCCTCAAGGGACGCATCCTCATGGAAAAGGGGCAACTCGAGAACGCCCGGCTGTGCTTCCTCGAAGCCGAGCGGCTTGACGAAAAGAACGTCGAGGCGCAGTACTACCTCGGCATCGTCCACGAGCGATTCAACGAACCCGAGCAGGCGCTGGAGCAGTACACCAAGGCTGGCGAACTCGACCCCGCCAACGCACAGTACGTGATCGCCGCCGCCGACATGCTTATCCAGCTCGGACGCCTTGACGAAGCCGAGCAGTTCCTGCTCAGCAAGCGGTCAAACTTCGAGTACAACGCCGCGATCCGTCAGTCGCTGGGGAACATCGCGATGCTCCGGAAGGACTACACGCACGCCGCGGACCTCTTCCGTGAGGCCTGCACGCTCTCTCCCACCGACATGCACGTGCTCGAGGACCTGGTGCGGGCGCAGATGACCTGCGGGCAGTACGCCGACGCCGAGGTCAACGTGCGCCGGCTGCTGGAAAACGAGAACTATCGCGGGCGGCGCGACCTGAGGCACCTGCAGGCCAAGTGCCTGATCGCGGTCGATCGCCCGCTGGAGGCCCGGCAGATCCTGGTGGACCTGACCGGTGACGCCGAGGGAGGCCGCGACGTGGACGCCTGGGTCGATCTGGGCAACACCTCCTACATCCTCAAGGACCGGAACCGCCTGCGCCAGGTCGCCTCGCGCCTGACGGCGATGGCGCCCACCCGCCACGAAGGTTTCATGTTCCGCGGCGTCGCCCAGATGATCGACGGCGATCTGACCACGGCGATCTCATCGTTCGATCAGGCGGCGATGCGCACGTCCACCGACTCGACCCCTCTGCTCCTCAAGGGATTCGCCCTGCAGGACCTGGGCAAACTCGACGACGCGAAGCGATCCTTCGCCGCCGCGGTCAAACTCGACCCCACCGGGCCGGCGCACGATGCCCTGCTCGCGCTGGAAGGCGGAACCTACGCCGCGGAGCGCACGGACCGGTAGTTGCCTCACCGCACCCACGGATCCCTTTCCAGCGGCCCGCCGGACCTGTTCCGCGGGCCGCTGTTTTTCGGACCACGCGCGGGCGCTGGGGCCCGCCGGCTGCCAACTCGTCGCCGAGCGCGGCGAATGCGTTCCAGAAGGTGTGAGAATCTGCTTTTCTGAGCCGGACCGCGCAAGCGGTCGGTGGGAGCGCTCGGCGGTCCGGCGCGATTCGTGATGGCGTGGGCCATGAGACCCCGCCCGCCCTCCCCCGCCCCCCGCCGACTCGCGCCGGGCGGCTCAGATGAAAGACTGGATGGTCTCACCCGTTCCGGATTTGTCACCGCCGGTCACCGCTCGCCCCCGGACGGCTACTATTGAATGCCCACTCTCGGGAAGGTCCCTGCCATTTAGAACATCCCGCGGCCGCAGCCGACTCACGTCTGGCCGTGCACTACTATCACCCGCGCTCACGGGGCCCACGAGGTTCGTACCCGCCAGCGCCCAGTCATATTTCAGGAGACTGTCGTCATGCCGACTACCAAACACGCCCGTGTGGCGCGTCCGTCCCCCGCGATCCAGGCCAAGCGGCGCATCGTGGAGCACCGTGATTCCCTCGTCGAGCCGCTCGAGTCCCGCACGCTCTTCGGCGGGTCGCCCTTCCCCACCATCGGCTCGCTCGAGAATCCCAACGACACCGTCGTCCGGATGAACACCCAGTACGGCGACATCGACATCGAACTCTTCGATTCCGTCACCCCCATCACCGTCAACAACTTCCTCAACTACGTCCGCGACGGCGACTACGACCAGACCTTCTTCCACCGCCTCGCCACCAACTTCGTGCTCCAGGGCGGCGGGTTCCGCTACGACGGGCTCCCCGGGCAGACGCCGACGTTCTCGGCCGTCCCGCAGGACGCCCAGATCATGAACGAGTTCAACCGATCGAACGTCGAGCGGACCATCGCGATGGCGAAACTCGCCGCGCCGCAGGACGGCGGCCCGCCCAACGGTGGCCCGAACTCCGCCACCAACCAGTGGTTCTTCAACCTCAGCGATAACTCCGGGAATCTCGACAGCCAGAACGGCGGCTTCACCGTCTTTGGCCGAGTCCTGGGCGACGCGTCCTGGGCCGTCGTGCAGACCATCGCCGGCCTTACCGTGCGCAACCTCTCCTCCACCGCCCCCTTCAACGATCCACAGTTCGCCGGCAACTTCTCGACCACGCCCGTCACCGTCAGTGGCACGCCGGGTCAGAATCCGCCGGAAGATACCGTCGTCCGCATCCGCGACATCGAGATCATCAAGGCCCGGAATGTCCAGGCGTTCTATACCGACTCCTTCTTCTACCCCGAAGGCTTCGCCGGCAGCACCATCAGCGAGTTCCTCCCCATCGGGAACCCGACCAACGCGACTGTCTTCTATCAGGTCATCGCCCGCTCCGAAGTCACCAGCGGCGACATCAGCACCACCGCCGGCTGGTTCCGCGACCGCGTCATCTCCACCGGTTCCGTCCCGGCCCACTCCCGCGGCGGTATCACCATCTCCCAGTTCGGTCCCGGCGGCGCCCCCGGCATGAACGACCTGCTCCCGCAGGGCGTCCCCTATTCCATCGAGATCCGCTCCACCGGCCAACTCGCCGCGACGCTCTCTCACTACGACTTCGGCACCTCCACCGGCGAAGCCTTCACCACCTCGCTCGACTCCACCTGGGGATTCGCGCAGGCCCAGAAACTCAACGGCAGCGTCTTTGACTTCCTCGTCTGGTCCAACCCCAACCCCACCGCCGCCAACATCGCGATCACCTTCTACTTCCAGTCTTCTCCCTCGGTCACCGTCAATGTCACCACCGACGCGTTCCGCCGCGGCGGGTTCGCGTTCCAGAACGTCGCCCAGATCCCCGACAACACCGTCTTCTCGGCCCGCATGGTCTCCGACGTTCCCATCGTCGCCGCCCTCAGCCACTTCGACAACCGGGGTGACCAGACCGGCTCCACCCAGCTCGGCACGCCCGGCAACGGGTCCGAGGTCGGCATCCTCCCGGGCGCCGTCGGCGGCCCCGGCGTCACCCAGACCATCAGTTTCCTCAATCCCAACAACACCGCCGCCGTCATCTCCATGATCCTGCGCTTCGAGAACCCGGCCCAGGAAGTCAGCGTTCCCATCACCATCCTGAGCGCCAACCGGCGGACGCAAATCAACCTCGCCACCAACGCCAACGCCCGCGTCCAGGCCGGCGAGCCCTTCAGCGTCCGCTACAGCGTCTCCCCGTCCGGACTGGCGATCTACGCCGATTCCGCGGTCACCGCCTTCACCGACGTCGCCAGCACGCCCGTCGCCATCGTCGCCGCGACCAACTGGAACTTCGGCGAAGGCTTCATGGACCCCGCCCGCGCCAGCGTCAATGTCTTCGAGACCATTAGCCTCTACAACCCCAACTCCGTCTTCTTCACCGGCATGAACACCACCGCCAACGTCACCATCAACTTCCTCTACACCGACGGGTTCGTGCTCACGCAGAACGCCACCATCAGCGGCGGCGGTCGCTTCGAAATGAATGTCGATGAGAACCAGGCCGTGCTCGACCAGGGAACCATGAACAACCGCTTCTTCTACTCCGTGCAGGTCATCTCCGACGTCCCCATCATCGCCCAGATGTTCCACTACGACCTTACGCTCGGCGGCCTCCAGGCCTCCGGCGGCTTCACCACCTCCGGCACGCCCAGCGGGACCATCACCCGGCTTGATCAACTCTGATCACCCGCCCAATCGCCCCCGGCCGCTAGCGCGGCTCGGCTCCGATCCCTCCAACCCCGCTCGCCGCGGGGTTGTTTCTTTTCCGGATCTACCATGCACCGTGAACGAACTGTTCGATGTCGTCGATCTGGGCCGCATGGCGTACGCGCCCGCCTACGCCGAGCAGGTCCGGCGCCTTGAGGCCGTCGTCGCCGCACGCGATTCGCAAGGACCTCGCGCCGACGTCGTCCTGCTCGTGGAGCATGATCCACCGGTCGTGACCATCTCCCGCAGGCCCGGCGCCGAGGCCCACCTCATCGCGACCGCCGATCAACTCGCCCGCGCCGGCGTTACGCTCGAACAGACCGACCGCGGCGGCGACATCACCTACCACGGCCCCGGCCAACTCGTCGTCTACCCCATCCTCGACCTCAACCGCTTCCACCTCCGTCTGCACGAGTACATGCGGTTGCTCGAATCCGCCGTCATCGACGTCTGTGCTCGCTTCGGCGTCAAGGCCGACCGAGACGCCTGTGCCACCGGCGTCTGGGTGCCCCATGCCTCTTCACCGACGACGCATGCCCCGTTCCACCCGGCATGCGACGCCTCATCCGCTCCCGCCGCGAAGATCTGCGCCATGGGCGTCCGCGTCCGGCGCTGGGTCTCTATGCACGGCCTGGCGCTCAACGTCACCACCAACCTCGATCACTTCGGCCTCATCGTCCCCTGCGGCCTGGCGGGCCGCGCCGTGACCAGTCTTGAGCGGGAACTTCGGAACGCCGTCCCACTCATGCCGGCCGTGAAAACCGCCATCGTTGACTCACTTGCCGCCCGACTCCGCGAGCACATCAGCGCGACCGCTCGGCATGACTAACGTTCACGCGCATGGCGCTGCGCTTCGACATCCTCCACCGCTCCTCTTCGACGCTCGCCCGCCTCGGCCGCGTCCACACCGCCCACGGGCCCTTCGACACCCCCGCCTTCATGCCCGTCGGCACCCGCGCCGCCGTCAAGGGCCTCTTCCCCGGACACGTCGCCCGCATCGGTGCACAGATCGTCCTGGCCAATACCTATCACCTCCTCCTCCGCCCGGGCGACGAAACCGTCAAACGCCTCGGCGGCCTTCACCGCTTCATGAACTGGCACGGGCCCATCCTCACCGACTCCGGCGGTTACCAGGCCTACTCCATGGCCGATATCAACACGGTCTCCGACGACGGCGTCAGGTTCAAGTCCATCATCGACGGCTCCATCATCTCCCTCTCGCCCGAACGCGCGATCCAGATCCAGAATAACCTCGGCGCGGACATCATCATGGCGTTCGACGACTGCCCCCCGTCCGTTGACCCCCAGGCCGGTCCGGTCAACCAGACGCGCCTTCGTCAAGCCGCCGCACGCGACGCCCGCGCCATGGCCGATGCAGACTCCCCCGACGCCGACCGTCCCCTGCCGCGCCCCTTTCAGCGCCCGCGCCTGCCAAGGGGATACGACCACGCCCAGCGCCTCCGCATCGCCAACGAGCGCACCGTCCACTGGCTCCTGCGGTGCCGGTCCGCCCACGCTCGCCCCGGCGATCAATCCCTCTTCGGAATCGTCCAAGGCGGCACCGACCTGTCCGCACGCGACTGGTCCGCGCAGCGCGTCACGAACATCGACCTTCCCGGCTACGCCATCGGCGGTGTCGCCGTCGGAGAACAATCCGACGACATCGCCCGGGTCGTCCGTCACACCGCTCCGCTGTTGCCCGACGCAAAGCCACGGTACCTCATGGGCGTCGGGTACGAGCGCGATCTGGTCGCCGCCGTTCGCGCGGGGGTTGACATGTTCGATTGTGTTCTCCCAACAAGGAACGGGCGAAACGCCAATGCGTTCACCCCCACCGGTCAGATCCGCCTGCGAAACGCCGCCTACGCCCACGACCCGCGTCCCATTCAGCCCGGGTGCGATTGCCCCGCCTGCGCGCCGACAGCTTTCGAGGCCTTCTTCGGTTCACCGGCAGTCAAACTGATGCCATCTCCGGCACCAAACACGAACCTTCCATTGAACGGAAGCGAACTTCCGGGGAGTGACTCCCCTTTCAGTCGTGCCTATATTCGACATCTCTTTTTTGCTAAGGAGATGCTCGGCCCGATCCTCGTGAGTTTGCACAATCTGCGACATTTCCAGCGATTCATGGAAGATCTTCGCGGAGTGGTCCGGACCGACGACTGGGCCGGGTTCGGGTCGCGTTGGCCCGTCGCGGCCGACGGCTTGTAGCGGTGTGCGGACCATCGCGCGGAAACTGGCTGGTCCCGCCGCCTGATCGCGTCAGCATCGCGCCCGAGTTCTCCGCCGCACGTCCCCGGCATCAGGACGTAGAAGGTCCCATGTCTATGCACGATACAGCATCGATCCTCAGTCCCTGGGCTCCTGGCGCCGGCGGTTGGACCGTCGCCCAGGACGGAAGTTCCACCGGCATGTTCGGCAGCAACCCCGGCGCCGGTGGAGCCGGAACGACCGCCGCCCCGGGCACGCCCGGCCCCGGCACAACCTCCGCCCCCGCGCCCGGCGGCGCGGGCATCCTGTACCTCCTCCCCATCTTCCTGCTCGGCATCATCGTCCTTTCCTGGTGGACCAACAAGAAAGAAAAGAAGAAGCGCGACGCCCTCATCTCCTCCGTCGGGAAGAACGACCTCGTGCTCACCATCGGCGGCATGATCGGCACCGTCACCGAGATCCAGGACGACCGCATCATCCTCCGCGTCGATGACGCCAACAAGACCAAGATCGCCTTCACCAAGTCCTCCGTCCAGCAGGTCATCCGTTCCGCCAACACCCCGGCAACCGCCAGCATCGAGACCAAGAGTGCGGCGGAGAAATCCCCCGTCTGACACCCCTCGGCCAGTTGCTCCCGGTATCCCGGCATTCGCAGCTGTCCTCGCGCAACACGACCGTCCTCCACGCACACCACGGCGGCAAGCGACCATGCGACACCTTGTTCGAAAATCGATCCTCGTTCTCGCCATCACCCTGATCGCCATCCTCGCGATCATCCCGCCCAGCAAGACCCTCAAGAAGGGTCGCGACCTCGCCGGCGGCGTCGTCTTCGTCTACCAGGTGGACGTCGGGAGCGATGTGCAGTCGCGCCAGGCCGTCATGGACGGCGTAAAGAACGTCGTGAAGGACCGCCTGGACCCCAACGGCGTGCTCGATATCTCGGTCGTCCAGGTCGGCGCCGACCGCCTCGAAATCAGCATGCCGCTGCCCAGCCCCGAGGTCCGGGCCCGCTTCAACGCCTTCGAGGACGCCCTCGGCAAACTCGGACGCTCCTCCATCGACCCCGTGCTCTTCGATCGGCTCGTCGCCCTCCCGCAGGCCGATCGCGAGGCCGAGTTCCGCAAGTTGATCGGCGACGATGAAACTCGATGGAAGGCCGTCCGCGCTGCGTTCGACGCTCACGCCAAGTGGCAGGCGACCCAGGCTCCGCTCGACGAGGCCGAACGCGAACTGGCCGAGGCCAAGAAGAAACTGAGCGAGGCCGACCCGGCCCTTCCCGACGAGTTCAAGAAACTCCTGGAGCAGGGCGTCGTCGCCGCCGAGCAGAAGGTCTCCGCCGCCGTGGATCCCTGGCTCGACGCCGAGAAGGAATACAAGACCGCCAAGACCGCCGCCCTTTCCGCCGGCGTCTCCATCGCCGAGATGCAGCGCATCCTCCGCCTCCGCACCGATGAACTCAAGGTCCGCGATCCCAAGAACCTCAAGGAAGTCATCGACACCATCCCCAGCGTCCGCGCCGACGCCATCAAGGACCTCAAGGAGCGCCACGCCGGTTCCGCCGCCCAGATCGACCGCGTCGTCACGCTCTGGGATGAATACTCCAATAACCGCACGACCCTCAACGATCCCAGCGACCTCATCCGCCTTCTCAAAGGCGCGGGCGTGCTCAACTTCCGCATCACCGTCGCCCCCGGCGAACTCTCCAATGAACAGGACCTCCGCCGGCAACTCCGCACCTTCGGCCCGCTCGGCACCCGCGCCGACCAGGCCCGCTGGTACAAGATCAACAAGATCGACAACTGGTACAACGAGAAGAACCTCCGCGAAGACGTCGCCTTCCTCAAGGCCGATCCCGCCGGGTTCTTCCGCGCCCGAGGCTACGTCGGCGAGGAACTCGACGGCGAGTATTACCTCCTCTGCTGGGATACCCGCGACAAGCGCCTGACCGAACGCGACGGCCGAAAGTGGTCCCTCGTCCGCGCCTACCAGGACCGCGACGAGATCGGCCGCCCCGCCATCGCCTTCCAGATGGACGCCGTCGGCGGCGACATGCTCGGCGAACTCACCGGGCAGAACATCAAGCGGTACATGGCCGTCCTGCTCGACGACGAAATCTACACCGCCCCCGTCCTGAACGGTCGCATCACCACCCGAGGCACCATCGAAGGCGGCTCCAGCGGCTTCTCCCCAGCCGAACTCAACTACATCATCAAGGTCCTCTCCCACGGCTCGCTGCAGGGCAAACTCGGCAAGGAGCCCATCAGCCAGCAGGTTGTCGCCGCCGAAGCCGGCGCCGACAACCTGCGCAAAGGTCTCAAGGCGGGCATGATCGCCTTTGTCGTCTGCGCCGGGTTCATGGTCGTCTACTACTTCGGGTGCGGACTCATCTCCGTGCTCGCGCTCGTCATGAACGCGCTCTTCGTCGTGGCCGCCATGGCGATCCAGAACGCCCCCTTCACCCTCCCCGGCATCGCCGGCGTCGTCCTCGTCTTCGGCATGGCCGTCGATGCCAACGTGCTCATCTACGAGCGAATGCGCGAGGAAATCGAACGCGGGAGCGACCTCAAGACCGCCGTCAGGCTCGGCTACAGCAAGGCCCTGGCGTCCATCGTCGATGGGAACATCACCACCCTCATCGCCTGCGTCGTCCTCGGGTTCACCGGCACGCAGGAAGTCAAGGGCTTCGCCATCACGCTGGGTCTGGGCAACGTCATGACCCTCTTCACCCAGCTCTTCGTGACGCGCATCATCTTCGCCTGGCTCGTCGAGCGTCGCGGTATGTGGCGCAAGACCTCCATGCTTCCCCTCGCCATCCCCGCCCTCGGCCGCGCCCTGCACCCCAACGTCGACTGGATGCGATTCCGCTACGGCTTCCTCGCCGTCTCCCTCGCCCTCACCGTCGGCAGCATCGTCGTCATGGTCGTGCAGGGACGCGAGATGCTCGGCAGCGAGTTCCGCGGCGGCACGAAAGTCACCATCCGGCTCGCCCCGGACAAGTCCGGCAACCCCCGCGAAATGACCCGCGCCGAAGTCGAAAAGATCATCGACGACGCCGCCGACAAGGCCGACGCCGAAGAAACCCTCCGCTCTCTCAAGACCGCCGACATCGTCGTCATCAACCCAGGGCCCGATGGCATCCGCTCCAGCGAGTTCGCCATCAAGACCACCGACACCCGCGCCAAGGAAGTCCAGGCGGCCGTGACCGGCGCACTCTCCGGCGTCATCGACGCCCAGCCGGCCCTCGACTTCAAGGGCGCCGACGCCCCCGCAACCTCAGCACCCATCTTCCCCATCGTCGAACCCGACCTCGGAAAGGCCATCAAGCAGCCCTCTGTCCATGATTCCCTCCCCACGTTCGTCGGCGGCGCCGCCATCGTTCTGGACAACATCTCCCCGCCCGTCTCCCTCGAGTCCATTCAGCAGCGGCTGTCGTCCTTCCGTCGCCAGCCCGATTTCCAGGGCATCTCATCCCGCGAGCAGCAAGTGGTGCTCCTGCGCGGCACCCCCGATGCGGTCGAATCCGTCGCCGTCGTCGTGAAGGACCCCGCCGTCTCCATCATCGACAACCGCGACCGCTGGACGCGCGAGGTCCAGGACCGCGAATGGGACCTCGTGCAGGCCGCGCTGCGCCAGAGCACCACGCTTTCAAACGTCGAGTCATTCAGCCCCCAGATTGCCAGCACCTTCCGCGCCCAGGCCGTCATCGCCGTCCTGCTCAGCAGCGTGCTCGTGGTCATCTACGTCTGGGTGCGATTCGGGTCGCTGCGCTACTCCCTCGCGGCCATCACCACCACCCTCCACGACTGCCTCGTCGCGATCGGCGCCATCGCCGTCATCGAGATCATCCACAAGGCCGCCCCGGGGCCCGTCGAATCCCTGGGCCTCCAGCCCTTCAAGCTCGACCTCAACCTCGTCGCCGCCGTCCTCACTATCCTGGGCTACTCCCTCAACGACACCATCATCGTCATGGACCGCATCCGCGAGACCAAGGGCAAGCTCGACCACGCCAACCGCCGCATCATCAACGAGTCCATCAACAAAACCATCAGCCGAACCCTGATCACCTCCGGCACCACCTTCCTCGCCTGTGCCGTTCTCTACGTCTTCGGCGGGGACGCGGTGCGCGGGTTCGCATACGCCATGCTCGTCGGTATCCTCGCCGGAACCTACTCCTCCATCGCCGTCGCCGCCCCGCTCGTCTGGTCCGAACACCACGAGACCGCCACCCGGACCGTCCACGGCGCCTAGCAACTCACGCCCCCACATCGCTGTCCGCCACCACCGCCGCCGCGAGGTCCGATCCTCGCGGCGTCTTTTCTGGATCCTGTCTATTTTGATTTGTCAAATCAAATTACTTGTATACCCTTTGTCACAGAATGGACTCGCGACTCGCGGCACAACTCCTCATGCGCCACTACCCACGCGTCTATTTCGCCTGCCATCGCCGGCATGTCCGCGATCCCCGCACCGCACACCCCGTCTCCTCCCACGCCGTCAGCATCCTGGATCACCTGGACTGCGTCGAGGCCGTCTCCGTCAGCGCCCTGGCTAGACACATGGGCGTCACCCCTTCCACGATGTCCCTGGCCCTGGATCGTCTCGAAGCCCGCGCGTACATCCGCCGCAGGCGCGACCCGACCGACGCCCGCCGCATCGGAATCGTGCTCACCGCCTCCGGCGAGCGCCTCCGCGGCGCCCGCAGCGTGCTCGATCCCGACCTCGTGCAGTCGCTCATGAACTCACTTACCGCGCCCCAGCGCGCGGCCGCGGTTCAAGGACTGGCCCTGCTTTCCCGTGCCGCTCAGGGCATGGACGACGCCTCCTTTCGCGGTTCCCATATCGATCCCGCGGCCGCGCGCCGCCCGAGCAAGCCCCGCCCGACTCACTCGCGCGGAGCATCCATGTGAGGTCCCTCATGTCCATCCTCTGGTTCGTCGCCGGCCTCGTGCTGATCCTCATCGGAACCGTGTGCGCCGTCGGCGCGCTGTTGCCACGCGATCATCAGGCCTCCGCGTCCGTCGTCATCCCGGCCCCGCGCGATCAGGTCTGGGCCGCCGTCCGCGACGTCGCCTCGTCCACCTCCTGGCGCACATCCCTCAAGAGCGTCGCGATCACCGGCGGCCCTCCCGACGCCCCAACCGCCTGGACCGAAGTCGCCGCTTCGGGCGCGATCAAACTTCAACTCGTCCGTGCCGATCCCCCGGCAACCCTCGAAACCCGCGTCGACGACCGTGGTCAACCCTTCGGCGGATCCTGGACGTTCGACTTCACTCCCGCCGACGCCGACCCCGCCAAGACGCGCGTCCGCATCACCGAGCACGGCTTCGTCAAACTCCCGCCCTTCCGCTTCATCGCCAGGTTCTTCCTCGGACATCACGCGACGATCTCGTCCTATCTCAATGACCTGGGCGCCAAGTTCGGCGCCAGCGAACCCGTCGCACTGGAATAGCGCCGACGCGCCCCCCGCCCGGCCCGCAGGAGTCTTCACATGGGACGCAAAGCCCAATCAACCATGCGGATCGACGGCCTCGCCGCACGCTGCCGCGTCCTGCTCGAGCCCGGCGAACTCATCTGCCGCGGCGGACACCAACGCACGTTCTCGCACGCCCTCATGAAGCGCCTCGCCGCCGCCCGCGGCGTGCTCTCCTTCCACTACGAGCGCAGCCGCATCGAGATTGAACTCGGCGACGCCGCGCCCGCGTGGCTCGACACGATCAAGAACCCCCGCACCCGCACGCAGAAACTCGGCGTCGCCCCCGGAATGAAGTGCGCCGCCCTCGGACCGACCGGCAGCGAGGATCTCAGTGACATCACCGCCGTCCTCGCCACCCAACCATCCCGGCGACTCGGCCAGGGAATGGACCTCGTCTTCCTCTTTGCAGGCCACCACGACAACCTCTCACGACTCAGCGCCATTCATGCCCATCTCGCCCCCAAGGGCGCCGTCTGGGTGCTCTGGCCGAAGGGACGCAAGGACTTTGCGCACGAACACGTCGTCGCCGCCGCCAAGGCAGCCGGTCTCGTCCAGACCAAATCAATCGGCTTCTCCCCGGCGCTCAGCGGCCTGCGCCTTGTTCGGCCGGCAACGAAGTAGCGACGCGCCCTGACCTGCCCCCCACCCGTCCCATCCCCGCTGCGCCGGCCCATCACTCCATCCGCTGGCTCGCGAGCTCCCGCAGCGCCGTCGGCACGCTCTCCGCACCGATCAGCCACTTCGTCGGCGACGCGTTCTCCCCCTTGGTCGGATCCTGGGCGATCCACATCACCAGCGGAACCACGTCCTGCTGGCTCGCCCACGCCTGCGCCGCTTCGCCCGCGTCCCGCGATAGAAACAGCCGCGTCCCGATCGCGCTGCGAACTTCCGCCACGACCTCCACCGCGTCAGCGCTCGGCGTCTTCCCCGGCGCCGCGTCTCCAAGCAGCACGAACCCCGCCCGCTCCAGCCCACGCAAACTCTTCTCAAGCCGGTCCTGCACCCCAGCGCTGTACTTGCTCCAGTCGCACAGCACCACCACCGGCGTGTGGTGATCCTCGGGCACCGCATACGAACCCCCTCGATCACTCGCCGGCACGATGATCGACGGTCCCGATGTGCCCGGCATCGTCAGCACCCGGTCCGGTGAGACCGGCGGCACGGGCATCGGCGCCGCGTGCGTCGGCCCGCTCACGATCACCCGCGGCGCCCGCGATCGCGAGAACAGGTACATGTTCCCGCCCACGAACAGCACCCCGAAGATCACGATCGCCGCCACCACGCCCGCGTTGATCCCCGACGCGTGATTCCGGCTTCGCTCGTGCATCTTCGTGCGGATCCGCTCCTGCGCGGCGCGGGCCCGCTCTCGGGCACGCCGCAACTGCTCCGCCGCCGGCGCTGATTTCACGCCCGAGCCAAACGGCGCGGCGTTCGCCGCCGCGTGGGCCTTTGCCGCCGCACCCGGCGTCACCGGAATCCCCCACGGCACGCCCGGTCCGCCTGCAACCCCGGCCACACTCCCGGCGCTCCCCTGCGCCCGCGCGACGCCTGCCCCTGCTTCACCTTCAACCACGTACGTCCCCCGCCACCAGTTCGTCACCCGAATGCGCGGCTTCATCCGTCCGCCCGGCGCCACCCTCGGACTTCCCGCCGAGGCGCCCACCACCGCGGGGTCCTGCCAGCCGCCTCGGCTCCAGTCCGGCCTCGACGCGCCCGGAATCGGCGGCGGAACACCCGCCCCCACCGGCGCCTGCCCCCACACCGCCGCTTGCACCGCCGGGATCGGGCCCACCGCTCGCTCCGGCTCCTCCTCGCCCGTGCGCATGCTCGGCAGCGCGAACAACTTCATCGCGTACGGATCATCCGCACGCAGCACCGCCTCCACGTCCGCCAGCATGTCCATCGCGCTGGCGTAGCGCTTGTCGTAGTCCGTCATCGCGCGCCGAACGATCATCCGCACCACCTCCGGGCACGTCCGGCTGATCTGCGACAGCCCCCCGTGCGCGGGGAACGAGTTCTCGATCACCGAGTACAACACCGCGCCCACCGCGTAGATATCAAACCGCGCGCCGTCCACGTCCTGCACCTTCACACCCTTGAGCGCCAGCCGCACCATCTCCGGGTCTCGGAAGTATTCCGTCCCGTGCGTCGTCAGCGTCATCGACGACCGCAGCGGCGTGATCAGCCCGAAGTCCACCAGGTGCGCCTGACCGCTGGACACGATGATGTTGTCCGGCTTCACGTCCTTGTGCCACAGCCCGCCCGCGTGGTAGTGCGCCAGCGTCCGAAGCAGGTCCGCCGTGTATTCGAGCGACTCGGCCAATTCCCTCCGCCCCAGCCCGCCACCGCCCGACATCGCGTGCAGACGCTGCGTCACCAGGTTCAGTGAGTCGCCCGGCACGTACCGCATGACGTAGTAGAAGCGGTGTTCGTTGAGGTCGTGCTCCAGGATGAGCCCGAGGCGCTTCGCCGCGTCCAGCGCCCGATTCTCGCGCACGATCTGCGGCAGGCTGCTCCCGTCCCCCAGCGTGAAACACTTGATCACGACCTGGTCCACGCCCGTCGCACCCATCCGTGCGAACGCCGCCAGTTTCTGCTCGCTCGGCTTGCCGACGTACAACTTCCCGCCCGACCCGCCCCCGGGCAGCGACCCGACGATCGTGTACCCATCAAACTGCCCGATCCGCTTCGAGGGCCGATCCGCCCCCGGCGCCGCCGCCACCACCTCCGGGATCCGCTTCTCGATTCCTTCGGTCAGCGCGTGCAGGCACAGCAGCCGGGCCACGTGCCCAACCGCCAGCCGATAAAAACTGCGCCCAGCCGTCTTCAGTTCGCCCTGGATCGCGCGCCCGTAGTGCGCCGATGCGGACCACCGCCCGATCAGCACGTTTCCCACGACCAGCGGTACCAGGATCAGCGTCGTCAGAACCGTCCCGATCAGACGCAGGGCGTCCCCGATCATCCCAAAGATGAAGGTGAACACGTGCCTGATCAGCCAGATCATCCCTTTGACCGTCGGAACGACCAGGTAGATGATCGCCACGATTAGCAACGGGATGCCCACCAGCACCGCGAAGATCGTGAACAGCACGGCTGGGGCCGTCGCGGCTAGCGTGATTCCACTGTCAAGGCTCTGCATGGCTCGTCCCCAATCGTCTGGAGTCCTAGCGGCGTCCGCCCCGTCCTCCTCGCGGCGGACCGTCCCGGTGGCTCACCGCCGCCCGGGAGGCCAGCAATCTCACGTCGTCTTCCCGCCTCAACTCCACGTGTTTGTGGTACAAATCAGCCACCGCCTCGTCAAAGGCGGAGTCTTCGGCCTTACTCGGATTCAGTTCGAGCCCGTTTCGCGCCGCTTCCTCGAGTTCGTCGTCCGTGAACGAATATGTCTTGACGACCTCGGTCAGTCGGATCCGGAGCACCTCGCGGACCTTGGCCAGCCGGCGGCTCACCGTCGGTTCGCTCATCCCGAGCGCTTCGGCCACGTCCTTCCCGCTGGTGCCGTCAAGAACCCGCATCCGGTAGATCGAAAAATCAGTGAAATCGACTGATTTTTCCACCATTTTGATCGCGGCTTCCACCTTGGCGCGGAAGATCGCGTCCTCGTACTCCTGGTCCGCGCGCGCCCCGGAATCGGCGATCATCCACGACTCGTCCAGTTCGGCGCCCCGCCTGGATCCGCCCCGCTTCTGCGCGCCGCGACGGTCCATTTCATCACCCAGCACGTGCTTGGCGATCGCCAGCAGCCACGTCGAGAACCTGGCGCCCCGGCCCGGGTCGTACCGATCGATCGAATCCGACAGCGCGGCGAGGGTTTCCTGCGACAGATCCCGCACGGTCTCGGCGCCGATGCGTCCCCGGCCCCATTTCGTGAGTTGCGCGCGCAGGACGGGGCCGAAGGTCTCCCAGAGTTCGAACCACGCCGCCTCATCGCGCGATCTGAGTCGTTTGACGAACCCGGTTGTGAGGGTGTTGAGCATCCGGCCTTCCTTCGCGGGGAAACACGGCGGTGAACGTCTGAAGCACCGTTCATTCCGCCGAGCGCGTGCGGGGTTTCAGTATGAACCACAAAAGGGTATCACCGGGCGGCGAGATACCCACCGCCAGGCGAACGAAAACCGGAAAACCCAGCCGAGAACGGGGGAAACGTGTGATATTCCGGCTGATAACCGCGATCACGCGAGCGCGGCGCGCGGCGGGAGGAATGTTTCTCAGATTTTGGCGCGGGCGCGAAAGAGGGTGCGGCGGGTTCCGAGTGAGATGTATCGGGGATGGGGTTCACCACTCAAGGCGAATGGCCGCCACAGTCATTTTGGAGGCTGCACAATGGGTTTCACGAAAACAGTCGTTCGAGTCGGGGTCATCGGGTTGGTCGTGGGCGGCGCGGTGATGGTGCTGGCGAGCACGCCGCGGGGACGCGCCTTGTTCCACCAGGTTCGCGGGAACATCAACGCGAAGATCGATGCGAACATCACGGATCCGGTCGCGCTGCGGATCCAGCTCCGCGACCTGGCGGAGCAGTATCCGAAGCGGATCGCGGACGTCCGTGGCGACCTGGCGGAACTGCGTGAGCAGATGGCGCAGCTCAAGCGAGAGAGCGAGGTGGCGGACCGGGTCGTGTCGCTGGCGGACGAGGACCTGGGCAAGTTGCAGACCGCGCTGGGACAGGCCGAGGATGCGTCGATCCAGCAGGTCGCGCTGGGCGAGCCGCGGCCGATTCTGATCGTGTTCAAGGCTGACCGGCTGGACATGGAGAGCGCGTACAACAAGGTGAGCGAGATCACGAACACTCGCAACGCGTACTCAGCGCGCGGCGAGGACATCGAGCGCGACCTGGGCTACCTGGGGCAGCAGGAGGACCGGCTGGTGGGTCTGCTGAACAAACTGGAGACCGAGCGGCAGACGTTCCAGACGCAACTCTGGGAACTGGACCGGAAGGTGGACGCGGTGGCGCGCAACGACCGCATGATCGAGATCATGCAGAAGCGTCAGCGCTCGATCGACGAGCAGAGCCGGTACCGGGCGGCGAGCCTGGACCAGATCACCGCGCACCTGGCGGACATCAAGGCCAAACAGGAAGCAAAACTTGCGGGGCTGGTGGCGGACCAGACGCGGGAGAACTACGAGGACTCGGCCAAGGCGCAGATCGACCGGGAGTCGGGGGCCAAGAGTCGGGCGGAGGCGGGCCTGAAGCAGATCCGCACGAGCAAGGCCAAGGTGAAGCCGATCGAGATCAACTCGAACACGTGCGAGAAGAAGGACCAGGAGAAGGAGAAGGAAGCCGGCGCGAGCACGGAGCCGCTGGTGATCCGGGATTCGAAGTGAGAGGCACGACGGGACGGAGGCACGGGCGCCAGGAAGGGACTGGGGGCGTGCTTCGGTTCCAGTGATCCAGCCACACGCCCTACTCGCAGAGTGGGGATATTCAAGAAGTTCCGCTGGCTCGACGAGATCGAGTCGGCACCTTCGCACCGCCCCGCCCAGTGTGTTGCTGGACGGGGCGGTTTGTTTGCCGTGAGTGAGCCGGGCGCGGGGTGAGGGTCAAGCGACCTGCGCGTGTTTCACAGTTGATCCGGGCAGTTGATTAGTATATACTAACTTATGGCGCACGTGGCGTTGGTGTGCATGTCGGGGTTTCGGGTGCGGGAGCGTGAGATGATCGCGCTGGGGATGAGCCTGCCGGGGCTCGGGGCGCGTGGGGCGGCGATCGGTGCGCTGCCGGGGCTGGGGCTCTTGACGTTGGCGGGGATGACGCCGGGGGATTGGAGCGTGAGTTATCACGAGGCGCCGCTGGTCGATGAGGGGCTGGTGGACGAGGTGGTCGCATCGAGGCCGACGCTGGTGGCGATCTCGGCGCTGACGGCGTCGGTGAACGAGGCGTATGACCTGGCGCGGCGACTGCGAGGCGAGGGGATCCGCACGGTGATCGGTGGGCTGCACGTGACGGCGTGCCCGGAGGAAGCGGTGCACCACGCCGACGCGGTGGTGATCGGCGAGGGGGAACCGGTGTGGCTGGATGTGCTGAGAGACGCGGAGCGAGGGATGCTGCGGCGGTTCTATCGCGGCGGCGCGCCATGGGATCTGAGGGAGTCGGCGATGCCGCGGTTTGAGTTGCTCGGCGAGAAGGAGCGGCCGCGGTTCACGGTGCAGACGGCGCGGGGGTGTCCGCTGGCGTGCGAGTTCTGCGGGGCGAGCCGGCTGCTGGGGCCGTTCCGCGAGAAGCCGGCGCCGCGCGTCGGAGAAGAACTGGCGGCGATCAAGCGGCTGGCGCGGCATCCGACGATCGAGTTGGCGGATGACAACACGTTCGCGGGAAAGCGGGGCGCGGCGGAGTTGCTGGGCGAGTTCGAGCGGGCGGGAGTACGGTACTTCACCGAGTGCGATTGGCGCATCGGCGAGCGCCCGGAGGTGCTCGAGGGGCTGGCGGCGTCGGGGTGTGTGCAGGTGCTGATCGGCATGGAGTCGATGGTGGGCTCGCCCAAGGGGATGGGGGCCAAGGCGGCATCGCACGCGCGGATGATGGACGCGGCGGCGCGGATTCAAGAGGCCGGGGTGGCGGTGATCGGGTGCTACATCGCCGGGTGCGACGGGGAGACAATGGAGACGATGCACGCGCTGGGGGAGATGCTGATCGGGTCGCCGCTGGCGGACGTGCAGTTGACGCTGCAGACGCCGTTTCCCGGGACGGGCCTGCACGAGAAACTCAAGCGGGAGGGACGGTTGTTACCGGATCGGGGGTGGGAGTCGTACACGCTGTTTGACGTGACCTTCAGGCCGGACCGGCTCAGCGCCGCCGAGTTGCAATCCGGGTTCCACAGTCTGGTGAAATATGTATTCGCGGAGGGGCCGGCGCGCCGGCGGATGGAAACTCGGCAGCAGATCTGGGCCAAGAGGTATCGGTGACGGGCGCTCGGAGACGCGGCACGGTGGAGGTCGGAGAGGTTCGGCGACGGGCACTTGGCAGCGGGGAGGCACTCGGCGCCGGGCTTTGGGTGAACGTTCAGGAGGCTCGCACGTGACGCTGCTTGACCTACCCATGTATCTGGTTGGCAATCGGGGGGCGATCCTGCGCATCGCGGCGTCGCGGTGGGCGCTGGTTGTGGGCGCGCTCCTGGTGCTGAGCGGGAGCGTGGCGCGAAACTACGACGGAGCCTATCTCGCGCGGGAGTGGGATGTGCTGCTGCACGGCATCGCGGTGTCGTCGGCGAACGCGCTGGTGTTGTTTTCACTGATGTACGTGGCGACTCGGAGGCGGGGCACGGCGGAAGGCGCTGGCGCGGGTGGCGGGGCGCCGCGGGAGTCGGCGCCGCGGTTCTGGTCGGGGTATCTGAGTTTTCTGGGGCTGTTCTGGATGAGTGCGCCGATGGCGTGGTTGTACGGGGTGCCGTATGAGCGGTGGCTGCCCGAGGGGGGAGCGGTGCAGGCAAACCTGGTGACGCTGGGGCTGGTATCGGTGTGGCGGGTGGCGCTGATGGCGCGGGTTCTGTCGGTGATGTTCGGGGCGCGGATTGTGTTGACGTTGTTCGTGGTGATGGTGTTTTCGGATGTCGCGGTGGTGGTGGGGGCGCTGGCGTCACCGAAGCCGCTGGTGGATTTCATGGGCGGGATGCAGCACACGGCGCAGGACGCGGCGCTGGTGGGCGCGACGATGTCGGCGATCGTGTATGGGATATTGAGTTTCCCGGTGTGGTGCATTGGGGCGGTGGTTGCGGCGGTGAAGTTGCGGCGGAACTGGCAGGTGGTTCGAGCCGAACACGAGAGGGTGCCGGTCGGGCTGATCGTGGTGGGCGTGCTGGCGATCATGGCGTGGGTGGCGCCGATGGCCACGACCCAGGTTGAACAGCGGAATCGCTGGGAGACCAACGCCTTGCTGCGCGCGGGGAAGATCGAGCAGGGGCTGGGGGCGATGTCGGCCCTTGGGAGGTCGGCGTACCCGCCGATCTGGGATCCGGCGCCGCGGCTGGGATGGGGAGAGAACGACCCGCCGATCGAGGGTGTCGCCGAGGAGATCTTGCGGCGGCCGCCGGCGGAGTGGGTGTGCCGGCTGTACATGGAGAAGTCCGGGCGGTACTTGTTCTCATACCAGGGGCGCGGCTGGGAGGTGCTGGACTACCTGGTCGAGTCGTCGCTGAAAGGGGTGCCGGGCGGCGCGCGGGGTTTTCGCAGCCGGTTGCTGCTGCACCTGAGGTACGACGACAAACTCAACGCGGAGCAGCGAGCGCTGATAGAGAGCGCGGTGGCAAAGCTCGACGCGAAGATTGCGAGTGAGGGGAGCGGGGAGAAATAACCGGGCGAGCGAGCCGGGCAATGGAGCGGGGCGATGCAGGGGGCCGTATAGTGGCGTATGACACACGCTCGGCGGATCGTTCGGAGCATCGGCGTCGTGGGCCTGATGGGGGGCGCGGCGGTTCTGACGGGGTGCCTTGAGCACACGATCGTGGTGACGTCAGAGCCGGCGGGGGCGGTTGTTTACCTGAACGATCAGGAGATCGGACGCACGCCGGTGGAGGCGGATTTCCGGTACTTCGGCGTGTATGACGTGCGGCTGAACCTGGAGGGGTATGAGCCGATCGTGACGAGCCGGAAGGCGGCGGCGCCGCTGTACGAGGTGCCGCCGATTGACCTGGCGGCGGAGGCGGTGCCGGCGAAGTTGCCGACGCGGATCGAATGGCACTTTGTGATGGCGCCGCTGGCGTCGCAAGTGCCCGGCGCGGATCGCGAGGCGCTGCAGCGGGAGTTGCTGAGCCGGGCGGGTGAACTGCGAGAGTCGGCGGAGAATGGCGAGAACGAAACGGGAAGCCGGGAGTAGGGTGGCAGGCGGAGAGGGGTGCCGCGGAGGGAGGCGAGTGGCGGGGCGCGGCAGGGCGAGGGCTGGAGACGGCGCGGTGATGTGGCGGCGGTCTGAGCCGGCGCGACTCGGGGGCGCCGTGTGCTGGCCTGGGGTGCCTGGGGTGGCCGGGACGACGGGGGTGAAAACGCGAGTAGCAAACGGGATGATTGGCTCCTACCGTACGCGATTGCGATGGGGCGGTAGCTCAGTTGGTAGAGCGCATCGTTCGCAATGATGAGGTCGGGAGTTCGACTCTCCTCCGCTCCACTTTCCGTAAGTTCAGCCGATCGCGGGAGTTACCGCGAGCCTTCCCCCGTGGGGAAGTGCGGCTCCGAAACGCCGGAACCCGGTCAGTTGACCGGATTCCTCGGAGGTCCGCCAATGGCTCGTCTTCCCGAGAACGGAATCCCGTCGTACAGGCTCCACAAGTCCAGCCGTCGCGCCCTCGTCTCGATCGACGGAAGGGACCACTACCTCGGCGTCCACGGCACGCCCGAGAGCCGCGAGAAGTACGACCGCCTCATCAACCTGTGGCTTGTGAACGGTCGTCGGCTCCCTGACTCCGGCGTGGGCGTGGGGACCGACGATCGCGCCGACGTGACCGTCGTCGAAGTGGTCGCCCGCTACTGGGAGTTCGCGGAGAAGCGGTACGCGGGGCAACGCGCGACGTTGCTCAACATCCGCCGCGCCCTCTCGATCCTCCGGCAACTCTTCGGGCCGACGCCAGTCTCACAGTTCGGACCAAAGGCGCTGCGGACCTACCAACGCGCTCTCGTCGAACTTCCGGCGGACCGACTCCCCAACGGCGCGTCGAAGAGGTCGGGACCGCTTGCGAGGAAGACCGTCAACTACCACACGGGCGTGGTGAAGCGCATGTTCCGATGGGCGAAGAACGAAGAGATCGTCCCGGGCGAGGTCTTCGACGCGCTCCGCGACGTTCCTTGGCTCCGGGCCGGAGAGACGAAGGCGCGGGAGACTCCGAAGGTCCGCCCCGTCCCGGACGCGATCGTTGAGGCGACTCTCCCGTTCCTCCCGGAGGTCGTCGCGGACATGGTCCGCGTGCAGCGCTTCACCGGGATGCGTCCCGCCGAAGTGTGCATGATGACGCCCCGCGATCTTGACACTTCCCCCCCCGCGTGGAAGTACGTCCCGCGCCACCACAAGACTGAGATCCACGGGAAGGACAGAATCGTCCTCATCGGCCCGAAGGCGCAAGCGGTCCTCGCGAAGTACCTCCGCTCCGATGACTGGATCCGCCCCCTCGACGCCGCGATCTTCTCCCCTCGCGAGGCGGAGGACCAACGCCGCGCGATGAAGCGGGCGGCGCGGAAGACGAAGGTCCAACCCTCGCAACAGAACCGACGACTCCGGTTCCCGAAGTTCGGACCGGGCGAGCGCTACGACAGCGCGTCATACCGGAAGGCGGTCGCGTGGGGGTGCGATGCGGCGAACCCGCATCCAACGCTTTCCACGATCCCGAGGACGAAGCGCACGCCGGAACAGGAACGCGAACTCCGCGAATGGAAGTCGTCGCATCGGTGGGGACCGAATCGGTTGCGGCACGCGAGGGCGACGGAGGTCCGCCGCGAGCATGGTCTCGACGCGGCGCAAGTCGTGTTGGGTCACTCCCGCGTTTCGACGTCGCAGGTCTACGCGGAAGCGAACGAAGACAAGGCGGTCCGGGCGGCGCTGGCGACGGGTTGAACACGGCTCCATAAACTCACGATGACCGGGGGGGTCGGCTGATCCCCGACCCCCGGCCCCGGGCGGAAGCGCGGATGACCTTCCCCGACTTCCGTCCCGGGCCGGACCCGGCAGGAAGGTCACACCATGACACGCAAACAGGATGCGGAAGTCGCGACGGCGCGCCGGTTCGGGTACACCCTTTCGGCGTGGAAGAAGGCGCGGGCGAAGTTCAACGCGCGGATGCGGAGGATCTTCACCCCCGAGTTCCGCGAGCGGATCAAGGAGGAGATCGCGCCCGCGATGCGGGACCGGGCGGAGCGCGCGGCGTACGCGCATCGCCTTCTCACCGGGATCGAGCCGAAGGACGCGGGGACGTTCTCGAAGTTCGCGGAGTCCGTCTACGGATACCTGCGACTTCGCGGGATGATGCCGGACGAGATCGACCGTCTCACTCCGGAGGAGATGACCCGCCTGGTCGAGGAGGACGCGCGGAAGCGGATCAAGATGACCAGTCTGGACCAGAGTCGAGCGGAGAGTCCGCCTCTCGTGATCCACGAGAACGGGACCGTCGTCTTTGACGGGACGACGTATCGCTTCAAGTCGGGGAGGTTCCACGAGGTTCTTACGGAGATCGCTCGCGGCGGCGGCGGCTACGTCACGAGCGAGCAGATCAGGGAGCGCACGAAGAAGGCGGGCCGACCGATCGGCGACCCGTACAGCGCGATCGAGCGCGGCGCGAAGGAACACCCCAGGCTTGTGGACGCGATCATCGAGAGATCCCCCAAGGGGTACGCGGTGAAGGTCGAGGTCCACGTCGAGGCAGACCGACGCCGCACCGATGAAACTCCGACGCCACGCCGATAGAACAACTCGCGCCTTGCCGCTTGACTCCCCCGTCATTCGCATTCGGCGAAGTGATCGGAGGTCGAGCATGATCGCGGAATCCACCAAGGGCAAGATGACGACGGCGGAGGCGGCGGAGCGTCTCGGCGTGGACCACAGCACCGTGTCCCGGTGGACCCTCGTCGGGTGCAACGGCGTGGTCCTTCGCGGTCGCAAGATCGGCGGGCGCTGGTTCTACACCGAGGACGATCTCGCGGCGTTCCACGAGGCGTGCAACCGGCCCGGCGGGGAGGAGCGCCGATGATCGCCCTCCGTCACGACATGGTCGGTCCCGAGTCCCGGGTCTCCCTCTCCAAGGTGGCGCGGATGCTGGGGTTCTCTCCGAAGTCCGTGGCGCGATGGGCGCGGGTCGGCGTTCGCGGCGTCGTCCTCCCGACGTTCCGGGTCGGGGGCCGGGTGTTCGTCCTGAAGGCCGACCTCGACGAGTTCCTTGCGGCGACGAACTCGTCCCGCGAACGAGACGAGAAGACGACCGTCGTCCCGACTGGAGGGCGTCGTCGTGCCGCGGCGGAGGCGCTGTGTGATCGTGCGGGTATCTGACTGCCTGAATCGTCCGGTTGTACCGGGCGCTCGTCGCTCGCCCGCGTCCGAGAGGGCGCGAGCGGGTTTCGAAGAAGGACCGGCTCCAAACAACACCGCCCCGGACGGCGATCCGGGGCGGCGAAGTCTTCCGCTTTCACGGAGCGGCCCATGATGGTAGACGATCCGACAACCTCCCTCGATCCCGCGACCGAACAGACCCGGCGGCAACTCGAAGTCCTCTTCGGGGCCGCACTGGAACGCACCCCTCCCGCGTGGTTCTATCTCTGGTCCATTCTGGACGAGAGGGCGGGACGCTGGTTTGACTCCATCGACGACGCCGTCTCCGGCTTCGTAGACGGGCAACGGGAGAGGACCGACGTGTACGTCTGCGGAGGTCTTCGCTTCGACCCGCCGAGGAACAGGCGCTTCGGACGCAAGGTTGAAGACCTCGACGGGATCGTCGGGTTCCTCGGGGACTTCGACGTGAAGGACGATGCCTTCAAGTCGATCGACGACGCCCGCGCGTTCGCGGAGACGGCGATCAGCCACCTTGCCCCGCCGTCCATGCTCGTCCGATCCGGCGGAGGGGTTCAAGCATGGTGGCTCCTGACGGAGCCGTGGATCTTCGAGAATGCGGCGGACCTCCACAAGGCGATGGCGTTCTCGCGCCGGTTCGGTGAGACGCTCCGGCAGGCGGGACGGGCGAAGGGGGTCAAGGTCGATTCGACCCACGACCTCGCCCGCGTCTTCCGGGTCGCGGGGACGTTCAACCGGAAACTCGCGGTCCCGCGCCCGACCCTCCTCGAAGTCCCGGCGGAGGGAACGTCGGTCCGGCGGTACAACCTCGACGACCTCGACCCGTGGCTCACGTCGGAGGAGTTTGTCGTCGAGGACTTGAAGGCCCCGCCCTCGGTCGGGCATCTCATCGTCAGCGCCGACCGGAATCCCCCCGAGGATGCGCGCCTCGCCCTCGTCACGAACAACGAGAAGGCGGCGGGTTCATGGGAAGGGAAGCGTCCCGATCTCGTGGACGATACTCCCTCGTCGCTCGACTTCTCCCTCGCCGTGATCGCCCTCAACCACGATTGGACGGATCAGGAGGTCGCGGACCTCATCATCGCGGGCCGTCGGCATCGGGGCGACGACTTGAAGACCGAGAGGGGCGGGGCGCTCCGGCTCGACTACTACCAACGGACCATCGCCAGCGCGAAGAAAGTCGTTGCGGACGAGAAGGCCGCACGGGACAAGGCCGACCGGGAGAAGGCGAGGCAAGAGAGGGCGGCGGCGGACGAACCAGCACCGGGAACATCAGCACCGCTCACCCCCGACGCGGCCCGCGAGATCGTCCGCCGCAAGCTCGGGATCGAGGTCGAGGTCGTCGAGCAGCACGGGCGCGGGGCGGACCGCGCCCTTCTCGCGATCGTCCTGGCTGATGGTCGGAAGGCGAAGATCGGGCGCGTGAATCAACTCCTCTCCCGTGATCGTGTGCGGGACGTGGTCGTCTCCGACTTCGGCGTTCTCGTTCCGCCCCTGAAACCTCGGATATGGAACGAGGTCGCGAGGGCGCTGGTCGCGCTGATCGTCCGCAAGGCAGAGGGGGACACGGACGAGAACGAGGCGGTCGAGTGGCTCCGGGTGCTCCTCAACGACTCCTCTTGGTCCACCGGATACGAGACGAGCGCGGTATGGGCGACGAACGAGCGGGCGCGCCGAGAGGGTCTCGACCTCGGCACGCCGGAGGGGCGTCGCCGGGCGACGGACCCGACGTTCATCGACCTCAAGAATGGCGGCGGGTGGTTCTTCGACGCGGAGCGTCGGCTCTGGGTGTACCCGCAGGCGGTCCGGCAAGCGCTGGTGGAGATCAACCGGGGACTCGCGCCGACGCTCGACGTGGTCCGCGATCGGTTGAAGGCCCTCGGGTTCGAGCCGGAACAGATCAAGTCCGGCGCGGGGGGGAAGACGGGCACGCGGCAGTGGTGGAAGGCCCCGGCAGGGTTCGCGATCTTCGAGGGCGACCACAAGGGGGACGAGGCATGATGCTCCGTCGAGTGATATGGGTGATACGAGTGATACACGGAATGGAGACCGAGGTAGGTCCGACGCGACCTCGTTCAAGGTCGTATCACCCGTATCACTCGTATCACTGCGAGATTTCCCTTAGTGATCTAAGGGACCGATTTTTGGGCAGGTGGGTTCACGACCTACATACATGCTCGTTAGGTGTTATCACCTGTATCACCCGTATCACTTTCCGATTCCGTCTTTCAAGTGCTCTAACGCCCCGTTTTTGGGCATGTAGGTCTGGTGTGGACCTACATGGTCAAAATCGCCCCCTTAGATCACTAAGGGGAAATCGCGACCCCTCGTGTGATCGTCGAGGGGGTAGGGGGGGTCGAATCTCTACAGCGCGACCTCAGAGACCGACGCGGCTCGCTACGAACACGCGCTCGCGACCCCGGTCCGCGCCGGATTGCCCGTGGATCCCTTCCGCCGCGTCCGCGCTCCTCGACCGTCTTCGTCCACCCCCCGCACCCTCGCGGCCCGTGGAGCGAATCCACGCCGCGCCCGGAGGCATCCCCGATGACCGCCCGCCGCGCCGTTCCTGAAGCGCCCGCTCACCTACGAGCCGCGTCCGCCGAGTGGTTTCGCTCCGTCGTAAGCGAGTTCGACCTCGAACAGCACCATTTGCACCTACTTGTCCTCGCTTGCGAAAGTCTCGATCGGGCGGCGGACGCCCGCGAGGCGCTGACGAAGAGCGGGACGACGTTCGTCGATCGCTACGGCCAGCCCCGCGCCCGGCCCGAGGTCGCGATCGAGCGCGACTCCCGGATCGCCTTCGCCCGGCTCCTCCGCGAACTCGGCCTCGACGTGGAGGGGCCGGTCGAGTCCCCTCGTCCCCCGCGCGTCGTCCCCGGCTCTCACCGTCGGAAGGGAGGTTGATCCATGCCCCGTGGAGTGAAACGACGTGCGAAGACGAAGTTCGAGTGGACGCGGGAACAGCGTCGGCAACTTCTCACCGGCCACGAGTTCTTCGGGACCGGGTTCGGGCGGTCGATCGACCACCCTACGCGCCCGCTCGACTTGGACCTCGCCCGGCAAGCGTGGACCGAACTCCGCGACGAACTCCTCCCGGAGTTCATCCGCGAGCATCCGTTCTCGCGCCCGTGGGGGTGGTGGCGCTTCGACGCACCGGAGGCGCGCCGCGAGGCGGAGGAAGAGAGCGGCGACGACGCCGGGGAGTGGCTCGGCTCCCCCTCGTGGTGGGCGACGTACCGGGAGCGGACGCCCGGGGATCATCCGTCTCGCGGATGCGAGTCTTTCCGCGCGTACCTCACCCGCCTCGGCCTTCTCACCCCCGAGGAACTTCAACTCGTGAAGATCGAGCGTCACAGAAAGGCGAACCCCGTATGACTGGCATCCTCATCGGCGCGTACCCGACCTCGATCCCCGACGACGCCCTCGACCGTCTCCGCGTCCTCGTGGAGAGGAAGGCCGTCCCCCGCGCCCCGAGGCTCGCGGCGTGGCTCCTCGATCTCATCGACGAAGAGCGGATCCGGCGGGTCCGGACGGGACTCGGGACGCCGAGAGAACCGGCGATGCCCGAACTCCCCGGCCTCGCGTGGACTGACGCGGAGATCGGCGAGGCGCTCGTCGTCGGGCGCGTGATCGAACACGCGACGACGGACCGTGTCGCCCGCGCGTTTGTCGGGCGTGCCAACCTCGTGATCGTCACCCTCGCGGCGCAAAGACTCGCGCGCCGGGACTTGACGAACTCGGAGCGGAGGGGAACATAAGAAGCGCCGAAGAGGTCGGAACGTCCGACCTCCGGCACGATTGTCGAATGGCCGTCGGGGGGAGTCCGGCACCTTTGGGTCGGATCCTCGGCGAGCCGCGAGCGCGTCGGACCCTCGGTCCGGCGCAACAGCCCCGATGCACCTTTGGGCGTTCGAGGGTCGCTCGCAGAGTTCGGTTCATCGAACCCTGCCGCGATCTCCGCGCTTTCACTTCGACCTCAGCGGGTCGCGGCGAAGATAGAAAGGTGCATCCCATGCCAGCTCTCGAAAAGATCGACCTCACGAACGAGCAGATCCAGCGGAAGATCGACCAACTCACGACCGAGCGCCGTGAGTGCCAGACGAAGGCGAGGAAGATCCTCGCAAAGGCAACCGTGGAGGACCGCGAACTCACGCCCGAGGAGTCGAGGGAGGCGGATTCCCTCATGGACGGAGCGGACCGCCTCTCCGAGAAGATCGCGAAGCATCAGAAGACCCTCAGCGGCGAAACCCCTCCCGGCAAGGGCGGGATCATCAGCGCCCCCGGCCCGGAGGACCGCGCGTACCAGCCCGGCGAGTACCGCGCCCTGGCGAAAGACGAGTCTTTCCGCGAGCATCTGATCGGCACGGGCGAGATCGAGGAACGGCGGGGTCGTCCGCTCTCCCTCGGAAGACGATCGTCGGCGTCGTCACGGGGAAGTGGGAGAACGCCGACCTCGAACGCCGCGCCCTGTCCGGGTCGAACGACACGGCGGGCGGGTACTTGCTCAACCCCGAACTCTCCGCCTCGTGGATCGACCGCGCCCGCGCCGCGTCGGTGATGGTCAAGGCGGGCGTGCGGGTCGTCCCGATGAAGACGGCGAGCATGAGCATGGTCCGCGTGACTGGCGATCCGACGCCCGGCTGGAGGATCGAGGGCGACGTGGTCGCCTCCTCGGAGCCGGTCTTCGGCAAGGCGAACTTCTACGCGAAGTCCCTCGCGGTGATGGTCCCGGTCTCGAAGGAACTCCTCGCGGACGCGCTGAACGCGGCGGACATCGTCGAGTCCGTCCTCGTCGCCGCGATGGCGCTGGAGTTCGACCGGGCCGTCCTCGACGGCGACGGGGTCCGCAAGCCCGAGGGCATCCGGAACGCGCCGAACGTCGGGACGCTCGCGGTCTCGGGCGCGGCGACGACGCTCAAGTTCGCGGAGGCGGTCGGCCTCGTCCGCCAGCAGAACGAGGAGCCGAACGGGATCGTCCTCCACCCGAGGACGTTCTCCGCCGCGATCGACCGGGCGGTCGATACGACGAACCAGCCCCTCCGGCTCCCGCCCAGTCTGGAGCGGATGCCCTTCGTCACGACGGTGAGCGTCCCGGCGACCCTCGGGGGCGGGTCGGACACCGTCGCCTACGTCGGCGACTTCTCGCAGGTGATCGTCGGTCTCCGCCAGAACATCGAGATCGCGGTCTCGACTCAGGGATCCGACTCGACCGGGCGCGGGTTCCCGAGGAACGAGGCGCTCATCGTGGCGATCCTCCGCGCCGACTCGATGCTCGTCCGCGAGAAGGCGTTCTGCGTCCTGACCGGCGTCACGAACTGAGGCTTCTTCATCACCCCGGGGCGTGGCTCCGGGGAACTCCCCTCGGGCACGGCGGGGAACCGTCGCGCCCGGGGTTCAAAAGCCCGGCGTCGGCGGCAACCGACGTGCGGGCGGAAGGCGAGGTCGAACGTGACGAGCCTATCCCCGCGCCCGCGCCGTCGCGAGATCCAGCCCGGCGACGTGGTCCGCCTCTCCCGCCGGTTCATCGACGCGGTTCTCCGCGCCGGGTCCGACGATCGCGCCGTCGTCCGGAGGGTCCACCCGAGGGCGGTCTACGTCGAGAGTCTCGCGAGGCCGGGGTCGGCGTGGTACGTGCGGAGGGCGCTTGTCGTAGCGGCGTGAAGTGGTCCTAAAACCAATATGAAAGGGTCTTGTTCGGATATCTCGGAACTGCATCCACGGCCCCGGCGTACCGATATACAAAGTATGCGTTGCCTTTCCCCCGGACCCGTTGTATACTCCGAACGCCGCATGGACCACGGCGTTCGGAGGCCGAGCGATGACGAAGCCGCTCAAGGTCGGGGTAAGGGCGGGAGCAGGGCCGCTCCCGGGGTACCTCTGGTCAGTCTACTACCTCACTGTCGCCCGGGACGAGGCGATGGGGTTCTTGAACGACGGCCAGTACGCCCATGCCGTCGATCTCGTCCGGGCGCTGGCGTCCGAAGCGGACCCGACCCATCCGGCCACAGTGACCGTCGAGGCGGTCGAGGACTTCCACGAGTTGAAGGACAAAGGAGGGATTCTCGGGAAGATCAACCTCCGACTCTACTTCACCGTGAGTCCGAAGGAGAAGGCGATCGTCATCCTCGCGGCGATCAAGAAGGAGGCGGAAGGGCAAACCCCGGGCTGGGTGAAAATCCGCGTCCGGAATCGGCTTCGGAAGTTCCGCGAAGGAGAGTTCGGGCGTCTCGCGTGAGGACGTTCGGATCGTGGAACGAGCCTAAGGAGTAGGCACAATGGCAACCACGGAACTGCGCAACAGCATCCGTTCAATGAGTCCCGAGGAGAAGGCCGTCGCGCTGGCCGTCTCGGTCGTGATGGACCGCATCATGCGTCTCTCGAAAGAGGACCGCGATGATCTCTTCGCTCTGGTCAAGGAACTCATCAGCGCGACGACCGACGAGGACCGCTTCGGTATCTGCGACACGATGGTCGAGATCCTGGACGGACGGTCGGTGTCCGTCGAGAATGCCGACCTCGCGGATCCGAGCGCTCCTCCTGAGCGTTTGCAGAAGTGGGTCGAATGGGTGAGCAAGAAGATCCGGGAGGCGCGGACCGAGGCCGGACTCACTCAGGAGCAACTCGCCGAGAAGACGGGACTCCCGCAGAGTCACATCAGCCGGATCGAGAACGCGAAGCACAGCCCGGCGCGGACGACGATCGAGAAGATCGCGAACGCGCTCGGGAAGCCGGTGACGTTCTTCGACTTCAACTGATCGGATCGTACGATCGCTCGCAACGAACCGACCCCCAAGCGGGTCGGTTTTTCGTTGGCGGGACTACCGATTCTTCACGTCGTAGTCCTTCCGCTCCGCGTTCCACGAAAGCCGAGACGACCACACTCCATCGCGGGCGACGGCGTCGAACATGCTCGCGAGCGTCCGGACCGAGGCTTGGAAGAGGTTCTTGTTGCGCTGACGGTCGGAACAGAAGAGGACGAAACTGAGTCCCTCGCGACGGTTGAACCCGCACACGAGCGCCGACTCCGGCCACTTCCGCGTGTGCTGTTGCTTCCGGAGCCAAGCGGCGCGGCGAGCGAGATCGACCTTCCACGGGTGGGATTCCCAGATCATCGACGAGGAGAGTAGTCCCGTCGGCGTGAACTACCGACGCCCCTCGAACAGACTGGGCGCATCACCTATGCCGGTCACAGACCGGATTGGCCGTGATGAGGTCGTCCGTTCACCCTCTGGCGCGTCCAGAACCGGGGTTGACTTGACCGGATTAGGACGACTTGCGATACCCGCGATAGTGCGATATGCTTCGGTAAATCATGGCGTTTTCGCGAGCTTCGGAAGGGCGGTCGGATCGGTTTCGCAATGATGAGGTCGGGAGTTCGACTCTCCTCCGCTCCACTTGAAGAAACCGGCCCTGGCGCTAGCGTCTGGGCTGTTTTTGTTGGTGCGTTATGCTGAGCGGGTGAAGGCCTGAACGGTGCGTCGGCGCCGGGCGTACGGGGAGTCAGTGCGTGGCGGGGATCGCGGTCGCCATTTCTTTTGCGAGGCGCCCGGCGAGGCGGGCGTTGGACTTGACGAGTTCGATGTTGGCGTGCAGGGTGGCGCCCATCGAGAGATCGTGCAAGCGCGAGAGCACGAAGGGCGTGACATCCCGGCCGGTGACGCCGGCCGCGTCGGCGTCACTCATGGCCTGAGAGACCCAGCGGGTCCAGTCCGCCGGGGACAGTTCGTGCTCGCGCGGGACGGGATTCGCGATGACGACGGCGCGGCGTGTGCGGGCCAGTTCGCGCGCCGCGAAACGAGCGAGGTCGGCGGGGTCGTCGAAGCGGGCGTCGACGGCCAGCGGCGACGCCGGGGGCGGGGAGGAATGCAGGTAGAAGGCGGGGAAGACATCGGTTTGGAAGCCGATGACGGGGATGCCGAGTGTTTCGAGGGCTTCGCGCGTACTGGCGATGTCGAGGATGGACTTGACGCCGGAGCAGACGACGGCGACGGGGAAGCGAGTGAGGGCGGCGAGGTCGGGGGAGATATCCAGGAGGGAGTGGAAGTTGCGATGGACGCCGCCGAGGCCGCCGGTGGCGAAGACGCGGATGCCGGCGGCGGCGGCGAGTTCCAGGGTGGTGCTGACGGTGGTGGCGCCGTCGAGATGGCGGTGCAAGGCGACGCCGAGATTGGCGGTGTTGAGTTTCGGGGTCGCCCCGCCGGCGGAGCGGTGTTCGGATGGCGCGGGTGACCCGGGAGCGCCGCTGGCCCGGCTCCGCGGGTTTGGTTCGAGCAGGCCCATGAACTGATGTTCGGTCATGCCGATGATGGGTTGCCCGGCCTTGACGCCGATCACGGCGGGTTCGGCGATGCCGGCGCTCCCTTCTCGCACGGCGGCGGCGAGATCGCGGAAGAGTTGGAGCGAGGAATCGCGCGGCACGCCGTGGAGGAGGAGAGTGGTTTCGAGGGCGACGCGGGGTCGCAGGGCGTTTGCGGCGTGAGGGGGCATGCGGGACGGTATGCGTGGCGCGGAACACACCGGACGCGGCGATGCGGCAGAAGCCGGGATCGTGTATCATCACGCGGGAGGTGTGACTGTGATGGAGCCCAGCGATGCCTGACGCCGTGTGGATCTCGCTGATCGTCGCCGCCGTCGTGGTTGTCGGGATCATCGTTCTGCGGAAGACGATGGCGGGCGCGACGATCAAGGTGCCCGGAGCGTCGGCGACGCTCAAGACGCATAAGCCTTCGGAGGGCGCGGCGGGGGGGGCGACGATGACGGGCGTGAAAGCCGGCGGGTCAGCCCGGAACACGGATGGGACGGGGAAGGGGGCCGCGATGAGCAACGTCGAAGCCGGGGGAGACGTCGAGAACTCCGCGAGCAGCGAACCCGGTGCGAAGCGCCCAAAATAGACGCCCCCGGCGGCGACGCGGCGCCGGGGGCGGGAGCACGCCAGACGGGAGTCACGGCGCACCGTGACGCCATCAACGTCGCCAACGGCAACGCCACGGTGGTCAACGTGGAGCGCGTCGTCGGCACGCTTGTTCTGGGGGAGGGGTTGTCGGAATCTCGTCTCCGGGCGGTGCTGACGGAATACCTGTCGGGACTGAAGGGGGCTCCGGCCGTGCGGGCCAAGAACAACTTCGCGGACGCCGGGGTCGCGTGGAACCGTTTTTTCACGGGGCGGGTGGCGGACCTGGCGCGTCTCTACGCAGCGCTGTCGGCGCAGTCTCCGGGCACGGCGCACGCGATCATCGGCGGTCCTGGTGTCGGCAAGACCGAACTGGCCCGGGCGTTTGCGTTCACGTTTTCAGGCGAATACGACGGTGCGTGGTGGATTGATGCGTCGGAGGCCGGGTTCTCGGAGTCCATCTCGCGCGTGTTTGCCGTCGCGACGGGTGAGCCGCCCGCGCCGGGGCGCCCGCCCGGCGACCTGGCGCGCGATCTTGGACAGCGCTGGTCGGCGGGGAAGCATCTGGTGGTTCTGGACAACCTCGATTCGAGCGAGCGGCTCTCCGATTTCGCGGTCTCGGGCCAGTGTCGTCTGCTGGCGACGACGCGACTGGATCTGACCACCGCCGCGACGGTGGAGCCCTTTCACATTGACGTGATCGGGCTCGATGGCGCGGTCGAACTGCTCCGGAAACAGACGGCGCGGCGGAGCCCGGGCATCGCGGAGGGGGACCTTCGGGCCATCGCGGACGAACTGGGATCGCACACGCTCGCCGTGGCGCTCGCGGGGGCGTACCTGGCGCGATACGCCGACACTCGGGCCTCCGAATATCTCCAGCGTCTGCGTGAGTCGGGCGCGGGCGAAGCGGTCCCGCGCGAAGAAGGCCGGCGCCATGATCCCCTCGCGCTGCGCTATGAGCACAGCGTTCGCGCGAGCCTGTCGCTGCACTTTCCGATGTTCGAGTCCACGGGCGAACTCGCGTTTCTCCAGTTGGCGTCGTTCTGCCATTCGTCGGGCATCCCGGTGGATCTGCTGGCGTCGGCGGCGGGCATCGAACTCACCGCCGCCCGGCGGTGGGCGCGTCACCTCGCCGACGTGTCGATCATCACGTACGAGGGCTCGCTGGGCATTCACCGCCTCACGCAGTCGGTCGTCCGGTCGATGCTCGCGCCCGCACAGCGGGACGAGAAGATCGACTCGCTCGTGAACGTGATGCTCCCGGCTTATGCGAATCCCCGCGACCAAGCAGCGTGGCCGCGGCAGCGCGCGTATGCGGCCCACGCCGGCGCGGTCACGACGTATGCCGAGGCGGGGCGGGCCACCATCACCGCAACTTCGCTCGCCAACGGGCTTGGCGCGTCGCTGCTGTTTGCCGGTCGGTACGCCGACGCGCGCCGCTCGCTGGAGCTCGCGCTGCGGATCGGCCGCTCGATCCTCGGGGTCGATGATCCCAACATCGCGGGCATCCACGCCAACCTGGCCGAGGCGCTGCGGCAACTGGGGGAGTTGTCCGAGGCGGCGGTCCAGATCAAGCAGGCGATGGACATCCAGAAGAAGCACCAGCCGCAGATGTCGCTTCACCTGGCCGCCAGTGCGTACACGCAGGGGAACGTGCTGAAGGACATCGGCGACGAGCGGCTTCGCCAGGGCAAGCCGGACGCGGCCCGCGAAGCCTATCAGGCGGCCAAGGTGAGCCATCAGTGTTCCGTGGCGCTGAAGGAAGTCTGCGGCTTCTCGAACGATCCGAGCGTCGCGCGGAGCTACAGCGCGCTGGCGATCGTTCACAAGCAACTTGGCGAACTCGACGAGGCCGAGCGGTGCATGAGGCGGGCGCTGCAGATCGACACCTCGCAGCCGAAACTCGACGGCACGGCGCTCGCGTCGCGGTACTCGAACCTTGCGACGATCCAGCAGGACCAGCGCAAGTTCGACGCCGCGCGGAAAAGCGTTCAGCAGGCGATCGACATCGAACTCAAGATCCTCCCGGAGGACCATCCGAACGTGGGGATCAGATACCACAACCTTGCTGGGATCTGCCACGACGCCGGGGACGCCGAGGGTGCCCGTCGGAACTGGCTCGAGTCGCTGCGCATCCTTCGCAAGACCTTCGACGATTCGCACCCGAGCGTGCAGACGGCGCTGATGTCAATGCGTACCTGCGGGTACTCCGAGTGAGCGGCCCGGCACGGCGAAGCAAAGCCCGCCGAACGCGCCGACGTGGGTCGAGCGGAGACTGCGCGGGTCGTTCCGCGAGAACCGGCCAACGATCAACCGCGGATCCGCTTATCACGCCAATGACGGCGGGCTCGGCACCGGCATCGCGCGAGCGGAGAAGGAGAGTTTGATCCTTTCGTATCTTACGGCGACGCGGGAGGTTCGTGAGAGGCGAGGAAGGCTCGTGTGATGATGGGGCCGTGGGAGCCTATCTTTGCTCCCTATGGCCATCCTCGTTGACGCGAACACCAAAGTCATCTGTCAGGGCATCACCGGCTCCTTCGGCGCCGTGCACACCAAGGGGTGCCACCTCTACGGCACCCAGGTCGTCGGCGGCGTCACGCCCGGGAAGGGGGGCACCAAAGACCCCAACGGCCTGCCGATCTTCGATACGGTCGCCGCGGCGGTGAAGGCGACCGGCGCGAGCGCGACGATGATCTTCGTCCCCCCCGCGTTCGCGGCGGACGCGATCCTCGAAGCCGCCGACGCCGGGATCGGCGTCATCTGCTGCATCACCGAAGGCGTCCCGGTGCAGGACATGGTGAAGGTGCGAGCGGTGCTGGATGAGATGGGAAGGGATCAAGGGACCAAGGGATCGATGGATCGAGGGGGAGCCTCTTCTCGATGCCTCGATGCCTCGATGCCTCGATCCCATCCGATTCTCATCGGCCCTAACTGCCCCGGCGTCATCACGCCGGGGCGCAAGACCGGCTCCGGCGAGTCCGGGAGCGATCCTTATACATCGCTCGCCAAGGGCGGCGGGGGGTGCAAGATCGGCATCATGCCGGGGTACATCCACACGCACATCTCCGAAGCGAAGAAGGGCAAGGCCGTGGGCATCGTGTCGCGCTCGGGGACGCTGACATACGAAGCGGTCTGGCAGACATCGCAGCTCGGGCTGGCGCAGTCCACGTGCGTGGGGATCGGAGGCGATCCGATCCGCGGGCTCAACCACATCGATTGCATCGAACTCTTCGAGCGGGATCCGGATACGCACGGGATCCTGATGATCGGCGAGATCGGTGGGACCGACGAGATCGACGCCGCCGAGTACGTTAGGAAGTACGTGAAGAAGCCCGTGGCGGCGTTCATCGCGGGGCGCACGGCCCCCCCGGGGAAGCGCATGGGACACGCGGGCGCGATCATCGGGGGCGCGGACGACACGGCGGACGCGAAGATCAAGGCCCTACAGGCGGCGGGCGTCACCGTGGCGATGTCGCCGGCGGACATGGGGACCGCGATGGCGGGGGCGATGGGGATATAGCCATCGTCGCCGGGCGCGTTTCGAGATGGCCGCCACCGGAAGCAGACTGAGCGGTATAGCTTGGGCATGACGCCTTCGCTGCCCCATGCCGCGCTATTCTGGACGTCGGGCGCGGTCATCGGCGCCGGGGCGCTGTGGCTGCTGATCTGGGCGATGTTCCGTGACCGCTCGCGCGGGCGGCAGCGTTGCCCGCGATGCTGGTACAACATGAGCGGGACTCCGGGTACGCGCTGCCCCGAATGCGGGCATGAGGCGCGCCGCGAGCGCCGGCTGTTCCGCACACGGCGATACTGGAAACGTGGCGCTGTTGCGGTGCTTCTTCTCATGTGCTCGCTTGTGCTCGCGGCGATGCCGTTCGCGCTGAGCAACATGTGGTGGCGATTCGCCCCGACGCCGGTGCTGATTTTCAAGTCGCTGGATCCGTCGATCTCCGCTCAGAACGTCGAGTACGAGTTACTAGAGCGGCTCAAAGGCGGGCGGGTGTGGAGGTGGGAGAAGCGGTGGGTTGCCGCGAAAGCCGGCCGCTGCCTCGATGCCTATCGACACCAACCGCCTCGCTCGGAGCCGTTTAGCGTGTTGGGCTTGATCGGACCCGATGGGGGCGCGGTGATTCCGTCCGTTGTCGCGCTGCTGAACAATGATGACGAAGCCAATCGAATCTGGTCCTGGAGTGTTTTGGCGTCCATCGGACTCCGCGATGAACGCGAGATCGCCCGCCTAAACCAGATGCTCACTGATCCACAGATGCCCTACATCCTCCGCCAGCGAGTAACCAACCGGTTAGGCGATAGCGGTGCGGCAGCAGTCGGCTGTGTTCCGGCGCTTACACAGATCATCGAGAACCCCGCTCTGCACGCCGAAAACAACGGGTTCATTGTTGGCGGGGCCGCAGTAACCCTCGGTCGAATCGGCCCAGATGCGGCAATCGCACTTCCAGTCCTGCGCGTGCTGGCGGAAGACGAGACGCAGCCTCTTGACCGGCGCTATGCCGCTCTCTTCGCGAGGTCGCTGATCACACGGGACTGCCCCAGCGAGAAGCAGTTCCAAGTGCGCATGCTTGTTCACGACGATGTTCGATGGAGACGACAAGCAGCCAGATGGCTCCAAAGCTACGACATCTCAGAGGATGGCTTAGATTGCGTGCGTCCTCTGCTCGAGGCATGCGGGGATCCCGATCCGGAAGTCAGTGCGAGCGCCCAAACCGCGCTCGCCGCGATGCTTACCGCCAACCCCAAGACCACGACGCTGCTCACGGCAATCACACATGAAGGGGACGATGATCTGGCGGTGCTCGCGACAGCCGCACTCAAGCGCGGCGGGCAATCACTGAGTGTTGTATTCGCAGCACCGCCCAGCCCGCCCGCTCCGCCCGCGGCCCCGACTCCCGCGCCTGATGACAAGCCGTGACAAACTGCCGGTGTGGCCTATCACACGCGGCATCCTACCTCGGCGTCACTCGCACCCGCTGCACATAATGCTCAGCGATGCGGGGGTCCAGGAGTTCGTACGACACCGCGCGGAGCCACGGCGCGACGTAGGTCTGGTCGATCTGGAAGATGGGGAAGGGGTTGGGGATTTTCTCTCCCAGCGGGCCGCGGCGCTGGCGTGGCCAGGAGGCCATGTAGCCGCGCCCGGCCTGCGCAAAGGCGTGCGGGTAGCCGCGGGAATAGAACGTGAGCGAGTCCGAGCCTCGGGGCGTGTTGAAGTCGCCGACGATGATGTCGGGGAGCGTCAGCGGCTTGATGGTCGAGCGATTCGCGCCCTGGCCGTTCTCCGCGTCGTTCGCTGCGCCGGATGTGCCCGCGGCGATCGCGGCCGGCGAAGGCGAAAGCAGCGCATCGATCGTCCGCCGTGCCTGCGTCGCGGCGGCGTACCTGGGGATTCGCACATCCGACGGCAGATCGATCCCCCACACCACAAGCGGACGACCCAGCACCGCCGTGGTGTCGAGCGTCGCGCACATGATGTGCCCCGGATCGCGCGACGAACCGCCGACGCGCGGGATCGGGCTCCACGAAGGCAGGAGCTCGCCAACGGTTTGGTCGTGATCGGAGGAGGACGTGAACAGCGGGGCGGAATCCGGCTGCCCGATGCCGAGCCGCGCGTAGGCGGTCGAGCGGATGGGGAAACGCGTGGCGAGCCCGAAGGTGCCGATGCGGATGACGGAGTAGTCACCGCGCAGGCGGTCGGCGAGTTCGGTGATCTCGCTCGACCAGATGGGATTGGTGAGCACGATCACGTCTGGCTGCGGGTCCAGCGGCATCGCATCAAGGAACGCCTGCCACTGCCCGGGCTCGACGACGGTCATATTCCAGTGCAGGACGAGGACGGATTTCCCAGGGGGAGCGGGGCGGGGCGGGAAGACATAGCGCCATGTCCGCCATTCGACCAGCGCGACGTGCAGGGCGATGATCAGTGAGCCCAGCAGCGCGAGGCGCGTGAGCCCGGCGGAGATCGGCGTGCGTCGGGGGCGGCGGCGCGAGCGTCGATCAGCCTTCGTCCCCTCCGAAGCGTTCGTGGGGAGGCGGGGGGCGGGCCGCGCCGCAGACGGCAGCGGCTCCCTTCCCTTGGACATCGCCGAGCACCGCACCGCCCCGAACAGGAGCGCTCCGATCGCCAGGGCCGCGGAGAGCGCCAGCAGCGCGAGCGACGGGATCCAGTAGAGGTACTGTGAGAAGAGGAACCGGTCGGTGAGGACACGTCCGACGAGCCAGGTGGCGAAGGCGGCGAGCGAGGCCAGCGCCAGGAGCATGTGCACAAGGGCGGAGAGTCGCCGCATGAGGGAGTGTAGTTGAGTTGACCCGGGATGTCCGCGTGACTTGCGCGCCAATGGGTGGGCGCGGCGGGCAGCGCGCCTGTTCCCCCTGAAACGCGAAGAGGCCCGTATCGCGTACAACGCTCTGCGACCCTCTGAAGAGAATGCCGTGCACGTCGGGCGGCCAATAGGCCGGACCGAACGCGATAGCGTCCGCGAAGCACCGCTTGTCGAAGACGCCGATCGGTGGCGCTCTTCTGTTGCCCCGCAAGTCACGAAGCACCGCTTGTCGAAGACGCCAAGCGGTGGCACGGCCTTCGTGTTGCCCCGCGGAGCGGGATCACCTGACCGTCGCGACGCGGTCTACTTCTTCCAGCGTGGTGACGCCGCGCGCGACGAGTTGCCAGCCATTTTCCACCAGTGTCGTGAACAGGCCCGTGGTGATGACCTTCTTCATCGCCTGGATGCTCGGCTCCTTCAGGATGACGTCGCGGAGTTCGTCGGTGAAATCGAGCAGTTCGAAGATCGCCTTGCGCCCGCGGTAGCCGGTGCGGAGGCACTGGGCGCACCCGGTCGCCACGTGGATCTGCGTCTGGTTCTCCAGGAAGCGGCCCATGCGGGTCGCCTGCGCGGGCGTGACGGCGACGGGGCGCTTGCAGTTCTCGCACAGCGTCCGCACGAGGCGCTGGGCCAGGACCACTTCGAGTGAGTTGGCGACGAGGTACGGCTCGACCTTGAGATCCAGCAGGCGGAAGACGCTGGAGATGGTGTCCTTGGCGTGGACGGTGGAGAAGACCAGATGCCCGGTCATGGCGGCCTGCATCGCGGTGCGGGCGGTCTCTTCGTCGCGGATCTCGCCGACGAGGATCACGTCCGGGTCCTGGCGGAGCACGGAACGCAGGAGCGAGCCGAAGGTGTTGCCGCGGGCGTCGTCGGTGGGGATCTGCGTGACGTGGTCGAGGTGGTACTCGACGGGATCCTCGATCGTGATGACGTTTTTCTTTTCGCGGTCGATCTCTCGCAGCGCGTTGTAGAGCGTCGTGGTCTTACCGGAGCCGGTGGGCCCGCAGACCAGCAGCAGCCCGGAATCCTTGTCGCAGACCTGGCGGATGCGCTCGTGCATGTACGGCGGGAGGTTGAGTTCCGCCATCCGGGTCGGCGCATCGCGCATGTCCAGAACGCGGACGACGAGTTTCTGCCCATGCACGCTGGGGGTGAAACTGACGCGGTAGTCCACGCGCCGGCCCTGGAACCTCGCTGAGAAGTGACCGTCGAGAACAGCCTCGCGGCTGGCCTGGCGCATCTGGCAGGAGGTCTTGATGACGCCGAAGACGAGTTCGCCCACGGCGTTGGGGAGTTCGGCGATGCCGACCATCTGCCCGTCCACGCGCATGCGGATGTTGACGCCTTCTCCCTTTGGCTCGCAGTGGATGTCCGTCGCGCGGCTCTTGGACGCGGCGAGCAACATGAGGCGCACGGCCTTGGACCCGTCGGTGTCGCTGGTGATCGCGCCGCTGGATTTGCCGCGTCCGTCGATGATCTCGACGGCGTCGTCGAGCCCACCCTTGGGCGGGATCATCTGAATGAGTTCGCGCAGGTCCACGAGCCACGTCGGGTCTTTCAGTGGGGCCTTGGAGCGTGCCTCGATCTGGCGTTCCTTGAGCGACGCCTCGGCGTGGACGGTGAACTCGTGCTTGCCGACTCGGATCACGTCGCCGTCGGCCAGCAGCGTGTCCTCGGCGATGCGTTCCCCGTTGAGCTTGGTGCCGTTGCGCGAGCCAAGGTCCTTGAGCACGATGCCGTCGGTTCCTTCCGCCGCGGAGCCGGTGGGCTCGATCACGCAGTGATATCGCGAGGCGAGCCCGTCATCGATGGGAAAGGTGTTCTCCGGGTGACGCCCGATGGAGACGCCCTTGCCGGCGACGGTGACGGAGTGCGAAAGATCGTGGGCTGGGGTGATCTGAAAAATCGGCATGGTGAGGCGGCGGAAACCGGATGGTGAAACCAGGCGTTGCTCGGGCTTCGTACGTGCGACAAGCGGGCACGCCGAGACGATCGCGGCAAGTGCAAGCGGGAGATAGTACGAGGAAATGATGGCCTGATGTGGCGGAGAGGGGGCCCAAAGGAGCAAGATTTTTGAACCCGGCGTTCACCCGGCTGGGGGCGGTTCGGCGGCGCCGGGGGATCGGACGGGATGGAAAAGGCACGCGGGAGTGGTCCCGCGTGCCTTGATGGATGCCGTCCGACGTTGATCATTGCGCGGGCGTCTCACTGGCACGCGACGAAGAAGCACTCGATGAAGCCGAAGAAGTCGGCGGAATCTACGACGCCGTTGGAGTCGTAGTCGCCGGTGCCGTCGAAGAAGGCGGCAAGGAACTGGAAGAGGTCGTCGCTGGTGAGGGAGTCGTCGTTGTTGAAATCGCAGGGGCAGCCGGTGCCGGCCGGACCCGTGCCGCAGACGGTCCGGAGGGTGAAGGTGCCGGAGGCGCCGTTGTAGCCCGAGACCCGGATCTTGTAGGTGGCGCCGGCGGAGACGTTGAGGGTGAGGTAGGAGCGAGTGGTGCCGGCGGCGCAGGTGCCCGAGGCGCCGTCGTCGTTGCAGGCGAGTTGGTTGCTCGACGTGCCGGGGCAGGCGGTGTGGACGGAGATGACGGTGTCGTAACTGGCGGCGGTGCAGGTATTGACCGTGAGCACGCCGGTGCATGAGGCGGTGTAGGAGTACCACACGTCGCGTGTGGAGGAGGACGACCCGCAGGTCGCCGAGCCGTCGAGCGTCGCGCCGACGGTGGTGCCGGCGATGGTGGTGTTACCGATGACGGTGGCGGCGGCGCAGGCGTTGTTGGCCGGGCCGCTGGGGGAGCAGGACGGTCCGGAGACGCTCAGGGTGCCGGCGCCGGTGGCGCCGTTGTACCCGCCGACGCGGATGAGGTAGGAGGCGCCGCTGGTGGCGGCGAACGTGATGCGCGACTGCGTGGAGCAGGCGTCGTCGTTGCAGGAGAGTTGGGCGAGGGAGGTGCACGAGCCGGAGTAGGCGGCCAGGACGGTGTCCCAGGAGGCGAGCGAGCAGGTCTGGACGGTGATGGTCCCGGTGACGCAGGCGGTGAAGCGGTACCAGACGTCGTTGGCGACGTTGCCGCAGGCAGCGGGACCGTCGGTCGTCGCGCCGACGGTGGTGAACGACGTGTTCCCGTAGCCGACGGTGATGGCGCTGGCGCAGGCGTTGTTCGCGGGGCCGGTGGGCGGGGGAGGAGGCGGGGGCGGGGGCGCGGAGGCTCCGACGGCGGCGGCGGCGTTCACCACCCCGCCCGTGGCGCAGCGACCCGACAGCGACGAGACGGTGCGGGCGGTGCTGAGGACTTGGGAGCGGACCTGGCTCCAGGACCAGGTGGGGTTGCGGACGTAGACGAGCCCGACGACGCCGGCGACGTGCGGGGTGGCCATCGAGGTGCCGTCGAGATAGGCGTAAGAACTGAGGTAGGTGCTATAGACGGTGACGCCGGGCGCGCCGATGTCGCACGACGTCGCGCCGTAGTTGGAGAAGGAGGCGAAGCCGTCGTTGTTGTTGGTCGCCACGACGGCGATGATGTTCCCCGAGGAATACGAGGCGGGGTACGAGGCGACGGCGTCGTTGTTGCTGGCGGAGTTACCGGCGGCGGCGACGAAGATGTGCCCGACGGATTGCGATGCGTTGATCGCGTCGAGGAAGGACTGGCTGAACCCCCCGCCGCCCCAGGAGTTGTTGGAGACCTTGATCCCCTTGTTGGTGCAGTATTGGAGAGCGGAGAGGGCGCCGGAGATGGCGCCGCTGCCCGAGGCATTGAGGAACTTGAGCGGGACGATGCGGCAGACCCACATGACGCCGGTGACACCGACGCCGTTGTTCCCGACGGCGCCGAAGGTGCCGGAGGTGTGGGTGCCGTGCCCGTTATCGTCGGTGGGGTTGTTGTCGTTGTTGACGAAGTCCCATCCGCGGACGTCGTCGATGAGCCCGTTGCCGTCGTTGTCGATCCCGTCGGCGACTTCGCCGGGGTTTGACCAGATGTTGGCGGCGAGATCGGGGTGGCTCCAGTTCACACCCGAGTCGATGTCGGCGATCGCGAATGACGATGACCCGGTGACGACGTCCCACGCTTCGGGAGCGTTGATGTCGGCGTTGGCGATGCCCGCATCGCCGTTGACGGTCTGCCCGGTGTTGTTGAGCCCCCAGAGGTTGCCGAACGACGGATCGTTGGGGACGACATCGGCGTGAACGAAGTAATCGAGTTCGGCGTAGAGAACGCCCGGGAGCCCGTTGAGGGCAGCGACGGCGTCTTTCACGGGGATGTTCACCCTGACGTGTTCCAGGCCCGGAACGATGGTCCAGGATTGGAGTTTGACGCCGCCGACGAGTTGCATCGCAAAGGCCCGCTGCGCGGGGGTGATGCCCGGGCCGAACCGCACGAGAATCGCCTCGGGATCGAACTCGGCGTTGGGGTGCGCCTCGAGCATGCGCCGGGTGTGCTGCAGGGGATCGGTGGCGTTGTCCACGGCAAAGGCCGGGACGCATACCAGCGAGGCAGCAAGCATCGCGCCGAGCGTCGCCACGAAGAACCGTCTCATTGAGAACCCTTTCAAGAAGTGCACGCGCGCCAGCAGCCGCGCACGAGCGCGGTCATATGCAACTGGCTTCGGTTGTGAACGGAAATGACCGGTCGGAACGGTCCGGAATCCCGAGAGCGGCGTGCCCCGAGCCTTGGGGAAACGCGCGCGGAGTCCCTCCTCATCGATTCACGCACGATACCACAAGGCGCGGCGCTTCGCAATCCCGAGTTTGAGGGGATGCTGCAAAATTCCTTTACCGCTCGCGCCCGAAGCGGCTGATGACGAGCAGCACCGATCGCCGCATCAGGTACCGTCGCGCTTGACGCGCAGCGTGCCTTCGATGCGTTGGTTCTTGACATCGGCGGTATCGAGGAACCAGAAGTAGTTGACCTCGATGTACTTCTCGCTCACTCGCCCGGAGCCTGAGGGGGCGCGGCGGATGGCCTTGGCGCCCTTGGTCTGGCGCACGCCGGTGAGGGTGATGCGGTCGCCCTCCAGGCGGCAATCAAACGCGAGGACATGGTCGCCGTGGTCGAGGTGCAGAACCAGGATATCGTCCGCGGGCCGGCTGATCTTGACGGTGCAGGAGAGGATCGCCTTGTCGTCGCGGTTCTGCCGGCTTCCGCGCCAGACGCCCTTGAGCGGCAGCCAGGCGCTCAGGCGGTCATCCAGCGGTGACGACGGAGCGGGGCGGGGAGCACGTGTGTTCTCGTCGGTCTCAGGCTTGGCGATCAGCGCCTCCGGAGCGCCGGCGACGAGGGGCTTGATGCGGATGTTGGCGACCTCGAACACGCCGCCCTCGGCGCGAACGCGGATACGGGGCTCATCCGGCCGGGCGGATTCCAGGTCGACAGGGCGCTGGACGCCCAGGTCGGCCGCGATGGCGCCCTCGCCGACGGTCAGGATCACGTGGACATCGCCCTTGGCATCGGGGATTGCGCGCACGGGCAGGACTCGTCCGGAAGAAACCGGCACGTCGATCAGGAGCGTCGCGGGGGGCGCCGAGGACGACTCGGCGCTCCGTAGCCATACCGCCAAGATCTCGATCCGGTACTCGCCGGCCAGGATCGGGTCGGGGGCGGTTGTCCGAGGCTCGGTGGACACTCGCTTCCATGCGGCCGGCGACAGGGCCGTGAGGCTCGGGCTCCAGGGGATCACATCCGCGTGAAGGGAAAACACGCGGCGGTCTTCCTCCACGGCGCCGGCCAGTTCGTCTTGCTCGGCGCGGGAGTAGTCCGCCATCGCCCGGGCGTAGGCGTGGCGGATCGCTTCGGCGGCCTTGGCGGCGTCACGCCGAAACTCGGGCAGATCGGAGACATCCGGCCACGTCCCCTGGCTGATGAATCCGGCCCGGGCCGCGTCAAGGGCTTCAACGGTGCCGGGCTTCCGCGCGGAGCGCTTGGCGGACGCAATCGCGCCGAGCACCCGCTCGCGGATGGACTCCATCTTCCGCTCGTACACCTCGCGGGCCGCGGCGAGTCGCTGGGCCACCGGGTCACGCTGCTGCGCGCCCGCAGGCGTGACCGGGCACAGCGCCGCCATCGTGACACAGGCACACAGGCAGGCGAGGCGGAATCGTTTCATGCGGGCCCTCCCGGCGCTTACTCGCGCGTGATGGTTTCGTCGAGATTGAGCAGAACACTGGCCACGACCGTCAGCGCGGCGAGCGCCGGCGCGTCGGGCGCGTTTGGATCGAGCCCCGCCGACGTCACCAGTGCCGCGGCCTGCGCCGGGTCCTGGCGAAACCCTTCGAGCGACGCGCGGTGCAGTTGTTCGAGTCGGTCCATCTCAACGGCGTCGGGCTCGCGCGTCAGCACGAGGCGGAAGCCGCGCCGAATCCGAGCGGCTGTGTCCGGGCCCGCCTCGGCGTGCATGCGGGTCGCCAGCGCTCCGGCGGCTTCCACGAACTGAGGATCATTCAGCGTCGTGAGCGCCTGCAGGGGCGTGTTGGTGCGCGGGCGGCGCGTGCACACGACCTCGCGGCTCGGCGCGTCAAACGACGTGAACGTCGGATAGGGGCTCGTGCGCCGCGCAAAGGTGTAGAGTCCGCGCCGGTGCCCGTCCTCTCCCGTGCTCTGGGTCCAGCGCTCGCCGGAGTAGATCTGCGTCCAGATTCCCTGCGGCTGCGGCGGAAAGACGCTCGGACCGAACATCTTCGAAGAGAGCAACCCGGCGGCGGCCAGGGCGTTGTCGCGGATGACTTCGGCGTCGAGGCGGAACCGGGGCGCGCGCGCCAGGAACCTGTTCGCCGGGTCCGCTTCCTGCGCCCCGGGCCCGACGCCCGACGAGCGCTGATAGGCCTGGGACATGACGATCGTCTTGAGCAGTGCCTTCTGGCTCCAGCCGCGCGCGATGAACTCGCAGGCCAGGAAGTCGAGCAGTTCGGGGTGCGTGGCGTCGTCCCCCTGGATGCCAAAGTCGTCTTCGGTTTCGACCAGCCCGCGGCCCATCAGCCGGGACCAGACGCGGTTGACGTGCACGCGCGCGGTCAGCGGATTGGCGGGACTGGCGATCCACCTGGCAAGCCCCAGGCGGGTCGGCGCCTCCGGGACGCCCGCGATCACTTCGAGGACGGCGGGCACGCCCGGCTCCACGGCGTCGCCGGGAGACAGGAACGAGCCGCGGATGAACACGTGAGATTCACGCGGCGCGGGGCTCGGCCCCATCACCAGCGCGCTGGCCGCCGTCATGCCTCGAACGGATTCGTCGAGATCGCGGAGGGCGCCCGCCGCGGCGACGGCGGCCGGCAGCCGGGCGGCATCGAGCGTGACACACGCCCCCACGTGCGGCGTGAATGCTTTCCGTGCCGCGTCTCGACGCGCGATCGTCCGGTCAAACTCTTCGTAGTGCTCCCAGCGCGGCACCGGCACCATCGGCCCCCCGGCCCGCTTCTCGGTCGCGGTCGCGTTGACCACCACCGCGTCCTCCGCGTCCTGATTGAAGAACGCGAGCATCTGGAAGTACTCGCGCTGCGAGATCGGGTCGAACTTGTGGTCGTGGCACTGCGCGCACCCGAGGGTGGTGCCCAGAAAGACGCTCGCGGTGGTATTGACGCGGTCGATGACGGCGTCGATGCGGAACTCCTCGGGGTCGGTGCCGCCCTCCTCGTTGATCTGCGTGTTGCGGTGAAAGCCGGTGGCGACGAGCTGCATGCGGGTCGGGCGAGGGAACTGGTCGCCCGCGAGCTGCTCGATGATGAAGCGGTCGTACGGGAGGTCGCGGTTGAAGGCGTCGATCACCCAGTCGCGGTAGGGCCACATGACGCGGAGCCCGTCCTTCTCGTAGCCGTGAGAGTCCGCGTAGCGTGCCAGGTCCAGCCACATCCGGGCCCAGTGCTCGCCGAAGCGGGGGCTGGAGAGGAGCCCATCGACCAGGCGTTCGTACGCATCGGGGGAGTCGTCGGCGATGAACGCGTCGGCCTGCTCCGGAGTCGGAGGCAGGCCGATTAGGTCGAGCCAGAGCCGACGGATGAGCGTCGCGCGATCAGCCGGGGGCGAAGGCTGGAGGCCGGCGCCGCTGAGCCGAGCCTCGATGAACGCGTCGATCGCCGCGGACGGGGAGCCGGGGAGCGAGCCGTCCTCCATGCGCGGCGGCTCGGGCCGGCGCAGGGGCTGATACGACCAGTGCCAGGATCGGGGATTTGCGCGAGGCCCCCCTCCCGGTGCGGCGGCGTCCAACGGCGCGGGCATGTCCCACGGGGCCCCCTGATCGATCCAGCGCTTGATCAGGTCGATCTGCTCCGGGCGGAGGGAACCGCCCTTGGGAGGCATCGAGGCCAGGGGATCGAGCCCGGCGACGAGCCGGTACAGGTGGCTGGCGGCGCCGTCGCCCGGGACGATCGCGGGCTCGCCCGAGTCACCCCCCGCCAGCAGCGATTCACGCGTGCCCACACTCAGCCCGCTCTTGAGCGTCTGCCCGAAATGGCAACTGTTGCAGCGCCGTGCGAATATGGGCTTGATATCGCGCGAAAACACCACGGCGTCGTCGCGTGCAGTCGGTCGCGGCGCAAGACCCGGCCCGGCAAGCAGCGAGGACGAGTCGCACTCCGCGGCCCGAGCCGCCGCCCAGAGGGAGACTCCCAGCGCCAGACCGAACACCATCCATCGCTCGCGTCTCATGCGGGATTCAGTGTACCACAGGATTCGGCCAGGCCGGGCGAACCGTCGATCCTGCTCAAGTCTTGGGCTTGGCGCGGTTGGGGTTGAAGGGGCCAGGGAGGCTCGTCGAAGGCGGCGGGTCGGCGAGCGGCTTGACGGGCGCCGGCGCATCCGACTCAATCGGGGGATGGTCGGCGCCCGGACCAAGGGGAGTGGCGGGCTTTGGAATCGCATCCTGCACCGTCGTGCCTTCGAGGAAATCGCCCAGACGCTCGGGAGTGGAGAGCCGCTCGATCTCGTCACGGGTGAGTTGGCGGAGCAGATCCTGGGCCGCCGTCTCCTTGCCGGAGCGGATGACCTTGGGCGTGAGGATCATGAGCAGTTCGGTCTTGATGCGGTTGTATTTGTACGACTTGAAGAGCCCGCCGACGACGGGGAGGTCGCCCAGCAGGGGGACCTTGCTGGAGCGCTCTTCGTCATTGGTCTGGATGAGCCCCCCGATGACGATGGTCTCGCCGTCCTTGACCATGACGGAGGTCTGGAGTTCGCGGACGGAGAAGACGGGGGTCTGGAGGTCTTCGCTGACCTGGGTGGTTCGGGAGGTGAGGGAGGAGATCTCGGGCTTGATCTCCATCGACACAAACCCGTCGGCGGAGATGGAAGGGGTGACGTTGAGGATGATGCCGACGTCTTCCTGCTTGGTGGTGGTGGAGATGTTGCCGTTCCCAAGACGTTCCTGGCGATCGGCGATCTGGACCTTTTCACCAACCTGGAGGCGCGCCGGCTCGTTGTTCTTGACGAGCACCTGCGGGCGTGAGAGCACCTCCAGGCGCCCCTGGGTCTCGAGCGCTCGAACGAGCAGTTCGAAGTCCGCGGAGGAGACCGAGAGGTTGGGCATCCCCAGCGCCGCGCCGACGCCGGAGCCCGCCGCGAAGTACCCGATGTTGTACTGATCGCCCCCGAACGGGCCGACGCGGAAATCGACCCCCCACTGCGCGTTGGAATCCAGCGTCACTTCCGCGAGCAGCACCTGGATGAGCACCTGCGGCGGGGTGGCGTCGAGTTCCTTGACGATCTGGTCGAACGCCTCGCGATACCGCGGGGAAACCGCCACCAGCAGCCGGTTGCTCTTTTCGTCGCCCTGGACCGTCACTTCGCGTTCCAGCAGCGAAAGCAGCGACCCGGCCCGCTCGGGACCGAGCGTTTCACGCAGCGTCGCCACCTCGTTCTTGAAATACTCGCGCAGGGTATTGGCGACCTCGATCGCCTTGGCGTTGCGCAGTTCGTAGGTGATCTGCTCGCGCTCGTTGGCCTCCACCGCATCCAGCGCCTCGACGACGGTGCGGACCTTCTCAAGGTACTCCGCGGTCGCGGACACCAGCAGGCGGTTAGTTCGCGAATCGACCGTGATCGCCAGCGCCTGGCGCGCATCCGGCGACGCGAACAAGTTGTTGCCCAGGATCGACTCGGGGCCCGCGGGAACCGCCGGGGCGCCATCGACCGCCGGCTCCCGGCTCGGGATCAGCACGTACCGGTCCCGGTCCTGCGTCAGGCTGAAGAGCTTGCCGAGCACGTCGGCCATCTGCTTGGCGTCGGCGTTCTTGAGGGCGAAGACCTCGATCGTGCGCGCGCCCGAATCGGTCATGTCCAGGTCGGTGATCATCGATTCGATCAGTACCATGAGCCGCGCCGGCGCCGCGACGTAGACCGAGTTGCTCCGCGCGTCCACGTCGAGTTGCACCTGCTCCAGCAGCGAGCCCGAGACTTCCGCCTCGGTCACGTCGTGCCCGGATTCCTTTTTCAACTCGTCGGCGTGCTGCTGGCGGATGAACTTGACGATCGTCTGCCGCGAGTCGGCGTTGCGGGCGCCCAGCACCGGCCGCCCGGCGAGGATGTTCCGCAGCAGGCGCACGACCTCCGGTGCGTCGGCCTTCTTGAGCTCGATGCGCTTCATCTCCGTCACGGTGCTTACCTGCGCGGAATCCAGCCGGTTCACGATCGACCGCACCGCATCGATATCCGACGGGGTGCCGGAGACCACCAGCGCGTTGAGCCTGCTGTCGGCCGTCACCCGCACCGCGCCCTCGCCGCGCGCTTTGATCTCCTTATCGATGTACAGTTCTCGAACCGCGGTGACGAGCGTCTCGGCGCGGCTGTTCTGGACGGAGATGACGTCCACCACCGCCGACCCCGCCACCGCCGCCGCCCCTTGTGTCAGCAGTTCCAGGAGTTGCTGCACGATCTTGAGGTTCTCGTCGCTCGCGGCGACGATCAGCGAGTTCGAGCCCACGTCCGGCTGGATCGAGAAGGTATCCTGCGGGGAGGCGACGTCGCCCTGGCGACGTGCCGATTCGAGCCGGTCGCGCATCAGTCGCTCGATCTTGGGCGCCAGGACCGTGACGTTCCCGGCGGGAACGGGAAGCACGTGCACCCCCACGAGCGGGCGTGCCTCCTGGCCGTCGAGTTTGGCCAGGAGCGATTCAACCATCGTGAAACTTCGCGGGCTCGTCGAGATCACCAGCGCGTTCGTGCGGGTATCCGTCGCCACGAAGAGGTCATCCTCGGGACGGATGACCCCGCTGGTGAGTTGCTGCTTGAAGATGTTGGACAGGATGCCGCCGACGCGGTCCGCCGCGGCGTACTGCAAGGGGAAGATGCGGACCGAGTTCGAGGCCGACGCGCTGGGCACGTCGAGCATCTCCACGAGCGAGGTCACGACCGCCAAGTTGCTCGGGCTTGCGACGCAGATGAGGGCGTTGGACTGCTTCTCCGGGATCACGAGGATGTTGTGGAGGGGGGCGAAGACGTCTGCCTCGGCGCGAGCGGCGGGGTCGGCCGGGTCTTTCCCCGCCTGCACGATCCGCAGCCGCGCGACCTGGTTGCGCAGCGCCCTCACCTCGGCCGAGTCACCGGCGCTGGTGACGAGCACCTGCTTGAGCGTCTCGGCGAGCCTGGTCGCGTCGGCGTTCTTCAGCGCGATGACCCGCGGCTCAACCCACGCGCTGGCCCGCTCCCCATCCAGTTCTCGCACCAGCACCTCGACCAGCGCCACCGCCTCTTCGCGCCCCGCGACCACCAGCGCGTTGGTGCGTTCATCGATCGAGACCGCGATCTTGGCCGACAGCGCCTTGCCCACCTCGGTCGTCGGCTCCCCCTTGATCTGCGTCGCCGGGATCGTGCGCAGGATGTCGCCCTTGCTGAACAGGTCGTTGATCACCGACGCCACGCGCGAGGCGGCGGCGTTCTCCAGCGGGAAGAACCGCACCACGACCGATTCCCCGATCGGGAGCCGATCGAGCATCTCGACCACGCCGGTGAGGGCGGCCACGTTCTCGGGCGTCGAGGCAAGCAGGATCGAGTTCGTCTGCGCCTCGGGCTCGATGCGGATCGGCTTGGAGAGATCGAGCGTCAGGTCGGGCTGATCCGCTCCGGAACGCCGCACGCTCAGCCGGCGAACCTGCTCGACCAGTGACTGGGCCGCGGGCGAACGGGCATCCTTCGCCGCCGGCCGGATCATTGATTCGATGGCGCTCGCGACCGACTGGGCGTTGCCGATCTTCAGGCGCACCATCGCGACCTTCTGTTCGGCGTTCGCCGGGGCCGCGTCGAGCGTGCGCACCAGCGAAACGATCGTCTGTGCATCGCGGGCATCGGCGATCACCGCGATGGCGCGCCGCGACACCAGCGGGACGATCTGCACCGGCTCGGCGACCACGCCGGGCGTATCCCCCTGCTGCGGGCGAGTCACCCCCATCTCCTCCAGCATCTTCTTCACCGCCTCGGCCGAGTTGTTCTCGACATCGATGATCAGCACCGTTCGGCCCAGCGAGCCCGGCACGGCGCTGGGCGCGCCGTTGCCCGCGCCGGCGTCCGGCAGCACCCCGTCGAGTTCCTGCGCGACCTGCTTGATCTGGTCGAACACCTTTTCGCTGCTGGCCACCACCAGCGCGTTCGTGCCGCGATCGATCTCGATCGTCATCGGCTCGCCCGCCTGTTGAGCGACCGGGGCGAAGGTGGTGCGCAGGCTGGTCGCGATCCGGCTCGCCGGGACATTTGCCAGGCGCATCACGCGGACCGTGACGCGGGTCCGGTCCCCCTCCTGCTGCAGGGCGTCGGCCATGGACTTGATCTGCGCAAACTGCGAATCGTCGGCGCGGATGATGAGCGCGCCCGCCTTGTCGTCGCCCACGATCACGATCGAGCGCGGGCCCGTGCGTCCCTGCTGGTTCGACGCGGTCTCGATGAAGAGTTGCCGCAGCGTTGCCGCCAGCGCGCTGGCCTGCCCGGCGCGGAGCGGGACGATCTTCGCCGCCGGGAGCCGCGTGAACTCCGGCACGTCGAGCTGCGTCACGATGCTCTTGATGCGCTCGAACTGCTCTCGCGACGCGAAAACGACGAGCGAGTTCGTCAAGGGCTCGGCCGAGACGGACACCGTCTCCTTGCTGTCAACCAGGACGGTCGGGATATCGGGGATCTGCGGCCCCTGGTCGCCGCGGCGCGGCTGGTTCTGCTGGCGTGCCCGCTCCCGTTCGAGCTGGGCGCGAAGGGGCGTCGAGAACGCCTCGTTGAGCGTCCGCGCCAGGCTCGTCGCGTCCGCGCTCTTGAGCGCGATGATCTCAACCCGGTTGGACGTGTCGTAGGTTTCGTTGTCGAGCTTCTCGATCAGCGACCGGATCTTGGGCCATTCGAGCTCGTCGGCGGAGACAACCAGGCTCTTGGACACCGGGTTGGCGATGATCGTGACGTTGCGGGCCGACGGGGTGATCGCTTCGGGCGCGTAGCGACCATAGAACACGCCCAGCGCCTCGGAGGTCGCCTCGGCGTCGGCGAACTTCAGCGGGACGAACTCCGTCGTGCGCGTGGTCGCCTGCGGGACATCGAGCTCCTTGATGATCCTGTCGATCTCCGCGATCTGCTCCGCGGTCGCCGAGAACATGATCGTGTTGCTCGACAGCGACGAACTGACGGCGGCCTCGGGCTCGCCCGGGATTCGCTCGCGCGCCCGCATCACCGTGCGGATCGTGGATGCCACGTCGAACGCGTCGGCGTGCGCCAACTTCACGCTTCGGAACTCCGTCGGGTTCTTGGCGACCTGCTGATCGAGTTTCTGCACCTGCTCCATCACCAGCGCGATCGCTTCGTCCGATCCGGTCAGCAGCAGCGAGTTGGATCGCCGCACCGGCGTGATCGTGACGCGGATGTTGGTCGGCAGCGCCTTGGTGAGGGCGGCCGAGGCCTCTTCGGCTCGGGCCGTCGAGAGCGTGATCGTCACCATCTTCGTCACGTCCGTCGTCGGGGGCGCGTCGAGCTGCTTCACCAGCGCGTCCACCCGCTCGAACAACTCCGCCGGCGCGGACACGATCACCGAGTCCGTCGAGGGCTGCGGCGTCACGATCACCAGCCCCTCCCGCGTCGAGAGTGCCCGCGGGAACTGTTCACGCAGCACATTGGCCAGTTCGGCCGCCTTGGCGTTCTTGAGCTGGTACAACTCGCGCACGCGTCCCTCCCCCTCCTCGGGCTGGTCCATCTGCGAGATGAGCCCCTTCACCGTCTCGAGTTCATCTTCCAGGCCCTGCACGATCAGCACGTTGCCGTCCTGAGAGCCCAGGATCGAGACGCTGCTCTCGGCCTTTCCCTGGGCCGCGGCGCGATCGCGGAAGAAGCGCTCCAGGCTCTGGCTGATCCGCTCGGCGCGGGCGAACCGCAGTTGGATCGTCTCGAGCTTCTGATCGGGGCGCGTCGCCGCGGAATCCAGCGCGGCGATCTGCTTCTCGGCCTCGGCGATGCGGTCCGCGCGGCCCACGAGCAGGATCGTGCCCGCGGCGCGATCCGGGATCGCTCGCACCCCGTCGGGGTCCGCGCCGCGCCACGACCGCCATCCCGGGGTCGAGAGCGCGGTCTGCACCGCGTCGGCGATCTTCGTCGGGTCGGAGTTCTTCACGCGCACGGACCGCAGGACAAACGCCGTGCCCGCCGGCGTTGCCTCGTCGAGCGCCTTGATCATCTTCTCGGCGGCGTCGAAGGACTCGCCCTGGCCCATCAGGATCACCGAGTTGGCACGCTCGTTGAACTCGACGACCAGTTTGTCCTTGTTGTCGTCCTGTTCCCGGCCGCCCCACCAGATGAACGGCGAGTAGGTGAGGTTGTCCACCATGTTTGCGATCGCGTTCTGCAGTTCGCTCACCCGCGCCTTCTCCAGCGGGATGACCCGGAACTGCAGGTCTCGCGCCGTCGCGGGCGCATCGAACGTCGAGATCATCGACTTGATCTGCTCGAAGTCCTCGTCGGCCGCCGCGATGACGAGCGTGCTGGTGCGCCGATCACCGATGATCGCCACCTGGCGCGCCTGCGCGTTGCGCTGACCCTGGCGGACCGACAGCCTCGCCCGGTCCTCGAAGAACTTCTGAAGCCCCGTGGCCACCTGCTGCGCATCGGCCCGCTCGAGCTTGATCGAGCGGATCGGCAGGCCCGTCACCACGGTCTTATCGACCTCGCTCACGATCTTGCGCGCCTGCTCGATCTGCGCGGGGGTCGCGCGGATGACGAACAGCCCCGTCTCGTCGCTGGCGGAAATGCGGATGCGGTCCTTCTTGCCCTCGTCGCGCCCCACCAGCACCGTCTGCACGATCTCGCGCACCGCGGTGGGCCGCGCGAGCTGCAGCGCGATGATCTCCACCTGCGTGTCGTCGTCCTCAAGCGGCGCGTCGATCGTCGTGAGAAGCCGCTCGGTCTCCTTGAGCTGCGCGTCCGAACCCGTGACCAGCAACGTCCCCGTTCGGTCGTCGGCGACGAAGTGCGCCTCGGGCAACCGGTCGCCACCTTCAGGGCCGCGCCGCTGCGTCGCCGACCGGCGGATCGCGTCGAAGGCCGATTGCAGGGTGCGGGCGGCGTCGGCGGCACGCGCGTTCTTGAGCGCGAACTCCCGGATCGCGGCCCGCTCCAGCGCCGGCGACTGATCCAGCATCGCCACGAACTGATCCAGCACCGGCAGCGCCCGCGCCGGCGCCGCGACGATGATCGCCGTCCCACTGGGGTCGGCGACGATTCGCACCTCCGACGGATCGATGCGCCCCTTCGTGACGCCGTCGGGTGTCTCGATAGTCAGTTCCTGTTCCCGCACCCGCCGCGCCTGCGCCCCGCGGGGTGATGCCGAGAGCAGGTCCGTGATCGCGCGCGACGCGCTCGTCGCTGTCAGCGACGAAAGCGGGTACACCTTCACCGTCAGCGACGATGACGGTCCCGGTCGCGACAGCGCGGCGATCAGTTCGGACACCGCCTGGAAGTCGGTATCGTTTGATGAGACGATGAGCGCCCCGCCCGCCGGGTCTGATTGCACCGTCACGCGGCCCGTAAACCCGCCGGGGTTGTTCGGTGACGATTGACCGATCTGGCGGATCGTCGCCTCCAGCCGGTTCGACAGCGTGCCCGCGTCGGCCGACTCGGGGAGCGTAATCACCCGCACCTTCCGCGGCTCCGCGGGCATCTTGTTCTGTAGATCAGTCGCCAGGGCCGCGATCCGGTCCGCGAGGCGCGGCGAACTCGTCACGATCAGCGAGTTGGTGCGCGGATCGACCGCGATTGTCACCTTGTTGTCGTCGCCCGAGCCTATCCGCGAGGAGAGTCCCGGGAGCACGCTCGCCGGATTCGGCCGCGCGGGCCGCGGACGGATGTTGATCGCTTTCCCGGGCTCTGACCCGGCGGGCTGCGGCTCCGCATCGGCGGCCGGCCCCGCGTCATCCTCGGGCGGCGCGGGTGCATCGGGCCCGGCGACGGGTGGATCATCCTCGGGCGGATCAAGCGGGAGGCGGATCGTCCCCGCGGTCACGGTCGGCGCGGCGTCCGCGGAGGTCGATTCGAACATTCGCGGCGCCAAGCGCCACATCGCAAATGGATCCGGCCACGGGCTCGCCGCCGGAGAATCCGCCGCGCTCGCCACCAGGCCCAGCGTCATACTGCCAAGCGCGGCGCCGACGATCCCAGTCGGTCCGGGTCCGCTCGCCAGCCACCCCAGGCCCGCGCCCCCGCGCCCGGGGCGCATCGATCCGCGGGAATCCTTCTTTGGAGCGGGCTTCTTCGGCTTGCCGCCCGATCCGGGCTTGGTCGGATCGGAATCGCTTTCCGTATCGCCCTGGCCCTTGATCAGGTCGTCGGCGGAGATGATCTCCACCTGCACGCCCGAGCGCTGCTGCAGCACACGCTGGATCGTCTGCGCCATGATCATCGCGTCGGCCTTGGAGCGGTCGATCGGCACCAGCCGCATCTCGCGCGACGACGAATACGTCGCTTCATCGAGTTCCTTCACCACGCTCTGGATCATCGCGAGTTGATCCGGCGTCGCGCGGAGGATCAGCGAGTTGCTGTCCTTGTCCACGCGGATGGTGGGCGGCGGGAGCGTGCTTGAATCATCGGCGAAGATCGCCTCGATGTTCGCCGCCACCGACGCCGCGTCCGCGTTCGTCACCGGGATGATCCGCACCGCGCGGACGCTCGCGGGGTCCGCCGCCTGATCGGTGTCCAGTTCTCGCACGATTTGCTCGGCGACTTCGATGATCCCGATCGGACCGGTCACGACGATCGCGTTGAGCCGCTTCTCCGCCGCGATGCGGATGCTCGACTCTTCAGACTGCTGCCGCAGGTAGTTGCTTCGTTCCCACTGCGGGAGCAACTCGACCATCGACTTCTTGGCCAGCAGCGATTCGACCACCGGCGCGACCGTCTCGGCGCGGGCGTGCTCGAGTTGGATCGTCCGCACCGCGATCCCGTCGGGCTGCGCCGACTCGTCAAGTTGCCGCACGATCCCCTCTGCCTGCGCCAGCCGGGCCGCGGTCCCGGAGACCACCACCGAGTTGCTGGTGGGCTCGGCGGCCACCGCGGGCACCGGATCGGCCGGGCGCGCCGTCGCGGCGAACCCCGTCGTGATCGCCCTCGCTACCGATTCCGCCTTGGACTTCTTCAGCGGGAACACCCGCACCTCGGTATCGGAACCGGCGCGCGGACGGTCCATCACGTCGATCAGTTGCCGCGCCACGGGCATCAGGTCCACCGGCGCCGCGATGATGAGCCGGTTCGACGACGCCTCCGCGTTCACGGTCGGCACCGGCACCGCCAGCCCGGCCCGCTCCGCGCCGCGCAGCGACTCCGGCCAGCGCGACCGCTCCGCCAGCATCGACTGCACCGCCCGGCCCGTCGCGCCCGCGTCCGTGTGCTTCAGGTCCACCACCTGCACCTCGACCACGGGCGTCGCGATCGTGCGGTCGTCAAACTCCGCCAGTGTCCGCAGCGCGCTCCCCACCTGCTCCTCGGTCCCGATCACCACCACGCTCGCCGCCCCGGGCGCCGAGATCAGCTCGATCGGTTTGCGCCCCGCGGGAGTGGTCGCCAGCACGATCGGCTGCACCGCGCGGATCAGGTCCGCCGGGTTCGCCTTCGCGGGCGTGAAGGCCCGTGAAATCCGCCCGGTCTCCCCGGCGGGCTGATCCAGCCGCTCGATCACCGCCTTGGCGAGTTGCGTCACCGCCGTCGGTCCCGAGACCACCAGCGAGTTCGTCCTCGCGTCCGCCTCGACCTTCACCTGCGGGATCTTCGGCAGTTGCCCGCGCGAATACTGCATCTGCATCCGCAGGATCGCCGGGTCGCTCGTCTGCTTCTCGACCAGAAGCCCCTGCACCATCGGCGCGATGACGCCCGCCTCGGCATGCTTGAGCACAAACGTCTCAACGGTGATCGCGTCCGGCGTGACCGGCCGAACATCCAGCGTCGTCACCAACTCCTCGACCTTCTTCAGGTCCGCTTCGGCGCCAGAGAGCAGCAGCGCGTTCGAGCCCGCCGTCGGCAACACCGTCACGCGCCCTCCGCTGGGCAACTCGATCGTGCCCAGCGCGTTGTTCAGCGTCTGCGCCGCCTGGTTGGCATCCGCATACGTCAGCGGTACCACGCGGATCACCGCGCGCCCCGTCTGCGCCGCCGGCGTGTCCAGCGCCTCGATGAGCTGCTCCGCGATCTGCTGGATCGATTCCGGCGCCGAGATGATCAGCGTGTTCGTCGCGGGGTCCGACGCCACGTCCAGCATGGTCTGCAGATCTCCCGGCACCGCGACGGTTCCGTCCTTGATCTGCTGCTCCTTCAGGCGCGACGCGAGCAGTTTGCTCAACAGCGGTTGCAGCCGCTCGGCCCGAGCATGCTTCATCGCGTACATCTTCACCCCCGTGCTCGCGTGCATCGGGGCCGCGTCCAGGCTCGCCAGCAGTTTCTCCACCGGCGCGAAGATCTCGCTGGGGCCCGAGACGATCAGCGAGCGCGACATCGGCTCGATGTCCACCGTGATCGCCGCCGAAACCCCCGCGGCCGGCGGTTTGCCACCCGTCAGCCCCCCGTTCGCCGCCGTCGAACGCATCGTCGTCGCCACGGCGCTCAGGTCCGCTCGAAGCACGCGGTATGTCCGAAGTTCCACGTTGTCCGCCAGTTTGGCCTGATCGAGTTGCTGAACGAGTTGCTCGAACCCCGCCATCCGCACCGACGGCGCATCGACGATCAGCGAGTTCGTCCCGCGATCGGCCCGGACCACCACTTCCTTGGGCTTCTGCAGATCCGGGCGCGGCGCGCCGTTGCGGTCCCGCGGCATCGGGGGCGACGGGTACATCTCATCGATCGTGCGCGCGAGTTCTTCGGACCGCGCCACCTTGAGAGGGAAGATCCGGATCTCGCGACCCGCCGCGTCCACGCTCTGCGTCTCGTTGAGCTGCTTCGTGATGCCCTCGATCTCCGTGAACGCGTCCGGGTGCGCCGACACGATCAGCGTGTTCGTCGCCGAGTCCGCCGTAATCTGCACCGGGAACTTCTGGCGCTGCTCGGCGGGCCGGGCTTCGTACGTCTGCGTCAGGATCTGCGCGATCCCGGGCGCGTCCGTCGTGCGCAACTTCAGGATCCGCAGCGGGGGCCGCTCACCCGCCCGTCGCTGGTCCAGCGACTTCACCAACTCGCTGATGATCGCCAGTTGCCCCGGCGCCGCCGCCACCATGATCGAGTTCGTCGCGTCGATCGGCTCGAACACCGGGTCCGGACCGGACTGCGCCGTGAACGGCTTGCTCGAACGGATAAGGTCTTCAAGGAACGAGATCACGTCCGCCGGCGGCGCGTTGCGCAGTTCGATCAGCCGCAGTTCCCTCACCGGTGCCGCCTGCTTCTGAAGTTCCGCCAGGATGACATCAAACCGCGCCATGGCCTCCGCGTCGGCGACCACCGAGAGCGTGCGCGCGCCATCGTCCGGCGTGACCTCCAGGCTCGGCACGGGGGTCAGCCCCTCGGTCTGTTTCCGGAACACCGCCAGCGCTTTCTCCGCCAGTTCCTTCGCCGGTCCCGTCGGCACGCTCACGATCCGGAACTGCCGCTTCCCCGCATCCGGGACGTCGATGCTCTTGACGAGCTGCTCGACGACCGCGAACTGCTCGGGCGTCGCCCGGACGATTACCCGCTTGAGTTCGTCCACCGGCTCGATCGAGGGCGCCAGGTACGCCGAGCCGTCCGCGGGCTCCAGCATCGGCCGGGCGAGGCGGACCAGTTTCGCCGCCAGAACGCTTGGCGTGACTCGTACCACGTCGTACGACCTCGTCTCTCGCAGGATCCCCGCCGTCGTCTGCGCCGACGAGAGCGACTGAGAAAACGCCTCAAGCCCCAGCCGGCTGCCAACGAGCGTCACCGTCCGCGAATCGGCCTCGAGCTTCGCCGTCACCGGATCCGTCTTGGAACGAGACGCCAGCGCGAACAGTTCGACCGCGCGGTCCAGCACCGCCTTGGGATCCCCGGTCGAGATGAGCACCTGCCGCACCTCGGTATCAAGCTGCGGGGGCACGTCGATCCCCGCCAGCAACTGCTCGAACGCCTCCACATCGCTCGCCGGGCCGCTGACGATCAGCCCCTTCTCATCCGGCGCGGGCGCGTAGCGCAGCACGGCGAGTTGCCGCGGCGACAACAGCCGCGACAGGATGCTCTGCGCCGCCCCCGGGGTCGTGTGCTTGAGCCGAACCAGCGACGCTCGCGATTCGGGCTTGGCCGGCCGCGGCTGCCCGGGCGCTGCGCTCGACGGCGCCGCCCCGGGGTCGATCTCCCCGATCAGGTTCGCCGCCAGCGCCAGTTGTGATGACGTGCCCACGACCGTCAGTTTCCCCTGATCCTTGATCGGCAGAATCGTCGGCTTCTTCTCCGGCGGCACGGCCGCGAACAGCGACGTCACCCGCGCCGCCGCGTCGTCCGGCGCCGCCGCCAGCAGCAGGAACGTCATCATCACCCGGTCCCCATCCTCGCTCGATTCGCGATCCAGCAGCGCGACGAGTTCTTCCACCGTCCGCAGCCGTCCCTCGGGCCCGATCGCGATGATCGAGTTCGTTGCCGCGTACGGCTGCACGCTCAGCCCCGTGATCTGCTCATCCTTCACCGTGCGGATCGAGCCGTCCTTCTCCACGATCTGCATCGTGCGCTTTTCGCTCAAGAGTCCCTTGAGCGCGCCGAAGACCGTGTCCGCTTTCGCGTTCTTGAGCGCGAAGATCCGGTACTGCGCGTCGCTCGGGGGCTCCGCGTCCAACATCTTGATGATCTCGCGCAATCGCTCGCACTGCGCCGCCGTGTCCACGATCACCAGCGAGTTCTGCGAAGGCAGCGGCGTGATCCCCCCTACCTTCGTCACCAGCGGCTTGAGTTGCTCCGACAGCGGCGCGGCCCCGGCGTTCTGCAAGGGCATCACCAGCGTCACGATCTGCGTCGTGCCCGCGCCCTCGGGCACCCGCCCCTGGCCCACCGGCCCAAGCGGCGCCATGTTCTCGATCTTCGTCACCAGCAGGAAGTTCGCGTCGCGCCGAACCTGCAGCCCGTGCATGAACAGCATGCGATTCAAGACGTCGATCGCTTCCTCCAGCGAATAACTGGTCGCGCTGATGAACGTCACCGGCGCATCCGGGAGAGGCGCTTCCTTGATCACCGGCAGCCCCGACTGCCTCGCGATGAAATCCATCACCTGCGCGTACGGCGCATCCTGGAAGTTGAACGAGATCGGCTTGTCCGGCTGGACCGGCGGCGACGCCGGCTCGACCTTCGCCGATCCCCCCGGCTGCGCGGGACCAGCCGCGGGAGCAGCCGGCGGCGCCGCGTCCACGCCCGCGGGCTTGGCCGCCGTCCCGGCGTCCGGCGCTGGCGGCGTTGCTTGCGGCGCCGTCGGCGCCGGTGTTGACGGACTCGTCCCCCCCTCCTGCGCACGCAGCGACGTCGCCTGTCCGCACGCGAGCACCAACGCGGAAATCACCCATGGATTCTGGTTCGGCATGTCATCCTCCGAAATCTCGTCTGGTTCGCTGGCGTCCGGGCAGTCTCATCCTTCCCCCTCCCCGCCCCCCCCGCCCCCCCGCCCCCCGATCTCACCCCGCCATCTACTGAATTCTCGAACGTTCGGACAGTCGCTGCCCCGTGCGCACCGCGAAGCGCTCTTGGCCGATCGTGATCTCCGCGACCTCCCCCTGGCTGGATACAAACGTCGCGTCGAGGATCGTCCCCCCGGCGTCGATCGTGCGCCATTCGTGCGTGCGCTCGTTCACCACCATCAGGATCGGCCCCTTCGCGCCGCGCGCCACGCCGCTGATCCGCCACTCGTCATACGGCGGGGGGGGCGGGGGCTCCGCCGTCGCGCCCGACGTCTCGGGCGGGGGGGGCGCGTCGTTCGCCGCGACCGCCGCCGCCGGCGCCGGCTCGCGGAACATGTTCTTCAGCACGATCGGCATCCACGCCGCGAACTCCGCTTCTCGCACCGGACGCCAGCCGACTTCGTCGGTCCCTTCGCGCAGCCGCGGGTCGGAGAAATACGTCGTCGTCAGCATCACGCTCATTTCGACGCGGCTGCCCTCTCTCCCGACCGGGCGTAGCGAGAACCCGTCGATCCGGTGGATCCAGGGCTGCACCTGCAGCGTCGCCAGCACGCGCAGCGCCTGCTCCAGCGTCCCCTTCGCCGAGAGCGTTCCCGACACGGCCAGGAAATCGGGGAGCGACGCCGCCGCCCGCTGCTCCTTGTTCATCATCTTCGAGAACTCTCGCACGCGAGCCTCGACCGCCGGGTTCTTCACGCCCACCGAGCGTGAACTGGTCACGCTCGCCTCGATCAGGCCGAAGTGCGCCACCATCTCGTTGAGCGCCTTGCGGAACGAGGCGGTGACCTTCTCCTCTTCGGAACCGAACGTCGTCGCGCCCATCGCCTTGAGTTCCCGCATGAGCTTGGCGCGCTCCTCCATGGCCTGGTCCCGCACCTGGATGTCGTGCGAATACGCCTTGATGCGCTCGTTCAGGTGGTCCCGCTGACCGGCATACACGCGGTACTGCCAGGCGACCACGCCCGCGACCGCCACGAACACCCCGGCGATCATGATTCGGCGGTGCATGGGCTTCATGGCGTCCCCCCGCTCCGGGGTTGATCGTCCGACCGGGGCGCCTCGACCTTGCCCGGCGCCGGTTTCGTCGAAGCCGGCGCGGCGGCGCCGGTGTCGTCGGGCTTGCTGCGCGACGTGATCAGCCGCCAGTCGAATCGATCCGCCGTGTCCGCCCCTTTGGAATCCAGGATGTACCGCTTGTCGTCCACGATCCGCAACCGAAGGGCGTCGGCGATCTCGCGCCGCTTGACCTTCCCCGAGATCGTGAACGTGCCGCGGAGCGATGACGACCACGCGTCCTTCGAGTACGCGTTGTCGCCCGGGCTTCTCGCGTAGATCACGTCCTGATCCCCCCGGCCCGAGATGCTCTCGAGCGTCGCGTCCTTGGTATCGGGCAACTGCTCATTGAGAAAACCGACGTGCGCCAGCCAGTCAAACCGCGTCTGGCGCCACTGGGCCACGTGCGCCACCTTGGCCTTCATCCTGACGAAATCGGCGTACTTCGTGGTCTGGGCCCCCCATTCCTGCGTCAACTGGGTGAGCCGGGATTCGCGCTGCTTGAGGTCAAGCCGGGCGTACGTGTACGCGCCGCCGAGCACCAGGATCGCCGCCAGCGCGCCCAGCAGCGCCCGCTGACGCATCGCCGCTCCCGCATCCGGAGCCCGGCGCGGATTCGCGAAATCCAGCGTCGCGCGTCCCAGCATCCGCTCGCCGACAAGACCGATGAGCGGCGCCAGATCGGGCACGAGTTCCGGGTTCACCCCCGCGTCCACTTCCACGTACGACGGGACCGCGATCGTCTCCGCCCGGCACTCCAGCGACTCCCGGCACCGCTGCGCGATCGCGCTCGCGCACCGATCCGTCCCCAGCACGTGCACCGACTCGACTTCGATCGAGTCCGGCGCGGACCGGTAACTCATCCACGTGCGTTTCGCTTCCACCGCGACCTTGTCCGCGAACGCCTCTTCCTCCGCCAGGTTGCCCGGCGTGCCCGACGGACGCACCAGGTCAGACCCCCGCGCGAACACCAGTTGCCCGTGCTCCACCAGCACGAACTCGATCGCCCCGCACCCCACCGTGATCCCCATCGCTCCGCCCGTGGCCCCCGCGTCCGCCACGATCGACGCGGCCCCGGACGCCTTGAGCGATATCGAACTCACCCGGAACCCCGCGGCCTGCGCCACCGCGCGCCGCCACTCCACCCGCTCGGCCTGCAGCGCGCCCGCCAGCACGCTCTCACCAGCCGCCGATGCGTCGCTCACCGCCCGCGATCGGCCCGTCAACCCCGGGTCCGCGCCCGCGAAGTCGATCACCGCGCTCTCCGGCGAGAGCGTGAGTTGTCTCACCATCTGAAGCCGCACGATCTCGGCCTGATCCGCCGTGACCGTGCCGGGCGGGAACGCCACTCGTTTGAGCATCACCTCCGAACGAGGCACCGCGAACATGACCCGCGACCGCCGGGCCGCCCCGTCAAGACCCGCCTCCTTGAGTTCCTTCGCGATCCACGCGCCAAGGTCCGCCGTCTTGGTGACGTCCAGCGTGCTCGGCGCCGTGCGCGACAGCCCCCCCAGCACGCGAAGGCGCGGCGACGAGCCACCGCTCGCCCTGACATGCGCCGCGATCAACCGATCGTTCTCCACGTTCAACACAAACCAGGCGCCGTCGGCGCGCGTCATTGACTGCCTCCTTTCCCGCCCGTGGTCCAGCGGCCTACGCGCCCGTCCCCGCCCGCCGGCGCCGCGCCGCCGCTGGAATCCGGAGCCGCGGTATTGTCGCCCGTTCGAGAGTCCCTTGTCGAGGAATTGCCAGGCGCATCCTCCGGGCCGGATACAGCCAGATCGTCGAGTTCCAGCCCGCCGAAATCGAGCGGCTCCCCGTCCTCCGGACGCGACGCGGGGGCATCGCCCTCCGCCGGCGCGGGCGCGGCCGACTCACTCGCCTCGGCCCGCGATTCCGCTTCCCCTCCCCCTCGCTCTGTCTGGCGCGCCTCCGCGATCATCGCGCGCGCCAGCGGCAACCGCGTCACATCTCGCAGCATCGCCACCCGCGGCCGACGCGACGAAATATCGATCACCGCCTCCAGCACCACCCGCTGACGCGTCCGCGCCCCTTCCCGTTCATCCACCCGCCGGGTGAACTCTGCTCGGTCGATGCCGCTCTCCGCCACCTCCCTCACTTCCCAGCGCCCGCCGCCCCCCGAACCTCCCGCGTCCGCCGACGCGTCTTCGAGGGCGGGAACGATGCCCCCCTCGACGATCACCCGCCACTGCAGACACCGCGCCGACAGGTAATCCACCGCCTGCTCGAACTCGTCCTGCGTCACGATGCCTTCCAGTACCGGCCACACGGGGGTTCGCCGACGTTCCTCGTCCAGCCGGCTCCGGCGAAACACGATCTCCTTCGCCGCGTTCACGCTGATCCCCGGCACACACGCCAGCACCGGCTCGCTCGCCGTCATCAGGTCCACCTGCCCCAGCCGGTAGTCCTCCGGATTCGTCGTGAACGCATCCAGCACCTCCGCCCACCCGTCCGGCTCCACGCGAAACGCCCGCAACGTCTTCACGATGTCCGACGGCTTGGCAAACGTGCGGCCGGATTCGAGCAGTCCCTTCACGCCGTCGGCCACGGAGCGATCAAACCGCCGCTCGATCGCGCTCCCCAGTTCATCCGACCACGTGACATTCAGGTTGATGCGCTGGTTCCCGCGTACGTCCGACGCCTTCGGACCAAAGCCAAGCTGCACCTCGGGATCAAAGCTGAACACGGTCAAATAGTCCGCCAGCGCCCTCCGGGCCGCCCCGCCGGGCGGTGCATCCGCTTCGCTTGAGACCTCCGGCTTCGACGCCGACCCGCTCTCCCCTGTGGCGCCCCGCTCCTCCGCTCCCGCCTCCGCCGCCGGTGCCGTCACATCCGCGGCCCGCTTCTCCTTCGCACCCGCCTCGAACAGGAGTTCGGGCGTCATCCCGGGCACCCGCAGCAACTCCGGCACGCTCGTGAATCGCTCCGGACCGCGCGCACTCACGATCGCCTCGGCGAGCGCCGCCGACACCCCCGGCAGCTTCGCCAGCATCTCCGTCGTCGCCGTGTTCACATCCAGCTTGCCCATCTCGGGCTCGCACGCGACCCATCCTTCCCCGGCGTCTCCCGTCGCCGTCTGCATTTCCAGCACCCGGAACCCCCACCGCGGCGTGCCCGGGCTGTCCGCTTCCGGCCCCGACGCCGCCCAATACTCGGTAATCGACGGCTTCTTCCCCTGCAAGATCTCCTCTCGCTGTGCCGCGAGTTCCGACATCACCGCCTGCACCCCCGACCATGCCATCGCGCGCGACGGCGCGGCTCGCAGCCCGATCTGCGCCGAGTGACTCGTCGAGCCCGCGTAGTACAGCACCGTCGAGCCCACCAGCGCGCCGATCGTGATCACGATCAGCGTCATCAGCAGCACGACAGCCCGCGCCGACACCCGCGCCCCGCTCGATCCGCGCTCCGCGTTCATGGCGCCGCCCCCCAGTTCGCTTCCGGGCCGTCCGGCACCACGATCACTCGCCGCCGGCTCGGCGGGCCCCACGCATACTCGTTCTCGCCCCCCGCGGGTTCCTCCACCGCCGCCCGCTCCCCGGCTCGCTCCGCTCCTCGGTCTGCCTCGCCCGTTTCGACCGCCGCCGCCGCCGGCGCCGGCACCCCCCGCACCGGCGCTCGCTCATTCCCCAGCGCCGTCGTCCACACGAGCACCTCGATCGCCGCCGGGAGCCGGCCCAGTTTCACCGAATCAAACTCGTCGCTCCATCCCCGACCGTCGTAGTATCGGAATCGCACGCGCTCAAACCGATCCGACACCAGTTCGGTCGTCCCTCCGCCCGCGCCGCCGGCGAGTCCCTCCAGGTGCCGACCCGTCAAGCGGGCCGCCCCCGCCTCAAAGCGGAACTCCGTTCCCTGAAGATCCCCGGCGTCAACGCCCGAGGAAACCGGAAGTTCGACGCCCCGGCACAGAACCTTCAGCGATGTCGCCGTCCCTTGGATCCCCGCCCCCGACCGCGCCCCGCCGACCAGCCCCGTCAGCAGGTTTGACTCCAGCGCTTCGATGAATGCGCCCGCGGATTGCAGTTCCCGCGTGCCCCTCACCAGGCTCTCGCGCCGCTCCAGAATCTGCCTCAAAAACCCCATCATCGCGCCGATCAGCACCAGAATGATCGCCAGGCACAACAGCACCTCCAGCAGCGTGAACGCGCGACCCGGTCGTGGACGGCTGCTGGTCATCGCTCGCCCTCCCCGTTCTGATCGCCCCGCGTTCGCGCCGGTGCCCGCCCCCGCGCCCCACGCTCCGCGGCCCGCGTCACGTCATCAACGTCGCCCACGCTGTCCGGCGCGGCGTCCCGCAGTCGCACCAGTTGACGCAGCGTGTATGCCGAACTGTCAATCCCCGATCCCCCCGAACGCGCCGCCGTGATCGACACCAGCGTCAACCCGTCGAACTCCGTCGGCGTCGTCTCGATGATCAACTCCCACCCGCTCTCCCGGGTGTCGTCCGGCACCTCCGCGTCCGGGTCCGTCCACTCCGGCGCTGGCCCGTTCAATGTCTCCACCGTCGCGATGCCCGCCTCGATCTCCGCCATCGCCGAGCGCGCCAGGTCCAGCGCATGCAGCCGCTCTCTCGCCGCCCGGATCGAGCCCACCCCCTGACTCACGACCGCCAGCACCGTCCCCCCGGCCGCCACGAACAGCGCCAGCGACAGCATCACTTCCAGCAGCAACGCTCCGCGCTCCCGCACGCGGCACGATCGACGCCGGTGTGTCCTTCGAGCGCCGCGCGTCATGGTGCCGCCACCCCTTCCTCCGGCGCCGGCCCCGGTGCGTCGTCCCCTTCGCCCAAAATCTCCCGGCTCGCCGCGGCCGGCAGGATCGCCGTTGCCTCCACCGCGCCCGTCCACGAGTTCACCCGGATCGACCACGCCGCCCCCGACTCGGCAAATACGAAGCAGCCCCGGCTCGCCCCCGCCACCGCCGCGGGCTCGACCCCGCCCGTCCACGATGTTGACACTCGCCCATCCGGAAAAAACGTCGCGATCAACCACTCCGGCCGCTCGCTGCTTGCCGCGCCATCCGCGCTCGGGCTCGCCGATTCCGTCGCATCTTCGCCAAACCCGGTCTCGTCGGGGGCGGCGAACCGTCGCGGCAGCGCATCCGAGATCCGAACACCGCTCGGGAGCACCAAGATGACTTCCTCGCGTGCTTCGCTGACCGGGCCCGTGAGTCCCGCATCCGTCCCCGCGCCGGTCGAGCCCGCTCGCGACATGGCTTCGGACCCCTCCCCGAAGACGTCGCGCGTCACCAGTTCCATCTCCGTCGCGCCGGCCGTCCCGCCCGCCTCGGTCGCCCGATCACGAGCGATCAGTTGCAGCACCACGCCACGTCGCTGCGCCTCGGCCTGCGCCCGCATCACCCCCGCTTCAACCTGCCGCCACGACTCGTTCAGCGACGCCCGGCGGATCTCCGTGATCGACACCGGCACGACCAATGCCATGATCAGCAGCAGCAGCAGCACGACCACGAGCACTTCCAGAATTGAGAACCCGCGACGGATCAGGCTCACCCTCCTTCGTTGGCGCGCTGCGCCGGTACCTACCAGACTTCGCGCTCCCTTCACGCTCTCACGAGCGCAGGAAACCGGATTGTCCACGCACACGCGGCTTCACCTCGTCGGGCCGCCACGCGGATTCCCCCCACCCCCCCACCCGGCTCCAGCGTCAACGGCCGGTCAGGTCTTGGCCGGCAACGCTTAGCCGCCGGTCGGCGCCGGCGGCGGGCCGACGTCTCCCGAGTCCGTCGAATCCCCCGGCTTGCGATCACCCGGATAGATGTCGTCCGAGGTCCCCTCCTGCTTGTCCGGGCCGATCGACCACAGTTGGAACTTCGATACCGCCGCCGTCGGCTCCCCGCCGCTTGCGTCGTCCGCCGTCGTCACGCGGTACACCCACTCCGAACCCCAATCATCCCGCGGCATCGGTTCCTTCAGGTACCCGCCCGCCCGCCACTTGCCCCGTTCCTCCTCCGGGATCACGTCTGGATTCCAGAGCGCTTGCAGCCCTTCGCCCTCTTCCAGCGGCAATCGATTGAAATCAAGTTCGAACTGCTCCAGCGCCCCCTTCAATGAAGCGAGTTTCATCTGCACGACCCCTCGGTTCGCCTTATCCCGCGCCCCCATCAGGTTCACCGTCACCAGTCCAAGAATTGCCAGGATGATGACAATCACGATCATCACCTCGAGCAGCGTGAAGCCCCGTGCAGCATTCTGTGTCTTCCGGTTCATTTGCGTCCTCTCTGTTGAGTCGATCCGTGACTCCCCGGCCGAACAACCGCACCCGCTGTCCATACAGAAACCAATCAACACATCGAGTTCGATCCGGGACTGACTGAAAACAGTGTACCGGTCCGCCCGGCCAAGAGTCCTCGGGAAACCACACTTTTTGTGTGTCCCCGCGCGTTGGATCACAGAACTGTCCGGAACGCATTTACGTCCGGCGCGAGGCAAATCGGCGCTGGTGCGGGTCGTGAAAACCGAACATGCCAGAGCACGGCAACAGGATCAGCGCCAGACCCGCCGCCGTCGCCCCGGTGTAGATCGACGACGCCAGCCGGATCAGCAGTTGCGACCACGCGACAAACTCCGTCGGCGTGTACAGCCCCCGGATCGAAAACAGCGCCACCACCACCAACTCCGTGAGCGCCGAGGCGAGGATCGAGAGCAGCACCACGCTCAGCCAGTGCCGACGCATCAGCCCGCGCATCGTGTGCACGAAATACACCCCCGCCATGTTCCCCAGTGCGTACGGCCCCATCACCAGCACCGTTCCCCCCTCGCGCGGCGACAAAATGTCCGCCGCAAAGCCCAACACCAGCGCCACCCACAGCGTCGGCACCAGCGGCGCCGACATCGCCAGGAACACCAGGAATGGCACGATAAAACTCGGCGTCACCAGCGACGAGTCCCACCCGATCCCCAGCGCGCGTTTCACCGTCAACTCCAGCCCCAGCAGCACGTACCCGAAAATGATCACCACCGGCCATCTCATGGTTCCCCCCCCTCACCCTTGTCCGCCCCCACGCTGATCCACACCTCATTCACCCGGTCGAGACGCACCCGAGGCGGCACCCGGACCATCCTGTGCTGCGTCGGCTCCGTCCGAACGGACGTCACCTCGCCGATCACCAGCATCTGCGACCCGCTCGGCCAGGTCTTGTCCGCCAGCCGCACCAGCATCCCGGGCTTGATCTCGATATCCGCGAACGACTGCGATGCGATCCGGTCCAGCACCGTCCCCTCGAATGTCCCGTCACCGGTCGCCCGAAGTTCGCACAGCGGCCCCTTTTCCAGGTCGCCAAGCATGACCACGCCCGTCAGATACGGCGCGTTCTTCGCCGACGCGCCCCGCCGCGTGATCGGGAGTATCAGGCATGTCCGGTCAAACGCCTTCGTCACCCGCCCGACCAGGTCGACTCCCGCGTGCGCCGCGAACGAGCCGACTTCGACCCCCTCGCGCAGGCCGGCTTTGGCGCTGAGCGTACCCGACGACGCGTCCGCGCTCCCCCCCACGATGGGCACGATCAGGCGCCGCGTCGTTTCCGGATTCAGCCGCCGGATATTCAGCGATTCCTCCAGTTCCCGCCTCAGCCGATCGCTCGTTTCCCGCTCCGCCAGCAGCGACGTCTGAAGTTGCTCGATCCGTGCCAGGTGCTCCGCGCCCGGGCCCGGACTCGGCGCCGGAGACCCCTGCATCCACCGCACGACGTCCTGCAGCGGCTTCTGAATCGGCTGCACGATGAACGGCACCGGTCGCGTCACCCACTCCACCCACGTCAGCGCCTTGGCCGGAAGCAGCGCCACGATGAACAGCGACGCTGACACCACCGTCAGCGTCGAGCGTGGATTGAACCAGTGCGACGATCGCGACATGCGTCCTGCTCAAGCCCCCATGCTCCCGCTTCCCAGTTTCCAGTCCCCCGTCCCTCGTCCCTCCCTACACATCCATGTCGTTCTCCAGGTGCTCCTTCCACACCTCCATGTTCTCCAGGTAGATCGCCGTCCCGCGCGCCACGCACGTCAGCGGATCGTCCGCGACCCGCACATCAAGCCCCGTCGCGTTCTGGATGAGTTGTCCCATCCCCCGCAGCAGCGCCCCCCCACCGGCCAGCGTGATCCCGTTCACGACCAGGTCCGCCGCCAGTTCCGGCTCCGCCCGTTCCAGCGTCCGCGTCACCGCGTCCACGATCGCCGTCGCCGGCTCCTGCAGCGCCTCGCGGATCTCCTCGCTCGTCACCACCGTCTTGCGCGGCAAGCCCGAGATCATGTCCCGCCCGCGCACCTCCAGCGACGTCTCTTCTCCCACCGGTGACGCCGACCCGATCTCGATCTTGATCCGCTCCGCCGTCTGCTCGCCGATCATCAGGTTGTACGTCTTCTTCATGTGATTGATGATCGCCTCGTCCAGGTCGTCCCCCGCGACGCGCAGCGACTCGCACACCGCGATGTCCGCCAGCGACAGGATCGCGACCTCCGTCGTCCCGCCCCCGATATCGACGATCATCGACGCCGTCGGCTCCGCGAACGGCAGCCCCGCACCGATCGCCGCCGCCAGCGGCTCCTCCAGCAGGTACGTCCGCCGCGCCCCCGCTCGTTCCGCCGAGTCGAACACCGCCCGCTTCTCCACCGCCGTGATCCCCGACGGGATCGAGATCACCACCCGCGGCTTGCCCAGCCGGTTCCGACCCATCACCTTCCGGATGAAGTACGACAGCATCGCCTCGGTGATCTCAAAGTCCGAAATCACCCCGTCCTTCAGCGGCCGGATCGCCGTGATCGTGCCCGGCGTCTTGCCCAGCATCTCCTTGGCCATCCATCCGACCGCTTCACCGTTCTTCAAGACCTTGTTCGTCCCCTTCCACACCGCCACCACGCTCGGCTCGTTCAGCACGATCCCCTGCCCGCGCACCGCCACCAGCGTGTTGCACGTGCCCAGATCGATGCCCATGTCGATGCTGATCAGCCCCAGAAATCGATCGAGAATGCCCAAGTGCTTCCGAGTTCCTTCCTATCCCGCCCGCCCCTGTGCGCCGTCGCCCCGACCGCCTTCATCCCTGTATCGCCTCGTCCTGCACGCCATGCCTGCGCGACATTCGGCCATGTCCATGCAGTGGCTTGAGAGATTATCGGCTCCGATGGCAGTTGACCACTCACCCGCGCGCCGCGCAGGTGATTGCCCCGGGGGCACGCTCACGCCCTTTCCTACCCTTCTCGCCGCGTGAAACACGGAGACCTGCCATGAATGGTTCAGAACACCCGTCGCACGACGCGATCCGGCGCATCGAGGAGAACTTGCTGCACACGGAGCGCACCGTCGAGGATCTCAGCGGCGAGATCGCCCAACTTCATTCCCGCATGCGCGACCTGGCCCGGCAACTCGAAAGCCTGGAACGGCGATTGATTCGAGTCATCAACTCGCCCCCGGCTCCCGACCCGCACACCGAGCCCGACGATTGAGCCCGAACGGCCCAATTCGAACCACCGCAAAAATCAAGAGGGCCCGCAGCACAATGCCAACGGGCCCTCGGGGGGGGGGGCAGATTAGACGATCTACATTTAGATTATCCCAGTACGACCGTCAGTCAAGCATGCATCGGAACTTTTAGAAGATTTCGACACAAAATTGAGTGGAAGATCGGCCATCCATGCCTGCTTTGTGGCGGATTTTGGCCACTTCCGTTTCCCTTTCCGCCTGATTCTCAAAACCGTGGCTTCTGCCCGTCGCGCGGTCGGCCACCGTTGGCCGGCGCTTCGTCGTCTTCCATCATGCCCCCGCCCCCACTCGCCTCCTGAGCGATCTTCGCCACTGTCTTGATGACGGGCGTGGGGACAAAGATGCCCAGTCGAGCACCGGCATCCCCGCCCGCCAAACCGATTCCGATCGGTGGCATGTTCGGCGGCACCTCGAGTTCGATGTTCACGCCCCCCATCGCCGCCAGCGGCAAGGCCGCGTCCAGCAGCGATCCGACCCCGACGTACAGTTCCATCATGCGATTCGCCGGCAGACGCTCGGCGACCTGCCCCAGCACCTTGTCGGCGGCGAGGCTGTCGCCGCCCTGGGCCGCCTTCATCGCCGCGCTCATCAGCAGCGAGTTCTTGCTGTACGACTGAAGTACGCCGCCGTCCACCTTTGCGACGTATCCGGTGGGACCGCTCGCAGGGCCAAAGATGATCTGCATCGCCATCCCGATCTGCGGGTCGGCGTCTTCTTCATCGCTGGGGCTGAACTTGACCGCGTACGTGTCCACGGTGGTCCCGGCCACGTCCCCGCCGCCGGCGGTGAACGACGCCGACATGTTCATCGGGCCCATCGGCTTGCCGTTGATCTCCGCTAGACCCTTCTGCATCGCCGAGACGTACCCGTCGGGCTTGGATGTGCGCAGATAACTGATCGTGCTCGTGAGCACGCCCCCCATCAGTCCGCCCTGCGGGGCGCCCATCGCGAACGAGACACCGTCGCTCGCCTTGATCTGGTCAGCGAACATCCCCATGATCCCCGGCTCGCCGTCCGCCGCCAGGTCCTTCGTGAAACGTTCCACCACCGACCGGACTCCGGGCGACGACATGTCCATCGCCATCGCGAGGAAATACGGCTGGTTGGGCAACTTGCTCAGCAGCGACGCCGTCGAGCCCTTCCCCTGGAACGCATCGGCCAGTTCGGATCCCGGCTTGAACGACCATCCCATGTCCAGCGTGACGCCCATCCCTTCGGGACGCACGCCGATCACCATCGTCCGTGCCTGCTCGGCGAGTTGCTTGGCAAGGTCGCCGAACGGTCCGCCTTCGACGCCTTCCAGCGCCAGCGCGGCGGGATTCCCCTGCATCTGCTCCTTCACCTGCTCCATGATCATGGGCTGCAGCGCGCGCGCCTGTTCCAGGTTGATCATGACGAACAGGTTCGAATCATCCACCACGCTCGCGCCGGTCGCGCCCAGCGCGTCATCGATCGCGGCTTTGTTCGCTGCCTTGGCGTCGAGTTTCTCGATGGCGGCCCGGTTCGGGCTCATCGCGACGTAACCCCCGCCCATGTCGCGGAAAAACGCGTCGTCTCCATTAATGGAACCCACGTCCACCGCGCCGTCCTTCTTGGCCTCGAAGTTCCCCACGAAATCCGTGTAGTTCGTCGTCGGCATCAGGACGAACATCAGGTCCTCCATCATCATCCCCAGTTCATCGGGGGTGATGGGCTCGCCCGCTTCGTTCTTGGCGCCGTTGGGCGGCGCCATGATCACGATCGCCACCGCCTTGGACTTGTCCACGCCCTTTTCCGCTCCCATCTGCGCCAGCATGTCGTCCACCGCCGGTATGGGGACGGGGAACTCCACCGCTTCGCCAAGGGAGGTCAGGTTCTTCTGCAGTTTGTCAGCATTGGGGACGCCGATGACGAGCATCGCGTTCGTCGGCACCTTGTCCAGCACGGGCGGTGTCGCCTCGGCCGCTGCCAGCCCCGCGAGCAGTCCGCACATCCCACCAGCCGACACCACCAGGCCTTTCGCCAGCTTCATTCCAGTCCTTTCGCTAAACAACGATTGATCGTCTTCGCCGATCTGAGTATATGGGCACCGGATGAGGAGCGTTTCACCGCGTCCCGGTTCGCCCCGGGGCTCTCCCCGTCATTTGCCGGCCTCGTCGGCGCTGGTAGGGGAAGTTTCGGCTGTGAGCGTCCGCACCAAGTCCGGGGCGTCGCCGTTGCCCAGCATCGCCGCGTCCTTGGCGTGTCGAAGGGCCTGATCGCGCCGCCCGGCGCGCTGGTTCCACATCGCCGCGGCCAGGGCCAGTTCCCCGCTGGTCGAGTTCGCCCGGCAGGCTTCGTCGTACAGCGACGCCGCGTCCCCCGGGCGCGACAGCAGCCCGTAGCACTCCGCGAGCGTCTGCACCGCCTCGGGGCGCAGCAACTCTGATCGGTCCATCCCCAAAAGCAACTGAGCCGCGTGCTCGACGTCGCCAGGATCATGTCGTCGCTTCAGCGCCTTGGCGTGCACGATGCGCCACTTCGGGGCCGCGGCATCGATGCTCCTGGCGATCTCGATCTGCCGGATGGCCTGCGCCGCGTCGTTGTGCATCAGCGCCAGTTCCGCCAGCGTCCCCCACGCCACGGCCTGCGACCGGTCAAGCGTGACGCACCGCACGAGCGACGCCTGCGCCGCGTCCAGTTTGTTCAGGCGAAGTTGCACCATCCCCAGAAAGAGCGCAAACCGCGGGTCGGCCGGGTTCCCCGACTGCGCCATCGAGTAGTGCTCCTCGGCGCGGTCCAGCAGCCCCGCCTTGCTCGCGATGGTCCCGGCTTCAAAGTGCAGGTCCGGATTCCCCAGCAGCCGCTTGGCGCGCCCGGCGTCGTTCGACGCCGCTTCGTTCCCGCCGGGGATGCCCGCGGGATCGTCCGGGGTCGAGCCCCGGTCCAGCGCCAGCGCCGCCTCGTACTCGGGGTACGCCTGGGCAAACTTCTGCTGCGCCACCAGCGCGCGCGCGAGTTCAAGCCGCAGCGGCTGGTCACGCGGATGCTCTTCCACCGCGCGCCGCAAGATCGCCTCGGCCTGGGCGTACTCCCGCCTGCTCGAATACACCGCGGCGGCCTCGATCGCCGCCTCGATCGCCTCGGCCCCGCGCCCGGCGCCCCCGGTTGTCGCAGGGGACCCGCCCGCGCCGCTCGCCCCGGCGGGCGGACTCGGCCTCGCTTCGACGAATGACCGCGCCACCAGCACCCCCCCCACGATCAGCGCGGCCGTCAACCCGCACACCGCCACGGTCAGTCCGGGGGCGCGAAACGCCCGCTCAGGCAGACGATGCCTCACGCACCCCGGGGTGTGCCGACGATCAGCGCGCCGCGACATGTTCAAGCATATCGGCGCACGTTCTCCGACGACGCCCGAACCGGGCCCGCTCGCCGACGATCATGTTCACCGCGCAATCCCTGCCGCCTGCTCCGAAACATCGGGGGCGAGTGCCGCGGGATCCTCGACGCTCGCCCCGGGCCCGCGAGCCTCGCGCGGCCTTCCCCACAGGCACAACACCACCAACGTCCAGAAGAGCGCGGATGTCTGCGCGTTCATCGGGATCACGTCGAACGCCGACACCAGCACCAGCCCGACCAGCGCCATCGCCGGGCCGGCGGCGTACCCCGCCACCGGCCCCGCGTCCGGATCCGGATTCCACAGCCCGCCCCGGATCGACACTCCCACCAGGCACACCAGCAGTCCCGCGCCGATCAACCCCGTCGTCGCGGCGACATGCAGGATCGTGTTGTGCGCATGATCGTGCAGGAGCGCCGCGCTGTGGCCACGCCCGTCGGCAATCAGCCATGCTCGCCCCCAGGCCCGGAACCCGCCCGCGCCGACGCCTCGCACCGGGTGCGAGAGGAACGCCCGGACCGCCACCTCTGCCATCAGCACCCGCGCGCCCGTATCCGTCGAGTAGTCCCGCTCGTGCAGCGCCGCACGGATCTCGTCAACGCCGCGCGCCCCGCGCTCGCGAATCGACGGCCACAGCGCCTGCTGGGCCCCCAGCCCGATCAGAAACAGCAGCGCGGCGACGAGCGGCAGATGGCCCGGGCGCAGCCCCGCCGGCGAACCCGCCGCGCCGGCGCCCCCGGCCCGACGGCCCGCCCCTTTCCGCGCCCGCCAGAGCGCCCACAGCGCCGCGACGGCCACCAGCGCCGCCGATGCCACCCACGCCCCTCGCGACCCCGTCGCCAGGACACCGACGAAACTCACCGCGCCCCCGGCGACGCCGACGGCCCGGGTCCGCAATGACCCCGTGAGCGCCGCGGGAAGGTGCAGACCCAGCGCCGCCGTCAGCATCGACCCGCCCACCACCGGCTGCCACCACCCCGAGTTTCGATGCACCTGGCGTGGAAACTGCAGCCACGACAGATCCAGCGCCGACCCGACCGCGTGCGCCGCCTGCGCGAGGTTCGCCGCCAGGAACCCGCACACCAGCCCGGCGATGAGCCACGACCGCTTGTCGAGCACCGGCCACAGGATCACCAGCGACAGCGCGAAGCGGTTCGCCATGACTTCGTCCAGTCCCAGCGACCGATTCGCCGACCACTGCGTGGAGCACGCGACCCATGCAATCCAGAGCAGCGTCAACTGCGCGGCGGTCAGGTGGATGAACCGCCAATCCACGCGCAGGTGCCGAGGCGCTCGAATCGCGAAGCACAGCAACGCGGGAATCAACCCGACCTCGACGATCGATGTCGGCCCGCAGGCCAGGAAACACCAGAGAGCGGCGAGCATGGCGTGAAGCCGGTGACCAAACGGGTCCACCCGCCGCTGCTCGGCAAAGGCCGCTTCGGTTGCTCGAGTATGGAGTCGGAAGATCGGCATGGACGAGCGCGAGGCCGCTGGCGCAGTATACAAGCCTCTGGACGCGCGCGATCAGCGCCGGCGGATTCGGGTGTGACATGCTGTTTTCGTCTGAGCCGCCCGGCGCAAGCCGGCGGGAAGGGGAGGAGGGAGGGCGTGCGTGCTCTCATGGGCCACGCCATCATTCGATCTCGCCGGCCGCCGCGCCCTCTAGTGATCCGCAGGCGCGTCATGCCCCGATGCGCCGCCGTGCTCGGCCCGCTCGGCGTGACCCGACGGGGCTTGCCCACCCGTTTCGAGGCCGGTCGGCGAGTCGCTAACGCCCGCGCTGGCGTGCACGACATCGGCTCCCAACTCGTGATTACCGAGCGCGTCACCATGCGACGGCGTGCCCGCCTCGGCGCCCGGGCCGGTGTGCCCCGCATCGTGCGATCCCGATTCCCGGGCTCCCGGCGTCGGCTTGATCGGTCCGCTGGTCATCGCCGCCAGCGCCTCGGCTTCGCCCCCGCCCGTGCGGAAGAACAGCAGATACCCCCAGATCGTCGCCGCCTGGATTCCCGTGCCGACCGCGATGATCGAGATCGCCTTGCGTACCTGCGGCGAAACCGACTGATACCTGCTGGCGACCGGCATGAGCGCCCGCGCCGCCAGCGTGCCCGCGCGCCCGGCCGCCCGCGCCATCGTCGGCTTGAATGATCTCCGCCAGATGGACGGCGCGGGCTTGATCGCGCCGGTCGTTTCTTCACTCGACCGGGCCTCGCTCACGGCACGGGCCGATCCGCTCGGCGGCGCCGATCCCGCTGCAGGCACGCTCGGCGCGGCGCCTCGTTCACGGGCACCCGGCGGATTCGCCGGCGCCGCGGCGACCGATTCCGCGCCGGTCGATAGCGTCGGCTCGTCGCGGGCAAGTTGCTTCGCCGCGTCCGCCGCCATCGTCGCATCTAGCGCCGCGACGCTCGCGCTGGTGGACCGCGACCCGCGCGCCGCGTTGGCCGTATTGAGTATCTCCGATGCGTCGGCAAACTCCGCCGATTCCGCGGCGTCGGCCGCGCCCTCCGCTGCTTCGGACATCGCTTCCGCGCCCGCCGCGCTCGCCGATGCGGTTTCACCCAGTTCGCCCGGTGAGTTCGTGCCCGCCGGCACGGGAACCGGCGTTGTGCGAGGTGCACCGGTACCCTCTCCGTCGGGACCGCTCATCGCCTCCACGTGGTTCATCGCGGCCGCGTCGGTGTCCTTCGCCAAGGACTCCTCCGACAGCGGTTCGACCGAGCCGGACGCGGAGGGCCCCGCGCCGCTCGTCGAGTCGGCGGATCCGATCGCGGGCTGTGGCGCGCCAACTGTTGGATCATCCGTCCGAGCGGCCCGGTCCACCTCGGCCCGCAGTTCTTCAGATGTCGCCAGCGCCTCGTCGATCGCCCGCTCAACCCCGGGTTCAGGAGTATCGTCCCCGGCCGATGCGGACTCATCGAGGATGCTCCCCAGCGACGCCGCCGTCTCTTCGGTCTCCACCAGCGCCTGCTCGCTCGCCGTGCCTGCGGCCGGCGCGGTCGCCGTGTTCTCCTCCACAGCGGCTGACGCCGCCGATTCAGGAGGCGGCGCGATCACACCCTCGCCGGTCCCGGCGCCCTGCGGCCTCGTCTTGGCTTCAACGTCGTTCGGCATCCAGCAGTACTCTGTATCGGATCGGCACGCCGCCCGATGAAGTCCTGGCCCATCGCGACGCTTCGCGGACCGCGGCGGCCCCGATTCTCGGACCACCCCCTGTACGATCCCGCCATGGACGTTGCCCACCGCATGCACGTACCCGAACTCCGCTCGCTCGGTCCGGCGGCCGGCGCGACGCTATCCGTATCGGGTGAGGAAGCCCGGCACGCTCTGCGGGTCAAACGCCTGCGCCCCTCCGAGCACGTGGAACTCCGCGATGGCGCAGGATTCACCGTGCTGGCCCAGGTCATGGAGCCTCGCGATGGCGAACCCGGGCGCAAGAACCGCGATCCCCAGTGCGTGGTACGGGTCATCTCGGTGCGCGAGCATCCAATCCCGATGCCCCGCCTGCACGTCCGAACCGCGGTCCCAAAGGGTTCGCGTCTGGACGACATGCTCGGCGCCCTGTGCCAGGTGGGCGCGTCATCCTGGTCGCCGCTGCGTTCAGCCCGCGGCATCGTGAACCCGCGCGAAACCAGGCTCGATCGGCTCGCACGCCTCTGTGTCGAGGCTTCAAAGCAGTGCGGGCGCGCCTGGGACCTGGAACTCCACTCGCCGGCGTGGTTCGATCAGGCGCTGCGATCCGATCTTGCCAGCGCCCCGGCGGTCGTCGCCGACGCCTCCGGCGCCGCGTTCACGCTCGACCCCCGGTTCACCGGTGACCTGCACCTGTTCATCGGACCCGAAGGAGGTTGGACCCCGGACGAGTTGGCGCTGGCCCGTGACCTGGGCGCCCAGATCGTCCGTTTCGGCCCGCACGTCATGCGCATCGAGACCGCCGCCGTCGTTGCCGCCGGTGTCATGATGGGGCTCCTCACCCGTGAACATACAGTTCCCGCATGACCCGCATCCTCGCGACCGTCGGCCTGCTCATCGCGTCAAACATCTTCATGACCGCCGCGTGGTACGGTCACCTCAAGTGGTTTCCATCCACGGGCAAGCGGGCCCTGGGCGCCCTGCTCGTCGTGGTCGCCTTCTCCTGGCTGCTGGCGCTTCCCGAATACTGCCTCCAGGTGCCCGCCAACCGCCTGGGTCATGCGGGCCACGGCGGGCCCTTCTCCACCCCGCAACTCAAGGTGCTCCAGGAAGCCATCACCCTCCTGGTCTTCGCGGTCTTTTCCATCATCGTGCTCGGCGAACGATTCCGATGGACCGACCTCGTCGCGTTCGCACTGATCTTCGCCGGCGTCGCCGTCTCCATGACCGGCCGGGACTCCAGTTCGAACTCGAACCTGCCGAAGGAACCTCCGGCCCCCGAAGCCCGCGTGCTGCACTCCACCGCCTGACACGCCTGAGAAACCCGCCCCGGACAACTCCCAGAGACCTCCCGTGCACCTCCGCCTGACTCATTCTCCTGCCCCCATGCGCTGCTCCGTCTGCGGGTACAGCCTCGTCGGCGTCGGCGCGGGTCAGGTCATCAGCGAGTGCCCGGAGTGCGGCGCGCCCTTCGATCCGGGCGACGGATCACGTCCACGCCGCTGGCCACCTACGTGGAGAATCGCCCTGGGACTGTGCGGCGGGATGCTCCTGCTCGGCGCGCTCTTCCTGGTGGCATGGGTGGCGCGGCGCAGCGCCGGCGGGTCGTCGGAGTTCGCTAACGTGCTGATCTACATCCTCCAGCAGTGCGTGCTCCCCATCTGGTTCTTCTCCCCGATCCTCGCCGCCGTGCTCCTGGCGCGCCGATACGCCTATCGCGGCGAACGCTGGATGGTCGGCCTGGGCCTCACGGTCGCCGGCATCGTCGGCAACACCGTCCTGGCGCTCGGCGCGATGCTCGTGGCCATCATCGCGGCGTAGTTCGCCCCGTCCCCTCGGTGCTCCCGACTACTCGCCTCCGCCACGGGCGGCGCGGGCCGTGCGCGGCCGGGGAATCCCGAACTTGTCCATCCGCGAAAGCAGCGTCTGCGGGTTGATATCAAGTTTCGCCGCGGCCCCCCCGGCCCCGAACACCCGGTGCCCGCACGACTCGAGCGTGTGCATGATGTGCAGTCGCTGAAGTTGTTCCAGTGACAGATCCAGCAGCACGTCGCGCAATGGTCCGGCTCCGCGATGACCGCCGCTTCCCCCGGCTCGGTCCCCCAAGGCCTCTCCCGACGTGACCGGCACGCCGGCATCCGCGATCTCGATTTCGAGTTCCGGCCCGTCCGCCAGCAGTGTCGCCCGCTCGACCGCGTTGGCCAGTTCCCTGATATTGCCAGGCCACCGGTACGCCATCACCCGCCGCAGCGACCGATCGCTCAGCGGAAGCACCGGTCGAGCCAGCCGCTTGGCGATCCGCGCGTGCAGGTGTTCAATCAGCAGGCGCAGGTCCTCGCGTCTCTCCCGCAGCGGGGGCACGTCGATCCGGAACACGTTGAGACGGTAATACAAGTCTTCACGGAACAGCCCCCGCTCGACCCGGCGCGCCAGATCACGATGCGTCGCCGCCACCACGCGCGCATCGGTCGTCACCGTCTCCGTCCCGCCGACGCGCTCGAACGCGCCCCCCTGCAGCACGCGCAACAACTTCGCCTGTGCGGCCAGTGGCAGTTCCGCGATCTCGTCCAGAAAAATCGTCCCCCCGTCGGCCACCTCGAACTTTCCAAGTTTCCGGCGGTCGGCGCCGGTAAATGCACCGCGTTCATGGCCAAACAACTCGGATTCGATCAACGATTCCGGCAACGCCGCGCAGTTCACGGCGACGAACGCGCCCCGCGCCCGCGGCGATTCGGCATGCACCAGCCTGGCGACCAGTTCCTTGCCCGAGCCCGTCTCACCCTGAATCAGGACCGTTGTGTCGGTTGGCGCCACCCGGCCGACCGCCGATCTTACTCGGGAGAGCGCCGCCGACGAGCCGACCATCACCGGTTGGTCATCCGGTTCGACCAACTGAGCCTGCAACGACGTCAGCCGCGAGCGCGCGGCCTCGGATTCCGCAAGCCTGTCCCTGAGTCGGGCTGCTTCCCCCTCGGCGGCGTGCCTGGACGACACATCGATGATCGTCGCCACGTGCGAAATATCTGCCTGCCCGGCGGGCGTCCGAATCGATACGGCGGGGCTGATCGACTCCAAGGTGACATCGACCACGACGCCAAGGTCGCTGGACGCCGGCTTCAGATTGCGGATCGTGACCCGTTCCGCGGGGTCTTGCGGCGCGCCGAGGCGTGCGAGCCCCTCGGTGGGCCCGAAGCAACTCTCGAAGTTCGTATTGGGTCCGGGTTGGACTCGAAGCAGGCTCGACGCCGTCGGATTCTGCATCCAAACCGTGTGGTTGCGATCCAAAAGGGCGATTCCGCACGAAACCCTCACGGCAATGCGGTTCCACCAATCGGAGAAGCGGGAGTCGTCATGTGGCATGAGATTACTATATATCGCAATAAACTCCAAAACAACTAATATTCACAATATTGATTGTTGAATATCGTTGAAATCAGGGAAGCACAGGCAGGGAGCGGTGTTCTTTCTCGGCCAAGGCCGAAGACGGAGGTGGCATGGCCTTTGTATTTCGCTGTGCATCCCATCAACCTCTCTCGTGGGGAAATGGGGCAAAAGCGGTGGGGAACCTGGGTCAACCGCGGCCGAAATGGCTGCGGCTGGCTTTCCGTCAGTGAGCGTCGCGTTGGCGCTCCGGAATCCGAGGGTCGGCGTGACCATGTGGGCTGGTCACTCCTCCCTCGTTTTCTTTTTTGGTACATCTGTTGTTGTGGGCACACGGGCGAAGGGGAAGGGGAGGGGAGTGGACTTCCGATACCTTGGGGGGTGCGTCCGAGTTCTCGCGGAGCGTCCGAGTTGTGCGGCGTGCAGCCCGCACGACCGTCTTGGCCGATTCGCGCGCGGGTTCAACTTTTCTTGACGATGGCGAGCAAGGGTCATGGCTTGACGATGAGCCTGCACGGACCGTGGATTTCGACTTGACAGCGCGCGCCGTGTGTACGCGAGCGGGTCCTGTTCGAGCGGGCCGAACATCGGGAAGTCGTCATGGCGCGAATGCCCCACGAACCGGAAGCGTTTGCCGAACAGGTTGCACGGATGCTCCGGCGTCTCCAGCCCGAGCACGCGATCGAACTGGTCGGCCCGCGGGAACTGGTGGTGGACGGGCGGCGGCTGGACCTGGAGAATCTCTACCGGCTGGTGAACCACGACGCGGACCGTGGGACGGAGATCGTGGAGCATTACCTGGATCAGTTATTCGCGGGTGATGCCCTGGCGCTTCAGACGGTGTCGTTTGACTTCGTGAAGCCGCGGATCATGCCGAGGATCCAGCCGGAGTCGATTTTCGAGCACCTGAATCGAAACCAGGTGGCGCATGTGCCGTACGTGAACGGGACGATCGTGGTATTCGTGATCGACCTGCCGCAGATGACGGTGAGCATCACGACGGAGCAGATCATCCGCTGGGGCGTGACGCCGGACGAACTCGAAGCGATCGCGAAAGAGAATCTGGATCACTACGCGCCGCAGTTGGAGGTTCAGGTGGTGGAGAGCAAGGAAGGGGGACGCGCGGCGATCCTGGCGGAGCAGGATGGGTACGACGCGGCGCGGCTGCTGCTGTCGGACCTGCACTCGCGCCTGGCGCCGCAACTGGGCGGGAACTTCTACGTGGCGACGCCGGCGCGGGACATGTTTGTCGCGCTGTCGCAGAACCCCACGCCGTTTGTTGATCGGCTGCGCGACCGAGTGTCGCAGGACTATCACCGGCTGCCGTACCCGATCACGGACGATCTGTTCTACGTGACGCGCGACGGGGTGTGCGGGACGAAACTGGAAGAGGCGGCGTAGCGGGTGGGACCGGGGATTTCTGATCGGCGCTCGGCCGGAGCATGGCCGGGCGTTTTTCTTGCGCGCCGCTGCATTTTTCGCGGAACCTTTCGAACCGGCGCGGGTCAAATAATCTTGTACGCGCTGTTGCCGTGCGGTTGTGTTGGACGGCCATCGGCTCGGAAGTTTCTCTCCCTCGCGTTCTACCACTTGAAATATGCGTCGATGTCGCCAACTCGCTGCGTGAGCGGGTGGCGTGGTCGTCTGGTCAAGGAGGCTTCCATGAAGAAGTACCTGGTGTTGTTGATTGCGCGTTCGGGTTCGATCCTCGGCGACGAGGATTCGGAACAGGTTGATGCTCAGCGGCGGTTCCTGATTGAACTGAACGCCGGGTACGTCAAGAAGATGTGGGTGCGCGAGAGCGCGGCCAGCGGCGCGATCGAGGCGTGCGTCGAGGTCTTCGCCTGGACGGCGCAGAACTTTGAGGATCGTTTCCGCGGCGGGACGTTCCATCCCAAGGTGGTGCTGGCCATGACGAGCAGCGAAGAGCCGCCGCCCGCGCCGAAAATCCCTGCCGCCCAACGTCACCGCCGCATCGACCTGCAGTGGGGGTACTCTCACTCGCAGATCAAGGAACTGCTGAAACTGGTCGCGGCGGACGCCGGGTCCACGAAGGTCGTCAACTACCAACTCCCGACGCTGTCGAACAAGCCGAGCCTGTGGGTCACGTTTCCGGATGCACTCTCGGCCCGGCAGTTCGACTGCCGCATCAAGGCGAAGATGTACCCACCCATCGTGAAAGCGGCCTCTGAGTGGGACGGGAAGCGGCCCGTGGTGGCGGACACGGAGCCGATCAACCTGCTCGTGCGTTGGGAGCGGGACGAACCGGGTCTGTGGCTGAAGTTCGTGAACGCGGCGGAACTGCACGCGATCGCGGGCGGTCTGGAATCGGCCAGGATCGACTCGGTGGGCGATTCGCCGGAACTGCGGATCCTGAGCGCCCGCGACGTGGATGACAACGACTACTGGTCGCGACTCAGATCGGTCGCGCACGACACGGGCGCGGACATCGAGGTCAACCGAGGCGGCATCTGGATCAACGTGGAGGCGCTGCGAGAATAAGTACCGAGCGGGCGGCGTCGGTGAACGATGAACACGCCGAGGAGGAGTCCTCGGCGTGTTCTTTTTCGGGCGCTACGGCCGCCGGGCCTTGGGCGGGGGGCTGGCGCCGGCCTCTTCCTGGGCGGTTTGGATGGGGAGGAAGTCGGGGGACTTGCCGGCGGCCCAGGCCTTGAAGCGTGGCCAGAAGGCATCCTTGATGAGGATCTTGATGCAGGCGGCGACGGGGATGGCGAGCAGGACGCCGTAGAGCCCGGCGAGGACGCCGCCGGCGAGTGAGGCGAAGAGGATGGTGGGGGTGTCCATGTCAGTCGCCTTGCCGGCGATGAGGGGGGAGAGGACCCAGTCGTCGAGGAACTGGGCCAGGAGGTAGACGCCCAGGGGCGCGAAGAGGATCCACCACCAAGTGGCCTGCGTGGTGCTTCCGTAGCCGCTGACTCCACCGACCATGGTGGCCAGCGGCCCGCGCGAGGCGTCGAGCCAGAGGAGGAGCATGGCGACGGGGACGCCGAGGACGTGGATGAACGGGACGATGAAGAGCGCGCCGACGACGAGGCCCATGACCAGGGGCATGGGCACGCCGATGAGCCAGTACGCGACGACCATGAGCAGCCCGAGGATGGCGCAGATGGTGAGGCGGCCGCGGACGAACCCGGCGATGACGGCGTCCATCTTCTCGAGCAAGTCGAACGCCTGGGATCGTTTATCGCGTGGGATGAACTCGGCCGAGAACCGCAGGACGCCGCCCCAACTGACGGAGAAGAAGAAAAAGAAGAAGCCGGTGAGGAAGGCGGTCATGCCGACGTTGAACACGGACAAGAGGGCGCCGATGGCGAAGCGGGCGGCGTCGGCGCCGCTGCTGATCGCCTGCTGACCGGCGGACGTGGCGATCCCCTCGGCGTTGGCGCGGATCCAGTCGATCCCTCGATCCATCATGGCGTAGAGATTGAGTTTCCACTCGCTGAACTGTGCGGGCTCGGGGGCAGTGGTTTCGGCGCCGCCGAGGGGACGGGCGCCCGCGTCGGCGGCCCGGTCGGGTTCGGGCGACGGGGCCGGCGCCGGGCCGGGGCCGGGGTCGGGAACCGGGGGTGACGGGCGCTGCTTGAACTCGTGATACGCCTCCACCTCGGCCCGGAGTTCGTTCATGTTCCGGCTGATCCAGCGCCACCCCTGGGGGAGTTCGCGGGTCGCCTCGGCGCGCTGAGCCGGCGTTTCGGCCCGGATCGACGAGATCAGCAGGCCCGTGTTCCGGGCGACGTTCCCGGCGAGGTTCGCGGTCTGCACAATTCCGAAGCCCAGCCCGATGACTAAAGGGATCACGACGACGATGATGAAGGTCGCGAGGATCCCGCCCACCGCGATGGGCCGTGTCACGCGCCGGATGCGCGTCAGTCGCTTCACGAGCGGCTCGAAGAGGTAGGCGAGCATGAGCGCCAGGAGCATCGGCACCGTGACAGGCCGCAGCACGTACCCCAGGTAGATGAGCCCGATCACGACGAGGATGACGAGCATGTCTCGCACCGGCTGGATATGCCACAGGTGCATGGTGCGCCAGTCGGGGGCAGGGCTCTCGCCGGGCTTGTCGGGGGGTTTGCTGGGCATACGCGGTGACTATAACCGAAGATGCCCGCGTGGGCGGAGGGCTCGTCGAGCGCGAGGCGGCGATCACGTGGCAGAAGGCTTGCGTGGACGATTGCCGGGAAAGGCCTCGCGCGGAATCGTTGCGCCGGGAGATCGAGCGACGTGTCGCGCGGTCGGCGAGGCCCTATTCTGTAGCACCGCCGCGATTCATCCGCGCGACGCTGCCACGGAGGGCACCGACCATGACCGCACTCTTGAGCGAGGAATCCCTGCACGTGTCGAAGTCGCCGCGCTCCGCCTCGAGCAAATCCGAACGTTCCGCACCGCTGCGGGCCACGGCCGAGACGATGGCCGCCAAGCAGCGGGACATCTCGGTCTCCGAGTTCTTCGCGAAGAACCGGCACCTGCTGGGATTCGACAATCCGCGCAAGGCGCTGCTGACGGCGGTAAAGGAGGCGGTGGACAACTCGCTGGATGCGTGCGAAGAGGCGGGGATCCTGCCGGACATCACGGTGGTGATTGAGGATCTGGAGGAAGGGAACAAGGGATCGAGGGATCAAGGGACCAAGGGGGACGAGAAGGCGGGGAAGAAGAGCAAGGCGAATCAGTCGTCGCGGTATCGCGTGACGGTGGTGGACAACGGGCCGGGGATCGTGCGCAAGCAGGTCGAGAACGTGTTCGGGCGTCTGCTGTTTGGGTCGAAGTTTCACCGGCTGAAGATGTCGCGCGGGCAGCAGGGGATCGGCATCTCCGCGGCGGGGATGTACGGGCTGATCACCACCGGGAAGCCGATGCTGATCCAAACCCGTCCGAAGGCGAACCAGCCGGCGCACCACATCGAACTCGCGATGAACACGAAGACGAACCGGGCGGAAGTGACGGTGGACGATGAGACGGACGACTTTCCGCTGTCGCGGCTGCGGGACCTGTCTCCCGGGACGCGCGAACTTGCGTCGCAGGGGCAGTTCCTGAGCGGGCGCGACTATTCGACCGGGACGAGCGTCAGCATCGAGCTCGAAGGGCGGTACCAGAAGGGGCGGGGCTCGGTGGACGAGTTCCTGGAACTCACGGCGATCGCGAACCCGCACGCGCGGATCACGTTCGTCCCGCCCGCGAAGATCAGCGCGGGAGATGACGAGAACGCGGAGTTGGAGTTTGAATCGCGACGCAAGAGCAGGAAGAGCACGATCGGCGTGGTGGGGGACGACGAGGCGCCCGGCGAGGTCGCGGATGCAACGACGGCGAACGACGAACCGGCACCGGCTCAGCCGATCACAACGCAGGAGAGCGGAGGGGTGACGGTGTTTCCGCGCGCGGTGACCGAGTTGCCCCCGGAGACCAAGGAGATCCAGCCGCACCCGAAGGGGATCGAACTGGGGACGCTGCTGCAAATGCTCAAGGACTACGAGGTGGCGGAGAAGGGAGGGACGCTGTACACGTTTCTGCAGGAACGATTCTGCCGGATATCAGCATCGTCGGCGTCGGGCTTCTGCGAGAAGATCGGGGTGACAAGCCGGACGAAGGTGTCGGGGATCGAGCCGCCGCAGGCCGAGGCGTTGTACAAAGAGTTTCAGGAGGCGAAGCTGGCGCCGCCGCCGACGGATTGCCTGGCGCCGATCGGGGTGCGTCAGTTGCTGGCGGGGCTGCTCAAGGGGGTGCGAGCGGAGTTCTACGCGGCTTCGTCGCGGGAGCCGGACGTGTACCGTGGGAGGCCGTTTCAGATCGAGGCGGCGATCGCGTTCGGCGGGGACTTGCCGAAGGACGATTCGGCGCGGGTGATCCGGTTTGCGAACCGGGTGCCGTTGCTGTTCCAGCAGTCGGCGTGTTCGAGTTTCAAGAGCGTGAGCGAGACGAACTGGCGGAACTACGACTTGCAGCAGCCGCGGGGGTCGGTGCCGGTGGGGCCGCTGGTGATCATGATCCACATGGCGAGCGTGTGGGTGCCGTTCACGAGTGAATCGAAGGAAGCGATCGCGGACTACGACGAGATCCGCAAGGAGATGAAACTGGCGCTGATGGAGTGCGGGCGGAAACTGGGGACATACCTGAAGAAGCGGGCGAAGATGCGCCGCGAGGGGGAACGCCGGGATGTGTTCCAGAAGTACATCGGCGAGATTGCGCTGGCCATCAGTCAGGTGACCGGGGAAGACGCCAAGCGTCTGTATGAGGCGCTGTTGGAACAGGCCAGGAAGAAGACCGCCGTCGCGGACATGCAGCTTGATGAAGAGGGCAAGCGGGTGAAGGAGGAGGACGCGGAGGACCAGGAGGGTGTGATCATCGTCGAGCAAGGGGGCCAGGGGAGCGATCTTCCCGGGCCGACCGCGGCGCCAGAGGATGAAGAACCGGCCAAGCGTGCGCGGCGGGGCGGACGGTCGGCATCGGGCCCGGTGGGGCGAAGCGCTCGTGCGAGCGAAGATCCCTTCCGGCAATCCAGCGCGGAAGCCGCGATGTTAAAGGTGGCGTCGATGCGCGCCGAGGATGACGAGCCGCGCCTGATTGACACGCGCGGGGGGTCGAAGAAGCGCGGGGGCGGCGGGTCGTCCGGTGCGTCCACGTCGGGCGGCGCGCGGTCGGCGCCGGTGCCCGCCAAGCCGGCGGCGAATCCCGTGGCGCCGGTGGCCAAACCGAAGTTGCGACTTGTCAACGGGAAGTTGGTGCCGGTGGATCAGCCGCGGCTGTTCTAAGTGGCCGTCGCGGCCCGGACGATCGCGCCGGGAAGATCCAGCGCGAGGTCGTCATCGGGGTCGGCGTCGGGAGCGCCGGTGAAGTGATCGGCGCGGATCTGCTCAAGAAACGCCAGCCCGCTGAGGAGTTGCATGCGTCCGTCGTCATGCTCAACGATGGCGGTGCAGTTCTCGACCCAGTCGCCGCAGTTGTAGTACTCGATCTGTCCGCTCTCTCGCGGTTCGGCGCTCTGAACGGTTGCCCGACGGATCTCGGGTTTATGGATGTGACCACAGACGACGCCGTCGAATCCGTGCGTGCGGGCATCGGCGACGAGCGCGTCCTCAAAGCGAGAGACGTAGTTACAGGCCGACTTGACTCGGAGTTTGATGGCCTGAGAGAGGGACCAGTATTTCATCCCGAGTCGCGCGCGGATGCGGTTGTAGCGGGTGTTGAGGACGACGAGCCTGTCGTACGCCCAGCTACCGAGGATGGACAGGAGCCGGGCGTGCGTGACGGCGAGGTCGAACTGATCGCCGTGGGTCACGAGCAGGCGCCGGCCGTCGGCGGTGACGTGCGTGGCGGAGAGGACGATCTGGATGCCGCCGAAGTTAAGCCCGGCGTACATGCGGGCGTGCTCATCATGATTTCCGGGGATCATGCGGATCGAGGTGCCGTTCTTGGCCATTTTGAGGAGGCGCTTGACAACGCGGTTGTGGGATTCGGGCCAGTGCCAGCGTCCTCGCAGGCGCCACATGTCGATGATGTCGCCGACCAGGTACAGGGATTGACACTCGACGTGCTTGAGGAAATCGGCGACGTCGTCGGCGCGGCATCCGGAACTGCCCAGGTGCAGGTCGCTGATGAATACCGCGCGGTAGGGCAACTTGGTGGGCAACGACAACCTCCGGCGAGCGCGACCCCGCGAGCCGACACGGGACGAACCAGACACACTTGATGAAGAGATCGGTGAAGTGTGCCACGGACCCGCAGCGGGGTGCGGGCCGGTGCGCTAAGAGAGCGCGAAACTGCGAGGGGTGCTTGCGTTGTTCGTACCGCTGGATCGTTCAGGAACCCAGCAGCGCGACGACCACGCGGCGGTTCTGGTCCGATACGACGACGCCGCCCGCGGGCTCCTCGGTGACGCCGAAGCCAACGAGGTCCTTGACGGCGATCTTGGCGTCGATGGGGACGATGACTTCGCCAGTGGCGGCGATGTCGAAGACGCCGCCGTCGATCGGGTGGTTCTGCGCCTTGTCGATGATCCAAAGTTGGTACTGGCGTGAGGCTGGGTCGTTGGCCGGCGCGCCGCGGAAGACCATGTACCCCTTCTGGAGTTGCTGATTCCAGACGACGCGGCCCTTGATATCGGCGGCGCCGGCAAAGGGGACACCGCCCTGGTCGCTGGGCTTGGCGGGCCAAGCGCCCCAGTCCCGCGAGACGGTCCCGGGGGCGGCGTCAATGGAGCGGGCCAACTCGATGGCGCTGATGGCGCCGCCTTGGCCGGCGCTCCGGACCCAGAGCAGAGCCGCGAGGGTGAGGCACGCCGCCGCCGCGAGCCAGCCGCCCCACACGACCAGCCGGGGCGTTCGACGCGGAGACGGGATCGTGCCGGAGCGCGGGGTGGTGGCGGCGGGGCCGGACGACGCCGCGCGGATCGCGCGGGCCGAGGCGACTTCGCTCGTTGCTGCCTGAATCAACTTCGCCCGCAGGTCCATCGGGATCGGATGGGCGCTGGGGGCAACAAGTCCGCGGGTGAGCGCGGCGGCCGCCAGGTCGATCGAATCGTCGTCATCAACCCCGGCCTCGACGAAGAGGACATCGAGTTCGGCGGCTTCGATCTCGTTGAGGCCCGAGGAGGCGCGATCGGCGAGCAGGTCCATCAGGCGCTCGCGCTTGGAAGCAGGCAAGTTGAAGTCGCGGGGGGTCATAGCGCCACCCCCAGTCCCGAAGCCTTTGACTGATCGAGCAGTTCACGGATGCGGATCAAGCCGCGCCTGACGTGCGTCTTGACGGTCCCCAGGGGCAGGCCGGTCGATTCGGCGATGCGCTCGTGGGACATGCCCTGGATGACGGACATTCGGATGACATTCTGCTGCTCGGGACGAAGCGACTGCAGGGCTTTGACGGCGATCGCCGCCTCGTCATGGGAGTCGAGCATCGGCGCCGGCTCGTCGTGCGCGAGTGACGTGATGTCAACGGTTGCGCGTTCGGTGGCGCGCCGCGCGGCCCGGCGCCGTCGATCGATCAGGCGGCGCCGGGCGATCATGGCGATGAACGTGGCCTCGGACGCGACGGACGGATCGAAGCGGGAGGCGCTGCGCCAGACATCGGTGAAGATCTCCTGGACGGCGTCCTCGGCGTCGGACTGCCCGGCGCCGGCGCGACGCGCCAGCGCCCAAACCAGGCCGCCATAGCGATCGAGCACCTCGGCGATCGCCGAAGAGTCCCCCTCCGCGATGCGTTGAAGAAGTCGTTCGCCCACGCGTGCCGCTTGCTCCTGAGGCTGAGTCGATCGTCGCCTGCACGTCTGGTGCGATCGCACCTTGGGGGGACCTGCGTTCGGCGATCGGATTGGGGTCAACACACACGTCACGTCACACCGCAGGGTAGTCCGCGGTCGTCGGCCGGCAAGACGTACACGCGCACGTCCAGCACGGGAGACCAACGGTAGTTCGATTCGGGCGGCCCGGTGGATTCAGCCAAGCCGGTGAAATTGTCAGATGCAGCGATCCCGAGACGAAGCGCAAGTGGGAGCGACGGACGGACCGAACGAAAGGCTGGACGCCGATTCGCACCGGCGTCCAGCCAGATCAAGCGCGGCTCGCCGCGCACAAGGAGATCACTTCGGCATGATGACGCTGTCGATGACGTGGATCACGCCGTTGCTTGTTTCGATGTCGGTCTTGGTCACCGTGGCGCTGTCCACCATGAGCGACTTGCCGTTCTTCTTGAGAGACAATGCCTGGCCGTTGAGGGTCTTGGCTTCGTGCAGTTTCATCGCGTCATCCGCATAGACGCGGCCGGAAACGACGTGGTATTTCAGGATCGCGGCGAGCGTGTCCTTGTTTTCCGGCTTGCCAAGCATCGCGAGAGTTTCCTTGGGGAGCTTGGCGAAGGCCTCGTCGGTGGGCGCGAAGACGGTGAAGGGCCCCTCGCCGCTGAGGGCGTCGGCGAGTCCCGCGGCCTTCACGAGGGACACGAGCGTTGTGAACTTGGCGGCGACCGCGGTATCGACGATGTTCTTGGTTTCGGGCATGAGCACCCTGTCGATGACGTGGATCACGCCGTTGGATGCCTCGATGTCGGTCTTGGTCACTTTGGACTTGTCGATGGAGACGACGCCCTCGTTCACCGAGATGTCGACGCGCTGCCCGCCGAGCGTCGCCGCGTTCGGCATGCCGACGACCTTCTCGGCCTTGACAGCGCCCTTCACGACGTGGTACTTGAGGATCGCGACGAGGGTGGCCTTGTTCTCGGGCTTGAGCAGATCCTCGACGGTTCCCTTGGGGAGTTTGGCGAAGGCTTCGTCGGTGGGCGCGAAGACGGTGAAGGGCCCTTCGCCGCTGAGGGCGTCGGCGAGGCCGGCGGCGGTGAGGGCCGCGGTGAGCGTCTTGAACGTCCCGGCCTTCTGGGCGACTTCGACGATGGTGGGTGCGTCACGCTCGGTCACCAGCGCGACGTGCGCGATGCCGGCGCCTCCGTTGTTTCCGCACGCTGATTGGGACGACTGCTTGTCGCCGCACTGACCGGACGCGGCGGCAACGCCGGCAAGCAGCGCGGACAGACCGATGGCACACGTGATTCGATGATGCACGGGTCACTCCTGTGATGTGATGTTGATGCGGGCAACACCCCGCTCGTGCCCGGATAGCGCCGGGACACAAGGGATTCGGAGTGCATCGCGGGTCAGATTCACGAATCGGTCAAGATTCGCGGGCTGGGTGTGGAGGCCCCGGCGGATTCCCGTGGGCGCTTAGCCGTTCCACTTCTTCAGCGCCGGCCCGGTGTATTCGCTCAATGGACGGATGAGGCGGTTGTCGGCGTGCTGCTCCATGATGTGAGCGCACCAACCCGTGACCCGGCTGGCGACAAAGATCGGGGTGTACTGCGGGACGGGGATCCCCATGACGAAGTAGGTCATGCCGCAGGGGAAGTCCACGTTGGGGTGGATCTTCTTGTCGCGGAGCATGATCGCCTCGACGACGTCGCCGATCTGGAACCACTTGAGAAAGTCGGGCCCCTTTTTCCTGGCGATCTCGCGTCCCAGGGCGTTGAGGATCGGGGCGCGGTGGTCGCCGTTCTTGTACACGCGGTGCCCGAAGCCCATGAGTTTGCGCTTGGTCTTGAAGGCATTCTGCATGAAGTCGTTGATCTTGGGCTCGTCGGCGCTGCCGCCGGTGAACTGGTTGATTTCTCGGAGCATCTCCATGGCCATCTCGTTGGCGCCGCCGTGGAGCGGGCCCTTGAGGGCGGCGATCCCGCCGCAGACGGCGCCGTGCATGTCGCTCAGCGTGCCGGCGATGACGCGGGAGGTGAAGGTGCTGGCGTTGAGATCGTGCTCGGCGTAGAGGATGAGGGAGACGTCCATGACGCGGGCGAACTCGTCGCTGGGGCGCTGGCCGGTCATGAGGTAGAGCAGGTTGGCGGCGTGGGAGAGCGAGGGGTCGCCGCCGGTCTCGGGGTCGACCATCGGCTTGCCGTCGATGACGGTCTGCATGTGCCCGATGATGCTGGGGATCTTGGCCAGGAGGCGTTTGGCCTTGCGCAGGTTGGCGTCTGGTGTCACGGATTGGGCGTCGTGGTCCATGTTTCCCAGGATGGACACACACGTGCGCAGGACGTCCATGGGGACGGCGGTGCCGGCCTTGAGCATCGGGCCGGCGAGCCTGAGGTAGTCGATGACTTCGCGCGGCACGGCCCGCTCGGCGATGATCTCGCCCTTGAAGCGGGAGAGTTCGGTGTCGCTGGGCTTATGACCCTCCAGCAGCAGGAAGGCGACCTGCTCGAACGTCGCGTGCTTCGCCAGGTCATGGATTTCGTAGCCGCGGTAGATGAGGGCGCCCTGCTCGACCGAGCAGATGGCGGTCTGCCCGGCGATGACACCTTCGAGCCCGCGAGCGAATGCCGATGACGGAGATGCTGACGACATGGACTGACTCCTGATGGCGGCGCGACCGACCGTGACCACACTCGGCAGCGCGCCGCGGTGAACGTGATTCGAGGCACCCCGGGACAGGCGTGCCGAATCGATCGGCGCCGCGGGATGGGTGCGCGGAAACGCATGATATTCAGCCGCGGCGGCGGCACGGGTTCGCGGGGCACAAAACTTCTGGCTCGAAAGAACGGCGATCAGGTCGCCTCGCCACGGACCGGCTTGGTCTATCATGCCCGCTTTCCGAGCCGGCGTTCCCGCGATGCTAGTCACCCAGAAACGCCCCCGAGTTCTCCGCTGGTACCACGCCGGGCCGCTGCTGTTCGGCGACTGGGGGACGAGCCGTCTGTATGTCCTGGGGCTGGCCTTTTACTTCACGGGGCACGCGTCGCCGCTGTATCTGGGCGCGATGGCGGTTCTGATGACGGTGGTGGCGTGGGCGTACACGATCGTCTGCCGGTGCTTCCCGGAGGGGGGCGGGGTGTACACGGCCGCCCGCAATATTTCTCCCACGTTGTCGGTGATCGGCGCGACGCTGCTGCTGTGCGATTACATCGTGACCGCGGCCCTGTCGGCGGTCGAGGGGTTCCACTACGTGTTCGCGCACCTGACGTCCGGGTTGGTGCTGACACTGAGCATCGTGGCGATCGTCGGGATCGGGATCATCAACTGGCTGGGCGCGCGCAGCGCGGGCCGGGCGGCGCTGGTGATCGCGATCGCCGCGATCATCGCGTCGGCGGTCACCGCCTGCTTCTGCCTCCCGATGCTGGGCGAGGGGCTCTCCCGCATCACCCCGGGCAACCCGTCGATCGACTCGTGGTGGAAGCGCTGGGAATCGCTGGTCCGGATCGTGATCGCGTTGTCGGGACTCGAAGCGGTCGCGAACATGACGGGCCTGATGACCTCGCCCGTGGCCAGGACCGCCAAGCGGACGATCTGGCCGGTGCTGGCCGAGGTGGTCGTGCTGAACCTCATCTTCGGGGTGGCGATGCTGGCGCTCCCGCAACTGGAGAATCGCAGCGTCCCCGACTACGTGCGGTACGAGGTGCAGCAGGGATACTCGCCCGACGAGGTGCCCAGTTCCAAGATCGACCCCAGCAACCCGGTGAAGGACTACCGCGACACCCCGATGAAGATGCTGGCGACGCACGCCGCCTCGGAGGCGCTGGGCGCGCGGCCCGGGCGGGTGTACGGGCTGATCGTCTCGGGGGTGTTTGCGCTGCTGCTGTTTTCCGCGGTCAACACGGCGATCATGGCCATGGTCTCGGTCACGTACTCGATGGCGCACGACAAGGAGTTGCCGCGCGCCTTCACGCGCCTCAACTACTCCGGCGTGCCGTGGTTCGGGCTGATCGCCGCCTGCATCCTGCCGGTCATCGTGCTTTCGTTCAGTTCCGACGCCAAGACGCTGGGCGAGTTGTACGCCATCGGCGTCGTCGGCGCGATCGCGATCAACGTCCTGAGTTGCGCGGCGACCAAGTCGCTGGACATCAAGCGCTGGGAACGCATCGGGCTGTGGACGCTCGGCGTCATCATGACGCTTATTGAAGCAACGATCATCGTCGCCAAGCCCAAGGCGACGATCTTCGCGACGGTGATGATCGTCAGCGTGCTCTCGGTGCGGTACTTCCTCATCCGGCGGTCGAAGACCGCGGCGGCGCTTCCCGAGCCGACCACCGGGTGGCTGGCCGAGGTGCAGGGCGCGACGGAGCGCATCGACCCGAGCAAGCCGCGCATCATGCTGGCGGCCCGCGGACGGTACCAGGCCGAGTTCGCGGTAGACCTGGCGCGCAAGCGTCAGGCGACGCTGTTTGCGATCTATGTGAGAACGCTGCGGCTGATGGACATCACTCCCGGCGCGGTACCGCGGGTCGAAGACGATCCGCCCGCGCTGGAATCGCTGGGCACGGTGGCGGTCATCGCGAAGCAGGCGGGGGTGCCGTTCGTTCCGATTTATGTGAGCAGCCCGGAGATCGTGGAGGAGATCCTGGACTACACGGTCACGTACGGGTGCGACACGCTGATCATGGGCAAGACCCGGCGGAGCGTCTTTGCCCGCAAACTCGAAGGCGATGTCGTGACGCAGGTCGCGGCACTGCTTCCGAGCGAGGTGGCGCTGATCACGCGCGAGGCGACGCCGTATGAGCCGCACCGGGAAGCGATCACGCCCGCGGTGGCGACATCGGCGCACGGGTCGCGCGCCGACGGGCGCCCCGCCGCCGACCGGGCCGATGAAGTCGAGGAAGCTCCGCCGACCTGATCGAGGGTTCGACCGCGTCGAGTGCCTCGATCCGCTCACGCACCCGGCAGCGGGGCGTCCACACCGCGGGCAGCACCACCCGGCGCCACCCATGCGGATCCAGCCTGTCGGCTACCAACTCCCTTCCCCCAGCACCAGCCCGTCGTACGCCAGGCGCATCCCCTCGGGGAGCGCGGCGTCCGTTTCCGCGTGCGGCAGGTCGTGCGACATGTGGACGAACCAGGTGCGCTCGGCCCCGATGCGGTCCGCCGCGTTCACCGCTTCCTCGATCGTCATGTGCGTCGGGTGCTTTCGATGCCGCAGCGCATCGAGCACGAGCGTCTTCACACCTGCCAGCGGCTTCCACGATTCAGGTGGGATCGCCGACACATCGGTGCAGTAGGCGAGCGGGAACGCGCTTGGTTCGTGGGTCGGCGCGCGCGGCAGCGCGGCGGACGGCTCGATCCGGTACCCCACGATCGGGAGCCGGCCGTGCAGCAGCCGGATCGGCGTGAAGAGCATCCCGAAGACGTCGATGGCGCGCCCCGGCTCGATGGGCCGGGGGATCAACGTCGCGACGAACGAATCGTTGATGTTTCGCTCGACATCAAAGATGTGCTGGTAGACGCGCTGGAGGCTCTCCATCGTGTGAGCCTCGGCGTAGACCTCGATGGGGCTTCTCTGGACCGCGTTGAACCGCCGCACTTCGTCGAGCCCGAAGACGTGGTCCACGTGGTTGTGGGTGAACAGGATCGCGTCGCATCGGCGCAGGTTCGCGGCGAGGGCCTGCTGTCGCAGGTCCGGCGTCGCGTCGATCAGGACGACCCGCTCGCGGCCGCGCTCGTCGGTGAACTCGACGCACGCGCCGGTCCGCAGGCGCCGGTCGCGCGGGTCGGCGCTCGTGCACACGGCGCAGTCGCACGCGATGGCGGGAACGCCTGAAGATGTGCCGGTGCCCAGGAAGCGGAAGCGCATCGAGAGAGGATAGGAAGACCGGTGATGCGCTCGCGGTGTCGTGCGTCACCGGTCCGTTTGGTTCGGACGTGTCCCCGATCGACAAGTGGACCGAAACCGCGATACGTGCCACCGATCGCTGCTTTGAGCGATCGGTGTCTCTGGCAGTGCGAGAAGCGAACGAAGACACCGATCGTGCAAAAGCCACGATCGGTGGCACCTCGGACGAGTTCGGGGGCACCCGCCGTGCCACGGCTTGGCGTCTTCGACAAGCCGTGTCTTGGCTGCATGACTCACACATGGTGAGCCACACATGCACGGCTTGCTCAAGAGCAGCAAGCCGTGGCACGTAGCAAGCCATCGGTCCAATGAAAAAACCTCCCCGGCTGCGGAGAGGTTTCGTTGGCTGATGGAGGAGCGCGGCACTCGCCGCGCGATTACGGGATGATGTTATTTTCGAAGATGAAGGTGTACTGAGCGTTCCAGAAGGAGGGGCGGCCGTTGTTGGATCCCCAAGCGCCGGGGTACACAGTGTTGTACGCGGCGTGTCCGTCCAGGAAGCCCATGACGGACCTATTGAAGTCGTCATAGCCGTTCTTCAGGCGGAAGTTGACGTTGCCTTGATTGACAACCAGGTCGGCCTGCTCGTCATGAACCCAGACGAAGCGGCTGGGGGAGAAGGTGTCGCCCAGGGCCATGTTTGCGGTCCCTTGATTGAACCGGCGAACGAAGGGAAGATTGGAAATGCCGGGCTGATCCCACCACTTGACGTTGAACTGATAACTGGTGCCGACGTCGTCGTAGCAGGTGGAGCCGTCCTGATTTTCATTCGGCCAATCGCCGGGCACGGTGCCGGCACCCTGATGGCCGATCTTGTCGCCCGGGTCACGGAAGACGGGGAGGTCCAGGACCGGGCGGGAGGGATCGGCGGGCGCCATGCGCGCCGGGAACGTGGGGCCATCGATCGGCTCTTCGTAGACGTATGGGTTTAGCGGCCGGTCGGCCGCCTCGACGTCGAAGGCCTGGAAGCCCCAGGTGGACTGGCAGTTCTTGCCGCCGAAACTCCAGGTACACCATCCTTCGAGGGAGACGCCGGTGACCTGTGTGCCGCCGCGGGTGTAGGCGAGCGTGAGCGGGAGGTAGTTCTTGTTGTCGAACTGATAGGACTTGGCGGAGGTGTTCTGCTGACGGATGTTGCTCTGGGACTTGACGAGCAGAGCCGCCTTTTTGGCCTTTCCAAGCGCCGGCAGAAGCAGGGCGACCAGGAGTGCGATGATCGCGATGACCACCAAGAGCTCGATGAGGGTAAAGGCACGACGTTTCACAAGAACCTCCTTCGCGTTCAGCCACGCGTGAGCGGCCCGGGACACACGGCGGGCCGTGGGGAATCAACTGGATGTCCTGCACGACGCGAAGGGCTTCGGAATCGAAACCAACGCGTCGTACCCACACTCCTCCGCCGCCCCACCCCCCTATGCGTCCCCCCAACCACCATCACCGAGAGATCCTACAGATGAGTACGTTACGTCAAAGCCGAACCGTATGACCGACGAGCAACAATCTGCAAAACTGATGAACTCGCGTGGAACGAGCGGGGTGGATTATCGATTGGGCGCGACCTGATTGGCGCGCGGCTTGGCAAGCCCTTCCGCGGTGGGCTTGTCGCCCTGCTCGCCCCCGCCGCCGTAATAGAGTGCGTAGACGATGACGACGACCACGAGCAGGACGCCGGCGATTCCGATGAGGGCCTTGTCTTTCTTCGACAGTTGCATCAAGAAACCCTTGACAAGCGGTGAGAGCGGTCGTTGCGGAGCCGAGCGGTTGAGCGAAAGTTGCGCGGGAGATTGTTAGGATTTTGATAGATTTGGAAGATACCGGGCAGTTCAACAAGAGTGTATTACAGTCTTGGCGATTCGCCACACGTCCCGTCGAGGAAGGAGACTGTGGAAAACTGTCGAGCGGGAGGCGTGTTTCCAAACACACATCGAACGAATGCCCGCCGCGTCGATCCGAGCCGTGCAGAACGCGCGGGCCGATTCGATCCGAGAACATACGACTGAGGCGCCACGCCGGTTGCTGATCGAGAGCGCCAGAGCGCGGAAATGTGATTCGGCGCGGTGACCGGAGCGAGCCGGGATGAACTGCGCGCAGATTCGGCGGCGGAATAATGGCAAGATGACACGGCTGAGGAACTTCATCGGCGGCGAATGGGCGGAGCCCGCGTCGGGGAACCATCTGGACAACATCGATCCGGCGACGGGAGCGGTGATCGGGCGCGTGCCGGATTCTGAAGAGCGGGATGTCGCCGCGGCGGCGGGGGCGGCGCGGGCGGCGTTCTGGGCGTGGTCGGGGACGCCGGCGGCGGAGCGGTCGCGGGTGCTGATGCGCCTGGCCGGGCTGATCGAGCGCGATCTGGAGAAGCTCGCGCACGCGGAGTCCGTGGACTCGGGCAAGCCGATCGCCTTGGCGCGGAGCGTGGACATCCCGCGGGCAGCGGCGAACTTCCGGTTCTTCGCGACGGCGATCCTGCATTCCCAGTCGGAGTTTCACGACGCGGGAGCGGGCGGGTTCAACTACACGCTTCGGAGGGCGCGCGGGGTGGCGGGGTTGATCTCGCCGTGGAATCTGCCGCTGTACTTGTTCACCTGGAAGGTGGCGCCGGCGCTGGCGGCTGGGTGCACGGCGGTGGCGAAGCCGTCGGAGGTGACGCCGACGACGGCGGGGATGCTCGCGGAACTGGCGCGCGAAGCGGGGATGCCGGCGGGTGTATTGAATGTGGTGCACGGGCGCGGCGCGACGGCGGGGGGGGCGATCGTGACGCACCCGGAGATCACGACGATTTCGTTCACGGGATCGACAAGCGTGGGGAAGTGGCTCGCTCAGCACGCCGGGCCGATGTTCAAGCGCCTGTCGCTGGAACTGGGCGGGAAGAACCCGTTCATCGTGTTCGCGGACGCCAAGATGCCCGAGGCGCTGGAGACGGCGGTGCGGGCGGCGTTCACCAACGCCGGGCAGATCTGCCTGTGCGGCTCGCGGCTGCTGGTGCAGCGATCGATCTATCACGAGTTTGTCGCGGGCGTCGTGAAGCGAGCCAAGGAGCTGCGTGTCGGCGATCCGCTGGATGATTCGACGCAGGTGGGGTCGCTCGTGTCGCGCGAGCACCGCGCCAAGGTGGGGTCGTATGTTGATCTTGCGCGGGGACTGGGCGGTCAGGTGCTGTGCGGGGGTGAAGCACCGGCGCGGGAGTCGCTGGCGGAGCGTGTCCGTGCGAGCGACGCGTTCTACCTGCCAACGGTGATCGCCGGCCTGGATCCGGCGTGCCGGGTGGAGCAGGAGGAGATCTTCGGGCCGGTGGTGACGGTGCAGGCGTTTGATGATGACGAGCACGCGCTGGCGCTGGCGAATGGCACGCCCTACGGACTGGCGGCGACGATCTGGACGCAGGATGTATCGCGGGCGCACCGGGTGGCGGCGGGCGTGGAGGCGGGGATCGTGTGGGTGAACACGTGGATGAGCCGGGATCTGCGGACGCCGTTCGGGGGGATGAAGCAGAGCGGCGTGGGGCGAGAGGGCGGGTGGGACGCGCTGCGGTTCTTCACGGAGCCAAAGAATGTGTGCATCGGATGAATCGGCGGAGATGAACGGCGTATCGGCGTGCCGGCGGCGGCGAGCACGGGCCTGATGGGCTCGTCGAGCGCCGGGCTGTGCTCTTGCACTCGCGGCTCGCCGCGCCAACGCTTGGAGGTCGTGGCCGATCCCGATCCACTTGCGTCCGCACTCGCGGGCCTCACTCGCCCATCCTCCGGCGTTACCGCCGGCGCGGTGCGCCGGGCCGCGCCGGATCCGCACGCATCCGACGCGCCGTCCGAGCCCAGCAGCGCGGCGGTGGTGGGCGTGCCCGCGCTGACGCAGCCGCTCTTCATGCCGCAGTCGGCTCGGAAGAACTACCGCTGCGAACTGACGGCGACGTCGTTGTTTTCATTCGCGCTGGCGATGGTCGAAGGGGGCGCGATGGGTGTCATCGTGAAGAACGCCTTCGCGGGCGTGCTCAGCGGGGCCTCGGGCGAGCGCATGCTCAACTACGCGGTCGGGATCATCACCGCGGCCCCGGAGTTCGCGAACATGACCAGTTTTCTTTGGGCCGCGTGGACCCACGGCAAGCGGAAAGTCCGCATCGTGAACTCGCTGCAACTGGGCGTGCTGGTGATGCTGGGGATGATGGCGGCGGCGCCGCGCTCGGCGCTGGGACTGTGGATGCTCGTCGCGTGCCTCATCGCGGCGCGCGTCTGCTTGTCCGGGGTGGTCACGCTGCGCTCGACCGTCTGGCGCGCCAACTACGACCGCTCCATCCGCGCCCGGGTCACGGGTCGCCTGGCGTCGATCCAGGCGCTGATCGTCTCGGGCGCGGGCCTGTCGCTGGGCGCGCTGATGGAGTACTCCGGCGACAGCTTCCGGATCGCGCTGCCCATCGCGGCGGCAGCCGGTCTCCTGGGCGCCCTGGCGTATTCCCGCGTCCGCGTGCGCCACGAGCGGACGCTGCTGCGCCTGGAACGGGCCGAGCCCGCGCACCAGCAGCCGAGCATGAACCCGCTCTCCGTCGTGGCGACGTTGCGCGCCGACCGGCGGTTTGCCTGGTTCATGCTCTGGATGTTCATCCTGGGGCTGGGCAACCTGATGCTCACCGCGCCGCTGGTCATCACGCTGCGAGAACAGTTCCACGTCTCCTACCTGGGCGGGATCGTCGTGATCCAGACGCTGCCGTACCTGGTCATGCTCCCCATCATCCCGCTCTGGGCCCGCTACCTCGACCGCGTGCACATCGTCCGGTTCCGCTCCATCCATTCCTGGGCGTTTGTCATAGCCCAGGGGTGCATCTTCCTCGCGGCGCTGCTGCACGTGCTCCCGCTGGCGTACATCGGAGCGGCGTTCCTGGGCGTGGGATTCGCGGGCGGGACGCTAGCGTGGAATCTCGGGCACCTGGACTTCGCGCCCCCGCAGCGCGCGTCGCAGTACATGGGCGTGCACGTCACGCTCAACGGCGTGCGGGGCCTGGTCGCGCCGCTGGTCGCGGTGAGCGCGTATGAAGCGCTTGACTCGAACCAGCCGGGTCAGGGCGGCGCGTGGGTCTTCGGCATCAGCGTCGTGCTCTGCACCATCGGAGCGATCGGGTTTGCCGACCTGCGCCGGCGCCTGCGCGTCGATGAGGGAGCGGCGCCCGGTCAATCCGCACGCTTGCGGTGATGGAATGGGCAACTCACCGTGGGGCCCGACCCAGCGCGGCGAGGGGTCACGGCTTGATCATGGTGCCAAGAGCGAGGCCCTCGACGGCGCGGCGGATGTTTCCCTTGGCGTGATAGTCGAAGACCAGCACGGGGATGTTCTGCTCGCGGCACATGGTGATCGCGGTCATGTCCATCACGCCCAGGTTCTTGATGATCGCTTCCTCGAAGGTCAGCTGGTCGTACCGCTTGGCTTCGAGATTTTTCTTGGGGTCGGCGGTGTAGACGCCGTCCACCTTGGTCGCCTTCATCAGCAGTTCGCACTCGAGTTCCGTGGCGCGCAGCGCGGCGCAGGTGTCGGTGGTGCAGAACGGGTTGCCGGTGCCGGCGACGAGGATGACGACGCGCCCTTTGTCCAGGTGTCGCAGCGCGCGGCCGCGAATGAACGGCTCGGCAACGGCCCGGATTTCGATCGCGGACATGACGCGTGAATCGATCCCGATGTGCAGGAGCGCTTCCTTCAGCGCCAGCCCGTTCATGACGGTGGCGAGCATGCCCATGTGATCGGCGACGGCCTGGTGGATGTGCGCCGCCTTGGCGAAGCGCGCGCCGCGGACGTAGTTGCCGCCCCCGACGACGACGGCGAGTTGGACGCCGGTTTGGTGGGCGCTCTTGAGTTCGCCGGCGATAAGCGAGAGTTCGTCGGGGTCGATCCCGGAGCCCCCGGGCGCGCAGAAGGCCTCGCCGCTGAGTTTGAGAAGGACGCGGCGGTACGCGCTTTGATTGGATCGACTGGGAGAGGGAGATTGGTCGGGCATGCGAACCCTGTTGGCAGAAGAAGGAACTATCCAGCCCGGGCAAGATCGCGCCAGCGCAACGGCTCCGGGTTGGCAAGGATAACACGCACCAGCGAAGTCGGCACCGAACCGGAGATCCCGGGCCTGCGAAGAGATTGCTCTGCGGAGCACGCGGTCCGGAGCGCCACCAAACGCGCAAATCTGGCCCGCGAACAACACCGGAACGGGTAGGAAAAAGCCGGTTTCGCGGAAAGCAGGGAGGTTTGCCCGATTCCGTACTATTCCAGAGGCTCCAGAGAGAGTCTGCCACGAGGACCCATGCCCACGCCACCGGCGAGAAACGGAACGCATCGACCTGCCGCCGCACCCGCTTCAGCCCCGGTGCCGGGCGCGCCGATGTCGCGCGGGGCGGGCGTGCCGACGGGGTCGGGGACGGGGGGCTTCGCGCTGCATCAATCAGAACTGGCGGTGCCCGAAGAACCGCTGGGAAGGAAGATCAAGCGGTGGATCATCCGCGGATCGATGACGGCCTTTGCGTTGTCGGTCGGGCTACACCTGCTGTTCCTGCTTCTCGCTGCGATCTGGACGCTGGGGGTCGCGCACGCGGGCGGCTCGACCGGGCGCGAGGCGGGCGAGATCGACATGGCGATCATGAGCGAGGCGGAACTTGGGGCGATCGAAGAAGCGGCGATGGATGCTGGTTCGCCCAGTGTCGGAGACGTGAGTGAGGCGGCGGTCACGCCCGAGGCGCTGGAGGGGAACCTGCCCGCCGTGGAGAACTCCATCGGCGCGGCGATCGGGGACATCGCCGACAGCATGAGCGGCGCGGGCGGGGATATCGGCGGGGTGAGCGGGCTGAGCGAATCCGGAGCGGGGGGCGGAGCGGCGAAGTTCTTCGGCGTGGAGGCCGCGGGGACGCGATTCGCGTACGTCGTGGACATCTCGGGCTCGATGCAGGGATCGAAGTTGAACTCGCTCAAGATCGAGTTGATCGAGTCGATCGATGCGTTGCTGGAACACATGCAGTTCTTTGTCTCCCCGTTCTCGAGTGATGCGACGCTGCTGGGGAACAAGGACAAGTGGACGCTCGCGTCGGATACCGGTAAGAAGTGGGCGCGAGAACTGATCAAGGACCTGCCGGCGTACGGGGGGACCAATCCGCTTCCGTCGTTTCAGAAGGCCTTCGACCTCAAGCCGCGCCCCGACGCGATTTACTTCATGACCGATGGGCTGTTTGACCCGGAGGTCGCGCACCTGGTGGGGAACATGAACAAGCGGGGGAAGCGGGTGGCGATCCACTGCATCGCGTTCGACATACAGGATCAGAACGTGGAAGTGCTGATGAAGAAGATCGCCGAGGAATCCGGCGGGGACTTCGTCGCGGTGCCGCTGTCGAGGAGCCCGCGCTGAAGAACGGAGCAGACAACGCGTGGACGGGTGATTGCCGAGGACGCGCCGCGGCGCTGGCGGCGGCGGCGCTGCTCGCGATGACGAGCGTACTGCCCGCGCAGGCGCAGGTCGAACTGCGGCGCGCGGGGGGCATGATGGGCGAGCGGGTGCTGGAGGTGTCCGCCGCCGGCGTGCTGGTGGAAGGCAGCGGCGGCGCGCAGCTCGTGGGGTGGGATCGGGTCAAGCGGGTCATCGGACCCAAAGCGCCGGAGGCCGAGGCGTTCGCCGAAACGGGCAACAAGGCGTGGCGAAGCGCCGAGCGGCTTCGCCGGGGGGACGTGCCCGCGGCCGAGCCGCTGCTCGAAGAGTTGTACCGGGCATACCGGGGTCAGCGCGGCCCGACGGCGGCGATGGCGTGCGAGGGCCTGGCGCGGTGTCGCGCGGCACGCGGCGCGGTCGCCACCGCGGTGCTCCCTTGGCTCTACTCGCTGGCGGCGCATCCCAAGTCGGACGAGGCGGGCGCCGTCTGGGTGGGGGGGACGATCGACAACTCACGCGCTGGAGGCGGAGGGAACGTATTCATCGATCCGCGGTACATGTTGTCTCCATCGCTCCCGCCCGTGTGGCTGGCGGGAGCGGCGCTGGATTCACTTGCCGCGTCGGCGGCGTGGGCCGAACTGAAACTCGAGCCCGGCCCGGCGGGCGAACTCGCCTCGCTGTACGCGCTGGCGGCGAAACTGAGCGCCGGGGGCGCGGCCAGCGCGAGCGAAGCGGAACTCATCCGCGGCGACTCGTCATCCCAGACACCCGGCGCGGCGCTGGTGCGGGACATGTTGGCGGCCCGGTTCGGCGATGACGCCGTGCGCGTCGATGCACGGGCACGTCTGCGGGTGAGAATCGAACGGGCGGCGGCGAAGCCGACGGCGCTGACGGAAGGCACGTCGCAGATCCCGCGCTGGGTGGAAGCCTGGTGCCGATTCGCGATCGGGCAGTCGATGGTCCGCGAATCCGACGAGAACGCGCGCGTGCTGGGGGTGATCGAACTGATGCACCTGCCCGCCCGGTTCGGGACCGAGCAGCCGTACCTGGCCGGGCTCGCGCTGGCGGAGGGGATCGCGACGCTGGCCGACCTGGGAGACCGGAGCGGGTCGGGGGTCCTGAAGCACGAACTGCTGCTGCGGTTCCCGCGGCACCCGGGCGTGAACCTGGAACGGGTGCGCAGCGTGAAGGCGGTGGCGCCACATAGCCAGGAATCGGAGCCCGAACCGGCGGAATGAACGACGCCGCGGCGATGGCGGGCGCGGCGAACGCGCGATGTGCGGTGAAAGGAACTCATGAACACGATGCAGTGGATGGCGGACACATCGATGCTCCTGGCGCAAGCCGCGTCGGACCAGAACAGCAAGACGCTGCTGGACCACATCAAGTCGGGAGGATGGATCGGCCACACGATCATCCTGCTGTCGATCGTGGCCGTGGGGCTGACGATCATGCACCTGTTCCAGATCCGGCGTGTGAAGTTGGCGCCACCGGAGGTCGTGGTGGGCGTGCGGGGGCTGCTGCGCGGCGGGGACGTGGCGGGAGCCGTGCGGGCCTGCAAGGAAGAGGTCAACGACTGCTACCTGACCCGAGTGCTCGGGGCGGCGCTTGACCGGTGTCTGCGGTCACCGTTCGGGTTGATGGAACTGCGCACCGCGCTGGAGGAAGCCGGGCAGGAGCAATCAACCCGGCTGCACCGCTCGACCGACGGGCTCGGGCTGATCGGTACGGTCGCGCCGATGCTGGGGCTGCTGGGCACGGTGGTGGGCATGGTGGGAGCGTTCGAGACGATCGCGACGACCGAGGGGACGGCCAAGCCGTTCGAACTGGCCGGGTACATCTCGATCGCGCTCATCACGACGGTCGAGGGGCTGATCGTCGCGATTCCGTGCACGGCGGCGTACACCTTTTTCCGCAACCGGATCGATCGGCTGACCAGCGAGGTCGGCGCGATCATGGAAGAGATCATGGGGGATGTTGAGGGGGTGGGACAGGGTGGGGCCGCGACGGGCGCGGCCGGCGCGCGGCCGCCCTCGCGTCCGGCTCCTCGGCCGACGCCCTCGGGAATGCCGGGGGCGGGCGGGGCCGCCGCCGGCGGCGGAGGACGCGGCGCATGAAGTTGTCGGCGGCGTCACGCAAGGGAGTCGGAACGTTTGATCTCACGCCGATGATCGACGTGGTGATGCAACTCCTGATCTTTTTCCTCTTCACGTCGCAGTTCGCGTCGATGGCGCGATCGCCGATGGACTTGCCGAAACAGTCGGGCGAGGAGGCCGAGGCAGAGGTCCCGGCGGAACTGGTGATCGACGTCCACGCGGACGGGCGGGCGATGATCGAGTCTCGCGCCGTGACGCGGGAAGAGTTGACCCGGGCGATCCAGGCGGAGATCGCGCGACAAGGCGACGCGGCGGCGGTGGACGTGCTGGTGCGCGCCGATCGGGTGGCGCCGGCGCGGTTCCTGAACGAGGTCGCCAATGAACTGATCCGCCTGAAGGTTCGGAACTGGCGTCTCGGGACGCAGGACCCGGGGGGCGAGAAGCCGACGGGTGGCAATCCGGGAGGGACGCCATGAGACTGGGCCGGCGCGATAGCACGGCGCACCTGGGGCATCTGCCGCTGACGAGCCTGATCGACGTCGTCTTTCTGCTCCTGATCTATTTCCTCGTGGCGTCGTCGATGACGGTGGGGGAATCGAAGTTGACGGCGGCCTTGCAGGTCGAGAAGCGTGCGGCGGGGAAGGCGGCGGATTTGCAGCCGCAGATCGTGATTGTTGATGCCGCGCCGGACGGATCAGCACTGTACAAGTTGGGGGAGCGGTTGATGCGGGATCAGGACGCGCTGGCGACGATCCTCCGGTCGCTGCCGAAGGAGAGCGGCGTGTTTGTAAAGGTCCGAAACGGGGCGCGGGTGGAGGCGGCTGCGGCGGCGCTGCAAGCGTGCAAGGATGCGGGGTTCAGTCGAATTACCTATGTGCCGGCGAGCTAGCGCCAATCAGAAGACGTGGACCCCGGGCATGCGGGCCGGCGCGATCGCGGCCGTGGTTGCGGCGTGCGCCGCCGGGGCCGGGCCAATCTGGGCGCAGAGCGACCCGGGCCCGCGCGAGACCAGCGCGGTGCCGCCGGATCAGATCGTCTCGGCGTACCTGGAGCAACTGGGCCTGATGCGGCTTCAGGCCGAAGACCTGGCCCAGCGGATCGCCAAGACCAGCGGGGTGGAACGCGTACAGATGGCGGAGCGGCTGGGAAGGCTGTACGTGCGGCTCCTGAGCGACGAATCCACGCCCGATGATCGAAAGAAGTGGGAGGACCGCAGCCGGGAGTTGCTGCGCACGGTTCCCGAGGCCGACACGTACGACCTTCGGCTGGCGCTGAACAAGGCGTTGTATCTGCAGGCGGAGGACATCATCGAGCGGCATCGACTCCGACTGGCGACGCCGGCGGAGGTGAGCGAGGCGGAGTTGTCACTCCGGGCGCTCAAGCCGCAACTCGAGGAGATCGGGACCCGCGCCAACCGGCGCGCCGAGCACCTCAAGACGCTGGAAGAAAAGGGCGACTTCACGGACAAGATGGTGGAGGAACTGGCCGACGCGCAGCGGGCGCGGTCGCAGGCGTTCTATTACGCGGGGTGGAGCGCGTATTACCTGGCGCTGCTGACCCGGGCGGACGAACCCGCCGCCGACGCGATGAAGGACTTCGGGTGGCTTCTGAACTCGAGCGGGAGCCGGATCGCGTCGATCGAGCGGCTGCCGAAGGAACTCCTGAAATACGAGCACATCGCCCGGGCCGCGATCGGGTGCGGTCTGGCGACGGCGCTGCGGGGCAATGAGACACTGGGGCTGCGATGGCTCGAAGAAGTCGAGAACGCCGAGGATCTGCCCGAGAGCGTGAAGCCCCAGTTGCTTTCGCGGCGCATCACGATCCTCTCCGACGCACGACGCTGGGCGGACCTGGAACGGCTGATCCGGCTGGAGCGGCACAGCGACCGCTCGGGCGACGGGGAGAACGTCGCGCGGTTGTCGCCGGGAGCGGCCCGGCTGCTGGCGATCGTCACGCTGGAAGCCGACAAGTCGCTCTCGCGCGAGCTCATCGAGCCGCTCTCGGCGATCGCCTTTGGCGACCTGGTCGCGCAAGGAGAACTGGCGCAGGTGCTTGATCTCGTGAAGCGCTACGGCACGGCGCCGATCGGGGACACCGGGTTCATCGTGTACCACGTCCGCGGACTTCAGCAGTACGAGGCGGCGCGGGACCTGCACAAGGCCGAGGTGGCGACGGACCCGTCGGGGACGGACGCGGAGCAGGCGACGGCGGCCGGTCCGGAAACACCGGCCAAGCGAGAAGAGACAATCAAGGCATACCGCGAGGCGGCGGTGTTGCTCGAAGGCGCCGTGTCGCAGCCGGACGCCGATTCGTTCAAGACCGAACGGGCTCAGGCGTCGCTGTTCGCCGGTCTGGCGCTGTACTACGCGGGCGACCTGAGCAAGGCGGCCCAGCGGTTCCATGAGACCGCGACCCTCACGACCGACAAGAAGCAAGCCAGCGAGGCGCTCTGGCTCGCCGTGGTAGCGCTGGACAAGGCGGTGGAGAGCGGCGACGCGTCGCTGACCAAGGCTCGGGACGAAGCCGCCGCGCTGTTTCTGCAGTCCGATCCGGACGGCGAGCGGGCGGCGAGGCTCCTCATCCGCCGGGCCATGACGGGCGTGCTGGACCCCGAGGAGTCGATCAAGATCCTGCTGGGCGTGGCGAAGGACTCGCCCATGTACGCGCCCAGCCGGCAGCACGCCGCACGCCTGCTGTACAACCAGTACCGGTCGGCGAGCGCGGGGGATCACGACTTCGCGGCGATGCGGTTCGTCGGCGTCGCGGAGGAGGCGCTGAGTCTGGACCGACGGACCGCGCTGGAAGGGGGGGCAGCCGAGGCCGCCGAAGCGGCGCAGCGGATCGTGATCCGTGTCAGGCAGATCCTCGACGCGCTGCTGAGCGTCGCGACCCCGGACGTGCCGCGCGCCGAAGCGGCGCTGGAGACGCTGCGCACCGTGGCGGCGACGTTCACGATCGACCTCTCGGCATACGAACACGAACTGACTTTCCGCCGATTCCAGATCGCGCTGGCCAAGGACGACGGGAGCGCCGCGGCGGCGCTGGGAGAGCAGTTGAGAGCCGCCGGGGGACCGTACTCCCTCGCCGCCGATCAGCACATGTTCCGGCGCGCGACCCAGCGGTACCAGCGCGCCCGTGAGAGCGGCGCCGACACGGCGGAGGCGGCGCGAGAAGTGGTGCGTGCGGGGGCGGGGCTGATCGCGCGCGTGAAAGAAGGAGGGCGCGCGGCGCTCGAAGACCCATCGAACCGCACGTTGTACCTGCATGTCTCCCGCGCCGCGTTTGAACTTTTCGAGTCGGCCGGGGACAGCGCGATGCGCGATTTGAGCCTCGAACTGGACAAGAAACTGCTCGGGGTCATTCCCAACGCCCAGGAGCCGCTCCGGCGCGTCGCCAGCACCAGCGAAGCCGCCGGAGATGTCGCGACCGCGCTGGACTGCTGGCGCACGCTTCTGAGCGGATTGACGCAGGGCTCGGGGGCATGGTTCGAGGCGCGGTATCACTCGATGCGGCTGCTCGCAGCGAGCGACCCGGGGCGGGCGCGGGCCGTCTTGCAGCAGCACACGGTGCTGTACCCTGCGTACGGGCCGGAGCCCTGGGGCGCCAAGATCAAGGACCTCGAGCGAGCACTTGGGATGCCCGCGGCACCGGCGCCGTCCGGGACCGAGCCCAAGTCGCCCCCCGCGCCGAACGGGGGTGAGCGATGAGTCAATCCCCGCGAGGACCGCGGACATCCCCGATCGAAAAGTTCCTGGGGCGCGAGGCGCTTCTCATGGGCCCGCTGGGGCTCCTGGGGGTCAGCCCCGAATCGTGCACGGACGAGCAGATCGTGGTGTCGCTCGAGCGGCAGCTTGACCGGGTCTCGCAGCACGCCGAGGGCGACACCCCCGAGGCCGACGAGGTACGTCTGGCCCTGCACGCGGCGGCGGCGCAGTTGCTGGACAAGAACGTCCGGCGGCACGTGCTGGCGCGGTTGGGGGTCTCGATGCCGGAGGGGTCCGCCAGCGACGCCGGGGCATCCGCGCCGAGCGCCACGTCCCTGGAACAAGACGCGATCCTCACGCTCGCGATGTACGGGGGGTGGAACCAGCGGTCGATCCAGCGGCTCGCCGCGATCGCGCACGCCCGAGGCCTCAGCAGCGCGGCGATGGCGCAGTCGCTGCAACATCTCGCGGCCAAGCGCCGGCGGCCGGCTTCGGCGCGGCGCGCAGGAGCGGCGGGCCAGGCGGGGGCGCGGCCACACTCGCCCGCGTCCTCCGACCCGGCTGGCCCACCGGAGGGCGGAGCGACAAGCGAATCGGAGTTGCAGGATTGGCACGACGCCCAAGCACGCCGCTACATCCGCAACTTTGTGCTCGGAGCGGGCGGCGCCCTCGTCGTCCTGATCGGGCTGACGGTGTATCTCGTGATGTTGCTGGTGGATGCGGGATCGGGTACCAGGCCGCCGGCGCCCGCAACGGGACAAACGGCGCCCAACGCTCCGCCGCCCGGAACCACCGGGGCGCCGACGTTCGCGCCGCCGAGTGGTTTGCCGGCAAGCGTCGCGACGGACCCCGATCCTGAAGCCACGCCGGCGACGGGAAAAGCAGCGGCAACGGGAAACGCACGCGAGGATGGATACGTCGATCCGCTGCTGGTCGTTCGGACGCTGCGCGACGCGGCCTCCCAGGCCCGTTCGGCACCCGACGAATCGCTGCCGAAGTTCCTGGGCGCGCTGCAATCGCTGATGTCCAGATGGTGCCGGTTCGATCCACAGCAGCGGCTGGCGGCGGATTCCGCGGTCGTGGATTACCTCTACGCGATCGCCGGCGCGCCGAGTGCGGCGGAGTCGGCGATCGCGCCGATCATCCAGGGGGTCCGGCAACTGCCCGACAGTCAAACACGCGACGCGACGATCGGACCCGGGGACATCTGGCCATCCGTGTGGGCGGCGGGATTCCTGACGCGGGCCAGCCGCGAGCGAGAGTTGCCGGCGAACGTGTCGAACGCGATCGAAGCGGCGCTGTCGGCGGCGATCGGGGCGGACCGCCCGCGGCTGGACGCGAAGTTCGAGAGCGGCGCCATCCCGGCGCTGCGACGGATCCCGGCGGCACTGCTGCGGTGGCACACGGCCAGCGCCCGGACCAAGGAGGCACCGCTTACCTCGGGCGCGCCGCTGGCGCCCTGGATCGAGGCCGTGACGGCGATCGCGGGCGCGGATGCCAATCTCCGCGAACGATTGCTCGCCGAGGGGCTTGAGCAGGTCTTGCTGTCGGCCCCGGAACCTCGGGAAGACAAGTTCGTCTTCGAGGCCATCGGGGAACTGGGCACCGAGATCAAATGGCGCAAAGGAGGCCCGGCGCGGGCTCGACTGCTGGCCTGGTTCAAGGATGAGCGCGTGAGCATCGCCGATCTGCAAACACTGACGGGCGTGATCGCGACGCGGTCCGCCGCCGAGGGCGTCGATCCGATGATGGTGCTTTCGTCCGGCGCGAGCGGCTCGGACCGCGAGCGCCTCCGCGGGCAATACGTCAAGGCCTGGGGCGAGACCGGGGTCGGGCCGGCTGGAGAGACCACCACGAAATGGATCGAGGCGGCCCGCGCCGAAATCGCTCGCAGCGAATCGTTGGACGGAGAGATCGCCTGGCTCGAGTGCGCCGCCCGTCTGGCGGAACTGAACGAGGCGGCGACCAAACTGTGGCGAGGTGAGGTCGAAGTGGTCGCGGGCATGGTCGAGAACGCGGGTGTCGCCGCCGACACGGCCCGCGCCGGGACGATCGGCACCGTCACCGGCGCCCCCCGCCCGCCGCAGCCGGCGTTCGTGCAGAGCGAAGGCGATGGGCGCTGGCTGGCGGCGTACCTGTCGGCCGGTCGGAGCATCCCCGAGCGCCTGCAGCGCTTGCGGGAACTGGAAGAGAGCGCGGATCCCATCGGTCAAGCAGACGCCGAGCTGCTCGTCGAACTCGCGTGCCTGGAAACGCCGTCGGAGGTTCGCTCCGCGGCGCAGCGCGTCGTGCTGAAGTACTCGCACCTGCCCGTGATCGTGAACGGGCTGCTGAAAACCCTGCCGCGGGCGCCGAAGTACTCAACGGTCTCGCGGATGATCGAGAACGTGGTGCACGAGCCGCTCCCGCGGGCGACCGACCCGGCGTGGGAATACGAAGCCCGGCGGGCGCTGGTGCAGCGCCTGCTGGAACTCATGGCGCAGAACGGGGATCAGGCGGCGGTCAACGACCTGGCTTCTCTGGTCTTCGAGTCCTACGCCGCCCGGGCCGGGCTCGAACCTCCTTCCGATGATGCGGCGCTCGACGCCCAGAGCGGCGCCAATGCGTCGGCGGCCCTGTGGCGGCAGTGGCGCCGATCCGCCGAGGCCGTCAGCCCCAACCCGATGGCGCCGGTCTCGCTCGAAGCCATTGATCGCCGCTACGCCGGACGGGTGTCGCTGGCGTCGGGCCCGATCCAGCGCTTCGCGGCGGACCAGGTGAGCATCGCCGAACTCATGGCCTACGTCGTGTCGGCCGAGCCCGGGAACGGCGCACGTGACACGGGACAAGTGGTGCAAGACCTGACGTCGGCGCGGCGTGAAGCAACGCATGTCTTTGAGCAACTCATGATCGTCGAGCGCGCGATGCTGCGCCTCTGGCTTGTCAGGTTCGAGGTGTCCCCATGAAGAAGCGGGCGTGTTTGCTCCGGTGCGGACGGCGCGGCTCCCGGGCTCTGGCATTTGCCGCGGGGGCAGTGCTTCTGGGAGCGCTCGCGGGGATCTCTGCTGGCCCCCGGGCGCAGCCGGTGGACCCGCCGACGCTCCAGCCGGCCGAGCCGGCCTCTACCAGCGCCGGGCCTGATGCGGCGCGCACCTGGAGCGCGCCGCTCTCGGCGCTCGCCCCGGAGCAGCCGATCGGGTACTTCCTGCTCGCCGAAGAGGTCGCGTCGGAAGCCGGCGACGTGGAATCTGTGAATCTCGCGCGCCGGCTATTCGTGCTGGCGTATGAACTGAACCAGCGCGCGGACGTCGCGACGCGCGTGCCGACGCTGCCGACGAGCGTGTGCCTCGCGCTGGCGTCGATCGCGACGCGTGATGACGAGCGTCGCTGGCTGCTGGCGCTGGCGCAGTCGTTCAGCGAGCCGCTCGGCTTTGGACCCGCGGACGCAAGCGCGGCGCCGACGGCCCCGCGCGAGGCGCCGGTGGATATCCGCCTCGACGCCGCGAGCGTGCTGGGGCTGTGCCGCGCGGGCGACGCGCGCCGCGCCGAGACGCTGCTCGAAAAGCCGGGCGTCTACGACCTGCTCCGACAGGTGGACGTGTCGCGCGGAACCATGTTCTCCATCGAGTCGTTCATCGAGCGCTCGCGGCGGGATTGGCCGGTCTGCCCGCAGTGCCGGAACCGGCGCGCCGTTCCATCGGGTGGCAAGAACGGACAGATGACCCTGTGCGACACCTGCCGCGGCACGCCCGGAGTCCGGCTGACCGATGTCGAGTTGATCTACCAGTTGCGCGTTGAGTCGGCCCTGCTGGCCGGCACGCAGCGCTCGTGGGCCGCCCAGTTGTTCACCGACGGGGGCGCGCCGCTGCGCGATCTGGACGCGGGCGACCTCGCGGCGACCTACGACGTCGATGCCGCCAAGCCCTTCTGGAGACAGGGGACCTGGACATCCACGCGATAGTTCGGCGCTGGGGCCTTCCGCACAGAGTGCGACAGCGCGACACGCTCGCCCCGCTCGGGCCGGCGGTCTGGCCTCCCGGTATGGTCCGGCGCCTCGCCCCGATGTGGTCAGCGCCGACGAGGCCGATATACTTGATGCCGAGCCGATCGACAAGCGCGGTCGGCGGAGAACTCGGAGACATCGATTTCGGGCGATTGGCGCAGTTGGCTAGCGCGCATGCATGACACGCATGAGGTCACTGGTTCGAATCCAGTATCGCCCACTTTCCGGTTTTGCAGTCCCTTCGCGTTCGCTCGCGTCGGCTTGCGAAACCTCAGCAAAACAAGGGCTCTTCGACGATTCCCGCGAAGCGTGCACCTTCCGCGGATGCTACCCCAGAAATCCACTGCGGGAAGTGAGCAGCCTTTGGATGAACGCGAAAAAGCGACTCCGGCAAGCCGGAGTCGCGCGGTGGGTTGGCGTTCGCCCTTCAACGGAACAGGCGTGGAAGGTTCGGTTCAGCAGCCGGTGAAGAAGGCGGCGATGAAGTCGAAGAAGTCCTGGGAGTTGCTGACGCCGTCGCTGTTGAAGTCAGACGACGGGGCCTGCGCGAAGAACGCGGTCAGGAAGTCGAAGAAGTCCTGTGAGTTGAGGATGCCGTCGTGGTTGAAATCGGCGGCGCACGGCGGGATGAAATCGATGTGGAGGTCGCCCGTGCCCCGATTGGTCTGGTACCCGCCAACGCGGATGTAATAGTCAAACCCGGCGGTCACGGGGATGTTCGCCATGCGAGACTGGAGCGAGCAGCCGTCGTCGTTGCAACCGACATACGTCGAGTGGCCCTCGCACGGAGCGTTGATGTACATGGCGAGCTTGGTGTCAAACCCGGAGCCGCAGGTGTCAATGGTGACGGCGCCGGACTGGGCCGGGGTATAGACGTACCAGAGGTCGCCGTTGACCTGCATGTCGGCGCCGTTGTTGGAGCACTGAGCGAGCGTCGGGCCGTCGGTGGTGGCGAGGCGGTTGTCGAACGGGTACGTGCCCTCGGTGACCGCCATCGCGTCGGCGCAGCGATCGTTGGTGGGGCCGACGTTGAGCACGTAGTCGCCGATCGCTTCGTCGAAGCCGGAGAGGCGGATGTAGTAGGTATGGCCGGTGACGGCGTTGATGGTGAGGAGGCTGTCGCGCACCCCGCAGCCCTGCCCGGCTGGGGCGTCGTCGTTGCACTGCACCTGGAGTCCGGTGCCGCTGGGGCAGGAGTTGGTGTCGTACACCGAGAGGACGGTGTCGAAGGATGACCCGCAGGTGGAGATGGTGAGCGGGGCGCTGGCGATCGCGGTGTACTTGTACCAGACGCTGGGCGTCAGGTTGGACGTGCCGCAGGTCGCCTGCCCGTCGTTGGTGGCGTGGGCGGTGTTTCCGGAGTGCACACCGTTGCCGACGACGCGGGCGAACTCGCACCGATCGTTGCCGGGGTGAAACTCGACGGAGTAGGAACCGCTCATGTCGCCGTAGGGGAGGAAGCCGTTGAGGTTCAGCCGGTACTGCCCGGCCGCCACGTGCACGAGGTTGGGGAAGTTGCCACCCACGACATAGGCGTTGGTGACGCGGTTGCGCACGTCAAGATCGATCGAGCCGCCGGGAGAGTTGAGCGAGAATCCGCCGGTGTACTCGATATCCAGGTCGGTGCCGGCATCGAAGTCCACGACGGTGGAGACGTCGGCCCAGCCGGCCTCGAACTGAGATTGCGCGAAGGAATGCGCGTTGAATGACCCGCTGAGGATCCAGTTGGAAAGCCCCCACTGGGTGTGGGCATCGACGTGCCCGCTGTTGGCGAAGTTGCGCGAGGCGCTGAGGTTGGCGCTGGAGGTGTTGGTGGAGGTCTGTTCCGTGCTGCCCGAGCCGTCACCGGCGGTGGCGCGGGCCAGGGCCGTTGCCGAGACGACGTTGACCTGCGCCTGAGCGGAAAGGGCCAGACCGGAAACTGCGAGCAGAGCGATAGCAAGGGTCCGCGTGGACATTGAGTGAATCTCCTGTGTTCAAGTACGGGTTTGAGGGTGTGTGTGACCGCGGCACCCATGCCGCTGCCATCCATGCGCCGTCGCCCGGGCGAGTGGCTAACTCCCTCACACAATTCCATGACTCGCGGGAACCGCATACCTAACCGGAGCAGAATACGTCCCGCCCGGCATGCAGCGCGCGCGTGTTCCGGCGGTCGCGCGGGGTCATCCGTCGAACTCGCCCGAACTCGCTTGGCCGCCTACTTCGCGGGCTCGGCGAGTTTCACGCTCGTGTCAAGCGTCTTGATCTTCTGGCCCTGGTAGCGAACGACGAACTCATCGCCCACATTGCCCTTCACGTAGTACCGCACGATGACGCGCCCCTTGCTCGGCACGCCCGAGTGCATCTGAAGCCGCCACGGCTCGAATCGCACCAGCCCCGGCTGCTTGTCGTTCCAGTCCGAGAGCGTCCCGGCCGCGAGCACCCGCGACGATGCCTGCCCCTCGGGTTCGCCCGCGCCGCGACAAGTCATGATGTCGGCGTGGCCGATGCGGTTATTCCGCGCGATGCCGCTGCGACTGGGAATCAGGTTCTCGTTCTTGATCTCGATGGTCAGCATCCACACGTCCGCCGTCCCCGCCACGCGCTCCGTGGCGACCCGATCCACCTTGATCAGCGGCATCTGGTCCGCGTGGTACTTCGTGAACGCGAAGTTGCGATGCAGTTCTTCTTCCAGCATGAACGTCGGCGTCACCCGGCTGGCCCACTTGTTCGGCCCGCCGATGAGCACCTTCCCCCACTTGGGATGCTCATATTCCGTGTAGTCCTTGAACACCTGACCGAAGTTGATCCGGTCGCGCCAGATCCAGTCTCGCTCGGTCTCGTCGCCCCCTTCGCGGTAGAAGTACTTGTTGTCGTTCCACATCTCGTTGGTGAAGGAGAAGATCCCCAGCCCCTCGGCGGTCCAGTTCACGAAACCCCCGTGCACGGTGTACAGATCGCGGTAGATCACCATCGCCTTGTAATACGGCAGCATCTGCTCGCCGACGCGCTGGATCTCGTCGTACGCGGCGCGATCATCAAACGGGTAGGTGTTCTCGCGGTACGACGCGCCCGGGCCGCGCAGGATCATCCCGCCCGCGTTGTGGTACGACTGCACGCCGGCGATGTTGGGGTGCCCCAGGATGAACGCGCCGATCGCCCGAGGCTCGGGGTTCGAGAACGGGAACTCGCCGGCGCCATTCTGGACATAGTCCGGTTGCCAGTCGCTGGGCCAGTTCCGGTTCATGTCATCGCCGCCCGGGCCGTCTTCATTGATCAGCCCGTCGCCGTCGTTGTCGATCCCCTCTGAACCCACGCGGCGCCATTCCCCCTTTTCGCCCGGCTTCACCCGGATGAACACCCGCGGATCCGTCTTGGAGCGCGTCCAATCGCCTTCGACGTGGTCTTCCTTCCACATGCTGGTAATCGAGCCGTCACCGTCCAGGTCGTCCGGCGGATCCTCGTCGGCGACGCCGTCCTCGTCGTCATCGACCGGGCGCTGGTTGCTGCGCGAACTGCTCGGATTGTTCGGCCCGCTGAACCAATACTCGCGCCCGTCGGGGTTCTGGCTCGGACACAGGTAGAACGCGACGTTGTCGAGCGTTTTGGTGATCTGCTCGTTGTTGCCGAACGCCTTGGTGAGATACCACAGCGAATACACCACCGCCTCGCCGGCCTGGATCTCGTTCCCGTGCACGTTGCCGTCGATCCACATCGCGGGCTTGGACGTGTCGGGCCCGGTCGCGGGGTTGTTGACGATCGCGACCCACAGGTCCCGCCCCTGCCCGGACTTGCCGATATTCTCCAGCCGCACGATATTCGGATACGCCGCGGCGATCGCCTTGACCTGCTGCTCCATCTCCGCGTACGTGTAGTACCGGTTCCATGAGATCGGGACCTTCGACGGGATGTCCTGCTGCGCCCGCGCCGCCGGCGCCGCGGCTCCCAGCATCAACGCGACGCCCACCATCGCCGCCCGCGCCACCATCCGGCATCGACCCACGCCCAGGCTCCCTCTCCTTGATCGTCCAGTCTTCATCTAGCGGCCCTCCTTCTGGCCCGGTGCGTTCTCGTTCGCGGGCGCCGCCTCGGCAGGCTTCTCCGGCGCGGGCGCCTCGGGCGGCGCCGGCACCTTCTGCTTTCTCGGCGCGGGGCGAAGCGCAATCCTCAGGGCCCGATCGCCGAACTCCGGCGTCGTGATCGATACCTCCACGTCCCCCCCCGTCGGTTGAACAATCGTCCATTCCACCGTCCGATCGCCCCCGCTGCCGGCGAGATTCGTCACCCGGACCGAGCGCTGCCCGACCAGGATCGAATCCTGGGGCAGGTTCATGGTGACGCGCATCGGCGCCAGTCGGCGCGCCTTCTGCGCCAGCGCCGACCGCATCGGCATCCAACCCTCATTCGAGACTCGCACCCCCACTCGCCACAGCCCGCCGCCCAAGTCTTCCACCCACGGCTCGTCAACATTCACCCTGGGCAGTTTCTTCGCAAGTTCGATGATGAACTTCGCCTGCTGATCGACCAGTGCGGGGACATCTGTTTCCGGCGGGTTCATCTTGAACCCCGGCACCCACCCGCCGATTTCGACCGTCCCAAGCTGCGGATGGTCGAACGGCTTGAACTCGATAAAGCCCGCGCCCTGGCGCTTGTCGTCGGAATATTTGAGCCACTTGGCGTCGTCGGCATCGGACGCCGGCCCGCCCGACGCACGCGCGGGCGAACCGTCGGCACCGCCGGGTCCAGCGCCAAATCCGCCGCGCCCCCCTCGCCCGCCGCGGCCGCCCCCGGGGAACCCTCCGCCGGGTTGGGCGCCGCGCGGGCCCCGCGCTCCCTCCGTCGGCGCGGGCACGGCCGGCTGCGACGGCGGGGCCGCACTCGCGGCGGGCGCGGGCGCCACCTCAGGCAACCCGCCCGCGAACGCCGCCATCGCCGCCGCTCTCAACTTCTCCTGCGCCTCCGGCGGCAGGTTCATCGCTTGCTGCATCATCTCGCGACGCTGCCCAGGCGTGGCGGCCCGGAACCGCTCGATCATCGCGGTGACCTCTGCGTCCGAAATCCCGCCGGCCCCCGCCCCCCCCGCCCCCCCTGCCCCGCCTGCGCCCACCGCCGCCGCCCCCGGTTCCCCCTCACCCCCTTCACGCGGCGGCCTCCCGCCCGGCGCGCCGCGCCCGCGCCGCTCTCCTTCTCCTCCACCCGGACGCGCCTCGCCAGCCGGGGGCGTCTCGGACTTCACCAGGTCCGGCCGCACCCACACCGGCGTCGAGAACGACCACATCCCCAGGAACCCGTACGTCCATCCGTACAGCGTGCCCGCCGAATCGCCCGCCGTCGCCCCGGTCATGCCCGTCGCATCCTTGAACAACTTGCCCATCTCCTCCCACACGGGCTTGTCGTCGTTTTCGATCCCGGTCGTCACGCGCCCGGTCTGATCGAACTTGCCCGCCTCGGGGATGTTCACGAGATTGTCCTGCGGGCCGTAGACCACCACGCCCACCAGGTTCGGCTTGCTCAAGATCCACTGCGCGATCGCTCGCGTCTCGGGCTCGCACAGCGCGCACGAACCAGCGCCATCCTGGAACTCGGGCCAGTGATACGGGAAGTTCTTCGACAGGTCGGTCCCGTCGCTGCCATCTTCGGCGATCTTCCCGTCGCCGTCCTGATCCTTCCCCTCGATCACCACGGCGTACTCCGCGCGCTCGCCCTTGTTGCGATCGGGACGCTTCAGCACGCGCGGGTCCGACGGATCTCGCATCTCCGTCGCTTCGAGCCCGTAGGCAGGCCCCGGATCCGGCACCCGCATCACCGTGATGTACCCGTCCCCGTTCAGATCCACCGGTCCGTCCTCGTCGATTCGTCCGTCCGAGTCAGAGTCCCACTCGCCCGGACTCCGCGCGCCATCGCGCCGGACCGTCGCCGTGCGCTCCCGCTCGTACCCGTCCGGATCCGCGCACGGCATCACATAGATACACACATCCGCGAGCGGCGCAGCGCCCGCATCACCCGACGCCAGTTGCCTGGCCACTCCAAGCGCTGCGTCGATGCCGACCTGGTGCTGCGCGTTTAGCCCCGCCGCGATCAGCATCGCCGGCTTCTTGCCCCCCCCATCGTCCCCGATCCGCAGCACGTGCAGCGGCCGGCCTTGCTTGCTCGTCCCGTACGACGCGTCGGCGATCTTCCCGCCGCTCTCGACGATGAGCGTTTCGATCCGCGCCGAGATCTCGTCGGGCACGAGGCCGGTACTCGGCGCCGCGACCGCTCTGGTCGGCGCGGCCGACCCGGGTGCTTCGCCCCGTGCCGGGCCCGCGGTCGCGCGCGTGCCTACCGAAGCGGGGATCGCCGTACCGGCACTCAGGACCAGTACCGCGGCCATCGAACGTCGGATGTAGGTTCTGTGGGTGTTCATGGGGTGGTGTCAGCATACCGACTCTTGGGTCCGTGCGTTGCACGAGTTTCCTGCTCACTGGCCGGATCAACTACGCTTCGGCATGCCCTTCCAGCCCGCCACGTCGCTCGCGCCATTCGGGACGACCATCTTCACAACCATGTCGCGCCTCGCCGTCGAGCACGGCGCCGTCAATCTCTCGCAAGGATTCCCCGATTTCGATGGGCCCGAGTTCGTCAAGGAGGCCGCCATCAAGGCCATCCGCGACGGGCACGCCCAGTATGCCCCCATGTCCGGCATCCCCTCGCTCCGGCGCGCGCTCGCGGAGCGCTTCACCGCGTCCAGCGGCGTCCCCGCCGACCCCGACACCCACGTCACCGTCACCAGCGGATGCACCGAAGCCATCGCCGCCGCGCTGCTGGGCGTCTGCAACCCCGGTGACGAGGTAATCCTCTTCGAGCCCTTCTACGACTCGTACCGGGCGTGCGTCGCGATGACCGGCGCCGCCGCACGCGTGGTGACTCTCCACGCCCGCGCCGACCCGGCCACGAACATTCGCTCCTTCGAGTTCGACCAGGACGAGCTTCGCGCCGCCTTCACGCCGCGCACCAAGGCGATCGTCCTCAACACGCCGCACAACCCCACCGCCAAGGTCTTCTCGCGCGCCGAACTCCAACTCATCGCGAGCCTGTGCATCCAGCACGGCGTCATCGCCATCACCGACGAGGTGTACGAGCGCCTCACCTTCGACGGCGACCGGCCGCACATCCACCTCGCCTCGCTCCCCGGCATGGCGGAGCGCACGATCACGCTTTCCAGCCTGGGAAAGACCTTCAGCCTGACGGGCTGGAAGATCGGATGGGCCATCGCGCCCCCGGCGCTGACACAGGCCGTGCGCTCCGCCCACCAGTTCCTCACGTTCGCCACCAGCACGCCGATGCAGCACGCCGCGGTCGTCGCGCTGCAGCGTGAACAGGAGTACGTCGCCGAGCTCATGACGCTCTATCGCTCCAGCCGCGACTTCCTCGCCGGCGCGCTCGAATCGCTCGGCTTCGACGTCTTCCCTTGCCAGGGCACCTACTTCATCATGGCCGGACATGACAGACTCTCGGGCTCGCTCCCATCCGATCCGTCCACCTCCGCCGACGTCGCGTTCTGCATGCACCTGACGCGCCAGATCGGAGTCGCGGCCATCCCTCCAAGTGCCTTCTACATCAATACCAGCCTCGGCACACCGCTGGTGCGGTTCGCGTTCTGCAAGAAGCGCCAGACCCTTGAGTTGGCGGTGGCGCGGCTGGAACGACTCCGAGCACCCCTCTCCGAGCCATGAAACCGATCAGGCGTCCGCACGCTGGCCACGCAGTCGGCGTGTAGCATCCTGCATGGCGCAGGGACGGCAACTGCACGACAAGTACTTCAAGCAGGCAAAGGCCGAGGGGTACGCCGCGCGCTCCGCCTACAAACTCAAGCAGATCTGCCAGAAGCGCCCGCTCCTCCGCCGCGGCGACGCCGTGCTCGACCTCGGCTGCGCCCCCGGCTCGTGGATGCAGGTCGCCAGCGAACTCGTCGGCGCTCGCGGCATCGTCGTCGGGCTCGACCTGCAGCCGGTCGACGTATCCCTTCCCCAGAATGCCAAAGCCCTCCAAGGCGACGTCTTCCACTTCGACCCCGCCGCGCTCACCGCCCTCCTCCAGGCCCCGGCCGCTCCCGCGACCTCTCCGGGCACTTCTCTCGCCCGCCTCTTTGACGCCGTCATCAGCGACATGGCCCCCAACACCACCGGCGACGGCGACCACTTCCGATCCGTCGAACTCTGCCGGCGCGTCCTCACCATTCTGCCCGCCCTTCTCAAGGTCGGCGGCAACCTCACCATGAAGGTCTTCGAAGGCGAGCAGTACCCCGCGCTGCTCGCCGAAACCCGTGCCGCCTTCCGCGATGTCAAGGGGTTCAAGCCCGACGCCACGCGCGGCGTCTCGAAAGAGATGTACATCATCGCGCTCGGGTACACGGGGCGCTTGGGAGATCCGGCGTGACGTTCCTCACACCGATCCCCGCCATCATCGCCGCGTGCATCGCGTGTCCCCTCCTGATCCTGTACTACTTCCTCAAGCTCCGGCGACGGACGGTGCGCGTCACCTCGACGCTGCTGTGGGAGCGCGCCGTCAAGGACCTGCAGGTCAACACTCCATTTCGATGGATCCGGCTCTCCCTGCTGCTGCTTGTTCAGATCCTCATCCTCGCCGCCCTCTTGCTGGCGCTGGCGCGACCGGCGACCGACGACCCGCTCGGCGCCACGCGCCGGGTCATCATTCTGATTGACCGATCCGCGTCGATGGACGCGCGCGACGGGGCCGACACCGCCCTGGGCGACCCGGCCGCCACCCCCCCCGTCATCTCGCGTTTGCAGCAGGCCAGGCTCGAAGCGCTGCGGATCGCCGAATCGCTCCGCGGCGGATCGTGGCTCTCCCGGCTGCTGGGCGCGGCCCGCGACGACGTATCCATCTGCGTCGTCGATTTCGCCGCCTCCCCCACGCTGCGCACTCGCTTCACTTCCGACGCCTCCGCCATCCGGGAAGCGATCGAATCGATCTCGCAGACCGACCAGCCCGGCAACCTCGTCGCGGCGCTTCAGGTCGTCGCCGGGCTCACGATCCTCGCGGCCGACGAGACCCCGCAGGACGAGCCGGCGACGCTCTTCATTCTCAGCGACGGTTCTTTCCCTCACTCGCCCAGCGACCTCACGCTCCCTCGCGCCATCGTGCGCTACGTGCAGATCGGGCCGAGTCCGATTCTCGCCCCCGGCGTCGATCCCGCCTCGCGCCCCACGCCTTCATCGCTCGACGACGAATCGATCTCGCTCCGCGAAAACCTCGGCATTACGGCGATCAGCGCCCGGCGCGACCCCGAATCCCCCGCGACCGTTCGAGTCTTCGTACGGCTTCAGTCAAATGCCCCCCGTATCGTTCGCGGCGTCGCGAGCCTGGCCCTCGACGGGCAACCCGTTCAATCCCGCGCGTTCGTCGTCGGCCCCGCGCCGCGCTCGCTCGCCAACGCTCCGCCCCCCCCCACCC
>JBFWWU010000003.1:0-294141 GCA_050246015.1 Phycisphaerales bacterium
CTTCGAGTTGCCCCGTGCCACCGATCGTGGCTCTTGCACGATCGGTGTCTTCGAGTTGCCCCGTGCCACCGATCGTGGCTCTTGCACGATCGGTGTCTTCGAGTTGCCCCGTGCCACCGATCGTGGCTCTTGCACGATCGGTGTCTTCGAGTTGCCCGTGCCACCGATCGTGGCTCTTGCACGATCGGTGTCTTCGAGTTGCCCCGTGCCACCGATCGTGGCTCTTGCACGATCGGTGTCTTCGAGTTGCGGCGGCGCCCGCTCTCTCATATCGTGCCATCATGCCCGAACACACCGCGGCGATCTCAACCCGCAAGCGAATGCGCCGGCGCGAAATCCCGGGACAGGTTCGCTTTGTCACATTCTCGTGTCAGCGGCGACTGCCACTCTTCTCGAATGCAAAGATCGCGAATGTCTTCGCGCAGTCCCTCACCCGTGCCCGAGCCACGATGAGATTCGATCTCTATGCGTGGGTCGTAATGCCGGAACACGTCCATCTCCTGTTGCGGCCCAATGACGACGACACCCTCGCTCGAGCACTCTGGTTTCTGAAGAAGAGCGTTGCCCATCGCGTGCTCGCTCGTTGGAGGCGGCTCCGCGCGCCGGTCCTTGCAAGACTCGCAACGCCCGAGGGGTCTGCTCGGTTCTGGCAAAAAGGCGGCGGGTTCGACCGCAACGTGCGCGATGAGGCCGAGTTCTGCAAGACGGTTCATTACATCCACCAGAATCCCGTCGGCCGAGGACTCGTCGAGCGCGCCGAACAATGGACTTGGTCGAGCGTGCGATGGTGGATGGGAGAGCGTGCGGGCGAACTCGAATGCGACCCGCCGCCCGTGCGCGCTTGGGAGCACTGGAAAGGATTCCGGGATTGGTAGGCTCGTGCTCGGCCTGGCGGCCCCCGTGCCACCGATCGTGGCTCTGCACGATCGGTGTCTTCGTTCACCTTCGCGGTGCCAAAGACACCGATCGCTCAAAATCACGCCCGTGCCACCGATCGTGGCTCTTGCACGATCGGTGCCTTCGTTCATCACCCCTCGCACTCCTCAAGACACCGATCGCTCAAAATCACGCCCGTGCCACCGATCGTGGCTCTGCACGATCGGTGCCTTCGTTCATCACCCCTCGCACTCCTCAAGACACCGATCGCTCAAATGCAGCGATCGGTGGCACGCGCCTGCACGTTCGGAGCCACCTGCCTCAAAATCCCGCCCGTGCCACCGATCGTGGCTCTTGCACGATCGGTGCCTTCGTTCATCACCCCTCGCACTCCTCAAGACACCGATCGCTCAAATGCAGCGATCGGTGGCACGCGCCTGCACGTTCGGAGCCACCTGCCTCAAAATCCCGCCCGTGCCACCGATCGTGGCTCTTGCACGATCGGTGCCTTCGTTCATCACCCCTCGCACTCCTCAAGACACCGATCGCTCAAATGCAGCGATCGGTGGCACGCGCCTGCACGTTCGGGGCCACCTGCCCGAGGAGATAGCGCCCGTCTCACAAGGAAATAACCGACTCCGCGGCTTCCCGCGGGGTCGGCTCTTTGATCTGAGAATGTTACGCGGTTCCCGCGTCGGGTCCGACGATTAGTCCTGCCAGAAGGTCAGAGTCACGTTCGTGCCGGCGGTGACAACGTTCTCAATGGCCTTGAGGTAGGCGTTACGCCCGTTGGTCACGCCCGTACCGCTGTCGCCGCCCTGCTCATCGGTCTCGTTCACGAACAGGTTGTCCGAGACGGTGAGCGGGTTGCCCGCCGTGCGGCGGTAGGTGATCCCATCCGGATTCGGCTTGGTCTCGAAGTTCACGTGACCGTCGTTGTAGGCGATGTTGCCTTCCCACGAGTTGCGCGAGCCGTGGATCAGCAGCGTGATCGAGTCGGTGCCGCCCGCGCCGGTGGCGAGCTGCCAGCGGCCGCTCGCCGGGTAGGAAGTGCCCATGTAGAGCGGGCCGCGATCGCCCCAGATGGCTTCGGTCGTGGTGAAGTTATCCTGCCACTTCGCCTTGCGCTTGCCGAAGGGGACGTTGTGCGCGTAGGAGTTGTTGGAGATGTTGGTCTGATTCGGGGTGGTCCGCCAGCCACCCTGCGGGGCGACGTTCGGGCCACCGGCGAAGCGCGGATCCCAGAGGGCGTTGGCCGGGTTGACGGCGCCCATCGGGTTGTCCAGTTCATAGCCCTGGTCCTGCGCGACGGCGGCGGTGTTCGCCTCGGCCGGGTTGATGCAGATTTCGGTCGAGATGTGGCCGCCGAAAATCAGCAGGGACATGATGTTGCCGGTGCGGTTCTTGTTCTGCTCCTGACCCGCGGCGGCGTTGACGGTCGTGTTGGCGGCGTCGATCTTGGCCGGATCCGGGTAGAAGCCCTGGTTCTGGTTGGCCCAGACGACACAGGCCTGCTGGATGCCGCGGACCTGGGTCGAGTCCTTCATCTGGCGGGCCGAGGCGCGAGCCTTGCCCAGGGCCGGAAGCAGGATGCCCACGAGCAGCGCGATGATCGCGATGACGACGAGGAGTTCGATGAGGGTAAATGCACGACGCTTCATGAATTGCTCTCCAAAATTCGTTGACACTTCTCTAGTCAGTCCGCCGCGGGTGCAAAGACACACGCGGTCCGCGCTCCTCGGGCGGACACGATAGATTCACAGATTCCGTAACTCCTTTGATCATGAAGCGGTTTCGATCGGGGCTTGTGGGAAAGCCCGGCCGATCCCGCCGCACGCCAACGTTGACCCCGTGTTCCCGGGCATCTCCGCTGCTCAGCAGAGTCACGCTGAAGAGCGGCCGGATGATCAATCCGCCCGGGGGAGGTCGGTCAGGTTGTCGGTGTGCGGGCAGCCTCGTCGCAGAATGATGCGGGCGACTCGACGGTCGCCATGAGGACGTTGGTTGATATCGACTCCGGCCGCGCTCACACCTCTCTGTACGTACAGAGTGTTAGGATACAAGAAACGGTACGCTTGTCAAGTTGCACCTGTTGCAACAGACAAGCCGCCAACACAAAAATGTTGTCGCCACGCCGGTCAGAATCTCGTTCGCTTTTCGATCGGATATCTCCCCGCCGGCATCGCGCCGCAGTATGCTGCCCGAGATGTCCGCCTCTTCCAACGCCTCCACCCAGTTCCCAGTCGCGCCGCACCCGCAGCCCACGCCCTCACTCGGCGCCCCCCGGCGCGTCCTCGGCCTCGCCGACGCCTCCTGCGTCGTCATCGGCGCCATCATCGGCGTCGGCATCTTCTTCAACCCCTCCCGCATCGCCTCTCTCACCGGCGACCCCACCCTCGCCCTGACGTCCTGGCTCATCGGCGGCTTCATCGCCCTCTGCGGCGCGCTCGTCTTCGCCGAACTCGGCGGCCGCTACCACAACAGCGGCGCCCAGTACGACATCCTCCGCGACTGCTTCGGACCCCTCCCCGCCTTTCTCTTCGTCTTCTGCAACGCCACCGGCACCCAGGCCTGCGCCATCGGCATCATCTCCCTCATCTGCGCCCAGCACCTGGTCGCCGCCATCGGCCTCACGCCCGTCACCGGCTGGCGCCTCGTCACCATCGCCGCCTGCCTCATCTCCCTGCTCGCCCTGGCGAACATCGCCGGCGTCAAGTGGGGCTCTCGCATCCAGAACTTCACCGTCGCCTGCAAAGTCTTCACCCTCCTGGCCATTACCGCCGTCGCCGCACTGCTCGCCAAGGCGCCGCCGGACTCCGCCCCCGTCGCCGCCACACTTGAATCGACCCGCCCGCTCGCCGGCGTCGTCGCCGGGCTGGTCCCCGCTCTCTTCGCCTACGGCGGTTGGCAGCAAGCGCTCTGGATCTCCGGCGAAGTAAAACACCCGCACCGAAACGTCCCCCGCGCCATCATCCTGGGTGTCCTGGTCGTCGTCGCCGCCTACATGCTCGTCAACTGGGGATATCTCCGGCTGCTGGGAATCCAAGGCGTCGCGGATTCCAAGGTCCTCGCCGCCGACGCCGTTGCCACCGTCTATCCCAGGTTCGGCGCTCGCGTCGTCGCCCTCGCCGTCGCCATCTCCGCCTTCGGCGTCCTCAACTCTCAACTCCTCTCCGGCCCGCGACTCATCTTCGGCATGGCCCGGGACGGTCGCTTCTTTGCCACCTTCGCGCGCCTCAGCCCCCGCTTCGGCACCCCCGCCGGCGCGATTCTCCTGCTCGCGGTCCCCGCCATCCTCCTGATCGCCGTCGCCGGACAGGGCGGCATCGACTACCTCCTCAACGGCGCGGTCTTTATCGACTGCGTCTTCTTCATCCTCACCGGTGCATCCATCTTCGTCCTGCGCCGCCGGCATGCGGGCGATACGCCGCCCCCGGGCTCCGAACGACGCTTCCGCATGCCCCTGTTTCCTCTGGTCCCCATCCTCTTTATTCTGGGCCAACTCGGCGCCGTCGTCGGCTCCGTCCTCGACCCCGCCGTGCGCAGCGCCTCGTACATCGGCGCCCTATGGATCCTCGTCGGCGTGATCGTCTTCGCATGGCGCTTCCGACTCGCCGCCGTCCCGCACGCCGCCTGATCGACTCCGCGGCCCCGCAAGAATTGTGTCAATCGCGCCGGTAGCCGCACCCGATACATGTGAGCGTACACTAGCATCGCGAAGGATGCCGAACCGAACCCAAATCTGCGACCCGCGCGGAGCCGTGGACCATGAGCCGACTTCCCGCCGCCAAGCGAAAAGAGCAACTGCTCGACAAGGCCGCTCAGTTGTTCGCCCTGCACGGCTACTCGGGCACCACCACCGCGGAAATCGCCAAGGCCGCCGGCGTCACCGAACCCATCATCTACCGCCACTTCACCTCCAAACGCGATATGTTCATCGCCCTGGTCCAACGCACCAGCGAGCAGACCATCAAACTCTGGGAGCACGAACTGCGAAGCGCCCCCGAGCCCGCCGAACGCCTCCGCCGACTCATCCGCGCCAACCCGATGGTCACCAAGGGTGGCAAGGGCGCCTACCGCGTCATCATCCAGGCCATGACCGAGGTCGAAGACGCCGCCATCCACGGCGCCCTCATCGAGCACATCAGCGTCCTGCACAAGTTCCTCAGCAAGGAAGTCGAAGCCGCACAGGGAAGCCACCAGGTCAGCGCCCGCTTCAGCCCCGAGATCACCGCCTGGGCCCTCATCCACCTCGGCCTGGGCTACGGCATCCTCGCCGCCCTCAACATCCCAAGCCACGGCATCGACCGCGCCGGCATGCACATCCAGGACCTCCTCGGGCAACTCATGCTCGGCGAACGCTACAAGAAAAACTGACCCGCCCCCAACACGCTACCCCCCGCTACCGTCCCCCATGCCGCGCCCCACTCCGCCCCGCCCCGCTCCGCTCGCCTCGCACTGGCGCCTCGATCCGGACGTGACCTTCCTCAACCACGGCTCCTTCGGCGCCGTCCCCTTCGTCGTCTCCGAATACCAGCGCGAACTCCAACTCCTCGTCCAGCGCGAGCCCGTCCGCTTCTACGTCGAACTCATGGAATCCATGGTCGACGCCGCCCGACTCGCCGTCGCCCCGCTCCTGGGATGCGCCCCCGACGACTTCGGGTTCGTCCTCAACGCCACCATGGGCGTCAACGCCGTCATCCGCTCCCTCCCCTTCCAGCCCGGCGACGAGATCCTCACCAGCAACCACGAATACAACGCCTGCAACAACGTCGTCGAGTGGGCCGCCCAGCGCCTCGGCGTCAACGTGGTCAAGGTCGATCTCCCCTTCCCGATCTCCGGACCCGACGAAGCCTTTGACCGCATCGTCGCCGGCGTCACCACCCGCACCAGGCTCGTCCTGATCAGCCACATCACCAGCCCCTCCGGCATGGTCCTCCCCGTCGAACGCGTCACCCGCGAGATGAACCGCCGCGGCATCGACACCCTCATCGACGGCGCTCACGCCCCCGGCATGGTCCCCCTCGACATCGACCGCCTCGGCGCCCCCTTCTACACCGGCAACCTGCACAAATGGGTCTGCGCGCCCAACGGCGCGGCCTTCCTGCACGTCCGCCCCGATCGCCAGCACCTCATCCGCCCCACCATCATCTCCCACGGCGCCAACTCACCTCGCACCGACCGCTCTCGCTTCCGCCTCGAGTTCGACTACATCGGGACCAACGACCCCAGCGCGTGGCTCAGCGTCCCCGCCGCCGTCACCTTCATGTCGCGAATCGGCGCCGCGCTCGACGCCCCGCCGGAACACCCCGGCCCTTCCGCCTCAACCCCCGATCCGCTTCGCCAGAACTGGGAACGAGTCATGCGCTCCAACCGCCACATGGCCCTGAAAGGACGAGAGATCCTTGGCCGCGCGCTCGGCGTCGAACCCTGCGTCCCCGACGACATGATCGGCTCTCTCGCAGCCGTCATGCTGCCGCCCGCGCGGCCTGGTGCATCTCCCGCGCCGAGCAAATACCACGATCCCCTCCAAGACGTCCTGATCCGCCGCTACGGCATCCAGGTCCCCATCTACCCCGTGCCCGCGCCGATCCACTCCGCAGGCGCCCCGCCCGGCGCACGCGTCGTCCGCATCTCGGCTCAGGTCTACAACTCCACCGAGCAGTACGAGTTCCTCGCCCTCGCCCTCAAACACGAACTCTGAGCCCTCCCGCTCCTGCGGCGATGTCCCCTCCGCCCCGCGACATCTCACGGGATTCACCCAACCGCTGGACTACGGCTCCCACCGCCGATACTTCATCGGCTCGTTCATGTAGATCACCGTCGTATCGCCCCGGGCGGTCTTGAGCAGCACCGCGTTCTCCGCCGGCGTGCCGTCGCGAGCCCCCACGCTCGCCGTCGTGATCGACCCGTTCGTGTGGATCATCCCGGGCAGCAGGATATTGGAATCGAACGTCTCGTCGCCGTCGGGCGCGTCGAGCGTGTACTCCCCCGTCGAACCCGGCCCCACCTGGTACACGATGTTCCCTTCTGATGTGATCAGCGCCACCGGATCGGCAATGTCCTGATCCGTCCGGATCTCGATCCCGCCCTCGCCCCCCGCGAACTCCCCGTTATCCACCTGGATCGCGCCCCCGACTCCCCACACCCGCACGTGCCCGCCTCGGTTGAACACCCGCACCCCGTCACAGCGCGGCATCCGCAGCGTGACGTCGATCCACACCTGCTTCGGATCGCCCCACGTCGTGCTCGTGCGCACCGAGTACACCGCGCGGCCCTCCTGGTCCAGTGTTCGCGTCCGCACCTTCACCGATTCGATCGCCTGCTTCCTCACCGCGTCTTCGATCCACAGCGATGCGTGGGCTTTGAACGTCGGCCTCACCTCCGTCAGCGTCGGATCAACCACGACCGTCACCGTGCCGTGGAAGTTCTCGATATCGACCGCCGCCGGCGCGTTCCATCCGTCCGCCGGCGCCGCGATCTCCGTCCGGTTCCGGCGCACCGTGTTGCACCCGGCCGATACCGCAACCAGCGCGCCCAGACACAGCACGCCCGTCATCCGGTACTTCCCCCTTCGACTCGTCTCACGCGGTCGCAGCATCTGGGCAGTTCCTCTTGAACGTCTCCATCTTTCCAATCATCGATCGTTTGGCAGTGTACTCATCGGACGACTCCCCGGTTCTGACCCACCGCTCCGTTCGTGGATGGCCTGTAGCGCAAGTATCAAGACTCGCGTCGCTGATCGATCGGCTTTTGTTAGATTGTTCCTCTCCGCGATATTCCTTCAGATCACACACCACGCCGCTTGACGCGACCATAACAATTCTCATTTAATCCCCAACGCGTCGGTATTGTGCCGACGTACTTATTCCCGGCCACCTGCTTCGGGCAGTCCATGGCCGTTCATGGCCGATCAACGTCGCCGGCGCGCCGCGCCGCGGGGTTGCATCGACCCGCGGCTCGCCTCCCGAGGCGCGCTCGCGCATAGATCAAAGCCGCTTCGTCAGAGAGTTTCTCACGTGTTCCGGATACCGCAAGCATTCCTCCTCCGCGTTGACACATCGCCGGCCTGCGGCGCCGCCCGCTCAACTCGATGGCGTCTCGGACGCCGCGGGCGCCTCCGGAGCAGGGAATCGACCGTCTCCATCAGGAGATCCGAACTCTCGCTTTGATCCATGATGAACGCCGTCGCCGCGCGCGTGCGCGGCCTTTGGATGCTTCCGTATGAGGTGGCCCTCTCGGCCGGATCGGCGCGCGCCGATCGGCGCAGACCTGGGAGGGTCCTCATGCATCCCCATCCACATCCCGCGACCATCACCCTCGCGGAGTTCACCACCACCCACCTTGGCATCGGCATCGGCGCCCTCGTCGTCGGCCTCATCATCGGCTTCTTCGCCGTCCGCTTGCTCTCCGGACAGTCCCTCTCCCGGGCCAAGGCCGACGCGCAGCGCGTCCTTGATCAGGCCCACGCCGAGGCCAAGACGATCCGCAGCCAGGCGGAGATCGCCGCCGAGAAACTCGTGATCGAACGCAAGGAGAAGTTCGAGGCCGAGAGCGAAGAGATCCGCAAGGAACTCCGCGAGACCGAACGGAGACTGACCAAGCGCGAAGACATCCTCGACAAGAAACTGGAAACGTTGACGATGAAGGAGGAGTACCTCACCAAGTCCACCGCCGAGGTGCAGCGGCGGGAGCAGTCGTTGGCCAAGCAGGAATCCGAGGTCGCCGCCACCCTCCAGCAGCAGAAGGACAAACTGCTCCAGATCGCCCAGATGTCCGTCGAGGACGCCCGGCGCGAGGTCCTGCTGCGCGTCGAAGAGGACTCGCGCGCCGAGATGGCCAAGATCGTCCACAAGCAGATCGCCGAGGCCGAGTCCGAAGCCAAAAAGAAGGCTCAGGAAATCACCCTCCTCGCGATCCAGCGCTACGCCGCCGAGCACACCGCCGAGAGCACCGTCCGCGCCGTCCCCATCCCCTCCGACGACATGAAGGGCCGCATCATCGGTCGTGAGGGCCGCAACATCCGAGCCATCGAAAAGGCCACCGGCGTGGACATCATCGTCGACGACACGCCGGGCGTCATCGTCGTCTCCTGCTTCGACAAGATCCGCCAGGCCGTCGCCGTCGAGGCCTTGCAGCGCCTCATCGCCGACGGCCGCATGCACCCTTCCCGCATCGAGGAGGTCGTCGAAAAGGTCAAAGGCGAGATCAACGAAAAGGTCCTCAAGGCCGGCAAGGAAGCCGTCATGGAGGTCAACCTCCGCGGCCTGCACCCCAAGGTCGTCGAGACCATGGGCAAACTCCACTTCCGCACCAGTTACGGCCAAAACGTCCTGCGACACTCCGTCGAGGTCGCCACCATCTCGCAGATCATCGCTGATCAACTCGGGCTCGACGGCGCGATCGCTCGACGCTGCGGCTTCCTCCACGACATCGGCAAGGCCATGGACGAAGACATGGAAGGCACCCATCCCAAGATCGGCATGGAGTTCGCCAAGCAGTACGGCGAAAAGGACCCCGTCCTCAACGCCATCGCCGGACACCACGGCGACGTCCCCGCCACCAGTTTCTATACCCCCATCGTCATGGCCGCCGACGCCGTCAGTTCCGCACGCCCCGGCGCCCGCCGCGAGAGCATGGAAAAGTACATCCAGCGCCTCCAGGAACTCCAGGACATCGCCCTGCGCCAGCCCGGTGTCACCGAGGCCTTCGCCATCCAGGCCGGCCGCGAGGTCCGCGTCATGGTTGACGCCAAACGCGTCGGCGACGACGAAGCCCAGATGATCGCCTTCAACATCGCCAAGTGCGTCAGCGAAGAAATGACCTTCCCCGGCGAGATCCGCGTCACCGTCCTCCGCGAAACCCGTGCCGTCGAGTTCGCGCGATAGGCCCCGGGCGCCCACCATCCTTGAACCCCCCGCGCCGCGGCCCCGTCACCCGCTCCGACTTCAATACGCCACCAACTTCACCTTCGCGGTCCCCTCCGTGCGCCCGCGCCGGTACGAGACCTCCACCTCCGCCCCCGGCATGTACGGCGCCAGCACCTGTATCAACTCCCCGATCTCCCGCACCGGCTTGTCGTCGATCGCCGTGATCACGTCCCTAAACCGAATGCCCCCGCGATCTCGCGGGCTTCCCCGCCGATCATCTCGCGGCGTCAGCAGCGCCGTCGTTGACACCACCACCCCGTCTCCCTCACCTTCCTCAAGGTCAAACGGCAGCACCGCGTCGCCGCGCCGGAACTCCTCCGGCGCCACCGGCAACGACCGCAGCCACGCCGCGTATTCCTTCTGCACATCCTTCAGCGGCTTGCCGAACATCTTCTCCATCGCCGCCTTCCCGCTTGGGTCCTCCGCATACCCCGCGGTGTACGCCTCGTACCACGCCTTCAACTTCCCGCGGTTCCATAGGAACAGGAACACGCACCGCGCCTGCGCGTAATACGCCAGCGGCCTCGATCCGATGAACTGCTTCTGCTGCACCTCAAACAACCGGTCCCAGGGCATCAGGTTCCCGCTCACCGCCAGTTTGCGCGCCTGGTTCGTCCGCCACGACCCGATCGGCTTCATCGACCCGTCGGGCGTGATCTCGATGTCCTCCGGCAGGCTGCACAGCCCCTCCATGATCCAGATCGGATGCTGCTGCCGCCGCGACGTCATGTCGCGCCAGTGCAGCACGTGCCAGTACTCATGCCGCAGCGTCGAACCGATGTCCTTCGCGACCAACTTCTTCTCGTCATGGCTGTACGACCCGCCGATCTGCTGCCAGCGCGAGCCGAACTTCGCCATCGCCCACTTCTGGTAGTCCGCCTTGCTGGGCAGCACGACCAGCACCCATGGCACGTTCTTCGCGTCCCCCGCCGCGCCGCCCGGTACTCCCGCCGCTCCACCCGTCGGCCCCGTGACCGGCGTGGCCACAGTCGCCTCCCACCACTGCGTCAGTTGTTTCACTTCCTTCTTCGCGTTCTCGAACGATCCCGGCGCGAACGCCGACACATACGCCAGCCGAAGCGATTCATCGCGCTCCGCGGTGTAACTCGGCCCATACGTCTTCTTGATCGCTTGGAGGTTGGATTCAATCCTCGCGTCGAGGATCGCGTTCCACGACGCCACGATCTTGCGATAGTTCGACGTGCGCCGCACCGCCACCAGGTGCGGGTCGCTCTGCAATGCTCCCAGGTCGCTGAAGCCCAGTTCGATCGACTTCTCAAGCGCCGGCCCCGCGTCCTGCGTTCGCCCCTGCATCGACAGCGCGCACGCCAGGTTATACCACGGCACGAAGTTCTCACCGTCGATCTTGATCAACTCTCGCAGCAGGCTCTCCGCCAGCACGTAGTCGCTCTTGTCAAACGCCGCGTCGATCTGCTTGTTGAGTTGGTTCTTGCGGATCTCCGGGTCGGCCACCGCCTCGCTCATCGCGCTCGCCCGCGGCATCGCCCCCGCGATGACCCCCCGCATCACGCCCCCCGCGCCATCGCCCACCCCGATCAGCGCGCCCATCGCGATCCCCACAAGAGCACCGGCGCGGACGTGTCGATCGGCGGATATTTCTGCAAACATGACTGGCTCCCGCGCCGCCCCCCGGATCCACACCGACTCGATTGTCCCCCGCTATTCGACCGCCCCGCGCCGGGGGTTCGACCTTTCGACGCGCTTTGTCCTCCCCTCTCGCTACCGGAGCCCATATTCCTTCAGTTTTCGATACAGCGTCCGCTCGCCGATGCCCAGCAGTTGCGCCGCCCGCTCCCGGTTACCACCCGTCAATCGCAGCGTCTCGCGGATCGCGCGCTTCTCGATCTGCTCGAGGCTGGTGCCCGCCAGCGACGCCCCCGATCCAAGCGGACCCGAGCCCCCGGCGTCATCCGATAGCGGCGCGCCTCCCGCCGCGTCCTCGTCCCCCGCGGCGATGTCCGGCGGAATATGCCTCACATCCAGCGTCACCTCGCTCGATCCATGCCCCGCCGCGTCCCCCGTCCCCACCACCACCATCTGCTGCACCACGTTCAGCAACTGCCGCACGTTCCCCGGCCAGGCATAACTCGTCAGCCGCATCAGCGCCGCGTCCGTCACGTGCGGCACCGCCGCTCCCTTGCCGCTCACTTCTTCCGTGAACCGCGCCGCCGCGTGCATCACGATCCGCGGGATGTCGTCCCGCCGGTCCCGCAGCGGCGGCAACTGCACGTGCGTCCCCTTGATGCGGAAGTACAGGTCCCCGCGAAACGTCCCATCCGCCACCGCCTTGTTCAGATCCTTGTTCGTCGCCGACACAAACCTCACGTCCACTCGGCGCGTGTCGTTGGACCCCAGCCGCACGATCTCCCCGTTCTCCAGCACGCGCAGCAGTTTCGCCTGCATCGTCAGCGGCATGTCGCCGATCTCATCCAGAAACAGCGTCCCCGGCCCCCCGCTGCCGCTGCTGGCATACTCGAACACACCTTCCCGGTCCTTCTCCGCCCCCGTGAACGCCCCGCGCACGTGCCCGAACAGCGAGTCCTCCAGCAGCGACTCGCTCTGCCCCGCGCAGTTGAACGCCACAAACCGCCCCTTCGATCGGCTGCTCAGCCGGTGCACCGCCTGCGCGATCAGTTCCTTCCCCGTCCCGCTCTCGCCCGTGATCAGCACCGGGATGTTCGACTTCGCCACCGTGCGCACCGTCTGCAGGATCCGGCGCATCGGCTCCGAGCCCGCGATGATCCCCTCGAACCCGTCGTGCTGCACCAGCTCGGCCAGGTTGCCCCCCGCCGCGCCCGTCGGGTCCGCCGCGTGGTGTCGCAGCAGCACCCGCTCCGCCGCCTTGTTGACCTGCTCGCGGAATATCGCCAGGTCCAGCGGCTTCTCGATGAAGTCGAACACCCCGTGCTTGAACGCCGCCCGCGCCGTCGCCACGTCCCCGTGCGCCGTCACCATCAGCGTCTCCGCGTCCGGCTGCATCTCCCGCGCCGCGTCCAGCACCCGCAGACCCGCGTCCCCCCCGTCCCCCGACACTCCATTCGCGCCCGCCGAGTTCGGCATCCGAAGGTCCGTCACGATCACGTCAAACGTGCCATGCCTCAACTCCTCCAGCGCCCTCGGCACCGACGTCACGATCGTGCACACGTGCCCCGGCCGACGCAGCGCCTCGGCCATCACCTCCGCGTGATCAGCCTCGTCATCCACGATCAACACCTGCGCCGCCAGTCGGTCCTGCGGCGAATCGGAACGGGATGGACCCGAAGTTGCGGTAGACATGCTCCAAGAGTCTAATCCAATGCTCTCCCGGCTTCCGGTCTCGTCGTCCCTTCGTTCGACATCCAAACGCCAGCCGTATCCACGCTCCCCCCGCCGCCCCGGGCGCGCGTACCCTCTTCCCGCGTGTCCACCCGGCCATTTCATCGCTTCGCCTTCGCGCTCCACCTTGCCCTGCTCGCCGTCGCCACCTGCCTCACCGGCGGCGGCCCGGGCTGGTCGTCATCCCCCGATCCACAGTCCAGCGCCGGTCGTATACGCATCGGCTCGCTGCCCACTGATGATGGGCCGCTCAACTCACCGCTTGGTTGGTGGACGACACCCTCATCCCCGTCGGCGCCGGGACTATCCACTCGGGGCAAAAACCGCCACCTCCCCCTCGACGACGACCCTCTCGCCGCTTCAGTCCCCGGTGGTGCGGTCCACCTCGAAACATCCGCGCGTCCTGGGATCCTGACCCCTCGCCCGCTCGCCGCCCTCCCGGCATCGACAATCGGCCCCTGCCGCACCCGCGGCCCGCCGATGCGCGTGGCCACTCGCGCCTGACCGTATCCAGCAACCCCTCATCACAACCCGGCACGTCGCTCGTCATTCACGAGTGACCTCGCCCCCCGTCTGTCCGCACCCAACCCAGGGTGCTGATGGCTCCAGTCCGCTTCACGCCCATCGCGTCGCGCGCCGCGCGAGCGATGGAGTCACAGGCCTTACCATGTCCTCGTCACCGAACTCAAACGAATCGACCGACCCCCGGGCCCTTCCCGCGGCTCACGCCCAGACCGAAAAGTACCAGTCCGGCAAGGGGTGCCTGATGCTCGTCATCATCGGGGTGATCACCATCGCCCTCCTCGCCGTCACCTGCCTCATCTTCATCGAGACCGGCCCCGCGCCAAACTAGCGCTCCACCTCCGCGCCCGTCTGCTCGTACGCCTGGAACCCGCCGGCGATGTTCACCACGTCGAACCCGGCGCGCTTCAGGTACGACGCCGCGCGCGCCGACCGCATCCCAGAGCGGCAGTTGACGTAGATTTTCTTGGCCCGGGGAAGTTCAGTGAGCCGCTCCGGCAGTCGCACGTGCACCATGTTGCGCGCCCCCGGGATGTGCCCCTCCCGGAACTCGTCGGCGCGCCGCACGTCCAGGAAGTACGCCGTGTCCGTTCCGCGCGCCGCCTTGACCGCGCTCGCGTCCGTCTCCGCGAGCGTCGCCTTCTTCGCCCCCCGCGCGAACGACTCCTCAAGGATCGACGGCGTGATGTACCCCAGGATCGTGTCCTCTCCCACCCGCACCAGGTCACGTACCGCTTCGTCGATCTTCGACTCTTCGATCACCAGGTAGATCGGCGTCCCCGGCTCGATGTACGACCCCGCGACCGTCGGAAACCCCGAGTCCAGCGGGATCGAAAGCGATCCATCCAGATGCCCGGAACGGAACAGGTTCCACGCGCGCGTATCGATCACCGCCGACGCCCGCGCATTGATCTCCCGCGCCTCGTCCGCCGTCAGCGCCTTGGGCTTGGGCAACCCGCCCAGGATCGCCGGGCCGACCTTGTTCAGGTGCTTCATCCGCGCGAAGTACAGCGGCGGCTCGGGTTGATCCGACAGGATGAACCGCACAAACCCCGCCTCGTCGCGCGCCGCCGCGATCGCCGGGTTGAACCGCTTTTCATACCCGATCGTGGATTGCGGCACCGCCCCCAGCGCCTTGCCGCACGCGCTCCCCGCTCCGTGCGCCGGCCACACCTGCATGTATTCCGGCATCCCCTCCAGGCGCCGCAGCGACGCGAACAGCGCGCGGGCTCCCGGTTCCTTGGCTCCGGCAACACCCGCCGCGGTCTCCAGCAAGTCCGGTCGCCCCAGGTCGCCCACGAACAGGAAGTCCCCCGTCACGATCCCCATCGGCTCCGACGCCCCGCCCCCCCGATCGGTCACGAGGAAACAGATGTGCTCGGGCGTGTGCCCGGGCGTGTGCACCGCGCGGAACTCGATGTTCCCGACCCGGAAGGTGTCGCCGTCCTTGAGCAGCCGGTGGTTGTACTCCCCGCCGATCCCGCCATCTCGCTTGCGGACCCATTCGTACTTCCAGTTCGCGTCCCCTTCGTCGGAGACGTACACCATCGCGTCAAGCCGCTGAGCCAGTTCGCGCGCGCCGGAAAGGTAATCCGCGTGGATGTGTGTCTCGGCGACCGCGACGATCCGCACCTTTTCCTTCTCCGCCAGCCGCACGTAGCGATCGATATCCCGCTCCGGGTCGATGATGATCGCCTCACCGGACCTCTGACAGCCGATCAGGTACGCGGCTTGCGCGAGCTTCTCGTCGTAGATCATGCGAAAGAGCATGCGCTGGTTCTCCCTGGGATAAACGCCGGGTCTCGCTGGGCAACGGCCGGTATGCTGAATCATTCGCAGACAACCACACCAACGGAAGCAGGCCGACCAAGATTTGCGCCGCTTGCCAAGTACAATCCGCGCGGGGGCCCGGCGCCTCCACCCCGGAACGTTCACGTGGCATCACGCGCGGCACGATCAACCCAGCGCCTCTTCTCCCGCTTCGGCCTCCGGATTGTCCAATGGCCCCGCGCGCTGCGACACGACTCCGATGTCGGTTCCGAGCGCTTCTTCCCCGTCGGCGAGCACCGCCCCTGGACCGTCCCCGAGGACCTTCGCTCCCGCAACGAACCGTGGGGGCGCGCGCTGCTTGGCGTCTACGACGATCACGCCTCCTGGCCGAGTTCCATCGCGCCGGAAGCCGGCCTGCTCCTGCACTCGCTCGTGCGCAACATCCGCCCCCGCGTCATCATCGAAACCGGTACGTGCCTCGGCGTCAGCACGATCTGGATGGGCAGCGCCCTCCGCGCCGCCGGCGGGGACGCCCTGCACACCTTCGACCTGTACTGCGAGCCACCCGATCAGCGCCTCGCGGCCTCACCCCTCTTCCACGATCGCCAAGGCGGCGTCCGGCGCCGGCTCGCCGACGCCGGCCTCGCAGACCTCGTTCACGTTCACGCCGGTGACAGTTCCACCTCCATCAAGTCCCTCCACACCGAGTTCCGCGCCGCCGGCGGAGTGCAACTGGCGTACATCGACGGCGATCACTCCCCGCGCGGGGCGCTCGCCGACTTCCACGCCGTCGAACCCGTCCTCAACGTCGGGGGGTACGTCATCCTGCACGATACCTTCCCCGACGTGTGCAACCACCTCGGGCCGCGCTGGCTCATCGATCATCTCGCCGACGTGTCGTCCTGCCGCTACCAGGTGTGCGAGTTCTATACCGCCCAGACCAACTACGGAATCGCCGTCCTGCGCCGGATCGAATAATCGGACCCCACGGACGCGATCTTCGCGCGCGGCTCGTGCGTATCACGTGTTCGAGCGGCCTGACTTGCGAATGCTGGACCGAAAACGGTTTCAACGAAGAAACTTTCCGCGGGTTGTTGTTCTCATGTGAGTTGAGGGCCACAATACACGCGGACTTCGAACCGAAGTACCGGAGTCCCCAGATTCACGCCGCGTTACGAACGGGCGGGGAACAAATCTTGGAAGGTCGTGCCGCCTCGTTGGAGCGCCGGCCCGACCAAACCTGAAGGGAACACGCGTCGGGGCGAGGGATTGACCATTGAACGGGCGGGAGGGACTCACCACTGGGGCCATAGGAGGCCAAGGCATGACTGCGATCACAGCGAAGACACCACCCGGCAGCACCACCAACGGGACGTCGTCCGCGCAGCAGCAGGCCTCGCGTCCGGCCCCGCCCAAACAGACCGCCCTCGCCGGCGTATGGGCCAAACCCAACGCCGTGCCCGCCGGGGATCATCCCTACATCTTCGTCAACGGGCAGATGCTCCCCAAGAACCAGGCGATGGTCTCCGTCTACGACCACGGGCTGCTCTACGGCGACGGGATCTTCGAGGGAATCCGCGTCTATAAAGGCAAGATCTTCAAATGCGGCCGCCACATGGACCGCCTCTGGAAGTGCGCCGCCGGAATCCACCTTGAGATCCCCATCTCGCGCGAGCACATGGTCGGCGTGATGCAGCAGTGCATCGATGCCAACGGCATCGTTGACGGGTACATCCGGCTCGTCGTCACCCGCGGCTTCGGCACGCTCGGGCTTGATCCGCGCAAGTGCCCCGTCCCCGGGGTCATCTGCGTCGCCGATCAGATTTCCCTCTTCCCCGCGGAGATGTACGAGCAGGGAATGCGCGTCATCGTCGCGCACCGCCCCACCAACCCCCTGGTCTGCCTCGATCCGCGCGTCAAGAGCCTCAACTACCTCAACCACATCATGGCCAAGGTCGAGGGGATCCAGTTCGGGTGCCACGAGGTCGTCCGGCTCAACCTCGACGGCGACGTGTGCGAGGGCTCCGGCGATAACCTGTTCATGATCAAGAACGGCGTCGTCTACACCCCGCCCCCCGAGGCCGGCATCCTGGAAGGCATCACCCGCGAGTTCGTCATGCAGACGATCTGCCCCGCTCTGGGCGTTCGCTGCGTCGAGAAGCGATTCAAACTACCCGAACTGCTCGCCGCGGACGAGGTCTTCCTCACCGGCTCGGCGGCGGAGATCATCTGCGTCACGCAGATCGATCAGTACGACGCCGCCACACGCAAGGTCTCCGCCGAGAAGAAGATCAGCGCCGGCGAGGGTCCGCTCACCAAGCGCCTCCGCGCCAAGTTCCGCGAGATCGTCACCAGCGATCAGGTCCCCATCGACTGACCGCCCCCCCCACAACCCCACCCCACCCCCCGCTCTGACCTCTCGAAGGCTCCCGACGCTCGGGAGCCTTTTTGATTTCCGCCAGTCCAGCGCCCCGGCGCCCCTGACCCGTCCGGACACAAACACGCCTTTGGCTGTCCTACTCCTTCGCCGCGACCGGAAAGGCGACCGGGCTGCGGTAGCCGTCCTTGTCGTAGGCCCGGACCCCGAAGAACCAGTCGTCCTTGCTGAGGTCGATCGTCGCCTCGCGCGCGGACCCGACGTCTCGCACGTGCGTCCACGTCGGCTCGGTCGTCAATCGCCAGACGACTTCATACCCGGCCACGTCCGGCTCGGGAGACGACTGCCAGCGGATCGTCGTGTCGTTCGCGAGTTGCGCGGTCAGGAGCCGTGCCTTGGGAGGCGGCGACGGCGCATTGGCCAGATGAACGAGCGCGGCGGCATTGAGTCGCGCGACGTTCCCGAGATACACCTCGTCGACGAACTTCGGAACGTCGCCGTACGGCTCGCCGTCCTTCATGGTGATGTTCTGATGTTGCCGGTCGTAGTTCTCGTAGACGGTGGTGAACCGAACCGCGGGAAAACCGGCCTCGTTGAACGCGGAGTGATCCCCGCCGCGAAGGAACCGATCGGGCCGGAACACGAGCATGGGGCGCACGGGGAGTTCGTGCCAGGCGGCGACGAAGTCAACGTACCGGGCGAGTTGCCGGCTGGGCGAATCACTCTCTCCGGCCAGGTTCCTGATGCCCGCGAGTTTTTCGGCGCTTGGGTTTCGTGGAACACCCTCGCTGAAGACGCGGATGCGGTCGGCGGCCCGGCGGGGGACGCCGTCGCTTGATGCCGGGCCGGTCGGGTCGCCCACGATGTCGTTGCTCAGCACCCCGAGGATCTGTTCCCCGCGTGCCTGACTGGCGTGGTACGCCGCCCCGAGGAGGCCCTGTTCCTCGCCAGCGGTGGCGAGGAAGACCACGGTGGCGTCAAGTTTCTTGTCGGCCAGGACGCGCGCGAGTTCGATCACCACCGCGGTGCCGCTGGCGTCGTCGTTGGCGCCCGGGGCGTCGCCCGTGACGTCCATCGTCTCCCCATTGCGGGAGTCGTAATGACCGACGACGTAGTACCGGCGCTGCGCGGCTTCGGGCATCGATCCCGGTAGCACCGCGACGACGTTCACCAGCGTCGCCCCCTGAGGAACGCGCGTCGCGGGGGGCTGCTCAAAGGTCTCGAGTTGCACCTGCATCCGCCCTTCGGAGGTCGCCGCGAACTCGTCGAACTTCGACTTGATCCAGTTCCGGGCCGCCCCGATCCCCCGGGTCGCGGACGACGCGTCGGAGAGCGTGTGGCGGGTGCCGAAGCCCGCGAGCGACTCGACGTACCCCTTGGTCGCGCGGGCATCGACCGCCGAGGCGATCTGAGCAGCCAGCGCCGGAGGCGCCGATCGCGGGATCGTGCTTCCATCGGGCTCGACCGCTCGATCGCCCATGCCGGCGGCCAAGCAGACAACCGCAAACGCGAGGTTCGATGTGAACATCATGCCCTAGTGTACCGGCGGCCGTATCTGGCGGGAGGGGCGCGTCACACCGCGGCGGCAACCGCGGCCGGAGCCTGCTGGCGACGGAATCGCGCCAACGCATACACCGCCGCGTCCGTGTCGTTGTGGCTCACAACCGCCCCCTTGATCTGCCCGTCCGATCCCACCCACTCGGCTCGGAAGCACTTGAAAAGATCCACCCGGCGGATGCTGAAGGTGTACCCCGCGGCGGCGAACTCGTCCCGCACCCGATCAATCTTGGGGTACCCACGCCCGTCGGTGTGATGCCCGCATCCAGCGCTATCAAGATCCGTCCAACCGCTGGCATACAACTCGTCAAGGGCGTAATCGAGTCCCATACCAAGCCTTTCTGAACTGCTCCTGCGGGAGAAGACCGGGCCCGTTTCACGCCGAGCCCGAACGGCAACGGGTGACATCATAGTCCGAATCCGGCCGGCATGGACCCCTACAGAATCTGCATGATCACGATGAGTATGACCATGGCGGCGACAAGCATGACGACCCACCTCGCCGGCCGAGACGTACTCCCAGGTTGCTCGATCGCGCCCATCGGTCCGCCGCACTCGGGGCACGATCGGGCAGACGCCCGCGCGCACGTGAGGCGCTTGTATCCACAGTCATCGCAGCGCAGAGTTGTCAGGTTGTCCCGTTCCAATCCGCGGATGATACCCGGAGTGTCACCAATCACCACGTTTGTTCGTTGTTCTTTCGGCATTGGAACCACACGAATATCCCTATCGAATACCGACTTGTTGTCGGGCCAAACCCGACGTATGCTGACGGCTCGCCCGATCGGTCGATGGACTACGTACCCCCCTAGCGCCTCTTCCCGCCCTTCTTTCTCTTTCCCCCGTCCCGCCCACCCCGGCCCTTGAAGTCCGGCCGGCCTCGACGTCCAGCGACGACCGGGTGAACACCTATGGCCATCGCAACCACGACTCGCGTGCTGGTAGTCCGATCCGGACCGACGGACTGGGATGACGCCGCCCGGCTCCAGGGGACGACCGACATGCCCGTCTCCAGAACGGGCATTGAACAGGTGCGGCGGTGCATCCAGATCCTCGAAGGGTCCCGGCTCGGGGCCGTCTGGTGCGGCCCGGATGAGGCCAGCGTGCAGACCGCTGAACTGCTTGCCCACACCACCGGTGGGGTCGTTTCCGTCGCGGATGAACTCGCCGACATGAATCTGGGGCTCTGGGAAGGAATGCTGGTCAGCGAACTGACCGCCCGGTTCCCCAAGGCCTGCAAGGCGTGGATGGACGACCCTTCGCTCGTGAACCCCCCGGGGGGTGAATCCGTCACCGAGGCCTATGAACGACTCACCGGTTGCGTCACGCGGATCCTCGAACGGGCGCGAGCCGGAGCGGCCATCGGATTCGTGCTGCGCCCCATCGCGCTGGGCATGGTCCGCTGCTGGCTGGCGGATGAACCCACCTGCCACGTTTGGGACGAAGCCCAGAAGTCGGCCTGGTCCCGGTGGTTTGATGTTCGGGCACGCTCGCTCGCCAGAGTCGGCTCCGCGCGATGACGATCGAGTCAGTACGACTCGTCCGGTCTTGAGAACTTGAAGGTGTTTCGAGAGTTTCGGTTCGAGGTGGCATTCAGCGTTTCGTACTCATCCTGCAAAACACGCCCAACTCGCCGGCGCTCGCGACCGGCTTACCCATCATGACGCAACTCACCCCCCCCTCCCCCCCCTTCGCCTCGCCTCTTACCCCCGGCACCACGGCTTCCACCCCCGCAAACTCACCAACCCCGGCGCCCCTCAACCAGGCACCGCTGGTTCGCACGATTTCCGAAATCCGGCCCGCGCGGAAGTCGTCGATTCCCGAGGGACTCTGGCTGCGCTGCCCCGGCTGCGCCCAGATGATCTACCGCAAGCAGATGGAGGCCAACCTGCACGTATGCCCGGAATGCGGTCACCACTACCGCATCGGGGCGGCGGAACGCGTCAAGCAACTCGCCGACCCGGGGTCATTCGAGCCCATGTTCCGCGCCCTCTCGCCCACCGACCCGCTGAAGTTCAAGGACCTCAAGACCTACGCCGAGCGGCTCAAGTCGGAACAGAAAAAGAGCGGGAGCCAGGACGCGGTCCTCGCGGGCAAGGTCTTCATCAAGGGCCGTGCCGCGATGCTCTGCTGCCTGGACCTGAACTTCATGATGGGATCGATGGGGAGCGTGGTCGGCGAGACCGTGACGCGCGCCATCGAGGCGGCGACGCAGCTCAGCCTTCCCCTGGTGATCGTCAGTTGCTCCGGCGGGGCACGCATGCAGGAATCGGGGCTTTCCCTCATGCAAATGGCCAAGACGTCGGCGGCGCTGGCGCGCTACTCCGATTCCGGCGGTGTCTTCATCTCCGTCCTCACCGATCCGACCACCGGCGGGGTGACCGCCTCATTCGCGATGCTCGGCGACATCCACTTCGCCGAGCCCAAGGCGCTCATCGGCTTCGCCGGTCCCCGCGTGATCCAGCAGACCATCCGGCAGGAACTCCCAGAGGGGTTCCAGCGATCCGAGTACCTGCTCAAGGCCGGGATGGTCGATCGCGTTGTCCCGCGTCACAACCTGCGGAGCGAGATCGCCCGCGTGATCGACTACGCCGGGAAGTAAGCCCCACGATGCCGGCTCGACTGACGCTCAGCGGGTGGTCGTGCGCACCCGGGTTCGCCGGGAATCGCCGTCGGTCCGGTTCTTTCGGCTGCCGGACGTGAACGCAAACTTCGGGCTGACATACCAGGTGCGATCCAGGGCGCGGGTGTACCCGGTGCGGCGCTGCAAGTCGTAGACCTGCGCGGCGGTGCTGGTACGCGAGCGCGTCGCGCTGGCTCGTGGAGACGCCGGCGCGCCCCCGGTCTTGCCGGAACGCGTGTTATCCGGGACGACGATGAGCCCGGGCGCGGGGCTGGCCGGCGGGGCATCGCCCGTGGGCTGGTAGACGCGCACGTGCGGCGCCGGGCCCGGTGAAAGCATCGACTGATCGACCTTGAATACCTCGTCCGGCGCCGGCGACGAGACTCGCGTGGACCATTCTTTGGGGGAACCGTCTTCACGCCAGTATTCCATGTCGGGCGCCAACTCGCGGCTGAGTTCCAGTCCTTGCCACGCCAGCGTACCCATCCCCGCTAGGAGCGCGGCGATACCGATGATGCCGATCAGGAGTCGCATATTGAGTTTCTCCGAACGCCGATCATGATCGCCGCCGGCCTGACGGCGCTGGCATGCTCGGTATCGATCAACTATGCGCGGCGGCGCCCGGGACGCAAGCGATTGCACCGCCCGGCGCACGCACGAGTTCCACGCTTGCCGCCTGCACCGCTTATGCCGCCGGGGGCATGCCGGATAACTTTCGCGGGCCGGCGCGGGGCGCTATCGGTTCGGCTGCGGCGTCACCCGCAGGTAGGGCTTGAGTTTCTTGAATCCCTTGGGGAACTTGGCCTCGGCCTCGCTGTCGGGGACCGAGGGCACGATGATGCAATCATCGCCGTCTTTCCAGTTCACCGGCGTCGCGACCTGGTATTTCGCCGTGAGTTGCAGCGAGTCGATCACGCGCAGGACCTCGTCGAAGTTCCGCCCCGTGCTCGCCGGGTAGGTGATCATCAGTTTCACCTTCTTATCGGGCCCGATGATGTACACGGAGCGCACCGTCATGGTGTCGCTCGCGTTGGGGTGGATCATGCCGTAGAGGTTCGACACCTTCTTGTCGGCATCGGCCAGCAGCGGGAAGTTGAGTTTCGCGCCCTGCGTCTCCTCGATGTCCTTGCTCCACCCCTCGTGATCGACGAGTTTGTCCACGCTGAGCCCGATCACTTTCACGTTTCGCTTGTCGAACTCGCTCTTGAGTTTGGCCACGGCGCCGAGTTCGGTGGTGCACACGGGCGTGTAGTTCTTCGGGTGCGAGAAGAGCACGCCCCACGACGAACCGAGCCACTCGTGGAACTTGATCTCCCCCATGGTGGACTGCTGCGTGAAATCCGGCGCGATGTCGCCGAGTTGAATGGTCATGTCGGCCTCCTTGGATGCTGTGTAACAACCAGATGGTATGCGGAAGTCGGCGGACTCAGCCGGCATCGACGATCGGTCCGTCGTACGCATGATTCACCGGATCAATCCGCCGCATCGGCCGTTCGCGCGTCTGTTCCTCCACCACGTGGGCCACCAGCCCCGGGGTGCGCGCGATCATGAAGATCCCGTTGAACACCTTCGGATCCAGCCCAAGGTCCGCAAGGATGGCGCCGATCGCGCCATCAACATTGATCGGCAGCGGCTTGCCGATCGCGGCAAACGCTCGCTCGACCGCCCGTGCCGCCGCGATATGACTTCGCCGAGTGCCTACCGCCCAACGCCGATCGCCTGTGTCAACGCTCGACTTTGGCCCACCAACCGCTTCGCCGAGCCCTGCCGCGGCCGCCAACTCGAACAACTTGACCGTTCGCGGGTCCTTCGTGTGGATGCGATGCCCGAACCCGCTGATGCGATCGCCGGTGGCCTTGATCCGCGCCACCTCTTCCATCGCGACCTCGTCCAGGCTCCGCCGGCCCGCTTCGGCCTTCTCGATCAGCGTCGCCAGGTACTTCGCGCAGTCCTCGATGGCGCCCCCGTGGTGCCGGTTGATCGACATGATCCCCGCCGCGACGCTCTGCGACAGACCGGCGCCGGTGCTGGCAACCGTCCTGGCCGCCAGACACGACGGCGGGGTGGCCCCGTGATCGATGCTGCTGACGAGAATCGCGTCCATCAGTTTGCCGACGCGTTCGTCGGGTAGCGTCCCCGTAAGGATGAGGTACACCGCCGCGCCGAAACTCACCTGCCCCATGAGCGACGCGATGTCGTGCCCGCGCACGGCGACCATGTTCGGCTCGATCTTCGTCACCGCCGTCGTCCACACCGCCTTGCGCTCGGCCTCGGTCATCAACGAGCGCGACGCCTGCCCATCCCGCGGCGTGCGCAGCACCCCCACCACCGCCGCCGGCAGTTCCCCGAACGAATCGACCACCGTCGCGCCCGCGCCGCGCAGCGCCGCCACCTTGCCGGCGTGGGTTCCCCTGTTCCCCTCGATGATCGCGCCGGCGTGGCTGAAGCGAGTCCCCGCCTTGGCCGCCTTGCCACCGATGTACACGATGACCGGCTTGGTAATTTCCTTCGCGGCGATCATCTCGGCGAGTTCTTCTTCCTGCGAGCCGCCGATCTCGCCGAAGAGGACGATCGCGTCGGTCGCCGGGTCGGACTCAAACATCTTCGCGACATCCGGCACGCGCAGCCCCAGCACCGCGTCGCCGCCGATGTGAACAATCGACGAGATACGCACCCCGGCCTGCCCGCAGTAGTACGCCGTGCTCGATGACATCCCGCCGGAGCGCGAGATGATCCCGACGCCCGTGCCCCCGGCCCCGCGCTGCGGGGGCTTGAACCACTCCCGCGCCGACTCGGCCCGCCCGCCGATCATGCCCACCACCGCCTGTCCGGGCGACGCGATGCCGAGCGTGTTCGGTCCCACGAAACGGGCCCCGCGCGCCTTGGCGGCCTTGGCGATCACCATCGCGTCCCACACCGGCACGCGGTCCGCCACCAGCACCACCAACTTGATCCCCGCGCTCATCGCGTCCAGCGCGGCGTCCTTCACCCCCGCCGCGGGGACGAACAGCACCGACACATCAACCGAACACTCATCAGTGGAACGGACGTCCCGCCCGCTGGCAGCCGCCGTCGCCGCTGTTTGATCCTGAGTGGCAAGCCCGGCGACCGCCTCGGCGCACGAGTTGAACACGGGGAGCCCGAGCACCTCGGTTCCGCCCTTGCCCGGCGTCACGCCGCCGACCACGCTCGTGCCGTAGTCGAGCATCAGGCGCGTCCGCGCCTGCCCCTCGCGCCCCGTGATGCCCTGCACGATCACACGCTTGGTTCGATCAATGAGGATGCTCATGGCCCGCAAGCGTACGCGCGGCGAATCGAAATCGGCTCAATCTGAGCCGTGTCGCGCAAGCGACCGGTCTTGGAGTACGTGCGAAGTCGTCGCGTCCCCAAGACCGCGTGCGTGCGCACCGCGGGTTAGCAGTGACTGCCGTTATTCGCGGATCAAACACCCAGCGCCCCCGCGTCGCGGTCGCTGAGCATCCCGCCGTCCGATCGTTGCCTGACGGTGCCATCTCGCTTCCAGGAGCGTTCGCACCGCGGCTCGTTCCTCAAGTCGTGCACGACCACCGCCGAGGCCGCGGGGTCGATGTTCACCCGGCTCACGCCGAGCAAATCCGTCAGGTCATGCCGATCGAACGTCGCCAGCGAGCCGCTCGGGTCCGGGAGCGTCACGCCCATCTCCAGTGGGTTCTCGACGCCTTGAGCCTTCTTCGCTTGCTCGATCGCGAGCATGGCGGCGTCACGCGCCAACATCACCGCGTTCCACCTCGCGTCGGCGCTGACGCCGAATCCGGGACGCGCCGCCCCGTCCGTCGCTCGGTGCGCGACGAACTCCATCAGATGCACGCTCACCTCCGCGTCCTTCGGGTCCACCTTGTGCAGCGCCCGGTACGCCTCGTCCGCGGTGTGGCACATGATCGGCGCCAGCAAGCGGCACAGGCCGTCGGTCAGGTCCCACAGCACGGTCTGTGTCTGCCGCCGCCGCGGCGAATCCGACTGGTCGCAGTACAGCCGGTCCTTCACCGCCGCCAGGTACACCGCGCTGAGCGTGTCGTTGCAGAAGTCGTACAGTTTCTGCTGAACACTTCGGAAGTCGTATTCCTCGTACGCCGTCCACACGTCCGCGGCGAGCACATCGAACTGCGCAAGCACCCACGCATCCAGGCTCGTCGCCGGGATCGACTTCAGATCAACGCAGTGCCCCGCCTTTTCTCCTCCGCATTGTTCTTGCGGCGCAGGCGTCCCGCCTGCCTTCCCACGGACCTCGAAGTCATACAGGTTGCTCAGCATGAACCGCAGCGTGTTGCGCACCTTGCGGTAACTCTCCCCGAACTCGGCGAAAAACTCCAAATCCGCCTTCACGTCGTTCTCGTACGGCAAACTCGCGACCCACCAGCGCATCACGTCCATCCCGAACTCGCTCGACAGGCTCTCCACCTCGTACCGCGCCGCGTCCGCCCGGCTCTTGCTCAGTTTCTTCCCGTCCTTGTCCACGATGAACCCGTGCGTCAGCAACGCCTTGTACGCCGGCACGCCGCTGGCACCCAGACTGTTCAAAAGCGACGACTGGAACCACCCGCGGTGCTGGTCCGACCCTTCAAGATACAGATCCGTCGGAGGCTGCTTCGGCGTGGCGCTGAACTCGGGCCGCTGCAAGCCGCGCTCGACGATGCACCCCGCCCAGGTGCTCCCGGACTCGAACCACACATCAAGGATGTCGCCGCCTTTGCGCAGAGTGCTGAGTGCTGAGTGCTGGGTGCTGAAAAGAGACTTCACCGCGGGTGGGCACTCGGGATCGCTTGCGGCGTGGTAGTACTTCAACATCTCTTCGGGAGTCGCCTGGAACCACACATCGGTCCCCTTTTCGCGCACGAGTTTCGCGACCGCGCGCACGCTCGCCGCCGTCAGGAACGGCGTGCCATCCGGGAGGTAGAACGCGGGGATCGGCATCCCCCACGACCGCTGACGCGAGATGCACCAGTCGGGGCGCGATTCGAGCATCCCGCGCATGCGGTTGCGGCCCCATTCAGGGACAAACTTCATCTCTTGACGTTGTGGGGCAGGTGTCCCGCCTGCCTGTACTCTCCGTGGGGCAGGCGTCCCGCCTGCCTGTGCAGTGCACGAAGAATCGGGAGCAGTCCGTTCCAGCGCCATCGCGCGCAGACTCGTCTCCGTCCGCTTCAGCGGCTTGTCCACCGCCACAAACCACTGATACGTACACCGAAAAATCACCGGCGTCTTGCTGCGCCAGTCGTGCGGGTAACTGTGCGTGAACGTGTGCGAGTAGAACAGGTGCCCGCTCTCCCGCAGATGCCGCGTCACGTCTTCGTTCGCCTTCCAGATCGACACGCCGCGCAGCCACTCCGGCACCGATTCGTCGTACGTGCCATCCTCCTTCACCGGGCAATACGGCGGCAGCCCTTCACGCTGCCCGGTCTGGTAGTCCTCCGTGCCGTGTCCCGGCGCGGTGTGGACCAGCCCGGTGCCGTCTTCAAGGGTGACATAATCGGCGGGGACGACGTGATGCAGACGGCTCGACAACGCAGTCATGTCGATAGTGCCGCTGGTGGAGGTCAGCCCTGCCGCGGTTAAGGCGTCGCCGCGCGAAAGGTCGATGCAAACGGCACCCTCGCCTCGCTCGGTAGAGACAAACGGGTGCCTGTACTTCAGCCCCAGCAACTTCTCCCCCTTGCACGTCCCCAGCACGACGCACTCCGACACCGCCGCGTCGCCCTTTGGCATCTTCATCACGCGCTCGACCGCGTCCAGCGCCATCACCGTCACCGCCCCGTCCGCCCACACGCACGCGTACTCGAACTTCGGATTGACGGCGATCGCCAGATTCGCCGGCAACGTCCACGGCGTCGTCGTCCAGATCATGAACGACGGCCTCACCAGCGGCCTCGTCCCCGCCTTCGGCGCCGCCGACTTCTCTTTCTCGTCATCCCCCCCTTCGTGGCTCCGTGGCTCCGCCCCTCCGTGGCTTCCCTCATCCTCCTCCGCGTCCTCCGCGTTCACATCTTCTTCCTTCAGACCAAACGCGTCGTACACCGCCGCCGCGTCCGCCGCCTCGAAGTCCACGTACACCGACACGTCCTCGCGGTCCATGTATTCCAGTTCCGCCTCGGCCAGCGCCGTCTCGTTCGCGATCGACCAGTGCACCGGCTTGAGCGCCCGGTACACCAGCCCCTGCTCGCACAACGCCGCCAGCACTTCCAGCGTCGCCCCCTCGAAACTCGGCTGGAGCGTCAGGTACGGGTGCTCGTAGTCCGCCAGCGTCAGGAATCGCTCCATCTGCCCCCGCTGCAACTTCACATACTTCTCGGCGTGCGCCTGACACTCACGCCGGACCGCCATCTTTCGCTGGTCGTCCGGCAGCCCGGCCAGTTTCGCCAGTTTCCCCTTCTCCTGCAAATCCGTCATCACCTTGTGCTCGATCGGCAAGCCGTGACAGTCCCACCCGGGCACATACGGGCAATCAAACCCCATCATCCCCCGAGACCGAACCACAAAGTCCTTCAGGCACTTGTTCAGCATGTGCCCCATGTGCAGGTTGCCGTTCGCGTACGGCGGCCCGTCGTGAAACACGAACGTCGGCTTGCCTGCCTTCGCCTGACGCATCCGCTCGTACAACTTCATGCCTGCCCAGCGCTTCAGGCTCGCCGGCTCGCTCTGCACCAGGTTCGCCTTCATCGCGAACGGCGTCTTCGGGAGGTTCAACGTGTCTTTGTACGATCGCTTCTCCCCGGCGGGGGTCGAGGTGGCGGGCGTCGTTGGATTCGTCGTTGACATGGTCGGCTTGCTCCGTCACGGCTTGGGGTTTTTCCCGACAGCCGTCGCTGCGCATCAGTTGGGGCACGATGGTAGAACGCGGGGATGAACTCTTTCTGAGCCCAACCGCGCGAGCGGTGGGACGCACGGCAGTTTCGGCGGTGGCTCTGGAGCCGGCCCTCTCCGCCGGCTCGCGCCGGGCGGCTCAGACTCGAGCACTCGCTGGACCACAACAGCCCCGCACAGGGCGATCGGGCACTTCTACGTGTCAGGAAGACGCCGCGACCCTTGGCCCTCAGCGGGGCGTGGTAATTCGAATGATTCGTGCGGCGCGGCTCATAACTCAGCATAGTTCCCGACCCCGCACCGGTCAATAGCGCCGCTCTCACCCGCCTCGGGCGCGTTATCGCCCGTCCCCGCGCCCGCATGGGCCGCACGCGCCTCAGAGTCCGCACCCCGCCGACTCCCCGACCCGTCAATCACGTGGTGCCGCCCGGGGTCTGTGGCAAGATTGATCCAGCACCGGCGCCATGGGCGTGCCGGCTCTGGCGCTGCACCGTTCAAGACCGCATCCGACGGCTCAAACGTGGGCCTCCAGGTGTCCCCGCGCGGCCTCGCCGCGCTCTCGTGCCGGTGAATCACAATCTGAAGAAGGGATCCGCGTATGTGTGTCCGCTCTCTGCTTGTTCGGTCGCTCGCCGCCGCCGGTGTGCTCAGCGCACTCTCCTCCGCCAATGCCTCGATCTTCTACTCGCAGAACTTTGAAAGCGGCACGAACCTCCCCGAGTGGTCCTCCAACCAGAACTACTCCACCGCCAATACCTTCTCCCGCTTCCTGGGCCGCTACACCAACTCCGGCGTCACCCTCTCGCTCCCCCAGCCCGCGCGCCCCAACAACGATGCCCCCGGCCCCGGCGGCTCCACCCAACTCCTCCTGGAGTTCCACCTCTACATCATCGACTCATGGGACGGCAGCGAAACCACCTACGGGCCCGATCACTTCGGCATCCGCGTCGGATCCTCACTCCTCTTCGACGAGACCTTCGCGAATCAGCACACCTTCCAGACCTACGACCACGACCCCAACGTCGGGCGCGCTCACCTCGGTTTCGATGAACGCTGGATGGACTCCATCTATTACATGGCCCTCCCCTTCGACACCGCCTCGCCCACTATCAGCCTCCAGTTCTTCGCCTACGGCCTCCACGGCGCGGTCGCCGATGAATCCTGGGGCATCGACAACGTCCGCCTCTCCGTCGTCCCGGTCCCCGCGCCGGGAGCCGCGGGACTCGGCCTGATCGCCGGCGCCGCGGCCTTCCGCCGACGCCGTCGAATATGACAGACATTCACCGCGGCGGCTGCTGCGGACACCACGGCTGGCGCGATACGTGCTCCGTCCTGACGCTCGGCACGATGTCATTCGCCGCCGCGTTCACATACGCTCGGAGCGACTCGGCCGACTTCCTGGCATCGTCCTGCGCCGCGCCCGAGGCTCTTTGCGCCGCTTCAAGCGCCGCGCCGTACTCCCCCGCCATCCAGCACAGCCGCGCCAGGTCGTCTCGCTGATCAACAAGCCATACCGATCCCAGCGACGCGGTCGCGATCGGCCCATCGAAGATCACCGGCGCGGTCGCGAGTTCGCGGTACCCCGCCGTCGCGAACTCCCCGCCGATCCGCGCCCCCTGCTGCAACTGGTCCACAAGTCGAACCGACGCGTACTCCCGGTCAAACCGGTCCAGCAGTTCGACGGCTTGTGCGTCGTTGCGCGCGACCAGCGCCTCGCACGCCCGGCCCAGCAGGTCCGGCGCCCCCTCCGCCAGCGCTCGCACGTCCGCGGCCGGCAGTTCCCACGCCGGCCAGTACTCGATCCCCGCGCTCCCCGACCGCGACTCAGGAAATCCCGCCGCCCCGGCCATCTCCCCAACCCGCGCCGCCGACCGGACTCGCTCCACGATTCGTTCCGCGACCGCCAGGCTCGACAGCAGCGTCTGCGCACCCTCTGCATCCAGTGGATCGCCGGCGTGCTCGCCGAACCGCCTCGCCAGTTCCGTTCGAATCGTGTCCATGACGCCCAGCACACTGCCGACCTGATCCGCCGAGGCGATGTTCCACGCCTTCATCAGCGCGTCGTCGCCGCGAGACGCCCGCACCTGCCACTCCGCCGACTCGGGGTCGCTCGGCGGCAAGACATGCGCCAGCGGCCGCAGCGCCTCCAGCGCGCCCGCACGCCGTTCCACTTTGATCATCGCCTGCCCGATCCGCAGCACCCGCGCCGCCGCCTTCTTCCGGATCGGATCATCCGCTACATGCGGCGACGCGCTCGCCGGTGCGTCGGCCGGCATCGGCTCGGCGAGCCACTCGCTGATCATGATCATCAGTTGCACATCCCGCTCCGCGCTGGTGTACGCGTTCATCGCCGCCGCGAAGCCCGGATCGGACGCCCCGAATCCTCTCTTGGCGCTTTCGACCGACGCGGTTACCACTGTCTCCGCCGCCGCTTCGCGATCTCGCGCCGCAAGCCGGTACGCCGGACGCACCTCGCGCACGAGCGCCCCCTCCGGTATCCGCGCGGCCCCGGCGCCCGCGCCACCTGTCGCCTGCAGCGCGCGCAGCAGCAACACCATGGCTTCCCCCTCGCGCGGCAGCGGCCCCGCCCGCTTGCCGCCCTCTCCGCCGATCACCTGCACCACCAGTTCCCGCACCTCCTTCGATACCCGCGCCGGCAACTCCCGCCGATCGTTCACGCTCCAGGCCAGCGCCGCGATCATCCCCGCACGGCACAGCGCCTCGGCGTCGTACGGCCCGCGGACGTCGCCGCACGCCTGCTCGATCGCCTCGCGCGCCGCCCGCCGAAGCGCCTCGCGTCGCGCGGGCGGGATCCACCCCGGCAACTCTTCAAATGCCCGCAGCGCCAGGCGCACGCTCCGCGCCTTCCCCATCATCCACGGCGGCGCGTCCGCCTCCGCCGCCGATTGCTCCACCGCGTGCAGCGCGCGAACAAGATCGTCCGGCGCACCGTCCACGCCCTCAACCTCGCGCCGCGCCTCCACCGCCGGCTCGTTGCGGACCCAACTATCCCCAGCCCCCGCGCCCCCGGCCCGCACGTCCGCCACGACGATCGGCCACAGCAGGTCCGCCACCGCCGAGTCAAACCCGGGACCTTCTCCCGGCACGTTCGCCGCCTTCGTCGGCAGCCTCATCACCGCCGCGTCAAACTGACGGCGCACGTCCGCCGCCGCGCCCAGCGCCCGCGACGCCAGCGAGTCAAACTCGCCCCTTCCACGCATGAGCGTCATCCCCGCCACCACGTGCCGGGCGCCTCGCTCGTTGAGTTCCAGCCCGCGCCGAAGCAGCGCGCCGGCGAACTCCCGGTACCGTTTCCGCCACGGCGTCGTGCCGTCCGTGCCCACCTCGCCCAGCCCGTTCAGTTCCGTCTCCACCGTCGTGATCGCTCGCTCCAGCATCAGCCGCTGACCGCTCGGCATCGCGTCCCCGGGACCAAGGTTCAGCGTCTGCGCCGTCCCCTGCACCGCAATGATGCCGACCACGCCCGCCACGCACACTCCCCACACCATCCAGGCGATTTCACCTCTTCGCACGCTCGATCGCACGCGCATACACCTTCTCCAGTTCCCGCACCATGTGCTCGGCACTGAATCGCTCGCGGCACATCTCGCGCCCACGCCGGGCCAGCGCCCCCCGCTCGCCTGGATTGTTGGCGCACCACACGATCGCCTCGCGCAGTCGTTCCCGATCCCCCGCCGGCACCAGCCGCCCCGTCTGCATCTCCATGCACGCCTCCCCCGTCCCGTCCACGTCGTACGCCACCGGGCACACCCCGCACAGCAGCGCCTGCGGCACCGTCCGCGGCAACCCCTCCCGGTAACTCGGATGCGCCAGCACGTCCATCGCCCGCAGCATCGCCGGCACCCGCTCCGGCGGCACCAGCCCCGTCACGATCACCTGTGCCCCGCTCGATGCCTCGATGCCTCCTGCCTTGATGCCTTCTTCTCCGCCACCTCTCTTCGCCGGGGGGGGCATCGAGCCACCATCGATCTCCGCCACCCCGAGCCCGAGCGCTCCGGCTCGCTCAAGCAGCCGCCCGCGCCACCATCCGTCCCCGACCCACAGCAGTTTCCATGACGGATTCCGCTTCAACTCCCCCGCGAGCGCATCCAGCAGGTCGTCATGTCCCTTGTGCTCCGCCAGCCGCGCCACCGTCCCCACCACCACGTCCGACTCGGCCAATCCCAGCCTCGCCCGCACCGCCCCACGCGATTCTTCCGGCGTCGTCGGCTCCAGAAATCGCTCCGTCTCCATCCCCGAGTACACCGTCACATACTGCTCGACCCGCCCGATCCCGCGACGCAAATACTCCCTCGTCATCGCGTCCGCCACACTCACGATCACGTGGCACGCTCTCGCGGCTCTCCGCTCGGCCAGCGCGTACACCCTGTTCTTCCCCGCGATCGTCGCTCGCCTCAGCATCCCGCCCTCCACCGGCATGAACGGCGGCCCATGGATCGTGTGCACCACGCCCATCGACGCGAACCCCGCATCCTCTCTCCGCACTCTCCATCCCGCCAGCCGGCCCACTATCCCCGCCTTGCTGCTGTGCGTGTGCACCACATCCGGCTTGATCGCCCTGATCAGCGACCTGATCTGCTCGATGCACCGCCGATCACGCCCCGGGCTGATCTCTCGGCACAAATCCGGCACCACATGCGTCGTGATCCCACGCCCGTCCGCCGTGCGGAACCGCTCGACCCGCTCCAGCATCGACCCTTCCGGCCCATAGATCGGCCCGAACGCCAGGTGCACGTCATGTCCCAGCCGCGCCTGCCCCTCGCACGAGAGCACCGTGTTCTCCTGCGAACCGCCGAGGATCAGCCGGGTTGAGATGTGGAGGATTCGCATCGATAGCCATGACGCCCAGTACAGTCGTTCTCGTGCGTCATGTCTTGTATGCACTCATATCGGCGCACGCCGCTCAGGTGGGCGATCCGTGGCGATTGCGATCACCGTACGTGGAGCACTTGTCGCAGGCATTTGCCAGGTTTTTTCATGCGGGTTGGGTTGCCTTCAGACATCCCACCAAGCACCGCTTCTGCTATTGGGGGATTCGCGTGTGAAATACGCTCGCTCACTCAAGAGATTGTATCGGTTCTTCGTCCAGAGGGATTCGGCAATCTCACCTCCCCATCGCCCTCACCGCCTTCTCATACGCCTGCACGCACTTCACCGCCGCCCCGTCCCAGGTCAGTTTCCGCAGTTCGAACGCCCCGTGCTCCCGCAGGGTCGCCCCCAGCGGCGCGTGCCGCAGCACCGCCACGATCTTGTTCGCCATTTCCTCGATGTCCCAGAAGTCCACCTTCAGCGCGTGCGTCAGCACCTCGCTCACGCCCGATTGCTTGCTGATGATCACCGGCACGTCATGCCGCATCGCCTCCAGCGGCGCGATCCCGAACGGCTCGGACACGCTCGGCATCACATAGCAGTCCGCCATCCGGTACACCCGCTCCACGTCGCGCCCCCGCAGGAACCCCGTGAACGTCACCCGCTGCCCGATCCCCAGCGCCGCCGCCTCTTCGATCATCCGCGTCGCCATGTCCCCGCTCCCGGCCACCACGAACTTCGCGTGCGGCACCTTCTCCAGCACCCGCTTCGCCGCCCGTATGAAATACTCCGGCCCCTTCTGCATCGTGATCCGCCCCAGGAACAGCACGATCTTGTCCTTGGCCCCGATGCTGTCCAGCCCCGGCTGCGGCTGCACCGCCTCGGACTCGATCCCGTTCCACACCACGTCGATCTTCGATCGATCGACTCCATACCGCCGCGCGCAGATGCTCGCCGTCAGGTGCGACACCGCGATCACCCGCAGCGCCGCGTGCATCCCGCGCCGCTCGATGTCGTACACCCGCTGGTTCACGTGCTCCCCCGCCCGGTCGAACTCGGTCGAGTGAACGTGCACCACCAGCGGCTTACCCGTCAGCCGCGCCGCCGCCTGGCCCGCCGGGAACGTCATCCAGTCGTGCGCATGAATCACGTCGAACTTCTCGCGCCGCGCCAGCGCGACGACCAGCCGCGCGTACCGCTCGGAGTTCTCCACCATGTCCCCCTCATAGCCGACCCCGGCTCCGCTTCCGCCCCCCATCCCCCCGGCCACCTCTCCCCCGCTCGGCGCCCGCCCGCTCAACCGCGGCTCCCGCGTCACTCCAGCCGCCGCCAGCGACGCCGCCTCAAGAGCCTCCTCGATCGCTCCCGCCCCGCTCCACTCACCCCCGCCCCCCCCGCTCCCCCCGCCCCCGGCGTCGCCGATGTCAAACCACCGGCTCGAACTCGACCGAAACGTCGGATACGTGTGCGAGAACACCGCCGGCACGCCGTGAAACTCAACGTGCTCCAGCCCGGCGATGCCGTAACCGCCGAATCCCGCGCTCTCCCCAAGCGCCGCCGCGCTCCGCCCCTCGCGCATCGCGAACTCGTCCGAAGGCGAGAACGCCGCGCTCGAACCCGTCGCCATCGATCTCTCCCCTCCCCCGCCCGCGACGCTCCCCGCCGACACGACCGCTTCCGGGCTCAACAGCCGGATGTGCGAGGCATGACTCCGATTCACCGCCTTGGGCAGCACAAACACAATTTGATGCCCCTGCCGGTCCAGCGCCTTGGTCAGCCCGTAGCACGCCGTTCCCAGACCGCCCGCGATGTAAGGCGGAAACTCCCAGCCGAGCATCAGAATTCGCATGCCTGTCCTCTCGACCCCCCCTCCACCGCCGCCGTGTCTGATCCTCCGACGTCCGAAAACCCGCCGGCTACTTCTACTCGTCACTATAAGTCGATTCGCCGACTCCAGATGAACGCCCGCGGCGCCTTCGCGCCGCGGCCGAACACTCCGCCACGCGTTCGGCGTTTGATTTGCGTTCGGTCCCATATCGACCCGAGATCGACCGCTCCCTCCAACCGACCGCAATCCGCCACATTTCGCTTGTAATTCACACCGTTTCGTGGTAATCTGATGGTGGAGAGAGCCCTTCTTACAAGCAGGGCGTTGGTGCATGAATGTTCTCGTGCTGTCGGGGCGTAGTCCACTGCGCACCGTCAGGGCGGCTGGGCGTACACGTGAAGCCCGCGCGCATGCTCCAATCTCAGTGGTTTTCGTTGTAGGAGATTCGGTATGAAGAGGTTCGTTCTCGCCGCTGTTGGACTGGCAGTGGCGGCGTCATCCGCACACGCCCAGTTCAGTTTCACCAATCCAGGTCCGGTCAACTCCGGAGGAGCCATCGGCAGCGCCGACAACGGGCTTCTCACGTTCACCTACTCGGGCCCCTCGTTCACCCCGGGCTCCATCACCCTCGAAGGCGACCTCACTTCCGTGATCGCCGGCACCTTCGCTTCCGAAGCCCGCGTCCGCGTCACCAGCCCCGGCGGCGCGTTCTACAACTCCCTCCAGTGGACCGCCACCGGATCCTTCACCACCCTCCACCTCGGCCCGGCGACGCAGATCTTCTCCCCCATGCCCGCCAGCGGCAGCGTCGGGACCTGGTCCTTCGAGTTCTTCGAGAGCTTCGATGACGGCGCCGGCGCGGATTCCACCTGGAGCAACCTCTCCATCGGCGTCAATGCCTTCGTCCCCCCCACGCCCCCCGCTTGCATCAACATGGGCGACGTTTCCAACTCCAGCGCCGTCTACGCCACCCCCGACATGAACCGCCTCCACATCGGCGGCGCCGTCACCTGGTACTGCTTCACCCTCAACGACGCCATCAACAACGGCGTCGGATCCTGGCTCGATATCGATACCGAAGGCTCCAACTTCGATACCGAAATCGGCCTCTATGACGTCAACGGCACCCTCATCGCCACCGACGACGACGACGGCTCCGGCACCCAGAGCGAACTCTCCTTCGGCCAGATCAGCCCCACCCGCACCATCGGCACCGCCGTCGGCGGCAACGGTCGCGACGGCTCACTCGTCCCGGGCACCTACTACCTCGCCGTCGCCGGCTTCAACGCCACCTACGGCGCCGGCTTCTCCGTCACCACCACCAGCACCAACACCACCGGCCTGGCACAGGTCAATATCCGCACCAACATCCCCGCCCCCGGATCCGTCGCCCTCCTGGGCCTCGCTGGCCTCATCGCCGCGCGGCGCCGGCGCGCCTGATCCCCTCCCCCTCCACACGTCCTCTCACTCGACTCCAAGCGTCCGGCCACGACCGCCGGACGCTTTTTCTTTCCCCCGTCTCTACAGTCCCTCATGCCCCCGCGCGACCGCCCCGACATGCCCCCGCTTTCCAAGGCCCAGGAACGCCAGCGCCGCGTCTCCCTCATCGCCATGTACATCCTCGGCATCGGCATCGGCTGCGTCCTCGTCGGCCTCCTCCTCCGCGTCAAAGGCTCCTTCTTCACGCCCCCGCCGTCCCAGCCCCCTCAGGCCCCATCCACACAGACGCCCCCTCCGTCGCCTGCCAGACCCAACTGACCCTCCCGGCTTCCATCGGTCGCACGACTTCGTTGCCGTGCCACGGCTTGGCTGCTCTTGAGCCAAGCCGTGTCTTGCGCTTGCCACCCTCCCCCCAAGACACGGCTTGCCGAGGACGGCCAAGCCCTGGCACGTTCACATCAAGGAAGCCCTCCCGCCCGCAGATCGGCTCGGCACCCCCTGCCTAACTCCGCCGCTGCAACCCCTCCCTCCCCAGCATCAGGTCCAGCGTCCTCACCACCATCTCCACATCCGCGCTCGTCATCGCATTATAAAACGGCAGCGCAATCGTCCGCTGGCTGATCGATTCCGCGATCGGGTAATCCCCGGCCCGGAAGCCGAACTCCTTCTGATAAAACGGCTGGAGATGAATGCACGGGAAGTAGTCCCCCGCGCCGATATCGTGCCGACGCATCCCCGCCAGGATCCGGTCCCGCTCCTCCCGCGTGTAGTTCGACGCCAGCCTCACCACAAACACGAACCAAGTCATCACCGTCTCCGGCAAGAGCGTCGGGAGGATGATCTGCGGGTGATCCATCAAGCGGCTCATGTACATCCGCGCGACTTCTTGACGCCGCGCCACGATCTCGTCGAACCGCCGCATCTGTCCGACCCCCAGCGCCGCGTTCACTTCGCTCAGCCGGTAGTTGTACCCAAGCCGCTCGTGCGACAGCCACGTCCCCAGCGCCCCCCCCACGCTGATCTTCGGCGAGTCCTTCGCCGCCTCGTTCTTCACCGGCGTCTCTCCCACCGGCCTCCCCTGGCTCCGCATCGATCGGCACAGGTCCGCCAGCCGCTTGTCGTTCGTCACGATCATCCCCCCCTCCCCCGTGGTGATCTGCTTGTTGGGATAGAACCCAAAGACCCCGATCCGCCCGAACGACCCGCACGCCCGCCCCTTGAGCGAGCACCCAAGCGCCTCGCAGCAGTCCTCCACGAGCGCGATCTCGTGCCGCGCCGCGATCGACGCGTACACGTCCATGTACGCCGGGTTGCCGAACGTCTCCACCGCCAGGATCGCCTTCGTCCGCGGCGTGATCGCCCGTTCCACCTTCTCCGGATCCATGTTCAGCGTCTTCGGGCAGATATCCACAAACACCGGCGTCCCACCCACGAACAGGATCGAGTTCGCGGACGCGATGAACGAAAACGGCGTGGTGATCACCTCGTCCCCGGGCCCGATCCCCAGCGCCCGCATCGCCAGATGAAGCCCGGCCGTCCCCGACGATACCGCCACCGCGTCGAGGCGATCGGCCCGGGTCGCTACCGCCTGCTCGAAACGCTCCTGCATCGGCCCGATCGAAAGCCGACCGGATCGGAGCGTTTGCAGCACAAGTTCAATCTCCACGTCCGAAACATCCGGCCGACTCAGCGGAATCTCATGCGAGCCCATTCCATTCTCCGTGTTGCACACCCATTTCCCACACCATATCTGGGACCCGGCACACCCGTGTCAGGAAAATCGGCAATCGCCTCGCTCTTGCCCCATTCCCAACCCGAATCCCAACGGCACGCGCCATCGCGCACAATCACCTATTAGGGACACAATTGACATCAAAGATTCGAGTTATAAGACGTTTACTGACATTCCGAAAACTGGATTGCTGGAAAAAATGACCCAAATCGTCTGGACAGGCCCTGTTTGTGCTGTATGATGTGACTGGAAGAGAGACCAGCGGGGAGGAATCCGCTGGTTGTAACTGTGTTTGGAGGTGAGAGATGGTACGGAGACTCCGTCCATGTCTCACCGACTTTTGTTTTTGGCCGGGAGCGGACTGATTGCCGGCGCGGCTCTTCCAGCCCAAGCCGCCTTCTTCAGTTTCCCTTCTGACAACGATTCTTTCTCGTGGACCTTCTCAGGGTCCGGGGCCTCGGTTCGTGACGCCAACGACCCGACTGATGTCGTTTCGCTCCTTCTGGACGACGACAACGGGCCATTGCCAACCCTGTCTTTCCTGACGGAGTTCCAGGCGGATCTCCGCATCGTCTATCTGGCAAGCGTCCCGCTGGGGAATGGGAGTTTCATCCACAACTACTCGCTTTCAGGAACCTTTTCGTTCCTGGATGTGAACAACAACAACCAGCCGCTGCTCACCGGCACGATCGACGGCGGGGCCTTCACCGCTTTGGGTGATCAGTCCAACTGGTTTTCCACCGCCACGATCCAGGGGAACGACAACCCCGCCGGCGGCACGGTCAGTTACACCTGGTTCGGACCCAGCATGCCGAACTACAACATCGCCCAGGGGCAGCTCCCCGGCCCGGACACCGCGGCGTTCACTCTCACCCTGCTCAATGCGGGCGGCCCCGGTGTGTCCCTCGGTCAGGATCACCTCCCTTCGATGACCTGGAACTCGGAAGGCTCCTACTCCGGTTCGACCAACGTCCCAACCCCGGCCGCGGGCGGGCTGTTGGCGCTGCTGGGAATGGGACTTCGCCGCCGTCGCTGATTTGCTCTCTCATGCGGTCGCACGCGGCCGCTGTTTCGCCCTCTCCTACCAACTCTCTCTCGATCTACAAGGCCTTTATTCTCAACGACTTACACCTTCTGGGCATCACTTCGGTTCTGAACAAGAACCCGTGAAGCTTGGAGGGTTTATCCCTTTTTGTTCTGAATACGGTTGACAAGGCCCCTTCCGTCGTTTATCTTCTGAGGTAGACGGAAGAAGTCGTTGTTTCTTCCGCCTTCCTTGTCGTCCTTCTGAAGGAGAGAGACTCATGAAGGTTTGTTCTGTTCTTGCGCTGGCTGTTGTCGCTGGCGCCGCGGCGAGCGCGAATGCGTTCGAATTCCGCTGCCGTTTCGTCGAGCGCGTCGGCACCATGGACGTGGTCCTCGCGGGCAACACGATCGATGCGTCCAACGGCGCCGCCCGTATCATCCGCGTTCAGTTCGGCGTGTTCGATGACGCGACCAGCGCGGCTCCGGCCGGCGGTTACGTCGGCTGGAACGTCGGCACCCTCGCGGTGTCCGGCCCGTCCGGCAACAGCGCTGAAGACATCGCGTCTGGCGTTCCCGCGGGCAGCGGCGGCCCCCTGGCCCGTCTGGCCCCGTTCAACTTCGCCCCGGGTGGCAACGGCGTGGGCGCTGACGGCGCTGGCGTGTTCGACATGCTCACCGGCATCGACAACACCCTCGGCACGCAGTCCCCGATCTGGCAGTGCGACTCCGCCGGCAATGCTCCGCCCCAGCCGGGCGCGGTCATCCGCGGCCTCAACACGTTCGTTTCCACCTATGCCTTCCGGATCAACCCGGCTGACATGGGCGGCATGAACTACACCGTCACCGCCTCCGGCAACCTGATTGCCGCGACCGAGTGGCGCACCGTCGGCACCCCGAATCCGCCGGACTGCGGCGATCCGGGCGATCCGATGGACGATCAGCCGGGCAGCGTGACCTACGCTCCGTTCCCGACGGCTCCCGAGGCGTTCCAGTGCGTGCTCACTGTCGTCGTCCCGGGCCCGGGCTCCGCAGCCCTGCTCGGCCTCGGCGGCCTGATCGCCGCTCGCCGCCGTCGCGCCTGATCGCGTGATTGCAGCAACGCAGTACATATCTCTACTTCAGATTCGAGGTAGCAGAGAAAACCAATAAACGACGACAAGCCCCGGTTCACGCCGGGGTTTGTTTTTTCTGAGCCGAGTCGCGCGAGCGACCGGTCCTGGGAGTCGGGTGAACTCGGCTCCGTTCGAAGTGCATGTTTTAGCCATGCCGCTCGCCGCGACCTCGTCACCGTCAACCGCAGGATCGAGTGGCCACCCGCACCCGAGTCGTGACCCGGCTGGACTGGAACTTCGGGACGTGCTGCCGCGGCATCGGGGTTCATGGGCGTTCCCAAGACCGCGTGCTCGCGCACGGCGGCTCGGTGGGTCACTACGATTCGCGACCCCATGCCGCAGTTCAGCGTCGAGCCCAATCCGAGCGTCACCTTTTCCGTCCTGCATGAGGACGATGACCTGCTGGTGGTGAACAAGCCCCCGAGGCTGCCGACGCAGCCCGGCAAGGGGCACGAGCGCGACACGCTCCTCAACGGCCTCTTTGCGACGCACGCGGCGAAACTGCAGAACCTCGGCGCCTCGCGCGACTTCGGGCTGCTGCACCGGCTGGACAAGGACGCCAGCGGGCTGCTGCTCATCGCGCTTCGCAACCGCGCCTACGACGCGCTGCGATCGGCGTTCCAGAAGCGCGAGATGCGAAAGTTCTACTGGGCGCTGTGCTCACGGGCGCCCAAGGAGCCCATGGGCGTCATCCGGCTGCCGATCGCCGAGACCGGCGGCACGCGATCGACGCCCAAGACCGCGAAGATCTCTCGCGCGGGCAAGCCGGCGGTGACGGCGTACCGAGTGGTGGATGCCACGGCGCACGGCTCGCTCATCGAGGCACGCGCCGCGACGGGCCGCCTGCACCAAGTGCGGGTCCACCTCGAAGCGATCGGGTGCCCGATCCTGGGAGACGAGTTCTACGCGAGCCCTGCCGTGCGTGACGCCGCGCCGCGCCTGGCGCTGCACGCGCACCGGCTGGCGTTCAAGCACCCGGTGACCGGCGAGATGATGGATTTCCGCACGCCCTGGCCGAGCGACCTGCGCCGTGCCCTGCACCGACTGGGCCTGAAGCGCCCGGACCTGCCGCGCGCGGCCTCCGCGCCCGATCAGTCGAACGACACCGGCAAGCCCAGCGAAGTCTGAACGACCCCGCGCACACACGCATCGAGCGTGCCTCGGCGCATACAGTCTCCCGCGGCGTACGTCCGATAGTGTCCGGCGAACTCGCCACAACCGTGAATTTCCAGGGACCGCGATCATGAACACACGATCAAGGCTGCTCCTCACCGGCTCGGGCGCGCTGCTGCTCGCCGCCGCTCTCACCATGTCGGGGTGCGTCGGGTACAGCAACTACCCGGCGATGCAGGGCGCCGGGGGCGGCAAGAACACGAACGTCGCCGACCTGTACGAGAACGCCGCCTTCGCCATGAAATGGTGCATGTCGCATTATCCCCCGGGCGAAGCCATGGCCCCGATGACCGAAACGTACCACCCCTGGACCAAGGCACGCCGGCAGGAGATCGGGCAGGATGTCGCGATCAGTTTCCTGCCGGGCATGCGTCGAGAGTCGTGCCTGCGCATGATGGAACTCATCGGCCCCGGGGCCGTCCCGCTGACGCCCGAGTCCGAGCACCTGCCGATCTATCGAGTCTCCTCGGTTGACGTGAACGGCGACGAGGCCCGCGTGACGGTTCATCGACCGATCGGCACGCTCAGCAGCGGCGAGCCGCTCTACCAGGCAATCACGATCAAACTCCGCGGGGGCCTGCGCCGCTGGACGGTCACGTCGCACCGAGTGTGGGACGTAGCGACCGTGACGCCCCCGCCCGCGATGTACCTGCCCGCGGCCGGAGACGTCACGGGATCAAGTGCCGTCGAAACCGCGCCGACGAACGAGGGAACCAACTCGGAAAGCAATGGCAACGTCGAAGCGCCGGCCGGCGCGGGCGAATAAGCCGCAGGCGCCGCTAGTTCTTCGGGATTCGGATCGTCACGCCCGGCTTCAAGTGATCCGGGTCGGCGATCACATCCGTGTTGGCCTCGAAGATCTCTCGCCAGCGCGACGACTTGCCCAGCAACGCCTTGGAGATGCCCGAGAGCGTGTCGGAGTCCTTGATCACGTACGTCGTGAACCCCGCCGACTCGACCGGTTTGGGCGCGTCGGCGGCTCGATCGTCCGGCGCATCCTTCGGACGGTCCGGCACGGTTTCGACGACCACGCGCCCTTCGATATTGTCAGGATCGACGGGGATCCGCAGCACCGTTCGCCCCGGGATCAGTCGAGTCGGATTCGCGTACGGGTTCGCGGACGCGATCGCCCGCGATAGACGCGGATCGCCCAGCAACTTCTGGGCGATCAACTCGAACGTGTCGCCGCGCTGCACCACGTACTCGGTGAACTTCGGCGGAACGGCCCTGGCGCGGGTGCCGCGGCTCTCGCCGGCGCCCGGCCCCGATGGCGGATCGGCCCAGCGAACGGGCTTTGGCTCCGCTCCGGGTGTAGGGTTTGTTCGAGCCGCGCCATCCGGCGCACCGGGCGGCGGACGCTGATCAAGTTGGGCCAGCGGGTCGGGGCGTACCGGCAAGTCCGGGCCGCCTTGAGTCGCGTTCGAATCGAACGTGACAGGGGGTTTGGGCGGCTCGTAGAACCAGTACACGAACACCCACACGCCGACCAGCGCGCACATCAGGCTAAATACTCGGGTCGGTGCGTCTTTCATGCTCGTTCACCATATATCGGCTCGATTCGAGGAAACAGAGCCGGAAAATCGCATCGATTCCCCCCCACTGTTCCCCCGCTCCCGCGTGTCTCCAATCCCGCGCAGGACCATGAAGAGAATACCCCGCCAGGACCGGAAAAGTTTGCGCAGGGCGCCGGCTATTTCGCGACGGCGGTCAGGCCCGCGGAAACCGCCTCGATGCGGGCGGCCAGGGCGCGGGCCAGGTCGTCATTGCGCGGGGCGTCAAACGATCCGGACATGCGGGCGGCTCCGAGGCGGTCCGTAAACCCCGGCGCCGCGCGGGCCAGCCGAAGCGTCGCATCGAGCATCGAGCCGCTGAACACCGCGTCGCCGGCGTCGGACGAGGGCAGCCAGAACCCGCCCCCCGCGAACAGGCCCGCCACGTTCGGCGATTCCTCGCGGCGCACGCCCGTCAGCACCAGCACCTGCACCGTGCCGTTACACGCCGAGGCATCGATCGGCGTTTGCCCCGGTTCCGGCATCAGGAAGACATGAAAGTGCACGACCGTCCCCGCCAGGTCCGTCAGCGGGTCCGCGAGGTTGATCAGTCGATCCGCGGGCAGATCCGACAGGTAGACGTCGCAGGTATTGCGATCGGTGGGTATGTATGCACGAACGGAGTACTTCGCGGGCAAGACCGCGTCAGAGGTCATCGAGCGGAAATCCAGATCCGTTCGATTGCTGGAGCACCCCCCGGCAAAGACCGCGGCCGTGAAAACCGACAGGATGATAATCGTGCGTCGAACCATGCCGATAGGCTATCACGGCTGGTCCGAAAAGTGTCTGCTGACATTCTAAGATTGCCGCGTCGGTTTCGGGCAGGATCAGTCGAGAGGCGTCGTATGAGGGGAGTGGGGAGAGTCCCGTCCGATGAGCGCGAGGCGGCAGAAAGCGAAGGGGTCCGAATGAACTGCAAACAAATCGTCGCCAGAGCGGGAGTGGTTTTCGCGGTCATGTTGGGGTGTTCGGCGGTGGCACTTGGTCAATCCGGCACGACGCCGCTCAATCGGACCAAGACGATGCTCAAACCCAGCCGAAGCGCCGCGCCCACCGCGCCGCGCCAAAGCCCGCTGAACCGGACCAGCAAACTCGGCTCGATGATGCGCCAGAACTCGAACGGTCAGACAGCGGCGACGAGCGCGCCGGGAACCGCCAACGACTCGGGAGCGCCGAGCGCGGCGGTGAGCCGGGAATCGCTCGACGATGCGTCATTTGCGTCGGGGGTGTATCGACCGCAGCAGAGCGTGCTCGACCTCACGGCTCACCCGGGCCAGCAAGCCGAGATCGGGGGAATCTTCCGGACGGCGGAGAAGCCGCTGAGCAGCGACGACCTGCGCGCATCACTGGTCGATTCGATCCGGAACAAGACGCTCACATCGCCGATCGAACAGGTCCGCGACATCGTGGCGCAGCGGGGCGAAGACGACGCCAATCTCGTGAAGTTCAAGCAGCAACTCATCGACGACCACTTCATGGAAGTGCGTCTGAGCCCGGACTACACCGCGATGATTCGCGCCAAGGGCTGGTGCGACGTGTACGAGGCGGCGCAGCAACTCCGCGAGCAATACGGCCTGTCGGAATGCCCCCCTCACAACGCGTATGACAACGCCTGGCAGTACGTGGGCGACTACATGGGCCGGCACAGCGACGACATCGTGTACGGGCTCGACACCTACCCCACGAGCCAGAGCGACGACACCGCGTCGGCCGTGCGCGATCGCGGGTCCGTCGCCCGGCAACTCGCCAGCGCGTCGATGAAGGACGCGTTCCTTGCCGGCGTGGGACGCCAGGCGGATCAAACCCACACCAGGAAACTCTCCGCCCTCGAATCGGGCCTGTCCCTGCTTCAGCAGGGCGAGTTCGCCGAGGCCGCGAGTTCGCTGAGCACCTACGTCGGCGCGGATACCGAGGACGCCGAGGCGGTTCGACTCTGCGGCATCGCGAAAATGCTGGCGGGTCAGGTCGCCGAGGGGATCGCGTTTGTGTCTCGCGCGTACTTGGCTGATTCATCGCTGTGTGATACTCCTCTGGATCCGGCGATCCTGCCCGACGCGGACCGCGCGTGGCGAAACGTCACCCAGCGGGTGGTGACCCTCGCGCACGCGTCAAAGTCGGCGGACGCGAGCTTTGTCGCCGCGGTCCTGCTGCAGGCGCAGTCAAAGCCCGAAGCGGCCCTGCGCATGCTGGACAAGGCCAAGGACAAAGGCCTTGGCGATCGCCTCGAAGGGTGGATGAGGGTCGCGCTCAGCCCGGGGGCTAAATAGTTCAGGTCCGAAGTCTTCCAGGGACTCACGCCGGACGCGGAGGCGGGGGCACGCCGATGTCCTCGTCCCACAACTCGGGGTGCGTTCGGATGAACTCGCGCATGATGTCTACGCATCGACCGTCCTGCACGACGCGGATGTGAACGCCCGCGCCGGCGAGCCAATCCTCGCGTCCCTGAAACGTCTGGTTTTCGCCGATGACCACCCGCGGGATGCGGTGAAGCACCGCGGTGCCGCTGCACATGGCGCACGGGCTGAGCGTGCTGGCCAGGGTGAGCGTGTGCCAATCACGCCGTCGCCCCGCGCTTCGGATACAGGTCATCTCGGCGTGCGCCGTCGGGTCGCCGGTCTGTACGCGGAGGTTGTGCCCCCGCGCGATGATCTGACCATCGGCGTCGGCCAGCGCCGAACCGATCGGGACGCCCCCCTCGGCAAGTGACTTCCTCGCTTGCTCAAGCGCGACCTCCAGCGCGGCTCGGTCGATCTGCGATTGATCCATGGGTGAACTCCGTGAATGCACCGTACCACCGCGCCCCGGCCGAGTGACAAATCCACCCAAACAGCCACCACAAAAAAGTGTAGAGAAGGGTTGCCGTGTGGCCGATGATTGGCTATCTTTATCCGAACGATCCAAACGACGACTGTACGGGTCCATGCGCCAAGGTGCGAAGCCTTCGATCTAGTTGACAGGCAACTCGGCGGAGAACGACATGGCTGATACAACCGACATCTTGCTCGCGATTGGTCCGGGGGGCGACTTCGTACGGCGTTTCGGCGTGGGCGACGCCGGCGAAATCTCGGAGGTCGATGGTGATCGCGCCACGACGCCCGAGGCGCCGGACGCGACCGTTGCGCTCCACTCCGCGGGGCGACGGGAAGAACTCGGAAGACTCTCGGCGGCCCAGCGGCTGCTCATCGATCAGACCTGCGTCCTGAACACGCTGGCACGTGTAGCCCGCACGGTGCGGACGAGCCTGTCGGCGTCGGTGCGGCCGGCCTTGCTCGGCGGTCCTTCGATTGTCAGTCGCGCCAGTCGCCAGATCGGGACCGGCTCCTATGGGCTGCACGAATCAGCGCCCGGCACATTCCAATCCTGGCGTCCTTTGCCGCGGGTTTCGACTCGGGTCGAGCCCGGCGCCATCAGTCAATCCAGAACACAGCCGCACGGTTCGGGCGCTTCCGCCCGGTGCGCACGGAATTTTGTGGAGGCTCTAGACCATGAATCTGACACCCAAACAACTGAAAATTCTCCAACTCATCCGGGATTGCCGCGTTCGGCATGGCTATTCGCCGACGATGCAGGAACTGGCCGACGAAATCGGCGTGAGCAAGGTGACCGTGTTCGAGCACGTCGAAGCGCTCATCAAGAAGGGCGCGCTCATTCGGGAACCCAACAAGGCTCGCTCTTTGTCAATCGCTGACGGGATCGCCGTCCCTGACGAAGCCAGGCCGCTGCACTTCCCGCTGGTGGGCAAGATCGCCGCCGGGTACCCGATCGAGAAGGTCGAGGACCGCGACGAACTCGACGTCATGGACATCGTCGGGCCGCGGCCTGGTCGGCACGGAGCCATCTTCGCCCTCCGCGTAACCGGTGATTCCATGCGGGACGAGGGCATCCTGGACGGGGACTTCATCCTGGTCGAGCGCACGGACACGGCGATCAACGGCGACCGCGTCGTCGCCCTGCTCCCCAACGGGGAAACGACACTCAAGACGTTCTTCCGCGAGCCCGATCGCATCCGCTTGCAGCCCGCGAACCCCGAGTTCAAGCCGATCTACGTCAAGGATTGCAAGATCCAAGGCATCGTGCGCAGCGTGCTGCGGAAGTACTAGGTTCAGATCCGCGGCCGCGGCGCACATCATGGGCTCTTGAGCGCTCGCCGCGCGATGGAACATCTGATCGGAGTTGTGACGACACGCGCCGAGTCGTCCGATGTGCGGGATCTACTCGCGGGAGGCCGCGCTGGCACCCAACGAACTCGCCGCAGCGGGTGTGTACACCCCGGGGCGGGTGGGGCTGACCGCGACCGCGCCGACGAAGCGCGTACGGCCACACGATCGGGTTGACTCCGATACCACGGAGCATGAACGGGCAGCACCAACGAATCGAGCACGGTCATGAGGTGATTTATGGAACAGCATGGCCGCCGACATGTGCGCGCTGGAGTTCATCGCACCGGGGCGCGTGGTTGTCTCGAACGGGGGCGTGCGCCTGGGACGCCGCGCCCGGGAGTTGCCCGGTCATTCGGTTTCTCGCCACCGGGTCCTTCGAGACACAGGTTGTCAATCGCCGGCGCCGTGGAGCGCGGTTGTGGCTGAGTGCGAAACGGATGGGTCGATGTTCATAATCTGATAATAAAACAAATAACGAACATTAGCACCACCCGGGGGGAACGAGTTCGGATTTCGCATTTTGCTTGATGAATTCCCCTGTTATGGTTATTGGACGAATCTTTGGTCGGCTGGCCCGAATTTGTCTCAAAGCAACCGAATCTTGGTACAAAACCCCTTGAATCAGAGCGGATCGCGCTTATGCTTTCAGTGGCGGAATCGCCTATTTCTCTCGCAACGTTCGAGGAAGGGGAATTGCAATGCGTCGGATTTGTGTGAGTGTCGGAGCGATCGCTTCGCTGTGCGTTGGCTCCGGTGTTGCCTTGGGTGGAACGATCACCGTGTCGGGATCTTCCGGGTCTCTGAGCGCGACGGCGCGCTTCGAAAACTCGGGCGGGAATCTGGTCGTCACGCTGACGAACAACTCGTCGGCGGACGTGCTGGTTCCGGCGGATATCCTGACGGCGGTGTTTTTCAACGTGATTTCGGGTGAAACGCTGACGCCGGTGAGCGCGCTGCTCTCGGGCTCGGTGGTCCACTTCGGATCCAACGGGGGCGGGAACGTCGGCGGCGAGTGGGGATACGCCGCGGGCATCGGCGGGCCGGGCGGAGCCACGCGGGGCATTTCTTCATCGGGGTTCGGGCTCTTCGGATCGTCGAACTTCAACGGGCCGGATCTCGATCCTCCCGATGCGCTCAACGGCCTGAACTACGGTCTGACATCGACCGGCGACAATGTGACGACAGGCAATGCTCCCGTGACGGGCGGCGTGCCGCTGATTCAGGATCACGTCGTGTTCACGCTGTCGGGGATTTCGGCGATGTTCGATCCGGCGGCAAGCATTCGCAATGTCTCGTTCCAGTATGGAACGGCTCTCACGGAACCGAATGTCCCGGGTACTCCGAACAACGGCATGATTCCGCTCCCATCGGCGTCCGTTCTTGGTTTGGCAGGGATTGGGATCATGGCGTCGCGTCGTCGGCGCGGGCTGTAACTGACCAGATAACTTTCAAAATGCACAAGCAAGGCCGTCTATCTTGACGGCCTTTTTCATTTTTTGAACCAGAACCGGCAAAATGGGCTATATTCAATTATTGGTGGTATCCCGTCTCAAGTCTTGCCCACCTCTCAAGTTGCGCTCGGTCTAGCGAGCGAAAGGGGACTGGAGCCGGGTCAATTCGGTGTGTTGGACAATGTCAAGTTGGAGAGAGACTCTCGGGAACGCACTCCTGGGTTGCAGCGGGTGTTTCGTGCCTTGTGGGGATCTGAGGTTGGATGTTTCCCATGCGGACTTTATTTGCTGCATTTAGCGTCGTTTCACTGATGCTGACGGGATCGGTCTGGGCGGGCCCGATCGAGTTGGTGGGGACGTCGGGATCATCAAGCGTGACGGCGCGGTTCGAGAACTTCAACGGACGGCTGGTGGTTCGCCTGATCGGGAGCGGGTTTGGTGAATCAGGGGGTTTGGTAGCGGTGTCGTTCGACACGGCGTCGGCGGGGGCGCTGACCCCGAGCGCGGCGGTATTGGGGGGGAGTGCTGTTCGCTATGGCCCGGCGGGCGGGGCGAACGTCGGGGGCGAGTGGGGGTACGGCGCGGCGGCGAGCGGTCGGACATCGGGGTTCCGGAGCATGGGCGAGGGGTACGAGTTAGCGGTTCAGCCGAACCTGGACGGCGGGGACCTTGCCGGGCCGTGCGCGGCGGGCGTGGTGGATGTGGGGATGTTCGAGTACTTCCCGGAGCGTGGGCAGAGCGAGGGGCCGGAGGGGATGGAAGAAGTGCTGGTGGCGATCTCGGGGCTGACGGAGTACTTCGACCCGGCGACGAGCATCAGCAACATCTGGTTCCAGTTTGAGGATGGGACGCGGGTGGCTGGGGAGCCGCGGGGCGCGGTGATCCCGCTGCCCGAGGCGGGGGCGCTGGGACTGGCAGCATTTTCGGCGCTGGCGATGCGGAGGCGGCGGCCGATGAAGGTGTGAGGCGGGAGCGGCGCCGTGGCCGGGGGAGCGCTCAACTGCTGCCGTGGCGCATGCGTTCGAGACCTTCGGAGAAGGGGTAACTGGGGAAGACGCCGATGTGTCCGAACTGCCAGGCGGCGGGGGGCGGGTAGACGTCGCCGCGGAATCCTGCTTCGTACATCGCGCGAAGAACGGACTCGAAGGAGGGCTCGTCACCATCGGCGGCGACGAGTTTATTGACGCGGGCGTTGAGGAAGGAGACGGTGGCGACGGGGGCGCGTTCGCGGCGATCCTTGAGCATTTTGGCGACGGTGACGAAGCCTCGCTTGAGTTCGGGGAGGGTGAAATGAGAGCGGCCGGCGGGGCGGAGGATGGCGAGGATGAGGATGAGGTCGAGGTCGAACTTGAGGACGTAGGGCTCGCGGTCGGCGGCGGCGTGGATGCCGACGGATTCCTGGAACATTTTGGCGAAGGACGTGACGGCGCTGGCGGTCCACTGGCTGGAGGGGATGAGGTCGACGAGTTGGGCGACGATGCCGTGAGAGTTGTCGGAATCGTTGACGGCGCAGACGACGGCGCGGTAGCGGCCGTCGAGGACATCGCGGAGCATGTCCTGTCCCCAGAGGATTCGGATGCGTTCGGCGGCGGCGGGACCCGAGAGCATGCCGGCGGGGGCGCTGGGGAGGAGGCTGACCTGATCTGGGAACTGATCGGAGCGCATGAGGTCGTCGGCGTTGTCGTCGTAGAGGCGGATCTGGCTGGGCATGTGGAGTCCTCCAGAGGGACATACTAAGGGGTGATGGCTGAACGGGTGGCGGGGAAGCGGGGCGGGAGGAGTCGAGAGGCGTGAGGATTCAGTGGGCGGCGACTTTTCGGTATTGGAGGAAGGTGTAGACGAGGAGGGCGGCGACGCCGCCCCAGAGGATGATGAGGCCGGCGAGGCCGCTGTGGTGGGTGGTCTGTTGTCCGGCGCTGATGGTGAGGACCGCAAAGAGGGCGGGGAAGAAGGCCCAGAGGTAGACGGTGAGGGGGAGCCTGGAGCGGAGGCGCAAGGCCATGACGGCGCCGGTGACGATCATGACGAGACAGGCGAGGGAACTGGCCAGGCGCTCGTGCTGTTTGCTGATGATTTCGAGGTGGAGGTCGGCGAGTCGAGCGAGCAGGTCGCTACGGGGGCTGGCGATGTAGAGGTCATTGTCGGGGGAGGCGCTGACTCGCTGGGCGGCGAGGGCGATGAGATCGGAGGAGGAGAGTGACATGACGGCGCCGGTTGGGGAGGACTGGAGGGTTGCGGCATCGAGGACGAACTCGCGGAGTGAGCCTCGGGTGGAGGAACGAGGGGCGTCCGGGGTGGGGGCGGCGGGGAGGGTGGAACGGACACCCTGAAGTTGGATGGTGAGGGTGACGGGGTTATCGGGGTCGGCGGGGTTGACAGCGGTACGGAGCCAGGCGGACTCGGCGGACTGGGTGAGGGTGCGGCCGCCGTCGAGGGTGCGGACGAGTTGAATGGGGCCGGCGGCGGGGGGCGAGATGGCCCAGTATTCGTGAGCGGAGTCCCAGTGGATGGAAGCGGCGCGGAGGAAGAAGGGCTGGCCGTTGCGGTCGATGAAGTGAGCGCCGGCGGGGGTGGCGAGTTCGTCGGAGATCTGGGTGGTGGTGAGGCGCTCGCAGATGTGAGAAGCGAGGACGCGGCGTCGAGATTCAATGAAGTTGATGGCGTCGGGGTTGCGCTTGAGGGCTTCGAGTTGGGACCAGGTGAGGAACTTCGGGTCGTCGTTGAAGGCGTTGGGGATGACGTAGGACATGAGGGTGTATTCGAGGTCGGATCCCTGCTGGCCGATGGAGCGGGCGCGGACGCCGCGGGGCTTGACGATGACGCGGGTGACGGAATCGGTAGGGGCGAGGGGGGCGGTCGCGGTGGCAGGAGCGCCGGGGAAGGATGACAGGGCGGAGGCATCTTCGCGGACGAGCCAGACGTCGGCTTCTTCGGCGCTGATTTCGATCTCGGGCTGCTTGTGGTCGTCGAGTTTGATGACCATGAGGCGTTTCATGTAGAGTTGGTCGTAGGGAACGGCATCGGGGGAAGGGACTTCGCGCACGACATCGGCGTAGATGAGGGTGCCGTTGAGGTTGACGGCCTCCTTGCGTTCGATGGACCCGATGATGTAGCGAGCGGCGTCGCGGGTGATGAGTTGTTCGATGGAGCGGAGGAAACGGGGGATGAAGGAGTTCTGGAGGGCGAAGATGACAACGGCGAGGGCGAGGCCGGAGATGAGGACGGGCGCGAGGAGGGAGCGGTGGCTGATGCCGGCGGCGTGGCAGGCGGTGATTTCATTGTCGTTGGACCAGCGGTGATAGGCGAGGGTGGCTCCGAAGCCCGCGGCGAAGGGGAGGGCATACTGGAGCATGGGGGGCATGAAAAGGAGCATGAGGCGCAGGGTGTCGAGGGGCCCGAGGCGTCCTTCGGCCAGGAGGCGGACGGCGCCGGCGAAGGACATGACGACGACGAGGACGGCGGTGGTGATGAGAAGCAGACGCCAGACGTCGGCGGCGAGGAATCGGAAGATGAGTAGAGCGGGTCGGCGGTGCACGGGCACATGGTAGATTGGGGGAAGGGCACGATGACGCGAGAATTGCTGTCTGGGTGGTGGTAGGGAGACTGCCGGCAACGGCGGGCGTGAGTTCATGCGTTGGCGGAAGGATGGAGGGATCGCGCGGTCTCGTCCGGATCAGGCGGGACGAGCGATGCGAACCGGATAAACGGTAGATGAGGCTCGGGGAAGCCTCGGTGCGCGGCGTGAGGAAGGTACAGTTCCGGCGAGCGTATCGATCGAGCACGAACGGACCGATGCTTGAGTGACTACAAACGAGCAAACCGCGCCGGAGCGGCGCGGCGAATGAAGAGGGCTGGCATGCGTTGGCAGAACCGAAGGTCGGCGGTGGTGTTGATCCGGGCAGCCGTGGGCGTGGCGGTATCGATGTCGGCGGCGGCGCGGGGGGCGGACAATGGGGGAGCGCCGAATCCAATCTCGATGGCGGTGCCGACGTTTCTGAATGACGGGTGGGGAAACACGGAGTTCATCATCCAGACGCCGGGGGCGAGGACATCGGCGGCATCGCGGGTGAACATCGACCTGGCGGACGAGGCGGGGAACGTGCCGGCGCCGACGCCGGGGTACACGATCACGAGCACGATCGTGGTGGAACTGCTGGACGGGAAGACGATCACTGCGGGGATGGCGAACCTGATTGCCAAGGCGGGGGCGGCGTCGCGGGAACATGCGGGCGTGCCCGGGTATGTGCTGATCGACTCGGGGGCGGCGGACTGGACGGTGCTGCGGGCATCGGCGCTGGCGAGGCAACTGCGCACGGGCGGAGCACGGATGGGAGTGAAGGGGTCGTACCTGGATATGCGGGTGCCGCTGTCGCCCAGGACGCTGCCGACGGATCCGGATTTCGGGATGCAGTGGAGCCTGCACAACACGGTGAATCCGCAGTTCGACGTGAACGCGGAGCCGGCGTGGGACGCGGGGTACACGGGGACCGGGGTGACGGTGGGGATCGTGGACCAGGGGTTCCAGACGTCGCACCCGGAGTTTCTGTTTGCGTACAACGCGGCGGCGAGCCAGGCGGGGACGGAGTTCGACACGCACGCGACGGAGTGCGCGGGGATCGTGGGGATGAGGGCGAACAACTCGATAGGCGGGGCGGGGATCGCGTACCAATCGATGCTGTCGAAGTTGTATTACGGGAGTTCGACGACGAACGCGACGGCGTTCGGATTCCGGAACGATCTGAACCTGGTGAAGAGCAACTCGTGGGGGCCGCCAGATAACGGGGCGATTTCGTATATGCCGGGGAACGAGCGAACGGCGATCCAGAACGCGATCACGAACGGGCGCGGGGGATTGGGGACGATCTTTGTGTGGGCGGCCGGGAATGGCGCGGGTGTGTTTGACCGCGCGGATTACGATCCGTATGTGACGAGCCGGTTCACGATCGGGATCGGGGGGATCTACTTCGACGACACGCGATCGGTGTACAGCGAATCGGGGTCGTGCATCCTGGCGGCGGCGCAGTCGGATCGGGACTTCGGGGCGGGCGACATGGGGATCTACACGACGACGCCGGGGAACGGATACACGAGCGGGTTCGGGGGTACGAGCGCGGCGTGTCCGCTGGCGGCGGGGGTGGTGGCGCTGATGCTGCAGGCGAATCCCGGGCTGACGTGGCGGGATGTGCAGCACGTGATCGTGAACACGGCGCGGTGGTGCGATCAGGCGAATCCGGCGTGGACGCTCAACGGTGCGGGGCACCGGGTGAACTACGCGTATGGGTTCGGATCAATCGACGCCGGAGCGGCGACGCGGATGGCGTCGCAGTGGCGCAACGTGCCGGCGGTGCAGACGTACACGTCGCCGACGATGACGGTGAGCACGGCGATCCCGAACAACACGACGACGGGGGTGTCGTTCACGGCGGACGTGCCGACGGATTTGGTGGTCGAGCACGTGGAGGTGAACGTGACGATCAGCCATACGAACGTGGGGGACCTGCGGATCGCGGTGATGTCGCCGCGGGGGACGGAGTCGATCTTCGCGTTGCCGCGGCCGGATACGACGGACAACTACTCGAACTACCTGTTCACGACGGTGCGGTCGTGGGACGAGCGGTCGAGCGGGACGTGGACGCTGACGGTGGCGGACGAACAGGGGGCGGCGAGCGGGACGATCACGAGTTGGCGGCTGACGGTGTACGGGACGACGCCGTACTGCGCCGGTGATTGGAACCGCGATACGTTCGTGAACTCGCAGGACTTCTTTGACTTCCTGACGGCGCTGTTTTCGGGGGCGGCGGATTTCAACCGAGACGGGTTCACGAACTCGCAGGATTTCTTCGACTTCATCACGGCGTTCTTCGGCGGGTGCGAGTGACCCTCGCCTGCCCCACGAGCGGGGGTAGAAGAACCCCCATCATCCTGCCACACTCGTCCGAGCGATGCGTGAGCCGGCGCGAGAGACGCGGCGCTTGATTTCGAGCATGGTGATGTCGGCGCGGAGGGAGGCGGGATCGCCGCCGAGGGCGGTGGAGAGTTCGTCGATGGTGCGCGGCTCGTGGAGTGCGTCGAGGATGGACCGCTGGCGGTCGGAGAGGCCGACATCGAGGGCCGGGCGGGTGGGATGGGAGACAGTCGCGCTGGAGGGCGAGGCGTCGGGCGTGGGGGCGAGGGAGCGCCAGTCGAACTGAGCCTGAGGATCGCGGGCGGGGTCGCGGGTGATGGCGTGGTGAGTGTCAAAGAAGTGATGGCGCGCGGAGGACTCGAGTGCGTCGAGGACGTCTCTGGGGTGGGTGACGAGGGCGGCGCCGCCGGCCTTGAGCAGGTCGAGGGTGCCTTCGCTGGCGGCACTATCGACGCGGCCCGGGAGGGCGAAGACGTCGCGGCCGTGCTCTTCGACGGCCTGTCGCGCGGTGATGAGGGCGCCGGAGCGGCGTCCGGCTTCGACGACGATGACGCCGAGGGAGATGCCGGAGATGATGCGGTTGCGGGCGGGGAAGTTGTCGGGTGTGGGGGCGGTCTTCAAGGGGAGTTCGGAGACGATCGCGCCGTGAGAGGCGGCGATGAGGTCGAAGAGGTCGGCGTTCTCCGGGGGGTAGATGCTGGAGAGGCCGCAGCCCATGACGACGATGGTGCGGCCCCGCACGGCCAGGGCGGCGTGGTGCGCGGCGGTATCGATGCCGCGAGCGCCGCCGGAGACGATGCAGAGTCCGGATTGGGCCAGGTGCATGGCGAATCGCGAGGCCTGTTCGCGGCCGTAGTGGGTGCAGGTGCGGGAGCCGACGATGCCGACGGGGTATTGATCTGCGGCGGCGGGGTCGATGGACCCGCGGAGGTAGAGAATGGGGGGGGCGTCGGGGATCTGTCGCAGCAGAGGCGGGTAGGCGGGATCGAGGATGGAGAGGATGTTGACGCCGAGGCGGTCGGCTTCGGCGAGTTCGGCGTTGGCGCGTGACTCGGAGAGATCGATCTGGGCGCGGATCCTGGCGGCGCGTTCTTTGCCGATGCCGCTGATGCTCTGGAGAGTGCTTGCGGGCGCCTGCAAGGCGGCGGCGGGGGAGCCGCAGTGCTGGATGAGGCGCCCGATCAGGATGGGTCCCAAACCGCTGACAAGGGTGAGGCGCAGGAGCGCGATGGTTTGCGGATCGAGCGATGGCATAACAGAACTATAACACCCCATGTTGGGGGTGCCAACTGGAGCTCTTGTTCCCCGTCGGGGGTGCCGCTGGTCGTGGGGCGGGTTGCACGGGTGGATGTGAGTTGAGAAGAAGACATGGAGGCATGCGGCATCAAGGGATCGAGTGGAAGGGGTGTCGAAGCAAAGCGGCCGCCCCGCGGTGAAGCGGAGCGGCCGAGGTGAGGGGCGTGTCAGTTGCCGAAGAAGCAGGTGAGGAAGTCGAAGAAGTCCTGGCTGTTGGTGGCACGGTCGTGGTTGAAGTCGGCGTCGCCGGAGAAGAAGTCCTGGAGGAAGTCGAAGTAGTCCTGGGAGTTGAGGATGCCGTCGAAGTTCCAGTCGCACCCGCAGGAGCCCCAGGTGGCCATGGCGGCGCGGACGCGGTCGCGGACGAGGGCGACGAAGGCGTCTGTGACGGCGGAGGCGGCGTTGGAGTCGTTCGACGCGTCGTTGACGAAGGTGCCGACGAAGTACTGGCGATCGACGCCGCGGCAGGCATTGCGGAAGGGGATGGTGATCATGCCGCCGCGGGTCTGGACGTAGGTGCAATCGGGAGAGCAGAGCCCGTAGTTGCCGTGCTTGCGGACGTAACCGGTTTGGGCGCGGAAGGCGTCGCGCTGGGCCGGGGAGAAGCCGAAGTTAGCGGCTTCCTCGTTGATGACGGTGCCGACGGAAGAGAGGCCGTCTTCTTGCTCGTCGAGCATGAGGGAGTAGAGGGACTGTCGGTTTGAGTTGGAGAGTGGGCCCGTGGCGATCCAGTCGTAGAGGGTGTAGGCGTCGCGGAGGGTGAGCATGTTGGGGTCGGCGATGGCGCCGTCGGCGCCGCCGGCACACCCGATGCGGTGGTTGAGCATGGTGGAGGACATGCCGATGTTGGCGGCGAAGGTGTTGAGGTTGGACTCGCCCCAGCGGACGCGCATGGCCTGGGTGCGGGCGTTGTCGGAGTTCTCCATCATGGCCTGGAGGGTGCTGGAGAGGGGCTCCTGGAAGGGGCCGGAGTCCTGAGGGCAGGAGCCGCTGTAACCTGAGAAGACGGTGATGGGGGTGCCGAGGTTGACGAGGAAGTTGGTCTGGACCTGGTTCATCGCGTAGGCATGGTGGAGGATTTTGATCATGCTGGCGGGCTCGAAGACGGTGTTTTCATTGAGGCCGGCGAACTCCGCGCCGCCGATCTGGCGGAGGTAGGCGCCGGAGGTGCCGTCGGTACCGTTGCGGAGGATGTCGCCGACCTGGGTGGTGAGGGCGTTGGAGTTGTTGACCATGATGGCGGCGAAGCGGCCATTGGACTGTCGCTTGAGGTCGATGAGGCGAGCGCCGTTCTGATTGATGCGGTCGGAGAGGTAGTCGGCGGTGACACCGTAGTACCACCACCAGTGCGGGTTGCCGCCGGGGACGCGTTGCATGAGGACGTTGTAGGTGCCGCCGGCGGATTCCTCGATCTCGGTGAGCATGGCGTTGTTCTGGTTGATGAAGGTGGCGATCTGTGCGGGGGTGATGTTGTAATACCACCACCACGAGCGGGCGTGGTCGCCGGTGTTGTTGATGTAGATCGCGCTGTAGTAGGTGGAGCCGGCGATGTCGTAGCGGTCGAAGTCGATGATGCGGACGTTGTTATTGGCCACATAGTCGCCGATGGTGGTGAGGGAGGTGTTGTAGTGGCGGCCCCATCCGGCGGCGTCGTCGCCGGTGTTTCGGATCATGACGACGGCGAAGCGGGTGTTGCCGTTGCCGTCGTCGTAGGGCTGCTGATCGATGAGGCGGGCGTTGTTGTCGTTGAGGTAGGTGGTGAGTTGAGCGGCGGTGATGCCGTAGTACCACCACCAGGTCTTGGCGTACTCGCCGGTGTTTCGGACGAGGCAGGCGTTGAAGCGGAGCGGGGAGGCGCTGTCGATTTCGAGGTCGGTGATGCGGTTGCCCTGATCGACGAGGTCGGTGAGGGCCTGGGCGGTGACGCCGTAGTACCAATACCAGCCGGTGGGGGTGGAGCGCTCGTCGTCGTCGAGTTGTTGAGCGGCGGCGACGGGGGCGAGGGCGGCCAAGCCGGCGGCGGCGAGCAGCGCCAGGATCGGACGGGTGAGGGACGGCATGTGGAGAGTGCGGAACATGTGCGTGATTCCTTGTCGGGGGAGTGTGAACGAGAGATCGCTGTCCCTGCACGGTGCAGGGAAGAGAACGACTCGGGGCGTAAGGGTTGAAACGCGAGGCGTGCGGGGCGGAAACCACGGGTCCTGGTGGTCCGGGCGCGGGGCTTTTCGAACCCAGCGAGGCGGAGGATCGCTCTCGCCTGTAAACTATTGTGCGAGAAAGAGGGTGTCGGGGGCTAGCGGGGTGTCTACAAATTCAGGTAGACAGTGGGGAGCCTGCCCGGCGATGCGGTCGAAAAGATGGCGCCAGACACCCCGACAACTCCGGGCGACCCCGCTCCGCGAACGCCGGAGGGGCACCCGCCACAACAGGTGACGCTGCTGCTTGGGGCGATCGCGGACGGGGATTCGCGGGCGGCGCGCGACCTGCTGCCGATTGTGTACGAGCAGTTGCGGGCGCTGGCGCGGGCGCAGATGTCGCGAGAGAAGCCCGGGATGACGCTGCAGCCGACGGCGCTGGTGCACGAGGCGTACCTGCGTCTGGTTGGCTCGTCGGATATCCAGTGGAACAGCCGAGGGCATTTCTTTGGAGCCGCGGCGCAGGCGATGCGGCGGATTTTGGTGGAGGCGGCGCGGACGCGGAAGCAGGTGAAGCGCGGCGGGGGGCGAGACCGGGTGGAACTGAGCGAGGAGGTGGCGTCGTCGCCGGATCCGAACCTGATCGATCACATCGCGCTGGATGATGCGCTGACGCGGCTGGAGCAGATCGACAAGCGCAAGTCGGATGTGGTGATGATGCGGTACTTCGCGGGGCTGAGCGTGGAGGAGACGGCGGCGGCGCTGAATGTCTCGACGGCGACGGTCAAGAATGACTGGGCGTACGCGAAGGCGTGGCTGTATAAGGAAATGAACCAGGGGAACGAGCCGGGGGGGGCGGAGTGAGGGGGGGGCGCGCCCGTGGAATCGAAGAAGTGGGTGCCTGGACGGGCAGGCGAGAGGATTCGCCGCGGTGACGTCGTGTATCAATATCGGGGCGGAGTGATAGCGAGGGAGCCAAGCGCCGCGTCTGGACCCGGTGACGGTTCTTTAGGATGTGAACGAGAAATGCCGAGGGGCGGACTCGAACCGCCGACCTCCGGGTTATGAATCCAGCGCTCTAAACCAGCTGAGCTACCTCGGCGAGGGTGGGAGATGATATGCCCACGGAGGGGGACGGCCAATGCGGCGGGCGGGCGGCGAGGTCGGCCTGAATGGGAGCCGAGTCGCGCGAGCGAAGAGTGTCGTGCAGGGCGAGTGGTGCGGTGGGGCCGAATGCGCGTGGCGCATCAGGCGTCGGGCAACTCGAAGCCGGCTCGGCGCTGGCAGGTCGCCAAGGCGTTGCCGGCGTCGGCGTTTTCGCCGACGAACTTCCAGGACTCGGGATCCCAGAGGAGGGGCTTGCGGGTGCGGTAGGCGATGTTGGCGAGTTGGCAGACCGCCGCGCTTCGGGCGCCGATTTCGACGTCGCAGATGCAGCGGAGGCGGGAGTGGATGCAGTCGATCCACGCGGAGATGTGGTCGGGGGCTTCGTGGAGGTGGGTGTCCTTGGGCCCGAGGGGCTCTTTGAGGATGCCGTCGGGGATGCTGTGGATGCGGCCGCGATCGACGGCGATGATGCCGTCGGTGCCGATGAAGGTGGTCCCGCTGGGCCCGCCGTGGAAGAGTTGGGTGCCGTCGCCGTACTGCATGCGAGCGCCGACGAGTGCGGCGGGATCGAGAGGGGGGGTGATCTGGAAGGGTCCGGAGGCATCCATGGCGAGCCCCCACTGGGCGATATCGAAGTGGTGGGCGCCCATGTCGGCGAGGAGGCCGCCGGCGTATTCCCAATATTTGCGCCACATGGGGTAGTGGGAGTGGACGCCTCGCGGGCTGAGGACGGTGCAGTACGGGCGGGCGGGTGCGGGGCCGAGCCAGCGGTCCCAATCGAGCCCGGGCTCTGGGGCTTCTTCGGGGAGATCGCAGGAGGTGGGAGGGTCACCGACGCCGACGTTGACGCTGATGACTTTGCCGATGCGTCCTGAGCGGACGTACTCGCAGGCGGTTCGGAACTTGCCGTCGTACTCGGTGCGTTGCTGGGAGCCGGTCTGGAAGACGCGGTTGTGCTTGCGGACGGCATCGATGCAGGCCTTGCCCTCGGCGAGGGTGAGGGTCATGGGCTTTTCGCAGTAGATGTCTTTCTGCGACCTGGCGGCGTCGATGATCTGGGCGGCGTGCCAGTGGTCGGGGGTGGTGATGACGACGGCGTCGATATCGGCGCGGGCGAGCAGGTCGCGGTAGTCGTTAAAGGCGTCGCAGGCCTTGTAGGAGCCGTCCTTGCGGAGGGCGGCGTAGCGGTCGTCAACCATTTTCCGGGCGTGCTCGCGGCGGGTGGTATCAACATCGCAGACGGCGAGGGCGACGCAATCGTCGCGATCGAGGAAGGCGGGAAGGAGTTCAAAGGCGCGCTTGCCGCAGCCGATGAAACCGAGGGAGAGGCGGGCGCTGGGGGCGAGGCGTCGTGTGCGAGGCGAGGGGCGGGGCGCGGCCGAGGCGCCGCGAGGCGGCATGGCCGCGGCTCCGGTGATACCGGCGACCACCGCGGCGCCGGCGGACGATTTGACGAAATCGCGGCGTGACATGGGCATGGCGGCACTCCAACGCGAAAGTCCCCGCCTGAGTGTACCAACAAAGGGTGCGAGTCGGCGCGGCTGCCGGCGGTGGACTTCGGGGAAGCGGAGCGGGGAGCGGCGCGGCGGCGGGTGATGCGGGCGATCCGGTCGCATCCACAGTACACTGCCGGGACGGAAGCCTTCTGACACCCGAACGACAAGGATGCGAACATGCTGCGGCCCACGGAACACACGGTTGAACTCAGAGAGGGGCGGTATCGGCGGCGCGGCAGCGCGGCGAAAGTGATCCTGATCGTGGTCGCGGTGTTTGCGGTGTTGTTTTTGAGTATCGGAATCTACGTGGCGGTGAGTTGGCGCGGGTGGGCGGCGACGCTGGCGATGGCGGGGATCGAGCAGTCGATCGCCAAGGCGAATCTGCCGGACGAGCAGAAGGATCGCGTGCTGGCGCGGGCACAGTCGCTGGCGGACGACTTCAAGGCGGGGAAACTGAGCATGAAGCAACTGGGGCAGATCGCGGAGGAGATGGCGCACGGGCCGGTGCTGCCGATGGGGATGGCGCTCGGTGTGGAGTCGCAGTACGTCGGCCCATCGAACCTGAGCGATGCGGAGAAGGAGGGCGGGATCCGGGCGCTTCAGCGGCTGGCGCGGGGCATCGCGGAGAAGAAGATCCCGCTGCAGGAGATGCAGCGAGTGCTGCAACCGGTGTGCGAGCAGACACCGGGGCAGGCGATGCGATTCAAACCGGCGAAGGATGTGCCGGCCGATGACCTTCGGGCGCTGCTGGCGGACGCGAAGAAGCGAGCGGACGACGCGAAAGTGCCGGACGAGCCGTATCGCGTGGACGTGGCGGCGGCGTTTGACGAGGCGGTGAAGCGGGTGACGGAGAAGGGGGGCGGGGGGTGAGGCTCAGGCTCGGCGGAAGGTGGCGCCGTCCATGACATCGAAGGAAACGAAGTCGCCGACGACGAACTGGGCGGGCGATTGGCGCTGGTCGGTGAGGAGGCACTCGATGGGGACGCCGGCATCGACGGTGATGGTTCGAGCGCCGGCGTTGATGGCGAGGATGGAGCCCTGGACGCGCCGGGGGCGGCCGAAGACGGGCTCGACGAAGCGGCCGCCGGTCTGGACCTTATCGACGCGGCGGGCGCGGGCGCTAATGCGTCCCAGGACTCGCTTGCCGGGCGTGCCGAGGGAAGGCGCGCCCTCGCCGACGGGGATGAGGTGCAGTTCGTAGTTGGTGTTTGGAAAGGTGACGACGATGTGCGCGGGGGCGGTCGCGGTGGGGGCGGCGGCGGAGAGGAAGGTGCCGCGGGCGATCGTCGCATCGATTTTCGAGGTTGGTGCGGGCTGGATCATGCAGGAGAATACCCGGGTGAGTGCAGGCAGGCCGGAGCGGCCCGCGCCGAGGCGCTGGTGTGATGAGGTCCGGCTCGCGCCCGAGCCCCAGAGGCGCGTGCACTACCTGACGACCATGATCTCCTGGATCGGCTTCTTTTGGATCCGCGGCACTTCGCAGCCTTGCGCGGGGTAGCCGACGGGAATGAGCAGGTAGGGCCGTTCGTGCTCGGGGCGCTGAAGGACTTTGCCGAGGAATCCCATCGGGCTGGGGGTGTGGGTGAGGGAAACGAGCCCGGCGTGGTGGATCGCCGCCAGGAGGAATCCGACGGCGATGCCGACGCTCTCGTTGACGTAGTACACCTGGCGGGCGTCGTCGGTCTTCATCATTTTGAAGACGACGATCAGCCAGGGAGCGATTTCGAGGAAGGGCTTGTCGGGGCTCGTTTCGAAGGGCTGGAGGTCGGCGAGCCATTCGGGGCCGGCGCGGCGAGAATAGAACTCTCGCTCTTCCTCTTCGGCGGCAAGGCGGATCTGGTGCTTGAGGGCCGGGTCGTGGACGCAGACGAACCGCCAGGGCTGCTTATTGGCGCCGCTGGGCGCCGATCCCGCGGCGCTGACGATGTGCCGGATTGTCTCCTCGCTGACGGGTCGATCGGAGAAATCGCGGACGGTGCGGCGGCGGCGCATGATGTCGGCGAAGCGGTGCGCGGCGATCTCCGGGGCGAGGCCCGGGTCGAAGGGCTCGAGGGGCACGTGGGGATGGGAGTGCATGGGTGGATCGTTGGATGCCGGGGGCGGAGTTCAAGACTCGGCCCGGCAGCGTGGTGCCGGGATCGGTTCGCGATATCATCGGCATGCGAAAGCCCGGGACCGATCCCGACAATGTGCAGATCAGCGACGTGCTGTGCGACTTCTGCGGCGGGGAGTGGACACTGGACCCGCCGCTGGCGATGGTGGAGGGGCACCAAGGGAGCTGCATCTGCGGCAAGTGCCTGAGCGTGGCGTACCGGCACGTTGTGCTGGACAAGGCAAGTTCGGTTCGCCCGGGGTACCGATGCACGATGTGCCTCGAAGAGCGCCCGGACCCGGGCTGGGAAAGCCCGATCAGCGCCGAGAAGTCGATCTGCAAGCGCTGCATCAACCAGGCGGCGGGGGCGCTGTCGAAGGACAAGGAGTCGGGGTGGAGCAGGCCTGTCTGACATTTGGCCGAGCACACCGGTTGGGAGAAGGGGGCACGAGATTCGTACAGCACTTCAACGCCCGGAGATTGCATGCCCGACCTATTTTCGCCGCTGGACTGCGGCTCGCTCAGACTGCCGAACCGGATTCTGATGGCGCCGTGCACGCGTTGCCGAGCGGGAACTGGGAACGCCCCGACGGCGCTGAACGCGAGGTACTACGCGCAGCGGGCCAGCGCCGGGCTGCTGATCACGGAAGCGACGCAGGTGTGCCCGGAGGGAGCGGGGTATCCGAACACGCCGGGGATGTACTCGGCGGAGCAGGTCGCGGGGTGGCGGCTGGTGACGGATGCGGTGCACGCGGCGGGGGGGCGGATCTTCGCGCAGTTGTGGCACGTGGGGCGAGTGTCGCACGGCGCGTACCAGCCGGGCGGCGCGGCGCCGGTGTCTTCATGGGCGGCGGCGAAGTCGGGGCAGGTGACGCTGCCGGACTATTCCAGCGCGCCGTATCCGACGCCGCGGGCGCTGGAGACCGACGAGGTGCCGAAGGTGATCGAGCAGTTTCGCCACGGGGCACGGTGCGCGAAGGAGGCCGGGTTTGACGGGGTGGAACTGCACGGCGCGAATGGGTACCTGCCGGATCAGTTCCTTCGAGACGGGGTGAACCGCCGGAGCGACCGCTACGGCGGGTCGATCGAGCATCGGGCGCGGTTTCACCTGGAAGCGGCGGAGGCGCTGTGCGAGGTGTTCGGGGCGGGGCGTGTAGGCGTGAGGCTGTCGCCGTCGGGGACGTTTAACGACATGCGAGACTCGACGCCGCGCGAGACGTTTGGGTATCTGGTTTCCAAACTCGGCGAGATGAACCTGGCGTATCTGCACATCATGGAGGCGATGGAGTCGGACCTGAAGCACGGGCGGGAGATCGATGCCGGATACGAGCCGATCCCGGTTTCGTTCTTCCGGCCGCTGTTCAAGGGGACGCTGATCACCAACGCGGGGTTTTCTTTTGAGAAGGCGACGACATATATCAAGGAAGGGTGGGCGGACGCGGTCGCGTTCGGCGTGATGTTCATCGCGAACCCGGATTTGCCGGATCGGTTCCGCCGGCTCGCGGCGGGGGAAACGAACGTGACGTTCAACACGCCGGACCCGGCGACGTTTTATACGGGCGGGGAGAAGGGGTACACGGATTACCCAATGTGGACCCGTTGACGCTGGGGGTGGGCAATCGAACAGGAAAGCAGGTGCGGGGACGCGGTGTCAGCGTGCTACGGCTTGGCGTCTTCGAAAAGCGGAGTCCTGGCTTTATGAACTCACAAATGCACGGCGTGGCTCAAAAGCAGCCAAGCCGTGGCACGTTGCAAGCGATGCCACCCGGCGATGTTGACCCTGCCCACGACCGCCGGTCGTCACAGAGGAAAGAGGACATTTTTTGTCATTCGCTCGAAATCCGGCTTGACAAGCGGGGGGGGGCGGGGTTGATTGACAGCGCGTCGAAGCCAAGTTGTCTCTTTTAGCAGGATACGTGTACTTTTTCAAGGTGCATCTGAACGTCCCATGTACAAAGCGTCTAACCGGGATTGTCGCATGAAGCAGGGCTATGCCGCGGCGTCGGTCGTTGTGATAGGCGCAGCCGTGCTTCTGGTTTCCACACGATCTGGTCCGGCGTCGGTGCAAGGCGATCGAGTCGAGCGGACCGCTGCGGCTTCTGCGATCGAGCCAATCGATGAGCGGAGTGCAGGGAATCGCAACGAAGCGGAAGCAATCGTTCGTGCGATGGGCGTGCACACCGAGTCAATCTACTCAATCGAGTGGAAATCTGAGAATGCCTATCAGATCGAAGCAACCGGTGAATGGGAGGTGTACCACAAAGCCGAGCACGGGATGGATGAACTAGGCCGGTGGTATGTGTCGGCGAACTACAGTGCCAAAGAACCCGGCAAACCGATATGGTGGTTCATGGTTCGGGCGTGGACCGATGATGGGGTCGTCCAATATTTGTACAACGAGAACTCGGAGCGGGGCGTCGTGCAGCCGCCCGACCGCACGGCGCTGTGGTTTCCCACCCCGGTCATGTTTCTGGGTCGGGTCACGGCGCTTCAAGGCAGACGTTCGATCAGCGAACTCATGCTCGATGCTCCGGATCTGCGCGTGAGCAAGTCGGAAGACGCACAGGGGATCGTGCAGGTTCAGGGGACCGTCGACACCGGCGGCATGATCGGCGAACTGACGCTGGATCTCGACACTACCCGAGACTTCATGATTGTTCAGTATGTGCTGAGAGATGCATTGTTCCTGTTTCCGGTCGAGTCCTGGACCGTGACCAAGGCCGAGCGGGTTAATGGCGTCTATGTCCCGGTCGAAGGGTACCGCGATACATCCGCGTTCATGTGCACGGAAGAGGACACAGCGAAGATCGACGCGGCGCTCGACGAAGCCGGTATCGTCAGGGGTGAACGTCCCGATCCGAGAGACGCGGAAACGAGGAAGAAGTACCACACGTTGGTGCGTCTCGCGTTCGGGGAGACGGGTACGCCTCATGAGCCTGTGTGGCGTCGGCAGTACCTGCGATCAACCGAGATCGTTTCGCTGAACGCAGCCATCCCGTCGGAGCGGTTCGTGCATCGCTTTCCTGAGGGGTTGCCCTGGGTCAATCTATTCACGAACACGCGCGAGGATGGCAGGCCTCTGGATGAAGAGCCTGATGCAGGCGAGAAAGAGGTACGATGAACGTGCTCGCGTTGATCCTCGCCGTGAACCTATTGCACGCGAGCCTCGCGACACCTGGGCCGCTGCCCGGTGCGGGCGGGTGCGCATTTTCCCTGCCATCCGTCGCGAACCCGCCGGTCGTGATCGTGGATTCCACCGATCCGATCGATTGCGGGCGGATCCCGATCGGGGGCGTGGCGCGCCGGGTGTTCTCAATCAGGAATAACACGGACTCGCTAGTCTCGCTGTCTGTTGCCGGAAAATCCTGCGTGTGCCTCGTGACACGACTGGACAGCGAGAAACTGGCGCCAGGCTCGAGCACGACGCTCGACGTGTCGGTGGTCGTCGCCGGTGGATACGGGCAACAGTCTCATTCCCTGCGGCTTGAAGCGGCAAGTCAGTCGCAAGGGGGCAAGGCGGCGCGGCAATCGGTTGATCTTGGCATCTCGTTCGTGCCGGATAGACAGTACGACGTCGTCCCGCGCTCGCTCGTCATACGCTCGATCATCGGAGAGGCCAAGCGCGGCGCCGTCTCGATCATTACTCCGCCGGGATCCGATCTGCTGATCCGCGATATCGATCCCGGCTCGGACGCACTCGTGGTCAAGGGACCGAGTCCGAGCCCGAAGAATCGGGCGGTACAGGTCATGGAGTATCTTGCGACACCGAAGCAGCCGGGTTCACGGCAATACACGATGTCCTTCGGGACGAACAGCGATTCGCTCCCGACCGGTTCGATTGATGTGACGATCGTCGGTCTGACTCCGTGGCGGGCGGACCCGCCCGGACTGGTGGTGACATACTCACCACCTGAAGTTCCCCAGGTTGTATCGAGTACGCTCACTCCCCGGCGCGAGACGCCGAAGAAGCCGTCCCGAGTGGTGCTTGGGAACGAAGTGGCGGGCATCAAGGTGTGGCTTGATGGGGACCGAGTGATGATGTCGGTTGACCCTGCGCAGGTGCCAAGCCGCACGGGTTCGACCGTCGCCGAGTTGCGAACGGACACTGGAGACCTGTGCGCGCAGCTGCCGGTCGTGTGGTACGCCCGACGACCAAAGTAGAGGCGCGAGACAGTCGGGTGGAACGCCCTATGTGCGTTGCCACGCACGGCTTGGCTCAAAAGCCGCCAAGCCGTGGCACGTTGCAAGCCATGGGCAGGTGGCACGATCTTTGTGCCACGACCTTCACGGAGTCCTCGGAGTGAAGGTCGTGTCTTGTGAAACGTTCGCCTGCGAAGACACGACCTTTGTACCGAAGACTCCTGACCCTGCCCACGAACTTCGGACACCGTTGGACCACGGTTATGGTTCGACAGGAGTCCGAACATGGCCCGCAAGGCATATACCCCGGAGTTCCGCCAGACGGCAGTGCGGCTGGCCCGTCAGCCCGGCGTCAGCGTCGAGAAGATCGCCAACGAGATCGGCATCGCCTGCTGGACCCTCCGACGATGGATGGCCGCCGACACTGCCCGCACTCGCGTCTCCTCCAATGTGCGTATGGCGCCCTCGGCCACTCAGCCCGACCCGCAGCAACGCATCCGCGAACTGGAGGCACAGGTCCGTCAACCCCGCATGGAGCGCGACATCCTAAAAAAAGCGACGGCGTTCTTCGCCAAGGAGCAGCCGTGAAGTTCGCCTTCATTCGGGATCATCTCGCTGCCGAGTATCCCGTCAGGTCAAGTGAATCCGGGAACGCGAACGGTCAATCCACGGGGCCGGCGACCGCGGTCGGCGTGGCCGGGGCAAGGCTCATCATGCGTTCGAGGGCCAGAAGGGCGTTCTGGCGGGCCTTGGCGTTGACCGAGATCCGGTTGACGACCTTTCCGGCGGCGAGGTGATCAAGGACCCAGCAGAGGTGGGGCTGATCGATCCGGAACATCGTTGTGCAGAGGCACTGGCAGTCGGAGAGGATGCGGACGTGCACGCCGCGCTGGGCGGCTTCGCAGGCCAGGCGGCTAACGAGGTGGACTTCGGTGCCGACGGCCCAGTGCGACCCCGGCTCGGCTTCGCGGATGGACTTGATGATGAACTCGGTGGAGCCGGCGAGGTCGCTGCGATCGACGACGTCCTTGCAGCATTCGGGGTGCACGAGGATCCTGGTTCGATCCTTGCCGCGTTTGCCGCGATTGAGTTCGTCGATTTCGGCGCAGTGCTCGGGGCGGAAGAGTTTGTGGACGGAGCAGTGCCCGGCCCAGAGGATGACGGAGGCGGCGAGGAGGGATTGAGGGGCGATGCCGCCGAGGTCTTCGCCGCGGGCGGCGCGGCGCGGGTCGTAGAGGCAGGTCTGGGTAGCGACGTCCATGCCGCGCGCGGCGGCGGTGTTGCGGCCCAGGTGCTGATCGGGGAGGAAGAGGATCTTGATGTCGTGGTGTGGGGGGACGTGTCGCTTGGGTTTGCGGGGTGCGGACTGTTCGGGCGCGCTGGGGGTGTGGTGTGGACTGATGCCGCCGGCGAGCGCCCACTGCATGACCGCCGCGGCGTTGCTGGAGGTGCAGACGGCGCCGCCGTTCATGCCGACGAAGGCCTTGATTGCGGCGGAGGAGTTGATGTAGGTGATGGGGATGATGCGCCCGTTCCATCCTTGGGCGTGGAGGGAGGCGTGCATGGCGTCCCAGGCGGCGACGGCGTCGTCGTAGTCGGCCATGTCGGCCATGGAGCAGCCGGCGGAAAGGTCCGGGAGGATGACGGCGACGCCGTCGGGGGTGAGCATGTCAGCGGTTTCGGCCATGAAGTGCACGCCGCAGAAGACGACGTACTTGGCGCCGAGCTCGGCGACTCGTTGGGCGGCGAGTTGGGAGAGTTTGAGGGAATCACCGGTGAAGTCGGCGTGCTGGATGATTTCGTCGGTCTGATAGTGGTGGCCGAGGATGAGGAGCGATTGGCCGAGTTCTTGGCGGCGCCGGGAGATGCGCTGCGCGAGATCGGCCGGGGCAGCGCCGGTGTATGAGTCAGGGAGCGAGGGTTGCCAGAGCATCGATGGAACTCTATGAGCGTGGTCGATGGGAGGACGGTCGGAGTCGTGCGGACGACCGCTCGCAGGCGGTGCCAGACTCGGACGCAACAATCTGTCGTATGGGCGCCAGACGCGTGCCGGCGCGCGGCGGCCGGAGGTTACTTGCCGGCCTTGAAGAAGGTGCGGAGGGACTCGAAGATATCGTCGCGGTCGTTGACGCGGCTGGTGACGACCTTCTGCTCGTCCTTGTCCTTGCTCTGGGGGAACGCTTCGCGGAGGACGTTGAGGAAACTCCCGCTGCCGTAGGGGCTGGTGACCTGGCAGTAGCCGAACATATTGACGATGGGGACGAAGTGCTTCTCGATGAGTTGGACACAGAGGCGGTTGTCGGCCTCGGAGGAGTTGTCGCCGTCGGAGAAGTGAAAGAGGTAGATGTTCCAATCGACGGGGTCGTAATGGGCGTCGAGGAGTTCCTTGCAGCAGTTGAAGGCGGAGGAGATGCGGGTTCCGCCGTCTTCGCGGACGGAGAAGAAGGTTTTGCGGTCGACTTCCTGGGCGCTGACGTCGTGGACGATGTATCGGCTCTCGATACCCTCGTAGTTCCGGCGGAGCCAGGTATCGATCCAGAAGGCTTCGAGGCGGACGAGGTTTTTCTGTTCGTCGCCCATGGATCCTGAGACGTCCATCATGTAGACGATGACGGCGTTGGACTGAGGCTTTTTGACTTCGGTCCAACTTCGGAAGCGGAAGTCGTTCTTGATGGGGATGACGATCGGGTTTTCGGGGTCGTAGGTGCCGAGGCCGATCTGGCGCTTGAGGGCTTCGCGGTAGGAGCGTTTGAAGTGTCGGAGGGAGGCGGGGCCGGTGGGGCGGACGCCGGTGTACTTGTCCTTGATGGTGGTGAGTTTGTGCTCGCCCTTGGGCTGGATGCGAGGGAGTTTGAGTTCTTCGCCGAGGATGTCGGCGAGTTCTTCGAGGGAGACATCGACTTCGAGGATGTGTCGGCCTTCGAGCTCGCCGCCGCCTTGCTTGCCTTGGCCGGGCTTGACGGTCTGGCCCTCGTCGCCCTCGCCCATGCCGACGCCGCCGGAGTTATCGCCGTAGCGGAAGGTGGGGATGTCGATGTCGTGGACGGGGATGGAGACGTATTTCTGACCTTCCCGGCCGATCATTTCGCCGCGGGCGATGAACTTGCGCAGATCCTTGCGGATCTTGCCGCGGATGATCTGGCGGAAGCGCTGGTGGTCTTGCTCGATCTTGTTGACCATTGGATCGTCCGTGACGAATGCCTTCGCGAAGGAAGGTGCGTGTGCACAGCGCACGGGTTCCATCGGCATGGCACGCCGAGGGGTGCACATAATCGGCGAATCAGGTCCGAGAGTCTTACCCCGACGGCCTACCTACTGGTTATAGGGCCGGATGGGGGCGTTGGTTCGGGTGGAATGACTGAAACCGAACGGATTGGACAGGAGGACGCCGCAAAGTCACTCGTTCCATGCAGGCAGAGGAGGGGTGACGGTGATGACCTAGGGGCGTTAGGCGTTAGGCGTTCAGCACTCGGGTGCGAAGTGTTTGGAGGGCTTGTCCACCGTAAGGCGCTCCATCAGCCTGGATGCTTCCTGCACGCATTCCTCGATCGCGTTCGGTCCGGCCGGGTAGCAGAGGCGGCAGACGGCGTCGTACATCTCGCGGGGCAGGTCGTCATGGAGGTAGCGGAAACCGTAGTCGTAGCGGTCCGGACAGTGGACGCATCGCAGGACATCGACGAGGGATCGCAGGACGAGCGAGTGATAGAAGTGAGCGGCGTCGATGGGGCGATCACGCAGGGCCTGCTTGGGCGCGAGGTGACGGAAGAGTTGGAACCGGACGCGCGACTCTTCGAGCCGTTTGTTCACGGCGGCGTCGATGGCGGCGCGATCGACGTGGCGAATGACAACATCGGCGTCTTTGTCGAAGAGGGCATGCATGGTGCCGTGGCGTTCGACCTCGAACCAGGGGTGAGGCGTGCCTTGCTCGATGATGACCCAATCGACCATGAGCCATTCGGGCGCGTGCTGGAGTTGATAGAAGGCCTGGTGGAAGCCGTGCCAGGTCGGCATGGGGAGGCGCCACCGGAGGCGGATGGGGGAAATGGAAAGGAGGGCGGCGTCGATGCGCGAGGCGGCGTGTTCGATAGCGCCTGGGCGGACGATGAGGAAGAGGTCGATGTCGGATCGTTCGTCGGCGCGAGCGGTGGCGTCGGAGCCGCCGAGGGCGGCGGCGCGGATCAGCGGGTCGGGCTGGAGGGAGGCGGTGAGGGCCGCGATGATGGATTCACGGGTCAGCATGGACAGGATACCGGCTGGAGGGTCGCTGGGGAGCAACGGGATCGCGCGCGGCGGATGCCGCGGGGAGATCGGTCAATCGGTTGATAGGCCGCGACGGAGAGGCGATTAGACGTTGAAAAGGAAGTGGCAGACGTCGCCGTCCTGCATGACGTAGTTCTTGCCTTCGACGCGGAGTTTGCCGGCGTCCTTGATGGCCTTTTCGCTTTTGAAATGGACGAGGTCATCGACGGAGTAGATTTCGGCGCGGATGAACCCGCGTTCGAAGTCGGTGTGGATGACGCCGGCGGCCTCCGGGGCGGTGGCGCCGACGGGGATGGTCCAGGCGCGGATTTCCTTTGGGCCGGCGGTGTAATAGGACTGAAGCCCGAGGAGGTGGTAGGCGGCGCGTGCCAGGGCGGAGAGGGCGGGCTCGTCCATGCCGAGGCTCTGGAGCATCTCGAGGCGATCGGCGTCGGCAAGGTCGGCGAGTTCGGACTCGATCTTGGCGGAGACGGGGACGACGTCGAAGTCCGGGTCGCCGCCGTGGGACTTGACCCAGTCGCGGACCTTCATGGCCAGGGGCCCGCGGCCGTGGGGGTCGTCTTCGCTGACGTTGGCGACGAAGAGGGTCTTCTTGGCGGTGATAAGGCCCAGGCCCTTGAGGGCCTTTGCCTGTTCGGGCTCGTCGACTCTGAAGGAGAGGGCGGGCATGCCGTCGGAGAGGATGGGGAGGAGTTTTTTCAGGACTTCGTATCGAGCGATGTCGGCGGGGTCGCGGCTCTTGGCGGCCCGTTCGGCCTTTCCGATCGAGCCCTCGACGGTTTGCAGATCGGCGAGGACGAGTTCGGTCGCGATGGTCTCCAGGTCGCGGACGGGATCGACGGACCCCTCGACGTGGGTGATGTCTTCGCCGCCCGGCGCTTTCTCGAAGCAGCGCACGACCTGGACGATGGCGTCGACCTCGCGGATGTGGGAGAGGAACTTGTTGCCCAGGCCTTCGCCGACGGAGGCGCCGCGAACGATGCCGGCGATATCAACCAGCCGGAGCGAAGCGGGGATGATCTTCTGGGAATCGATGTAGTGCCTGATGGTGGCGAGTCGCGGATCGGGGATGGCGACGACGCCGACGTTGGGCTCGATGGTGGCGAAGGGGTAGTTGGCGGCGAGGGCGCCGGCCTTGGTGAGGGCGTTGAAGAGCGTTGATTTTCCGACGTTGGGCAGACCGACGATACCGGCTTCCATGACAAGTCCTTCGAGAAACGCGGCGAGCCGGGACCATGCCCCAGAAGGCGGGCCCAGACCCTGCCCCCGTACACACGGCGGAGACTGACGCGGGGCCAATGGTAGCGGGGTCGCGATGCACACTACGATGGAGCATGAACCGAGTCTGGGCACGAGGGACGTTGCCGGCGGAAACGATCGGGCATGGCGTCGGGCGAGCCGCGGGAGCGTGGCGCGTGATGGGGGGCGTGTGGCTGCTCGCGCTCGTGCTGGGGTGTGCCGCGGCGGCGCACGGACAGGGAGGGTTCAGGGTGCGGTTCGACGCGGGGGTTCGGCCGGCGCCGGCGTCGGGACGCTTGGTGATTTACTTGAAGAAGTCGGGCTCGCACGCGGAAGGGGGCGAGCCGGCGGACGGGCCGTTCTTTGATGACCCGCAGCCGATGTACGGGCTCGACGTGAAGGGCCTGAAGCCCGGGGAATGGATGGTCGTGAACGACGGGACGCTGGCGGGGACGAAGGAGAACGAGGGGGCGAGGCCTCGGGTGTTCCCCGTGCCGTTGTCGCGGCTGGCGCCGGGGCCATACCAGGTGCAGGCGGTGCTCGACATGAAGCGGGAGAACAGTTCGTGGCGCCGCGAAGTGGGCAACCTGTACTCGGACGTCATCTCAATGAACGTGGATCCGGGTCAGGCGCGGAACAGGCCGGTCGATATTGTGCTGTCGAGCGAGGTGGCGGAGCGGGGCACGGCGGCGAAGAGGGCGGGAGTCGAGTTTCTTGAGGTTCGATCGGAGTTGCTGTCGCGATTCCGAGGCGGTGATGTGATGCTGCGGGCCGGTGTCGTGCTCCCGGAGAACTACGACGCGGCGCGCCCCGGCGGGTATCCGGCGGTGTACGAAGTCCCGGGCTTCGGCGGGGATCATGAAGGGGCGATCGCGCACGCGCGTCACCGGGGCCGGACCGACGGCACGGATCCCGTAAGCGTCCTGAACCGCAGCGCGTTCTGGATCGTGCTTGATCCCGAGGGGCCCAACGGGCATCACCTGTTTGCGAACTCGGCGAACAACGGGCCGGTGGGCGATGCGCTGGTGAAGGAGTTGATCCCCGCGCTAGAGAATAAGTACAACGTGTCCCGGGCGCCGGCGGGGCGGCTGCTGCGCGGACACTCATCCGGAGGGTGGTCGACGCTCTGGCTGGCGACGGAGTATCCGGAGACATTCGGCGCGGCGTGGTCGACGTCGCCGGATCCGGTTGACTTCCGCAAGTTCCAGTCGATCAACATCTACCGCGGGCCGAACGCGTACACCAGCGGCGGGAGCGAGGTGCCGAGCTATCGAAGAGCGGGGTCGGTGCGGATGACGGTGCGGCAGGAGAACGCGATGGAGGAGGTGCTGGGGCCGGACAACACGTCGGGGCAGCAGTGGGATTCGTGGTTTGCGGTGTTCGGCCCGCGCACGGAGCGGGGCACGCCGGCGGCGGCATGGGACGCGGCGAGCGGCGCCATCGACCACGTGGTGACGGAGCAGTACAAGGCATACGACATCGCGGACCGGCTGCGGCGCGACGCGGCGAAGTACGGGCCGATCTTCAAGCAGCGCGTGAGGATCATCGTCGGTGACGAGGACAACTACTACCTCAACGAAGCCGTGGCGCTTCTTGAGGACGAGGTCAATGCGCTCAACTTCCTCACGCTCCCCGAGGGGTCGCACGGCTCGATCACCATCGTACCCGGTCGCGACCATGGGTCGATCTTCATGACGCCGCAGATGCAGAGCATCCCGCGTGAGATGGTCGAGCACCTGAGGCGGGCCGGGTATGTGAACTAGCCCGCTTGCGCGGCGAGCGGGACGGGACCGCGCGCGGGGGCGACGGGCGTATTCTCTCTCTGGACACGCGCGATGGGAGCGCGGCACACACGGAGCACGACATGGACGCACGCGACCTGCTGGCCGAATCGGTCCTTTCGACCAAACTGCTGCTGGCGCGATACCTGGCGGGGTTTGACGAGTCGTCGCGGACACGACAGGCGGCGGGGCTGCCGAATCACGTCGCGTGGAACCTCGGGCACTGCGCGCTGACGATGCACCGCATCGCGAACCTGTTCGCCTCGGACCCGCCGACGATGGCCGGGCCGCTGCCGGAGCGTGATTTCATCGTGGGTGACGGCACGAAGGGGGACGGGGCACGGTTCGATTCCGAGTCGGTCAGTTTCGCGTCGCAGCCGATGGACGAGCCGGGGCGCTACCCGTCGCTGGTGCGTGCCGCGGCGATCTATGACGCGGCGTGCGAGCGTCTGGCCGCGGTCATCCGCGCAACACCGGAGTCGAAACTGTCGCAGATGGTGAGTTGGGGCAGCGGCGCCCAGGTGCCTCTGTGGTCGGTGGGGACGCGCATGGTGTTCCACAACGGGTTTCACACGGGGCAGATCGCGGATCTTCGTCGAGCGCTGGGGTTCAAGTCGATTTTTTCGTAACGGGCGCATCGGGCGTAGGCGTCGGAGCCTGGGGGAGCGCGTCAGCCGGGGTTGGCCAGGGAGTTCATCATGCGGATGAGCCGGGTAAGCCGGGCCGGGATGATGGCCTGCTCGATGCGTCGGTCACCCAGCGCGCCCTGGGTGAAGAGACAGCCGGCCCCGGAGCCGACGACGAGCGTGGGCAGGTTCTTGACGCCGGCTTCGGATTCGGCGTCTCGGAGCCGGGTCATCAAGGGGACGCGCTGAGAGGGATTGACGACTCGGACGATGGCGAGGTTGGGGGTCGCGCAGGCGTCGCCGGGCATGAGACGGTCGGCGAGGATGCGGATGGGATCGCAGGCGGGCTCGAGGTCGACGACGATCGGGTGGATGGGTTTGGGGATCAGGGCCCGGACCTCGTCGATGAACGCGGCGCTGGGATCGGCGCTCATGGAGAGCATCTGGATCCGCAGGTCGAGGGCTTCGTCCGGGACGGCGGTGCAGAGTTTCTGCACGAAGTCGCGGGGGATCGAAAGGAACTCGATAAACTCCTCGATGGGGTAGACGACCTCGTTGCCGCTGGAGCCCAGGAGCAGGGCGTGGGCGAGGCGGTTGGCGAGCGCGAGGGTGGCGATGGATTCGGCCATGCGCGGGGCGAGGCTGCGGATGTTGCTGACGCCCAGGTGGTGCAGCGCGATGGGGTTGAGGGTCTCGATCGAGAAGTTCCACTCGCGCAGGAGCCGGTCCATCAGGTCGGCGTGGTTGATCAGGAGCAGGCGGGATTCGACGGTTTCCAGCGGCATCTCGAGGTGGTCGGCGACGTCGATCACGCCGGCGTACTCGTCTCCCAATCGTTCGGCGTAGATGACGCGCCCGACGTCGTGCAGGAGCCCGGCGGTGAAGAGGGCGTCGATCTGATCCGTGCCGCACTTGCGGTGAGCCGCGATCTTCGACGCGATCATCCCGCAGGCGATGGAGTGTTCCCAGAACCAATCGGCCTTGACGCGATTGGCCAGGTCCACCGTGCCGAAGCGGTCGATGAGTTGAAGGCCCAGGATGGTGGAGCGGATCTGCGCGACGCCGATGCGTGACACGGCCTTGTTGACGGTGTCGATGCGTTCGCCGCGCGTATACAAGGGGGAGTTGGCGACCTTGAGCACCCTGAGGGAGAGGGCCTGATCCTGCTTGATGGCCTTGGCGATGCTGTCGATGGAGGCGGTTGACGTAGAGGTGAGGCGCAGGACCTGCTGAGCGGCGGGCTTGAGGGCGCGGACGTCGGCGTGCTCGACGCGTTCGAGCAGGGCGGCGCGGCTCATCAGCGGCTTGAGCGCCTTGAGTTCGGTCGAGGCGCGCTGGATATCGAGCGGCTCGCCTTCCAACTGCAGGACGCTGACGCGCATGGACTCGCGGTCTTCCTCGTCCGACGGCGGGGAGGATGGGTGAGGCTCGGTGGATGCCGGCTCGGGGTCGGGCGGGGAGGGCGCGATGACGGCGGTCGCCGCGCCGTGCGGCGCGGGCTCGCTGGCGGCGGCGGCCGCGCGGGCGGCGGGTTCTCTGATGGCTCGACGGGCCGAGGGCGCCGTCGGGACGGACGGAGCATCGGCGTGGGCCAGGAGCCGGCGCACGCGTGAAGTCACTTCGGCGACAAGGCGCTCGTCCTTGACGAGCACACCCTGGACGCCGATGCGGGCGATACGGAGGATGACGTCGCGCACGGGCGTAGCGGAGACCATGAGCACGGGGATGCGCGCGGTGGCGGGGTCGGCGCGTAGCGCTTCCAGGCATGAGACGCCGTCGCGTCCGGGCATCTCCAGGTCAAGGAGGATGACATCGGGCGACCGGCGGCGTGCCAGGCCCAGGCCTTCGTCGGCGGAAGCGGCGACCAGGACTTCGAGCCCGTGGCGCCCGAGCATCACGCCGAGCATGTCGCGAAACTCTCGCGCGTCATCAATCACCAGCACACGTGACATATCGGACCTCTTCGCCTTGATCGGGTCATTGCCAACGACGGCTTATCGACCGGTGACGGTGCCGGGCGTAGCCAGAGGGGGCGCTGGCGGGGGTTATCGCGCGATCTGTAGGGGATGGAGGGAACGGGACGGCGTGGCCCGGAGAGAGGCACGGTTGAGGGCGGGGCGAAGACGGGGGCAGGGGCGCCGGCTTATCGAACATCGGAGGGGGCAGGGTTGTGCCAGCGGCGGCCGTCGCGGGCCATGAGTTCGTCGCCGGAGGCGGGGCCCCAGGAGTTGGCGGGGTATTCCTGGATGCCGGCGCGGAGGGCGTCGTGGTGGAGGAAGGGGTCGCAGATGCGCCACCCGGATTCGACTTCATCGCGGTGCTTATACAGGGTGCGGTCGCCGCGGATGGCGTCGAGGATGAGCGGGCCGTAGGCCTCGATGGGTTCGCCGCCGAAGCGTTCGACGTAATCGAGATCGAGTTTGGCGGAGTCGATGTGGAGTCCACCGCCGCCCCCGCCGGGGACCTTGCCCTCGATGCGCAGGCTGATGCCTTCGCGCGGGGCGATGTTGATGATGAGGCGGTTGCCGGGGCGGTCCGCCGCCGCGGGGTCCAGGTTGCGGAAGAGGCTCGTTGGAGGCTGCTTGAACTGGACGACGATCTCGGTGAGTTTGGCAGCGAGTTTCTTACCGCTGCGCAAGTAGAACGGGACGCCGGCCCAACGCCAGTTGTCGATGGCGATCTTCATGGCGGCGTAGGTCTCGGTGCGGCGACCGGCGTCGACGCCGTTTTCGTTCTGGTAAGCGGGCTCGCCGCTGGCGGCGTCGGGCCCGTAGCGTCCGAAGGCGCCCCACTGTGGGATGCGGTCCCTGGGGACGGGCGGAGCGGCGAGGAACAACTTGATCTTCTCGCGCATGATGGCGTCGGCGTTGTACGAACTGGGGGGCTCGATGGCGACCATCGCGAGCACCTGTAGGAGGTGGGACTGGATCATGTCGCGCATGGCGCCGGCGGTGTCGTAGAAGTTGGCGGCGCGGGAGCCGACACCGACCGTCTCCGCCGCCGTTACCTGGATGTGGTCGACGTAGTTGCGGTTCCAGACGGGCTCGAAGATGGTGTTGGCGAAGCGCAGGACGAGGATGTTCTGGACGAGTTCCTTGCCGAGGTAATGATCGATGCGGAAGGTGGCCTCTTCCTCGAAGACGCGTCCCAGGGCGCGGTTGAGGGACGCGGCGGACTTGAGATCGCTGCCGAAGGGCTTTTCGATGATGATCCGTTGCCACGATGACTCGCTGGGGTTGAGTGAACACCAGCGCTTGCCTTCGACGACGAGCCCGGCGGAGCCGATGTTGGCGATGATCGGCTCGTAGAGGTCGGGGGAGACGGAGAGGTAGAAGAGGACGTTGGGGGTGCCGGAGGGCTTGACGATGCCGGCTTCCTTCGCGAGCGAGTTGATGCGGTCTTGCAGAGCGCCGAAGGCCTCGGGGTCGGTGGCGTCGAGGGGGAGGTAGTGCACGCGCTGGGCGAACCCGCCGGGATTGCCGGACCCGGACCACCTGGATTCATCGAAGTGGCCGGAGAACTTCTGGACCGAGGGCTTGACCTTGGCGCGGAAGTCGTCGTCGGACATGGGGGTGCGCGAGACGCCGAGGATGGACGCGCCGCGCGGGAGCGCGCCTTGGCGGTCCAGGTCGTACAACGACGGGATGAGTTTGCGGTGGGTGAGATCGCCGGAGGCGCCGAAGATGACGATGACGCAGGGCTCGGCGGCGGCTGTCGGGGTGGTTCCCATACTCAAGGATCGTACCGCGCCGTGAGCGGGGTACACAAACGGCCGGCGCCGCGAACTTCCCAGGGGTGCGCTCATCCCTGGCCACCGCGTGCGCAACCTTTGGCCAAATGCGAGATTCTCGCACGATTCGGGGTAAACGTCTTGTAGGGGCGGGAGCGGCATGGTATGGTGCCGTTGCCGCGAGGGACTTGGCGCGGCATCCATCTCACCCGCGGAGCCGAGAGAGAGATGGAGGGTCGGTCATGAACGTGCTGAAGATTGAAGGCGTCTGCCCGAATCGATACGAGGCTCGCCGCGGCGTGGGGCGAATCTCAGGTGGTCATGCGGTCGGCGTCGGGGCGCGCACCGACCCAACGGGCGACGCTCGACGGGGAATGCTCTCGGCGCTTCTTGGCGCGGCCACAGTGCTGGCGGGCCTGACGGAAACGGCGCGCGGCTGGCACTTCGAGTGCCGGTTCATCGAGCGCGTCGGCAACATGGATGTCCTGCTGCCCGGCAACACCATCGACGCATCGAATGGCGCGGCACGGAACATCCGCATTCAGTTCGGCGTGTTCGATGATGCCGACGGACCTGCGCCCGCGGGGGGCTTCGTCGGGTGGAACGTCGGGACGATGTTTGTTTCGGGACCGGTGAACAACAGCGACGAGCGGCGGAACAACGGGCGGCTTGCGCCGTTCAACTTCGGGCCCGGGCCCAACGCCAACGGCAACCCGCCGCTGCCCGCGGGCGATCCGTTCACGATGCTGACCGAGATCGACAACACGCTGGGGACGCAGTCTCCCATCTGGGTCTGCTGGGACCCGGATGGAGACGGCGTCTATGAGCCAACACCAATGCCTCAGGCCACGGTTCGAGGGCTCAATACGTTTGTGTCAACGTTTGCCTTCAGTATTGACCCGGCGCCCGCGGGCCAGACCTACAGCATTACGGCGGGTGGGAACCTGATTGGTGCGACGGAGTGGCGAGTCATCGGCAACCCGACACCGCCGGACTGCTCGGACGAGCCGGATCCGGCATGTCCGTTTCCGGGCAGCGTCACGTACGCCCCGTTCCCCACACCCCCGCAAGCGTTCTCGTGCACACTGGCAGTGGTTGTCCCGGGTCCGGCATCACTGCTGACGGTGCTCGCCGGGGCGACGGCGAGTCAGCGATTTCGTCGCCGCCGCGGCGCTGAATCACACTCGTTCTCGGAGCAAGGCGCATGAACTCAAGTCTTAGTGTCTTGGCTGCTGCATTGACCTCGCTGGTGCCGTCGGGCGCGGTGCTGGCCTGGCATTTCGAGGCACGCTTCGTCGGGCGCGTCGGGAGCACCGACGTACTCATTCATTCCCCGTACTCGATCCCCGAGGACCATCCGACGCGGATCCGCCTTCAGTTCGGCGTCTTCGACGACGCGAGCGGCGCCGCGCCCGCCGGCGGGTTCGTCGGGTGGAATGTCGGCACACTCTCGATCACTGGGATCGGTAACCCGCTTCGCGCGGGGGCACGGCGAACGCCGGGCCGGCTCGCGCCGTTCAACTTCGCCGCGCAGCCCAACGCCAATGGCGACCCGCCGCTGCCGGGCGGGGACCCGTTCGGTATCCTGACGAGCATCGACAACACGGTGGGCATCCAATCGCCGCCCTGGACGTGCGTGGAGCATCCGCTCCCGGAGCCGCAGCCGCCTCCGGTGATCCGCGGGCTCAATACCTTCGTGTCGGTGTTTGAGGTCACACTCACGCCGCTGGACTATTACCTCGTGTTCGAACTCAACTTCCAGGGGAACTTCATCGCGGCGACGGAGTGGCGCACCGTGGGAAATCCGACGCCGCCGGACTGCGGCGACCCCGACGATCCATCGGACGACATCCCCGGGCAGGTGACGTACGCGCCGTTCCCGACGCCCGGGCAGCAGTTTTCGGGCTCGTTCACGTTCGTGTCCAATGGCGTGCCGGGCCCGGCGGGGGCGTGGGTGTTCGGGCTGGCGTGCGCCGCGATCATGACCCGGCGGCGATGAAGCACGTTCGTATCTGGCACTTCTTAGGAGGCTTCCCATGAATACCCGAAGCGGCATTCTCATGGCGTGCGCGGCGCTGGGGTGTTCGGCGTCGTGCCAGGCGTGGGAGGTCCGCTGCCGCTTCATCGAGCGGGTCGGCAACGTGAACGTCGTACTCCCGGGCAACATGATCGACGCCAGCAACGGCGCGGCGCGGTCCATCCGGGTCCAGTTCGGCGTGTTCGACGACGCCGACGGGCCCGCGCCCGCGGGGGGTTGCTCGGCTGGTACACGGGGACGCTCGCTGTCTCCGGGGCGGTGAGCAACAGCGACGAACGCCGAAATCCCGGTTGGCTGGCGCCGTTCAACGCGATGGCAGACGGAAACGGCATGCCGCCGCTGCCCGATGGCGATCCGTTCACGATGCTGACGGACATTGATGCCCGGCTGGGCAGGCAGGCGCCGATCTGGACGTGCAACCCCGACGGCACGCCGAACCCGATGCCGACGCCGCTGGTACGCGGGCTCAACACCTTCGTGAGCGTGTTCTCGTTCTCCATCGACCCGGGCGTCAACGCCCTGGACTACATGGTGACCGCGGGCGGCGCCGTGTCGGCGTGTGACGCGTGGAACGTGGTCGGGACGCCGATGCCCCCGATCTGCCCGCCGGAGCCGTGCGGACCGATCCCGGAGTGTTCGGACGGGATCGTGGTGTACTCGCCGCAGCCGACGGAGCCGCGGGCGTTTGAGTGCTCGTTGTACGTCCGCGCTCAAATCCCCGGGCCGGGAAGCCTGGCGGGGGTCGCTGTCGGGGCCGGGCTCGCGCGCTGGGGGCGGCGAAGGACGATGCGGAAAACGTAACCGGGGGCGGAGTGCGGTATGCTGGCGGCATGCGACGTGTAGTGGTCATCGTGCCGATCGCGGCATTCTGCCTGTTTGGGACCTGCTGCGAGGAGACGTCGGGACCGCCGCCGTCGGCGGCCGCGCCGGCCGGGGCGTCGTTCATCGATGACGAACTGACGCCGGAACTGATCATCGGCGCCGTCGTCGCGAACAAGAGCGAAGCGGCCCGGCAAGCCGAGATCGCGAACTGGGTGGGCAAGTGGATCCCCGAGCCGGGGTGGTTCAGCACGGTCGAGAAGCGCAGCGAAGAACAGGGTCGCACGGTGCTGTGGTTCAAGCACTCGGCGAGCGCGCTGATCGGCGGGAGTTTCCTCATCGGGCTGGATGTGGTGGACGCCAACGGGCTCGACGCCAACAAGGTCCTCCAGGTCTCCTACACGGGGAGGATCGACAAGATCGAGGTGTTCACCGGCGGGCCGGTGCCCGAGGTCAAGATGGTGATCCGCAACGGCAAACTGCTGAAGTTGAAGTAGCATCGGAATCAGAGTTTCAGGAGCGGGAAGTCGCAAATGTCCGCGGGGCGGCGACACGCGCGGGGAGTACGTCTACACTGCGCGCATGTCCAGCGCCGGCACCTCTGAAACCACGCCTTCACCCCCGTTTGATCCTGATGCCGCGGCCCAGCCGGGCTCGGGCATCTTCGGGCTCCCGGGGACGCGCGACGAGGCCGCGATCGTGCTCGTGCCCGCGCCGTTCGACGCCACGACCTCGTTCGGGCACGGGACGGCGGCGGGTCCGCGCGCGATCCGTGCGGCCTCGATGCAGGTGGACCTGCACGATCATCAGTTCGGGCCGGTGTACCAGCGCGGGATCCACATGCTCGACGAGGACGCGGAGATCGCGCTGCTGTCGCGTGATACGCGGGAACTCGCCGCGCCGCTGATTGAAAAAGGCGGCGCGGACATGCTGTCGTCGGGCGATTCGGGCATCGTCAATCAAATCAACGAGGCGGGCGAGCGTGTGAACGCGTTCGTGTACAAGGCGTTCAAGACGCTCCTGAACGAGGGGAAGACGCCGGGGCTCGTCGGGGGCGAACATTCGACCCCGTTCGGCGCGATCAAGGCGAGCGCGGAACACGCGATGTCGCTCGGCAAGACCGGGCTGGGCGTGCTGCACATCGACGCGCACATGGATCTGCGCAGCGCGTTCGAGGGCTTCCGCTGGTCGCACGCGTCGATCATGCGCAACGTGATCGAGCATGTCCCGCAGGTCAAGAGCCTGGTGCAGATCGGGATCCGCGACTACGGGAAGGGGGAGATTGAGTTTGCCCGCGCGCACCACGACCGCGTGCACCCGTTCTTCGACCTGGACTGGGCGCGGAGGATGGAGGAGGGGGAGCCGTTCAGCAAGCTCATCAAGCACGCGATCAATCTGCTCCCCGAGCACGTGTACGTCTCGTTCGACATCGACGGGCTGGACCCGGCGATGTGCCCGAACACGGGGACGCCCGTGCCCGGCGGGCTGTCGTTCAACCAGGCGTGCATGATCCTTGAGTGTCTGGTGAAATCCAGGCACAAGATCGTCGGGTTTGACCTGGTCGAGGTGTCGCCCGGCTCTGAGACCGGCGACCTGGCCGGATCCTGGGACGCCAATGTGGGGGCGCGGATGCTCTACAAACTGTGCGGCGTCGCGGCGGGGACGGGCCCCGCCGCGAGCAAGTAAGAACGCCCGCGCGTGCGCGGGCGTGGGTGGATCGGCCGCCGACACCGGCAGGATCAGAGGAAGAAGGGCACGCTGTCGGCGGTGATGTCCTGAACGAGCCAGGCGTCGGTCATGTCGGTGCGCCACACGAGCCGCACGAGGTGCCCGTCGGGGTGGTGCCCGAGCAGCGACTGCGAGTGCTCGAAGACGGGGGGGCCGGTGAAGTCGGTTCCCCAGGTTGTCGAGGTGAAGCGCCACGGCATGAGCGGGATGTCGCCGAGGTCAACGGCGCGGGACAGCGAGTTGACGTTCCACCCGGAACGAGCGTTCCACCAGTAGATGCGCGCCTGCCCGTCGTCGTCAGCGCCGACGATGTTGATATTCTGAAGCCCGAGGCTGAAGTTGGACGTGAGGGAGCCGGGGACGAGGGCGGGGCCGTCGAACTGGTCGGTGAGGTTTTCGACGTGCCAGTGATCAAAGCCCGGGGCCCACCAGGTCGAGATGAGGTTGCCGCTGGCGTCGGTGCCCTGGATGTGGAAGGTTTCCCAGGGCGTGCGAACGACGGAGAGGTTCCCGACGAGCGGGACGGGTGCTGCCTGGGTGCTCTCTGAAACGTTTGTCACCGAGACGAACCACTCATTCATGGACGGGATCATCCAGACCGACCAGATGTCGCCGTCGGCGTCGAGGCCGGCGAAGTGGACGGCGCCCCAGGAGGAGCCCCAGCCGACCAGGTCACTGGTGAAGACCGGCAGCGCGCCGGCATCGTGAAGCCCGAGTTGGGAGGCGTTGGTGAAGCGCCACATTTCGGTGGGGACATCGAGGGCGCTGGCGATCTGCTGGTACACGACGAAATGCCCGTTCACGTCAACCCCGGCGAGGTACTGATCCTGCCACGCAGCCGTGAGGGTGTCTTCGGTCGCGTAGGTCGTATGCGCGAGGGAGCCGAGGATGCGGGTTGCACCTGGGAGGGCATCGGTGAGGTTGGAATAGAGGAACCCGACGTCGCCGAAGTAGTGCCAGACCTGGACTTCACCCGAGGCCGAAAGGCCGGCCCAGAAGTGGCGCGCTCCTGAGATCCATGAGACCAGTTCGCCGACCACGAGTTCGCCGCCGGCCTGATCGATGAGATCGACGGACTCGATCCGCGAACCGCCGGACTCCAAGCGCTCGTGCACATAGATCGTGGGGCACCCGCCCTGGTTGGCAGCGAGGAACTCGATGACGATGGGCTGATCCGGGGACCCGAGGCTCGGATCGCTTCCCGAAGCGGCGCCGAAGAGTTCTTCGTATCCATCCAGCGGGGTTCTGATCTCGTCGAACTCGAGCGATCGGCTGGCGCCCAGGCTGCCCTCGCTGAAGAACAGGAACGCGGTCGATCCAGCCTGGTCGGAGAGTTGGATGCGGTAGAGGCTTGGCCCGAGCATATCGCCGGGCGTCTGGATCGTCTGCCAGGTTCCCGTGTTCACCGTCGTGCGCATGCCGGCGTCGTAGTCATCCTGGCGGTAGACCTGGAAGGTGTTTCCACCGCCCGCGAAACTGACGAACTGAAGACGGATCACGACGTTCGCGACCGCGGTACCGTCGGGCCCAAGCGACGTGGGATCGACGCCGAAGAAGGCGGCGGAGTCGGGCCCGGTGACCATCACGGCCCCGCGGTAGACGCCGTTCTGATAGAGGCCCGGGGTCTGCGGGATGCGAGCGCGCAGGCGTCCGGCGGCGACCCCGACGATGCCGTCGGCATTGTCGAAGTCGGTGAGCAGGACGTCGTGCGCCGTGCCGAGGATCAGGCGTTCGCCGCCGTCGAGGGTGGCGATGCCGTCGCTGAAACCCACAACGTGGCGCGTCGCGGAGACGGCGCCGGAGCGGAACATGTAGGTGAGGGTGAGATCGGACGCCGGCGGCATGCCGTTTGGCAGGGTGGGCGCGATGGTGAGGGTGAAGGTCTCGACTTCGCCCATGTCATTGAGGCGCATCATCTGCAGATCGATCGGGTGGTTGAGCGCGAGTTGAAACGCGTTGAACGTCGAGATCGACTCGTCGGGCTGCATGAAGACCGCGAAGTCGCGGACGTTTCCGTCCATGTCGCGCCCCACAAAGGTCCCGATGTCTCGTCCCTCTTCGCTGATGAACCGGGTGCCGCTTTGCGATGCGTACGCGGTGAACGAGCCGGCGGTATCGAACGTGAAGCCGCTTCTGGCATCTCCGGCGCCGCGGTTGTAACGGGTCCAGTCGATCTCCTGTTCAGCGCCGCCCCCGCCGGCGAGCGTCGCGAACTGCGTTGCGCCGGTGATCGAATCGTCCTGGGCGATCGAGCCGTGCGAGAAGAACAGCACCGTCCCGGCGTCATAACGGATGCCGATGCCGACGAACTCGTGCGGGGCACTGAGCAACGTCCGGGCCTCGAGCGGTTCCAGACAGGACGCAGGCGAGGCCGAGCGGGAATGGTCGCGTGCCATGCTTGAGAGACTCCCGTGGGCAACGGGTGAGAAGTTGAAGCATACAAGCCGATCCGCGTGAATCCAGCCTGAAAAGACATCTCGGCCGTCGGTTTCAACAGATTCCTGTTGATGTTGATATCCTTTGAAATCCAGTGTTCACGTCCATCTCATCCGGAGGTCCCCATGTTCAGCAGAGGAATGTGTCGCGAGTGCCTCGTGAGCGTCGCGGTCTTCGCGGCGCTGTTGACTGGACCGCGCGGGCGCGCACAGGAAGCGGGTACGCCGGCGGTGTCGCTCGCGTCGCTCCTGCGCGACATGGTGGACCGCGATAACCTGGCGCGGTGGCCGAGTCCGGAGTACGGGTGCGCGCAGTTCAGCAGTTACGACCGGGCCTCGACCGATCCGTCGAACGCCAAGACCTGGTTCGCCAACGGGGACGTGAACCAGTATCTTCGTCAGGAGAAGCACGGCTCGCGCACGGAGTGGGTGATGATGGACGCCGACGGACCCGGGGCCGTCGTGCGCATCTGGTCGGCGAATCCGAAGGGAACCCTGCGCGTGTACCTGGATGGTTCGGACGTGCCGGTGATCGAAGGGACGATGAGCGACGTGCTGGGCGGGAAGTGGCGGGCGCCGGACTCGTTGTCGTACGAGGCGAGCAAGGGATGGAACCTGTACCTGCCGATTCCATACGCCAAGCACTGCACCATTACCAGCGACCGCGATGGGTTTTATTACCAGGTGAACTACCGCACGTACGCGCCGGGGACGGCGGTTGAGACGCTTTCGGCGGCGGGGCTGAAAGCCGCCGGGGCGGAGATCGCCCGTGTCGGCGCGCTGCTGGTGGAAGATCGCCGGAGCGGGTTTCCGAAGTTCGAGCCCGGCGAGCGCGGCGTGATGAATGGCGCCGAACTCCAGCCCGGGGACTCAGTCGCCCTGGCGCTGCCCGCGGGTTCCTGCGCGATCACGGGCATGATGCTGAAGATCGAGAGCGACGATCCCGAGCAGGCGTCCCGGTCGTGCGTGATCCGTGCGGAGTTCGACGGCGAGGCGTGCGTGTGGTGCCCGGTGGGCGATTTCTTTGGTTCGGGCGTGGGATTCACCCCGTATCAGGATTGGTACCGCGCGGTGGGGGCCGACGGGATGATGCGGTGCCGGTGGGTGATGCCGTACCGCCAGCGCGCGGCGCTGTCGATCGTGAACCACGGCACGAAGGTGGTGAGGGTGGATGCGCGGGCGCGGGTGAAGCCCTGGGAGTGGGACGATCGTTCGATGCACTTCCATGCCGCGTGGCGTGATGAGTACCCCGTGCGCGCCTACGGCGCGAAGGGGACGAGTGATTTCAACTATGTGGACGTGAACGGCAAGGGCGTGTACGTCGGCGACGTGCTGAGCATCATGAACCCTGTCAAGGACTGGTGGGGCGAAGGGGACGAGAAGATCTACGTGGACGGCGAGAAGTTCCCATCGCACTTCGGCACGGGGACCGAGGACTACTACGGGTACGCGTGGTGTTGGCCGGCGAAGTTCAGCCGGCCGTTCCACGCGCAGTCTCGCTGCGACGGTGAGGAGGGGCAGAACAACTGGGGGCGCACGACGGTGACACGGTCCCGCGCGCTCGACGCCATCCCGTTCCGTTCATCGCTCAGCATGAACATCGAGGTGTGGCACTGGAAGGAGTGCGACGTGGAGTACGCGACGACGGCGTATTTTTACGCGATGCCCGGCGCGACGACGAACCGCGTGCCGCTGGCCGAGGCGGCGGGTCGAGCGCTGGTGAAGGCCCCGCCGCTGCCGCCGCCGCTGAAGGTCGCCGGCGCGATCGAGTGCGAGACCTTGCCGGTAACGGGGAAAACGGAGGGGATTGTTGTCGGGGCACAAGGGGGCTTCGGGCCGGACCTGTGGAGCGGCGCTCAGCAACTCTGGGTGCAGGCGCGCCAGATCGGCGATTTCGTTGAGATCACGGCGCCGGCCGCTGCGAAATCCCGCGTCCTGCTGTACGCGACGCGGTCATGGGACTACGGCATCGTGCGGGTGTCGGTGAACGGCGCGCGGGCGGGCGAGGACCTTGACCTGTGCAGCGGCAAGCGCGAGGTGTTGGCGACGGGTCCGATCGAACTCGGCGTCTTTGAGCCACGGGACGGGGCGCTGGTGATCCGGGCCGAGGTGGTGGGATCGAACCCCAAGAGCGAGAAGCCGGGGACGTTCTTCGGGCTGGACTGCATCGTGCTGGAGCCGGTGAAGCCGTAGGGCCGTGGCGCCGTGCGGGAAGAGAGGGGCGGCTTGGTCAGGCGCTCGCGGCGGCCCTGGCGGCGTCGCGCACGTCGCGCAAGGCCTGGATGAACATCCGGGAGGGACCTGTCGCCGCCGTCGAGACTGTCGCCCGCTCGCGCGCCGACTCGTCGCCGAGCCCGGCCGAGCGAGACGCGGCGGCGCGGCGCATGATCTGATCGCGGATGGATGGGGCGTCGGTGATCCCCTCGAGCATCGCGACGTGGGCGTCGAGCGAAGCGCGGTGCTTGCCTTCACCTCCGCCGCCGCCGCCGGCGGTGTGGATGACCAGTGACGAGATGCCGAAGTAGCGCTGCACGGGACCTTGGCGCACATCGACGTTCTGCACGTTCTCGAACGTCACGGTCGTTTCCTGGATGATCCAGACTCCGCGGCGGATGCGCAGCGAGCGCGCGTTCATGACGTACCACGTCGTGTCGTACCGGAGATGGATCGCGACGTAGGCGACGATATCAGGCACCACGGCGATGATCAGGTAGGGCACGAAGAGCGCGGCTCCGAGGATGGGCGACGCGATGCACGCCGCGATCCACGCGGCCGTCAGCGCCACGTCGATCGTCCCCAGCGCGAGCCAGAAGTAGAACTTCTGATACCGCACGAACGCCAGATCGGGCTTGAAGGAGCGCGTCTCCTCACCGGCGATGGAGGGGAGCGAAGGCGGCGAACCCGGCACGCGGAACCACGATGCGAGCACCGCCCACACCCCGGTGTACACCCAAGACGCGGCACGTTCGCTCATTCCAGGACGGCTCATGCGACACCCCCCCCGTTCCCCCCGTCCCCCCCGCCCCCCCCACCCCCCCCACCGCCCGGGGCGAGTTCCCGCGGAGCGGGTGCATCGCCTAGGCGCGCGCGGATGACTTGCAGGGAATCCCGGATCTCTCGGAGCATCGTGATCGCCTCGGTTTCGGCGGCGTGCGGCTCCGAGCCGCCGCGGGGCAAGCCGGGCGGGGACTCTTCGGCGGTTCCTTTGGCGCCGCGCATGTGCCGGTAGAGAAAGTCCCGCACGAAATCGGGATCGGCGAGCCCCTCGATGACGACCTCGGGCGTCGAACTGCCCGAGGCCGTCTGCACGGAGACGTTGGCGAGTCCGAACCACCGCTGAATGATGTTGCGCGAGACGTGGATGTCCTGGATCCGTCGGTACGCCAGGTTCACTTCCTTTTTCATGAGGATGCCGTGGGCCATCCATACGCCGCCGTTCTCGTCGGCGTCGAACCGGTACCGCAGCGTCGAATAGCGGAAGTACATCGCGATCAGCACGATGGGGAAGCCGGGGCCAGTCAGCAGCGACATGACGATGTAATACGTCCACAGCGCGGGGAGCGGACGGATCTCGATCCCTGTCTGGAACCCCGGGGGCGGCGGCTTCGTGTCGGTCGGGGAAGGGTTCATCAGGGGCTCCTGGAGTCTTCTTCCGGCTGGGCGCGGAGCGGTTTCGCGCCGCGGCAGGGCACACCGGTAATGTACAATGCTGTGCGTGACCGTGCGCAATCCCGCGCTGGCCCAAGACCCGGAGCACGTGCCATGCGTCGAACACCGCTGATGCTGATGGTTCTGAATGGTGGACTCTCCTTCGCGGCGGGAGCGGCGGCCCAATCCGGCATGCTCGAGGGGCTCGCGGAGGTCACGGGCGCGAGGTCGCGGCGCGTCTCTTCGGCGTCGAGCGATCCCGCCAGCAACTACGACAATCGGCATGTCAAGCCGGGGGAGACGTTGACGATCGCCGACATCAAGGGTTCGGGCGTCATCCGGCATATCTGGTGTACATTCCCGGATTCGGGAAAGTCGTGGCTGTCGGACGTGGGATCGGCGAGCCCGTCGGAGGTGGTGCTGCGGATGTACTGGGACGGCGCCGCCGAGCCGGCGGTGGAATCACCGGTGGGAGATTTTTTCGCGGCGGGGTTCGGGCGGCGGGCGGAGATCACCTCGGCGCCGGTGATCGTGCAGGGGGGCGACTCGTACAACTGCTACTGGGTGATGCCCTTCCGCACGGGCGCCCGCGTGACGATCACCAACGAATCCGCCAAGCCGTTCACGGCGTTTTACTACCAGGTTGACTATACGGAGGAGAGCGTGCCGCCCGAGGCCGCGTACTTCTGCGCGCAGTACCGGCAGGAGTTCCCGACGCGTCGCGGCGAAGACTACCTGATCCTCGATGCCGAGTCGCATGCGTCCGACGACACGCCTTGCGTCCCCGGGGGCGGGCAGTACATCGGCACGGTGTTTTCGTATCGATCGCGGAGCCCCAAGTGGTTCGGCGAGGGGGACGAGAAGTTCTCCATCGACGGGGAGGCGAGGCCTTCGCTCTGGGGCACCGGGACCGAAGACTATTTCAGCAACGCCTGGGGACTTGAGAAAGGGTGCTACCCGTACTTCGGCGTCACGCAACTCGACGGGGATATCGAGGATATCGGCGCGAGCGGCACCATGTATCGCTGGCACCTGGCGGACCCGGTGCGCTTTTCGCGTTCGCTGCGATTCACCATCGAGCACGCCGGCTGGATGTCCGCCGACGAGACGACGACCGGCCGGGTGGAGGGGTTTGTCGAGCGCGAGGACGACTTTTCGAGCGTGGCTTTCTGGTACCAGCGCGGGCAGCCCAAGCGCTTCACGACGCTGCCCAGCGCTGCCGAGCGCCGGCTCCCGCTCATCGACACCGTGATCGAAGGCAAGGACCTGCTCGGGCGGGCGGTGAGCGAAGGGGGCGGTCTGTCGCTGCAGGACGGGTCGCTCTGGACGGGCCAAGGCCAGATCTTCTTCGACAACACCGCTGGACAGGGCGCCTGGGTTGAGTTCGCGTTCGACCTGGAACACCCGGCGAGCCAGCGGCTGATCGTGCCGATCACGCATTCGTACGACTTCGGCGTGTACACGATCCGCCTGGACGGGGACGTCGTCGCGGAGAACGTCGATTTCTATTCCCCGCGCGTCGAACTGCACGAGCAGAACCTCGGCGACCGGCCACTGGCGGCGGGCAAGCACACCATCCGGCTTGAGTGCACCGGCCGGCATGCGTCGTCAACGGGGTGGAAGATCGGCATCGATTCCGTTCGACTGCGCCACCGCTGGAACGTGAAGCGCGAGCCGCTCCAGCCGACGCGCCGGCGTCCGGACGAGAAGTAGTCCGCCCCGATCTCCACCTCCTTCCCCGAGGCCGGATCGTTACGGCTGCGGCCCCGCGCGGCGTCGGCAGTGCGATTGGATGCGCAGCAGTTCCTTCATCACCTCGCCGATCCCCGCGGCGCGGCCGAGCCCCATCGCGTCGTGCATGATCCGGTACAGTGCAAAGAGCCGGTCGTACGTTGCCTTTGCAGCGGGCGTGGGCTGATAGGCAAGCGGCTTGACGCCGGTCATGGCGCGCTGCGCCGCGATCGCGTCGGGGTGGATGCCGACCGCCACCGACGCCATCACCGCCGCCCCGAGGGCACAGGCCTGATCGCTCGCGGCGATGTGCATGGGCATCCCGAGGACGTCGGCGTAGATCTGCATGAGCAGTGGGTTCTTTTCGGCGATCCCGCCGCAGCAGACGACGCGGTCGATGCGGACGCCGTGCTCGCCGAGGCGCTCCACGATCATCCGCGCGCCCAGCGCGGTCGCCTCGATGAGCGATCGGTACATCTCGGCGGGGGTGGTGGCGAGCGTCTGCCCGAGGGTGAGCCCGGTGAGTCGTGGATCGACGAGGACGGTGCGGTTGCCGTTGTGCCAGTCGAGCGTGAGGAGCCCGGACTCGCCCGGGACGAGCCGAGATGCATCGGCGGTGAGCCGCGCGTGCGTCGTGGCGGCGTGCGAGCCGGATCGGCCCAGTTGCTTGGACACGAACCAGTTGAAGATGTCGCCGACGGCGGACTGCCCGGCCTCGATGCCGTAGTGCCCCGGAAGGATCGACCCGGGGACGATGCCGCAGACGCCGGGGATGTCAGGAAAATCGACCCCCGGCACGATGGGGGCCGCGATGCAGTCGCACGTGCTGGTGCCGATGATCTTCACCAGCGTTCCCGGCGCGCACCCCGAGCCCACGGCGCCCATGTGCGCGTCGATGGCGCCAGCGGCGACCGGCACACCCACCGGCAAGCCGAGCCGTGCGGCGACATGCGGCGCGAGCGAGCCGACCAGCGTGTCCGACGCGACCGCGGGGCCTGCGAATGTCTCTCGCGCGCGAGGAAGATCGGGATGAAGTTCTCGCAGAAACGATGCCTCGGGCAGGCCACCCCACGACTCGTGGTATAGCCCCTTGTGCCCCGCGGCACAGATCCCGCGCTTGATCTTGAGCGGATCGGTCACGCCGCAGAGCAGGGACGGAATCCAGTCGCTCTGCTCGACCCACGCGTGGGCCGCCGCGGCCACCGGCGGATTGACTCGGTGACACCGCAGGATCTTGGACCAGAACCACTCCGAGGAGTACACCCCGCCGCACTTGGAGAGATACGGCCGGCCTTGCGCGGCGGCCAGTGCCCCGATCTCGGCGGCTTCGGCGTGCGCCGTGTGGTCCTTCCACAGCCATGCCAGTGCATCCGGCTCGGCCGCGTTCGCGTACCGCGGGAGCATGCCCAGCGGCGTGTTGGTGCGATCAACCGGTATGGGCGTCGAGCCGGTGGCGTCGACCCCGATCGCGCGCACGTCCCGCGGCGAGACGCCGTGATCCCGAGCGGCCGCCTGCATCGCGGCATTCACCGCGAGGGGCAGCGCCGCGATGTAGTCAGCGGGATGCTGCCGCGCCAAATGCGGGTCCAGTGGCGAGGTGATGACCCCATCGTCGCCGTGTTCGAAGCCACTGGCCGCTGTGCCCAGCGCCCTACCGGTTTGAGCATCCACCAGCAGCGCCCGAACCTCGGACGTGCCAAGGTCCAGGCCCAGCACGGGCAAGATCGAACTCGTAGCACGCCACTCGCGAGCGAGGCCCATCCTCGTAGCCTAACGCGAATCAGCCGGTTCGTGGAGAAGAGCAGGAGGGCCGAGGCAATGTTCGGCCCCTTTGGAACGGGATTTGTGCGGTACCCCGCGCGGCAATCGACCCTTCGCGCCATACCTTTTCCACGATTCACTCATAATCAGACGCCTGACTATCGCATCCCGCGAGCCACCTCATGGAACACCCCCACAAGTTCGGCACCAAGTGCATCCACGCCGGCCAGCGGCCCGACCCCACGACCGGCGCGATCATGACGCCGGTCTATCAGACCTCGACGTTCGTGCAGGCGTCGCCGGGTGTCACGCGCGACGGGTACGACTACGCCCGCTCCAAGAACCCGACGCGCACGGCGCTGGAGGCGAACCTGGCCGCGCTCGAGGGGGCCCGCTTCGGGTTCAGTTTTGCCTCGGGGCTGGGGGCGATGGACTGCGTGCTGCACCTGCTGCGCGCGGGCGACCACATCGTGCTCTCCGACGACGTCTACGGCGGGTCGTTCCGCATCATCGACAAGGTCTTCGCGCACCAGGGGATCCACTGCACGCGCGTCGACATGACCAGCCCGCAGGACGTCGAGAACGCGATGAGCGACAAAACGCGCCTGGTGTGGCTTGAAACGCCGAGCAATCCCATGCTGAAAGTCATCGACATCCGGGCGGTGTCGGACCTGGCGCGGAAGCGCGGGAAGGCGGGCGGGTGGTACTGGGGCGAAGCGCGCGAGCCGCTCGTCGTGGTGGACAACACGTTCGCCACGCCGTACTTGCAGAATCCGCTCGCGCTGGGGGCTGACATCGTGTCCCACTCGTGCACGAAGTACCTGGGGGGACACAGCGACGTGGTGGGCGGAGCGCTGATGACGAGCGATCCGGCGCTCGCCGAGCGACTGAAGTTCATCCAGAACGCAGTGGGGGCGGTCCCGGGGCCGATGGACTGCTTCTTCCTGCTGCGCTCGACCAAGACGCTGCACGTGCGGATGGATCGCCACTGCCAGAACGCGATGAAGATCGCGGAGTTTCTGGCGGGTCACGCCAAGGTCGAGAGCGTCATCTATCCCGGGCTGGAATCCCATCCGCAGCACGCGGTCGCACGAGCCCAGATGCGTGGGTACGGCGGCATGATCTCGTGCGTCATCAAGGGGGGGCTCGACGCCGCGAAAAAGTTCCTTGAACGCGTCCACCTCTTCTCGCTCGCCGAATCGCTGGGGGGCGTGGAATCCCTGATCGAACATCCGGCGATCATGACGCACGCCAGCATCCCGGCCGAGGCGCGCGCCAAACTCGGCATCGTGGACGGGTTCGTTCGCCTGTCGGTCGGCATCGAAGACGCCGACGATCTGATCAACGATCTCGACTCGGCGCTCGGTTGAGAACGCATTTCTTCACGCCGCGCGTCGGCGGATGGCTTGCACGCTCCGAGGGGCGCGGGTAGTCTGTTCGTGGGCCGGTCGCGGGAGGCTGATCTTTGAGGAGCGATAACATGTTCAGGATGTACGCGGCGGGCTGTGCGGCGGTCGTAATGTTCGCCGTCGCGGCCGGAGCCCAGACCTACCAGTTCGCGCTGACGCCGCAGAGCACCCTGTCGGGCTCATTTTCAGCCTCGGCTCCGTTCACGGGGAGTTTTATCGGGAACTACAACGCCACGAGCAACCCCGGCGGGACTCGAACCTTGCTCGGCGCCTTTGGCCTGTGCTCATCGGGCAACCAGGTGATCCCCCTCTCGGGCACCGGGTCGGCCAGCGGGATGCCGACCTCTTCGCCCAGCGGATCGTTCAACATCTCGTTTAGCCCCGGCGCGGCCCAAGCGACGCTGAACGCACTCAGCGTTGATCTGCTCGGGGGGACGGAGCCGACCGTTGCGACCAACATCTCTCTCACCTATCAGGGCTTCCGAACCTGCCAGCCGACCGGCTTCTTTCCGGGCCTGACCATCCCGCTGGACCTTGGCAGCGCGACCGTCAACGCGCTCACCGCCTCGCTGACGTGCAGCCCCGCGACGGGAACACTCTCACAAACCGCCCCCGGCGTGTACGCCTTCAGCATCCCGGCCACCATCACGCTCGGTCTGGCCTTCACCTTCAACGGCGCCGAGCAGATGGCAGACCCCACCGACGTCCCGATTACCCTGACCGGTATCGCGACGCTTTCGGGCTCCTCCGCAGCCGTGACGGCCAACCTGAATGTCATGCAGCATCAGGAGATCATGGGGCCCATCCCCGCCCTGATGGACGCGCCATTCGACCTGCCCAACCCGCTGGGCGGGACCGTTCACCTGCTACTGACCATCACGCTGACGAGTTCGACGATCGACCTCACCGCGGCGGCGTCGCTTGCCGCCGACGGGATGCCCTCGCCCGCGCCGTGCCGCGCGGATTACAACCATGATTCGTTTGTGAACAGCCAGGACTTCTTCGATTTCCTCGGCGCGTTGTTCGCCGGGAGCGCGGATTTCAACTGCTCCGGGCTGACCGACAGCCAGGACTTCTTTGACTTCCTGACGGCGTTCTTCAGCGGATGCGAATGATCGCGGGCTGGGGCGCTGCGCCGATCAGCCCGCTGACGCCAGCCGCCGCGAGGGCGCACCGATCCCGGTTGCCAGAACGATGCGGTTTCGTCCGCTTGTCTTGGCCGCATAAAGCGCGGCATCGGCGTGCGCGAGCAGGTCGTCGGCGCAGGTTGGACGATTGCGGGTTCGGCTGGCGACGCCGATGCTCAGCGTGGGACCCGGGGGCGCGGCGCGCGCCGCTGCCGCCACGGCGGGCCGGCGGCGCACGCTTTGATTCGGCGACGTCTTGTCGAGTTCGCCGCCTAGGGCCTGAACGATCGCGTGCTGGTAGGCGGCCTGGACACGCCGCGCGACCGAGACCGCCTGGTCGGCGTCGGCGGACGGGAGGAGCACGACGAACTCGTCCCCGCCCGGGCGGGCAACGGAGTCGTCCTGCCGGAACTGTTCGGTGAGCACCCGCGCCAGCACGCACAGCACCAGGTCGCCGGCCGCGTGCCCCATCGTGTCGTTGACTCGCTTGAACCGATCGATATCGATCGCGAGGCAACTGAGTTCACCGGAGGCGAGCACGGCCGCGTCCCACGCCTCGGTCAGACGCAGATCGAGCGCGCGCCGATTGGCCAGGCCCGTGAGATGATCCACCATCGCCGCCACCCGCAGCGAACTGATCCGCGACCGGAGTTTTCGGTTCTCCTCGCGCACACGCAGCAAGGCGGACCCTCGGTCGGCGCGCCGGCGGTTCGTGCCGGCGACGCCCTCGGACCGCGCCAGCGTGCGTGACACCCGCACCGGGAGCAGGTCCAGGTACCGCTCCTGCATGATGATCGCGTCGCTGGCGCCGTCGAGCACCGCGTTCACCGCGGACTGCGGGTCTCCCGCGCTGGCGAGCACGATCGTCGGCACGTGCTTGAGTTCGGAGAGCACCTCGGGAAGCGCGCGCCGGGCGCCCGGGCCCGTGGTATCGGCCTGCGGCGCGATGATCGCCAGATCGACCATCGAGTCCCTCGGCTGATTCGCTCGATCGCTCCAGCGCACCACCTTCACGGACGCCTTGGCAAAGGCGCGGCGAAGGGCGCTGGCCACTTCCTGCGCGCGAGCCGCGTCATCGTCGATGATGAGCAGCACGCTCGGAGCGGGTTTGGAATCGGTACGTTCCACGTCGAGGTCCCTGGCGTCGTCGCTGAGACATCGACCGGATCAACCGGGGAGTCCGAAGATGGCGTGGATGGAAACTGGACGCGCAAAGCCCGCGCCAGCGGGAAAAGGAAAGCGGGACGGCGCTGAGGAGGTGAGAAGTTCGCCGTCCCGCATTTCCCGAATCACATCACATGGATCAGGCGGGGAGTTCGAGATAGCCCAGGCGACACAGGAACGCCGTGGCCTGTTCGACCTCGGATTTGCTGAATGTGCTGAGGCAGGCCGGCTCGCGCTGGCTTCCCATCAAACTGGGGGGATACGGAGCCCGCCTCTTCTTCCCGGCGATCGCGGTGAGGGTCTCGCTGACCGCCTGCAGAACGGCTTCGGAAGTCTCAAACAATCGATCCGCGTTCATGCGCTGTTCACCGGTGCTCATGGCACGTTCCTTTCGGGCGATCTTGGCCCAATGGAACCCACGATGGGTCCCGTCTCACTCTGTACGTCGGAATCGGCGAATTGTGCGAATGAGTCAAAAGTATCTTGCAATCGGGTGAAGGAGCGCGTGGCCGGCGCACGTTTCGCGCCCGGGCGGCCGGGAACCCGAGCGGTGGGTCGGCATCAAAGGCTGGGCACCATCAGACCTGAAGTCGCCGGAGCCGCGTCATTGGAGGGCGGAACGCCGATAATGCTGAGGCGTCGGCGTGCACTTATCCCCGAGGAAACGGAACGTGAGCAAGCCGGGACAGAGCGATCAACACGGAACGACGGCCGAGGAGCGTCGATTGGCCCAGGACGCGCAGCGCGCGCAGAACTGGAAGCGCTGGGGCCCGTACGTCTCGGAGCGCCAGTGGGGAACGGTGAGAGAGGACTATTCCGCGACGGGCGCATGCTGGGACTTCTTTCCGCACGACCACGCGCGCAGCCGGGCGTACCGGTGGGGAGAGGATGGGATCCTGGGGATCACGGATCGGGAGTGTCGGCTGTGTTTCGCGATGGCGATGTGGAACGGGAAGGATCCGATCCTGAAGGAGCGGTTGTTCGGTCTCACCGGCCCCGAGGGGAACCACGGGGAGGACGTGAAGGAGGAGTACTTCTATCTCGATTCGACGCCGACGCACTCGTACATGAAGGGCCTGTACAAGTACCCGCAGGCCGAGTATCCGTACGAGCGGCTGGTGTCGGAGAACCGGCGGCGTGGGCGGGCGGAGCCGGAGTTTGAGATCGGCGAGGCGGGCGTGTTCGACCAGGGCCGGTACTTCGACGTGCAGGTCGAGTACGCGAAGAACGATCCGGATGACGTGCTGGTGCGTGTGACGGTGACCAACCGGGGCCAGGAGCGGGCGACGATACACCTGTTGCCGACGTTCTGGTACCGCAATACGTGGTCGTGGGGGTGCACGCACGAGGGGTGCTGGATCAAGCCGCGGCTGAGCCGGGCGGGGGAGGCGCGGGTGCTCGGCGAGCACGTGTCGCTTGGGCGCACGATGATGGCGTTCGGCCCGGCGACGACGAGCGGCGGCAAGGGCGCGAGCAAGCGGGCGGGGAAGAAGTCATCGAGCGCGTCCCAGCCGACGATGCTGTTCTGTGACAACGAGACCAACGCGAAGAGGCTCTGGGGCGTGGCGGAGTCTCCGAGGTATCCCAAGGATGCGTTCCACGAGTACGTGGTTGACGGGCGGCGCGACGCGGTGAATCCGGGCGAGTTCGGGACCAAGTGCGCGGCGCACTATGTGCTGGACCTGGCGCCGGGCGAAGCCGTGGTTGTGCAAGCCCGCATGTTCCCGGCGGAGAAGGCGGCCCCGGGGGAGCGCGACCTGTCCGACGGGGTGGGGTGCGATTTCGACGAGGTGTTCAGCCGGCGGCTCGCGGAGGCGGACGAGTTTTACGGCTCCAAGATCCCGGGTCATCTGGACGCCGATGCACGGGCGGTGGCGCGCCAGGCGTACGCGGGGCTGATGTGGAGCAAGCAGTTCTATCACTACAGCGTGAAGGACTGGCTGGACGGGGACCCGAACCAGGTCAAGCCGCCGGAGGAGCGCACGCTCCCGGGGCATCGCAACGTGGAGTGGCAGCACCTGTTCAACCGCGACGTGATCTCGATGCCGGACAAGTGGGAGTATCCGTGGTACGCGGCGTGGGACCTGGCGTTCCACGTGGTGGCGATCGCGAAGGTCGATCCGGAGTTCGCCAAGAGCCAACTGGTGCTGATGCTTCGCGAGTGGTACATGCACCCCAACGGGCAGATCCCGGCGTACGAGTTTGCGTTCGGGGACGTGAACCCGCCGGTGCACGCCTGGGCATGCTGGCGGGTGTACAAGATGACGGGGAAGAGGGGGCAGCGCGATCGGTTGTTCCTGGCGCGGGTGTTCCACAAACTGCTGATCAACTTCACGTGGTGGGTGAACCGCAAGGACCCCGAGGGGAAGAACCTGTTCTCCGGCGGGTTTCTCGGGCTGGACAACATCGGGGTGTTCGATCGGAACCAGCCGCTGCCCTCGGGCGTGCGGCTGGAACAGGCCGACGGGACGGCGTGGATGGCGTTCTATTGCGGGACGATGCTCTCGATCGCGCTGGAACTGGCCAGCGAGGATCCGGCGTACGACGACGTCGCGTCGAAGTTCTTCGAGCACTTCGTCTCGATCACCGACGCGATGAACCACCTGGGGGGCACCGGGCTCTGGGACGACGAGGACGGGTTCTACTACGACCAGTTGCTGGTGCACGGCGAAGCGCGGCGGATGAAGGTGCGATCGATGGTCGGGATCATCCCCGTGTTCGCGGTGGAAGTCCTGGAAGAATCGATGATCCGGCGCGTGCCGGGGTTCCGGAAGCGGATGCAGTGGTTCCTCGACCATCGGCACGACCTGAGCAAGACGATCTCGTACATGAAGATCGAGGGAGACGGCGCGGGCGACCACGGGCACGTGCACCGGCTGCTGGCGATCCCGACGCGCGAGCGGCTTGAACGCCTGCTCCGCTATGTGCTGGACGAAAACGAGTTTCTTTCACCGTTCGGCGTGCGGGCGCTCTCGCGCTATCACAAGGACCATCCCTATACGTTCAACGAGGACGGGCGCGAGTACTCGGTCAACTACGCCCCGGGCGAGTCGGAGACCGGGATGTTCGGCGGGAACTCCAACTGGCGCGGGCCGATCTGGTTCCCGGTGAACTACCTGCTGGTCGAGGCGCTGGAGCGCTATCACCATTTCTATGGCGAGTCGTTCAAGGTCGAGTGTCCGGTCGGGTCCGGGGAGATGCACACGCTCGGCGAGGTCGCGGCGGGGCTTCGGCTTCGGCTGAGCCGTTTGTTTCTCCCGGACGCCGAGGGGAAGCGGCCATGCCACGGGGGCGACGGGAAGTTCGCGAGCGATCCGGCGTGGAAGGACCTGGTGCTGTTCCACGAGTACTTCCACGGGGACACGGGCAAGGGGATCGGCGCCAGCCATCAGACGGGATGGACGGGTCTGATCACCGAACTGCTCCATGACGGGTAAGCGAGGTGTCAGCGGTCGCGTTTTCGCCCGGCCAGGGCGCCGAGCAGGACGGGCATGGACCCGAAGAAGACGACGAGGACGAGCCCGAGGCTCAGAAAGAGGGTGGTCTGCGTGTCGAAGACCTGGGATGCCACGCCGATCGCGATGCCGAGCAGGGCGGCAAGCGAGGCGATGACGATGGCAATTTTCACGCGGGCACGGTATGCTGAGCGGGAATGCCGCGGCGGAGCCCGCGCCTGGAAGGAGTCCCGACATGCCCGCGCTGATCGTCTCGAACGGAACGCAGGAGGGGTTGTTTTTGCCGCTGGGGAAGAAGTCCACGGTCATCGGTCGGGACGAAGCGGTGCCGCTGCAACTTGAGGACGAGCGGGTGAGCCGGAAGCACTGCCAGGTTCGGCACGAGCCCAAGGACGACGGGTACTACCTGCTGGACATGAAGAGCAGCAACGGGACGTACCTGAACAACCGGCGGATGGTGTCGGAAGCGAGGCTGAACGACGGGGACGAGATCCAGCTCGGGGACACCAAGATTCTCTTCACGACCGAAGTGCCGACCGACAAGGCCAACGCGCTGGCGGTGATGAAGAAAGCGGGTGAGCGCCGGCGGAGCACGTTGATGCGGTAGCGGGTGTTCACGATCCGGCCAGTCGGGCGACCGCGAGCAGCGCCAGGGCGATCATCAGGGCCGCCAGAGTGATGTTCAGCAGACGCCCAGCGCGGCGTCGGCGCCGTCTGGGCGATGCCGTGTTCATCGGCGACGGGGAGGCGTCGGCGGGCGAGCGGCCGCAGTCGGGGCAGATGTCGATCGATGTGAGACCGCGGCGGTCGCAACCACAGGCTGGGCAGAACCCATCGGGGCCGCCGGCGATTTCCTCGGGGGTGAGTGCGGACGTATCGGCGGTGTCAACCTGCGACCAATCGATTCCCCTGGCCGACTCGCGGATCTCATCGAGGACGGTCCTGGCCCGCACGAGGTCGGCGCGCCGGACGGAGATGGAGACGGCATGGACGGGCGAGATGTGCCCTTGGAGGGTGGTCGCGGCGCGCCCGAAGACGCTGGCGGGGACGCCCTGATCGCGCAGCGCCGCGGCGACGACCTGGGCGTCAAAGTCCGTGGCGGCCTTGGTCAGCTCGACGAGGATGTCGGGATCCTGGGGCATGCGCGGGGCTTCGAAGTGTACTTGGGAAACAGGACGGGGATCGTTCGCCGGCGACGACGGGGAGCGGTCGCGAGCTACCGGCGGGGCAAGTCCGACTACAGTGTGTGATGCAGTCATTCTTGCAGACGCTCTCGAACGCGCCGAACTTTCTGCTGGTGGTGATCGGGTTCAGCCTGATCATCATTATTCATGAACTGGGTCATTTTCTGGCGGCGCGCTGGGCGGGGATCCGGGTGCTGGCGTTCGCGGTCGGGTTCGGGCCGGCGCTTGTTTCGTACCGCAAGGGGCTGGGGTGGCGACGCGGATCGAGCGAGGTGGAATACAAGAAACTGGTGGCGGCGGCGGAGCACTCGTCATCGGCGTTCGGCGTGCCAGCCGCGGCGGGACGGATCAGCCCCACGGAATACCGGCTGAATGCGCTGCCGTTCGGGGGGTATGTGAAGATGCTGGGGCAGGACGACGCGGACGCGACGGCGCGCAGCGACGAGCCGGACGGGTATCAGGCGTGCAAGGTCTGGAAGCGCATGGTGGTGATCTCGGCGGGGGTGGTGATGAACGTCATCCTGGCGGGGGTGCTGTTCGTGATCGTGTTCATGGCGGGGCTGAAGATCGAGGCGCCGCGGATCGGATACGTCGCGCCGGACTTCCCGGCGGGCCGGGCGGTCGCCGTGAATGCGAGCGAACTCGGAGTGAAGGAGCCGGGGCTTCGGCCCGGGGACCTGGTGCTGTCGATCGATGGCAAGAAGCCGGCGAACTTCACGGACCTGTTCCTGGCGTCGGCGATGGCGAGCCCGGGTCGAGCGATCCGGCTCCAGGTGCAGCGAAAAGGGGTCGGCCAGCCGCTGGTGTTCAATATCGTCCCCAAGCGGGACGAGACCAGCAAGATGCTGCAACTCGGCATCGGCCCATCGGCATCGACCACGCTCGCGACACCCGAGGACAAGACACTACGGGCCGCGTTCAAAGAGGACATGGAGCGGGCGGGGGCGGGGAACGTGCCGGCGGGGGCGACACTGATCCGGATCGGCGACGAAACGGAGGTGACATCCGCGTTCGATCTCGAAGAGGCCGCCGCGGCGTCGGGGGGGCAAGCGATTCCGCTGGAGTTCGTGCACCGCCCCGCGGGTGCTTCGAAAGAGGCGGCCCCGAAGCACGTGCTGGCGGAGATGAAGCCGGTGCGCGACCTGGAGACCTCGCCGTTCCGGCTGGAGACGGCGGGCCAGCCGTCACGGGCCGCGCATGTGCTGGGCCTGATGCCGGTGATGGGAGTCGGCGCGGTCTCGGAGACGGCAGAAAAGGCGGGGCTTCGGCCGGGGGACGTGTTCGTTCAGATCGGCGCGGTGGAATGGCCGAGCCTGGTCGAGGGAGTGCTGGAGATCCGTCGGCACAAGGGTTCGAGCGTTCGCATCGTCGTGCGGCGCGAGGACGAGAATGGACAGGCGCGAGAGGTCGTGCTGGAAAACGTTCCGGTGAGCGGCAAGGGATTGGTAGGATTCAACCTTGACAGCACCGCCGCGACGAGCACGCGGGTAACCGCCTGGCCGGCGGCGCTGGCGCTCCCTGACACCGAAAGGGAAACCGCATCGGCGGCGGCGCGGGAGCCGGCGAGCGTGTCGCTGAACCTGATGCGGGGGTCGCGGATCACGCGGGTCGGTTCGCGGGAGGTGGGAAACCTGCACGAACTGACCGCGGCGCTGATCGACGCGACCGCCGAGGCCTACGGATCGGGCGCTCCCAGCGCGAGCGTGCCGCTGACGGTGATGCGGCCCGTGGCCGGGTCCGCCGCGGGTGGGGTCGAGCAGCAGGTCGCGTGGAACCTGCCGCGGTCCGAACTCGGGCAACTGCACCGGCTGAACTGGGTCTCATCGATCTCGCCGGGGTGGTTTGAGAACGAGATGACCGTGCAGAAGGCGCGCAATCCGATCGAGGCGGTGCGGATGGGCGTGGCGCAGACGCACAGCGTCATGATGAGCACGTACGTGACATTCATCCGTCTCTTCCAGGGATCGGTCAAGATCGAGCAACTCAAGGGACCGGTGGGGATCGCCGACGTCGGGACGAAAGTCGCGAAGAAGGGGCTGGTCTGGCTGCTCTTCTTCCTGGCGCTGATCAGTGTGAATCTGGCGGTGGTGAACTTCCTGCCGATCCCGATCGCCGACGGCGGGCACTTCCTCTTCCTGCTGTATGAACAGATCATGGGCAAGCCGGTGTCGGTCGCGGTGCAGAACATCGCGGCGATCGCGGGGCTGGCGCTGGTGATCGGGATGTTCGTCCTGGTGACCTACAACGACATCCGGCAGATCATCGGCCAGTAGCGGCACATCACGACGACATGGACGTTCTGGGGCTTCTCATATTGCTCGGCGCGGGCTGGCTCGTGGGCGTCGGGCTGCTGACGTGGCATACGACGTGGATGCTGATGCACCCGCCGCGGCGGAGGGGCGCGTACGCCATTGCGCGGAACCTTCCCAGCACGCCGGCGGAGGTGCCCATCGCGGACAGCGCGCGGAGCCTTGAGTATTCGGAGTGGTGGCTGACGGGGCAGGCGGGCGGCGAACTGCCGGTGTGGGATATCAGCGGACTCGATCCGGCGGGACCGATCGTGATCGTGACGCACGGCTGGGGGGATTCGAGGGTGGTCATGCTGAGCCGCGCCGCCGCGCTGGTTCGCGCCGCGCGGCGAGTCATCCTCTGGGATCTTCCGGGTCACGGCGAGGCATCGCGCGCGGCGCGGTTCACACTTGGACACCGCGAGGCGCTGCTGCTGCAAGAACTCGTCGCGACGGTGCGTCGCTCCGACGGGGCGACGCCGATTGTGCTGTACGGGTTCTCGCTGGGAGCCGGGATCTCGATCGCGGCCGCCGCGTCGGACGCCGACAGCCGCGAGCCCGTGATCGCGGGCGTGATCGCGGAGGCTCCGTACCGCGGTCCGATCAAGCCGGCGCGCCAGGTGATGCGCCGGATGGGGATGCCTTACCGGCTCAACCTTCCGCTGGCGATGATCGTGCTGGGTATTCGGTTCGGGCAGGGGGCGGCGTGGGCACGCCCGGACGGGGGGGATGGCTTTGATCGCCGACGGCTGGCCTCGCGCGTCCGTGTGCCGATGCTCGTGCTGCACGGCAGCGCCGACGAGATCTGCCCGATCGAGGACTCGCGCGCGATCGCGGAGGCGGCGCCGTCAGCGGGTGAAGGGGGCGGCGACGCGCGGTCCGCGCTGCTGCGCGAAATCCCGGGAGCGTCGCACACGGACATGTGGACGGAGCCGGCACACCTCGAAGCGTGCTGGTCGGCGGTCGCGTCGTTCCTTCTTCGTTTTCGGGGCCCCGGCGCGTGAGGCGATCGCCGGGCGTTAGCATCCCGCGAGCCAGGCCGCGCCGCGCGCGGCGTGCAGGTCGGTGGTGCCGCAGCGCAGCGTCCAATCGGGGCGGGCGACTGACGTCAACTCATGGCTCACGGCGGCACGAAGTCCCTCGGCGATGTGGGCCAGCCGAATCCCCACGCCCCCCAGGAGCACGACGTGCTGCGGACGGTAGAGGGCATGGGCGATGCGCAGAGCGCGGACCAGCGCGCGACAGGGAACCGCGTCGGGCGTGAGCGACGCGAGCGCGCTTTCGATGTCGTCGCCGTAGCGGGATCGCAGCGCGGGGACGCCGATGTAGCCCTCCAGGGTTCCGCGGCCCCCGTCGGGCCCGATGGGGACGCCGGCGAGCGAACCGGCGGCGAGGGAGACATCGATCTGCCCGAAGTGGCCGGGACCCTGGCCGCTGACGATCAACGGCACGCCGGCATCGAGCACGCAGGCCCCGACGCCCGTGCCGATGGACAGCGCCAGCACGCGGCCCGCGAGGTTCAGAACGCGGCTGGCGTCGGTCGCGGCGGCGAACGCGTCGGTGACGACCTTGGGCGGCGCCTGGAGCGCGCCGACATCAATCCCCGCCGCGCCGAGCAGTTCGTCGAACCTCGTGCCGACTAACCCGGGCACGTTGATGGACATGGCGATCGAACTCGCATCGGGCGCCAGGACTCCCGGCGCGCACAAGCCGACGTACTCGATGGAGCCCCCCTGCGCAAGCACCGGCCGGAGGACTCGCGCGAGGGTATCGGCGAGGGCGTCGCGACCCGGGCGGGCATACCGGAGGGAGCGTCCGTGCCAAGTCTCGGCATCGCCCGCGATGAGGGAGGCCTTGATGGATGTGCCGCCGATGTCGATGCCGAGCCGTTGCACGTGAGAGGAGGATAGAACGCGAGGGGGAAGAAAAGCCGGGATGGCGACCCCGTGGGACGAAGTGATGCAAACCCCGGGGCCGCCCGAGTCGATACAGTTAGATAGGAGAACCGCATGCCTTCGCGTACGCCTCGACCGGTGTTCCTGGTGCCCTTGGTGTTCTTGATCGGGTTGCTGACCGCCCGGTTACCGGCGACGATCAACACGGTCGCCTCGCTCGCGGGGGTTCAGTCTCCGCTGGGCTCCTGGAGCGATTTTGACGGTCCGGTGGACGACGTGAAGCAGATGCTGCTGGACGGCTACGTGGATCCAGTGGACGCCAGGAAACTGCAGGAGGGAGCGATCAACGGGATGCTCGAGGCGCTGGACGATCCGTACGCGCTGTACGTGCCGCCGGTGGAGCGAGCCGAGTTTGAGAAGGAGATCGCCGGGCACTACGCGGGGATCGGGGCGGTGGTGCAGATCGAGGGCGGGTACCCGGTGATCGCCACCCCGATGGACGATTCGCCGGCGTTCCGTGCCGGGCTGCACCCCAAGGACAAGATCGTCGAGATCAACGGGGAGAGCACGGTCGGGATCACGATCGATCAGTGCGTCGAAAAACTCACGGGCGAGACAGGCACGGTGGTCAACCTGACCATCAGCCGCGGGGGCGAGGTGCTTCCGTTCTCGCTGCGGCGCGAAGAGATCATCGTGCGGTCCGTCAAGGGGGTCATGCGCAAGCCCGACGCCGACGGGGCATGGAACTTCATGCTGGATCCCGAGGACCGGATCGGGTACCTGCGCCTGACGCAGTTCATCCCGACGTCCGCCGTCGAGGTCGTCAAGGCGCTGCAGCAGATGGAAGTGGACACCAAGCGTCTGGGCGGGCTGGTGCTGGATCTCCGCGACAACCCGGGAGGCGACCTGGATACGTGCCTGGAGATCGCGGACCTGTTCCTGAAGGAAGGGCAGATCCTCTCCATCCGCGGACGCGACGGGAACTCGCAGACGTATGAAGCGCATGCCCGCGGCACGCTCCCCGGGTTCGCGCTGATCGTCCTGGTCAACGGGCGCAGCGCCTCGGCGAGCGAGATCCTCGCGGGCGCGCTGCTGGATCACGAGCGTGCGATCGTCGTGGGCTCGCGCACGTTCGGCAAGGGACTGGTGCAGACCGTTCGGTCGCTGCCGCATAACCCGGAAGCGACCGTGAAGTTCACCGCGCAGCGGTACTACCTGCCGTCGGGGCGGATGATCCACCGCTCGGATGATTCAACGGTGTGGGGGGTGGATCCGTCGCCGGGGTTTTATGTTCCGATGTCCGACGCCGAGGAGCTCGCGCTGTTCACGGCGCGTCAGGAACTGGACGTGATCAACAACGGGGTGCCGGTCTCGGGGCAGAAGCCGCAGATGTGGTCGGACCCGCAGTGGATCGAGAACGAGTTCAAGGACAAGCAACTCGCGGCGGCGCTGCGGGCGATGCGCGGGTTCATCAAGACCAATGTGTGGGAGGCTCCAAGCGACCGGGTGCAGCAGGCCGCGATGGTGAGCCGCGACGAACTGCGCAAGCTCGAAAAGGCGTACGAGCGGATGGCCAAGTCGCTGGCGCAGGTGGAGCACCGGATGGAGTCGCTCGATGCGACGCTGGCGGGCGCCCCGCCGAAACAGCCGCCGGATCTTTGGAACGACGACATCGACCTGACCGACGGGCATATCGAGGTGTACGACAAGTCGGGCCGAATCGTGGCGAGGCTGAAGGTGTCCGGGCGGGATGTGGAGCGGTGGATGTCGCTGGCGGACGTGCAGCCCGAGACGGTGCCGGCGACGGCGACGGGCGAAGCGCCGGCGTTTCCGCCCGCGCTCACGCCACGCGAGCCGGAGAAGCCGTAAGCAGCCCGCAACTCGTCTACGCGGCGGGTGAGGAAACACGCGGCGCCCGAAACCCGGTCCGCTCGAATCCGAAGGGAACACCTATGGGTACCACGCACCGAATCGGTCTGGCCTTCTGCGTTTTCGTGGTCTGCGGCGAGGCGAGCGCCCTCGGGGGCGTGCTCGCCCGGCAGCCCGATCCTGAATCCAAGCCGGTCACGATCCTGGCCTTCGAGCACGCCGGGCTGGGCTCGATGCTCGTTGATAAAAAGGACCAGAAACTCAAGGAAGCCCTGGAGATGCTCCCGACGCGGATCAAGGAACTTCCCGGCGAGTTCCCGAAGATGCGCGACGTGCCCATGCCCGCGATCGAGTTGCTGACCAGCGTGCTCACCAGCCCGGGCCGGGTGGCGCTGACATTCGACCCGGCCGGCCAGGAAAAGGGGGCGATGGGTTTCGGACTGATCGCGAGCATCGCGTCGAAGGATCGGTCCGCCGCGCAGGCGATGCACGGGCGGGTCTCCGGGCTGATGCGCCGAGGCGGCGACGGCCCGGACGTGCAGCCATCCAAACAGTTCCGCGGGATGTCCGAGATCGAAGCGCCGTTCGGGGGCGTGATCCGTTACGGCCCGCGCCAGTCGGGGGAGTCCTGGCACTACGAGGTGCACGCCGGCGCGCTGGGCGATCCCGAGCAGGCGCTGTCGCCGCTGAAGTCCCTTAGCGTGCCGGCCGCCGCCGGCTTCGCGCCCAACATCTCGGCGCGGATGGACTTCGCGGCGCTCAATCACGTCGTCGAGGCGTTCGCCCCGCTGATCGAGGACGCCGGACCCGAAGCCCAGACCGTCCTGAAAGAGATCGAGAACATGGGCTTGCTCGGCGAGCACGCGATCAAGATGACGATGCGGTCCGGCTTCACCCAGGACGCCGCCGTCAGTTACGCGGTGATCGAGGGGCTTCGACCGCACGCCCAGGCGCTGGGGCTCAGCACCACGCCGCTCTCGGCTTCGCACATGGCGATGATCCCCGCGGACGCCACGGTGGCGTACGTCGCCTCTTTCGACATGAAGACGTCGGTGCAGGCCCTGCGGGACCTGATCGCGTCCGACCCCGAGGCGGCGGGCGGACTCGAGCAGTTCGAGGGGGCCACGGGCGTCAACCTGGTGGATGATGTGCTCTTGTCGCTCGGCGGGGTATCGGGGTTCTACATGTCCGACTCCACCGGCGGCTCGATCGCCTCCGCCGTGATCTTCATCGCCCTGAGCGATCGACCGAAGTTTGAAGATGCGCACTCCAAACTCGTCGGGTTCGCGAACTCGACGCTCGCGTCGCACCAGGAAATCAAGGGGCATATCCGGATCCGTGCGTGGGACGACGACGGCACGAAGATGCATTCCATTATTTTCCCCGGTTTGCCCATCCCCGTGGAAGTCTCCTATGCACTCGTGGGCGACTGGCTGGTGGCCGGTCTCACGCCGCAGAGCGCGCTCACCGCGGCGCGCCAGATCTCCCGTCCGGCGGGCTCGGGGCTGATGGGGAATGCGTCGTTCGCCGAGGCGATGCCCAAGGACACGGACGTCACGTCGTTCAGTTTCATCGACACGCCGCGGCTCATGCGCGACGGGTACCAATACGTCTCCCTGATCGGGTCGGGCATCGCGAACATGGTCCGGTCATCGACGAACGAGGCTCGCGAACCGGGGCTGATCGTCCCCACGTACGCCGACTTGCGCGCCGGCGCCAAACCGATGGTGTCGTTCACGTACTGGCGAGGCGACGACCAGATCTCCGAATCCCGCGCGGATCGATCGATGCTCGTCAACGCGGCGGGCATCGCCGGCGCGGCCAGCCCGTTCATTCCGCTGATCGCAGCGGCGATCGCCGCCGGCGCGCCGGATCATTCGACGCCCTTCCCGCCGATGCACCAGGTGGAGGAGATTCCGCCGGTGCCGGACGGGGAGTGACCCGCCCGCGTCGCCGGCGTGCACCGGCGGCCCCGGACTGTGCGCGGACGCTCGTTCCTCGGCGCACGACGTACACGAACTCCGTGTTCGTCAAGTGGCTCACCGTGCCGACTTTGTGCCCGCGCGGGTTGTAGATCCCGATCTGCGCGCCGACATATCGGCGATATTCGCGCTCGATCACCTCCACGCTTCCCGCCGCCCCCCCCACCTCCGCGAGCATCGATTCCATGTCAGCGCGGGTCAGGAACCCCTCGTTGCTGAATGAAACGATCAGGATCGGCGCCCTGACCCGGCGCAGGACCTCTCGGAACATGTCCGGGAAGCGCCGACGGGAGTTGAGCGCGCTGGCCCGCTCGCGCACATCCACTCGCTTGCACGCCACCCCGTACACCTCGGGCTTGTCCCACCGGACCAGCGATTCCCACACGTGGTAGTTGCCCAGGTAGGAATGCTGGTTGTACGGCGGATCGATGTACGCGGCGTCGGCGCGCAGCGATGATGCCCCGGCGAGCGCGTCGAGCATGTGCGCCTCGCCCTTGCCGGCGAAGGCGCGAGGCAACAGGTCCGGCACGCGCAGTTCGAGCCGGTTGAACGAGCGCGGCGCCCACGACTTGAGGTACGCCATCTGCACGCCCGTCGTCGAGTCCACCCGGTCCGCCGCCTCCATCAGCGAGGTGAGCATGACCGCTTCGAGTTCTGGCGGCAGGCTCTTGCGCGCGATCGCTTCGCGGATCGCGTCCACGCGTTCGCCGTTGCGGGGTTGCAGGTATCGCGAGCGTTCGCAGAACGTGCTGGTGAAGTACCCCGGGGCGCCGGGGAGCATGTTGAACTCCCGGACGAGTTTAGCGGCGTCGTCGAGCCAGTCCTCGCGGTCGGCCTGCACGTAGCAGCGCGCCAGCGTCGCCGCGTAGGCGTTGTGGTCGTTCGACAGCACGCGGTACCCGGCGGCCTTGAGCGCGTGACCGACGCGGGACGTCCCGGAAAAGAGATCGACCACGCTTTGAATCACGTGCCCAGCCCCGCCGGGGCCGGCCTCGGCGCGGCGCAGCGCGTCAAGGATGGTCGGGATCAGCGTTCGTTTCGAGCCGAGGTACTTGATCACGATCTCACCCCGATGAGCCGCTAGGCGCACCCGGACTCGACCGCGGCGCGGCGCGTCACAGCGTCGCGCAGCAGCCTGTCCACTTGATCAGTCAGCGTGCCGCGTGCGGATTCAGGGAGCATCGGCGCGTTCACCCGCACGTTCCAGCACGCCGACGCGACCGCGCCCTCGGCCAGCACCGCGGCGATGGCCAGGTCGCTGCGCAGAAACCTGTTCGTGCGTGTCACCAGCGACTCGCACGAGCGCAGGAGGTCGCACGCGGCGGCGGCGCACGCCAGCGGAATCTGCACCGCCGCCTGGACCGCCGCGGGCATTTCCGCCGCTTTCCGCGCGTCTGCGTCCGGCCGTTTCTGGAGGTCGTTCAGCACCGCGTACCCCGCCGCGTCTTCGTCGGCGAGTTCCAGGAACACGTCCCGCGCCCGGTCGAGCGCCGCGGCGGCCTGTTCCAGCGCGGGCTGATGCTCCGCAAGGTTTTTCTTCCCCAGCGAATATGACACGACCATGCGGGCCAGCGCGGCGGCGGTCGCGCCCGTGATCGCCGCGACCGCACCGCCCCCGGGCGTCGGGGTCTTGGACCCAAGATCGCGCAAAAACGCGTGGATCGTCTGGTTCGCCATCGCGGTCGTCGTCATCGGCTGAGCGTATGCGGGATTCACGCACCGGGCGAAACGGAGCGACGGGCAGGGTGTGACCATGCTACTTTCATCTGAGCCGCCCGGCGCGAGCCTGCGGGGAGGGCGTGCGTGGGCTCATGGCCCACGTCATCATTCGACTGCGCCGGGCCGCCGAGCGCGCCCACCGACCGCTGGCGCGGTCCGGTTCAGAAACACGGAGGTCACACCCCGATGCAGCCGCCCCGGTTCGCGGCGCGAGCCGGTCCGAACCTCTGATTCTCTCGAACACGCTGGTTTGCCAGAATAGGCGTTCGGCGTTCGGCACTCGGCGTTCGGCGGTATTCGCGAGCGCTCTCCCTATACTCCCACTCGCCTTTCTGGAGAGCCGATCGATGTCCGATGCTGTCAATCAATCCGCTTCACCCGCTGCACCGGCCCCCGCGCCCAAGAGCATGGACGACATCATGTCCCTCTGCAAACGCCGCGGGTTCATCTACCAGGCGTCGGAAATCTACGGCGGGATCAACGGCTTCTGGGACTACGGCCCCCTCGGCGCGCAACTAAAGAAGAACCTGCGCGACGCGTGGTGGCAGGACATGATCATGTCGCCGTGCTGGGGACGCAAAGGGCCGGGCGGCGAGAAGGTGCGGAACGTGCCCGTGGAGACGTGCATCATCCAGAACCCCAAGGTGTGGGAGGCGAGCGGGCATATTGGGGGGTTCAATGATCCGATGGTGGATGACAAGGAGACGAAGGGGAGGTTTCGGGCGGATCACTTGTTTGGCTTGTTCCTGATCCCCCCCATGCCTGATGAAGAGTTGGTGCGGTTTGCGGCAGAGTTCATTGTGCAAAGAAAAGCAGATGGAACACCCCGCATTGTTCCGTCTGCGGCATGGGTTGCGAGCGGATTGCAGGAAGCTGTCGAAACACTTATTGCGGATCCGAAGTCGATCAAAGTCAATACGAAGATGACGAGGCCCATCGCGAAAGCACAAAGGAAAAGCGTCGCGTCGCATACTGCTCAAATAGATGCGTGGGTCATAGTGGAGTTGAAGACTGGTGAGGTCTTTTCTGCCATTGTCTCCCAACTCCCACCGAGTTTCTTATCTGAGTTTGCTCCGCTTGTACCTTCACCCTTAACAGGCAATCCCGGGACACTCACGCCACCTCGCCAATTCAACCTCATGTTCAAAACCTACGTCGGCGCCACCGCGACCGACGACGACATCGCCTACCTCCGCCCCGAAACCGCGCAAGGCGTCTTCATTCAGTTCAAGAACGTCGTTGACACGACGCGTGTGCGCATGCCCTTCGGCATCGGCAATACGGGCAAGTCGTTCCGCAACGAGGTGACGCCGCGGAACTTCACCTTCCGCTCGCGCGAGTTCGAGCAGATGGAACTGGAGTTCTTCTGCCATCCTGACGAGTCGATGCAGTGGTTCGAGTTCTGGCGCGAGTTCCGCATGAAGTGGTGGGAATCGCTGGGGCTCGCCGGGGACAACCTGCGCCTGTACGACACGCCGAAGAAGGACCTGGCGCACTACGCGATGGCGGGCTCCGACGTCGAGTACCGCTTCCCCTTCACCTACCCCGGCTTCGGCGAACTCGAAGGCGTCGCGCACCGGGGCGACTTCGACCTCAAGCAACACGAAAAGCACTCGAAGGTCAAGATGCAGTACTTCGATACCGATCGAGGCGAGACGTTGCCCAACGGCAGCAAGAAGGGCGAGTGGTACACGCCGCACTGCATCGAGCCGGCGGCGGGGCTTGATCGCGGCGTGCTCGCGGTGCTCTGCGAGGCGTACACGAAGGACGCGTCGCGCCCCTCGCCGGAGATCATGAAGTTCCACCCTCGCCTCGCGCCGATCAAGGCGGCGGTTTTCCCGCTCGTGAACAAGGACGGGATGCCGGAAGTCGCCGAGAAGTTGTACGACGAACTCTCAGCCAGGTTCGGCCGCACCGGGTTCATCGAGACCGACCCCAAGCAGTCGATCGGCAAACGCTACGCCCGCATGGATGAAGCCGGTTGCCCGTTCTGCTTCACCATCGACGGCGAGACGCTGACGAACCAGACGGTAACGGTGCGCGATCGCGATACCGGCGGGCAGGAGCGTATCGGGATTGACAAGGTGAGCGGGTATCTGGGTGAGAAACTGGGGGTCTAACGATTTGTGTTGTCGTCAGGAGTCGGGAGAAAGAAGCGCGACCGAAGAAGCGCGACGATTCGCTTCGCTCATCGGCGGCGTGTGGGAAACAAGCATGACTGGTGGTGGATCGATCAGGTTTCGTCCGGCCCGTGATGCCGACGTGCCGCGCATCCGCGAGATCATCGCGAGGATCTACGCCGACTACGGGGACGTGCTCGACATCGAGCGGGAAGACCCCCACTTGCAGGACCCGTGCGCGTACTTTCGAAGGACAGGCGGGGAGTTATGGGTGGCCGAAGTCGAAGCGGTCCCGTCGCCGATCGTCGCGGGCTCCGGTGGCGTCGTCCTTCGCGATGGTGAAGCGGAGATCAAGACGGTCTACGTCGCGCACGATCACCGCCGGCGAGGGATCGCGCGCGGCCTGGTCAAACTGGCGATGAACCACGCCCGCGAGGTCGGAGCCCGGACAGTCGCCCCGCGGCGCATCATGCTCTGGTCCGACACCCGGTTTGTTGAAGCCCACGCCCTGTACGAATCGCTCGGGTTCATCCGAGGGGAGGTTCGGCATGTCCGGATCGTCAACGCCTTCTCGGAGTATCGCTTCGACTTCGTGAACTCCTAGGCGAGCGGGAAGACGGTTTGCATTCCGTCAGCGTGTCCACTCGCGCGAACGGTCCGAAAAATCGCAATCTTGCGCAGGTTCCACATTTTACTTGTTTTCTCGCCGGTTCTGTGGTGAGATTAGTATCAGTTGCGTCGCCGGCGCGCGCCCTCTCGCCGCCCAGCCGCGACGACATCATGTTCTCAGACTCTCACGGGAGAACGCATGTCAACGAAGGATCCGTTCCGACGCTCGCGTCTTTGCCGGCTGGCAGCGGTGCTGCTTTCGATCGCGGGCGGCGCCGCCTCGGCCCACGCCACGTGGTCGATCATCCTGGTCGACACTCGCACGGGCGAAGTGGCGATCGGCTCGGCGACATGCCTGACCGGGTTTGATCTGCGCGCGAATACGCCGGTCCTGCTCACGGGCATCGGCGGTGCGACGGCGCAGTCCGCGGTGGACTCGACGGGTCAGAACCGCGTCTTCATCCGCGATCAACTGCTGCTCCGCACAGACCCGTCGCTCATCATCGCGGGCCTGGCGGCCTTTGACTCCTCGCATCAGTCTCGGCAGTACGGCATCGTGGACACCTACCTCGACGGGCGGGCGGCGACGTTCACCGGCAGCGGGGCCGGTCAATACCGGGGCGGGGTGACGCGCCGGCTGATCGGCGCGGGGATGACGGGCGGGGACATCCTCCTGGCCGTTCAAGGAAACGTGCTCACCGGCGCGCCCGTCATCGACGCCGCCGTCCTGGCCGTCACCAACACGCGCGGCGACCTCGCGGAGCGCCTCATGGCGGGGATGGAGGCCGCCCGCATGTTCGGGGGCGACGGGCGATGCTCGTGCAGCGTCAACAACCCGACCGGGTGCGGCTCGCCACCGATGAACTTCACCAAGTCGGCGCACATCGCTTACATGATGATCGCCCGCAGCGGCGACCGGGACGGTTGCAATGGGCTGTACCGCGTCGGGTCTTCGCCGCAGATGACCATCGCCGCGGACCTCAACCGCGACGGGAAGCCCGACCTGATCACGACCAACTCGTCGGCGTCGTCGGTGTCGGTGAATCTGAACCAGACGCCCCCGGGCACGGGGACGCCGATCTTCAGCCCGCTCCCGATCAACGCGACGGTAGGTTCCTCTCCGCGCGAGCCGGTTGCGCTGGATGCCGACGCGGACGGCGTGCTCGACATCGCCGTCTGCAATCTCACCAGCGACAACGTCTCGGTGCTGATCGGCCGAGGGGATGGGTCGTTCCAGACCCGGGTCAACTACATGGTCGGCGATGCGCCGATCGCCATAACCGGCGGCGACTTCGACTCCGACGGAGACACGGACCTGGCCACGGTGAACCAGATCGCCGGCACCGTTTCCATTCTTGCCAACGACGGCGCCGGCGTCTTTTCGCTGGTGCTTTCGCCCCCCTGCGGGGCCGCGCCTTCATCGGTCGCGTGCGCCGATATCGATGACGACGGCGACCTGGACCTGATCGTCGGCGCGGCAAGCGCCAACGCCGTCAACTTGCTCATCAACTCCACCCCCCTGGGTGGCGGGGGGCCGATCGCGTTCAGCAATCAGGTCTCGCTCTCGGCCGGGCGCGGGATCTCGGGCGTCGCCGCGGCGGACTTCAATGCCGACGGGCTTGTTGACGTCGTGGCAGCCGCCGGCACGGACAGCCGGCTCTCGGTCATTCTCCAGACTTCGCCGGGCGTCTGGGCGCCGGCGACAAACGTGACGGTCGCTCCTGCGCCTACGGGCGTAGCCGCCCGCGATGTCACCGGCGACGGGGTCCCCGACCTGGTCACCATCGCGCGCCAGGCGACGAACAGTTCTCTCGTGATCGCCCGGGGTCTGGGCGACGGCACGTTCGCCCCCGCGCAGCCCTTCTTCATCGGCATCACGCCGGGCCGGTTCTCGCTGGCCGACTTGAACGGCGACGGCGATCTCGACGCCGTGCTCCCGGTCACCAACGCCGGCGCCTCGGCGATGGTGATCGAAAACCTCGGCTCCGTTCAGGATCAATGGCTGGGGTACAACAGCGGACTTGGATGCGCGACGGGCAACTATTTCATGAACTTCAACGTCGCGAACCAGCAGGCCAGCGATCCGGATCCGGTGCTCACGCTCCGAAGCCGGTTCGATCAATGGCGCGACTCGACCGCCGGCCATCCTGATGCGGTCCGCACCATCGTCATCTTCGACCGTGCCGCGCTGCCGGCCGACGGCGTGTCGCAGACACGGATGACGATCTGGCCGCGCGACTGGCGGAACATGCCGGTCGAGTTCCCCATCCAGTCCGTCTCGGTCGTCCCGGCGCCGGGGAGCGCGGGCGTCACGATGCAGGGCCCGGTCGAAGACAACGGCGACGGCTCCTTCAGCGTCCCGCTCACCGCGCGCGACTTCGTCGGGACCGACCGATTCCTTGTGCGCATCGAAGACGCCGAGGGGGGCCGGCCCGTCATTCTCATGTCCCCGCCTTCTCTGGGCACGTTCGGGGTTGACTGGAACGGGTCGGGCGCAGTCGATTCGCAGGATTTCCTCGCCTTTCTCGTTGATTTCCTGAGCGGCCACGCCGACATCACCGGAGACGGGGTCACCGATACCCAGGATCTCTTCGCGTACATCGCCGCGTTCTTCGGTTGAAGCGAGCGTTGTCCATACCATCACGGATGCCCGATCCGCATGCTGAGTCAGAGTCGCTTGGTGCGTTGTGCGATCCGCGGGGACTAAGCGTCATCCACCCCGAAGGTCGTGCCGACGGTCCCGCCGGCGCGACCTGGCGGTCATTCGATCCTGCCCAGGGCCAGTGGATCGGGCCGGAGATTCATTCCGCGAGCCCCGCCGCGGTGCGGCAAGCCTGCGATCTGGCCTCGCAGGCGTTCGATGAGAACGCGGTCCGGTCCAAGGAGGATCGCGCCGGCCTGCTGCGCGGCATCGCCGACAACCTCGTCGGGCTCGGTGATGCCCTCGTGCGACAGGCATGCCAGGAGACCGGGCTGGCGCCGGCGCGCATCACGGCGGAGCGTGACCGCACGGTCTTTCAACTCCGCATGTTCGCCGACGTCGTGAAGGAGGGGAACTGGGTCGATGCAGTTATCGATCACGGTGACCCGGCGCGGACTCCCCTGCCCAGGCCCGATGTGCGACGGATGCTGCGGCCGCTGGGCCCGGTCGCCGTCTTCGGCGCGAGCAACTTCCCTCTCGCCTACAGCGTCGCCGGCGGAGATACCGCGTCGGCGCTCGCGGCGGGGTGTCCCGTCATCGTCAAAGGACACGGGGCCCATCCGCTGACTGGTGAAATGACCGCGCGCGCCGTGGCGCACGCCGCGCGTGTCGCCGGCTGGCACCCGGGCACCTTCGCGTTTCTGCACGCCGGTGGCGAGCGCGACCTCGACGTGGGGCGGGAACTGGTGCTGAATCCGAACGTTCGGGCCGTCGGGTTCACCGGCTCGGTCAAGGGAGGGACGTCGCTGGTCGCACTCTCCACGCAGCGCACCAATCGGTTCGGGCCCGATCCGATTCCCGTCTTCGCCGAGATGGGAAGCGTCAATCCGGTCGTCGTCCTCCCCGGCGCGATCGAATCAGACGCAGCGAACATCGCGGCCAGGCTCGCCTCGTCCGCGACCAACTCCTCGGGCCAGATGTGCACCTGCCCAGGCCTGATCATCCTGATCGATTCGGGGGCGAGCACCGACGCGTTCGTTGACGCGCTGGCGCACGGCGTCACCGCCGCCGGTGAGATGACCATGCTCACCGCGCGCACGAGGGATCTGCTGCGCGAACGGTGGCGCGAGGTGGAGCGCACCCCCGGAGTCCGCCGCCTGACTCAATCGTCCGAAGGCCACTCGCCCGGCATCGCCACCCGCGCGGCGCTGTTCGCGGTCTCCGGCGAGGCGTTCGTGCGGCACCCGACTCTCTCGGAGGAATGCTTCGGACCCAGCGCCATCGTGGTTCGCTGCCGCAGCGCCGATGAACTGCTCGGCGTGGTGCAGCATGCCTTGCCGGGGAGTCTGACCGGTTCGATGTTCATGGCGGCGTCCGACGAGGGCATCGCGCCGCGAGTGCTCGCGCTGTTGTCGCGACTCGCCGGGCGCGTGATCGTCGGCGGCGTGCCGACCGGCGTGGAGGTCTGCGCCGCGATGGTGCACGCGGGCCCGTTTCCCGCATGCAGCCGACCGGATTCCAGTGCCGTGGGTCGCACGGCGCTCGCCCGCTGGTGCCGCCCGGTCTGCTACCAGAACGTTCCGGAGCATCTCCTGCCGCCGGAACTTCGAGAGGCGAATCCACTGTCGATCGTTCGGGTGTGACCATCCGTTTTTCTGAGCCGGACCGCGCAAGCGGTCGGCGGAAGCGCTCGGGCGCCAAGAGACCGCGCACGCCCCCCCTCTCCCCTCCCCCGCCGGCTCGCGCCGGGCGGCTCAGATGAAAATAGCATGGTGACACCCGGCGTCGGGCTGGAGCGCGGCACGGGCCGCGAACACGCAATAATCTGGGCGAATGGACACCCTTCGACATGCCCTGGCCGCGTGGAAGCCGTTTCGGGCGCTGGTGGTCGGCGATTTCATGCTGGACCAACTCGTGTATGGCAACGCGGAGCGTCTGACGCCGGAGGCGCCGGTCCCGGTTCTGCACGTGCAGCGTGAAGAGGACCGTCCGGGTGGAGCGGCGAACGTGTGCCTGGACCTGGCGGCGATGCACGCGAAGGTGGAGACGTTCGGGGTGATCGGTTCGGACGCGGCGGGGGCGTCGCTGCGGCGGCTGCTGGCCGGGGCGACGATCCAGACGCGTGGGCTGATCGAGGACGCGTCGCGTCCGACGACGATCAAGCGAAGCCTGATCGGGATGGCGCAGCACCGGCACCCGCAACGGATGTTCCGCGTGGATTACGAGTCGAAGGACCCGCTGCCGATCGCGGTGATGCAGCGGATCATCGACGAGTTTTCGAGGGCGCTTCCCGGCGCGAGCGTGGTGTGCATCGAGGACTACAACAAGGGTGTGTGCAACGAGCAGGTGTGCCGCGAGGTGATCCGGCTGTCGCGTCTGGCGGGGGTGCCGGTGCTGATCGATCCGGCGGCGATCGGGGACTACACGAAATACCGGGGGGCGACGGTGATCACACCGAACCGGGCCGAGGCGGCGCTGGCGTCGGGCGCGAAGATCGCGCCCGAGGCGGCGCCGATCCTTCATTCCGACCTGGGGACGGGGCTGCTGCGCGATCTGGAACTCGAGGCGGTGGTGATCACGCTGGACCGTCACGGCGCGCTGCTGGTGGAGCGGGAAGGGGAGGGGGGCGTGCGGTGCGCCGCCGTGCCCACGGTGGCGAGGCAGGTGTACGACGTGACGGGGGCGGGGGACATGGTGCTGGCGGCGCTGGCGGGGGCGCGGGCGCACGGGGTGGACTGGCTGAGCGCGGTGCGTCTGGCCAATGTGGCGGCGGGGCTTGAGGTCGCCGTGTTCGGCGTGGTGCCGATCCCGATCGAGCAGATCCACCGGGAGGTGATCGCGCGGGAGCGGGAGGCCCACGCGGGCGGGTCGCACGCCAAGACCCGCACGCTGGAGGAACTGCTGGTGGAGGTCGCGGCGCTGCGGCGCGAAGGGAAAAAGATCGTCTTCACCAACGGGTGCTTCGACGTGCTGCACGTGGGGCACTTGTCGATCCTCAAGCGGGCGGCGGCGCTGGGGGACTTCCTGGTGGTCGCGACGAACTGCGACGCGACGGTGTCGCGCCTGAAGGGGCCCGGGCGGCCGGTCAACAACGAGAGCGACCGGGCGGAGATGCTGGGAGGGCTGGCGTGCGTCGGCGCGGTGATCATCTTTGAGGAAGAGACGCCGGAGCGCATCGTCCGCGCGATCCGGCCGGATGTGCTGGTGAAAGGGGCGGAATATTCACTTTCACAGGTGCCCGGGGCCGAGTTTGTACAGTCGATCGGGGGGCGCGTTGAACTGCTGGAGATGGTCGAGGGCCGGAGCACGAGCAGCACGGTGGAACGGATCCGGCGGGCGCCGGCGCCGGGCGGGTGAACAACGATGGACGTGAGCAGGAGGGAACCGGTGGGGCCAACAGGCGATAGCGCACGCATCCACGTCGGGGTGATCTACCGCGAATACGTGGAAGCGATGCTCGCGGGGAGCAAGACGATCGAATCGCGTCTTGCGAAGGTGCGGTGCGCCCCATTCGGCATGGTCCGGGCGGGCGACCGGCTGTACATCAAGGAGCGCGGGGGGCCGGTCCGGGCGACGGCCGTGATCGAGCGCGTGGAATACTTCGAGGACATGACGCCGCGGATCGTGCGGTCGCTTCAGCGGCGATTCAATGATCGGATCCTGGGGCCCGAGGAATACTGGCGAGCCCGGGCGAAAGCCCGCTTCGGCACGCTGCTGTGGGTGAAAGATTTGGAACCGGTGCGGTTCGGCCCGGTGATCCCCACGTTCTACGGTTCGGCGTGGATGTCGCTGCCTGCGTCGCGGTGCGTGTATCCGGAGTGCGTGCGGCCTGCGGCGTGAACGAGAGGTCCGAGGCGGATGCCCGGAACCGGGCGAGGAGTTTTCCGCGTCGCCTACCCTTGGCGCGAGATGACTTCTTCGAGTTCGAGCGAGGCAGTTTCGGCCGCTGGCGTGCGTTCCGCGTCGGCGGGCGTGGCTCTCGCGCCCGGCGCCGAACGCGCCGCCGGGCAGTCTGGCATGTGGGCGCGTCTGCGGCTGGCGGCCGGGGATATCAAGTTGGCGCATTCTGTGTTCGCCATGCCGTTCGCGGTGCTGGCGGCGTTCGTGGCGCGGACGGTCGATGCGTCGTGGGGCATATTCGCCGGTCAACTGGCACTCGTCGTCGTGTGCATGGTGCTGGCGCGGACGTGGGCAATGCTGGTGAATCGGCTGGCGGACCGCGCCTTCGACGCCGCGAACCCGCGGACGACGCGCCGCGTGATCGCATCGGGGAGGCTCAGCGCCGCGAGCGGGCGGGCGATGGCGTCGGCATGCGCCGCGGCGTTTGTCGCGGCGGCGAGCGGATTCTGGGTGCTTTTCGGCAACTTCTGGCCGACGGTGCTGAGCGTACCCGTGCTCGGATGGATCGCGTTCTACAGTTACACGAAGCGGTTCACGTGGTGGTGCCATGTGTTCCTGGGAGGGGCGCTGGCGGCGTCGCCGATCGCGGCGGCGATCGCGGTGAACCCGTCGGCGCTGCAAACGGCCCCGGTGCTGTGGTGGCTCTCGGGGATGGTCGTGCTGTGGGTCGCGGGGTTCGACATCATCTACGCGCTGCAGGATGTTGAGTTCGACCGGCGCAGCGGGCTGTACAGCGTGCCGGCGAGGCTGGGCGTGGGACGGGCCATTTGGATGAGCCGCGGGCTTCACGCGGGGGCGTTTGCCTGCCTGGTGGCCGCCGGGCTGTCGGAGCCTCGTTTCGGGGTGGTGATCTGGATCGGCGTCGGCCTGGTGGCGGGGTTGCTGTGCCTGGAGCACGTGGTGCTGGCGCGGCGCGGGCAGGCGGGGCTGGACATGGCGTTTTTCACGCTTAACGGGATCGTGTCGTGCGTGCTGGGCGTGGCGGGGATCGTTGACTTGGTGCTGGTGTAGGGGGCGCGAGGGAGGGGGAGCCTGCGCGAACCAAAACCCAACGCCCGGCGTATTTTCAGATATTACTGAAAATATTGTTGCTCCAATCGCGGATGGAGGTACGATTAGCACATGGCCCTAGGCTCGAATCAGCGCCGGGTTGTCTCGAAGCAGGAGCTCGACGCGGCGCGGGCCAGGTTCGTTGCGGCGTGGGGGCAGATGGGGGCGACCTGGGGGATCTCGCGCACGATGGCGGAGATCCACGCGCTGCTGTACATCCGGGGCGAGCCGCTGAACACCGACGAGATCATGGACGAACTGAGCATCTCGCGCGGGAACGCGTCGATGTCGCTGCGGTCGCTCGTTGAATGGGGGATTGTGTCGCGTGTGCATAAGCGGGGGGACCGCAAGGAATACTTCCAGGCTGAGCAGGACGTGTGGGCACTGTGCCGGACGATCATCCGGGAGCGGCTGCGCCGGGAGATCCACCCGCTGATGACCGCGCTCTTCGAGGTGCGCGACATGACGCAGGGCGCCGGCGGGAGCGCCGAAGGGGTGAGCGAGCACAACAAGCGCATGGACGACCTGCTGGAACTGATGCAGATGATCGATCGGTTGGGAGAGCGGTTCGTGGGGTCGGACGGGCGCGGGCTGCGTCTGGCGGCGAGCGTGCTATCGAAGGTGCCGTGATACTGGGAGCGGGTCCACTCGCTCGGGCGATACGACATGACGACGTTCAAGACGCCCATTTCGGTTCGCGGGAGCGTGCAGGGACGACCTGAAGCGCCGCTGGCCGCCGGGCTGGAGGTCGCGATCGTCTGGGCAGTGTCGCCGGAGGGGCTGGGGGCGGTGTCGCGGGTGCTCGGGGCGGCGGTCCAAAGCGCGCGGGTAACGGCGGAGACGTCGGCGAGCGGGTTGTGCGTGCGGCTGGAGGGGCACGGGCCGGAGGCGGCGGGTTTGCCGGCGGGCACCGGCGGGCTGGGAGAGCGACGAGCGGTGCTGCTGGACCTCGCGGCCCCGGAACTTGCGATCGAGCACGACGAGGAATCGGGGCTGGTCCACATCGACGCGGCCGCGCACCGGTGGGCGGTATCGCTTGTGGTCGATCACGATGCGGGATCGAGGCCGCGCGGCGTCGCGTACGCGCGGGTGGACACGATCGTCGCGGCGGTGCCCGGCTTTCGCGCCGCCCACCTCGGCCGACCGGAACTCGCGGGGACGGCGGCGACTCGCTGAGAACGAGCGGGCGGTCGATCCGGCGCACGATCAGGCGTTCGGAGCGACTCGCGATCGCCGGGCGGCGACGACCCAGGGCACCTGGATCGCTGCCATCACGCCCAGAGCGATCACGGAGAGCGGGAGGATGCGCAGCGGCCACGGGCCGAGGTCATCGATGATGGTTCGATTCTCGGGGGTGGTGTTGCCGACGTAGCCGTAGTTGAGATGCCAGACGATGTCGATGGGGAGGATGATGACGAGGTAGGCGAGGATGGCGGCGGCGGCGAGGAAGTAGTCGCGCCAGGCGGGCCTGAAACCGCGGGCGATGACGTCATAGACGGCGGTGCCGACGACGATGGTGTGGTTGGCCCAGAAGAGCCAGAACTCGGTGTACGCGGCTCCCTTGGTCAGCACGGGCTGGATGAACCCTTGCGTGCTCAGGGCGATTCCCCAGAAGTACGTGATGGCGCGCAGCGCCCGCGCGCGTATGAGCAGCGCCAGCGGACCGATGAGACCGGCCAGGTCGCAGACCTGAATCGGAAGGCTGCGCTGGAGGTCGTAGTTGCCTGGCCAGTTCCACCAGATGTTGGACCCGATCCAGTAGGCGATCCCGAGCCAGCCGATGGCGAGGCGCATGCAGTCCGATGCGACCGAATCGGCCCCCGACTTGCGCTTGAGCGAGAGCCCGAGGTACGACACGCCGAACATGATCGCCAGGCACGCGCCGCCACAGACGGCGTGCTGGAGCGTGAACGGGCGGAAGGTGTCGAGCCAGGCCAGGGGCATGGGTCATGATACAGCGGCGTCCTCGGGATCGGAGTCTTGCTGATTTGAGTTGATTCGGCGGGTTCCCCTGGTAGCGTGACGCCGTGAACTCCAAGTACGGCGACATTCACATCGTCGAGACTACCGGCGGCATCACCGAAGGAGACATCGTCGCCGAAAATGGCTCGATCACAGACCGTGTTCGCGCCGCCACCGACATCCGCGGCGGGACTACGAGTACCTGTTCGCGATCACGAACTGAAGCCGTCGCTCCAGATTTGCTCGACGCCCCCGGCGGGGTGGACGCGCCCGGGTGTGGAATGCGCCGAGAGAACTCACTATCCTGTGCCCTTGGTAGTTGCCTGGGCATGCGTGGAGCGGCGTGTTGTCGGACCTTGTTCAACCCATCCTCTTGTACATTGGGTGCGCCTTGGGGGCGATCGGCGTGATGCTGGCGCTGCCGCGCCGCGGGGCAAGCCCGCAGGTGATCGGGGGGCTGATCACCGCCGCCGCGATCGGGGCGATCTTCCTGGCTCTGGGGCTGGGGGTGGCCCGCTCGGCGGGCGTGGATCGCTTGCCGAACATCAACTTCTACGTGTTCAGCGTGATCGCGATCGGGGCGGCTCTGCGGGTGATCAGTCATCCACGGCCCGTGTACGCCGCGCTGTACTTCATTTTGACGATCCTTGCTTCGTGCGGGCTGTACGTGATCCTGGCGGCGGAGTTCATGGCGTTTGCGCTGGTGATCGTGTATGCGGGGGCAATCCTGATCACGTACCTGTTCGTGATCATGCTGGCGACGGAGGCGCCGACGGAAGAAGAGGCCGAGGCCCTGCAGCCGTACGACAAGTTCTCCCGCGAACCGATCGCGGCGACGGTGGCGGGGTTTGTGCTGCTGGCGACGCTGACAACGCTCCTGGCGCAGGGCTCGCGCGATCTCAAGGCGCCGGCACTGGCCGACGCCCACGTGGAGATGACTGGGGTGAGTTTCTCGCCGGGCTCGGAGCAGTCGGGCGATACGGGCGACCGGCGGGTGGAACTTCCGAGCGTGGCCGCGACGTTGACGTCGGACCGAGCGGTCGCGGGCCGGCTGCACCTGGCGATCGCCGGGAAGACATGGGACCTGGACGAGCACTCGCTGGAAACGGGCATGCGCGTGTCGCTCGTTCCCGGCGTGAACACGTTCGGCATCCCGGTGGCGGACGTCACGCCGACGCAGGGGCAGTCGATCGACGCGTGGTTCATGCCGGATCCGGTGGGCGACATGGCGCTGGCGGCGAAGATGCCGGGTCGGCTGGAGCGAGCGCTGCGAGAAGCGCGTGACCCTGACGAGCCCACGCGCCCGCTGATCCACGAGGACGAGGAACTCGCGTCGATCGACGCCGCCCGTCGCGTCGCGGTGCTGCGAACGGTGCTGGACAGCCCGCAGGGGAACAACTCGTCTCGGCTGGGCTCGACCCGGACGGTCGAGTTCCCGGCGGACCTTGAGATATACAACGTGGAGGGGGTGGCGTTCACGCTGCTGGACAAGCACCCTGGGGCGATCGAGATCGCGGGGGTGATCCTTCTAATGGCGATGCTGGGCGCGGTCGTGCTGGCGCGAAAGAAGGTCGAGATGGACGACGCCGCGAAACTCGCCGCGCAGCAACGGCATCTGGTGACGGTGATCGAGGCGGGACCGATCGCCGGGCGTGACCGGATGAACGGGGCGGTGCACACGGCGGGCGCGTCGGCGTCCGCTCCGGGAGGCCGCTCGTGAACGCACTCTTCCTGCAACTGGCGCAGGCCGATTACCCGGCGCTGCTGCACCCCGGGACGCTGTATCACTACCTCGTCACCTCGGCGCTGATGTTCGTGATCGGGCTGGTGGGGTTCATCACGCGGCGCAACCTGATCATCATGTTCCTTTGCACGGAACTGATGTTCCAGGCGGCGGGGATCGCGCTGATCGCGTTCAGCCGGTTCCACCTGAACCACACTGGCGAGACGTTCGTGATCTTCGTACTGACGATCGCGGCGGCGGAAGCCGCGCTGGCGCTGGCGCTGGTCGTGCTGCTGTTCCGGCGGAAGGAAACGCTGGACGCCGGCGCGTGGCGGGAACTGCGCGGGTAGCGACGCGGTGGATCCGAGCGGGCTTCCAGGGATGAATGAACTCGGCACGGCGAACGGCTCTGAGCAAGCCGTGTTGAAGGCTGGGATAGCGACGCCCGCGCGTGCCGGGGCGTCCGCGGCCCCTGTCATGCCCGCGATAACCGCGATGTGCCTGCCTACTTTCATGGTCCTGTTCGGGCCATGATCGAAGGGTTCCGGGATCTCCAGGAAGGCGCTGCGGCACGTGGACATCATGCTCACGACACCATTGTTTTCGGCGGACGGTCTATCCGCACTGTCGCTTGCCCTCGAGGCGGGGGGCGGGACGAGCGGGGTTCCCGCCGCGGCGGCGCTGATCCCGTTCCTGCCGCTGCTGGGGTGCGTGCTCTGCGGCGTGTGCGCGATCTTCAAGGTAAAGAACAAGATCCCCGCCTGGCTGTCGGTGGGGTGCATCGGCATCGCGTTCGCGCTGACGCTGCACATGTTTCTGGCCACGTCGGGCGGCGGCGAAGGGCACGCGCCTGCGGGCGTGGTGAAGGCGTTTGACTGGATTCAGTTTCACTGGGGCGGGATGAAGGCGGGCGAGCCGGCCAGAGCGCTGATCGGCAACTTCTCGTTCTACATCGACCCATTGACGTGTCTGTGGATGCTGTTCGTGACCGGGCTGGCGACGCTCATCGCGCTGTACGCGAGTGAGTACATGAGTCACGACGTCGGGCCGGGGTATTGCCGGTTCTTCGCCGCGTTCTGCCTGTTCGTGTTCAGCATGGCGTGCCTGGTGATGGGGGACAACCTGCTGCTGCTGTACCTGGGGTGGGAGGGAGTGGGGCTCTGCTCGTACCTGCTCATTGGGTACTTCTACAAGAAGCCCTCGGCGGTGGCGGCGGCGAAGAAGGCGTTTGTCATGAACCGGATCGGCGACCTCGGGCTCGCCATGGGGATCATGCTGACGTTCATCCAGTTCGGGACGGTGGAGTACGCCAAACTCTTCCCCATGGTGCAGGGGTACCTGGACGGGACCGAGCATGCGCCGCCGCTGGTGCAGTTGATCCCGGTGCTGCTGACGATCGGGGCGTTCGGCAAGTCGGCGCAACTCTTCCTGTACGTCTGGCTCCCGGATGCGATGGAAGGCCCGACGCCGGTGTCGGCGCTGATCCACGCGGCGACGATGGTCACGGCGGGCGTCTACCTCGTCGCGCGATTCATGCCGATCTACGCGCTAAGCGAATGGGCGCTCCCGATCGTCGCCTGGGGCGGGGCGATCACGGCGTTCTGGTCGGCGACGATCGGGATGGCGCAGTTCGACATCAAGCGGATCATGGCGTACTCGACGGTGTCGCAACTCGGGTATATGTTCGCGGGCCTTGGTGTGCTCGGGGCCGCGGGCGGGGCGAGCCATGTGTTCACGCATGCGTTCTTCAAGGCGCTGTTGTTCCTGTCCTGCGGGGCCGTGATGCACGGGTTCGCGGGCCAGCTCGATCTTCGCAAACTCTCGGGCCTTCGCAAGATGGAAGGATGGAAAGTTGTTTCCTATGCGATGCTGATCGGTTGCATCAACCTCGCGGGGGTGCCGTTTGTCACCGCGGGGTTCTATTCCAAGGACATGATCCTGGGGGACGCCTTTGCGAACCACTACGCTCCGATCGGGTGGCTGCTGCTGCTGACGGCGGGTATGACGGCGTACTACACGTTCCGCGTCTTCTTCCGGGTTTTCTGCGGGCCGGTGCACTACGAAGCCGGCGACGAACTGCAAGGGCACGACGACGCGCACGCCGACGGCCACGGGGACGCCGAGGCCGAGGCGCTCGAACAGGCCGAGGCCCAGGAGCACGGTTCCCCCCACTCCCACGGCGAGTTTCATCCGCACCCGCCGGGGTGGGCCATCAACTTCGTGCTCTCGGCGCTGGCGGGCCTTTCCATCGCGGCGATCGGGCTGTTCTACATCGACACGGCGCAACACGGGTGGGTCGGGAGCATGGTCCACGGCTCCACGGCGGGGGCGACGATGCGCCACGCCGGGGGGCACGAGCACGGGACGGTTTTCGGGATGGACGCGCACCTGGCGATGAAGATCGCCTCGTCGATCGTGGGGCTGGTCGGGATCCTCATCGCGTATTGGCTTCACCTGGCCGGGCGAACCACTGCCGCGACCGCCCGGGCGGACAAACTCCTCCCTGCGATGGGACCCATCGCAACGTGGGCACAGCACAAGTGGTACGTGGACGAACTCTACCACTGGTTGTTCTACACACCGCTGCGGGTCCTGTCGTACATCTTCTTTACGCTCGACAAGTTCCTGGTTGACGGGCTGGTCAATCTCTTCGGCTGGCTCCCCCGGGCATTCGGAAAGTCGGCCCAGCCGATGCAGGACGGCGAACTGCACGGCTACGCGTCCCGCATGGTGCAGGGTGTCGTCCTGCTGCTGCTGATCACGCTGGTGATGCTGGGAATGGGAGGTCTGCGATGACGCTGCTGGCCCTCATCATGATCCCGATCCTCGCGGGGTTGCTCGTCGCGTTCATGCCCAAGGAGAACGCCAAGCAGATCGCCGTCCTCGGAACCGTCCTCCCGATCGCGTGGTTCCTGTATGTCCTGAGGTTGTACTCATGGCCCGCGGGCTCGACGGATCAGCTCGACATGGCGATCGAGTGGTTCCCGGCGCTGGGGCTGAAACTGGAACTCGCCGCCGACAACATCTCGATGCTGCTGGTCGCGCTCACGCTGCTGCTGGGGCCGATCTGCGTGATCTGCTCGTTCACCGCCATCACCGAGCGCATCAAGACGTATTACTCGTGGCTGCTGATCCTGCAAGGGGCGATGACCGGGGTCTTCCTGGCGCGTGACGTGATCCTGTTCTACGTCTTCTTCGAGTTCACCCTGGTTCCCCTGTACGTGCTGATCAACCTCTACGGGTCCACCAACCGCAAGGCGGCGGCCACCAAGTTCTTCCTGTACACCTTCACCGGCTCGGTGCTGACGCTGGCGGGCCTGATATACGTCGCGTGGTTCAACGCGGCGCACGTGTCCGTCGATCACGCCTGGACGTTCTCCTTCGCCGAGTTGCGCTCCGCGGCCCACGAGATGCCGTTCTCGCACCAGGCGTGGGTCTTCTGGGCGCTGATGGCGGGGTTTGCGATCAAGGTGCCGCTCTTCCCCGTGCATACCTGGCTCCCGCTGGCGCACACGGAAGCGCCGACCGCCGGTTCGGTCATCCTGGCCGGCGTGCTGCTCAAACTCGGAACCTACGGCATCTACCGCTTCGCCCTCGGGTTTACCCCCGACGCCGCCATCTTTTACGCTCCAACCGTCGCGGTGCTTTCAATCATCGGCATCCTCTACGGCGGGCTGATCTGCTGGGTGCAGACGGACGTCAAGAAACTGGTGGCGTATTCCTCGGTGTCGCACCTGGGATTCTGCGTACTGGGCCTGTTCGCGTTCAACACGATCGGGCTGAGCGGCGCGGTGCTGTACATGATCAACCACGGGCTCTCGACGGGGGCGCTGTTCCTGATGATCGGCATGGTCTACGAGCGCTACCACACGCGCGACATGAGCCGCCTGAGCGGACTCGCCGCGACCATGCCCATCTGGGCGACGTTCATGGTCTTCTTCACGATGGCCTCCGTCGGGCTCCCCGGGCTCAACGGGTTTGTCAGCGAGTTCATGTGCCTGCTGGGAGCGTTCCAGGCGGGCGGTGAATGGGTCGGGCGTCACACCGTCGCGGGCGGCGCGGGCGGGAACCTCGGCCCGTGGTTTGCCTTCGCCGCCGGCATCGGCATGATCGTCACCGCGATCTATCTCCTCTTCATGCTGGGGAAGGTCGTCTGGGGCGCGCCGGCGGATCATCATGGCGGGCACGGCGGCGACGATGCGCACGCCGCCGACCATGGTCCGCTCCCCCGTGATCTCTCTTGGCGCGAGATCGGGGTCCTGCTTCCACTGGCCGCGCTGTGCCTGCTGCTGGGCCTGTACCCCAAGCCGCTGCTCAAGGCGCTTGAAGGCCCGACGCAGGACATGCGTCGCGTGCACGATCAGGCGATGGACCGCCTGTCGCCCCCCGCGGACGAGGCCCCGTCCGAACCGGCGCCGGGGCACGCCGCGGCGGACACTGAACCGGACTCACATCCCTCGGCGACGGTCGCGACCGCCCCCGCCGCGGAGGACTCACAGTGATCGACAAGATTCAAGCCCTGTGGCCTGAGATCGCGCTGTTCGTGACGACGTGCGTCGTGATGGTGATCGGGCTGTCGCGCGACCGGGTGATCCGCCGGATGTGCGCGCCGCTGTGCGCCGCGGGGCTGATCGTCGCGGGCGTGCTGGCGTACCTGACGACGCCGCCGACGGCGGGACCGCTCCCGCACATGGCGATGTACGGGAAAGTGGTCGTCGCCGCGGTCGGGCTGGGCCTGCTGTTGCTGATGCCGGGGGTGGTGGACCGCGAATACGAGGCCTCGCTCAACGTCCCGAGTGGAACGCCGGTCGATGCGGCGGGCAAGACGATCGCCGCGGCGGTCTTCGACGCGATCAAGGCTACCCGCGCCGAGTTCTATTCCTTCTTCCTCTTCTCCCTCACCGGACTCATGCTCTGCGCCGGCGCCGACGACCTCATCTGGCTCTTCCTGGCGCTGGAACTCACATCCCTCCCCACGTACATCATGGTGGCGGTCTCCACGTCGCGCAACCGCTCGATGGAGGCGGGCGTCAAGTATTTCTTCCTGGGCGCGCTGGGCGCCGCGATCTTCCTGTACGGGTTCGCCCTCATCTACGGCGGGACGGGCTCGACGAGTTTCTCCGAGATCCAGGCCGAACTGTCGCGGCAGGCCCACGCGTCGCACGGGTCCGTCAACGTCATCGCGCTGCTCGGCGTGATCATGGCGATCATGGGGATCTCGTTCAAGATCGCCGCCGTCCCGATGCACTTTTACACCGCGGACGTCTACGAAGGCGCCGCGTCGCCGGTCTCGGCCTTCCTGGCGTTCGTTCCCAAGTCCGCCGGGTTCTTCGCGATCCTCTCGCTCGCTGCCTGCGTCGGGTGGGGGTTCACCCTTTCGGCCGACGGGTCGCAGACCCTGGTGGCGGAGGGATCACGCGGGTCCCTCCCCGAGGCGCTGCGGGTCACGCTCTGGGTTGTGGCGGCACTCACGATGACCGTCGGCAATGTCCTGGCCATCCTGCAATCGTCTGTGAAACGCCTGCTGGCGTATTCGTCCATCGCCCACTCCGGGTACATGCTCGTCGGGGTGATCGCGGGCCCGTCGCTCGACGGCTCCTTCGCGTCGTCCGGCGTCGCGGCGGTGCTCTTTTATCTCCTCTGCTACGGCGTGATGAACCTTGGCGCGTTCGCCGTCCTCTCCTGCCTTGAACGAACAGGGCGTGAGACAGGTGGGACGATGGATGAAGCCGATTCCTTCATCGATATCCGCGGGCTGTGCCAGACGCGCCCGCTGCTGGGCTGGGTCCTGGTGATCTGCTCGATGGGGCTACTGGGACTTCCCCCGCTGCTTGGCTTCCTTGGCAAGGTCCCGCTCTTCAGCGCGGGCCTGTCCGCCGGTGAGACGGTGCTGGTGGTCATTCTCGGCATCAACTCCGCGATCGCCGCGTACTACTACCTCCGGATTGCCTACACCGCGGTCATCGAGAAGCCCGAAGAAACCCCCGGACTGGCGCGCATCACGGACGCCCCGTTCCCTACCCGCAAACTGGCGGGCCTGCTCTCCGCGGCGGGTGTGGTGGTGCTGGCGGTCCTGGGCGGGCCGCTGGCCCGGTTCGCCGACGACGCCGCCGCCACGACCGATTCGGCTGGGTCCGAGTCTTCCGCGGCGCGGCCCCCGGCGCCCGCGGATACCCGGGCGGCGTCGGTCCGGTCCGCCAGCAGAGACCGGTAGCGACGGCTCAGCGCTTGCCGGCGGATTGGGGCATCCAAACATCCAGCGCCACGGCCAGCAGCATCAGGCTGCTGGCGCCGGCGTACGCCGTTCCGCCGGCGATGAGGACGTACACCGCCCCGGCGTACCGCCGTGCCGCCCACCACCCACCGATGTCGGCCAGCAGCCCGGCGCCGGCCAGCAGGACGAGCCCGCCGACGACCCAGCGCGGCCAGCGCGTCAGCGCCAGCAGCCCCGCCAGCGCGACGCTCATGGTCGCCAGGCTGATCGCGTGCGCGTGGGTGGACATGGTGAGGATCGCCACCGGTGGGGGGTCGATGCGCTTCTCATAGGCGATTTTCTTCACGTTCGCCAGGGAATCCAGCGGCCAGCCTCCCCACTTCTTCGCGTTCGCGCCGCCCGCCGCGGCGATCTCCGCCGCTCCCTTGCTCGAGTGACACCCCAGGCAGTTCTTGGCGATGATCTCGATGGGGGCGGCGTCGCCGAGGTCGATGCTGTCGTAATCCTCGATGAGTTTGGGGTTGGCGCCGTCGGGGCGCTTGCCGGTGGCGTCCTTTTTGCCCAGGAGCCAGTCCAGCAAGGCGTCGCGCGAAGCCGGAGGCAAGGCGTCGGGGTGGCCCCGCTCGAGCGCGCTGACCAGCGGCGCCGCGACGTACACGCCGTGGTACGCGCCTCGGATGTCGTCGAGCGAGACCCCGGGCTGCCCGTCGCGGTTCTGGTGATGGTCCACCACATGTTGCAGCGATGCGGCGATCCCGATCCCGAAGACGGCGAGCAGGCAGGTGATCCCCCCCCTCCCCCACAACCCCAGCCGTCCCGCGAGGGTCGCGTCCCGGAGGGGAAGGGGCGGGGGGGGCGGGGGGGGCGGGGGGGGCGGGGGGGCGCTCATGCGATCATGATACCGGGGTAGGCCCGGCACGCCCCCCCCGACGACGGGCAGGGTCCCGGGAGCGATTAGCCGCACGCTCTCCTCGCCGTTATTTCGCGGGGGGAAAGAGCCAGCGTAGGGCCGCTTCCAGGCGATGCGCCCACGCCGACTCCGTGTGCGTCGCGCCGGGATCGACCGCGAGGCGGGTGTTCGATGCCGCGGATTCGGCACCGAACTGTTTCGTCAGGTCCACCAACTCGGCGGCCAACTCGACGTATCGCCGATTTGCGTCCGAATCCTCCGGTTCGCTTGCGTCCTCTCGAGTTCCCACTCCCACGTAGACGGAATCCGGCCACCGTTCCACGGCTTCAAACAGCGGCATCAGCGAGGACCCGCGGATGCTCAGCGAGGGACTTTCGGCGAGCACCTTCCCGAAGACGTCCGGCCGCTTCGACGCCGCATACAGACTGATGATCGCCCCCAGCGACGATCCGCCGATCGCCCGGTTTGCAGGCCCCGGCCTTGTCCGCAGCGTCCGCTCGACGCGGGGGATCACCTCGCCGATCAAGAAGTTCAAGTACTCCTCACCGCGTGCCGGGCTGGTCTCAAATACCTTCGCCGGCAGGTACTCGACGTGCCGGGTCGCCCCGGCACTAGGAATCCCCACGATGATGATCGGTTCGATGGCGCCCTGGACGATCAACCGTGTCGCCGTTTCGTCCGCCTCCCACTCCCCCGGGACGTTCGGCAGTTTCTCGAACACGTTCTGCCCGTCGTTCAGGTAGAGCACGGGATAGGTGCGGTCCGCGGTGGCCGGATCGTCATACCCCGGCGGAAGCCAGACGATCAGGTCGCGCGACACCGGCACTCCACCCCCCACCCCCCCCACGACTTCGATCCGCCGGATCGTCCCGGTCGCCTTGATCTGGCGGTACCGGTCGCTGGCATGGTCGGCCAGTCCGGCCGGTCGCCTGTCCTTGAACGCTTCGATGGTCAACTCGATGATGGGCGGTTCGCCCGCTGTCAGTTTCGAGACGTCGATCTTCGGGAGGGACCGATTCTCGACGTCTGCGAACTTTGAGTCCACCTCGACGTTGTCCCAGGAACCGCGAGTGAACTTGAACGCCAGACGGGAATCAAGCCGGGGCTTGGGGAAGACGATCTGCCAGCGTCGATCCGACCGCGGCGTGAGTTTCTGTCCCGGGTCCCCCGGGTTCCACCCGTTGTGATTCGATGCAATGAAGATGGGCGAGTCGCTCGTCGCGACTCCCTGCTTGTCGGTCACCACCAGGATGAACCCTTGCGCGAGCGATTCGGGCTGCACGAACTCAGGCTGGGCCGTCACCCCGCCCCCCCGCCCCCCTCTGGTCCCAGGCTCGACTCGACTCTTCTCTTCGGAGTCGGGATACCCGGCCGGGCCGGTCGCCGCGCCGGGGGACGCTGGGGGTGGGGCGACGGCCAGGCCCGCGGACGTCAGGACCGCACCGACCGTCGCCAGCGACCGCGAAAACCGCCTCGGAACGCGGGACGTGGGGGACGTGGTGCGAGCCATGTTCGCATGGTACTCACGCGCGGCGGGGGGGCGGGGGGGCGGGGGGGCGGGCCGAGGATTGATCGGCGGCACCTGAATCCGACGGCGCCCCTGAGCGAATCCTGCCGCGAAAGGATCTCAGCCATGAAACCGCTCGATTGGATCGTTCTGGTACTCGTTCTCGTCGGTGCCCTCAACTGGGGCCTCTGGGCCGTTCTCAAGTTCGACCTAGTCGCGGCACTCCTGGGCGATTATTCGATGCTCGCCCGGGTCGTGTACGGACTCGTCGGGCTCTCCGCGATCGTGCTGATCGCGCGCTCGCCGGCGCTCGCCAAACTCCGCGCGGCGTGAGCACCCCGGCACGGCGCGGAGGGTGGGGGGGGGCGGGGGGGGATTTTGAACGCATGGCATGCGACTGGTCGATACGTCAGGGGGGGTCGCATGTCACCGTCTACGATCCGTGATCTCACGATGAGCCCCGCGTCCCCCCCCCCTCCCTCCCCTCCCCGACCTACCACCCGACCCGCCGACTCGCACGCCGCCGCGGCGGGCGTCTTCGCCGGGCGTCACGTCTACATGATCGGCATCGGAGGGTGCGGCATGTCGGGGCTGGCCCGCATGCTCCGGGCCCGCGGCGCGATCGTCAGGGGCTCGGACCTGTCGTCGTCGGCGGGCACCGATTCGCTCGCGCAGGAAGGCATCCCGGTGGGCTTTGATCAGGCCTCCGGGTTGCTCCCCGAAGCGTGCGACCTGGTGGTGGCTTCGGCCGCGGTCAAGCCGGATCATCCCCAGATCCTCCAGGCGGACCGCCGCGGCGTCAGGCACCTGACCTACGCCGAGGCGCTGGGCCTGTGCATGCACGCCCACACCGGGATCGCCGTCGCCGGCACCCACGGCAAGTCCACGACCACGGCGATGCTCGGCTGCGCGCTGGCCAGCGCGGGGCTCGATCCCTCCGTCATCGTGGGCGCCTCCTGTTCGCAACTCGGGCCCGGTGGCGGGTACCGCATCGGCGCCGCGACCATCCCGTCCGGTCCGCTCGCGGGCCAGCCGGGCATCCTCGTCGCCGAGGCCTGCGAGTTCAACCGTTCCTTCCACAACTACCGCCCCCGGTTCGCCACGATCACCTCCGTCGAAGCCGACCACCTCGACATCTACGGCTCACTCGACGCGGTCGTCGAGGCGTTCCACGAGTTCGCCAAACTCATCCCGCCGGCCGAGCAGGGCGGCGCGCTGCTCATCGCGCACCAGGGGGCCCACCGGCGTGAAGTCACGGCGGGGCTCGCGTGCGACGTCAAGACCATCGGCTTTTCACCCGAGGCCGACTGGTTCGTGCAGTACGAGCCGACGACGCGTCACACCCAGGTGCGTATCCGGGGCGACGGCCTGCTGTGCGAATGGATCACCCCCCTCCCGGGGGCTCACAATGCCATCAACGCCGCCACCGCGGCCGTGCTGGCTCATATGGCCGGCGCCGACCCCGCCCCCGTTGCCGGGATGCTCGCCCAGTTCCGCGGGGTGGACCGCCGAACGCAGTTCCTGGGCCAGCGCACGCTCCCCTCGGGGGGCGTCGTGCGCGTCTACGACGACTACGGGCACCACCCGACCGAAATCGACACCACCCTTCGGGCGCTTCGGGACTTCGAGAAACCCCAGGATCGCGGCGGGCGATTGATCTGCGTCTTCCAGCCGCATCAGCATTCCCGCACCCGGCACCTGCTCGAAGAGTTCGCGACCTCCTTCTCCAGCGCCGACGTCGTGATCGTCCCGCACATCTATTTCGTCCGTGATTCCCAGTCGGAGAAGCAGAAAGTCTCCTCCGCCGACCTCGTGGACCGCCTTCGGCAGCGCGGCGTGTGCGCCATGCACCTGTACCCATTCGAAGCGATCATCGAGCAACTCGAAGTCATCTGCCGACCCGGCGACCTGGTCGTCGTGATGGGGGCCGGGCCCGTGAACCAGGTCGCCGAAGGGTTCCTCAGACATTCGCCCGTCGCCTAGCAACCGCGCCCGGCGCCGAGCGCCTTGGTTGCCGCCCGCTCATACGATTTCCCGACCGCCATCCGGCCTTCGATCTCCGTGCATGCCCGCCGCCTCCGCCATTCCGATCCAGCCACTGGCGCCCATTCCCACCTGGTTCCGCATCGGTGGTCGCGCCGAGCGGTTCGCGCTGCTCGACGCCGCCGACCTCCTCTCCGCGTGCATCGAACTCGACCCGGATCTCCGTGTGCTTGGCGACGGCGCGAATCTCCTGGTCGATGATGACGGCGTCCCCGAACTCGTTGTCCAGTTCGTCAAGCCCAGCGCCGCGGCCCTTGGCGAGGCCTTCGCCGACGCGCTGGGCTCCGCTCCGAAGGCAGGCCGCCCGGTCGTCCGCCTCCCCGCTGGCTGCGAACTGCCCGAGGTCATCCTGCACGCGGTTCGGGCCGGCCTGGGCGGGATCGAGGGGCTCGGCGGTATCCCGGCCACCCTCGGCGGCGCGGTGATCATGAACGCGGGTGGCGCGTTCGGGCAGATCGCTGACGCCGTTTACCGCGTTCATGCGTGTGACCGCACCGGCGCCCGGCTCACGCTCGACCGATCCGCGATCGACTTCGGCTATCGCCAGTCGGGTCTCAACCACCTCATCATCACCGACGTCGAACTCTCGCTGCATCACTCCGACCCGGCGGCCCTGCGTGCCAGGCTCAAGGAGGTGATGGCGTACAAGAAAGGCACGCAGCCGCTCGCGGCCGACAGTGCCGGCTGCGTCTTCAAGAACCCGACCCTCGTGGCCGACGCGCCAGCCCTGGCCTCGTTGGGATGGTCCGGGCCGACCACGGCCGGCTCCCGCGTTTCCGCCGGTTTCCTGATCGACAAGGCCGGCTGCAAAGGCCTGGTTGTCGGCGGCGCCGGGGTCAGCGAACGCCACGGCAACTTCATCCTGACGACTCCCCAGGCCCTGGCTCGCGATGTGATCTCGCTCATGTCCCAGGTCCGTCGCCGCGTCTTTGATCGCTTTGGCATCACGCTGCATCCTGAGGTCGTCATCTGGTCACGACGCGAAGTCTTCCCGGATTCGAGCCATTGAGTGCCCCCCCCGCGACTCCCTGCGATAACGCTCCCCATGACGCCGCTCGCACCAACCACCACGCTCCCGCACGTTGTCGTCCTGGGCGGCGGCCCGGACGCCGAACGCAACGTGAGCCTGACCAGCGCCCGCTTTGTCGCCGAAGCGCTGCAATCCGCCGGCGCATTCCGTGTCACGAACCTCACCATTGACCGGCTCAGCCAGGCCGAGGTTCGCGCGATCGACGCCGATGTGTTTTTCCCGGTCCTCCACGGGCTGTGGGGCGAAGGCGGCCCGCTGCAGGAACTTCTCGAAGCCGACGGTCGCCCGTTCGTCTTTTCAGGCTCGCGCGCCTCGCGGCTGGCGATGGACAAGGTCGCGACGAAGTTCGCCGCTCTGTCGGCGGGCATCCCCACCACCCCAACGCACGTGCTGGACCTGCGAGACTCGTCGTGCCCGCTCCCCTTCCCGGTCGTCGTCAAGCCCGTTCACGAGGGCTCGACGATCGGCCTCCACGTCGTGCACAGCGCGGCGGAGTGGGCCGCCGCCCGGCGCGCCATCCTTGACGACGACGCCGCTCGTCAGGCCTCCGGCGCTCCGGCCCGTTCGTACATGATCGAGCCGAAGATCACCGGCGCGGTGCAGGGGGGCGTCGCCCGCCGGGCCCGCGAACTCACGGTCGGGATCCTCGACGGGCTCGCGCTGCCCATCATCGAGATTGTCCCCGCCGGGGATCTGTACGACTACGAAGCCAAGTACACCCGCAGCGATACGCAGTACCTGTTTGATACCGCGCTTCCGGCCGGCGTTGCCGAGCGGATCCGCCGCGACTCCGAAGTGCTTGCCCGCGCCATCGGTGTGCGCCACGCGGCACGTGCGGATTTCATGCTCGACGCCGACGGCACGCCCTGGCTCCTGGAAATCAACACGATCCCGGGCTTCACGGACCACTCGCTCGTGCCCAAGGCGGCGGCTCGCGCCGGGATACCCATGCCCCAACTCTGCGCCCGCCTGGTTGAGATGGCACGCCGAGATGCCGCCCACCGATAGGCCGCGCCGGGAAAACCGCCGACCTCTTACCCGGGTTCCTTCAAGCCCGCTTCGCCGGCGCACCCGCGGAACACGCGGGGCGTCACCCCCATGTGCCGCCGAAACGCCCGTGTCAGGTGCGCCTGATCGCTGAAACCCGCCTCGTACGCGACGCGGCACAGCGGCTGCCTGGTGCTGCGCAGCAGCACCGCCGCCCGCTGCACCCGCAGCATGGCCGCGTACTCCGACATCGTGCACCCGTACGCGGCCCGGAACGATCGGCACAGGTGGGCCGCGTTCTTTCCCGCTCGGAGCGCGAGCGTCGCCAGGTCGGCGCTGGAACCGGCGTGCAACTGCTCAACGACGTCGCTGAGCCATCGCGCGTTCTGCTCCGCCGCCCGGCCCCAGCCGCTGACTCGCGCCGTTCGACCCAGCAGTTCCAGGAGCAACTCGTCGGCGCCGATCCGTCCGCCTCCCCGGCTGGCGGCCAGCAGCCGGTGCCCCACCAGCGACAGCGCCGGATCGAACGAATAAGTGCACCCGTCGCTGGCCCGCATCATCACGCCCATGCGTTCGAGCCACTGGGCATCCAGCGCGATGTCCAGCGTGTGCACCGTCTCTCCCTCGAACTCGCTCCGGTGTTCGACGCCCACGGGCAGGAACCCGCCCGATCCGCCGGCGCACTCGACGCGCTGCGTCGACGCCGTCTCGTCCACGCACCCCGACAGCACGACAAACAGGCTCACGTGATCGTGATGGTGGCGGGCATACGACGCCCCGCCGCGATGCAGCGTGTCCCGGATCTCGTACGCGCCCGGCTTGCGCACGACCACGTCCCGCGACAGCGGCTGCGTCAACGAACCGTCTTGCCTGGCGGCGCGAACCATGTCAATCCCCGCGTTATCGGGCGACAGCGACCCGCTTCCTCGGAGCCACGCCTAAACAGTAGCATGCCTCCGGGAATCACTTCGTCAACTAGAACTGTTCCCCGAGCCACTTCCGCTTTATCAAGATCCGAACTCACTCGTATAATCCGGTCGATGTCGCACTCGGCCTCGATCGGCGTAACCAGGATGGCGTGCGGGCTTTCCGCGCGGTCGCAACCGGTCCAGGCGGCCAGCGAACTTGCCGCGCAGGTCAAGGCGTCGCTCGCCGGACAAGCGATCGACCTTGCATGCATCTTCTTCACGCCGCACCACGCCGACGCCGCCCGCGCCCTGGCCTATTCACTCCGGCGACGCCTCGATCCGCATCTGCTCATCGGCATGTCGGTCGAAACCGTCATCGCCGGGGGCATCGAGCAGGAAGGCTCGCCCGGCGTCTCGCTCCTGGCCGCCTCGCTGCCCGGCATCGACGTGCGCCCGTTCCGCATCACCGATCTGCTTGACCACATCGCCGCCGACGATGCCTCGCTCGCCGAAGCCGCCGGCGTGTCGTGTGCATCCGCGCCGTACCGCGGGTCCATCCTCTTCGCCGACCCCTTTAGCGTGCCCGCGGGCACCCTGCTCCCGGCGCTCGCCGCCGCTCGCGCCCGCTCCGCTCCCGACGCCGCCCCGGCGCCAATTATCGGGGGCATGGCTTCCGCCGCCGAAACCGCCGGCGAGAACGTCTTCATCCTCAACGACGAAGTCATCCGCTCCACCGGCGTCGGGATCTCCTTCTCAGGACCGATCCGCATCGACCCCCTGGTCTCTCAGGGCTGCCGCCCCATCGGCACGCCGCTTGTCGTCACCGCCGCCAAACGCCAGATCATCTCCTCTCTCTCCGGCAAGCCCGCCCTGCAGGCCCTCACCGAAGCCATCGAAACCCTCAAGCCCCACGAACGCAAACTCTGCGAGCGCGGCATCCTCATCGGCCGCGTCATCAACGAGTACAAGCAGCGCTTCGGGCGCGACGACTTCCTGATCCGCGGACTCCTGGGCGTCGATAAGCAAAGCCAGGCGCTCGTCGTCGCCGACCTCGTCCGCGTCGGTCAGACCGTGCAGTTCCACGTCCGCGACGACACGACCGCGAGCGAAGACCTTGAAATGCTCCTAGACGCGCAGCGCCTGTACGAACCCCCCGTCGGCGCACTGCTCTTCACTTGCACCGCCCGCGGGCGACACCTGTTCCAGACGCCCAATCATGACGCCTCGCGCATCGCCGCCGCCTTTGCCGATCCGCTCCCCGCCGAACAGCAGGCCAAGCCCGGCGAGGCGATCGTCCGCTCAGGCCCGTACGTCCCGCTCGCCGGGTGCTTCGCCGCGGGTGAGATCGGACCCGTCGGCGACGGCGTCTTCCTCCACGCCCACACCGCCTGCGCGGCCCTCTTCCGGCACGCGTGACCCGGTTCAAGCTGTCGATCCTGTATTTCACATCGAGGTTCCGGTTGCCTTACCCGCTGACCTTCAACGCCCGACGCACCGATCGCTCAAATGCAGCGATCGGTGGCACATCACAAGTTACGATCGGGGCCACCTGCCTGGTAGTTCAGGTATCCTTCTTGATGCCCCCTTTCTCTCGAAAGGCCTCGATGTGATTGTGAATCAAACAGCCTTGGCCGGGCTCGCGGCGGCGGCCTGCTTTCTCATCGGAACCGGGACGGCCGGTGCGCAGCCGGGCTCGCCGCCCAACTACGACTTCGCTTGGCACACGATCGGCGCGCCAGGAAACCGTCCCGCAAGCCAGACCGAAGCACCGTTTTTTTTCCCGCCGTTCAGCACGCCGGCCCTCGTTGTCGGCGCGGTGAACTACGAGTACCGCCTCTCGCGCACCGAAGTAGACGTGACGCAGTGGTTCGAGTTCGTGCAGGCGTATGCGCCGTACTGGCAGGGCTCGCGCCTCGACTCTGCGTTCACAAGCCAGTGGATTGTGCCCACATCGCTCGATCCGGGTCAACCGCCGGGGTATCAGATTCTGCCGGGGGCGGCGCACCTGCCGGCGGACGTCGGTTGGCGCCTCGCCGCGCGGTACTGCAACTGGCTTGAGAACGACAAGCGCCTCGATCAAGCCGCGTTCGAGAACGGCGTGTACGACACATCCACGTTCTTCACGAACCCCGACGGCACGATCACCGACCAGCCGACGCATCACCCCGGTGCGCGCTTCTGGATTCCGACGGTTGACGAGTGGATCAAGGGGATGTACTACGACCCGCACCGGTACGGGCCGGGGCAGGAGGGGTACTGGCTATACCCCGACGGCGGGAACGAGCCGCTGATCAGCGGGTATCCAGAGAACGGTGGCGAGACCAGCGCGGGCCTGCGCCTGGGCGACCCGGGCGCGCGGTGGCTCGACGTGGGTTCGTACCCAGATGTTCAAAGCCCGTGGGGGTTGCTCGATGGATCGGGGGGGGAGGATGAGTGGTTAGAGAACATTGTGAACCCGTTTGAGCGAGGTCAAAAAGGTAGCCAACAGTTTGGGTCAGATTCGAATATCGTCGACAGGCTTGATTGGTTGGCGTCGGGTTTTCCCCAAGTTGGCGGAACAGGTTTTCGAGTGGCATCTTGCGTACCGTCTCCCTGCAGCATTGTCGTCGTAGGGTTTGGGTATCTTCTGACTCACAGGAGAACAAGATGCTCAAGGCAGGTGGCCCCGAACGCTCCTGAATGTGCCACCGATCGCGGCTTTTGAGCGATCGGTGTCTTGGCTTTGGCCGATGACTCGCTCCTCACGGGCAGCCGGCAAGAAACGCCGCGAGGAAGTCGAAGAAGTCCTGCGAGTTGATCACGCAGTCACGATTGAAGTCGGCGGGGCAGGGGACCTCGGGGCAGTTGGGGCAGGTGGTTGTGGTGAAGAACGCCGTGAGGTAGTCGAAGAAATCGCGTGAATCGAAGAATCCGTCGCGGTTGAAGTCTGTCGGCCCGGTTGATGGCAGGACCCACGTGTCGCTTTGGGGTGTTCCGCCTACGAACCCGCCGAAGATGATCATCTCTGCGCGCGCCGAGTCGTATGCTGCGGCGTGGGCCAGCCGTCCGGGCGGTCCGTCTGCCAGGCGCAGCGTCCACGTCGTCCCGTCCCACTCCCACGTGTCGTGGAACTGGACGTCCATGCCGCCAGAGCGTCCGAAGCCACCAAAGAGGACGCAGCGGTGGCGCCGGGAGTCGTGCACCATCGTGCCACTGCGCCGCGCGATCGGGCCGGTGGATGCAACCTGTGTCCAGGTCGCTCCATCCCACTCCCAGGTGTCTCTAAAATAGGCGAACTGCCCGTCGGTGCCTCCGAACATGACGACACGTTGGCGTGCCTCGTCGTAGGCCATGTAGTGACCACCGCGCGTGCTTGGTCCTGTCGTCGCGACCTGCGTCCATACCGAGCCGTCGTAGATCCATGTCGCGTTGCCAACAGAAGCAGGCAGTCCGCCAAAGAGCACGCACACATGTCGCGCTGCGTCATATGCGAAGCCGGCCACCGCGCGGGGGGATGGGCCTGCAACGGGTATCTGTGTCCATGCTTCGCCATCCCATTCCCAGGTGTCATTGAGTGGTGTAACCAGGTTGGCCGAGCCGCCAAAGAGCACTATCCTGTTCCGCGTTATGTCGTATGTTAATCCCATCGCAGATCGCGGCGGCGGGCGACCACCGATTGGCTTTAATAGTGTCCACGATTGGCGCACGAACGACCATGACTCGCTACTATCTTGCCCATTCTCCCTTCCTCCAAACAGCAGTGCGTACGAGTTTTCGGCATCAAAGCACATCTCGCTTTCATTGCGAGGCGATGGTCCCGCGGACGCAACTATCTCCCATATTGTATCGCATTGTGCATTCGTCGCGGAATAAGAGAACGCGATGAAGAGAAGCGCAGTGCTGAGTTGTTTGGAGGCTAGCGTCATTGGGGGCTCTCTACGGCAAGAAATCCAGCGCTACCAGCGCCGATTTCATTTGGGCTTCTGTTTGTGTCGTATCGTCGATGATCTTTCCGCCGATCGTTCGGAACTCTCGGACAGTGCTGGCGACAGTGTCCCGGCATTGCAGTTCGGTCAGCGCGGAATTGAACGAAACCCCGCCTGTACCAATTTGCGTGGCAGTCTGCACCCTTCCACCGGCCAGCGATCCGACGATCGTTAGCTTCTGAGTCGAGGATGAATAGGCCAAGCCCAGGAGCAACGCGGAATCACGCACCCAATACCAGCCGTTGATGACGAAGGTGCGAGCATCGCCGTTGTAGGCGACGATGATGAGTAGTCTTCGCTGCTGCGTGTCGGCGATGATCCGGATGTGGTTGGTGGAGTTGCCGTAGAGCGTGTACAGTGTGTAGTTGTCAAGCGGGTAGAAACACTGGTCCCATGTCGCGTCTCCAACCATGCCCGCGAGGAAGAGGGTCCAGTTGTTCTGGATCGAGAAGCCAACAACCTTGGCGTCCTCGTCGGCGGATGAACCAGAAGCGTGGGGAGGAAGCGGATAGCCGGGCACCGCCGTGTCCTCGCCCGCAAACTCCGGAGCCAGGTAGTAGCGCTGGGCGTCTTGAACCGAATTGCCGGCGTCGGTTGAATAGAGAGTTGTTCTTAAGAAGGCAAAAATGTTCTCCGGAAGTAGATATGCATTTGAACACACAACGGGTGTCCAACGATTCCGAGACGCAAGTTGAAGTTGGAAGCCAGCGGGCATGTCGGGTTCCACTCCGGACGACCACTGCGATACGAAGCCGGTAGTCTTGCTGCGCTGCAATTCATGTCCGGTCGCATCCAAGATCCACGTCCGCAAGCAACGCTGAAGGGCTTGGTTGGCGCTTCTCGTAAATGCTGGAGACGCCATGTCCCCACCCACCCGATCCACCACGAACTGACCGATCGCGCTGTCTACGATCTCATCATCCACGGAGCGTGGAGTTCCCTTCACCAGCAAGATTCGATTGATGCGCGTGGGAGGTGGCGGCGAAATCACCGACATCGTGTCGGGGTCCACAAAGTTCCCGCTCGTATCACGGTCGATGGTGATCAGGTCGTGGCCGTTTCCGTAGGATCCAGCATCGAAGCTGTCCTTCACAAAGTTCTGACCGCCGGAGCCGACCAGCAGCGGGCGGCACGTCACCACCCGTGCGGGCTTGGGGAATCTGAAGAGGCGGACGGCGTCCGTCTGACCGGGCTGGGTCTCCATGTAAATGGAATCGCCGACGATGAGGCCGCGCGCTACGCCTTCGTCGCCGCGTTGGATCATGCACCACGAATCCGCGCCGCCAGTCGGAGAATAGATGACTCGTTGCCAACCGGGTTCGCTGAACTCGGCGATGTAGTTGTCGTACGTCGTGATCATCGGCGCACCCCGCTCAGGAGCGGGGCACTTTGATGATGAACGCGGAGGGCTTGAAGATCCCCTTGAACGACATCGAACTCTGCACGCCGAAGACGTGATCGAGCCGCGCCTTGCCGGCGGAGTCGATCGTGAGTTTCGTGATCGCGTCCGAGGTCTGGTCGGAGCCGACCAGCAGCGCCGCCTCATCCGAGCGGGAGGTGAGAATGTCCTTCGGGTCGGCGGAAGCCGCGGCGACCGCCACGGTACGGTCGTACCGCTTGTCGTTGTTGCCGGAGATCTCGTTCCCCCCGTAGTCGCACGTGGGAACGCCGCGCGTGAAGGTCATGCTCAGGCCGCCGGTGTACGACTCAGTACCGTCATAGAAGAACGTCTGTGTTGCCATGTCCCGCTCCCCCCCTTTGGGGCCTAGAGGCCTGCCAGCCCGGCTGGACGCCCAGGCGCCACATCTTCTACGCAAATCTACCACGCGGCGTTGAAGGTGCAAGCGGATCGCGGGCGTTTGCTTTTCCGCCCTCGATACCCGACCTTTGCCGATATCCTTCCCACTCGGCGCTTCCACTCCCGCGCCCGCCCACTTCGCCCGCCCATTTGCATGAGCACCAGGCACGATCGAACACTGCTGGACCTCGCGGCCCGAGCCGCTCTGCGCGCCCGCGGCGACGTGGAGCCGAATCCACTCGTCGGCGCGCTCATCGTCCGTGAAGGCGCACCATCATCCGCACCTACGGATCGCAAACCCAGACTGCACGTCATTGGGATCGGGCATCATCGGCGCTACGGCGGCCCGCACGCCGAGGTCGAAGCCATCAACAACTGCCTGGCCCGCGGGGACTCCCCGCGCGGGTGCACGATGTACGTCACCCTCGAACCCTGCAACCACACCGGGAAGACGCCCCCCTGCACCAAGGCCATCATCGATGCCGGCATCGCGCGCGTCGTCATCGCGCGCCGCGACCCGAACCCCATCGCCGAAGGCGGCGCGGCGGCGCTTCAGCGCGCCGGGGTCGAGGTGCGCTGGTCCTCGGCGAGCAAGATGGCGCTGTGGATCAGCGAGCCGTTCATCAAGCGGATGCTCACCGGCCTGCCGTGGGTCATCGCCAAGTGGGCCCAGACGATCGACGGGCGGATCGCGACCCGCGAGAACGACTCGAAGTGGATTTCCGGCGAGGTCTCACGCCGCCGGGTTCATCGCCTGCGCGCCTGCGTCGATGCGGTAATGACCGCCGAGGGGACCGTCCTGGCGGACAACCCGCTGCTGACGGCGCGCGACGTCGCGCGGGTGCGTCGCGTCGCGCGCCGCGTGGTGATCTCGCGCGACCTTGACGTGCTGATGAACGCGCGCCTCATCACCACCGCCGCGCAGTTCCCAACGACTTTTTTCTGTCAGAACGCCGCGTTCCGCGAGAAGACCCTCTACCGCGAGCATCTATCCAAACAGGGCGTCGAGATCGTCCCGCTCCCGCTGCTCCCCAACTCCAACCGGCTCGACCTCCGCGCGGCGCTGAAGCACCTCGCCGAGAAGCACGGCGCGTCCACCGTCCTGGTGGAATCGGGCCCGCGGCTGCTGGGCAGCCTGTTCGATCAGGACCTCATCGACGAGGCCCACGTCTATATCGCGCCCAAACTCCTGGGCGACGCCGAGGCCCTTCCGGCCGTCACGGGGTTCCTCGCCAGATCGATGAATGATGCACTCCCGCTGCGCCTGCTCCACGCCAAGCGCTCCGGCGACGACATGCTGCACGTCTATTCCCGCGCCGCCACCGCCATGACACCGGGCTCCCCCATCACCCCGGCCCGTTAGCCGGCTTCCCCGTCGCCGGTTCCTGCCCGCGCAGGTGCCGTGTCATGTCCCGCATGAACTTCGCCGAGCGTCCGCGCTGCACCGGGTCGGCCACGTCTCCGTTCGGATCGTGGATGAACTCAAAGAAGCGTGCCGCCCGCTCCGCGGTCATCCGGCTCTTGTCTTCTCGCAGTTTCGCTTCGTCGCGCTTGGCCTGCTGCTTGATCGCCGCCAATCGCTCATCGTCCTTGGTGGGTAGCGGGCTCTTCTCCCCCGCGATGTCCTCCATGAGGTGCGTGAACTCGATGATCGAATCATCCAGGAATCGCGGCGCATCGCTCGGCGGCACCGACGAGTATCGCTGGGCAAAGTCGTCGACCATGTCCGCCGCCAGTTTCTTCACGTTCTTCTCGATCTGCTTGCGCATCTCGTTCTTGATGCTCGCCGCGAACGCCGCCATGATCGGTGCGTCGTCCTCCGACATCGATTTCATCCGAGCCACAAGTTCCTTGAGCAGCCTCAGCCGCTCCTGCAGCGGCAACTTGTTGAAGTCGTCCGTCAGCAGCGTGAACTCCAGCACCTCGCCGAGATCATCGTTCGAGAAATCCGGCTGCGGCCGCGGAAACAGCGTCACCCCCGCCCAGATCCCCACGAGGATCACCCCCAGCACCGTCCCCAGGCCCGCGATCCGTCTGGGCCACTTCATCCGCGGCTCGTTCCGGAAGGCCCCCCACCACCGCCGAAGCGTCTCCTGCGCCGGCGCCGCCGACTTCGCCGCCGGCGCCGCCGGCGCCTCAAGATCGGGCGTCAGCAGCGATTCCATCTTCGGAGCGCCCGTCTCATTCGTCGTCGGCACGATCGGCACCTTCTTCCCTGTGACATCACTGGTCAATCTACGCCCGCGCGGCTCACGCCCACGTCTCGCTCCGCCCGTTCACGGCCCATCCGAAAAGTTCGTCGGATCAATCTCGAGCCAGTCCGCTCGCCAGTCCCCAAAGTACAAGCCGTTCTGGTCGTACGCCCCCTGCTCCAGGTTTCCGTTCGCGTCCAAGCGATATTTCTTCGGTCTCCCGGGATGCCACGGGTTCGCGTCCGCCAGGACCGGGAAATCCGGGTTGAACTCGTAGAACTTGGTCACGGTCGCCGCGGGATTCCGATCCCCGCGGAAGATCTCGCGCGCCACCATCAGCGCTCCGGGCCAGTATTCGTAACTGAACCCCGTCTCCTGACCCACGCCGTCCACATCCGATGGACAGACATACGGCGCGGTCACGATCAGCACGCCGTTCTCGTCGTACCTCGGCGGCTCCACATCCATATACCCCCCAAGCACTTCCAGCAACTGCGGATCGTTGGGATTCTGCGGAAACTGCTGATTGTGAAACGGCAGCACGTACGGCAGCAGATCTCTGTTCGCCGTCCGATAGAGTTCGAACGCCGTGCCGAACCCCTTCAGGTTCGTCAGGCATTGCAGCCGCTTCGATGTCTCTCTAGCCTTGCCCAGCGCCGGCACCAGGATGCTCACCATCACCCCGATGATCGCGATCACGACCAGCAGTTCGATCAGCGTGAATGCCACGCAACGCTCCGCGCCGCGGGGCCCCTCCAAACAACCAACCCGTCCAACTCGCGACCGGCCCATGAGCGCTGTTCCTCCAAGCCCGCACCGCCACCGTCCCGTGACAAGTCTTGCCCACGCTCCCCTCCCGTGCCAGTTGTAGTTTATCGACCGCTCCCCAGTTGCGGATTCAGCCACTCATTCTTGCGGCTTGGTGGCGAAGATCTCTACCAACCAAAACCCCACTCGTTCCCGCTCTCTCGGCACGCCACTCGACCTGGCAAGCCTCAATCCGTCCTCGGCTTGGGCAACTGCTCGCGATACCGGGCCGCCTCCTCCACCTTCCCCTGCTTCTCGCAGACATCCGCCAGCCGTCTGAGGATCGCGGCGCGGGTGATCGTGGTGTTCAACCCCGGCGTCAGCGCCAGGTCGCACGCCCGCAGGGCGATCTCCGCGTCGGCCAACTCGCCGCGGCTGGTGAGCACGACCGCCAGCATGAACCTGGCTTTGAGCGACCAGACGTCGTCCCCGGTCGCGGCGGATCTGGCCAGCACATCGGCGCTCCATTTCGTGAGCCGAGCCGCCTCTTCGCTCGCGTCATCGCGCAGCATGATCTTCTGCGCGCAGTTGATCCCGCTCCGGGCCGCCATCACGCTCTCATCGCCGAAGAGGGCCTGCTGCATTTGCATGCATTCGCGGTAGAGGGCCTCGGCCTCCTGATCACGGTGGAGCTTGTCCATCGAAAACGCCAGGTTGTTGAGCGACTGCGCCAGGTCCGGATGCGGCCCCGTGAAGATCGACCGGCGGATGCGGAGCGCTTCCTCATCGAACGTCGCGGACGCCTCGTAGTTGCCCCGCGCCTTGCACAGGGCTCCCATGTTGTTGAGCGCGATCGCCAGGATGCGGTTGTCGCGCCCCCGGGTGAGGTCGATGGCTTCACGGTACATCGGCTCGGCCTCGTCGAGCCGGCCGAGATTCTTCAGCGCCGTCCCGATGTTCAGCACGACCGCCGCGTGCCGGGGCGAATCGGCCGGGACCAGCCGCAGGCGGATCGCCCGCGCCTCCCGGGCGCGCTCGAGCCCCCCCTCGTAGTCGCGCTGCGCGATCAGCGCCGATGCCATCGCGTTGAGCACGTCCGCTGTCTCCAGGCTTGGATCCGCGTACGCCCGCCGACAGATCGCAAGGCTTTTCTCGAAATACTCCATCGCCGCGGCCGGTCGCATCCGGTCCAGTTCCAGCGTGCCCAGCGCACGCAGCGTCTCCTGTACGTGCGAGTGGTCGGCCCCGTACTTGCGCGTCTGCGCCGCCAGCACCGCCTGAAGCCCCGCTTCCGCTTCGTCGAACTTCCCCATCAACTTCAGCGCGTTGGCGGCGTCGGATCGGCTTCGCAGCGTCTTGGCGTCGTTCTTCCCCAGCGCCTGCGAGCGGATCGCCACCGCCTGCTCCGCCAGTTCGTACGCGCGCGCGTACTCCGAGCGGCGCATCGCGACGCTCCCTTCCACGTGCAGCCGCATCGCCGTGAGTTCGGGCGCCGCCTCCGGCGCCGCGCGGAGGATCGCCTCCGCCTCCCGGCACCTAGCCATCGCATCGTCGTACCGGGACTCGTTGTGATCAACCGTCGCGAGGTGGAGCAGCGTCTCGGCGACGGGTTCGCTCTCATGACCGAACCGCTCCAGCCGCATCCGCAGCGCCGCCTCAAGCTCTTCCCGCGCCCGGGCGTACTCGCCCAGCAGACCGTACGAAATCCCGAGCAGGTCGCGCACCGCGGACTGCACCTCGGGCTGCTCTTTCAGGTCGCTCTGGGCCCGTTGCCGCGCCGACTCCAGCACGTTCTTCAGCAGCGTCGTGTCCGCGCCGTTGGCCGCCTGGGGGCTCACCCCTCCAAAGAGTTCCTCCACGAACCGGAGCGTCTGCCGCGTCTGCTCCGCCTTGACCAGCGCCTGCTGGTACCTCGAGTTCGCCAAGTCGCGCGCGGCCTCGGCCCGGGCGTAGAGCACGCCCGACACCGCCGCTCCCACCAGGATCGCTCCCAGCGCCACCATCGCCAGCACCGCCGCCGACCGGTTCCGCCTGGCCAGTTTCCGGATGACGTACCACGCGCTGTCTCGCTTGGCCTCGATCGCCTCGCCACGGGTATACCGCTGCAGGTCGCGCGCCAACTCGCCGGCGCTCTGATACCGACGCTGCGGTTCCTTCGCCAGGCACTTCAGCACGATCGTCGACAACTCATCACCCGCCCGCTTGGCAGCCAGCGCCTCCGTCGAAGGCTCCGTCCCCGAGATGTGCTGGATCACCGCCGGGGCCGATCCGCTGACCGGATACGGAAACTGCCCCGCCAGCGCGTGGTACAGCATCACGCCCAGCGAGTACACGTCCGTGCGGACGTCCAGCGCGCTCGAGTCCCCCTTCACCTGCTCCGGGCTCGCCCACGGGAGAGAACCGATGAACTGCCCCGGACGCGTGATCTCCAGGTCCGCTTCGTTGATGTCCTCGGCCAGTCGCGCGAGCCCGAAGTCCAGGATCTTCGGCTCCCCGCGCTCGTCGAACCGGATATTCGAGGGCTTCAGGTCGCGGTGGATCACCCCCAGCAGGTGCGCCGCGCTCACCGCCTCGGCGATCTTCGCGAACACCATCGCGATGTCTCGTGTGGAGCCACGCAGCGATTCCAGGTGCTCATCCAGCGACGCCCCGGCGACGAAGTCCATCACGAAGTAGGCGCCCCGCTGCGTCCACCCTCGATCGTGCACCGCGACGATGTTCGGATGACGCAGGCGCGTGAGCAGGTCGATCTCCCGCTCGAACCTCGCCCGCTCGGACTCAGCCGACGACGAGCCGTGCCGAAGTTGCTTGATCGCCACGCGCCGCCCGGTTGACTCCTGCTCCGCCAGCAGGATCACCCCTTGCCCACCGCGCTTGAGTTCTTCCAGGATGCGGTAGCCCCGGATAGCGCCGGCCTCCCCCAGCGCGGGGTCGTGCGGCGACCTTCCCGGCGCGGAACCGCTGCCCACGCGCGAACCCGAAGCGGCGCGGCTGGCCAGATCCTCGAACTGGCTCCACGCCGCTTCGATCAGTTGTCGCTCTCGCTCGGTCGGGATCCCCAAACATGCTCCTGTGGTCGATCAACTCCTTCTAGACGACGCACCGCGACCCTATTCACGAATACTCGCTGAAAAACTGCGTCCCGCTTCCCATCAGCGCGCGAAGCCGGTCGTGCGCCCGCGCCCGCAGCATGTGCACGGCCCCGGCCGAGCGCCCGAGTTGCCGGGCCGCCGCGGCGACTTCCAGCCCCTGCAGGTCGCAGAGCGTGACCACCGCCTGGTAGTCGCTCGGCAGGCGATCCAGCGCGTCCTGGAGCGTCCGGCGGGCTTCCAGCGTCGCGATCTGGCGGCTCGGGGAAGTGGCCGACACGCCCAGCCGCTCGATAAGCGCGACATAGGACTCCGACGAGTGCGGCTCGACGCGGTTGGCCGGGTTGGGCCGCTTGTCGCGCTCGAAACCGCGGATCGCATCGCGCAGCGCGTTCTGCGCGATCCTCGAGAGCCAGCCCACGAAGACGTTCGGATCCCGTGAGACAAGTTGGTCGATATGCAGAAAAGCCTCGAGATACGCGACCTGCATCACGTCATCTTCGTCGAGCACGCTGCGGTGCCGGCGGTCGATTTTTCCCTGGATGCACATGCGGGCGCGCGGCCCGAAGCGGGCCAGCATCTCTTTTAGAGCGGCCGCATCGCCACGCACCGCCCGATCGAGTAGTTTCTCGTCCGAACCTTCCATCACGGATATCCGAGCAGCCAGCAGGGTCATGATGGTAGACCGAGCGAGCGGGAGGATTGATTGCGAAATTCGGCGGGCGCGCGTGAAAGACGCGATGCGGCGTCGTCCTTGCGACATGGGGAGTGAGGATGGACGCTGCATATCGAGCGTCTGTGAAGCGTGGCGAACCGCCGGAGCGGATCGCTCCGCCGTGGTGCGCGCCGAACTGAAGTTGGCTTTCAATACGAGAGGTTTCCATGTTCACAAAGGCGATTCAAACAATGAATACGGGTCGAACGCTGCTGATTCTGGGCGTTTGCGGAGCGGTGTGCGCCGGTACTGTGTCCCCGGTGCGCGCGCAGACGACGATCGCATCGCAGACCGGCGCGGCGAGCCTGTCGGTGGACAACGGCCGGGCGTTTTACCTGGGGGGCAACGACGAGTTCTGCCAGAGCCGGAACATCGTGCGGTCGATCTCGGTGGCGGGCGGGCCGGCGACGGTGCTTCTTGATGAGGCCGGGTGCACATTCGATGGGCGGTTCATGATCGTGGACGGGGCGTTCGGGTTTACGATCGGCAACACCCCGACGGTGCACACGATCCAGCGGTACTGGACGGGCGGGCTGTCCCCCGATCCCGTGCAGATCGGGACGGTGACAGGCAACCTGAACACGTTGCTCGGGAACATGGCAACGCAGGGCGACTTTGTGTACTGGTCAACGGAGACGGCGATCGAGCGGGTGCGCCGGGACGGGACGGGGGGGCAGCAGACGCTGAGTTTGCCGCAGTTCTTCACGCGGACGATCGCGGCAGCGGGCAACGGGTTCGTGTACTGGGGCGAAGGGGGAGTTGGCGCGGGATCGATCCGTCGAGCGAACCTGGGCGCGATGCCGCCGGTGGTGGAGGTGGTGGCCGGGGGCACGTTCAACCGCCCGCGGAATCCGGTGGTGGACGGGACGCACATCTACTGGACCGAGGACGGCGGCGTCGTGAAGCGGACCACGCTGGCGCCGGGCGGCGCGGTGACGACGCTGCGGACGGCGCCCGCGGGCGGGTGGAACATCGGCGGGTTCGTGGTGGACGACGCGCTCTTGTGCTGGAGCGAGTTCCAGAGCACGGGGACGAACCGGCTGTTCCGGATGCCAAAGGGGGGCGGAACCGCGGTGCAGGTCGGTCCCGGGAATCTCTCGTTCGTGGCAAACCTGGACCAAGACACGGACCAGTTGTACTGGCGCGAGGGATTGAATGGGGACATCCGCCGGATCCGGAAGGACGCGGCGGCGGTGACGCCGGATTTCTCGTGGATCGGGCTGGAGGTCACCCAGTCGATCCAGAACATGAGCAACAGCGTGCCGATCGTGAAGGGGAAGCCGACGCTGGTGCGGGGGTATGCGCGGTCGAGCATCGGGAACTATCCCGGTCTGAAGGCGCAGTTGGTGGGCGTGCGAACGTCAAACGGGGCGGCGCTGCCGGGGTCGCCGCTACGGTCGAGCGTGGCGAGCATGACGGCGTCGAGCGCGCTGACGATCACGGACGCGCGGCGGATGGACCTTGGATCGACGTTCAACTGGGAACTGCCGGCGTCGTGGTTGAATCAGGACATCACGCTGACGGCGCAGCTCAACTTTGATGGATCGGTGACGGAGAGCGTCACGGGGAACAACAACGTGGTGCAGGTGGTGGACGTCTCGAGCGTGGACCCGGTGTGCATCAAGGCGCGGCGGACGAGCACGGAGGTGCCGTCGATCGGGACGAACTCGGCGGCCTTCCGTGACGCGGTGGCGCGGCTGAAGACGCTGTTCCCGAACCGGGACGTGTGGGTGTACCCGCAAGGAGGGATCTTTGAGGAACTGAGTTGCTGCACGTGGTACCCGCCGTTTGTGTACTACGGGTCGTGGGAGGTGAACGAGGACCGCGACAAGATGATCGTGCAGTTGATCGTGGAAGAGACGTTTTCGCTCCCGCCGGCGGAATGCTTTTTGACGCTGGCGCCGGTGCACCGGGTGGCGATGATCCCGGAGACGGCGCGGACGCAGGGGACGGGGTACGCGAACTACGTATGGAACGTGAGTTGGGTGAAGTTCGTGACGGGGGGGAGCACGGGGTTTGAGACGCCCGAGGGGGGAGCGACGCTGGCGCAGGAACTGGCGCACAACTACAACGGGGTGTTCGGGAGCCGATGGCTGCACGTGAACTGCGGGAGCCCGGACGGGATCAACAACGGGTATCCGTATCCGACGAACTCGATCGGGCCGGCGGGTGGAACGCAGTACTACGGGTACGACCCGATCTCGCGGCAGGTGATCCGTCCGTCGGGGATCGGGAGCGCGAAGGACTACATGTCGTACTGCGGGCCGACGTGGGTGAGCGATTATAACTGGCGCGGGATCCAGAACGAGATCGGGCTTGATCCGGTGGCGATGCCCCCCCCGCCTCCGCCCGGGGATTACCTGTTCGCAGTCGGGCTGATCGACCACACGATGAACCAGGCTGAAGTGACGGCGGTGTATCGCATCCCGAACGGGGCGATGGACATGAACCGGGTGAACGAGATCCTGTCGCAGCAGATGGCGGCGACGAGCGCGAACCCGCAGTTTGCGCTCGAACTGCGCAACGCGAGCGGCGGGGTGATCTCGACGACGAACTTTGATCGGTTGCCGGGGTCGCACGAGGACGGGCAGAATGAGTTCGTGTTCACGATGCTGGTGCCGGACGATCCGGCGGTGGCGTCGGTGGCGATCCGGAACCGGGCGAGCACGGGGGTAATCGCATCGCGGGCCGGGAGCGCGAACGCGCCAGTGATCTCGGCGATCACGTCGCCGACGGCGGGTCAGAACATCACGAACTCGATGACGATCTCGTGGAATGCGAGCGATCCGGACGGGGACATCCTGACGTTCATGGTGCAGTATTCGAACGACGGGGTGACGTGGCAGACGCTGGCCAGCAACACGCCGCTGACGAGCGTGACGGTGGACGGGGTGGACGTGCTGCCGGGAATCTCCGGGAGTTTCCCGACGAACTCGTGCCGGGTTCGGATCATCGCGTCGGACGGGTTCCGCACGGCGTACGCGACGTCGGCGGGGTTCAACGTGGCGAATCGGGCGCCGGTGGCGACGATCGTGCAGCCGGCCAATGGAACACGGTTCGCCGCGGGCGAATCGATCAAGTTCCTGGGGACGGCGAACGACCCGGAGAGCGGGATCGTGGAGAACTCGTCGCCCGGGTTCTTCCAGTGGTTCATCACGAACGTGAGCACGGTGGGAACCGGGTTTGAGTACAACCTGACGCAGGGACTGCCGCCGGGGACGTACAACGTTCAACTGTTCGCGTTCGACCCGGTGACGCTGGTCTCGGGGACGGACTCGATCACGATCACCGTCGGGGATTCGCTGGCGCCGGCGTCATCGACGCAGGACAGCGACGGCGACGGCATCCTGGACGTGGCGGACAACTGCCCGCTGGCGTCGAACGCGTCGCAGACAGATACGGACGGAGACGGGGTCGGCGACGTGTGCGACAACTGTCCATTCGTGTTCAATCCGGACCAGGGCGACCACGATGAGAACGGGCTTGGGAACGAGTGCGACGTGCCGGTTCTGTATGTCAACGCGAGCGCGACGGGGCTCAATAACGGCCTGAACTGGCAGGATGCGTTCACCTCGCTGCAGAGCGCGCTCAGCGCGACGGTGACGATGCCCAGCGTACATCAGATCTGGGTAGCGGCGGGGACGTATCTGCCGACGAGCCGATCCAACCCGGCCGACCCGCGGACGGCGCGATTTGCGCTGAGGCCGGGGGTTTCGATCCTGGGCGGGTTCGCCGGGGGCGAAGATCACGCCGACGAGGCCAACCCCGCGGCGAACCGGACGATCCTGTCGGGCGATCTCAACGGGAACGACACGCCGAACTTCGGCAACCGGTCGGACAACGTGCAGACCATCGTGACGGGAGACGTAAGCATCGGGCAGCGGACGGTTCGGCTCGATGGGCTGGAGCTGCGCGGCGGGAACGCGGCGGGCACGGTGGTGGCCGGGGCGCTGACGCTGACCGGATCGGCGAGCGTGATTGTGAGCCGGTGCGACTTCATCTCGAACCTGGGAGGGAGCCGCGGGGGAGCGGTGTCGACCACGGGCGGCTCGTCCGCGTTTGATCGATGCCGATTCCTGGGCAACACGGCGTCAACCGGGGGCGCGATGCGGTGCGATCCGGGCGGGGCGCTGTCGGCGCCCGAGTTCTTCAACTGCGTGTTCTCGGGGAACTCATCGGCGTTCAACGGCGGGGCGTTCGCATCGCAGGGAGTGAGCCCGACGTTCCTGAACTGCACGTTCGCCAACAACGTGGCGGGCGGGCAGGCGGGCGGGCTGATCATGAACGGGCTGCCGGCGGACGCGGCGGCGATCACGAACTGCATCCTGTTCTTCAACTCCGACGTGAATGGACAGGTGAGCGCGTCGCAACTCCAGGCGAACGGTGGGCTGGTGACGAATGTGTCGTACTCGGACGTGCAGGGCGGGTTCGCCGGCGCCGGGAACGTGAACGTGAATCCGCAGTTTGTTGACGCGGATGGACCGGACAACATGGCGGGCACGGCGGACGACTCGCCGCGGCCGCTGCCGGGCTCGGCGGTGAATGATGCGGGCTCGACGCCGCTCTCGGCGGATCTGGCGACGGACCAGAGCGGCTCGCCGCGGCGGATGGACGACCGATCCCGGGTGGATACCGGCGTGGGTCCGGCGCCGATCGTGGACATGGGCGCGTACGAGCAGCCGCGATGCCGGGCGGACTGGAACATGGACAATGTGCTGAACTCGCAGGACCTGTTCGATTTCCTGGTGGAGTTCTTCGAGATGGATCCACACGCGGACTTCAACTTCAACGGGATCGTGAACTCGCAGGACTTCTTCGATTTCCTGGCGCAGTTCTTCTCGGGGTGTTGATGATTTGAAGGGTTGGGTAGCGGGGAAACGAGTGCGAATGTGAAACGACCGGCTCTTCCGATGGCGGGAGAGCCGGTTTTTTCATGCTGGAGACGTGCCGGAGTGGAGGCTGGTTGAGCGTGCGGCTCAGGATCGGGCGGGGGCGCCGGCCGAAGGTGCCAGAACATGAGGGGACGCCGGGACCGGGTGGCGCGACGCGGCGTGGTGGACGGCGGCGCGGATGGCGCGGGCGATGCCGGGGGCGTCGATGCCGGCTTCGGCGAGTTGCTTGGCGCGGGAGTTCTGCATGATCCAGGAATCGGGAAGGCCCAGGCGCGTGACGCGGGAGGCGTCGAGATGCATGTCGGCGGCGGCTTCGAGGAAGCACGTGCCAAAGCCCCCGACGATGGAATGGTCTTCGACGGTGATGACGGGGATGTTCGCGGCGAGCAGCCCGCGGACGAGGTCGCGGTCGATGGGCTTGGCGAAGCGGGCGTCATAGACGGCGACGCGGTACCCATCAGCCGCGAGGGAATAGGCGGCCGCGAGGGCGTCGATGGCGGGGGTGCCGAAGGCGACGACGGCGACGTCGCAGTCGGGGATGAAGACGGGGTCGGATGAGTTGCGGGAAGAAGGAGATGTGGAAGAGGCAGGCGTGACTGGTGCCCCACGAGTTTGGGTAGAAGTCCAAGAGGGAGGCGGGATGCCGGCGCCGCCGAGGTAGCGGGCCTTGCCGAGTTCGAAGGGAGGGCAGGGCTCGTTCACGAGTCGCTGGGAGACGGTGTCGCGCGGGTAGCGGACGGCGCTGAGGCCTTCGTCGTAGGTGCGCATGAACTCGAGGGCGGCGAGGAGGGAAGGCTCGTCGATGGCGGCGGAGAGGGCGGCTCCCGGGAGGGTGCGGAGGATGGAGACGTCGCAGAAGCCGTGGTGAACGGCGCCGTCGCCGCCGACGAGTCCGGCGCGGTCGAGGCAGAGGCGGACGGCCAGGCCTTGGAGGGAGACTTCCTGGAAGGCCTGATCGAAGGCGCGCTGGAGGAACGTGGAATAGACGAAGAAGAAGGGGCGGAAGCCGGTTTTGGCGAGGCCGGCCATCATGTCCAGGGCGTGGGATTCGCAGATGCCGGTGTCCCAGGAGCGGTCTGGAAACTTGGGGAGGACCTTGTTCATCCCGGTGCCGTCGGGCATAGCGGCGGTGCAGGAGACGACGGTAGGGTCGCGCTGCATCAAGGCGACCATGGCGTCGCCGACGGCGGCGGTGAAGGAGCGTCCGTCTTTCTTGATCTCGACGCGGCAGCCTTCGCGGACGAAGGGGGCGGGGGAGTGGAAGGTGGAGGAGTCGCCCTCGGAGAACTCGAAACCCTTGCCCTTGATGGTCTTGACGTGGAGGACCATGGGGCGGTCGAGGTCGCGGGCTTCGGAGAGGAACTCAACCAGTTGAGGGAGGTCGTGGCCGTCGATGGGCCCGACGGTGAGGAGGCCGAAGTGCTCGAACCAGCCGGCGCCGGAGGTGGAAGGCTCGGCGTTGACGTTTTCACCGATCATGGCCTTGGTGGCTTCACCGGCGCGGTGGTAGGCGTCCTGGAGGAGGGAGCCGCCGGGGACGTGACGGAGGAGTTCCCGCGCGGACTTTTTGAAGTCGCGGTACATGGGGTTGAGGCGGAGGCGGTCGAAGTACTGAGAGACGGCACCCTGGGGCTTGGAGATGGACATGCCGTTGTCATTGAGGATGACGAGGAACTGACGGCGGAGGGTGCCGGCGTTGTTGAGGCCTTCCATGGCGACGCCGTTGACGATGGAGGAGTCGCCGATGATGGTGACGACGCGTCGGCCCTTTGGGTTGGCCTTTGGGTCAAAGGCCTCGCTGTTGAGGGCGTCGCCGCGGGCCATGCCGACGGCGGTGGGGATGCCGGTGCCGGCGTGGCCGACCATGAAGAGGTCGAAGGGGGACTCTCTGGGATCGGGGAAGCCGGCCATCCCGTCGGCGGTGCGGAGGCCGGGGAGCATGGGAAGGCGGCCGGTGAGCAGTTTGTGGGGGTAGCACTGGTGGCCGACGTCGAAGAGGAGGCGGTCCCAGGCGAAGTCGAAGACGTAGTGCATCGCGATGGTGAGTTCGACGACGCCGAGGTTTGGAGCGAGGTGTCCGCCGGACCTGGCGATCTGCTCGCAGATGGCGTGGCGGATATCCGCGGCGACCTCGGGGAGCTCGTCGATCGAGAGGCGACGGAGGTCGGCGGGAGACTTGATGGTTTGGAGGAGGGGCATAGTGTGGTTTCAGGAGGCGGTCACCGGCGCGGTGCGGGGGTGTGAAGCGGAGGATACATAAGGCTAGGCACTCGGCGTTGAGCGATAGTCGCTAGCGGGTTCGTATGGCCATGTACGACGCGAGTTCACGAAGCGGTTCGGCCTGAGGTCCCAGTTCGTGGAGCGCGGCGAGCGCTTCGCGTTCGAGTTCCCGGACCTGGGCGCGGGAGGTTTCGATGCCGTGGACGCCGGGATAGGTGAGTTTGCCGGCGTCGTGGTCCTTGTTGGACTTTTTGCCAAGGTGGTCGGTGGTCTGGGTGACATCAAGCAGGTCGTCAACGATCTGGAACATGAGTCCGACGGCGTCGGCGTAGCGGGTGATGGCGGCGACGCGAGCGTCGTGATCGGCGGGATCGCTTCGGAGAAAGTGGATGCCCGAGAGGGCGCCCATCCGGCAGGACGCGCGGATGAGCGCACCGGTCTTGTTGAGGTGGATCGCGGTGAGTCGCTTGTGGGAGGGGACGTCGTCGGCGAACCCGCCGAGGGTGTCGTAGACCTGTCCGGCGATCATCGCGGAGGTTCCCTGCGCAAGTTCGCGCACGAGGAGGCGCGAAAGGGACGGGTTGGTCACGCGCTCGACCAGAACCTGAAAGGCGAGGGTGAGCATGGCATCGCCGGCGAGGATGGCCATGGCCTCGGAGGTCTTTTTATGGAGCGTGGGCTCGCCGCGGCGGAGGTCGTCGTTGTCGATGCCGGGCAGGTCGTCGTGGACGAGGCTGAAGGCGTGGATGAGTTCGACGGAGCAGGCGGCGGGGAGTGCGGCGCGCGGGTCGCTGCCGACGGCGGCGGCGGAGTGCCAGGCCAGGAGCGGGCGGAGGCGCTTGCCCGCGCTCAGGAACGAGTAGCGGATGGCGTCAATCAGGTTCGGGGGGAGGTCGAGGGAGGAGGAATAGATGTCGAGGAACCCTTCGATGATGGGAAGCGGCTCGATGACGGACGATGGCGGAGCGGTGCTGGACATTTCGGGATCGCCGGGGAGTGCGGATGAAGCCTCGGAGCAGACCGAAACGACGACCGGCGTACGAGGTTTGGTCGGTGAAGCGGAAGAGATGGTTCGTTCGGTCATGGACGGATAATAGGTGAACCGGCTTATGCCGTGATACACCGATGCCGATCCATGCTGCGACAGAGCGGAAGCGAAGGAAACGGGAATTGTTGTGCCCGGTGCGCACGGTGGGGAGCACGGCTGCGTACAGAAGTTTGACGGATTCGCCGGGGATGTCCCCCGCCCGAGGAAACGGCCGAGCAGGGCAGGTACCACGATGGGCTGGCTGATCGTACTCATCATCGCGCTCATGCTGATCGGCAGCGCTGCGATCGTCGTGGTGACGCGTCGCGAGGAGCGGCGACGGAACGAGCGGCAACGGCGGTTTGAACTGCCCGACACGGGTGAGCGGGTGCCGCTGGTGGACCCCGCGGCCCACGCCAAGACCAACGGCATCGCGATCGAAGAGACGGCGGAGTTCATCGCGCTGACGCCGGGCGGGGTGACGCACCACCTGGCCGACACGGGGATCGATCCTGATCCACCGGACGGGAGATTGGCCAAGAGGGATGAGAACGAGCGATCGGGGCGACTGGGGCGGCTGGTGAACACTCCGGAGGGGGAATCGATACTGACGACCCCGCCGTTCACGCTGCGGGGGGCGGTGTTCTCGAAGAAGCACGGTCGGTATGCGGCGGCGCTGATGAAGCGGATCCCGCCTTGGCTGGTGATCATTCCGCGGGCGCGGCTGGACACGCTGCTGTCCCCGACTCCACCGGACGGTCGGGACGCGGATGACTGGCGGACGTGGCGGCGGCGGGTGCGTCTGCGGAGCATCGACCTGGTGCTGTGCGATCGGCGGACGTGGCAGCCGCTGCTGGCGGTCCTGTTTGAGCGGCACGACCACGAAGTGCGCGCGAACGAGATCGCGGGAGGAAAGGACCGGATCGTGGACGAGATCCTCTCGACGGTGGGGTTGCCGTTTGTGCGCGCGACGGGCCGGTTCAAGGACGATTGGCACGTGATCCGGCCGTATGTCGAGCAGGCGATGCTGCCGAGCAGGATGCTGGATGACGAGCCGGACGATGATTCCCTGGGCGGCACGGGGTGGGACGCGTCGGCGGTGGTGAATCTGCTGCGCGCGGACGATGAGAAGGGGTGGATGCTCGAATAGCCGGCGGCGCTCCGCTGCTCGCCTTTCCGCGAGATCCCGACATCGATATGGGACGGCGCGCTCGCCCGGAAGTTAAGGAAGATCCGGTGTGGTATCGTGTCCTTCGCCACGTGACGTGAACAGAACCCGATCCCGGAACCGGCGTGAATTGCCGATGCAATCTATGATGTCCGCTCTGCTCAGTGGATGGGTGTCCCGGCGCGCGCGGGATGTGGCGATGGGTGCGGGCATCAGCAGTGCATGGCAGATGAATCGATCAATCACGTGTCGGCTGGGGAGCACGGCGGCCCGAGGGGAGGGGGCGTGCGTGCGCGCCGGAAGCGGCGGCTGAACCCGCGGCTGCTGGGGAAGCGATGGCGTCGGAGGAGCCGGTGGATCTGGCGTGTGCTGATCGGGGGGCCGCTGCTGGTGGTGGGGCTTGGGCTGCTGCTGATGAGGTCTCCGCTGGTAGGGTACTTGGCGCGGGGCGCGATCGAGCCGCTGCTGGGGTGCAAGATGCACGCGAGCGGCGTGGCGATCTCATTAGATGGGCGGCTGATCCTGGATGAGTTGTCGCTGCGTGTGCCGGGGCTGGATTCCGAAGCGGGGGAGTTTCTGTACGTGCGGCGTGCCGAGGCGGACCTGGACTGGGCGGGGCTGCTGCGTGGGGAAGTGAACCCGACGGGGCTGCGGCTGAGCGAGCCGGTGTTTCGCGTGAGCCAATCGACGACGACGGGGGACCTGTCGATCGCGTCGCTGCAGCCGGCGTCACAGACGAAGCAGCGGCTGACGCAGCCGCCGAAGATCGACGTGATCGACGGGGTAATCGAGGCCGGTGAGCACACGGGGTCGCGGGCGGGGGTGTCGTACCGCGAACTCACGACGTTGAAGGTGTCGGGAAGCCTTGAGCCGACGGATCCGCTGAGGCCGGTGTACACGATCCGGTTTCAGGAGCGGCTGAGCGAGGCGGAGGTGGCGGCGTCGATGGAGAAGAGCGCGGGCGGGGACGGGGTGATCGCATCGCGCATCGGGATGGTCGTGAACGGGACGGTGGACCTGGATCACTCGACGGCGAGCGTACGGGTGATGAACGTCGGGGTGAATCCGTGGGCGAGCGGGTCGGTGCCGACGTACATGCGAGAGATCTGGGGGCGGCTGAATATCCAAGGGAGGATCTCGGAAGCGAACCTGACCTACGACCCGATGAAAGGGCCCGAGGCGGTGATCACGGTGGACCACGCGTCGATGAACGCGCTGGTGCCGGCGAGCGCGCACAGCGGGAAGACGGACGACCTGCTGTCGCTTGAGCAGGTGGTGGGGACGATCAGGGTGTCGAACTCGGGGGTCGGGGCGGAACTGGACGCGACGGTCGCCGGACAGGTGGCGCCGGCGCACGTGTCGCTGGACTACGGTGGGCTGGCGGATGATTCGCCGCTGAGGTGCGTGATCACCACGTCGGCGCTGCGGGTGGACAAGGACCCGCAGTGGCTGGCGTTCACGCCGATCGAAGTGAAGGAGAACCTGGCGGCGTTCAGCGGCCCGACGGGGATCATCAGCGGGCGGGTGGTGATCGAGCGCGGGGCGCCTGCGGCGCCGTCGAGCCGGGACGGTCTGGCGCCCGGGCCGAGCGAGCCGGCGCCGATGCGGGTGAGCGGGGTGATCGACCTGCGTGAAGGGACGGCGGCGTTTCACCGGGTGCCGTATCCGTTCAAGGACATGACGGGGCACGTGGAGTTCGATCAGGACACGATCACGATTGCGCGGATTGACGGACGAGCGGCGTCGGGAGCGACGATCCATGCATCGGGGTGGATCGCGCCGCCGGACGAGTCGGCGGAGATCTCGCTCCATGTCGTGGTGGATGACGTGCCGCTGGACCAGGTGTTCGCGGACTCGTTGCCGGAGAGCCGGCGCGGGGCGATGTCGTTCCTGTTCAGCCCGGAGCGGTACGCGGCGCTTCGGCGGGCGGGCGTGATCTCGGACGCGGGGGCGCGTGAGCGGGCGCGCGAGGAGCGAGGCGAATACGAACGGGAGCGAGCGAGGTTGCTGGTGGTGACGCCGGAGGATGCGGAGCGGCCGCTGCCTGACATTGAGGAACTCCAGGCGTCGCTGAACGACCTGAGTGACCGGATCGATGAGTGTGAACGGGTGATGGAGGCGAGTGATTTCGAGATGGGGGGCGTGGCGGACCTTGATATCCAGGTGCACACGCCGCGGGGCAAGTCGGCGCCGTGGGAGTACACGGTCGGCGTCTCGATTCCGCGAGCGGGGTTTCTGCTGCGCGGGTTCCCGCTGCCCGTGGTGGGAAGGGACGTTCAGATTCGGTTGACGCAGGACGATGCGACGCTGCTGGGCGGACGGTTTTTGGGCATCAATGGGGGCGAGTTTGAGGTCCAGGCGAGCGTGGTGCTGGATGAGTCGGGCCGGGCGGTGGTGAAGCCGGACGTGCGGATCCGGGCAGAACGGGTGCCGATCGACCATGCGCTACTGGAAGCCGCGCGCGGGGCGGTGGAGGGTCTGTCGGCGGGCGAGAGCGACGAAGCCGGGAGGGTGGCCGAGGCGGCGTCGCCCGGGCGCTGGGGTGGGGCGGCGGGCTCGTTGCTGCGATACCTGGACTTTGACGGCATGGTGTCGTGCGACGTGTCGCTGTGGCCGACAGGCCATGAGACGCTGGATGGACGCGCGGACGTGTCGTTTTCGGGCGCGCGGCTGGGGCCGATGGTGCTCGGTGATGGATCGCGGGTGTGGGGGGAGAATCTCGATGGGAACGTGCGTGTCGAGGGTGATCGACTGCGCGTGCCGCTGCTTCGAGGCGACCTGCGAAAGAGCGAACTCTGCGGTACGGCGGCGCGGCCGGTGATGGTCTCAAGCGCGGCCGGCGGGTTTCATCTGATGGCCGACGCGACGCTGGCCTCGACGGTGGGAGATCTGCTGAACCCGTCCGGGGGCGGGCCCGCGCGACCGAGCGGGCCGCATGAGGGCGCGGGAGGCGGCGGGCCGGGCGCCACGGCGTTCGCGCGGGACGCGTCGGCGACGCTGCTGCTGTCGGGCGTGGACGTGTCGCTGGACGTGTCGCCGATCGTCGGGTTGATATCGGAGAGCGGCGCGGAGGCGATGAGTCGGCTGTTCGCGAACAAGAAGCCCGCGGGACGAGTTGACGGGGAGGTGCGGGCCGAAGTCGCCGGTGATGGGAGCGGAGCGCTGCACATCCTGGTACGTGACGCTCACGCGCTGAGCCTGGAGCACGAGAGTCAGCGGTTCACGATCGACATGGACCGCGGATCCATCGGCGTGCAGACGGTGCTGGGCGAGGGGGGCGTCGGGGTTGGCGATTCGCTTGTCTGGTTTGAAGACTGCGGCCTACGGGTACACGTCGAGGGGGAGACTCCGATAGCGGCCCGGATTGACGGCGTGCTCGACGTGGCCGATCTGGGTTCGAGCGGCGCGTCGCGCGAGGCGCCGCCCGGGCAGGTCGCGCCGTCGAACTCCCCCCGGGCGGGCTCGGAGGCGCGGCACGTGCACGCCTGGGCGGGCACCCGGCTGGCGATCTCTACTGAGGACGCGGCGTTCGAGTCGTGCCTCGTGCGGTCGTTGCTGGAGACACGACTCGCGCACGACACCCTGGTGAAGGCCGACGCGGCGGACCTGCGCGGACGGTTCGGCGCCGAGATCGTGCTTGCTTCCAGCGCGGAGGATGGGGCCGGCACCGATGGGCTGAGCGTCGCGGGCACGGTTGGACCGAGGTCCGTGTCGTTCAACATCGGCGTTACCCGGGTGGATGCCCCGGTCGCGCTGGGCGAGGTGAACTTCGACGGCGGCCGAGTATGGACGCATGGGCTGGGGATGGCGGCTGACGCGTGGCAGGTGGGGTTGCAGGCACAGCGGACGGACCTGGCCGGTGGCGGCGCCACACTGCGGGTGGCGGCCGTCGCGCGGGCGAGTTCGCTCACACCAGATCTGCGCGCGATGCTGCCGGAATCGGTCGTGGAGCGGCTCGACCGGAACTCGCTCGAAATCAGCGGCGGGCTCGAACTGATCCCGGTCGTCTACACGCGTCTAGGGGGCACGGGTTCCCGGACCGAGAGCGAGCGGCTGGAAGGCTCGCTCCGCTTCGCCCAGTTGAAGGCCGACGCGGCGCTCAGCGTGCGCGACGCGACCGGGCGGTGCGATTTCGTGCTCTGGCGGGAGTCCGGCGCGGAGGATTGGGCCTTTGACGCGAAGTTCAGCGCGCCACGGCTCACGCTGGAGGGGCTGGATGTTCGCACGCTCGAGGCGCGCGTGCTGACCGGATCGACCGCGGAGGAGTTGCTGTTGCCGGGTCTCTCCGCCGAGTGCTACGGCGGGCGGATCACCGGGAGCGGCGCGATCGAGCCGGCGGCGGCCATGGAACCCGGCAGCACCCCGGAAGAGAGCAAGGCCCGCGCGTACCGCGGCGAGGTGTCGCTGGCCGGGGTTCGGTTCGCGCCGATCAGGAACGCGCTGGCGCCTGACCCGGCGGACGCGGGCGGGAAGCCCGGAGTCATGGCGACAGACTCGTCGCGCGGGTTGGTTGACGCGTCGATGACGTTCTCCGGGATCCTGGATGAACCACAGACCCGGACGGGACTGGGGCGGGTGCGGATTTCGGGCGGGGACGTCGTGCGCATGCCGGTGGTGATGGCGCTGATGCAACTGAGCAACTTCCAGTTGCCGGCGCGGGACTCGTTTGACTATCTGCAAGCCTCGTTCCAACTCTCGGGGCCGCTGGTGACGTTTGACCAGGTGGCGCTCATCTCGCGGACGCTCGCGATCACGGGGTACGGAACGATGTCCTGGCCGGGGCAGGAACTGGACCTGCGGTTCAACTCTCGGTCGGCGGGGCGGGTGCCGCTGCTGTCGGACGTGGTGGAGGCGTTGCGGAATGAAGTGGCGACGACGCGGATCACGGGGACGCTGTCGGAGCCTTCGATCGACCCCGAGCCGCTGATGGGGACGCGGCAACTGATCGGCAGCGCGCTGGGGCAACCGACGGGGCCGAAGCGCTCCGTGAGCGAGCAGGACGCGGACAAGGCGGCGCGAGCGGAACGGGATCGCATCAAGAGCACGTCGAGCGTGCCCACGGACGATCGCTAAGCGACGCTCAGGTGAGGACGCGGAACTCGCGGAGGACGGCCCGCATCTGGGCGGCGGTGTCGCCGGCGTGATCGACCTGGACGCCGAGCCAGCCGGCGCGGCGGGCCGCGTCGATGTTCTCCAGCAGGTCGTCGAAGAAGAGGATCTGGCTGCCGCGCCCGGTGCCGGGCTCGCCGGGGAGAAACCCGGCGCGGCGGGCGAACTCGTGGTAGATGGCCTGGTCGGGCTTGGCGAGTCCCAGCAGGTGGCTGGCGTGGACGTGGCGGAGTCGGCGCGGGGTGGGGTACTCGGGCGCGGGAAGATGCGGCGCGGGCGCGAGGCGGAGCCAGTGCGCGTGATTGGTGTTGGAGAGGACGCCGGTGATAACGTCGGCGGCGTGCAGGTCATCGACGAGGGCGGCCACGCCGGGATATTCGTCCAGGGTCCAGGCGTGGTGGACGCGGCGGATGTCGTCGGCGGAGTAGACGCCGGGGACCGAGGCGGCGACGGCGGCGTAGAAATCGTCGGAGTGCATGAGCCCGCGCTGGTGAAGGGAGTTGAGCTCGCGGCGGCGTTCGCGGGCCGCTGGGTCGTCCCAGGCGGGGCTGAGGTGAACGCCGGCGGCGCGGCAGCCTTCTTCCCAGGAGCGGCAGATGCGAACGATGACGCCGCCCAAGTCAAAGACGATCATGCGGGGAGGCGGTTGAGTCGATTCGGGCACGGTCGAGCGTATGGCGCGCGCCGGGGCCAGATATGATGCGGCATGCCGGTCGATCGCTGCATCTGTCAATCGATCACATTCGCGGCGCTGCGCGAACTGGCCCGGTCGCGGTCGCTGGACCTGGACGGGCTGAAGCGAGAGACGGGGTGCGCCATGCGGTGCACGCTGTGCGAGCCGTATCTGAAGTTGATGCTTCGGACGGGGCGGACGCAGTTCGAGCCGGGCGAAGCGGCCGGGGTGACGCGACTCAGCCTGAGCGTGAAGCGGCCGGAGTCGGGCGCGACGGGGTGAAGGGGGAGGATTGGGCGGGCGTCAGCGCTCTTTGCGGGTCATGCCGTCGATCATCTGGTACCACTGATCGCGGGTGGAGTTGACGACGTCGAAGGGCCCGGTCATCTTGATGAAGACGGAACCCTTGGGGCCGCCCTCGACGACGGCGCCGCGCATCGCGTAACCCGGGCGGTCGGTGGTGGACTGACCGGGCATGCCTTCCTTGAAGGTGCCGACGATGGAGATGACATGGACGGTGCAGCCGGCGACTTTGCGCGGGGCGTGGGTCTTGTAGTCGGGCTCGCCGCCGGTGTCGGGGTTGCGGAACTGGGCTTTCCAGCGATCGAGGTTGGCGGTGGCGCTCCCGCCGGTGCCGGGGAAGTGGAAGAACGCGACGACCGCGGTTTCACCGTTGTCACCCTTGACGTGGAACTCGCCCGCGCGCATGTCGCCGGAGGTGGGCTTTTGTTCCCAGGATTCCGGGATCTGCCAGAGCAGACCGGCGACCTCGAAGCCGCCGACTTCGCCGCTGAGTTCATCGGCGGCGTTTGAGGCCTGCGCCTGGGAGTTGCCGATCTGGTCGGCGACGTTCTTGGCGGTTCGGGCGGAGCGTCCCATGAGGGACTTGGGCTCGTCGGCGAGTTGGTCGAGGCGGTTGGAGTTGCCGCGGGAAGCGAGTTGGTTGGCCTTGTCGGCGCCGGAGCCGGAGCCGCCGGCGGTCGAGGTCCCGGTGGTGCCGCCGGCGCCGGGGGGGGGAGGCGAGGATTGGTCACAGGCTGAAAGGAGCATGACCAAGGGGAGGCATAGGGCGGCAGCCCGGAGTGCGATCAGGGACGCGCGGCGAGGGTGAGCGTTCATGCCTCATTGTAACGCCGGTGCGCGCGGCGGTGCCACATCGCGTGGTCAAGATGGGGGCGGGGGAGTCAGTGGCGGAAATGGCGGACGCCGGTGGTGACGCAGGAGATGCCGCGCTCATTGCAGAGGTCGAAGGTATCCTGATCGCGCTTGGAGCCGCCGGGGTGGACGATGAGCGCCACGCCGGCGTCGGCGAGGAGGCGGGGACCATCGGCGAAGGGGAAGAAGGCATCGCCGACGGCGACGGCGCCGCGAGCCAGTGGGCCGGCTTTGGCCACAGCGTTTCGACACGCGGTGACACGATCGACCTGGCCCGAGCCCACGCCGAAGACGCGGACGACGCCGGGTTCGCCCGTCGGTCCGCCGATGACAACCGCGTTGCTGGAGACGTACTTGCAGACGGTTTCGAGGAACGCGCCGGCGGCGGCGAGAACCGGATCGGGCACGGGCCCGGCGCGGTGCTCCCACTGTTCCGGGGACGAGGTGCGGACATCGCGATCCTGCACAAGCATGCCGCCCGGGACGGAGCGGTACTCCAGTTTGCGGGCCCGTGAAGGGAGGCGGACGCCAACGGCGAGGATGCGGACATTGTTCCAGCGCTTTCGGAGCGTTTCGAGGGCGGCGGTCTCGAAGGAGGGGGCCACGATGACCTCGAAGAAGTTGTCGTCGGCCGCGATGCGGTCGGCGGCGTGGGCATCGACCGGGGCGCTGACGGCGAGGATCCCGCCGTAGGCGGCCTGCGGATCGCCGGCGATGGCGGCATCGATCGCCGATCGCGCCGCCAGCGCCACCGCGGCGCCGCACGGGTTGGTGTGCTTGACAACGCAGGCGCTCACCGATCCGGGCGAGAAGAGGCTCGGGGCGGCGGGGAGCGACACCTGGCCGCCGAACGCCGCGGCGACGATGCTCGCGACATTCGAACTCGCCAGTTTTTCGAGCGCCTTGACGACTTCGAGGGCGGCGGCGGCGTCGCTGATGTTGTTGAAACTCAGCGGCTTCCCGTGCAGTTGCTGCGCGTTGACGATGGTCGGGCCGGTGGAGGCGGGATCGCGGTAGAGCGCGGCGGCCTGGTGCGGGTTTTCGCCGTAGCGCAGTTCGTCCACTTTGGTGTACGACAGGCGGAGCACCTGGGGAAAGGCCTGTGGCGTGCGCCGGCTGAGGAAAGCGGCGATGGCGGCGTCGTACTCGGCGACCTTGGCGAACGCCGCCGCGGCAAGTTCGGCGCGCAGTTCGAGGCTGGTGCACCCGTCGTTCTGGGCCAGGGCGTTGGCCACGTCGTCGTATCGCGCCGGGGAGGTGACGACGGTGACGGATTCGAAGTTCTTGGCGGCGGCGCGGATCATCGCCGGCCCGCCGACGTCGATCTGCTCGATGGCTTCTTCGAGGGTGACGCCGGGCTCGGAGACGGTGCGTTCAAAGGGGTAGAGGTTGATGCATACCAGGTCGATGGGCTCGATCTTGTGCGCCTTCATCGCGGCGACGTGTTCGGGATCGGATCGCTTCCCCAGCAGAGCGCCGTGGACCGCCGGATGGAGGGTCTTGACGCGGCCGTCCATGATCTCCGGAAAGCCTGTCACCTGCTCGATGGGGGTGACGCTGATTCCCGCTTCCGTGAGGGCCCGGGCGGTGCCGCCGGTCGAGACGATCCGGACGCCGAGCGACTCCAGGGTGCGGGCAAATGGAATCAGGTCCGTCTTGTCGCTGACGGAAAGGAGAGCGCGGCGGATACGGACGGGGTTCAGGCTCATGGCGGCAACGATATCGAGTCCGGCCAAAAGGGGCGGGGCACGCCAGTGTACGCGCATGACCTGCGCGATGGTATCGTGCGCCGGCGAACTTGCGTTGCGGCCAAAGGTGAATCCGTGAGAAGGCGGAGAAGTCCGGTACTCGGCCAGCCGATCAACATCGTGAGCCCTTGACGCCTCGGCAGCACCGCGCCATGACACCGTGGAAACAACCACAAAACGACCCGAGCGACCCCCCATCCGCGCCGGACGGGATGCACGACCGGCTGCGGCAACTCGTGAAGACCCGAAACGTGCGGGCGGCGTTTCAACCGATCGTCGATCTCCAGGACGGCACGATCGTGGCGTTCGAGGCGCTGGCGCGCCCAGGGGCCGAGAGCGGGTTTTCCAACCCCGGCGAACTGTTCGAGCACGCGGCCCTGCACGGGATGCTCTGGCCGCTTGAAGAGGTCACGCGGCGCGTCTCGGTCGAGTCCGCCAACGGATGGCCGGCGAACACCCGGCTGTTCCTGAACTGCACGCCCGACGTCGTGGTGGATCCTCGATTCCGCGCGGAGATCGAAGCGATGCTCGGGCCGGAGTCGGCGCTCTGCGCGAACCAGGTCGTGCTGGAGATCACGGAGTTGTCGGACGAGCAGTTCGTGGATGGACTGCACGAACAGGCGATGGCGCTGCGGAAACTCGGCGTCGAGATTGCGATCGACGACGTGGGCGCGGGCGCGAGCGGGCTGAACCGGATCATGCTCCTGAGGCCGCAGTGGCTGAAGTTGGACCGCGAGTTCATCCGATCGATCGACACGGACGTGTTCAAGCAGAACATGGTGCGCTTCTTCGTGCACTTCGCGAAACTGAGTTGCGTGAACGTGATCGCCGAGGGGGTCGAGAAGCGGGAAGAACTGGCGATGGTGGCATCCCTGGGGGTGCGATTCGCGCAGGGGTTCTTCCTGGCGCGGCCGGCGACGCGGGCGCAGATCGATGATCCCGGATACGCGGCGGAACTGCGGGACCGATGGTCGACGCTCGAGCCCGTGCTGTCCGCCGTGCCGGGGCGGGCGACGCTGCGGCGCATGTGCCAGCCGGCGACGGTGGTGCAATCGACATCGACGATCGGAGAGGTCGCGGGGATGCTCCTGCGCAAGGCCGGGGTGCCCGGCGTGGTGGTGCAGTGCGGACGGCGGTTTGTGGGGTGGTGCTCGCGGGATCGGGTCTTGGCCGAAGCGCGACTGGCCGGGTCGCGCCGGGAGATCTCGGCGATCACGCTCGTGGGGACGTGCACGCTCTCGCCCGAAGCGGCGATCCACGACGCGCTGCAACTGGTGAGCGTGCGCGAAGAGGCGGAACTGCTGCAGCCGGTGGTGCTGTCGGAACTGGGCGAAGTGGTCGGCGTGGTGAACGTGCGGGACATCCTGGACGCGGCGGTGCTGGAGTCAAGGACGGCGTTCGGGGGGCGCGTGCCGCTGACCGGGCTGCCGGGGCGCGCCAAGGCGGATCAGTTCATCGACGAGCTGGTGGGACATTCGGTCGCCTTGCAGTTGCCGATGGATTTCGGGGCGGACTCGCCCGCGACGCCCGTGGCGCCGGCGCGATCGCCGACCGACGCGGCGTTCATCGACATCCGGCACTTCACGGACTACAACGCCGCGTTCGGGTACGAACTGGGCGATCAACTGATCCGCACGCTCGGCGACCTGCTGCGCGACATCGTGGTGCAGACCGAAGCGACATTCAGGGTCTTCCACCTGGGTGACGATCGATTCGTGGTGATGGGGCCGCCGCCGCTGCTTGAGCAGCGCGTGCGCGCCGTGATGAGCGAGTTTGACCGCTGCTACGCCCGGAGCCCGATCCGCGGGGACATCGAGAATCTCCCGGCTCCGCTGTCGCTGCGCGTGTCAAAGGTGATTCGCCCGTCGGGCATGTGCCTGCGCGTGCTGCTGGTCCCGGATATCGCGTCGCGGGCCCGCACCCACCGGGAACTGCACCGGATCTCCCAGCAACTCCGCCAGCGATCGGCTCGGGACGAGGCCATCCCGGAGAACCAGACCCAATCGGTGCTTGTCGCTGACACGCGGACCCTCGAATCCGTCGCGCCGGTACGCAAAACCGCGTGAGCGCGTATGATCCCTCATGACCGGGCCCGCGGACACTCCGCAACATCCAGATGGCGCCTCGCGCCCGTCTCGGCATTGGGTTCGTGATTCGCTAGCGCTGGCCCTCGTACTGGCGGCGGCGGCGGCGATCGCCTGGTTCGCCGGCGTCCGGTGGCAGTTTGAACCCAAGAACTTCGGCATCGTGGAGCCCGGCGTGCTGTACCGCTCGGCGGCCCTGACGCCCGCCGCCCTTCGACGCGTGCACGACCTGTATCACATCCGCACCATTGTTGATCTGGGCGCCTACGACCGCGACCCGGTCGGGGGCGTGATCGCGCAGCGAACCGCCGATGCGCTCGGCATCAAGCGATTCGTCTTCCCCCTCGAAGGAGACGGCACCGGGGACCCGAACGCGTACGTCCGGGCGCTGCGCATCATCGCGAGCCCGGCCAACCAGCCCGTCCTTGTCCATTGCGCGACCGGTTCGCAGCGCACCAGCGGCTGCGTGATTCTCTATCAGCAGATCATCCACGGCGACGCATTCGATCCCGCGTACGACCAGGCCAAGTCTTTCAAGCACGATCCCACGCGCAACCCGAGGCTGAAGCCGTATCTCCTGGAATGGCATGACCGGATCGCCCAGGCGTATCGGAGCGGAGCGGTCGTGCCCGGGTACCGGCCGAGTGATGCAGTAGACGGGGGCACGGGCTTGGGCGCTTCCAAGTCCGGCGCAGGCTATTGATGGCCGCGCAAGAGTTGCGGGTTGAGGGGCGCCGCGGGGTGCGGTGAAGCACGGCCGGCGCTCGGCAATCCTCCTGACGCGCCGCTTCAATCTTCGGCCCCTTTGCGTGACGATAGTGGTTGTCATGCGGAAGGCGCGTGCGGACAGGGTGGAGATCGACTTGCTCTCGGGCGCGCGGCACACCAGTCCCGCCGGGAGCGAATCGGGATCCGGTGGATCGCGCTGGCTGGGTCTGCATTTCCGATGCGCCGGGGCGTATGCACGGGCGTACAAAAACGAAGCGGGCACCGCCTATGTCGGCCGGTGCCCGCGATGCGGCAAATCGATGCGCTTCCTGATCGGTCCCGGTGGCACGTCACGTCGATCGTTCGAGGTATCGTGCCAGTGAGACGACGCGGCGTCATTTTTTGGGATGCGGCGTCAGATTGGAGTCGCCCTCGACGGGGGGCGTCGTCTTGGGTGGCGAGGGGGGGACCGGAATCGGTGTTTCGCCAGGTATCACGGCCTGCGGCGGGAGCTGCGTCAGGCGCTCGAGTTTGAACTCCCAGGTGCTGGCGTTGGTGAGTTTCATCCCGCCGCCGGACATGGCGATCTCGGTCAAGAGGGTGAGCGTCGACTGCTGCGGGCACCCGTCGGTGAGGTTGATGGTGCGGAGTCCGGTCCCCGTCCCCTTCTTGAGTTCGGGGCTCATCATCGAGAACATGGCGCGCTTGGGGTCGTCCGCCTTGGGTTCGTTGAGCGTCACGACGACGCTGGTGGAGATCGTGGCGGCTTCGGAACTCATCGAATCGAGCGTGTGCGTGCGGGCGAGATTGAACGAGCCGAGCTGGGCGTTGGGGAGGGTGAACTCGTCGGTCCAGGAATCGCCCGGCGCGACCTTCTTCTCGGGGTTCCCGGAGAGCACCCGCTCCAGGTTCGCCTTCATCTGATTGGCGGTGAAGGTGACCTCGATGCCGTTGACGAAGGTGCCGGCGCCGGGGGTATCGACGGCGACCTGGCGCAGTTTCTTGGCGAGGTCCTCCATGCCCTCAACGCTGTGGACCATCCCGCGGGCATCGACCTTGAACGTGATGGATTCACCGATGAGGTGCCCGAAGATCATCGCCATGGGGTTGCTGGCGTCGGTCGTGGCGGGGACGAGCGAATCCCACTTGAGCGGCTCGGTCGTGCGGGGGAGCTGCACGCTCATCGAGAAGCCGTTGTAGGTCATCTTGACTGTCGCGAGGCCGGCGGCATCCACGTCCTTGATGTCCCAGGTGACGGTGGAGACGCGCCCGTTCTGGGTGACGGACTCCATGCCGGCGTCGGCCTTCATGTTGACGCCGGTCCCCTCCGTCCAGCGGTAGTACAACTTGGCATCTTTCTTCCAGGCGTACGCCACGTTGGAGTTATCGGCGAGCGCGCCGGCCGAGAGCGCCACGAGCGCGCCGGCTCCCACGCCGCTCAGAACCATCGAACGAATTCCTCGCATCATGTTCAACCTCACAGTGCACGCTCATTCAGGACCGGACCGGGAGACGCACCCGCTCGCCATCGGCAATCGTGCGGCGTAAGTGTAGGAAAGACCGCGCTGGCGCGAAACTGGGCCGAACGGAACCAGATTCCTCGCGGGGGGGGCGGCGTGCGTCCATCGGCGAGCGCCCGGTACGATCCGGCATGACGAGCGGCCCAGAAAGCATGTCCTGGGCGGGGCTGCTGGCGCACAGCACGGCCCTGGCCAAGGCGTCGCTTGCCCTCCCGCGCGACGCGGAGGGCGACCGATGGCGCGCGGCGGTGCCGGCGATCGTCTCGCTGCAAGCCGTCACGCACGCACTGGCAGAGATCGATGCGCTCGACCGGTGCGGCCCGCCGGGCGAGCGAGCCCTGGCTCTCGACAAAGCCGAGATGCTCATCCGGCGCGACTCGATGACCCTGGAAACGCTGTGGCTGCCGAGCCCGGTGCACGACGCCCTCGCGGGGCTGATCGCCGATGCCCGGGGGGCGCTGGCGTCGGCTAGCGACCCCGACTATCAGTGGACTGTGCGGAGCGAATCGTTGATCGCCGACCACCCGGCGGCGGTGGTGAGGATCCTGCTCGGCGCAGGCTTTGCCGGCGACCTGCACCTGCCCGCTCCCGGCATCGTGCTCTTTCGGGCGTGCCCCGCGGCGTGGATGCGATTCGCGTGGGCACCGACCCATGATCACACTCCCTCCAACCCGAGCGAGGCGACGGTACGGACGCTCGTAGTCCAGGCGATCTCCGGGCACCTCGAAGCCGGCGGCGGGGCCGTGTCGCTCACACGCGTCTCTCGCGGCGGGCTTCCCTTCCGTCAGTTCGACTTCGCGCGCGGTGGCCCCGTGCGCGACCTGGTGATTGAACCGGGCCGGCCCGCCCCGCCGGGGCAGCCGCTGCTGGTCCCGGCAATTCTCGGCGGGATCGAGCAGCCGGTGAGCCTCCCCCCGCGCAAGATCAGCGTGATCGACCCGCTACCAGTCGTCTGGGCGCGGGACGAAGCGGGCAAGTAGCACCGGCGGCGCGCGCCGCGGATCCCGCGGGCGACCGAATGCGAAAAAAAAAATCAACACGCATACGCGGGAATTCGCGTGCTCGGCTGTTCGTATCCGGTCGCGGCCCCCTGACCGCGCGCGCCGGATACGCGCGGCGCCCACCTGTGTCGGGACGCACGAAGCACGGCCCATCGTCAATGTCCCGTGCTGCATCCGCCGGCCACCACACGAGGTTCACGATGCCCTATCAACTCGAACCGTTTTCCGACGTGGGACTGACTCCGCCGCTGCTCGAATCCCTGATCGGGCAGCATGAATCCCGCGCGGTCCCCACGCTCAAGGCGCTCTGGACGTACTACCGCAACCCGATCGTGGCCCTGTCCAGCGCCGCCGGATGCGAGTCGGGCCTGGGGTCGCGCCCCTACGCCTCGACGCAGCGCTTGTACCGGCTCGGGCAGGAACGGGGACTGCCGGCGCGGCTGGTCGGAAAGAGCGCCGTAGCGCTCGACGACCGCGCCGCCGCGCGGCGCGAGATCGTCATCGAGAACGACATCGCCTGGCGCATCCACACGATGGTCGATTTCATGTTCGGGCGCCGGCTGTCGATCCTCTCGACCGCCGCCGATGAACAGACGCGGCGCACGATCGAGCGTGTGCTCGACGCCGTGTGGGAGTCATCGGGCGGCATCGCATTGCTGCAGGACGCCGGGCTGCTCGGGCACGTGTACGGACACGTAGACCTGGTCGTTCGCCGGCGTGATGGCACGGCCGAGGCCGGAACCGACACGGACGGGGCGGCGATCCACGCCGCCGCCGCCGTCGGAATCGAAGTCGTCGAGCCCACGCGCGGGCTGGCGTTGCTGTCGTCCGAAGACTACCGGACGCTCGCGGCGTACGTGATCAGGTACGAGCGGCATGACCCCGCGCCGATGGACGCCGAGCCCGGCATCGCTCTGGCCCGCCATGGCGGCGCCGCGAGCATGCTCTCCCGCGTGCTGGGATGGCGCGGCGAGGCGACGCGCGGGCACGATGACGGCGCGACCCAACCCGTGACCGTCACCGAGATCCTCACCGCCGCTCACCGGCAGGTCTATGAAGAAAACCGGGCGGCGTGGGGACCGGGATCGAGATCATCCACGCCGGCGCGTGACGCCGGCCCCCGCCTCGTGCTGGACGAACCGAACCGCGTCTCGCTCGCCAGCGGCGTCGTCCCGGTCGTGCACATCCAGAACATCTCGCAGCCGTTCGCCTACGCGGGGCTGAGCGAAGTCGAACCGCTGATCCCGCTCCAGGACGAACTGAACACTCGCCTGTGCGACCGCGCCAGCCGCGTGACGATGCAGTCGTTCCGGATGTACCTCGCCAAGGGCGTCGACGGATTCGACAAAAACCCCGTCTCGCCCGGACAAGTCTGGGCGACGGACAACATCGACGCGAAGGTTGACTCGTTCGGGGGCGACGCCGACGCGCCGGGCGAAGACGAGCACATCGAGCAGATCCGCGAGGCGATGGACAAGGCCAGCGGGGTGCCCCCGCTAGCGTCCGGCGTCGTGCGCGCGAAGATCGGCAACCTCACGAGCGAGAACGCGCTGCGCGTCACGCTGCTGGGCCTGCTCTCAAAGACCGCGCGCAAGCGCGTGACCTACGGACGCGGGATCGCCCAGGTCTGCCGGCTCGTGCTCGACGCGCTCGACGACGCCGGGATCCTCAAGACCGCGCCAACGGACCGGGGCGTTCGGATCGAATGGCCCGACCCGCTGCCCCGCGATGAGCGCGAACTGCTCGACGCCGCCAAGACCAAGATCGAACTCGGCGTGCCGCGCGAGCAGGTGCTGAGCGAACTGGGCTACTCCCCCGCCGACCCCGGAATCGAATAGGCCCCAGCGCCGTTTCCACCCGGATCACACCGCCACGTCTCCCGCTCGCGCCGGCACACCAAGGAACCCACCATGACAAGCGACACCATGATCGACATCACCCCGGACTCATCGCAGCCCGCGGACGGCGAACCTCGGGTGCCGGAGCCCGCGCTCCCCGATCCCAGGCCCGAACCGAGCCCGGCGCCCTCCCCGCCCACCCCGCCGGCAGAGCCCGCGGACGCCTCACCACCGGCCGACGATGTTCTGGCCCGATTGCAGGAAGCCCAGAAGGCCCTGGAGTCGGCGAACCGGAAACTCTGGCTCCAAGAGGCGCGGCGCATGATCCAAGGGGCGCTGCTGGACGCGCAGGCGATCGACCTGGACGCTGCTTCTCTGATGATCGAAGCGACGCTCACCGAGGGGATGAGCGACCTTCGCACCTTCGGGGAGCGCGACGCGCGGCGGGCGGTGCAGGAACTGCGTCGGCGCAAGCCCGCGCTCTTCCGCCCGCCGCCGCGGCTTCGCATCGGCACGATGGGCGTCCGCGTGGAGCCCGCGGGGACGGCGGGCGCCGAGCCGATGCTGCGCGCCGCGGAGCATGCACTGCGCAGCGGGCTCCGGGGCGACCTGCTGCGGTACCTGCGCATGCGCCGCACGCCCTAGCCCTTGCTCACACCACCCCGCCCGGCCGACATCGTTTCCCCCATTGCCCGCTGAGTGATCCCGAAGCCGCGGCCCGTTGCCGCGGGATCGATATCGCACGCACCCTGTACAGGAGATCTTGACGATGCCATTTACCGGAAAAGCAACCTTCGCCGCGGGGACCGACCTGCCCGAACTGATGGAGGACATCTCCGACATCATCGGGATCGTGAGCCCGTTCGAGACGGCGCTCCTGGATCACCTGGGCGATCCCAAGCGGGCGGCGAGCAGCACGATCCACGAGTGGATCGAGGACGAACTGCTGCCCAACACCGACACGATCAACCAGACGACCTTCACCCCCAACGCGACCGACGCCACGTCGATCACCGTGAACAACGGGTCGCGATTCCGCGTCGGCGACCAGGTTCGCCCCAACGGGATCCGCGAGGTGATGTTTGTCACGGCGGTCGCCGGCAACGTGCTCACGGTCGTGCGACGTTACGGCAACACCACGGGCGGGGCGCTGGCCAACGGCATGAAGTTGTTCATCCTCGGCAACGCCGCCCTGGAAGGCGACGACCGCCCGGCCACCCGCTACACGAACCGGGTCCGCAAGCGCAACTACACGCAGATCTTCACGTCCTCGGTCGAGGTGAGCGGATCGATGCAGGCGTCGCGCGGCGTCGGCGTCGCCGACGAGGTGGATTTCCAGAAGCAGGAGCGCATCCGCGAACTCCTCCGAGACCTGGAAAACTGCGTGATCAACGGCGTCGCGCCCACCGCGGCGCAGCAGGGTTCGGCGACGGTGCGCCGCACCATGAACGGCATCATCCCCGCCATCGCCACCAACCAGTTCGTGCCCGGCTCGGGCGGGATCCCCGCGGGCGGGGGCGCGGGGCTCAACGAACTGAGCGAGGAGGTGCTCAACGCCTCGATGCGCCTGATCTGGGAGCAGTCGTCCGCGAAGATCGACACAATCGTCGTGAGCGGGGCCCAGAAGCGCCGCATCAACCAGTTCATCGGATCGCAGCGGCAGTACGCCCCGCGCGAGGACGAGTTCCGCAGCCTCGTGAGCGTGTACGAAACGGACTTCGGGGTGTGCCGCGTCGTGCTCTCTCGCTGGGTGCCGGCGGACACCGCGCTGCTGCTGGATTCGTCCCGAATCCAGGTGCTCCCGCTGGCGCAGCGCAGTTTCCACTACAAGCCGCTCGCCGCGACGGGCGATGCCGAAGTCGGACAGGTGATCGGGGAGTACACGCTGGAGATGAAGAACGAGAACGCGCACGGGCTGATCCGCGGCCTCGCGTAAGTCGGAGCGGATCCTCGTGCCCGGGGGAGACGGGCGAGCCGGCGCCGGCTCGCTCCTTCTCCGCCGACCGATCCGTGTCTCCGCCCGTCACACCCACCGCCACCTCCTTCTCCCGGGGCGCCGAGCCAGCCGCTGGGCGGCCCCGGTTTCTCAAACTCGAACTCTCGGACTCTTGCTGCATCACGGAGAATCCCATGTTCGCAACTGATCGCGATTTGCTGGTGCTCGAACCCAACCTGTTCCGCGACGCGGGCTGGGTGGGGCAGCGGCTGCTGGTGGGCGCCGGGTCCCTGTCGGGGACGCTGCTCACGCTGACGTCGGGCGATTTCCAGGCGGTGGGCGTCACCGCGGGAAACGTGCTGCTGTACGACGCCACGCCGTGCGAAGTCATCAGCGTGACCGCGGGGAACAAGGCGAACATCTCGCTGATTCGGTCTGACCCGGCGGGGGCCGCGATCCCCCCGCCCGCGCTGGGAGCCAAGGCGGTCGTGGTGACCACGTTCCGCCCGCAGATCGCGCTGGCGCACACGCAGGTGCTGCGGATGCTCGGAATCGAGCCCACGGATGCCGCCGCGCCGGGTGTTGTCACCGAATCGAGCATCGTCAACCAGCGCACGCTCTGGCTCGCGACGGCGCTGAGCGCGCTGCACCTCATCTACTCCGGCGCGTCGGCGCTGGCGCCGACGAGTTCGCCGCTGAGCGAGCGCGCGGAGATGTACAGGCGGCTGTTCGCTGAGGAACGCAAACTCGCGGCGGCGCGGATCGACACCGACGCCGACGGCATCGCCGACGCCACGCGACGCATGAACGTGATCCAGTTGATGCGCGGCTGACCCCCCCACCCACCCACCCGCCCAACCCACCCTATTCCCCACCGCCCGAACCCGCACACGACGAGGAACTCCAATGCTTGTGCTCAACCCGCCCCTGGTAAAGTTCGACACGCTGGTCTGGACGGACGTCACGCTCGTCATGGTGGACCGGCATGGCGACAAGGTCGTGCTGGAGCGCGGCGACCTGGGGCCGCACGTGATCTTTGCGGACGTGCCCGAGCGGCGCATCGCGATCCGCGTCACGCGTGAGATGCTGCGCGATGACGTCGGCTCGCCCAAGCCGGGGCAACAGGGGGACCTGGTGTTCTACACAGCGCCCGGTGCGGCGGATGGTCTGCGCCGTCGGGTCCGGGCGACCTGCGTGATCACGGGCGTGACGCACGAGGTCGGACGGCTGCGCGGGGCGCTGCAATCGATCTTGCTTGTGGCGATCTCCTCCGACGGCGCGGCGGACCCCATCGCGATCGAGGACGCCAGCGACGGCGTGGTGTGACGCCACGTCGTTCAGAGGCGCCGCGGACACAACAAGGTAGAAGAAGCCAGAGGCAGGCGAGGACGCCTGCCTACGAGTTGGTAGCGGAAGCGCGCGGAGGATGCTGGGACCTGAATAAAGGGGCGGACGATGTCGAGCACGTACAAGTCGCAGGGGATCTTCAACTCCGGGCCGCACCGCTTCAGCGTGGGCGCCGAGGGCGAGTACCTGCTCGTCAACGCGCGGGTCGATCCGTATTCCGCGGGGTCAACTCCCGTCGGCCCCCTCGAAGTCACCGTGATGGTGACGGGCCGGCTTCAAGCGGCCAGCGAGGGCGCGCTCTGGACGCTGCGCAGCACCATCACGGCTCTGCTGACGCACCCGCTGCAAGTGGGCGCCCTCGTGGACCACAACGGGCATTCATGGAGCGACATGTCGTTCACTCGCATCGAGTGGGCCGACCGCACCGACCGCGGGCGCGTCTGGTCGATCGGGTACACGGCCACGTTCACGCGGCTGCTGACCTGACGACGCGCGAACTCATCCCAGAACCGGAAGGCCCTGCACGAAACTCCGCGCCTGCCAGAGGCATGGGAGGCCATGGGTCTTGTAGATGGGCGTGGTCGAAACCGTCCCGCGCAGGTAGCGGACCCCCCCGCCGCCGGTGCCGGCCCGGGTACCGATCATGCCCTCGACGAACCGGATGTGGCGGTCGCGCCATTGCAGGAGCGCGCGGTCCACGCCCAAGCACGAGTCCAGGAACGTCGCGAAGCGCTCCTTTGCCGGGTGCGCGTCGATGAGCGCGGCGGCGACTGTCTCGCGATTCACGATCGCTTCGTTCATCGTTTGGATCGAGTGGCGGAGCAACTCCACGCCGCTGGCATCGAGCCTGCCGCCAGACGCGTTTCGGTACTGATCGTCCAGCAGCGAGCGCAGGCATAAGGCCAGGAAAGCGTCGACGGCGGGGGGGCGCATGTCGGGGAGGCGGTCCTCGGGTCCGTCCGGGCGAGAAGCGGCGGAGAATGAAGCGTCCAAGAGCCCGTAAACGACGTCGCGGAGGGAGGCGCCTCGGGCGCGGGCGGCGACCCGCGAGCGCCCCCAATCGGTGAGGGCGACGTAGAACATGTTCCCGGCGAAGGCCCGTGGGGTCTGGGCAGTGGGCCGTTGGAGGGGCGCCAGGGGCTGGCCGGCCGCGGTGAAGGCGGGCTGGCTCCAGGTCTGGGATTTCTCGCGCTCGTCGGCGCCGAAGCGCGCGGCGCTGGGGGCGAGTTTGGGCTCGTTGAGTTCGCGCAGGCCCAGGAGGTATTCGATCTCGCGGAACTGCGCCGAGCCGAAGCCCGACGCGGGCTGGAGGCGACCGCGGAAGGCGAGGAAGTTGGCGGGCGTCATGGTCATGAGCACGTCGAAGAAGGGCAGCGTGCATGCCAGGGCCTTGGCGGCCCGGTCGAGGCGCTGGGTCCAGCGGCCCAGGGCCTGGTCAAAGGCGGCGGACTCGCCTTGGCCCGAGGCCAGGTGCGTGCCCACGCCGCGCTGCGCGGGAATCCAGAGTGTGGCCAGCACGGGCTCGATGGCCGGGTCTCGCGCGATCGCATCGCGCAGGGCACGGGTCGCGCTGGGCCAGCGGGCGGCGTCGGGGACGAAGGGCGCGTTGCCCGCGACACGATCCGCGGGACGCGGGTCCGGGACGTTGCCTGGTCCGCCCAGGAGGCCGGTGGCTTCGCCGATGACGGACGAGAGTTCGTGGATGATGAGGGCGAACCAGACCTCGAAGGCCTGGTGAGTGCGGATGAAGAGCGCTTCGTCATGGACCCAGTTGTCGGCGGTGGGCCAGGGCTGGTCGCCTTGCCAGTTGGGAGGCTTCACGGGCCAGGCGCGGTCGATGTCGGCCTGAGGGGTCCCTTCCGGCGCCAGGGGCGGGACCCCGGCCATGTCGAGGGCCTTGACGATCTGCTCATCGCCGATGTAGGTGCTGTAGAGGAGCGGGAGGCGGGGAGCGGAGTCCAACGCAGAAGCAGGTGTCGAGGGCTGAGCGGGCATGGCGGGATACCTCTGAGTACGAGTGATGGAAACCAAGCGTAGATGATCCTTCACCCTGCGGGCTCGAATATGGAATCGGGGTCCGCGGATTTGTCGGCGCAGGAGGCGACGCTCGATTCATCCGCCCTTCACGCTGATTTCATCCGCGTCCCGCACGATGGTGGATCGGTCCTTCGGGAGCGCGGTCATGACGATGCAGGCGTCCACTCTGATTCGGACAGGCTCGGAGAACGAGCGAGTGCGGGGGCGCGTCGCCGACAGCGCTTCGCTCCAGGCGTTCTGGCTTCTTCGGGTTGGCTTCGCGGTCGCGCCGATCCTGGCGGGGCTCGACAAGTTCGCCCATGTCATGACGGACTGGGAGAAATATGTGGCTCCGGTCGTGGTGCGGATCCTGGGAGGGCACGGGCACGAGTTCATGATGGCGGTGGGGGTGATCGAGGTGATCGCGGGGATCGGCGTGGCGATCCTGCCGCGGGTCTTTGCGTACGTCGTCGCCGCGTGGCTGCTGGGGGTCATCGTGAACCTGCTGTTGATTCCCGGCTACTACGACATCGCGCTGCGTGATCTTGGCCTGGCGCTCGGGGCGTTCGCGCTGGGGCGGTTGAGCCATGTGCACGCGCGGCCGCGCTAGACGGGCGAACACACGTCACAATCGTCGCCGCGGGCTACACCAGTTCCGCCGGGTTCTGAAGCAGGCGGACGATCTCCGCCAGGGCGAGCGCCGCGGTGGCGCCATCGACCACTCGGTGGTCGCAGGCGAGGCTGAGGGGCATCAGTTTGCCGATGACGGCCTGACCATCGCGCACGAGCACGGCGTCGTAGACGCGCCCCGCCGCGAGGATGCCGACCTCCGGGTAGTTGATCACGGGGGTGGCGAACTTACCGGCGTGGCTGCCGACGTTGCTGATCGTGAAGGTGGAGCCCATGAGCATCTCGCGCGGGGCGGAGCGGTCGCGCGCCGACGAGGCAACGTGGGCGATCGAGCGGGCCAGGTCCACGACGCCCAGTTGGCCCGCGTCGCGGATCACTGGGACCATCAGGCCGTTCTCGGTGTCGGTAGCGATGCCGAGGTGAACGGCGGCGTGCTGGACGATTTCCTGGGCGTTGTCATCGACGCGGGCGTTGAGCGCACCGAACTTGCCGGTGAGCGCGCGGCAGACGGCGGCGCAGACGAACGGGAGGAAACTGATCTTTTCACCGGATTCAGCGGCGACCTGTCGGCGCAGGTCGTCCAGCGCGGTCACGTCGGCCTCATCGACCACGGTGAAATGGACGGCGGTGTTGACGGACTCTCGCAGGCGCGTGGCGATATTTCGGCGGACGCCGCGGAAGGGAACGCGGGCTTCGGGCGAGTTCGCGGACGCCTGCGAGGTCTGGGCCGGATCGGGGATGGGGCGATGGCCCAGCGAGGGGACATATCCCGGTAGGGGCTGGAGAGCGCCCGGCGGGGGGGCGTAAGCAGGATGGGGCGCGTAGCCGTAGGCGGGCGGAGGCGCGTACGGGAAGGGCATGGCTGGCGGCGGGAAGTAGTACGCCGGCGGCGGCGGGTAGGGGAGGTAGCCATAGGGCGGCATGGGGGCCTGTGGCGGAAAGGAGTAGCCGGGCTGTGAGGGTGAGTAGGCAGCGGGCGCATGCTGGGCCGGTTGAGCCTGCGGCCGAGGCGCGGGCAAGGGGCGACGGGACTCGGAGGGCTTGGAGGATGCGCCAGCGTGGGCGGTTTTCGGGGCGCCGGTGGCGGGGGCGGGTTTCGCCGGCGCGGGGGGGGCCGACGCGCCGCTTCCTGCGGAACGCACGTCCTTTTCGGTCACGCGGCCTCCCATGCCGGTGCCGGTGACGGCCGTGATATCGACGCCTAGATCCCGCGCCAGGCGCCTGACGGCGGGAGTTGCGAGGACTTTTCCGGGAGCGGCTTCGACGCCGGGGTTGGCCGACAATGAGCCGACGACGGTGCCGGCGTCCTGCGATTCTTCGGGGAGATTCCCGGCGATCTGGGAGCCCATGTCGCACCCGGCGTCCTTGGACTGCTGGGCGGGGGCGTGGTGGGCCGACGAGCCGTTGTTCTTATGCGCGGGGGCGGCGCCGGCCTCGGGGACGTACGAGACCAGGGGGTTGCCGACCTTGAGGATTTCGCCGACGGAGCCGTGGAGTTGGGCAATGACTCCCGAGCGGGGGCTTGGGATTTCGACCAGGGCCTTATCGGTGTTGAGTTCGACGAGGGTCTGGTTTTCGTCAACGTGCTGGCCGACCTGGACGCACCACTTGATGAGTTCGGCTTCGTGGACGCCTTCGCCCACGTCCGGGAGGATGAACACATTGGGATCGGCGGATTTGTGATGGGCCATGGCGCGTCTCCTGCGGCGGCACGCTCGCGGGAGTCGCGCCAAGGCAAAGCATACTCCGCCAGCCGCGCGGGGTCAGTCCGGGCGGACCCGCCGGGTTGTTCGAGCGATGGTTATGGCGTGCCGGGTCCGTGGCCTGGGGCGGCATCGCGCGAGGAGTCGTCAGGCGTTCGGCGCCGAGGCGAGCGGGGGCGGATGACAATCTCCGGAGTGGGGGTGGGCGTGTGATTTGACCCGCCGGTGCTGGAGCCGTCCTGGGGCCCAGCGGGTCCAGCGGGACCAGCGGGACCGTGGGGGGGCGGATCCTGACCGCCGCGGGGGCGGCGTGGGGGATCATCTCCCAAGGCGCCGGGTGGGAGGACGACGCGGGTGGCGCGCCAGCGCTTGTTGATCAACTCGGCGTCATAAGTAACGTGCCATCCTTCTTTTAGGATGCGAAATCCGTTGCCGACGATCATGTTGTAATGAGCAAAGACGTCCTGCCCGTTAGGCCCGATGATGAAGCCGTAGCCCTTGCGGGAGTCAAACCACTTCACTACGCCGGTGGCGTCGCGAAACGTTTGTTCATCGCTTCCCATGTGAGTTGTTCCCCATCGGCCGCGTGCATCCGTCTGGGGTGCGAGGTGGCGGCCTCAATCTACTATACCAAATTCGCTCTGGCGTGCTATCCACAGCGTGGCGGGGCTCAACCCTGATTGGGGGAGAGATTGAGATGTGGTAGCGGATGGCCGACACGAATGCAACAAGTGGCGGAGCCTGCGCATGCCGTGGCAGGCGCGGATTCAAGCGGACTCGGGGGGGCCGAGGCCCTTGACCATGGGCACGCGGAGCGAGAATCGCTGGAACCCGGCCCGCTTGTAGAGTTTCATGGCCGGTGCGTTGCGTGAATCGACGGCGCAGGTGATCGAGGCGGCGGCCCCCCCACTGACGGCGGCGAGCCCCATCTTGAGCAGGCCCGCGCCGAGGCCGCGGCCGCGCAGCGACGGCGAGAGGCCGAGGTAGACCAGTTCGACCGATGCGGGCGTCTGCTCGGGGCAGGCGCTCAGGAGCATGGCGCCTTCGACCTGGCCGTGTTCCTGGACGATCCACCACTTGGAGAGGTCGAGGGTGCCGACGGCGCGGTGCGAATCAATGACGTCGTCGACGGAGCGCAGCCCGCAGAGTTCGGGACAGTCGAGGGTGTCGATGTAGGACCGGGCCAGGGCGCGGGCGAGCAGTTCATCGTGCTCGCTGGCGTCGATCTGTGAGAGGGGGCGGACCGTGATGCCCGGGGGCCAGTTGGGCGAGTCGGCGCGGGTCTGGCGTCTGGACGCGGCGCCCGCGAGGGGTCGGCGCATGTAGGCCAGATCGCCCAGGCGGATGAAGCCGGCGCCCGAGAGGGCGACCGCGGCTTCGTGCTCGGAGGTCTCCAGGAGCGCCTGGACGAGGATGACGCTCTGCTGCCCCGGGAGGATGACGCGCGGCGAGCGGCGGGGTCGAGCGGCGGCGCCGGGCTCGATCGTCCCGCGCAGCGACGCGAGGAAGTCGCACAGGTGTTCGAGGATCGCCCGGCGCTGCGCGATCCCCGACGCCGCGTCGCGCTGGCGGATGCGCTCGACGGCGGGGAGCCCGAAATCCCAGGTCGAGTGATCGTCGTCATCGGAGAGGAAGAGCATGCCGGTTCGTCCGGCTCCGATGACGACGAGGCAAACCTGGTGGAAGTACCTCCCGGAGGGGTCGAGGGTGCCCCACATAAGCGAGACGTCGATGCCGAGCTTTCCCGCCGATTCAATGAAGGCGCGTGCGGCGGCTTCGCGCCCGCCCCGGCCGTCGCCGGCGGATCCGACAATCCGCTCCGCGGCGCGGAGTCGCAGGTCCGGGGGGACGCGCACGACGGTCAGGCCGTCAACTTCGGCGGGGAGCGCCGGCGGGCCGAGCCGGCGCGCGGGGGCCTGTGAGTTCGCGATCGCGGCGAGTTGTTCATCGGGTGGCTGCATCCGCGGACCTGCATTTGACGGAAAGGGAAAAGTCAGTACACTTCTGGCTTCCCCCCGGGGAAGCCCCACTGTGACGCGCCCTGGCCCGAACGAGGCGAACTGGAGTTGGCGAATGATCAGAGTTCTGAACAAGCTTATTCCGGCAGCCCCCGGTGCACGCATGCGGCAGATGGTTGCCCGCGTGATGCTGGGGGTTGTGATCGCGGCGGGGTGCGCTCCCATTCTGGGAATGGCACTAACGCCTCCTGAACCGGAAGCCATTCCTCGTCGCTGGCAGCTTGAAATTGAGCCCGGACCGTTGCGGCTGACGACGGTGGAAACCGATGGCGTGCCGCACGCTTATTTCTACCTGACCTATCGCGTCATCAACAACAGCGGCGAAGACCTGCTGTTTGCTCCTTCATTCGAGCTTTCGACGGAATACGGCAGTTTTCGATCGGGGATCGGCGTTCCAACGCACGTCACCCGCGAACTGCTGAAAGAAACCGAAAACAAGTACATCGAAGACCAGATCAGCATCATCGGGCAGTTGATGCAAGGGAAAGAAAACGCCAAGGACGGGCTCGTGATCTGGCCGGCGAACAACCTGAACGTCAACTCGATGACTGTCTTCGCGGCGGGGTTCAGCGGCGAGACGACGAGCGTGGAGATGCCGGCCACGAAGGAGCGGGTGGTGCTGCGCAAGACGCTTCAGATCAAGTATCACGCGAGCGGCGACATGTCGCAGATGCTGGGAGAGGTGATCGAGCGGGAAGAATCGCCGCGGTGGATCATGCGCTGAGTGCGGCTATGATCTTCGCTCGCTTGAAAGCGGGGCGGGCGATGGATATTCGGATTCTGTACAGGTGACGTATGGCACACAAGAAGGGGCAAGGCTCCACTCAGAACGGTCGTGACTCCAACCCGAAGTATCGGGGCATCAAGCTGTACGGCGGGGAGACGGCGCAGCCGGGGTCGATCATCGTGCGTCAGGTCGGCACGCCGTTCAAGGCGGGGTATCTCGTGAAGATGGGGGCCGACAACACGCTGTATTCGATCGGTCACGGGAAGGTCGTGTTCCACGGTCGGAAGGTGCACATTGATCCGTCGGATCCTTCGGTGCCGCGGCCGGCGTGGTTGCCGGGCGAACCCGTCAAGGCCTGAACGGATGGCCGTGTGCGGCTCGCGTCGGACCCCGCGGAAGCGGGGTCTGTTTGTTTTTGTCGAGCGATGCGGGGATGATGCCCGGGGTGCGGCGGTCAGACACGGGAGGGTGTGGCTGCCTCGACGGCGTTTCGGAACATCATCAGGCCGGGGGTCTCCAGGCCGCCGGAGCGGATTTCGCTCCCGAGCCTGGTCCAGTAGGGGTGATGCAACCAGGAGAGGTACCGCTCGGGGTGGGGCATGAGGGCGAAGATGCGGCCGGAGGAATCGCAGATCCCGGCGATGGCGTTGGCGGACCCGTTGACGTTGTCGATGTAGCGCACGGCGACCTGGCCGCCGGACTCGATGGCGCTGAGAAGGGCGCCGGTGGCGGGGATGAATCGGCCCTCGCCGTGAGCGATGGGGAGTCGCAGGACGTCGTCGCGAAGGCTTGGCTTGAAGCGATCGGCGATGCCGGCGGTCCAGACGCAGCGGGACTCGGCGGGGAACTCGACGCGGACCCATTGATCGATGAAGGAGCCGCCCGAGTTGTGGGAGAGGGCGACGGTCTGGTCGGGGGCACGATCGGCAGGCCAGCGTGGGTCGGAACCCCCGGTTCCGGGCCCGGGGAGGAGGCCGACCTGGACCATGACCTGGAAGCCGTTGCAGGCGCCGATCATGGGGCAGCCGCGAAGGGCGGCACTGCGAAGGGCGGGGTAGAGGCGTTCGCGGGCGCGCATGGCGAACAGGCGGCCGGAGGCGACGTCGTCGCCGTAGGAGAACCCGCCGGGGAACCCGAGGAGGTCGTAGGACTCAAGCCGAGCGGGATCGGCGATGAGGCGTTCGAGGTGGAGCAGGTCGGTGGAGGCGCCGGCGAGTTGGAAGGCGCGGATCATCTCGGCGTCGCAGTTGGTGCCGGCGGTTCGGATGACCAGGGCGCGGGGGCGGTGTGACACGGGCGACTCCTGTTGGGGCGATGGCCCTTGGGCAACTGTAATCGTGCGGGGGCGGATATTCGAGAGCGAGTGAGGCGGAGTTTGATCCGGCGCGCGCGTGCGTGCCGATAGTGGTAGGGCGGGAGGCGCGGGGCGTTCGCGCGCGGCAAGATCAGCGGGGCCAGCGGAACCGGGAGTCTGTCGGGTAGTTGACACGCATCGGCGCCGGACTAGCCTTGCGCCGCTTCAGGAAGAACGGGGATTCATTGGGGACGGATGCTGGGCCACGTGGTTTGGAGATCGACATGAACGAAGTGACAGGTTGCAACGCGGGAAATGGACGGTTCGGACGGCTGGGCCGGCTGGCAACGGGCGTCGGCGCGCTGGCGCTGGGGCTGGTGGTGCTGGGCGGGTGCAAGAACCAGCAGCACGAGGATCAGATGACGGCCCTGAACGCGGAGATCGCGTCGCTGCAGGATGAGAAGTCGCAACTGGCGGCGTCGAACACCGCGCTGCAGCAGCAGTTGCAGCAGGCCCAGGCGGCGGCGCAGGCGAATGCCGGGAAGCAGGCAGGGAACAACAACAATACGAATGACGGCGGTGGGAACAGCGGCAACACGGGCGGCAACCGCGGCCCGGGCGTGACGATCGAGGTCGCGGGCGACGTGCTGTTCGCGTCGGGTCAGGCGACGCTGAAAGCGGAAGCAAAGAAGGAACTGGACCGCGTGGCGAGCACGCTGCGCTCTCGATATTCGGGGCACGACATCCGAGTGGAAGGGTACACGGATACGGATCCGCCCAACAAGATGAAGAAGGTGTACCCGACCAATGAAGCGCTGAGCCAGGCGCGAGCCGAGGCGGTGCAGAGTTACCTGGTATCGAAGGGGATTCCGTCGGACCGGATCTCGGCGGTGGGGATGGGCTCGGCCAAGCCGCGCGCGACCAAGGCCGCGAGCCGGCGTGTCGAGATCGTGGTGCTGGGAAACTGACGGCGCGCCGAGCGCCGCAGGGCGGGTGGTGCGGCGGGATCATCGATTGAGTGACCGACCAGCCACGGGTGCCTGCCCGCGGCTGGTTTTGCAATCCGGGTGAGCGCGGCGACGCACGGACGGAGGAAGATGCGGGCGGCGGGTCTAAAAGCGTGTCGGTCCGGCTCGCTATGCTGTGCGGCTCGGGGGGGATTCTTTCGGATCCCATGACACACTTTTCGCTCCAAACGCCGGCGGCCCTTGCGAACATGCCAGCGCCGCTCAAGCCGCTGCTCGACCTGGCGTACAACTTCTGGTGGACGTGGGCGGCCCCGCCTGATGGGACATCGGTCGCGAGCGTGAGCAGCGCGGCGGACATATTCGCGTGGGTGAGCCCACGACTGTGGGAGCGGACGAATCACAACCCGATCCGGGTGTTGCTGGAAGCCGGGGACGTTCGGCTGCAGGAACTGGCGGCGGATCCGGCGTTCGTGGGTGCGGCGGCGGCGGCGTGGCGCCAGCTTGAAACTCATGTGACGTCGAGTCGCTGGTGGCACGAGCAGCCGGGGATTCCGCGGGGCGAGGGCGCGGCCGGGGGAGGCAAGCCGTTCCTGGCGGCGTATTTCTGCGCGGAGTACGGGCTGGCGGAGTGCTTCCAGATCTATTCGGGTGGGCTAGGGCTGCTGGCCGGGGATCATCTCAAGTCGGCGTCGGGGCTCGGGATACCGCTGGTCGGGGTGGGGTTGTTGTATCGATGCGGGTTCTTTCACCAGTCTCTGGACGGCGACGGGATGCAGGTCGAACGCTCGCCGGAGATGCCGTTCGAGCGGCATCCGGTGCGGCGGGTGATGGGTCCGGGAGGGGGAGAGGTCATCGTGCATGTCCGACTGCCGGGGCGCGAGGTGGCGATCGGGGTGTGGCGCTCGGACGTTGGGCGGGTGCCGCTGTATTTGTTGGACACGGACCTGCCGCAGAACACGGAGCAGGACCGCGAGATCACGCGGAGCCTGTACCTGGGGGATCACGACATGCGGATCCGGCAGGAGATCGTGCTGGGGATCGGGGGGGTGCGGGCGCTGGCGGCGCTGGGGCTTGAGCCGACGGTCTGTCACATGAACGAAGGACACGCCGGGTTCATGTCGCTGGAGAGGACGAGGATGGCGCGGGAGCGCAGCGGGGGGACGTTTGACCAGGTCCGCGAAGCGACGGCGGCGGGGCACGTCTTCACGACGCACACGCCGGTGCCGGCGGGGATCGATCGCTTTTCACCGTCGCTGGTGTCGCACTATTTCGGGTCGTACCACGACTCGCTGGGGCTGGACATGGAGGGGCTGCTGGCGCTGGGGCGAGAAAACGTGGCGGATCAATCGGAGTCGTTCTCGATGGCGGTGCTGGCGATCCGGATGTCGCGGTTCGCCAACGGGGTATCGAGGCTGCACGGGCGGGTGTCGCGGGGGATGTGGCGGAATATCTGGCCCGGGACGCCACGGGATGACATCCCCATCGGGCACGTGACCAACGGGGTGCATGCGAGCGGGTGGGTGGGCCCGCGGGTCGCGGAGATGCTGGACCGGCACGTGGGTCGCGGATGGCGCGAGACGCCGCAGGATTCGCGCTCGTGGGAGCGGCTGAGCGGCGTGGAAGACAGCGAACTGTGGCGGGTTCGCAGCGCCAGCCGGATGGACCTGGTGTCGTTCTGCCGGCAGCGGGTGCGGTCGCAACTTCAGTCGCGAGGAGCGGGCGAACTGGAACTGGGCGTCGCGGCGCGGGTGCTGAGCCCGGAGTTGCTGACGATCGGGTTTGCGCGGCGGTTCGCGGCGTACAAGCGTGGGACGCTGCTGCTGCGCGATCCCGAGCGGCTGCTGCGGCTGCTGCGGGCGGAGCGCGGCGTGCAGGTCGTGATCTCGGGCAAGGCGCACCCGGGAGACACGGGCGGGAAGCGGCTGATCCAGGACATCATCCGGTTCGCGCGTGCGAGCAAGGTCGAGGACCGGGTGGTGTTCATCGAGGACTACGACATCGAGGTGGCGCGGCAACTGGTGCGGGGGTGCGACGCGTGGCTTAATACGCCGATCCGCGGGCTCGAGGCGTCGGGCACGTCGGGGATGAAAGCGGCGATGAACGGGGTGATCAACGTCTCGACGCTGGACGGGTGGTGGGACGAGGGGTTCGCCAGCGACCTGGGTTTTCACGTCGAGAGCGTCGGTACGTTCGACGACGACACGCCCAACGCGCAGCGCGAGCAGTTCGAGAGCGATGCCTTGTACCGGCTGCTGGAGCACCAGCTCATCCCCGAGTTCTATGAACGGGACAGCGCGGGGGTGCCCCGGGGATGGACCGGGCGGATGCGGCGGTGCATGCAGCAGCTGGCGCCGCGGTTCAACACCCACCGGATGGTGATGGAGTACGCCGAGCGGTACTACGTGCCGGCGCACCAGGCGTCGATGCGGCTGGAGGCCGGGAATCTGCAACCCGCGCGGTCGCTGTCGGACCACATCGACCGGCTGCGGTCGCACTGGCGTCGCGTGCACGTCAACGACGTGCAGAGCGAGCCGGGGCGGGGTCGTCCGATCATGGATGTGTCGGCGGTGGTGGAGTTGGACGGGTTGGGGCCGGAGGACGTGCTGGTGCAACTCTCGCACGGACAACTGGACAGCCACGGGGAGCTCCAGCATGTGCGGTCACTGGAGATGCAGCACGACCGGGACATGCGGGACGGGTCGCACCGGTTCGTGATCCGGTTTGAGCCGACGCGGTCCCCGCGCGAGGCGTGGGTGGTGCGGGTGCTGCCGCGGCACAAGTTCCAGATTCATCCGTTTGTACCGGGGCTGATCGCCAGCAGCACGCTGCAGCGGCTGGAATCGCACGCGGGGGCGCCGGGCGGGGGCGAGCGGGGGCCGCGTGCCTGAACTACGGATCGCATTCCTTGGGGACGTGGTGGGGAGCGTGGGCCGGCGGGCGGTGGCGCAGGCGGCGGCGACGCTGCGCGAGACGCACGGGGTGTCGGTGATCATCGTCAACGGGGAGAACTCCCGGCAGGGGGCGGGGATCACGCCGGACAACTACCGCGAACTGCGGCGATCGGGCGTGCACGCGGTGACGCTGGGCGACCACGTGTACAAGGACCGGGCGATCATCCCGGTGCTGGAAGACCCGGCGGAGCCGATCTCGCGCCCGGCGAACCTCGCGCGCGAGGCGCCGGGCAAGCGGGTGATTCGGATCGGGGTGAGCCAGGAGACGCCGCCGCTGTATGTCGTGACGGTGCTGGGGCGGCTGTTCATGCCGATCCCGTCGGACAATCCATTCACGGCGGTGGACCGGGAGATCTCGGAGGTGGTAGAGAAGGACGCGATGGTGATCGTGGAGGTGCACGGGGAGACGACGAGCGAGAAGCAGGCGATGGCGTGGCACTGCGCGTCGCGCTGGACGGGGAACGGGGCGGCGCGGGTGGTCGCGGTGGTGGGGACGCACACGCACGTGCAGACGGCCGATGCGCGGATCCTTGAGCAGTGCGTGGGGGCGATCACGGACCTTGGGATGTCGGGCCCGCACCGTGGGGTGATCGGGCGCAATGCCGAATCGACAGTGCGGGCGATGGCGCAGCAATATCCGGTGCCGCTGGATGTGGCGAGCGACGATGCGCGGGCGTGCGGGGTGATGGTGCGGCTGGACACGTTGACTCGACGGGCGGTGGGGATCGAGGCGCTGAACGTGCCGTGCCGCGGGTGAACCGGTGGGTGGACGCGGGGGCCCCGGCGCGAGCGCGGATGCTGCGCGGGCGTGGAGGTCCCAGAACGTCAATCTCAGCGTGCGGATCGTGCGGGTGATGAAGATCGCGCGGGATCAGGCCGATCTTGCATCTCATCGGCGCCGTCGGCATGCGCCTGACCGTCACGTTCCGTTGCTCATAGAGGAAGAGACAATGCTGTTTGACAAGGATGTCCTCACGACCGGCGAGGTTGCCAAGATCTGCAATGTCGCTCCACGCACCGTTTCGAAGTGGTTCGATTCCGGGGCGCTGGAGGGATATCGAATCCCTGGCTCGAAGGACCGGCGAATTCCGGTGTCCAAGTTGATCCGCTTCATGAAGCAGCACAACATCCCGTTCGATTCGGTCGGGGGGGGCAAGATCCGGGTGCTCATTGTCGATGACGACGCCGAGGTCCGCGACCTGCTCGAGCGCGGGCTCAAGGAACAGACCAACTACGACGTGCGAGCGGCGGCGAACGGGTTCGAGGCGGGGACGGAATGCGAGCGGTTCCGCCCGCACGTGATGCTCGTCGATGCGCACCTCTCCGAGGGCGACCCTCGGCAGGTCGTGAACTTCGTCCGCAAGGACGATGATTTCCAGATCACACGGGTCATCGCGATGAGCGGGAAGATGACCGACGGGCAACTCCAGTCGCTGCGCGCCAGCGGGTTTGACGGGTATCTCAAGAAGCCGTTCCAACTTCGGCAGGTCGTGCAGGCGATCGAGAGCGCGACCTCGCTGGTCAACTGAGGGCTTGGCACACAGCACGTTCGCAAGGCAAGGCCAGAGGACCCGAGAGTGACCGTGTGCGTCCGCTCGGCGCCCCCGACGACGAAGGTCGATCGGGGGAGCCGGCGTTTGCGGGCGGTCTGGGCAGCAGGACACGCCGGTCAACCCGGCGCGGGGTGCACGCGCCGCGGGAGGGCGCGGAAGACGGCGGGATCGTGGTGATAGGTGGCGCTGCGTGAGGCGCCGGCGGCCTCGCCCCACGTCACGGTCGCGGCAAAGCGAGCGGCCTGTCCGGCGGCGAAGATCGTTGACGCCGCGTCCCAGAAGATCCGGATTGACTGTCCGGGCCGCAGCACACCCAGCGACCTGAAGACTGGTAACTCCGAGAGGTTCATCGACCCTCCCAGGCCGACGAGGGCACGAGAGAAGCGGACACTGATATCGGTGGCGGCGGCGTCGCCGCAGTTCGCGAGGATGATGTAGGCGCTGTCGGCGTCGAACTCGATGTCGAGCACGATCTCCGCGGAACGGCCCGGTGGGCGGGGCGGGGATGCCGCGGCGCGGACGGACACCTTGGATGACGTCGCGCGGGCGCGAGATGCGGGCTTTTTTTTCGACATGGTGCGTTCGAGGGCGCGGGGCTACTCGATCGACAGTCCCTCGTGGCATATCTCAAGTGTTTCGATCGCGACTTCGTTGTTCTTGGCGTTCAGGCCGGGGCCGGAGAGCCTGCAAGGCCATGCGCGGCGGAATCGCCAGGACATGACGGGCTGCCGGCTTTCATCCAGGAGGATGATGGCGCCATCGGCGCGCTGGACGTTTCCATCGAGGGCGGACTTGATCCAGTTCCAGAAGGTGAGGTCGCCCGTGATGCCGCGTTTGAGCGTGATGTTGGTGAACTTCTTGAGTCCGGGCAACTTCCGGGGGGTGATATCTTCGGACCCGTTTCGGTACTCGATGGGAGTGATCTCGACGTCGAGCCCGCTGACCTCGGAGAATGATCCGCGGACGGACGAACCGTCGTCGAGGACGCCGGTGATGACGACCTGGAAGTTGAGGGCGGGGTAGGGGTCGGTGCGGAAGACGGCCATGTGGACCTCCATCGCGCGATGGTACGGCCGTCAGCGACGGGCGTCGATGCACGCGGCGTGATAGACCGAAGGGGTGGGGGACTCGGCGTAGGCGCGGATCGAGGCCAGGGCCTGAGCGGGCGGGCGGAGGCGCTGCGAAGGGGGGGAGGTGCGCAGGTCGAGCCGATCGAGCGTTTCGATCGCGTCGGGTTCGTCGAAATCGACGCGCACGCCGTAGCGATCGTGCAGGTAGGCCTCGGCACGGCGGCGGATGGACGATGCCGGATATGTGTTCGAGGCGGCGTCGGAAGGGGGCGCGAGATCGGAGCCCACGGCGTAGGCGAGCATCGCCTCCTTCTCTTCCTCCTGACCGATCATGTCAACGAGCCAACTGATGACGCCCCCGTTGTTGGCGAGCGTCTGGTAGTAGAGGTGTCGAGTGCGCTGGGCGTCGCGCAGTGACTTGTTGCGTCGGTAGCCCAGGAAGGTGCGGCCGGCCATGAGGCCGACGGCCATCGCGATGAGCCAGAGGAGTTTGCTGACCAGCGCCAGGGTGATCGCGCCCTGGATGAACTTGACGGCGAGGGTGCCCAGCGCCCCGGCGCCGCCGCCGATGACCTTGAGACGGTCGAACCAGTTCATTCCGACTTCGGCGTGTGGGAGCAGGGCTTCGATGTCGGCGACGGGGACATCGCGGAAGAGTTTGAGGTGGACGAAGGGATCCTGCTTGAGTTTGGCGAGGACGCCGAGGCGATGGAAGACGGGGAACTTGACGTTCTTGCCGCGGATGGGCGACTTCCAGTGGGGGAGCCGCTTGTACACGACGCCGCGGCCGCGCACCCAGATAACAAGTTTGTCGACGCGTTCGGCGCGGATTCGGATGCGCAGCCCGTGGGTCTTGGCTTCCTTGATGGCGGATTCGATGGTGAACTCGTCGAGGCGCTCGAAGTTCGCTTTGTCGAAGAGGTACGACAGGCGGCGCTCCAGATCGACGAACTGGGCGTCGGTCTGGTCCTGGGGGAGGTGGCAGAGGGGCAGGGTGTCGCGGTCCGGGTTGAAGGGGGCGTAGGCGTCGGCCATGTGCCGTTCGAGTGAGCGGGTCTCGCGTGCGATGGCATCCTGGATCGCGTCGAGCACGGCGGCGAGGGCGTCGGGGGAAAAACCGAGCGCTGGGGCGTCGGCGATCAGCCCGCGCTGCAGGTCGGTGGCGCTGATGGGGATGAAGCGGTCGAGGATGGACGACGCCGACGCCGGGGCGCTGGCGACGATCGTGGAGGCGCCCGGGGCGCGGGACGCGGACGGGGCGTTGGTGTTGGCGGCAGCAGCGGCGGTCATCAGCGAGATGAAGAGTAAGCGGTCGCGGCGGGGCTACGCTTGCCGTCGGATGCGAAACGCCGGCGGACGCGGTACATGACGCTGATCGAAGGGCACAACATTCACAAAACCTACCGCCTGGGCCGGGTGGACGTGCCCGTGCTGCGCGGCGCGTCGATCACGGTCCAGGAGGGTGAGTGGGTGGCGATCCTGGGGGCGTCGGGGTCGGGCAAGTCGACGCTGCTGCACATTCTGGGAGGGCTGGATCGACCGGATTCACGCACGGAATCGGTTGTGCGATTCCGCGGCAAGGCGATCGGAGGGTTGTCGGGGCGGGCGCTCAACACGTACCGCAACACATCCGTCGGCTTCGTGTTCCAGTTCTATCACCTGCTGCCGGAACTGAGCGTGAGCGACAACGTCGCGGTCAGCGGGATGGTCCGGTACGGCGCGAGGTACGCGGGCAAGGCCCGGGAGGTGCGGCAGCGCGCCGGCGAGTTGCTCGAAGCGTTCGGGCTGGCGCACCGGCTGAATCACCGGCCGGCCGAGTTGTCCGGGGGCGAGCGGCAGCGGGTGGCGATAGCCCGCGCGCTGGTGAATGACCCGCCGCTGCTGCTTGCCGACGAGCCGACGGGAAACCTGGACCGCAAGACCGGTTCGGCGATACTCGATGCGCTGGCGGCACACCGGAACAAGACCAAACGGACGATGGTGATCGTCACGCACGATGGCGAGGTGGCGGCGCGAGCGGATCGGATCGTCCGTTTGGAAGACGGCAGGATCGCGGATGGGATGGAGGAGGCCTCGGACTCCAGCCGGGAGCGGTCGGTGCCGGGCTGATCCGGGGGCGCTTTGTTCGGTGTTTGGAATCCGCAAGCTAGGCATGATTAACTTGATACGAGCGGGGTACTATCCTGCTTCGGCGCATGGCTGTGCTTGTGCCCGCGAAGAACCCTTTCCTGACGCTTCCGCCGCTGAACCGGTGGGAGATCGGGTAAGCGAAAGGCCGATGGAGAACCGAGTGACGATCAGCTCGCCGAGCCAATCCCGAAACTCGCTGAGCGCGATGCCGGTCAGGACGGCGTCAACGGTCGTGAGCCGGAACAAGGACGGGGAAGTCACCGCCACGATCATCGAAGTCGGGCAGGGGAGGCCGGTGACGTTTTTGCATGGGCTGGTAGGGCTTAACGACCACTGGGAGGGTGTGGTTGAGCGTGTATGCCATCGGAATCGGTGCGTGCTGTTCGAGATCCCGCTGCTCCAGCTTCGCGGGGAGGACTGCTCGATCGACAGCGTGACGCGGATGACGGCGGAGTTCTTGCGCGGGCATGTGGGGGGCCCGTCGATCCTGGTGGGGAACTCGTTCGGTGGGCACGTGGCGCTGAAGATCGCGCTGGAGCATCCGGAACTGGTGAGCGGGCTGGTGCTGGCCGGTGCGTCGGGGCTGCTGGAACGGACGATGGTGAGCACGCTGACGCCGAGGGTAAGCCGGGAGTGGCTGGAGCGGAAGATCGGGGAGTTGTTCTACGACAAGTCGTTCATGCGTGAGGCCGACCTGGATCGGGCGCATCGCGAGTTGACGGACCGGGGCGGGACGCGCGCGATGATCAAGTTGTCAAGTTCGGCGCGCAAGGACTACCTGGGCGAGCGGATCCCGGAGATCGCGGCGCCGACACTGCTCATATGGGGCCGTCAGGACGTGGTCACCCCGCCGGAGGCGGCGACGGAGTTCCAGAGCAAACTGCGCGATTCGCGGATGGCGTGGTTCGACGGGTGCGGGCATGCGCCCATGATCGAATGCCCGGACCAGTTCGCCGAGGCCCTGCTGGGGTTCGCCGCGGAACTTGACGCGCGCGATCGCGGGACGCCGCGGGGCATGCCGGGAACATGACCAGCGGCAATCGGCGCCGGCCTGGATCAGAGGCAGACCTGGACAACTTCAGCGACCACGGCATCGCGCGGCACCCCGAAGAGGATCGACGCCGCCATGCTGTACGCATCGAGCTGCTGGCGGTACCGGTGAGCGGGCTCGACCATGGGAGCGTGCAGTTCCGAGAGCGAGGTTTTGAAGTCGTAGATCCGCACCCCACTCGGTGATTGGGACGTGGCGGCGGCATCGCCGGTTGAGGCCGCCCACTGAACCGCGACACGATCGAAGCGTCCCGCGAGCAGGGAATCCTTCTGGCGCACGACGAAGGGGAGTTCGCGGAAGACTTCGCAGCGACCGGAGCCGGGCGCCGGGCGGGTGAGCGCCGGCCTGAGCGGGTCGCGCCCCAGCGCGGCGCGGAAGCGGGCGAGCAGTCCCCGGGATTCGGCGCCCGGCAGGATGACGTCGCGCGGCAGGAGCGTGAGAAAGGACTCGTCGCCGGGGAGCGGATCATCGAGCCATCGGATCGTGGCGAGCCAGGCATGGACCACGATGCCCGCGGCGACCGGATCGACGGATGTCTGGTGTGCGGCGCTGAAGCGCGGCGTGATCGGCGCGGCGTCGCCCGGTGGATCGAGCCGATCAAGCGTGCTGGGCGAACGCACCGGGATGAACCGAGTCCGCGCGTCCCAATCCAGCCCCATCCGGGGATCATGTCCCGCGGCGCTGGCGGAAGGCGCGCGATGCTCGTCATCGGCTTCGTGCCGATCGATGGAGGACCAAAGGTGGTCCTCCGGCGGCGCGGTCGTCTTTGCGCGCGTGGAAACCGGCGGCGTGAGAACCGGGGTATCGGCGCGCGGAGCAGGCGCGACGATCGCCGCGAGCGGATCGCCGCGCTCCCAGAGCACGGTATCGGGTGCGGCTGGGCCGGGGCGGAGTGCCCCGCGGAGGATTCCGGCGTGCGAGAGTGGAAGGTCACGCGATTCGCGCGGCTCGATGATCATCTCGAGCCAGCACACGGCTCGCGTCATAGCGACGTAGAGCGCGCAGAGTTCTTCGCGGACCGCTCGCTCTCGCCACTGCGCATACGCCTCGGAGATCGCGGGATCGAGCGGAACGGCCGCCTTCCTGGGGCAGAGCGAGGCGAACACGATCGGCCCATCGATTTGCTCGCGCCGCGTAAGCACGCCCGGAGCCTTGACGGCGATCGTCGAATCAAGGTCCACGAGCACGACGGCGTCGAACTCGAGCCCCTTGGACGCGTGGATGGACATCAGGCGCACCGGCGCCGCGGAGGGGTCTTCCACGCGGCGCGACTCGACCATCGCGATGAAGGGGAGCATTCGCGGCGCGCGGCCGGCGATCCCGCGCTCGTGCTCGCACGCGAGCTCGACGAGTTGCTGCAAGCGGTCGGCGTCGCGCGGAGAGCATCGCGGCGTCAGTCGGGCCGTCCATAATTGCAGCGTCCTCGACAGGCCGCGATGCTGGACCTGCTCGCGGACGCGGCGGGCCGCCGCGCGCACGGCGCCGCGCTGGCGGTCGGTCGCCGGGTCGAGTCCGACGAGCGGTCCCAGCGGCGAATACGCGACGTGAAACGCCGCCGCCGTATCGGCCGGCAGATCGGCCAGCGTGAGCAGCGAGAGGATCTCGGCGACGCGCGGCGAATCGGTGAGGGGGTTGCCCCCCTCTTCGCTGGCCGGGATGCCGATCTGCGCCAGCAGATGCCGCAGCAGCGGGATGTGTCGCTTGGAACGGAACAGGACGCCGATGGAACCTTCGGGCATCTGGCGATGAATCTCGGCGACTCGGCGGGCCGCGAGATCGAGCAGCGCCCGGCGGCGCTGAGTTTTCTCGGCGTCGAGCCCGGTGCGCAGGACCGCGTAGCCGGGCATTGACTTGTGCGCCCGGTGCGTCTGGAACCCGTCTCCCCACGATTCGGCGGCCTGTGCGTCTGAGGGGTGCGGTGAATCCCTCAACGCGGGATTCGACCCGATCGAGCCGAAGATTTCGTTGACCGCATCGATGACGACGGGCGAGGATCGGCGATTGTCCGCCAGGGACTGCTGATCGATCTGCGGCCAGCGCCGCGGGATGGCGGGGAGCAGCCCGGGCTCGGCGTCGCGCCACCCGTACAGCGACTGCTTGACATCGCCGACGCAGAGGAACGATCGCTGTGGGGGCGGCGCGGCGCCGGGCGCACGAGCCGCGGTGGGGGCGGCCAGCGAGGGTGCGCCCTGCCCGGACACGACCTCGTCGACAAGCGGGGCGATGAGGTTCCATTGAAGCACGGACGTGTCCTGGAACTCGTCGAGCAGGACATGCGAGATCGACGAATCCAGTCGGTAGTACATCGACGCGAGCCGATCGTCCAATGAGGCTTCCAGCAGCAGGCGCGGGACGTCGTCGAACGCGAGCACGCCCAGGGTGGACTTGGCCTGCCACAGCGCCGAGTCGTAGTGCTGCATCAGTTGGTACGTCGCGCGGTTGCGCTCCGAAAGGGCCCTGATGAGGACGCACGCGGCGACATCGATGAGCGCTTGCACGCGCGCGGCAAACTCTCGGTCATACGAGACACCCGCGAAGATCAGCGAGCCGCGGACGACCGGTGTGCACAGAGAGTCGGCGGCAAGCAGGTCCCACTTTCCCTCGCGGGCCCAACGGACGACGCGCTCCCGGGCGGTGGCCCACCTCATGTTCGGCGAGCCGCTCTTGTTCCGCGGAAGGTCGGCGGCCTCGAGCGCCTCGATCGCCGCATGGATCGCTGCCGGTGGAGGCGCCGGGGGCGGGTCCAGGCGGTCCCACGCGGCGGGGGTGGTCACCGCCGCGGCGGCGTGCGCGGCATCGATCGCCCAGTCTAGTTCACGCCGGATGGAGCGTTCGATGAGCCCGGAGGATCGCGCTCGAAGCAGCGACAGCATGGCCCGACGGTCGGCGGAGTCCAGCATGCGCGCGATCGCGATGTCCCGGGCCTGACGCAGGGCGTCTTCCTCGGCGGGCTGCCAGTTCATCGCCCCGCCGAGTTCGAGCGCAAACCCGCCGGCGATCCGGGCGAAGAAGGCGTCCAGGGTCGAGATGTTCAGACGGTCGATATCGCGAACGACGCTCGCGAGCCGATCGCTCCAGCCGGTGGATGTGATCGCGGGCGCCCCGTCGGGGAGCACCTCTTGACTCAGCCCGGCGGCGGCCTCGGGATCGAGCGAAGCGGCGGCGAGCCGCGCGAGCACGCGATGCAGGATCTCGCCCGCGGCGTGGCGCGTGAACGTCGTCGCCAGGATGCCGGCGGGCGCGACCCCTGCGGCGAGCAACCCGATGACGCGGCTGGTGAGCCGGAATGTCTTGCCGGTGCCCGCCGAGGCGAGAATGGCCACGTGCACCGGATCATCGCGCCGCGCGGGAAGATGGCTCGGACGCGTGTTCATGGCGTCTCGTCCTCCTCGTCGTCCTCGACCGGGAGGTATGTGGTGCCGCAGATCCGCGCCAACAGGCCGTCCACCGGGGGCCTGGGTCCAAGGTCGGCGAACTCCTGACGGCGGATCCCGCGTATGACGGAGGCGGCGGCCTCATCGGCCGAGGCCAGATCGTCGGCGCTCAGTTTGATCACGAGATCGCCGACTTCGTTCAGGTGGCGCGGGATCCGCACGAACCCGAGTTGGATGTCTGGGGGCAGATCGAGCGACCGGACCAGGTGCCGATACAGCGGGAGTTGAAGATCGAGCCACTCGCCGTCGGCGGTGCGGAGGGTGCGTTCGTCGGCCGCCTTGTCGGACGTCTTGTAGTCGAAGATGATGGCGGAGCCGAGGTCGTCGTTGACGTCGATTCGGTCGATGCGTCCGCGCAGGCCCATGGGGATGCCGTCCACGACGAGTTGCCCGCCGACGCTCCCGGCCGCCGCTTGCCACTCGGTGTAGGCGATGCGCCAACCCTCCCTCGCTCGTCGAGCCTGCCAGTGCGCCAGCGCGTCGAGCCGGGCGTGCGCCTGCTGCAACTGCATCCAGATCGCGGGCATCGGGTCGTTCCCGAACCGCTGGTGCGCGGCGGCGTCGAGCGTCGCGTGGAGAAACCGTGCGACCTTCTCAGGATCATCCGAGCGTGCAGCGTCGGACCCCGCGAGTTGATGCATCACGTCGTGGACAAGCGTGCCGAAGTGCAGCGCGTCCATCTCCGCTGGGCTTGGATCCATCTCCCTGAGCCGGGCGATGTGGCGAAGGTAGAACAGGTACGGCGAGGCGAGGTAATCGCGGAAGGACGTGACGGACATGCTCGTGAGCGGGGTGTACCCGGACAGATCAAGCGGCCGAGCGATTGAGACAGGGGCGGATCGCGACGTCGAGGTGGGGGGGACGGCGCGCCGGGCGGTTCGATCCGGGGCATGAGCCGGGCTGGTCCACCGCCGCAACCGACGCGCGATCGTCATCGGGTCGTCCGCGAGCAAGAGGGGGCTGGGCAGTCGCGCCTCGTGCCGGGCGCCCCGTTTCGCACAGACAAACACGGCGTCCGGGCGCATGCGCACGAGTGCGCTCATGATCCAGGCATCGCGGGCGCGGCGGGATTCCCGCGTCGGCAGTCCCAGACGCCCGCGCAGTGAGTTCGGCAGCAGCGGCTCCGCGCTCGAAGGGGCCGGGATGACGTCGTTGTTCATGCCCGTGACGATCAGCACCGGGGCATCGTCCATCGCCAGTTCGAGCCAACCCAGCAACTCGATTGCAGACTCCTGTCCGTCATCGGGCACGGCGAGTTCCGCGACGCGCGCCAGCACGAAGTCGATCGCGCTCTCAGGAGTCCCGCCGAGTCCCGGCGTGATGCGGCGCGCGGCCTGCGCCAACTCGGTGATGGCGTCGCTCAGCAGGTTCGCGGCGTCCACCGCCCATGAAGTTGGGCGGCCCACGAGGGCGCCGCCGTACAGCCGCCGCAGCGCTTCGGCGACAGTGTCCAGCACCGAGCCGAGCGGAATGTGACCGGGCGTGGCATAAGGATCAGTTGGCAGCGTCTCGCCCAGAAGATACCGGACGGCCTCATGGACCGCCGCGAGAGTCTCACCCTCTCGCGGATCGGAGGTGTTCCAGGCGCCATCGACCCGCCAGTGCACATGCTGGGCGTGGTATTCGTCCAGCACGTTCATCCACTCATCGAGCGCCGAGCGAGGACGCACGCGTTGATCAATGAACGCGGACACCTGCGTGTGCCGGATCAGCGCGGCGAAGCCTTCGAACGTTCGGGTTGCGATGAAGTCGCGGGCCGCAACCAGGAAGGCGTGCGGCGACGTGGAGGCGAGGGGCCGACCCGCGGCCAGGCGCAGCCGCGGGACCTCGCTCGACGACGATTCCATCTCGCGAGCGGCGCGGAGCAGGAGCGCTTCGGCGACGTTCGGATCGGGCACGCCGATCGCGACCTGATCCGCCGCGCGACCGCCGGCGCGCGACGTGATCTCGGCAAGCGTCCGATCGGCCTGCTCCTGGATCGTCTGAGTTGTGAGAATCCGTGAATCGTCGATCGGGATGGGGCGTGTGGTCCACCACTCGGGGAGGACGCGCCCGCAGTCGTCAAAGCCGGGGGAGGAGTCCGGCGGGGCGAACACGACGATCTCGGTGTGCTCGGCCAGTGACCCGAGCAGCCGGCACGCATCGGTCGTCAACTCGACGACACCCGCGACGATGATGCGCGGGGGGTGATGGTCTTCACCGTGTTCGCCGCGGAGCGAGTCCGCGACGTGCGCTCGCCATGACGCCCGGTCGTGCAGACCGGCCTTCGACAAGGTCTGCATGAACAGCGACTCGGCCTGCGCGACAGCGTCCCATCGGGCGGCTTCCTCGTCGCCGGCGACATCCGCCACCTGGCGCGGCATGTCCGAGAGGCATCTACCGGCGCTCACCAGGTCCTGACGCGCTTGACCGATGAGGTCGGCCAGCGCGCTCCATCGATGAATCTCGTGCCCGTCCGGGGCGAGCCGGACGAGCGCGGCGCGGCTCGATTCGGGGAGTTCCCGAAGCGCCGCGATCCAGGCCAGGTGCTCGTCGGTGGAGGATGCCGCGCGAAGCGCTACCGATCCGCCGACGACGCTCCACAGATTCTCGGGCGTTGTGATCCTCGGCGGGAGCAGCCCGCCCCCGGGGCACGATCCCAGGAGCAGTTCGATCAATCGCCGTCCGGCGCGGCGTCCCGGAAGCACGACCACGCACGATGACAAGTCCACAACCCCGGGAGCGAAGTGGCTGCACGGCTGCGCGACATAGTGATGCAGAAGATGGTCTCGCAGCAAGGCAAGCAGCGGACGATCCCAGCCAAGAAATGTGCGCTTCAGTCGGCCCATGCGAGCGTCCGGTGTCGGCTGGTCGTTCACGCCGCCGCGTGGCTCACTGTACCCGATCAGCCACGTTCGCACGCGCCCACGATGCCACGTCAGCCGGAGTGTTCAAGTTGGTGATGACGGATCGGTCCGTCACCGGGCACTCGATGCGGTCGGGCTCGATGAGTTGGTCCAGCCGCAGGCGATCGAGAGCGGCCGAAAGCCCCGAGGCGGCACCGGAGCGCACGGCATCGGCAAAGCGTGTCCGGATCCACGCCCCCGGAAGAAACACCGGGTGCCCGCGCCGGGAGGATGCGGCGCCGTCGGCACAGGTCGGCACGACCGGCGCTTGCTCGCCGGTCGCTCGCAGCGCGCCCCACACACGGGGTTCCGCGGCGGGAACATCGACGGGGAGAAGAAACACGCCCCGCGCCCGGCTGGTCAGGGCGGTCGCTAACGCCGCGAGGTCCCGCCCGGCCGGATCCAACTCCTGACCGAGCGCCGCGCTGATTCCGCGCAGCACGCTGTCGAACATCGGCTGACCGGGCTCGACGATGACGAATCGAATGTCGTCTCTCGCCGTCGCCAGCATGGCGTCGCGCACGTCGGACGTGACGACCCAGAACAACTCGCCGCCCAGTGGCCGAAGGCGCTCGTGCTGCACGCGCCACCACGGGCGGACGGCTGGGCGTGGCGGCTCATTTGAACGCAACGCGCGCGCGGCCTCAGAGGGCACGCTCATGAGCGCCTTGGGGCCGCCCATCCGCGTGCCTCGACCGGCGGCGAGCACCACGATGGCGCACTCATTGCACGGGCGCACGTTCGCGAACCTCCAGCAGCAACTTCGCGGCCATCGAGATCGCCACGAGGCGCGGCGCCTTCCCGGTGTCGCCGACGCCGATCGGACACTGCACCTGCTGCACCAGCGATTCGTCAATCCCGGACGCGACGAGCCGCCCGAACAGGCACCCCCGCTTGCTCTTGCTGCCGATGAGCCCGACGAAGGCGGGAACGTCGGTCGCTCCGGTCGTCGCGCCGCCGCGGCCGCGTTCAATCGGCGCCCGGCGAAGAATCGACTGCAAGAGTTCGAAATCCGTATCGTGCGAACAGGTCATGATGCACGCGAGGGACTCGCCAGGGTGGCGGCACAGGTCGCGCACGCCCTCGTCCCAGTCGAGCAGCCGACGGCAATGCGGGAATCGCTCCGCGGAGTTCCACGACGGACGATCATCGACGATGGTAACGCAGAGCGGCGAGTCGGATCCCGGGCCGAGCAGATCGGCGAGTTCCTTGGCGACGTGCCCCGCGCCGAAGATGAACAGTCGCCGGCTGGCGCCGTGGTACTCGAAGAAGACGTCCATGACCCCGCCGCAGCACTGGTCGGCATCGGCGCCCAGGACATAGTGCTCCATCCCGCAGGATCGATGATTCAGGTGCCGCTCGGCGGCGTCGATCACCATCTGCTCGAACTGACCGCCACCGACGGTGCCGATCAGCGACTCAGCCGCGGCATGATCACGACTCGGCTGGACCGATGCGACGGCGGCGCTGGAGGCGCCGACCCGGCGACCGGATGCCGCGCCGTTGACCACCGCCGGTGTTGCCGCGAGCCGATCGGCCGCCGGCGCGCCGAGCGGGCGCCAGATCATCTTCGCGCCGGCATCGCGGGGGGTGCTCCCCTTGGTCGCGATGACGGTGATCAGGACAAAGGGCGTACCCTCGCGGGTCAGGCGCGCCGCCGCCTCGAAGATCTCATGCGATTCGCTCACGATGGATCGTAACCACACGCGCGTGAACAACTGAAACCGGCGATCATCACTTGTTCGTCATGTGTGAGGAGTCTTCGCGGGCCGAGGGACTCGCCGTGATCGCTGCACGACCCCGGTAGAGTTGACTCTCGACGGTTCGCCCCCAACGATTCGGCCCTGCCTTGGACTGGCCCTTGGGCGCGTGCCTCCACGCGTCAGGGTTAAAGAAGCCGAACTGGTCGGCTCCCTCTTTGGGGCAAGAACAATGACGCGCCGGCGGGCACATCGCGGCCCGCGTGCGTCGGCTCGGCAAGCGCCGGGCAGCATCAGAGGTTTTCCATGTCTGCTATTGCTGAACTCGGTGACAAACTCGCCGGACTGTCCCTCAAGGACGCGGTCGAACTGGGCAAGTACCTCAAGGACACCTACGGGATCGAAGCCGCCGCGGGCGGCGCGGTCGTGATGGCGGCCGGGGGCGGCGGGGCGGCGGCGCCGGCGGCCGAGGAGAAGTCCTCGTTCGACGTCGTGCTCAAGGCCAGCGGCGACAAGAAGATCGGCGTCATCAAGGTCGTGCGCGAAGCCACCGGCCTTGGGCTGAAGGAAGCCAAGGACCTGGTGGACGGCGCTCCCAAGCCCATCAAGCAGGGCCTGAGCAAGGAAGACGCCGAGGCGCTCAAGAAGAAACTCGAGGCCGAGGGCGCGACCGTCGAACTCGCCTGAGACCACGCGAAACCCGTCTTGGAACAAGCCCCGTTCACCCGGGGCTTTTTTCATGCCCTGGCGCTCGCCGCGCCCTGCCCGGGCGAGAGCACCACCGCCGAGTTGATCAGGGCGGCGTGTGAATACGCCTGCGGCAGGTTGCCCAGCCCGGTCTGCTCCGCCGGGCACCATTGCTCGGTCATGACACCGGTATGACCAATCGACCTGCACAGCGCGTCGAAGAGTTCCAGCGCCTGCCCATGCCGCCCGATTCGTACGAGCGACTCGATGAGCCACGAGGTGCACAGGTGGAAGCCGCCCTCGGTTCCCGAGAGGCCGTCTTCGTACCGGTAGCGATAGACGGTGCCTCCCTCTTGCAGTTCCCGCTGCACGAGATCGACCGTGCGGACAAAGCGGGGGTCGTCGGGTTCGATCAGCCCGCTCAGGCCGATGGCGAGCACGGCGGCATCCGCTTCGTGCAGGTCGTATGCGGCGACGAAGGCCTCGCGCTGGCGAGAGTACCCGTGTTCGAGCACGTCTTCGCGGATGCGGTCCCGCAGCGACTCCCACGCCTGGCGCCGCACCCCGACGAACTGGTCGGCGACTTTCGTCGCGCGGTCCAGCGCGAGCCAGCACATGACCTTGGAGTGCACGTGATGCCGGCGCTCGGTGCGTACTTCCCAGATCCCGTGGTCCGGTTCGTGCCAACTGCGTTCCACGGCGGTCGCCATGGCCTCGACGAGCCGCCAGTGATCCGGCGAAATCGCGGCGCCGGCGTCGGCGAGCATGTGCACCAGATCCACCACCGGCCCAAACACGTCGAGTTGCACCTGCTGGGCGGCGGCGTTGCCGATCCGCACCGGTCGGCTGTCGCGATACCCCGGCAGGTGAGAGAGTTCGGCTTCAGGGCCGAGTTCTTCGCCCGTCACGGTGTAGATCGGCCGAAGCCGCTCCGGTCCGCTGCATCGATCGACAATGCCCAGCAGCCAATCCAAGTATCGCATCGCGGTCCCGGTGTTGCCCAGGCGGGCGAGCGCCATCGAGGCGACCGCCGCATCGCGAGGCCAGCAGAACCGGTAGTCCCAGTTCCGCACCCCGCCGGCATTCTCGGGCAGGCTCGTCGTTCCCGCCGCCAGGATCGCACCCGTCGGACCGTAGACCAGCGAGCGCAGCATGAGCGCGCTGCGCCGGCACAGTGTCGTCGCGATCGGGGGCAGCCGCAGCGATCCGGACCACCCGCTCCAGACCCGGTCGGTCAGCGCGCGGCGCTGCGGCTCCGGGAGGCGCGACTCCGTCAGCGAACGAGTCCCGACCCGCAGTTCCATGATCAGCGGCGCCGACCCGTCCAGCCTGACATGGGCCTCGGCGGTCTGACCGGTGGAATGCTGCACGAGGCACCACGGCAGGCCCGGAGCGTACAGCGCCATCGGATCGGCGATCCCCTCGATCAGGAGCCCGCCCTCGACCGGAACCAGTCGGGTCTTGACGCGACCGAAGTCCAGCCGCGGCGCCAGGACGATCTTCACCGCGCCCCGCCCTTCGACCACCCGGACCAGGTCGGTCCGGCCCGCGCGCTGGAAGGAGCGTCCGCCCGAGGCGTCGAGGTAGTCGGTCACACGGATGTTCCGCCAGGAGGTTTCGAGGATGAAGGAGTCGCCCAGGTACCGTTGACCGGTGGGCGGGCCGCCGTCGGAGGGCATGATGGACCAGTACCCGACCTGATCGCCGCCGAGCAAGGAGGCGAAGACCGCGCTGCTGTCGATGCGCGGGGCGCACATCCAGCGGATCGTGGCGCCGGGGCCAACGACAGCGAGCGTCCGCTGATCGGAGAGGATCGAGTGCCGCTGCAGTGCCGGCAGCGAGACCGCCTTGAGCCAGGCTTCGCGCTGCGAGATGATGTCCTGAACGATCGCGTGCCCCTCTTCGATGGTCCGCACGCAGGAGTCCGCCGCGCTGGGCGGCTCGCCGATCTTGACGGCAATATCGCAGTCGCGGGCCGCACGGAACGCGTCCTCATCGGTGACGTCATCTCCCAGGTACAGCGCGCCCGTGGCGGCGGTCGCGCTGATGAGTTTCCGCAAGGCCCGTCCCTTGTCGGCATCGACCGCGAGCAGTTCCACCACCTTCTTCCCCTTGCGGACGTGCAGCCCGCCCGGCTTGGCGACGGTCGTCACGATGTCGTCGATGATCGGCCGGGCGACCTCGGGTGCCACGGCTCGGTAGTGCACCGCGATGCTCGCGGGCTTGCGCTCGTGGATGAACCCGCTGGATTCCGGCGCCATGTCATGCAGGACGCCCCCGATCGCTTCCAGCAGCATCGCGACGTCATCGGGAAGGTGCTCGCGATGCGGGCCGGAGATCTCGGCGCCGTGCCCCCCCACCAGCCAGGCTCCCTCGAGCGGCCCCAAGCGATCGCGCAGATCCCCGATGGCGCGCCCGGACACCACGGCAACGCAGGTCTGCGGCAAGGACGCCGCGCGCCGCAGCAGTTCGAGCGTGCCGGGGGCGGGACGCGCCAGTTCCGGCCGTTCGACGATCGCCGCCATCGTTCCGTCGAAATCGGTCGCGATCAGAAGCCGCGGCGTGTGGGCGAGCTTCGTGAATCGGTTCTTCATCTCACGAGACCTTATCGCTGACGCCGGCCCAGTGCAACGTCCCCGCCGCGCCCGCGTTCGAATCCGGGCGCGACTTCAGACCGACGAACACCGGGCTCACGTCGGAGGTCGGGGGCCTGAGTCCCGGCAGCGCGACCAGGAACCGCCCCTGGACGATCCACCCGAGCACCCGCTCAAGCCCGCCGGGATCGTCCGCTCCGGCAAGCTCGACGGCCTGATCGTTCAGGCGGTCAAGCCACTCGCCGATCGCGTCGCCCCCACTGATATCCGCGGGGGAGAGCGTCCCGCGCGCGGGCTTGCTGGACCAGAGCGCCGCGTGCCCGGGCCCGAGCCGCTCGTCGGCCCAGCGCGTCGCCACCTGGTCGACATCGTGATTCCCCGTCCAGGAAATCACGGTGCCCAGTCCGTGCGGCGCGCCGACGTCGTCCAGCCAGCGCAGATCGGTGGCGTCCCCCGCGATCGAATCCACCCCGGCGGCGCGGGCGGCGGCGACCCGGCTGTGGTTGCTGTCGATGACACGCGAATCGATCTTGCGTTCCGAGAGCCACCGGGCCAGTTCGATACTCAGCGGGTTCACCCCGATCATCAGCACCGAGTTCCCCTCGCCCGCCTTCACTCGCAGCACCCACACCAGGAGCGGCGAGAGCGTGCTGGCCAGCAGGACCGTCCCGACAATGACGACGAACATGATCAGTTCGAGGCGCTGCGCGTCGATCAGGTACACGCCCGCGTGCTGGACGGGCGGTCCGATCGCGCTGCCGGACAGCAGCGTTCGCAGGTCCGCCGCCGCGACCGTCGCCACGGAGAGCGCGACGATGCCTCGCGGCGCGAATGTGGATATGAACAGCCGCTCGCGGAAGGTGAGTTTGGAGCGCCAAGTGGAGAGCATGACCGCCGCCGGCCGAACGGCAAAGAGCAGCGCGAGCACAAAGACGCCGTCGCGCCACGTCAACGTCCGGACCCGGCCGATCTCGAACCGCGACGCGAGCAGGACGAACAGCGTCCCGACCAGGATCACCGCGAGCAGTTCCTTGAAGGAACGCAGTTCCGTCGCGCCCAGCACGCGTGCACGCGCCATGATCACGCCGCAGATCGTCACCGCCGCCAGGCCCGCCTCGGGAGTGATGGATTCGCCCGCCCCGACACAGGTCATGCAGAGCCCGATCGCCGCGAGCGTCAGCAACTGCGGCTCCGGGCGCCCAAGTTTTCCCATCCGCTTCAGCAGGTAGTACCCCACGATCCCGAAGACCAGCCCCACGCCCGCCCCGCCGACCAGCGGCTTGACAAAGATCCACGCGCCCTCTCCCGCCAGCCCCGACTGCGACCCCCTCGCGAAATACAGCCGAAGCACCTCCAGCGTCGCGATCGTCGCCACGACCCCGAGCGGATCGATCAGCACCGCCTCGGCGGAGAGCACCGCACGCAGCCTCGGCGACACCCGCACCATCCTCAGGATCGGCTGCACGACGGTGGGCCCCGTCACGATGAGAGTCGCCCCCAACAGGATCGATATGGGCAGCGACATCCCCAGCAGCAGGTTTGCGGCGGCGGCGGCCCCGATCCACGTGATCACCGCCCCCGCCGTCAACAGCCCCCACACCGCGCGCGGCGCCCGCGCAAACTCCTCCCCGGTCAGGTGCAGCGCCCCCTCGAAAATCAGCAGCCCGATCGCGATCGTGATCAGCCCCTTCAGCGCGGGCCCGAGCGACGACGCATCGATCAACCCTAGCCACGACGTTCCCATCACCAGCCCCACCCCAAGCAGCGGCAGCAGCGGTGGGATCTTCACCCGGCGACATCCCACCGTGACCAGGGCGCTCAGCCCCAGCGACAAGGCGATCGATTGTGCCGCGAGGTCGGTCATATCGATGGCAGCACGCCCGGGCGCCCGCAAAACACTTTGCGGCGCCGATGGACTCGGCGTGCTCGCAGTGTATGGTCAGTTCATGGATTGGAAACTCCTGCATGACTGGAATCTCCTGGATTCCGAAGATCGGCTCCTGGGACGCGCCGCTTCCGAGTGGATCGCCGCCGGCGTCGTCTTCCTCTGCATCTCCATCGGCGTCACCATCGTCCAGGGCTTTCTAAGCAAGCGGTTCCGTCCCCCCGACGGCGACGACCGCTCCTGGCGCGCGCTCGTCTTCGGCCTGGCGACGCGATGGATGAAGTTCACGACCCTCGTCATCGCCCTGGTCTGCGCGGCGCTCATGCTCCGCCCCGATGAGCGTGTTGCCACCATCGCCAAGGGCGTCCTGGTCGTCATACTCGCGATCCAGGCCGTGCGCCTCATCCCCGTCGTCGTCGATTGGGCGCTGCACCGCCTGGCCGGAACCAAGAAAGACGAAGACCTCGCTCGCTCGGCGCGCGGCACCATCATCAGCCTCCGCTGGGTCATCCTCCTGGTCCTCTACACCCTGCTCTTCCTGCTGGCCCTGCAGAACCTCGGCATCAACGTCACCGCCATGATCGCCGGTCTGGGCATCGGCGGCATCGCCGTCGCCCTCGCCGCGCAGAACATCCTCGGCGACCTCTTCTCCTCCCTCTCCATCGCGCTCGACAAGCCCTTCGTCGTCGGCGACTTCATCGTCGTGGGCAACGAACTCGGCACCGTCGAGCACATCGGCCTCAAGACCACCCGCGTCCGGAGTCTCTCCGGAGAGCAACTCGTCTTCGGCAACGCCGACCTGCTCTCCAGCCGCATCCGCAACTACAAGCGCATGAACGAGCGGCGCGTCGTGTTCGCCTTCGGCGTCACCTATTCCACCGCCCCCGATGTGCTCCAGCAAATCCCCGACATGGTCAAGGCCTTTGTGCTCGCGCAGGATGCGTGCCGCTTCGACCGCTGCCACTTCCACCGCTTCGGCGCCTCGTCGCTGGACTTCGAGGTCGTCTACTACATCAACTCCCCGGACTACAACACCCACATGAACGCCCTGCAGGCCATCCACCTCTCCATCGCGAGAGAGTTCAACCAGCGCGGCATCGAGTTCGCGTTCCCCACCCAGACGCTCTACATCTCGCGCCCGTCGCCCGAGCCCGCCCCGGCTCATCCGGCGTCGCGCAACAACTGATCCGAGCCCCCGCGCGGCGCGTCACATCCGCAGAAAGTTCCCCAGCAGCCGCGGCCCCTCCAGCGTCAGGAAACTCTCCGGGTGAAACTGCACGCCCTCCAGCGGCGCCCGGTCCGCGGCGTCCCCGCTCGCCGCCCAGTCGCGCCGCAGACCCATGACCACACGCCGGGTGCCCCCGTCCTCCGCCGCCTCGTCCGTCCACGCCGACACCTTCCACCCTCGCGCCGGCACGGTCGGCGCCTCAACGACCAGGGAGTGGTACCGCGTCGCAACAAACGGCGACGCCAACCCCTCGAACACCCCCTCGCCATCGTGCTGAATCGCTGATGTCTTCCCGTGCATCGGCATCGTGTGACGCGACACTCTCATCCCGTGCAGCGCCCCGATGCACTGATGCCCCAGACACACCCCCAGGATCGGCACGCGCCCGGCGAACCGGCGGATGATCTCCGTCGAGACGCCCGCCTCGTTCGGGGTGCAGGGCCCCGGCGAGATGATGATGTGCGTCGGCCTCATCGACTCCGCCTGATCCGCCGTGATCTTGTCGTTGCGCACGACGCGCAGATCGAGCCCCGGGCGCACCGCGGCGGCGGAGCCTTCGCTCTCCGCCGCCGCGATCTCCCCCAGCCGCTGAACCAGGTTGTACGTGAAACTGTCGTAGTTGTCGATCAGCAGGATCATCACTTCGTCCCGAGCGGCTGATCAACATCGAAGTCGGGTCGCTTCGACGGGCTCGGCAACTTCTTCTTCTGCTCTTCCGTCAGCAGCGCCTTGACGGTCTCGATCGTCTTGTTGTCCAGCGTCTTGCGCGCGGTCTGCGCTTCCTGGTACTTCTCGTTCTGACGGAGCATCCAGATCCCGCCTCCGAAGCCCATCCCCTCGCTCCCGCTGGCGCGAACCTCGTCGATGACACTCGACCACTTCGAGTTGGCGGTCTCGGCATCACGCAGGTACGTCTCCTTGATCCCCTTGAGCCCCTCCTTCTGCCCCGCGTCCAGGTCGAGCTTCTCCGCCGCCTCGATCACCCGCAGCGCGACCGAACGCTTGTACACCATCGGGTACTTCGTCAACTGGATCTCTCGCTGGAACTCGGCCTTCTTGTCCGCGGGGAGTTGCCCCTCGATCTGCCGCGCGAACTTGTCGTTGATCTCCCCCACCTTCTTCGCGTTGTTCTCGAAGTCCTGCTGCATCTTCTGCATCTTTTCCATGGACTCCGGGTCCTCGAACATCTTCTTCCCGGACTCGAGCGATTCGAGCATCCCCTCCAGCGCCTCGCGCACCGTCTTGTTGTGCGCCACGATGACGGTGTCCATCTCCTGCTCGTACTGCCCCAGGACCGGGGCGAGATTCCCCCACGCCCCCGAATCCAGCCGAAGATTCGTCACCGTCTCCGATAGGTCCATCTTCTGGATCCCGTCGAACCCGATCTTGAAGGCCGACTTGCGGCGCATCGCGCGCTCGAACCCCGGGAACTGCTCGAGTTGCGCGGGCGTCAGCAGCGACTTCAGGTCGTCCATCAGCGTCCGGTTCAGTTTGTCGGTCCGGCGGACAAACTTGATCATGGCGTTGGGCAGCGCGTCCTGGTACAACTCCCACTCGCCGGTGTCCTGCGTCTCTTCCTGGATTGCTTCGTATACCTCCTTGAGTCGATCCACCGAGTCGCGGAAGTCGCCCTGGTACGCCAGCAGCAACTCCTCCGACGCCTTCTGCTGCGCGTCGCTCAGGCCCAGGATCGGCCCGTACTGCTTCAGCATCCGCGTGCTGACGGCGGGCTTGAGCATGTCGCCCATCTCGGACTCCATGCCGAACATGCCGAACTGCGCCTTGGAGGCGGTCGAGAGCCCCACCGACGCGACGGCCACCGCCGCCGCCACCACCGCCGTCCGGATCCGCCGCCACATCCCGTTCATCTTCCCGTTCATGATTGCTCCAGCAAGAGGTACCCACACCTTCGCGCCAGCCGCTCGCTCGCGGCTGATGATTCCGTCATCAGATTTCCAAGCCGCCGACCATTGTAGATGCAACGCGCCCGGCGGCGGCTACTTGTCGGTCTCCGGCGCATCCAGGTCCCATTCCGGACGCCACTTGCGATCGGGCAACTTCTTGCGCTGCTCTTCAGTCAGCATCGCGCGAATCGCCTGCGTGGTCCGCCGGTCCAGCGCCATCCGCGCTGAGCGCGCCTCCTGCACCTTTGGATCCTCGGGACGCCAGTCTCCCCACCACATGTTCTGACCGTTGGATTCCTTCTCCATGCGGTCATCCTGATCCGAAAGGGCCTGCGCCCACTTTTCATTGGCCCCGGCGCTTTCCCGCTCGTATGTCTCCCGCACGCCCTTGAGCCCTTCCACCGTGGCGCTGTCGAGCCCCTCGAGCCTTTCAGCCGCGTCGAGCACCATCTCCGCGTGCGACCGACGGTACACCTTCGGGTAGATCTCCTGAAGCACCCGCTTCTCGAACTCCTTGGCCTTGGCCTCCGGCAACTCCGAAGCGAGCGCCCGGCGGTACCGCTCATTCACCTGCCCGATCCGCCGGTTGACCTCCGTCCAGTCCTTGAGCATCGCGTTCCACTTCGTCTCGTCGTACTCCTCCATCATCTTGAACCAGGCCTCGCTCGAGTCTTCAACGTACTTCACCCGCGCCTGCAACTCGCGGTCCAGGTCGATCTCGTACTGGCTCAGCGTGCCGGCGAGCGACGCCGACGCCCCCTCCTCCAGCCGAAGACCCGCCACGATCTCGGCCAGGTCGATCCTGTCACCCGCCCGCCCGCCCCACGAAAGCGTCGCCCGACGCCGCTGGAGCCGCGCCACCCGATCCCATTGCCCAATCTGGTCGGCGTCCAGCAGCGACTTGAGATCGTCCATGATCGCCTTGTTCATCTTCATGCTCTTGGCGAAGAACGAGCGGTTCAGTTTGGGCCACACATCCCGCCAAGGCTGCACCTCCTGGTCGTCCTCGTACGCGTACTCGTCGTTGATCGACTGGCTCACCTTGTCGAAGCGCTCGGCGAGCCGGCGCTGCTCGCGTTCATAGGCGAACAGCAGGTCGTCCGCCGCGCTGCGCTGGTCGCCGCGCAGCGAGAGCAGGTCCGCGTACTCCTTCATCGCCCGGCCCGTGACGACCGGTTTGTGAAGTTCCTGCAAGACTTGCCAGATCCCCCACTGCGCGCGTGCCTGCCCCGCACCCAGCAGCACGGCCGCGAGCGCCGCGATGCCCATGATCAGGGCGCGAGAAATCCAGCGTTGCCTCATCGACTGCTCCCGGTGCGTTTGGCTCCCGCCGCATCCGCTTGGGACTTGTACAGATACCCCGCGCCGGAGTTCAGCAATTTGTGCCGCTTCAACGGAACACCCAGGGCCGGCACGGGCCGAGTGATGACCCGAACCGTTTCCTGCCGATGAACTGGGTTCGATTCACACACGCGTCTGTCCGCATGGAGAAACCCGACATGTCTATGCTTCGTTCCGCACTCCGCTGGCGCTGGAACTCAGCCGATTCCAGGCGATCGGACCGCCGATGGAACGACTCGATGACACCCAACGACCCGAATCCGCCCCCCGTGCCGTCCGGCGCCGCCCCGCATGAGCCCAGCCACCTGGAGGTCGAACTCGCCGACCTCAAGAAGCGCCTGGTTCGCGAGGCGGTCGTCGCGGTCGGGATGCTCGAAGCGGCCATCGGCGCCCTCTGGAAACTCGACAAGGCCGCCGCGGCGGAGATCCGTCAGCGGGATACTTCGGTCGATGAAGAAGAGGTGGCGATCGAGGAGACCTGCCTGCGTCTGATGGCGCTGCACCAGCCGTTCGCCCGCGATTTCCGCATCCTGGCCTTCATCCTGAAGGTCAACGCGGACGTCGAGCGCGTCGCGGATCACGCTTCGTCAATCGCCAAGATCGCGATGCGGATGAACCGGGTGGAGCCCCCCACGTGGCCCACGCCGTTGCTGGAACTGGGCGAGCGGGTCCCGATGATGTGCCACTCGACGCTGCGGGCCCTGCTGGACGAGAACGCCGACGCCGCTCGCGAGGTGGTCATCGCCGACGCCGCGATCGACTCGCTCGATCGGCAACTCTTCGAGGAAACGCAAGTCTGGATGCGCGACCACCCGGTCGATCCGGAGACGGGCCTGTACTTCACGCGGATCGGCCGCGAACTTGAACGTGTTGGCGACCTGATGGCCAACATCGCCGAGGACATCGTCTACCTCGCCACCGGCCAGATCATCCGCCACCAGAAGCGCCGCCTGCGCGCCAAACAACCCTGACTGCGACCGACTGCCCGCCCGCTGACCCCCCGACCTGGCGCGTCACCGGGACTTTTTCTTCGCCGGCGCGCCCGCCGGAGAGGCCGGAGCCTTCGGGGGGGGCCCGAGTCTCATTGCCGCTTCATCGCACTTGCGGGCTAGATCAAAGTCCTTCTCGGTGATCCCGCCGGCATCGTGGGTGCTGAGCGTCAGCGTCACCTTGTTCCACCGGATGAGGATGTCGGGGTGATGCTGATCTCTCTCCGCGGCCGCCGCGACCTCGTTGACAAACCTCATCGACCCCACAAAGTCCGAGAACTGATACGTGCGCTGGATCGCGTCGCCGGTCTGGCTCCAGTCCGGAAAGTTGGCCATCGCCTGGTCGATCAGCGCATCGCTCAAAGGTTCCATCCATCACTCCTGGGCTGGCCGCCCCCACCTCCGCCCGCTCCCGTCGTCATCCGCGCTCCACGTTCCGATCCTCGCAGCGACGCCCTCGGCGGCCACCGGGTTTCCATCCGGGTAGTGTATGGTCATGCCCACCCCGCCGCCGCTTGCCCGGACGCGACTGGCGCCCTCACCCACCGGGGCCCTTCATCTGGGGAACGCCCGCACCTTTCTCGTCAACTGGGCGCTGGCCCGCCGGCGCGGCTGGAGGGTCGTGCTCCGCATCGAGGATCTGGACGGGCCGCGGGTCAAACCCCAAGCCGCCCGCGGCATCCTCAGCACCCTGGAATGGCTCGGGATCGACTGGGACGAAGGGCCGATCGTGCAATCCGCGGACCTGGAGCCCTACAGGCATGCCATGCGCAAACTCGCGGCGCACGCTCGCGTGTTCGTTTCGAACCTGTCGCGAGGCGAGATCGAGGCGGCAGCGTCCGCGCCCCAGGAAGGTTCGGGCGAGGTACCCTTCCCCCCGTCGCTAAGGCCACCGCTCGCCCCCCTCGATTTCGACCGGCTCGACGCGCGCGAGTCCAACTGGCGGTTCGCGCTCCCCGCCGGCTCCAACGTCGTCGAGTTCGTTGACCAGTTCGCCGGCGCCCAGCGCCTGGACGTCGCCTCGTCCATCGGCGATTTCATCGTCTGGACCCGGCGACGCCAGCCCGCTTACCAGCTCGCCGTCGTCGTGGATGATCACCGCCAGGGCATCACTCACATCGTTCGCGGCGACGACCTCCTTCACTCCGCCGCCCGCCAACTGCTCCTCTACCGCGCCCTGGGGTACCGGCCCGAACCGATCTACTTCCATCTCCCCCTCGTCGTCGGGACCGACGGCAAGCGCCTCGCCAAACGCCACGGCGATACCCGTGTAGATTCTTACCGCGCCCTGGGCGTCCCCGCGGAGGCCGTCATCGGGCTCGTCGCGCACTGGTGCGGCGTCACCCCCGAGCCCCGGCCGCTCGCCGCGGCGGAGTTCAAGCACCTGCTCGACCTGACTACCATTACCCCTCACCCCGTGGTCTTCACTCCGGAGCACGACGCATGGCTTCGCCGACACGCGCCCTGAACCTTTCCTCACTCCGCGGTTTCATGATGCTGCTCGTCGCCTCGATGGCGTCCATCGCCCTTGTCGGCTGCGACGAGAAGACCTCGTCCGACGTCGCCACCGTCAAGATCAAGGGCCAGACGTTTCACCTTGAGATCGCCGCGGACCCGGATAAGCGGTACCTCGGGCTGGGCAAGCGCAAGACCATCGAGGACGACGGCGGGATGATCTTCGTGTTCCCCCCGGCGGATATCCGCGTTCAGTCATTCCTGATGCGCGACTGTGAGACCGATATCGACATCATCTACCTCGACGGCTCGGGGCGCGTCCTCTCGATGCACCACATGCCCAAGGAGCCGCCGCGGAACACGGAGACGGAAAAGGCGGATGATCCCAAGATGGACGAGGCGTACCACGCCCGCCTCCCGAAGTATTCCAGCAGGTTCCCCTCGCAGATCGTGATCGAACTCAAAGGGGGCAAACTCGAAGAACTCACGTCCAAGTATGGGCTGAAGGAATCCGACAAAGTCGATTTGGACGTCGAAGCCCTCAAGAAACTCGCCCGCTGACCCCCCTCCCCCACCCTCGCGCCACGGGCCGCTACCGATTCGTCCCGGGCACCCACAGCACGTCCGATGCGCCGTTGTTGTTCGCCACCCGGCACAGGACGAACAGCAGATCGCTCAGCCGGTTGAGGTACCGCACCGTCTCGGGGTTGGTGGTCTCCGCGTGCTCGCGCACCAGAGCGACCGTCAGGCGTTCGGCCCGGCGGGTAATGGTCCGGGCCAGGTGCAGCGCCGCCGACAGCGCCGATCCGCCGGGCAGGATGAACGAGTTGAGCGCCCCAAGTTTCTCGTTGTACTGATCGATGGCGCCTTCGAGCCGCTTCGTCTGGGATGCGACGATGCGCAGTCGGGAGCCGGTCGGCTCGTCCGGACCGACCGGACAGCACAGGTCCGCGCCCACGTCGAACAGATCATGCTGGATCGACTTGAGCAGGTCGGCGATGCCTGCCGCGGATGCATCCGCCTGAACGATCGCGAGCCCCAGCGCGGCGTTGGCCTCGTCCACGGTGCCGTAGGCCTCCACGCGAATGTCGGTCTTGAGCGCGCGCGACGCGTCTCCGAGGCCCGTGGTCCCGTCGTCTCCAGTGCGGGTGTAGATCTTGGTGAGTTTGACCATGTGTGCGTTTCCGTAACTACTCAGGGTATCGCCACCCCCGCCGGCTCGATCGCGGGCCAGGGGGACGAAAAAACCCCGGGCATCACCCGGGGTTTGGAGGCAATATGCGCGGCGGAGATCTTACGGGCAGCCGTTGAAGAGCGCCGTGATGAAGTCGAAGAAGTCCTGCGAGTTCACGAACCCGTCACGGTTGAAATCGGCTTCCAAGGCGAAGAAGTCGGTGAGGAAGTCGAAGAAGTCCTGCGAGTTCACGAAATCGTCGCCGTTCCAGTTCGCGGGGCACGAGACCCGGCCCTGGTAATAGCGTTTGGCCAGTTCGGCGGCGCGGAGCCCGATCGTGTGACCGTTGATCCGACCCGTGAAGTCGTCGAAGTACGGATGGATGCCGCCCCAGAGCCGGCTGATGCCCGCCTCGTCGGCGGCATCGAAGTAGGTCGCCCATTCGATCGTCATGGTCTGAGTCGGCCCGAGCTCGAACTCCAGGTACTGGTTCTGCTGGAAGGTGTACCCGCCGATGCCCCCCGGGAAGTAGGGGCTGCCCGTGTACTTGGCCATGACTTCCGCCGCCGAACGGCTGAAGGTGCTGTGCCCCGAGTAGTACCCGGCAAAGGGAGGCGTCACGAACGTGCTGGCCTGGTACGGGAACCAGATCTCGCCGAGGATCCAGCCGACCCCGCCGATTTCCATGGACGGATCATCGGGCTGACCCAGCCACGCGCGCACCGCGATGTCGCCGACGTGGTCGTTGGTGATGTTGCCGTCCATGTCGCGCTCGACCAGATGCTCAAAGCGCCCGCCGGGCTGTACGTCCGCCGCCGTGATCACCGCGGTCAGGTTGTCTTCCAGCGGGATGCCGTTGGGGTTGTACGACGGGCCGTTGGGATCCGACGACTGGCCCAGGCTGCACATGTACCGGATGGCGCAGATCGGCCTGACCGAGTCGTAGATCCCCTTGGCGCCCCAGCACGCGACCGCGGCGTCGTGCACCGCGCCGTTGATGGCCAGGTACATCTTGACGTCCCATTCCAGGCGCGGCACCACCGGCCCCTCCCCGAAGATGCGGTGCTGGTACCCGGGTGTATCGGAGACGTCGTTCGCCACAACATTCCAATGCCCCGGCGGGGTTTCGGAATCCGGCCCGTCCGCCCAGAACTCAGCAAGAATCCGGGCATAATCGCCGCGCAGCACGACGTTGGACTCGTAGGGCTGCCCCGTCACCGGGTTGACCGGGTACCCGGTCCCGTCGTTGGTCCCCAGAGGGCTGTTGTGGAAGTGGTTCAGGCCGATGTCAATGGTCACCCCGTCCGCGGGAGTGAGGTACGAACTCTTGCGGAGCACGTCCATCATCGCGTCCTTGAACTGAGCGTCGGTCGCCGTGCCGAGCATCGGCTGAGGACCCGGGAACAGGTAGGGCAGTTCCGGCGGACCCGTGCGGACCAGGGCAAACGGCGTGACGTTGTTCCAGTGCGGGCAGACGAACGACTGGATCGCCGCCCCGATGATGATCCCGTTCTGCTTCACCAGATACGCCAGCGCCAGCGGCTGCCAGCGGTTGGGATCCGCCATCGTGATCCCCTGGAGCGCCACGATCAGCGGCGCGTTGACGGGCATGTACCCGTTGTTCGGCGCGTAGTTTCCTCCTTCGTTGCTCCCGTCGGTCAGACGTGAATCGCGGATATCCTGGAAGATGCGGTTTCCAAGCGCCGCGGGGGTGTTGCCGACGGTGGAGGTGTTGTTGATGTCGTACCCGCGCGCCACAAAGGCGGCGTCCAGGGCCGGGAGGATCGCGTCGGCGCTGATCGAGTTCTGGAACCGGTGCCGGATCAGCCGGTACGCCGCGTAACTGATCGTCTCGGCACGGGCCGCTTCGACATCCGCCGCGGTCGCCCGCTCGTGATGGATCACCTGGTCGGCGTGCGCGTCGTACGCCGCCCAGGCGTCGTACATCGCGATCGACGTGTGGTACAGGTTTCGTGCGTGGACCGGGGGCCTGGGGCGGTCCAGCCGGATCGCGGCCAGCAACTGCTCATCCCAGTACCGGGCGGCGGACTGCTGGGCCAGAGATTGCCCGGCCGCCATCAACAAGGCGACCGCTCCCGCCGCCGCGCCCACGCGCATGCGAACTCGACTCTTCATGTGGCTGCCTCCTCTTGCTCAAGTTGAATCTGTTGAGCTCCAGAACACCCATCGAACCGCGCGCCCGCAGCGCGCACCTACGGAGCGTCAGCCCTTTTGGCAGGATTCCAAAATTATTGATGAAATTCTGGAATAAACTGTGCCGGCGCGACCGCGATTCAAAGGTACAGACATTTGCCGGCCTTACAAGCCATTTTCCACAATTTTGCACAATCTCGTCTCCCGAACGGGGTTGAGTCGGGTCCAATCACCCGTCCAGCCGCCCGAAACACTTGACACGCGGCGTGAATTCGGTGACCTTCCCGGTTTGTGCCCCGTATCCCCTTTGAACTTTCAGGTGCGGCGACAGCGCCAGGACCCGGGACCCGCGGCGAGTCTCCGGTCGGTTTCCGGCCGGCGCGCCGTTCCCTCTGGGCGTGCCTGTTTCTGGCGCTTGGGTACGTCGCCGCGAGAACGTGGGCGGGGGTGCCGCTCCCCTACATGTTTGGAATGGCGGCCCTGTTCGGGGCCGTCGGCATCGCGGCGCGAGGATGGGCATGCCGATTCGCGCTCGCCGCCGCGGTCCTCATGATCGCCGCGGGGTGGTTCCAGTGGCGCGTGACGCGGACGATCGCCGAAATGGACCGGGACTTCGAGCAAGTCGCGGGCCGACGCGAGTCTCGCGTGCCCTGCTGGCTCGAGCCCGCGCTGGTGAAGGCGGCGGGGATCGTGACCGAGCCCCCGCGCGAGTCGGGCCCGCCGCGCGGGTCGCTCGCGGAGTATTTCAGGGCGGGCCGATCGGTGACGCTATCGGTGCGGCTGCGCGAACTCGCCGGGCCCGCGGGATCCAGCGATGCCGCGTGGCGCGTGCGCGTCATCCTGCCCGCCGACGAGGCACGGGAACTCGCTGGGTCGATTCGCGTCGGCGACTTCGTGTCGTTCTCAGGGCACCTCACGCGCGACGGGCCCGCGCTCAATCCCGGTGAATACGACCGCCGGATGCTGGGCGCGCAGGATGGATCGATCGGCACGATCCGCGTGCCCGATGCGGAACTGATCGAGGTGGATCGCGCCCGCGCGGACACCTGGCGGGCCGCCACCTGGCGCGCCGTGGGACTGGCCCGAGCCCGGGCGGCGCAGTCGCTCGACGCCATCCTGGGCGCCGACCCGTCCGGAGAACCACCCTCGCCGGGGGGTACCCCCGGGCCCGGCATCACTCCGGCCACGGCGGGGCGAGCGCTCATCGCCGCGATGCTCCTTGGTGAGCGCGAGCCGGGGTACGACGAGGCTGATCGCGCGTTCCGGCGGCTGGGACTGGTGCACCTTGTCGCGATCTCGGGCTTCAACCTTGCGATCCTCGCCGGGCTCGCGCTGTTCCTGACCCGGCTGCTGGGCGACCTGGGGCGCCTTGAACCTCTCATCGCCGGCGCCATCGTCGCGTCCTACATGCTCGTCGCTCCGGCGGAGGCGCCGATCCTGCGATCGGGGATCACGCTGCTTGTCTTTCTCGTCACCGAAGCCATCGGACGCCGCTATGACCGCTTGACGCTCCTGGGTTGGACGGCGGCCGGGCTGCTCCTCTGGCGCCCGATGGACCTGTGGTCTCTGGGGTTTCAACTGAGTTTCGGGATCGTGGCCGTCCTGCTCTGGCTGGCGGAATCGACCAAGGGCCGGCTGTTCGGGGTCGAACTTCGCGGCGTCCTCGAGCCGCGCCGCTCCGGGTGGCTTTGGGGCCTGCGCGACGCGGCGCGATTCGGCATGGACCATCTGCGGACGCTGATCGCCACCAGCCTGCTGGCCTGGTGCGTCGCGATGCCCATCGTCGCGCATCACACCGGGGTGATCAGCCCCTTGGCGGTGCTCACGACCCTGCTCGTGCTGCCGCTGACCGTCTTCGTGCTCTGGGCCGGATATGTGGCGCTGCTGGCGGGCGTCATCTGGCCGGGAGCCGGCGCGGCGCTGGGCTCGCTCCTGACGCCGCTGGGCGAACTCCTGGCACGCGTCGTCATGCGGCTGGATGACCTCCCCGGGATGACCATCGGCGTGCCTCGCGTATCGGCGGCGTGGGCGATCGTCGCGACGGCGTGCGTCGTCGCGTGGTTCCGGTGGTGGCGCGCCGCGCACTGGGCCGCCTGGGGAGCCACCCTGGTCATGATCGCCTGGCTGGCGGCGGAGATCTGGAGCGGGGCACGCCTGCCCCGCGGCGTCGTCGTGCGCCTCGATACACTCGCCGTCGGCGATGCGACGTGCCACATCGTCCGGTCCGGCGACGAGGCGATGTTGTGGGACGCCGGAGCATCGAACCCCGCTTTCGGCATCGTCTCGCTGCCACGGATCGCCCGGGAACTGGGCGTCGGGCGCATCCGCACCGCGGTCGTGACGCACGCGAACCTGGATCACTTCGGCGCGCTGGCCGACGCGGCGGAGAGCCTGGGCATCGAGCGGATGCTGGTGTGCCAGTCGTTCCTGGATGCCGCCACCGCGCGCCGGGATGGCGCGCCGGCGAAACTGGTGCGGATGCTCCGCGCTCACGGAATCGACGTTGAGGCAGTGGGAGACGGGTTCACGCTGCCGCTGGGTAAGAGCACGCTCTCGATTCTCTCCCCGCCGCGCGCACCCGGCGCGGTCTTCGAGAGTGTGAACGACTCCTCCCTGGTTGGGCTTGTTCGGCCGGACGACACCGACCGTGGGGGCATTCTGCTGTGCGGGGATATCGGCCCGGGGGCCATCCGCGGGCTCCGCGACCGGTATCCCGGATTGAACGCGGCCGTGCTCGAACTCCCTCATCACGGCAGTTTCAATCACGAATCCGCCGCCCTGGTGCACGCAAGCGGCGCCTCGCACGTCGTCCAGTCCACCGGGCGACAGCGGGCCGTTGACCCCCGCTGGGACGACGCGAAGCGCGGCCGCTCATGGCGCTGCACCGCGCTTGACGGCTGCTCGTCCTTGATCTTGGGCCGGGACGGAACCTGGACGGAAGCCGGGTGGGTGCGGACCCCGCTGGATGCCCGGGCCTTGAATCCACACACGACAGCCCGCTGAACCTCGGGCGCCTCATACGATGCGGCATGTCGCAGACGATGTACGACATTCTGGGCGTAACGCCGAACGCCAGCGCGGAGCAAATCAAGCGGGCGTACCGGGAAGCGGCGCGTCGGCACCACCCGGACGTGAGCGAGTCCGGCGACGCCGCCGAGCGGTTCGCCGAGGCGACTCGGGCGTACCAGGTGCTGTCGGATCCTGAGTCGCGCCGTGAATACGACGCCACCCTTGCCGGCCGCGGCGGTGCGACCCAAGCGGCGCCGGGAAGGGCGCACTACACCTGGACGAACGTCGCGACCCATGCCTCCGCGGAAAACGGTGGCGCCTCGCACGCGGGCAAGGCAGACCTTGACGAGATGTACAACGCCTTTTTCGGGAGCCGAAACTCGAAGACGGGTGACGGTTGACTCCGGCCCGGGCGCGGGAACGATTAGCCAGCGCCCACGGAAATGGACCGTTGTTTGCCGCTCCGTGATGTATCCCGGTTTCGCGACCCCCCGAAAAGTCACAATGCGTGCGTGACTCGGCCGATGGATCAATCGGCCCCGGTTGCGTCGTTTGGCCGCCGGCGCGACATGACACGCAGGCACCCCCGGTCACTTTCAGCCTCTTGAATCCGTCCGTTGACGCTTCGCTCTTTGCCCACGCTCGCGCCGCTCTGTCTCGCCCCACGTTAGGATCTGCAACGTGCTCAAGCAGCAACATCAGTTGTTCGTGGCGCTCCTGGTCGCGGTGGACGGCGTGGTCATCGTCATCGCATCGTTCCTGGCGTGGCTTGTCCGGCGGGCGCTGATGCCCCACTGGCCTATCACGCGCTGGGAGGATCCCCCCAAGCAGGCGCTGGTGTTCTTCACCGTCCCGGTCGCGCTGCTCGCCATCCGCTGGTTCGGGCTGTATCGCCCGCGGCGCGATCGCTCGCTGCTCAACGAAGTGAAGCAGATCGTCAAGGCGTCGGTGATGAGCATCGTCCTGCTCCTGCCGGTGCTGTACGCCGCGGATTCATCGATCTTCCGGTCCAACTTCCCTCCGCAGCGGATGCTGGGGGTCGAGATCGACACGGGCCGGCTGCAACTGCTGGCGCTCGCGCTGATCCTGCCGATGTCGCTGGTGGCGCACCGCGTCGCGTTCCGCGGCGTGCTGCGTCATCTTCGCCGGCGCGGGTGGAACTTGCGCCACGTCGCGATCATCGGGTGCGGGCGCCTGGGACAGATCGTCGCCCGGACCCTCGAACGCAACTCATGGACCGGCATCCGGGTGTCGTACTTCGTCAGCCATCAGGAGTTCACGAGGCGAACGACGTGCCTGGACCGACCCGTCCGCGGCGGGCTGGGCAACCTCGAAGCCGTGCTCACCGATTCCAAGCCCGACGCGGTGTACGTCGCTCTCCCCGTCGCGCGCGCCAACGTGCTCCCCGAGATCCTGCACCGGCTTGAAAAGTTTCCCGTCGATGTCCGCGTGGTGCCCGATCTGAACCCGCGCTACCTCCCGCAGAACATGGCCGTCAATGAACTCGACGGCATGCCGATCCTGTCGTACCGGGAGTGCCCGGCCCGAGGAGTCGGGGGCGTGTCGAAGCGAGTGCTGGACTGTATCGGCGCGCTGGCGGCGCTGATCGTGTTCGGTCCGGTCATGATCGTCGCCGGGGTGCTGGTGCGGCTCAGCGGGCCCGGACCGGTGATCTTCCGGCAGCGGCGCGTCAGCCTCGCCGGCGAGGTCTTCGACATCTACAAGTTCCGCACGATGTTCCACGTCGAGGACGAGGAGTTGCCGATGCCCGCCCCGCGCGGGACCGCCGCGGTCCGGGTGCTGGCGCGCCTGAGCGGCGCCCAGCGGTCTGGCGTTGCCAAGACGGGCGGCACCGCGACCCTCCCCGCCACCGCCGCCAAGTCCGTCGTTGCCGAGTGGACTCGGCGCGATGATCCGCGGATCACCCCGATCGGTCGCTGGCTGCGGCGCACCAGCCTGGATGAACTCCCGCAACTGTTCAACGTCCTTCGCGGCGAGATGTCCCTGGTCGGCCCTCGCCCCGAGCGCCCGGAACTGATCGAGCGATTCCGCGAAGACTGGCGAGGCTACATGCTCCGCCAGCACGTCAAGGCCGGCATGACCGGGTGGGCCCAGGTCAACGGGCACCGCGGCCAGTCCTCGCTGCGCAAACGCCTCCAGTACGACCTGTTCTACATCCGGCACTGGTCGCTGGGATTTGACCTCAAAATCCTGTGGCTGACCGTCTTCCGCGGGTTCCTGCATCGCAACGCTCACTGACGCCGCACTTGGGTACACTCGCCCGCGATGCTGCCCGTCACCGATCTGGATTACGAGTTGCCCCCGAACCTGATCGCGACGCACGGCGTCGAGCCGCGTGATCAGGCTCGCCTGCTTGTCACGGCGCCCGGGCGCGGCGTGCTGTCGCACTCGCGCTTCAAGGATCTGCCGGCATACCTGCGACCCGGCGACCTGCTCGTCGTCAATACAACCCGTGTGCTGCCGGCGCGGTTGGTCGGAGCCCGCGAGGATACCGGCGCGGCGGTGCAGGGCCTCTACGTGGCCGACGCTTCGGAACGGGCCGCCGACGGTTCGCTTCTTTGGCGCGTGCTGCTGAAGATGCGCCGGTTTCGGGCCGGTGCACGCGTGATCGTCTTCGACGCGGCGGGCTCGGATTCCGGGCTGCGACTGAAACTGATCTCGCCCGCCGGCGCGGGCCCGGCCGGCTCGACAGGTGAATCATCCGGTCACGATGGCTGGCTCGTGGAGGTCACTGATCGCGGCGGGCTCCGGCCCGGGGATTCGACGCCGGTGTTGCTTGAACGGGTAGGAAGGACTCCGCTCCCGCCGTACATCCTGGCGGCGCGCCGAAATCAGGCGACTGGGTTCGATGGAGCCTCGGCTCAGCAGCCCGTGCCGATAGAAGGGGGAGGCGGCGACGCCGTGGACCGGGCCGAGTACCAGACGGTGTACGCCGATCCCGCCCTGGCCGGGTCCGTTGCGGCACCGACGGCGGGGCTGCACTTCACGGATCGGCTCCTCGATGAACTCAAGGGGAAGGGGGTTTGGGTCGCCCCGGTGGTGCTGCATGTCGGGCTCGGAACCTTCCGGCCGGTGGAAACCGAGTTTGTGGAACAGCATCCGATGCACGCGGAGTGGTGCCGCGTGCCCGCCGACACGGCCCGAGTGATTCTCCAGACTCGTGCGGCTGGCGGGCGAGTCCTGGCGGTTGGTACCACCTCCGCCCGAACGCTGGAATCATTCGATTTTCGAGAGGAAACAGGTCGAGAACTCGTGGATTTGGCGAACTTGGAGAAAGAGACTCGACTGCTGATCACGCCCGGATTTCAGTTTCGAACCGTCGATGGAATGGTCACAAACTTCCATCTGCCCCGATCAACCCTGATGGCGATGGTGGCAGCGTTGCTCCAGACGTCTGAATCCGCGGGAATCGAGCAGTTACGCGTGTTGTATCGCGAAGCGATCGCGCATCGGTACCGGTTTTATTCTCTGGGCGACGCCATGCTGATCCTGCCGGGGGGATAGGCGGTTTTGGTAAACCAAACGGCCCTGCGTCCCCGAAGGGGCGCAGAGCCGTGAGGAGGAGGAAGGAGTTGAAACGGAGGGTCGTGTCCGATAAGTATCCAAACCGACTGCCTTTTGGCATGTTCGGGTTTTTCAGGCTACATTGCGAGAACTGATCTGGAGTCATGTGTAATACGCCGGCAGCATGACGAAAGTTCGGCCCTGGAAAGGACTCCAAGCCGAAGGTACAAACCTGTGACACACGGAGAGATATGCCCATCAACGCACACATCCACCTTCACGCCCAAGGGGCTTCGGATTCGGCACGGAGCGCCGGGTCCGCGATGGGGCCGGGCTCGCATCCGGCGGTGAGCGCGACGCCTCCGGGGATCGAGCAGTTCATGGGGATGACAAACCAAGACCTGACCGCGCGCTATGCCCGGGGCGTAGAGTGCCTAGACCGGCGCGCCGTCCAACTGTCAACGCAGCAGGCGGACACGGCGTTCCTGGCCAGCGCGGGCGTCGGCCGCTGGCCCGCTCGCGTGCTGGTCGGCCACCTGGCGGATGCGGAACTGGTGTTCGTGCACCGGATGCGCCGCGCGGTCGCCGAGGAAAACCCACTGCTGGCGATCTTCGACGAGCAGGCGTTCATCGACTCGGGACTCTACGGGGTGGTATCCGCCGACCCGACGAAAGCCGTCTGCGTCCCGGCGCACTCCCCTCCCATCGCCGGCTTTGTCGCCGTGATCTATTCGCTTCGGCGCTGGACCAGCGAATGGCTGGCGTCGCTCTCGCCCAAGCAGTGGGACCGGGGGTGCCTGCATCCCGAGCGAGGTCCGCAGACGGTGCGCAAGATCGCGGAGTACACGACGTGGCACCTGGAGCACCATGCGTGGTACCTCAACCGCAAGATCGCCCGGTTGCTGGGCGGGCCGGGCGACGAAGCGCGATCCTGATTCGAAACAGCGGTTCGTGGGTTCGGCAGCAACAGTCGGCATGGTCCACCGAGCCGGTCACGCGATCGCGTCGGGTCTGGATCGGAGCGCTGGCGGAGGGGTGAGACGTTCCGAAGTGTCGTATTTCAGGTAGTTTTTGGAGGGGATGCTCCAAAAATCGTGTAATTTTGGTAGTTTTTGGACGCCGCGAGTGGACGCGAGCGTTGTTATCGGTTACAAACCACGGTGAAATGCGAGGCCGGATGCCTCGCAAGAAGTTTTTGGAATGGAGACCACGATGGCCAAGAAGAACGGAAAAGCACCTGTCGCCGCGAAGCCCAAGAAGATCACCGCCGCCAAGAAGCCCCGGAGCAAGAGCGAGCTCTATGCCGCGCTCAGCGACTACACGACGCTGAGCAAGAAGCAGGTCGCGTCGGTATTCGACGGCCTGGGCGCGGTGTTCGCCGCGGACCTGGGCAAGAACGGGCCGCGGATCCTGAATGTCCCGCAGATGATGAAGGTCTACGTCCGCCGCGTCCCGGCCAAGCCGGCGCGTGAGGGCGTGAACCCGCGCACGGGCGAGAAGATGATGTACAAGGCCAAGCCGGCGCGCGACGTCGTCAAGGTCCGCGCCCTCAAGATGCTCAAGGAACTTGTCGCCTGATCATCGCGGCGGCTTTCAGAAAGTGACTGACAGACGCCGGCGCATCCGTGGGCCCTTGGGAAGGGACCATCGATGCGCCGGCGTTGTTCTTTGCGCCAAGGCCGTGCTATCCCGCGATGCTCAACTGAGTCCGGCGCCGGCTACCACGAAAAGCCCGCCGGCGCCGGGACAGATCGAGCGGGGTATGGAATCGGATTACGCGCCGCATCCGGCGAAAAACAAGCCCAGGAACGTGAAGAAGTCGGCGGAGTCCACGACGCCGGACCCATCGACGTCGGCGCTAGGCGACGCCGTGAAGAAGGCAGTCAGGAAGTCAAAGAAGTCCTGCGAGTTCAGCATCCCGTCGGTGTTGAAGTCCGCGGGGCAATACTCGATGACCAGCCGCGCGGGATCGCTGATGAGCGAGTCGCAGGGGTTGGTCACCACGACGTCGTAACTCCCCGCATTGTCCGACATGACCTGATGGATGGACAGTGTTGCGGTGCGCGACCCGGAGATGTTCGCATCGTCGGCGAGGGGCACCTGGTCGTGCCGCCACTGGTAGGTAATCGTCCCTTCGCCGCCGGCGAGGACGGAGAACTCGGCCTGAGCGCCGAGCGAAACGGTTTGGTCAACCGGTTGAGTGGTGATGGAGGGGCCGCCGTGGATGGGCCGGGGCTGCCAGATCCAGGTCTGGCCGAAGTTGAATCCACCGACGAGGACGGATTGGTGGCGGTCGGCGTCGTATGCCAGGGCGGCGTAGGGAGTGGGCGCCGGACCTTGCGTCGCGACCTGCCTCCACACGCCGTCGGCTCCGTACTCCCAGGTGTCCCCAAACCAGAAGTTACCGAAGTGGCCGGTGGCGCCGCCGAAAAGCACGCCCACGCCGCGAGAGGAGTCGTACGCGGCGGCGGCCGCGAACCGTCCGGCGGTGTATGGCAGACCGAGCGTGACTTCCCAGGCTTGCCCGTCCCAGAGCCATGTGTCATAGAAGCGCTCGTACCCCGCGCCATCGCCGCAGCACATCACGGTGCGCTGCCGCACGGGGTCGTACCACATCGAGCAGGAGTTTCGGGGGAGGGGCCCGTACAGCCAGGGATTCTGCGGATCGATCTGGTTCACGAGCGTCCACGCCGTGCCGTCCCATTCCCAGGTATCGCGTGAGAAGCTGCCGTCGAAGAGGACGGCGACGCCCCGGTCGGAATCGAAGGCGAGCCCGGGCTTGTAGCGCGGACCGGGGCCGGTCGTGGCGAGTTGCGTCCACTGGTTCCCGTCCCAACTCCAAGTCTCTCCCGTCTGGGAGTAGAGAAGCATGAAGGCGTGGAGCGTGTCATACACCGCGGAGAAGTTACCCTGCCCCCCGGGACCGTCCCCGGAGTTTCGCAAACTCCAATCCACGCCGTCCCACTCCCAGGTCTGCGGCCCATCCACGGTCCCGATCGTCGTCATGCAGACGTGACGGACCGGGTCGTAGACGAGGTCGACGCCGATCGCGCTCGGCGGAGTGGTGGCGGTTGGCGATTGCGTCCACGTGAACTCCTCGCACGTTTGCCCGAGCGAGTTCGATGCTGCGACGGCCGCACACGCACCCGCCAGGATGATCGCGATGGCCCGATCCCGGTTCGAGGACCTCGACGCCAATAAAGTTGGGCAACGCATGATGCGCCTCCTGTCGTTGAGCCGCTTCACACGAAACATCCTACGCCCTTCGCGATGGATCAGCCCGCGGCAATATCCCCCGTCTGGGTGTCCCGGCTGCGCAGCGCATCCGTGGACTCAGGTGCCCCGTCAGCCCGCAACAGACGCTTACTTCGCAGCCGCAGGCGTAGAATCTTGATAGCGGCGGTTCAACTTCGCGAGCGACGGAGCGCCCCACCCGATGCGAGCCGACATCAAGTACAACAACATCATCGATTCCGACGAAGCGCGCTACGCCCAGGCGGCGGCGGACAACGCCCCCAACCTGCCCGCCTCCCGGATCAACGCGGATCTGTTCTACATCACGCAGCAGTACTGGAAGTACACGCGCGAGAACCACGACGTGTGGCGGGAACTCTTCGACCGGCGCTGGACCGTGCTAGAACAACAGGTCAGCCGCATCTTCATCGAGGGGATGAAGATCCTGAAACTGTCGCGTGACCGGCTGCCACTTCTGGATGACTGGACGGCGGATCGCGATATCGAGATCGCCGGCGGCGTGAAAGTGACCAAGGGGACAACACTCGAAGGGATCAACACGTTCCTCCAGCGGGCGAGCAAATGGGCGTCGTACGGCGTGCCCGGGTACCTGCCCGCCAAGTCGTTCTTTGCGTGCCTGGCGCAGCGCGAGTTTCCGACGACGGTGCTGATCCGCCCGCGCGAGGTGATGGACTATCTGCCCGAGCCCGACATCTTCCACGACGTCTTCGGGCATGTGCCGCTGCACACGCTGAAGGTGTTCGCGGACTTCCTCCAGACCTACGGCGAGGCCGCGCTGAAATGCGACGATGAGTACCACGTCAAGCGGCTGGGCCGGCTGTTCTGGTTCACGGTCGAGTTCGGATTGATCCGCGAGAACGGACAGATCAAGGTCTACGGCAGCGGGCTGGTGAGCAGCCACGCCGAGAGCGCGTATTCGCTGACGGGCGATTGGGAAAAGAAGGGGCGCGAGGCGCGGGACTGCACGCCGCGGGACGTGCCGGTGTACCGCCCGTTCGACCTGAACCGCGTGTGCGACACGGATTTCGAGATCGATCACTACCAGCCGATTTATTACGTGCTGGAGAGTTTCGAGCAGTTGCGAGATGCGATGAACGATTACGCCGAGTCGGTGCTGGGGAGCCGGAAGTTGGTGGGGGCACGATAAGAGCGTCAAGCCGGAACTCGGTTCGATGGTCGAAGGCGTGCGTACACGATGATCAAGGAGCCCGCGCATGATGGGTGCCATCTGTGCTCAGAGCGAGCGAGCGGGAGAACAGGCCCGCAAGGATGCGGTTGCATCCGGCAAGTCGGCGGCGGAGGCCGATCGTGTCGCCAAGGAAACCTCGGAGGCACACTTCCGCAGCCATTCGAGTGACGCCCGGCGCCTCCTCGGAGCGGCCAGGAAGATCGTCTCGTGCATCTACAGCGTGACAAAGTAGGTGGATGATTCGCGGCGCGGATCGCCCCGGGTCACTCTTCGTCCGCCCGCAACTTTGCGACGACACTGAAGTCTTCGAGCGTGGTAGTGTCTTGTGTGATCTTCTCGACGCCCGCCGCCACGTCGCGGAGTAGCCGCCGCATGATCTTGCCGCTGCGGGTCTTGGGCAGCGCCTCGGCGAAGCGGATCACGTCGGGCTTGGCCAGCGCGCCGACTTCCTTGGCCACGTGGGCCGTGAGCTCCTTGCGCACATCATCACCCGGCTGCTTGCCCGTGTTCTCCGCGAACCACTTGCTCTTGAGCGTCACGAAGGCGTGGATCGCGTTCCCCTTGATCTCGTGCGGCACGCCCACCACCGCCGCCTCGGCGACCATCGGGTGCGACACCAGCGCGCTCTCCACTTCCATCGTTCCCAATAGATGCCCGGAGACCTTGATCACGTCGTCGATGCGCCCCTGAATCCAGAAGTACCCATCGGAGTCGCGCCGGGCGCCGTCGGCGGAGAAGTAATACGGCTCGCCGTTCTTGGGATTCTTCACTCGCCCCCAGTAGTTGCTGACAAACCGCTCGCGGTTGCCGTAGACCCCGCGGAGCATCCCCGGCCAGGGAGCGCGGATGACGAAGAGCCCGCCCTTGTTGGCGTCGAGTTTCTCGCCCTGCTCGTTGACGATGGCGGCGTCGATGCCCAGCATCGGGAGCGTGCACGAGCCCGGCTTGGTCGCGATCGCGCCCGGGAGCGGCGTGCAGACGTGCCCGCCGGTTTCCGTCTGCCAGTAGGTATCGACGATCGGGCACCGCTTCCCGCCGATGACCTCGTGGTACCAGATCCACGCTTCGGGGTTGATCGGCTCGCCGACGGTGCCGAGGAGTTTCAGGCTTGACAGGTCGTGCTTGCCCGGCCACTCGGTCCCCCACTTCATGAAGGTGCGGATCGCGGTGGGAGCGGTGTAGAACTGCGTGACGCGGTGCCGCTCGATGATGTCCCAGAATCGGTCGTTCTGGGGGAAGTTGGGGGCGCCCTCGTACATGAGCGTCGGGACGCGGTTCATCAAGAGGCCGTAGAGGACGTAGGAATGCCCGGTGATCCAGCCGATGTCGGCCGAGCACCAGAAGAGTTGCCCAGAGTCGGGGAAGAGGTTGAAGGTGATCCGCGCGGTCATCTGCACGAACGCAAGGTACCCGGCGGTGGTGTGCACGATCCCCTTGGGCTTGCCGGTCGAGCCGCTGGTATAGAGCAGGAACAGCATGTCCTCGCTGGCCATGCTCTGGCAGGGGCACGCGTCGCACCCCGCGCCGGCGCTGGAGGCGAGCAGGTCGTGCCACCAGTGGAAGCGGGTCGCGCGGCTGAAACCGTCGCGGGCGGATGATGACGCGAACCGCGTGCTGGGGGGCTCGTGCCCGGTCCGCTTCAGGGCGATCACGTGGTTGATGATGTGCCCGTGGTTCTCCAGGAGTTTGCACGCCTCTTCGACGTTCTTCAGGAGCGGGACGATCTCGCCGCGCCGGTACCCGCCGTCGGCGGTGAGGATGACCTTCGAGTCGGCGTCGATGGCGCGCTCGCTGATCGCGGTCGGGGCGAACCCGCCGAAGATGACCGAGTGCGCCGCCCCGATGCGGGCGCACGCGAGCATGGCGACGGCCAGTTCGGGGACCATCGGCATGTAGATCGTGACGACATCGCCCTTCTTGACGCCCAGCGATTTCAGCGCCGCCCCGAGGCGGGCGGTCTCGATCTGCAACTGGCGATAGGAGATCCGGCGGATCTCGGGCTCGCTGGCGTACGCGGACCCGGGCGCGACGTGGCTGGTGCGCGGCCCCATCGGTTCGCCTTCCCAGACGATCGCGGTCTCTTCGCCGTGCCCCGCCTGCACATGCCGGTCCACGCAGTTGTAGCACGCGTTGAGTTCGCCCCCGACGAACCACCTCGCGTCGGGCGCCTTCCACTCCAGCACGCGGTCCCACTTCCTGAACCAACTCACGCGCGCCGCCTCGTCGCCCCAGAACCGTTCGGTATCCAGGATCGATCGCGAGTGCAGGTCGTGGTACGCCTCGGCGGAGGCGACATGCCAGCGCGGGAACCCGAGCGACGACGCCGACGGAGGCTGGAACACCCGCGTCTCGTTCAGCACCGTCGAGATCGACGAACCCGGGGACGGATCGCCCGATGCGGGCAGCGGCGCGTGGCGGGGGGGTGTCGGCGTGCTCATGGTGTGCTCCCGAAAGGACGTGCCGTGCAGTTTACCCCGCTGAGGGAGGGGTTGGGAGTGGAGCCGCGCGTCAGGATCGGCGCCCGTCCGGGAGCGGGCTACTGGCGCGGACGATCACCGGGTGTCGTAGTCGCCTTCGACGACAAACCGCTGGGTGGTGAGTTCTTCGAGCCCCATGGGGCCGTACGCGTGCAGCCTGGTGGTCGAGATGCCGATCTCGGCGCCCAGGCCGAGCTGGAACCCGTCGTTGAAGCGGGTGGAGGCATTGACCGCGACGCACGACGAGCCGACGGCGCGGACGAACTCCTCGATCGTCGCGCGACGAGCCGCGAGAATGGCTTCGGTGTGGTTCGACCCGTGGCGTGCGATGTGCGCGACGGCCTCGTCCACCCCGCCGACGACCTTGCAGGCGCAGACCAGGTCGAGGAACTCGCGCCCGAAATCCGCCTCCGACGCACGGACGGCGGTCGGCACCGCTCGGCACACCTCCGCGTCCCCGCGGAGTTCGACCCCCGCCGCCGCCAGCGCCGCGCCCAGCCTGGGGAGCAGCGCGGACGCCACCGCCCGATGCACCAGGAAGCACTCGGCGGCGTTGCACGTCGCCGGCGCACTCGTCTTCGCGCTCACGCACACCGTCACCGCCCGATCCAGGTCCGCCGACTCGTCAACGTAGATGTGGCACACGCCTTGGAAGTGCTGGATGGTCGGGATGCGCGAATGATCGGCGACGAAGCGGATGAGGTCGTGGCCGCCGCGGGGGATCACCAGGTCGATCAGGGAATCAAGCGCCAAGAGCGACCGAAGTTCATCGCGGTCGATCGGGAGGACAACGGTGCACGCCCCTTCGGGGAGCGCGTGGTCGCGGAGCGTGTCGTGGATCATCCCGGCCAGCGCCGCGTTGGAGCGGGCGGCGTCCTTCCCCCCCTTGAGGATGCACGCGTTCCCAGCCTTGAAGCACAGCGCGAACGCGTCCACCGTCACGCCGGGCCTGGCTTCGTAGATCATCGCGATCACCCCCAGCGGGATGCGCACGCGCTGCACGCGCAGCCCCGTCGGCCCCTGGTAGCGGCGCGTCACCACCCCGACCGGGTCGGGCAGCCCCGCGACCTGCCCAAGTCCCTCGGCGAGTTGCGCCAGGTTCTTTTCGGTCAGCGCCAGCCGTTGCTGCTTCGGCCAGGCGAGCCCGGCGGATCGGGCGGCGTCGAGGTCCGCCGCGCTGGCCGCCAGGATTTCCCCGCGGCGCCGCAGCAGCCCGGCGGCGAGATCCATGATGACCGCGTTCTTCCGGGGCGTGTCGAGCGTCGAGAGCACCCGCGACGCCTCGCGAGCACCGGCGGCGGCGGCGCGCAGGTCGATCGTCATGCTCGCTCCTTGTCGAGGTGCCCGGCGATGACCATCAGGTCGTCGCGGTGCACGACTTCCTCACGGTAGATGTAGCCGATGGTCGCCGCGATCTGGCTGGCGCGCTTGCCGCGGAGCCGATCGATCTCATCCGACGAGTACGCCGCTCGCCCGCGCGCGAACGCCGGCGCCTGGTCGAGCGCGATGTCGATCACGCTCCCCGCGTCGAACTCGCCCCGCACGCCGATCACGCCCGAGGGGAGCAGGCTCGCCCCTCGTTCGATGATGGCCCGGCGCGCGCCGGGATCGACGACCACGGTCCCGCGCGGTCGCGCCGCCAGCCCGATCCATCGCTTGCGGGCCCGCACCGCCGGGCGTGCGACGTCGAAGCGCGTCCCGATCGGTTCGCCCGCGAGGGTCCGCGTGATGCCCCCCGGCTCGTCACCGCCGGCGATGACCGTGGGGATCCCCGCCGCCGCCGCGGCCGCGACCGCCTCGAGCTTGGTCGTCATCCCTCCGGTCCCGACGCCCGACGTCCCGGCGGCGATGTGCGAGCGCGCCTCGGCCAGATCGGAGACCGCCGGGATGATCCGCCCGGCGTCGCCTCGCTCGTACAGCCCCCGCGCGGTAGAGAGGATCAGCAGCAGGTCGGCCCGCAGAAGACCGGCGACCAGGGCACTGAGCCGGTCGTTGTCGCCCAGTTTGATCTCGTCGTAGGACACGCTGTCATTCTCGTTGATGATGGGAACCACGCCGTGTTCGAGCAGGGCGGCGAGCGTGCCGCGGGCGTTGAGATGTCGGGTGCGATGATCGAAATCGTCGCCGGTCAGCAGGACCTGCGCGACGGTGATGCGGTGCCGCGCGAACGCGTCGGCGTATGAGCGCATCAGGCGCTGCTGACCGATCGCCGCGGCGGCCTGTTTCAACACGATCTCCTTCGGCGGCGACGTGAGCCCAAGCGACGCGAACCCGGACGCGACGGCGCCCGACGACACCAGCACGACACGCCACCCCCCCGCCCCGCCCCCTCCCGCCCCCCCCGACCCCGTCTTGACCGCCGCGGCAATCTCCTGGCTCAATCGCGAGACGACGCGGGCGTCGAGTTCGCCCCTCGGCGCGAGCACCGCGCTGCCGATCTTGACTACGACCGTGCGCCGGGCTTTGGGCGCTGGGATTGACTTCGAGCGCGACATGCGTGATCAAACGGTACCTCCCCGGATCCGCTGAAAGCAACACCCGCTGCACGCCTCGTGATATGTTCGACGGCCGCCGCCGCTGATGTCTTGCGTCAGACACTGCTGTTGGGGGAGTCGCTTTGCATTGGGCCGTAGCGAGAACTTACTGATGGGGGATCGTGAGTTGCTCGATCCACCGCCGCGCCATGCTCGCCGCGGCGGGGGTCGGCGCGCTCGCCGCGAACGCTTCGAGCATCGGGATCGCCCGCGCGTCCCCGAGACGGACCATCGCCTCGCCGGCGCTGCGCGCGACGCGCCAGTTCGAGTCGCTGATCAGCGTGCGAAGCGCGCCGAGCGCCAGGTCCGGGTCGTGCCTGGCCAGCGCGCCGATCGCGTTGATCGCGGATGGCCGCGTGCGCGGGTACGAGCCCGGCCCCGCGTACTTCACCGCGTCGGCCAGCGCCGACGCGGAATCCAGCGAGGGGAGCGACTCCAGGGCCGCCTGCCGAACCTCGTCGTGCTGCGACTCGACCTTGAGCGACTCGACGACCACCAGTCCGGCGCCCGGGTCGCCCATCTTCACCATCGCTCGGATCGCCGCGGCCCGCGCCGCGTACGACGGGTCGCTTGTGGCCATGCCGCGAACGGCGTCGAGCAGCCGCGCCGCCGCTCCATCGGACCCGCCCTTGATCTGCTCGTATACCCGCGGCGCCTGCTCGATCGCCGTCTTCCGCACCCGCGCATCCTGCGGCGGATTCAGAACGAGCGCGGCGGGCAGATCCGGCGTGCCGATCTCGCCCAGCGCCTGGGCCGCCGCCGTGCGCAGCGCGACGTACGCCGTCGAGTCGTGGGCCAGGGCGCTCAGCGCCATCACCGCATCGCTGGGCACGTTCCCGGCGCCCATCCGCCGCAGCGCCGCGATCGCCTGCAGTTTCGACGCCGCCGTCGGGCCCTGCGAGAGCAGGTCCCGCCAGTTCGTCGCGGCGTTCGGCGCCGTCACGCTGAACGACCCGAGCACGCTCAGTTCAGGATCGACGGCGACCAGCACCGGCGCCGCCGGCAACTGGAATGTCGCGCTCTGGGTCTTGCCGTCCACTGGTACGTCAAGCGTCCGCGTCTCGCCCCCGGGGAGTTTGACCCACACGGGGAGCGTGTAGAAGAACGCGGGGTTGTTCCCGTCGATGTGCTGCGTCTGCGTGAGCGAGATATTCAGGCTCGACGCAGACGCGTCCCAGGAGATGACCACGTCCGCCGTCGGCACGCCGGGCCGATAGCACCACTGCCTGAAGAACCGGTCCAGCGACAACCCGCTGACTTCCTCGAAGCAGTACCGCAGGGAGTCGGTCTCCACGGTCTGGAACTTGTATCGATCGACGTAGAGCGCGAGCGCGTCGAAGAAGAGTTGATCGCCGACCTTCCGGCGGAGCATGTGCAGGATGCTCGCGCCCTTGGGGTACGGGTTGGCGGCGCGCCCGAACGCCTCCCACGTGTCGGCGTATTCCTTGCTGCACATCGCGGGCTGGTGCGGCGCATCGGGCTTGTCGTTCTGGATGAGTTGCTGGAAGTTGCCAAAGAGCCCGGAGAGGTATGCGTCGTTCCCGTCACGCTTCTGGAACCAGAGGTGGGAGAAATACGTCGCGAAGCCCTCGTTGAGCCAGATGTGCTCCCAGGAGTTGCAGGTCACGAGGTCGCCGAACCACTGGTGCGCCAGTTCATGCGAGATGAGCCCGTCCAGGTCCCCGTCGAGCAGGGCGCGCTCGTCGAGGATCGCGGTGTCGAACATCGTGGTCGCGGACGTGTTCTCCATGCCGCCGGCCCCGAAGTTCCACACAATCGACTGCGCGTACTTGTCCCACGGGTACGGCTCGTCCACGAGCCCGGCGAACAGATCGATCATCTGGCCCGTGCGCCCGTACGTCCGCTTCACGTCGCCCCCGCGGCCCAGCGGCGCGTACACCGGCATCGGCACGCCGCCGCCCGACACATCCACCACGTCGAACTTCCCGACGACCAGCGTCACGAGGTAGTTCACGTGCGGCTTGTCCTGCAACCAGTGGAACGTGCGCGCCGAGACCGGCTTGGACCCGGGCATGCTCGCTTCCGCGGCGATGGTGGCCGATCTGGATTCCACCAGCCGGCCATTGGACAGCGCCTGATACCCCTCCGGCACCGTCACGATCAGTTCGGTCTCCAACCGCTCGTTCGGAAAATCGCGGCACGGGAACCAGTAGTGATTCGTCTCGGGCTGCCCTTGACTATGAAGTTGCGCCGGGCGGCCCTTCCACTCGGGCGTCTCCGGCGTCCACGTCAGACCGGCGGGCGGATCGGTCAGTTGGTACACCACCGTCAACGTCGAGATGTGGCCGGGTGTCAAGGCCGGCGCGAACGAGAGATTGAGTTCCTCCCCCTCGTGCGTGAACGCGACGTCCGCCGCGCTCCCCGCGTCGGCGCCGATCGTCACCCGCTTGATCTGCATCGAGCCCGGCGGCCCCGCGCGGAGCATGATGTGATCGACTGGGCCGGCGATCGGCTCGATTGTGTACTGCGCCGCCGCCCCCAGCGCCGGCGTGTTCATGTCCGGGATCGTGATCGCCAGCGTCATCCGCTTGTAGTCCACGAAGCGGTGCGGCGGGTAGTTCAGCAGGCTCCGGCCCGTCGCCTCGTCGAACGACGCGACGGCTCGCGGGGTGCTGTCATCGGCCCACGCGTCCGGGGCCGCGCGGTGACACACGCACTCGCCGCGCCACCACACGCCGGCGTCATCGCCCAGTGCCGTTCCGGACAGCAGCAGCGACGCCAGGATCAGGGCCCGGGCGCCGCGTCGGGCGCCGGCGCTCGCACCGGAAGAAACATTGTCAGAGCAAGAGTTCACGCTAGGTCTCCAGATTCGCCGGGCATGCTCGGTTCGATCGACGGGCCCGCTCGTCCACACACTGGGTTTCCATCAAACATGAGATCGCACCCGCTACTTCTTGGCCGCGGCGTCGAGCGCTGCGCCGGCCGGGGCGACTCGCAGATCGATCGCCGCGACGGCGTCGAGCGCAAACTGCCGGATCGCGTCGTCTTCGCCGCGACCGGCGCTGAACGCCAGCAGCGCGGCCCGCGCCGCGGGCTCGTCGAACCCGCCCAGCGCCTCCACCGCCGTCCACTTCGACGCGAGCGTCCGCCCGTGCTCCAGCACGTCCAGCCAGGCCTCCAGCGGCTGCCGCACCCGCGCCTTCATCAGCACCGTCAGGAACGGGTCCACGCTGATCGACGTGGGCTTGTGGTCCAGTTTGATCGTCGCCTCGGCCACGCGCGACTCGGTCTCCAGGTCCAGGAACTCCCACGCGGTCCCGCCGCCGGGCGCTTCGCCCATGTTGATATCCAGCGGCAGCGTGAACGCGAACGCCGGGTTCGCCGCGTCGATCTGCTGCGTCTGCTCAGCCACGACGCGCAGCGTCTTCTCGTCCGGGTTCCATTGATAGTCGAGCGAAACATTAGCAAACCCCGGGCGCTTGACCCACTGGTCGAAGAACCGCTCGAGGCTCTGCCCGCTGGCTTCCTCCAGCGCTCGCCGGAAGTCGTCGGTCTCGGCACACTGGAACTTGTGCCGGTCGATGTACAGCGCCACGCCCTTCCAGAACGTCTCATCCCCCAGCCGCATCCGCAGCATGTGGATCACGAACCCGCCCTTGTCGTACACCCAGTCGCGTCCGGCTCGGCTGAAGATCTCGTCCGGATCCCCGTACCGGTTGCTCACCATCCCGGGGAACCGCGGGAACCACCGCCCGTCCCCGCCGGTCTCGCTGCGACGCTTGGCCAGCACCGCCTGCTGGTATGCATCCTGTCCCCCGATGTGCTCGGCCCAGAACGCTTCGCTGTAGTTCGCCCACCCCTCGCCCAGCCACGTGTGCTCCCAGGCCTTGTACGACACCAGGTCGCCCATCCACTGGTGGGCCAGTTCGTGCACGATGACCGATTCCAGGAACGACCCGCGGGCCGTCGCCGCGAACGGCGCGAACGTCGTCGCCGACGTGTTCTCCATCGCCCCGGCCGCGAAGTCACGCGCGATCGACTGCGCATACTTGTCCCAGGGGTACGGCTCGTCGAACAACTTCTCGCACAGCGCCACCATGTCGGGCGTGCGCTTGAAGGTGTCCCGGATGCGCTCCCCCGACCCGACCGGCCCGTACACCGGCATCCACAGCCCGGGCCGCGCCGTCTCCGGGCCCCCCACGTTCACCACGTCGAACTTGCCCACGATCAGCGACACCAGGTAGTTCGTGTGCGGCTTGTCCTGCACCCAGTGCAGCCGCGACCGCCCATCCGGATACATCTTGATCGATTCCAGATGCCCGTTCGACAGCGCGTCGTACCCCTTCGGGATCGTCACCACGATCTCCGTCGTCAGTTTCTCGTTCGGAAAATCGTGGCACGGGAACCACAGGTGGTTCGACTCCGGCTGCCCCTGCGAGTGGAACATCGGATCCTCTTCCGGCGTCCGCGGGTTGTCCTTTGACCACGTGAACCCCGCCCCGCGCCCGCCCGCCTTCTCCGCGTGGTACGTCATCACCAGCGTCCCGGCCTGCCCCTTGGCCAGCGCCGAGGGGAACACAATCGCCAGTTTCTCCTTCTCCTTGTCATGCTCGAAGGTGGCCGCCACCCCGTTGAACACAATCGACGCGAACGACAGCCCTGGCCCGGCGTCGAGCGTCACGCCGCCGCGCGGTGTTCCGATCGGCGCCAGCGTCAGCGTCGAGATCGCGTCGAACTCCGGCTTGCTCATGTCCGGGATCGAGATCTCCAGTTTCATGTGCACGTAGTCAAAGAGCCGATCCGGCGGGTACACCAGGATGTCGCGCCCGCTCTGGGAATCGATCCGGGGATCATCAAACGGCTGCGCCGACGCCGGCCCCGCGCACGCCGCCAGGCACAGCGCCACGCTCCACCACCCGTTCCCGGTTCGAGCGCACCGCCGATCCCGGGCCCGCCGATCTTCGTGTTCCACTCGCATGCGCCGCACTCTCCGGGTCGCCTTGGGCGCCGCGTTCCCCATCGCGGCCGCCGGTCATGCCCAGAGTGTACCGCGCGGAGTCTCCCGGGACGCACCGCGGCCTTACGGTTCAAACGTGAACGTGTACCGGGCCGTCGTCCGCACCGCCGGCGATAACCGCTCGTACGTCGCGTGCCCATCAACAAACAGCAGCGGGACGAAGTTCCGGTCGCCGTAGCCGTTCACGACCTGCAATCGCAGGTTCGACGTGTTGGTGATGATCGCGCTGAACTCATCGGACACGACGACGAACCGGCTGGGGTCCACGCCTTCGCCGACGGCGAGCCGCCGCGTCCCTTCGGCGAACCGCGCCATGAACGTCCCGCTGATCGAGTTCCACCAATCCATGTTCGTGTGGTAACTGGTCCCGACGTCGTCGTACGCGCTGATCCCACTGGTGGCGCTGGGCCAGTTGCGCTGGTGCGTCGCCAGGTCGCCGGGGTCATGAAACATCGGCGCCTGCGCGGTCGCGCGCGCCGGGTACGACGCCGGCATCCGCGTCGGAAATGGCGGGGCCGCGAAAAACTCGTCCGGTACGACATACGGATTCAGCGGGCGATCCGCCGCTTCCACGTCGAACACCCGGAACCCCCAGAAACCATTGTTGTTCTTCCCCCCGAACTGCCACGTGCACCACCCTTCCAGGCTCACGCCCAACTGCTGCGTCGAGCCGCGCGAGTATGTCAACACGATCGGGTAGTACCCCGCGTGGTCTTCCCGGTACGCCGCTATTCCCTGACCGATGGTCCGCAGGTTCGAGAACGTCAGCGGGCTCGGCCCGTTCGGCGTCGGCGCCATCGCGCTCAACAGCGCCCCGCCGATCACCAGAAACACGGCGGCGGCCCCGACATCCTGCCTCGACACTTCCATGCTGCCTCCCATCACGCGCGTTGCCCGCCCTTTCCCGCCATAATACGAGTTCGCGCGTCTCCGCCTGCGCCTTCGCTCCGAAATCCACACAGCACCCGATCCGGAATGACCGCCATCCGGCCGCCGACAGCGCCCACCTACGCTTGCGTCGGAGATCCCGGCCCGTTCTACCCCTGCCGGCCTCTTCCAGAATGTTGACCGCCGCCCTCCATCCCGAGCCTCCTCGACCTCGCCGAATCGTTCTGGGCATTTCCGGTGCCTCGGGCGCGGCGTACGCGCTCCGCCTGCTCGAACAGCTCCTGCTCTCACACACCGAAGTGCACCTGGTCGTCACCGACTACGGGCGGCGCCTGCTCTTCGACGAGGCCCGGGTCACCCACGTCGACTTCGCGTCGATGTGCCCCACCATCCCCGACGCCCGCGCCGCCGAGCGGCTTGTCATTCACCCCAACAAGGACGTCGGCGCGACGATCGCTTCCGGGTCCTTCCAGCACGACGGCATGGTCGTGCTCCCGTGCTCCTCGGCGTCCCTGGGCGCGATCGCCACCGGCTCGGGCTCCAACTTGCTCACGCGCGCCGCGATGGTCTCGCTCAAGGAACGCCGACCGCTCCTCCTCTGTCATCGTGAGACTCCCCTGAGCCTGATCGACATCGAGAACATGCGCACGCTCACGCTCGCCGGCGGTATCGTCTGCCCCACGAATCCCGGGTTCTATCTCCACCCAGAGAGCGTGCAGCACATTGTGGATTTCATGGTCGCCAAGGTCCTGGATCTGTTGAAGATCCCGCACGCGCTGCTGCCGCGCTGGGGATCCCACGAGGCGCCGGCCGCGCGTCATCAGGCGTCATGATCGCGTCGAGCGTCACACCGCTTGCGCCCAGCGCCCAGCGCCGATATCCCATACGGCGCGAAGCGAGCTGGTCCGCTAGTTCCCCGATCGGAGCCGTTTGAGCGCTTCCAGCCGCTGCTTGTGCAACTCCACGCTGGGCTCCAGCATCGCGACGGCACTGAGGTGCCGTTCCGCCGCGTCGTAGTCTTTCCGTCGGATCGCGACCGTCGCCGCCAGCTCGCGGTTGCCGGCGTCGTACGGAGCGACCTGCGTGGCGCGCTCGGCCTTGGCGCGGGCCTTGTCCCAATCGCCCGCGGCGGCGTAGCGCTTGGCCAGTTCCGCCGCATACGCGGACGTCTTCTGCTCGCGCGCATCAAGCCATTCCAGGTGTTCGATCGCCCGCGGCGCGGTCGCCGGATCCGACAGGTACAGTTTCGCCAGTTGCTGGTGCGGCAAGGGATCCACCGGGCGCGCCTGCGCGTACCGCTCGAGCAGCGGCGCCATCCCCGGCGTCGCCGACTGGTTCGGCGCGTCCGCCAGTTCTATCCGCACCGCGAGTTCCAGCACGTCGGGGTGCGCCGGATGCGCCTCCAGCCATCGCGACACCATCTGCTTGTCGGGCTCGGGGAGTTCTCGATCATGCTCCTGCGCGGCGTCTTGCAGCGCGCCGGCGAGATCCCGGATCACCTCGGCCACGCGGTCGGCCGCGCGCGGCGCGCCTTCATGGCCGTCCGCTTCGTTCACGCGGGCCGCGTCCTTGCTCGGCGAGAGTTCCGCCAGCCGCTTCCGCGCCTGCGCCTCCGCGGCGGCCGCTTCCTGCCGCGCGGCTTCTTCGACCAGCAGGTCCTTGACGCTCGGCACGCCCGCCGGCAGCGCCAGACCCCACTCAATCACCTGCCCCTGCGCCCACGCCTTGAACCGCGAGAGGAACTCGTCGCGCGAGATCCCTAGCACCGACTGGTACGCCGCCTCTTCTCGCTGCCCCTGCGCGTACAGGTCCATCAGGTCCAGCGGGGCCTTCTTTCCCCAGGTCCGGATGATGTACTCGTACATCCAGTGCCCCTGCGCGTACGCCTGAGCCCGGTCCGTTGCCCGCTTGGGCCTCACGAACGCCGAGTTGATCTCGGAAAAATCGAACAGCGTTTCAGTCTTCAGCGCTCGCGCCAGCAACTGGCACGTCGAGTAATCCCTCGGCGACAACTCCAGGTACACCGCCTGGGCTTCCGTGAACCAGTGCGGGATGCGGTTGTTCGTCCGGTCAAGCCCCACCGTGTGCGTGAACTCGTGGCGCAGGACCCGGATCCAGTCGTACGGGCCCAGGTGCCCCTTGCCCTCCCGCGGCGCTTCCATCGCGATGCACGACCCCGTCGACGCCGCGATCGTGTGGATCGCGGGCATCCCCGCGATGCGCACCCCGAACCAGCGATGATCGGGCATCAGGTCGATGTACGTGATCTGCCGCGGCTCGTGGTCCATCCCCCCGGGCTCATCGCCGGTCACCACCCGGTACATCTCCTCCAGCGGGCCCGGCATGTCCCTGGCCAGCACCTCGTCGTCACCCGGCTTGTAGCGCACCACGAAGTGCTCGCTCCGGATCGTCGCGTACGTCAGCAGTTCGCGCACCAGTTTCAGCGTGTTGTCCGCTCGAAGATTGAACGGGTCCAGCGCCACCGCCTCTTCCAGCGCCGGCAGCGCCTTCTCGATCCGCCCCCACTGCACCTCCATCAGCCCAAGATCAATCAGCGGCTCGGCCCACCGGGGCTCCCGCGCGTGCGCCTTCTCGAAGTACGGCGCCGCCATCGCGTACTGCCGCGCCTCGCTCAGCGCCCGCGCCACCGCCAGCATCGCCAGCCCCGAGCCCGGCGACAACTCGTCAAACCCCGCCAGCATCCGGTCCGTCGCCCCTTGGTCGTAGCGGATCGCCTCCACCGCGCAGCGCGCCGCCAGCCCATCGCGGCACCGCGGGTAGCGGTCCAGCAGCGGCCTAAGCGCCGCTTCCCCCGCGTCGGGCTCACCCTGGCGCACCGCCGCCCTGGCCCGCACGATGCCGGCGTAGATCGACACGCCCCCGTTGCCGCTCCCCTCTTCACCCTCCGCCTCGTCGTGATCGCCCCCTCTTCCCGATCCCAGCAGATCCAGCCGGCCCGCGATCCCCTCCATCTGCTCGAAGTTGTACGCATCGACGGACATCTGCCCCAGCAGTGCCCACGCCGCGGCGCACGACGGGTTCAGCGATAGCACCTCCTGCAGCGCCTTGCCCGCTTCGCCGGGATTGTCCTTGGCGTACAGCAGTTCCGCCTGTGCCAGCCGCGCGGGCCAGTACAGCCGGTTTAGTTGGTTGATCACCCGGTCCAGCGTCTGCATCAGCGCCTGGTAGTCGGCCCCGGATCCCGGCGCCGCGGGCCCCTTGATCCGCGCCGCGATGCCCAGCGCTCTCACCGCCTCCACAATCTCGTCGGGCTCGGTGCTCCTGGCCTCCGTCACCGCCCGGCTGGTCTGCTCCGCGATCCGCACCGCCTCATCAAACTCGCCGAGCAGATCGTGCGCCTGCGCCGCGATCCGCCCGGCCCTCGCCGTGGGTCGCTTCCCATCCGCCTCGACCTGCCGCCGGGAAATCTCGAGCATCGAGATCGCGTCGCGCACCTCGCCGCGGAGCATCGCCGCTTCGGCCCGGTCCACCAGGCTGACCTCCGGGAGTTGCAGCGCCGGCTCGTCCAGCGCGCCGCACATGAGCGCGGCCGCCGCGATCCGCTGCGGCGTGTTCAAATCCGATGCCTTCCACAGCCCGTGAAACAGTCGCGCCTCGCGGGCCGACTCCTCCGTCTGGTAGTCCGCTTCGAGCACCCGCTTCACCGCCCCCGACAGCCGCGGCGCCCGCATCGCCGTCGGCTGCGGACGATCCTCGACAATCGGAACCGACACCTGCCCCCATGCGCCGCCGGTTCCCCACCCAAGCGAACAGGCAATCAGCAGACCCGCCACGCCCCGGCGACACCCGGCCCGGACCCGCCTGGCTCCCTTGCGATTCGCTCGGTCCTTCCGGTCTTTCATCGCCAGTTCCCTCATCTGCCAGCCAAACGTCGTTATCGGCAGTTTATTCGAGCTCCTTTTCTTCCTCCTGCCACCCCGCCGGCGTCTCGGTGTTGAATAACGACTCGTCAACCGGCTCGTTCCGCCGGATATTCCACAGGAAGAACTCCTCACTCCCCGAGTTATTCGGCTTGATCGTCCGGGCCTGCACCGGCAGCAGCCCGTCCTTCTGAAACCAGATCCGCGCTTCCGCGAAATCCCCGGCGGCCTTCGTCCCAGGCCTCGGGATCAGTTTCAACTGATACGTCTTTTCAAAGTACCCCTTCAGCCCGGCGTCCGGGCTCTTGAACGTCATTCCGTCCGTCCCCGCCAGCAACTCTACAACAAACCGCTCCTTGATGTCCGCCGGCTTCTGCCCGAACGGCAACGGGAACGGCCCCTCCCCGATCTTCAGCGGATCGATCGTCTTCCCCTTCGGGCCCAGCCGGTATCGATTGATCTGCTTGTCCTGGCTCGCCTTCTCGACGAACACACCCCGGTTCAAAATGAAACTCCGATTCTCCTGCGTCAGCGTGCTCCCGCGCTTGAGCGTGTCGAACGTCACGTTGATCGAGCGGGACTTCGCCTCCGCCCCTTCCTCCCGCGTCACGAAATACACGTGACCCATTCGCACCTGCTCGTCACCGTCCAGTTCGCTCACGGTCTGATACCGCAGGTCCGCCTTCAGAGACTTCAGATCCTTGTCGGCGGTCTCCAGCAGCGCCAGCAGTTCATCTGCCGTCGCGGCTTCTTTTCCCGCGACGGCCTTCGCACCCGCCGGTTCCGCCGGCTGCACCACCGCCGCCTCCTGCCGAAGCGCCGGCCTGGGCCACACAAACGGCGGCCAACCCGCCCCACCCGCCCCGATCGCCCCCATCACCATGACTATCACGCTGTTCATCGTTCGGTCACCGTTTCTACGATCGCAACACGTCGCCTGTTCAGGGTACACTCGCGCTCCCCGCCGGTTGCATGCGCTCACTCTACTCCGCCCGATCTGGCGCGCGACTGACAGCCTCGCCTGCCCCTTTGCCCGCCCCCCCATTTCCGCCTCGGCTACTCTCCCCGCGATGTCCTCCCCGGATTCCGCCCCGCGCCACCGACTCGCCACCGACTCCGACGACGGCTTGCTGCTCATCATCAGCGGGCCCTCCGGCGTCGGAAAAACCACCATCACCCGCGCCGTCGAACGCACCATCCCCGGATCCGTCTTCAGCGTCTCCGCCACCACGCGCCCCAAGACCCCCGCCGACGTCGAGGGCGTCGACTACCACTTCGTCACCGACGCCGAGTTTGATCGGCTCATCACCGACCACGCCTTCCTCGAATGGGCCGGCGTCTTCGGCAAACGCTACGGCACCATGCGCGCCTGGGTCTTCGAGCAACTCGCGCGCGGGCGCCTGGTCATCCTCGAGATCGACGTGCAGGGCGCCGCCAAGGTGAAGCAACAGGTTCCCGACGCCTTCGGCATCTTCATCGAGCCCCCCAGCGAAGCGGCGCTCCTGGAACGTCTCCGCGCCCGCAAGCGCGAGAATGAAGACGTGATCCAACGCCGCTTCGCCGAGGCACGCCGCGAGATTGCCCAGGCGCGCGCCAGCAACGTTTACAACGCCTTCATCGTCAACCGGGTGCTCGACGAGTCCATCGCTCAAGCGATCTCGTGCGTGCAGGCCGAACTCGACCGCCGACGCGGCGCCAGCCGCCCCGACCGCAACTAAAACACTTCCCGGGCGACGGCGGCGTCCGCAACCGCGCGCGCCCCACCCGGTTGGCGCTGCTGGATATTCGCTTGAGGAGAACCTGCCATGCGACACATCTCGCGTCTGGCGCATCGGGCCGCGTGCTGCATCGCCCTGACCGCCGCCGCCCTCGTTGGCCCACCAGCCACGCTGGCTCAGACGCCCCCGGCCTTCTCGGACGCCTTCGACGCCGCCTCTCCCGGCCGGCCCGCCCCGGACTGGTTCGTGCCCACGCCCACCCATGTCGCGGAGGTGATCGCCGCGGGCGATGCCGACGGCGGCCGCGCGCTCCGACTCGCCCCCGCCGACCCCGCCGCTCCCCCGGCGTTCGGCAACGTCATGCGCGTCCTGCCCGCCGGTCCGTTCGCTGATCGCCGCGTGATCCTTCGCGCCAAGGTCCGAGTTCAAGGAAACTCAAATGCTCGCGCGCAGATGTGGCTTCGCGTTGATCGCCGGGGCGGCCAACCCGGCGCGTTCGACAATATGAACGACCGCCCCATCCGGAACCCTGCATGGACCGATGCCACCATCGAAGCCGACATCGATCCCGACGCCACGTCGATCAACATCGGCTTCATGAGCCTGGGCGGCGGAACGGTCTTCATCGATTCGGTCTCCCTCGCCATCACCGGCGACCCCGCGCCGCGCCAGGCCCCAACGGGGGCGGCGTCGCTCACGCCCCGCGCGATTGAAAACCTCGCCGCCGCCGCCCACCTCCTCGCGTACGTTCGATTCTTCGTGGCCAGCGACCAGGCCGTCGGCGTCGCATCGTGGGATCACGTCTACGTGGACATCATCGAGCAGGCCGAGGCCGCCCGGGATCCATCGAGCCTGGCGCGCATCCTCCAGGACTCGCTCCGTCCGCTGGCGCCGACGCTCCAGGTCTGGGCCGGCGCACCGGCCGACGCCCCGCCACCACCGCCCATTCCCGACGTTTCCAAGCCCACCGCGGTGGCCTTCTGGAAGCACCACGGCGCGGGGTCCGCCACCGCCGCTCGCGCCGGCAACGTCTACGCCAGCCGCGTCGAACGATCGGCGATCCCCGACCTGATCGACAGCGGGCAGCACGAGGGTCACTTCCGCATCAAGGCGCTCCCCGGCGGCGTGTCGTGCCGCATCCCCGTCCGCGTCTACGCCGACGACGCCGGCACCATCCCCCCGGGCCCGACGCCCAAACCCTGGTCCAAGGACCAGCCGCGCCCGACCTTGACGGCCATGAATCGCTCGACGCGCCTGGCCGGCGTCGCCATCGCGTGGGGGATCTTCCAGCACTTCTATCCCTATTTCGACGTGGTGCAGACGGACTGGGAAGCCGCGCTGCGCGACGCCCTCGCCCGCGCCAGCCAAGCCCCGGACCAGCTCGCCTACCTCGGCGTGCTGCGCGAACTCGTCGCCGGGCTCCACGACGGCCACGGAAACGTCCTTGGCCCCGAGATCAACGCCGCTTCATATTTTCCGCTCGCCCTCGAGTGGGCCGGGGAAGACCTCGTCGTCGTCGGCGTGCCGCCGGGAGACGCCGCGGCCTCCGTCCACGTCGGGGACGCCGTTGTTTCCATCGACGACCGCCCCGTCGCCGAGTGCTACCGCGATGTCTCCGCCTGGGTGTCCGCCGCCACCGAAGGGTGGCGCCGCGCCGCCTCCATCCAGCGCTTCCTGCTCGACCTGCCCACACGCGACCCCGTCGCGCTCGCGCTCCGCCGGTCCGACGGGTCGAACCACCATGCCGTCATCGCGCGCGCGGGTGCTCCGACACCGAACTCGGCGACCGCGCGCCGCCCCGACGCCGGCGTCGAGCTCGCCCCCGGCATCGTCTACTTCGACCTCAACGGCGCCGACTCGGCCTCGCTCGCCGCCGTCGCTGACAAGCTCGCCGCCGCCAAAGGCATCGTCTTCGACCTTCGCGGCTATCCGAACCAGGCGGCGTACGAAGTCATCCAGCATCTCATCGACGCCCCGGTCCAGAGCGCACGCTGGAACATCCCCGTCATCACGCTGCCGGACCGGGAAGACGTCCAGTGGAACCAGTCGGGACGCTGGAACGTCACGCCGACGGCGCCGCGATGGAATGTGCCTGTCGCGTTCCTCACCGACGGCCGCGCCATCTCCTACGCCGAGTCCATCATGGGTATCGTCGAACACTATCACCTCGGCGAAATCATCGGCGCCGCCACCGCCGGAACCAACGGCAACGTGAACCCCATCGCCATCCCCGGCGGGTACCGCATCACCTGGACCGGCATGAAGGTCCTCAAGCACGACGGTTCGCAGCATCATGGCATCGGCATCGCGCCGACGGTTCCCGTCACGCCGACCGCCGCGGGAATCGCGCAGGGGCGCGACGAGGTGCTCGCCCGCGCGGTCGAGGTGCTCCAGCAAAAGATCAACCAGAAATAGCCCGGCGCCCGACCTCGCGTCCGGACGGGCTCCCGCTCCCTGGTCAGGCCAGCGGGGGCACGCCCAGCGCCTTGCGCACCTCTTCGAGCAGCCGCTCCAACTGGAACGGCTTGAACAGCACGCACTGCAAGCCTTCCTGCGACGCGCGCACGATCGAGTGATGCGGGTCGTACCCGAACCCAGTCATGAGAATCGCGGGGATCCCCGGAATCAACCGGCGAGCCGCCGAGAAGACCTCGTACCCGTTCTTGTCGGGCATGCGGATGTCGGAGATCAGCAGGTCAAACCCGCTCTCGGCGGCTGAATACGGCGAGGCCGCCGCCGCCGCCATGTGCTCCAGCGCTTCGATCGCCGCTTCTCCGCTCTCGCACACCACCACGGTGCACCCGCGCCCGCGAAGCGCCTCGCGGATCGTCTGCCGGATCTTGGGCTCGTCGTCCGCGACCAGCACCCGCTTGCCGGCCAGACCCGGATCGACCGCGACGTCCACCAACCCCTTCTCGGCCCCCAGGATGTGCTGCGGGCCCTCCGCCGCCTCTCGCACGCGACGCCGGATCGCTTCCACGTCCGACACGATGCGGTCGATGTGCTCACGCAGTTTCGGGTCAACGCCCGGCGTCCCCGCCGTAGACGAACTCGCCAGCGCCGCCGCCGCGCTCTTCAGCCAGTCGGCCTCCTTGAGGATGTCCGTCAGCGGCTCGCTCAACTCGTCCTCGACCGTGTCCGTCACGCTCGCCCCGGTCTCGCACCGTTCGACGACCAGCAGGTCCAGGATGTGCAGCGCCAGCGCGATGGAGTTCGAGAACATCTCCGCGAACTGCCGGTCCTCGTCCGTGAACGCCCCGACCTTCTCCGATTCGACGTTGAACGCCCCGATCACCTGGTCATTCAGCCGCAGCGGCACCGTCAGCGACGAGCGCGCGTTCTCGATCCCCACCACGTACTTCGGGTCCATCGTCACGTCCGGGCACAGGTAGCTCTCGCCCGTCGCCGCGACGTACCCCATGATCCCGTTCCCCTCGCGCTTGGCCATCAGCGAGACTTCCATCGCCTCGGGCGCCAGCCCGGACGCGATGACCAGTTCGAGTTTCCCGGTTCGCTTGTTGATGAGCCGGATCGCCAGGTGATCAAAGTGCAGCAGGTCGTGCGATACCTTGACGATCTTTTCTTCCAGCAGTTTCAGCCGCTCGACCACGTGCATCTTGCGGATCTGCTCAACATCCAGTCGCACGATCTCCGCCCCCGCCCGATCGATCGCCGCCATTTTCTGCTCGCGCCGGCGCATCTGCGTCACGTCCCACACCACCACCGCGACACGCTGGATCGCCCCTGCCCCGGCGTCCACCTTCGGGCGTACCGTCCCCGACGCCTCCCGGCGCTCCGCCCCGGCTCCGGTCGAGTCCGCCGAGGGCCCCCCAGCCGACCCGGCCGCCCCGGAATCGAACGCTCCGGGTACCGCCGAGACCACGATCTCGTAGTACTTCGACTCGTCAGGCGTGCCCACGTCCATCCGCATCGGATGGATCTCGCCACCGGGCGCCAGGACGCACGCCTGCTCGTTGAACCGGATCGCCGCCCGCCGACAGATCGCGCCGATCCGCGCATGCGTCTGCGGGTCAAGTTGCCGAAACCGGCTGTTGGCCCACACTATCTGCCCGTCCGACGCCGCCAGGCAGATCCCCTCCCCGATCGCACCCAGCATCGCGCTGGCTTCCCCTTGGCTGAGTTGACCCGACTCGGTCAACTGCCCCGCGTCTCCGAATACCACCTGGAATCCACCAGTCGCGATCGCCTCCGGGACCCCGCCCCCTCCCTCGTGCGCCGCCGGCGGCGAACCGCTTACCACTGCGATGTCATACTTATCAGCCAGAGCCCGAGCCACTTCCTCCCCTGGAACGAGTGGTCCATCGAGCACAAGCAGCCTTGGACGGTGTTTGCCCATCGATCTATCCCACTCCGCACCCAGAACTCGCCTCCGCGCTTCGGCGGAAGTGTACTTCGCCTCTTTCACTCCGCAACACGCTATCTCCCGCGCCGTCACATCATGCAGGAAATGGAACAGTTCCAATAACCTAGTACGCTCTGTCAGCGTGCTCGGACGAGTCACCCCTCGGCTCCCCTGAGATATTCGTGCGATTTTCGAGCCGGGTGCACTGACTGCCTCGCGCCTTTTCTCGGAGATCGTGCTGACAAAAACCCTACTCGATTGGAAACGAACGCCGATGGATGTCGTAGTCTTATCGGTCGTCACGCAACCGTCGGGTGCAAAGGCTTACCACACCACGAGATGATCAGCGCCAGGCACGTAAGCAAATGGTACGGGGGAGGCGAGAGGGGCAAAGGCGTACTCGCGGTGAGCGACGTGTCGTTTGAGGTCGAATCCGGGCAAATTGTGGGCCTTCTCGGCCCGAACGGTGCGGGAAAAACCACGACCCTTCGCATGACCACCGGATACCTGCCTCCCTCTCAGGGAGCCATCTCGGTCGCTGGATTTGATACAGTCAGCCAGTCGGTTCAGGCTCGTCGCGCCTTGGGGTACCTCCCCGAAGCCGCCCCTCTTTACCCTGAAATGAGGGTGGTGGATTACCTTAAATATCGGGCGAAGTTGTATGGAATTGCGAGCCGAGATCGTCGAGCGGCGATGTCTCGGGTCATGGCGCGGTGCTGGCTGACCGAGGTCGCCCGGCGCCGAATCTTTCAACTCAGCAAGGGTTTCAAGCAGCGGGTCGGATTGGCTGGTGCGATGCTGCACGATCCGCCGGTCCTGGTGCTGGATGAACCCACCAGCGGGCTGGACCCGACGCAGATCCGCGAGACCCGGTCCCTGATCCGCGAGTTGTCGCACAAGCGAACGGTGATCGTGAGTTCACACATTTTGCCCGAAGTCGAAAAGACGTGCGACCGGGTGCTGATCATCGCGCGGGGGAGGCTGAGAGCAGACGGGCCGCCGACGGAACTTCTGTCGCGGATGCGAGACCAATCGCCGTACCACGTTGAGGTGAAGGCGGCGCACGCCGAGGAGGCCCGGGGGCTGCTGGAGCGGGTGCCGGGGGTCAGGAGGGTTGAGCGGCTGAGTAGCGTGGAGGGGTGGGGGTACACGTTGTGGGCACCGCTGGTGGTCGAGGCCGCCGCGGGTGCGGCGGACCTGCGTGAGGCGATCGCCGGGGCGCTAAAGCAGGGGGATATTTTGGCGCGAGAACTGTACCGGGAGGCGGCGACGCTGGAGCAACTGTTCTTCAGCATCATCGAGGCGGATGAGGGGCCGCGCGATCGAGGCAGATCGGGGTCGGGGTCCGAAGACACGGCACGGAGAGTCGTGCCAGCGGGGGACGGAGGCCCAGCATGAGCCGCGCCGGAGCGATCATGTTTCGGGAGTACGCCTCGCTCTTTCGCATCCCGCTTGGATGGATCGTGCTGGCGCTATTTCTCGTGGTGTCGGGTGTGGTCTTCGGGTTCGGGGCGATCCGGCCGGGGCAGCCGGCGACGATGCGGTCGTTCTTTGAACTGATGTGGTGGCTGCTGGCGCTGCTGGCGCCGGCGATCTCGATGAGGCTGTTCAGCGAAGAGATGCGCACGGGGACGATCGAGCCGCTGCTGACGTCGCCGGTGTCGGAGTTCGCGGTGGTGCTGGGGAAGTACGGCGCGACGGTGCTGTTCCTGCTGACGCTGCTGGCGCCGACGCTGGTGTACGTCGGGGTGCTGGAATGGCTGTCGAGGCCGGACTATGGGCCGATCGGGGCGGGGTACCTGGGCGTGGTCCTGTTGGGGATGCTGTACCTGGCGGTGGGGTGCCTGGCGTCGAGCCTGACGGCGAGCCAGCCGCTGGCGTTCCTGGGGACGCTGTTCGTGCTGTTCCTGATCGAGGTACTGGCGTCGTTCGTGGCGCCGGTGGCGCCGGACCTGGTCCGGCGGCTGCTGTTTGCGCTCTCTCCCAGCCAGCGTCTTGGCGACTTCGCCCGCGGGCTGATCGATACCTCGCACATCGTGTTCTTCTTGGCGTCCAGCGCGTGGCTGCTGGTGGTGACGACGGTGATCCTGCAATCCAGGAGGTGGCGATGAGCACGGCGCCGGGATCATCAACCGCACCGGGCGCGGCGGGCCGGCGCGTGCGGTTCGGCCTCAAGAGCCTCGTCCTGCTCGCGAGCGTCACCGCGTCGTGCCTGTTCATCGGGCTCATCGCGTCGCGTTACCCCGTGCGGCTTGACGCCACCGCGACGCGCGAGCACCTGCTCTCGCCGCGCACGCTCTCGACGCTTGGGGGGCTCGACGGGCCGTACGAGATCATCGTCGCGGCGAACCGGTCCACGGTCGATCAGCGGGCGTACGAACGGACGCGCGACGTGCTCGACTCGTTCGCGCGGGCGTCGGACCGCGTCGCCGTCACGTTCATCGATACGGGCTCGTCGAGCGGGATCGGCGCGTACGACGCGCTGCTCAAGCGTCTGAGCGAGCGGTACGGAGCCCAGATCGCCGCGAACCGCGCCCGGGTGGATGAAGCGCTGGGCACGGCCCAAGCGCAGCAGGAGGCGATCGTGGCGCTGGCCGAGAAACTGGCGATGGCCAAGGAGACGGCGCGCGGCGCGGATACGAAGTCGGAGCAACTGCGTCAACTGCTGGATGATTACACCGCGCGGTCGCGCGTCGCGGCGTTCAACCTCGACCAGACCGTCAGCGGCGCGACCAAGGCGCTCTCGCAGCCGATCGGTCCGCCCGCGCTGGGGCTGGCGCCGCTCGATGACGTATCGGTGCAGATCAGCAAGTCGATCGGGACGGTGACGTCGGACCTGTCGCGACTGCACCGGGAACTGAGGCTCTTCGAGCAGGCGTCGGACATCCCCGGGGCCGTGAAAGACCAGGTGCGGCCGCTGGCGCCGACGGCGCAGAGCGCGATGGAGAAACTGCGCGGGGCGGCGGACTCGATGGACCTGCTCCCCCGGCTGCCGATCTTCGCCGTGGCCCGGACGCTGGAAAAGACGAGCGCCGCGCTGGTGATCGGCCCACCGAGGCCCAGCGCCGGATCGGGCGCCGCCGGCCCGGGGTCGATCACGGCGATCGACTTCGCATCGTTGTTCCCGCCCGCGCTGCCGGCGGGAGCCGCGCCGGGGATCACGATCGATCGGCGGGCGCGAGCGGAAGAACTGACGGCGACGGCGATCGCGTCGCTGGGGTCCGCGTCGCCGCCGATCGTGGTGCTGGTTCATGATCAGCCGACCCGCTTAGCGCCGACGTTCGAGGCGTTCGCGGCGATGCTGGACCGGCTGGGGCTTCGACGGATGGACGTGGTGGAATGGGCGACGGCGCTGGACGCGCAGGAGCCGCCGCTCGCGGGGGTGCCCGGTTCGAGCACGCGGCCGGTGGTGTACGTGACGCAGACCACGTCGCCCAGCACGCAGGACGCCGCGGACCGGATGAAGAAGATGAGCGCCGCGCTTGGGAGGCTGGTGTCGCAGGGAAAGGCGGTGCTGATGTCGGTGAACGTCTCGACGCTGCCGGGGATCGGGGCGTCGGACCCGCTGGTCGAGTTCCTGGAGCCGCTGGGGATCAAGGTGGACTCGGGGCGGCCGCTGATGCAGCGCGTGCAGTCGCCGAGCGGCCCGGTGGTGTTGACGGACCTGTTGCCGAACCGGGCGGCGGTGGGTGAGGGGGGAGATCACCCGATCAGCCGGGCGATCGACGGACTGGCGATGCACTTTTTCTGGGCGGTGCCGGTGCAGCACGTGATGAAGAGCGAGTCGGGGGCGAGCGCCGCGAGTTTCACGCCGATCGTGCGGATCGAGAACGACGGGAGCACGTGGGCGGAGTCGGAATGGCTCGGGTATGCGCGTGTGCCGGCGAATCAGAGGAAGAAGGTGATCGACCCGCCGCTCCCGGACTCGCCGCGGGACGACGCGAAGGGTCCGTGGCCGATCGTGGTGGCGGCGGAGCGCGCGGGCGGCACGGGATCGGCGGGGGTGCCGCGCGTGCAGCGGCTGGTCGTCGTCGGGTGCTCGGGGTGGTTTCTGGACAGCGTGACGCAGCAGTCGGTCGGGGTGATCGACGGGAGGCCGGTGCTGAGTTCACCGGGAAACCTGGAACTGCTGGAGGCGTCGGTGCTGTGGCTGGCGGGTCAGGACGAACTGATCGCGCGGAGCCCGACGGCGCAGGCGGTGCCGACGATCCGGTCTCTGACGGGCCGGCAGGTACAGGCGGTGCGGTGGAGCCTGCTGGCGGGGCTGCCGGCGGTGGTGCTGCTGATCGGGGCGGCGTGGCGGCTGGTGAGGGGGTGAGAACGCACGATCAGCGGGTTCACCGTGGGGGAGCGGGCTCCTATCATCCGGCGCGCCGGGACGGAAAAAACGCGACGGACGGCGTCACACTGGAACCACGAATGACACGAGACGAGATTTTCAAGAAGGTGCGGGACATCCTGATCGATGAACTCGCGGTGGACGAAGAAGAAGTGACGCCGAGTTCGTCTCTTGTTCGAGATCTGGGGGCGGAATCGATCGACTTCCTGGCGATCGTGTTCAAGCTCGAACAGGCCTTCGGGTTCAAGATCGCTCAGGGGGAACTCTTCCCCGAGCACGTGACGCAGGATCCGAAGTTCGTGCGCGACGGGAAGGTGACCTCGGAGGGGCTCGCGGCGCTCAAGGCGCGGCTGCCGCACGCGGATTTCTCGGCGTTTGAGTCCGATCCGCAGATCGCGAAGGTCGCGGAAGTGTTCACGGTGGACACGCTGGTCGGGTTTGTGCAGAAGAAACTTGGGGCGTGAGAGATACCGCGCCGGCAGCCGGGCCTGTGCGTCCGCACGGGTGGTTGCACGCCGGGCAGACTGGGCCCCAGGAGCGAGATCGCCCATGCGATGGATGTGGATAGACCGCGTGATCGAGCTGCGTCCGCGCGAGCGGCTTGTCGCGGTGAAGAACATCTCGCTGGCCGAAGAACACCTGCACGATCACTTCGCGGCGGAGCCCTCGCGCGACGGCGGGAACGGGCGCCCGGCGATGCCGATCATGCCCGCGTCCTTGATGCTGGAGGGCATGGCGCAGACCGCGGGCGTGCTGGTCGGGCACGCGGAGGAGTTTCGGCAGAAGGTGATCCTCGCGAAGATCAACCGGGCGGAGATCACGCGCGACGCCGGGCCGGGCATGACGCTGCGGTACACCGCGACGATCCAGCGCATGGACGAGATGGGCGCGTCGACCATTGGGACGATCGAGTTGCTCGACCACGCGCGGGCGGAGCGGGGGTATGTGCCGATCGGTACGGTGGAGATGATGTTCAGCCACCTGGACAACAACATGGGGGGCGCGGGGGCGCCCGGCGAGGAGTTCCCGGCGCACAACTTCGTGTTCGGGGATGCATTCAAGATGCTGCTGCGAACCAGCGGGGTGGCGATCCCGGGGGAATGAGGCATCGGAACTTTCGCGGCGGGGTCGTGACTCCGGGACCCGCCGGGCAACAATACGGCGTGCTTGATACGCCGTTCGTCATGATCGCCAAGGCCTTGGCCGATCCGACCCGTCACCAGATGCTCCGCGAGCTTCGCGGGGCGGGGGAGATGACCTGTTCGGACGTGTGCGAACGCTTCGCGCTGTCGCAGCCGACGATCTCGCACCACATCCGCACGCTGGCGGAAGCGGGGGTGATCGAGGTGCGCAAGGAGGGGCCGTATCACGTATTGAGTGTGAACGAGGAGCGGATGCGAGCGTTCGCGGCGGACCTGCTGCCGCGCGGGCGCGGGAAGCCGGCGGAAGGATCGTCGCGGTCGCGGGCCAAGCGTGGCACGAGCAAGGCGCGGCGACGATCCGTCGCGGGCTGACGCCGGGTTCGCGAGCAGGATCGCCCGCGGCCCCCGTGGAACTCTTCGCGCGGGGCCGGGCTTGCCTTCTGTCATATTGACGACTATCGATATGCGACGTATCGACATACGTCGATATACCCCGCCGGGGCGCGGACAACGCGCGGGCACGCCCGCCGGCCCGGTCCCTTCGCGGCGGGCGACCGGCTCGAATACTCTGCCACCGGCCACGACTCGCATCCCCGCGGAGCAACCCCGATGCAGGCGATCTCACCCGAAGCGCTGCTGCGACAACTCACCTGGCGCTACGCCGTCAAGTCGTTCGATCCGACCAGAACAATCCCCGCCGAGCTCTGGAGCACGCTGGAGCAGGCGATGGTGCTGGCCCCGTCGTCCTATGGGCTTCAGCCCTGGCGGTTTTATGTGATCGACGATCCGGGCACGCGCGCCGCGCTCCGGGCGGCGTCGTACAACCAGCCACAGATCACCGACGCCTCGCACATGGTGCTCTTCGCCCGGCGGACACAGCTCACGCCCCGGGACATCGACACCCACGTCGCGCGGGTGGCCGAGGTCCGCGGCATCACGACCGACGCACTCGCGGGACTGCGCGACATGATGCTCGGCAGCATCGCGGACCCTGCGACGCTCCCCGGCGGCGGGGTGGACGCCTACACCCGGAGCCAGACCTACATCGCGCTGGGATTCCTCCTCTTCACCGCGGCGGCGCTCGGCGTGGACGCCTGCCCCATGGAAGGGTTCGACCCCGCCAAGTACGACGACATCCTGGGCCTGCGCCCGCAGGGGTACAGCGCGACGGTCGTGGCGACCGTCGGATATCGGTCGGCGGGGGACTGGCTCGCCCCGCTGGCCAAGGTGCGGGCACGCCACGAGGACATCGTGCGCCATGTCTGACAGTCATCGCGCTCGATGCCGCCTCGCCGCGGGACCCGGGCGAGGAATCTGAAATCACTCTTACGCGAAAGGAATACCGCATGGCACGTTCCCGGATCGCGCTCATCACCGGCGCCAACAAGGGGATCGGACTGGAAACCGCCCGTCAACTCGGGCGCCTGGGCATCACCGTGCTGATCGGCTCGCGCGACCAGAAGCGCGGCGCCGCCTCGGTCGAATCGCTCAAGAACGAGAAGATCGATGCTCACCTGGTTCAACTCGAAGTCACCGACGCCGGCTCGATCGCGCGGGCAGCGGCGGAGATCGACACGACCTTCGGGCGGCTGGACATCCTGATCAACAACGCCGCCGTGCAACTCGGGCCCGTCGATGCGCAGGCCAGCAACACACCGATGAAGACGCTGCGCGAGACGTTCGAGACCAACTTCTTCGGCCTGGTCGCCGTGACGCAGGCGATGCTGCCGCTGGTCCGCAAGAGCCAGGCGGGGCGGATCGTGAACCTGACGAGCATCCTCGGCTCGCTCGCCGAGCATGCGGACCCCAACTCCCCGATCTTTCATGTGAAGTACCTGGGGTACGACACGTCCAAGGCGGCGGTGAACATGTACACGAACCACCTGGCGTACGAACTGCGCGAGACGAAGATCAAGGTGAACGCCGCCCATCCGGGCTGGGTCAAGACCGACATGGGCGGGCCCGGCGCGCAACTCGAACTCGAAGACGGCGCCAAGACCAGCGTGTGGCTCGCAACGCTCGGCGAAGACGGACCCAGCGGCGGGTATTACCACACGACCGTGCATATGCGGTGGTGAGGAGCCGGGCATCATTGCAACGTCGTCGCGTCCGTCGCCCCGCAGGTCCTCAGTTCGTGATCGCGAACAGGTACTCGTACTCCCGCACGGCGGGGCGGGTGGACCCGGATGGCGTGCAGATGTGCAGGCGTGCCACCGATCGCGGCCTTTGAGCGATCGGTGGAACCTCGGGCGCGTTCGGGGCCACCGGCCGGCAACGTGCCACGGCTTGCTGCTCTTGAGCAAGCCGTGTGTGTGAGTCATCAAGCCAAGACACGGCTTGTCGAAGACGCCAAGCCGTGGCACGCTGGGACGCGGCGTGCAATTGATCAACGCCGGATTCCAAGAATGCAGAGCGTCGATATGATCCGGCGGAGCGGTGAAGCGCATGCCGGTTCAGCGGATGTTCGCCGCCGATCCGATTGCGGGAAGGAATGGAACACATGAAGCGCCTGATGAGTCTGGTACTGGTGTTGGTGGGGATGCTGCTGTTCTCGGCGAGCCGTGTCGAGGCGCAGATGGGCGCGATCCGTCGCATGGGCGGGATGACGACGCCGTCGATGAGCGCCCGCCACCTCAAGCACTACTCGCAGATCCTGGGCCTGTCGGAGACGCAGACCAAGGCGGCCGGGCAGTTGCTCAGTGGGTACGAGGCGGACTACCTCGCGGCGGTGTCGCGCCTGACCGAACTGCAGCAGGCGATGCAGGCGGAGTTCTCGCAGACGGGCGACTTCTCAACGATGGGCGAACTGATGGGGGACGCGATCAAGAAGTTCCGCCGGCGCACCGACTCGATCGAGAAGTCGTTCATCGATGACCTGAAGTCGCTGCTGACGCCCGACCAGATGTCCAAGTGGCCCATCGTCGAGCGCACGCACCGGCGCGACTCGACGATCAACTGGGGCTCGCTCAGCGGCGAATCGGTGGACGTCGCGGAACTGGTGGAGGGTCTGCGGCTGGATCCGGCCCAGCACGCCGCCCTGAGCCAGACGCTGGAGCAATACGCGGTCGATCTGGACCGCGAACTGGTCGCGCGGAACAAGATCGTGGACGAGCAGGTCGCCGCGTGGCTTGAGAACATCATGAACCCGGATGTTCAGAAACTGCAGGAGCAGATGAAGGCGCTCCGCGAGGCGAGCGTGAAGATCAAGGACATCAACCAGCGCTACGCCCGGCTCGTGGAGGGCCTGCTGCCGCTGGAAGCTCGCGAGCCCTTCAATCAGAAGGTCAAACTCGCGAGTTACCCGCAGGTCTACCGCACGCCGTACGTCCTCCGGGCGTTCGACGCGGCAGAGAAACTCGACGGCGTTGACGCTCCCACGCTCGAAGCCATCAAGAACCTTCGGGATCAGTACACGCGAGAGGTCGGGCCGGCGAACGACGCGTGGGCGGGCGCGATTTCAGAGAACGAACTCAAGGAAGAGGACGGCCTGCAGGCGATGGCGCGCCAGTTCGGCAGGCAACTTCCCGAGGACGTGCAGAAGGCCAAGGAAGCGCGCGACGCCGTGGACGCCAAGGCACTCGATTCGCTCAAGGCCCTGCTGACCCCGGAACAGGTCAAGAAACTCCCCGACCTCAAGTCTCGACCCGAGTTCGATTTCGACGCGAACCTGCCGGCCCGGTGAGACGGCTGGGGATGGCTCGTCAGCGCGTCGTCACGAAGATCGAGTGCTGATTGTTCTTGAGGATGTTCTGGTTGTAGACGGTTCGGCCGCCGACGGTGACGGCATCGCCGTCTGAATAGACGACAACCTCCTCCCCTGATTGGACATCCATCTGGGTAAGCACGACTCGGCGGGTGTCGTCCCCGATGTACACGCGGGAGGGTGAAGTCGCGCGGTACCGCAACGTCCCGAAGCCGCTGGCGACGCGCATTGCGTCGCTGGGGACGCCGCCGTACATGGAGGTGTCGGTGACCGGGACGCGGTTGTGGTCATCATCGTCGTCGCCGTTGAAGACGCTGCAACCGGTCGGAACAGTGACCCACGCCGCGGTGAGGAGGCACGCCGTGATGAAAGTTCGGTTCATGAGTTGGGTTCCCGTGATGGTGTAGGCAGGATGCCGACTTGCAAGCATTAATGAAGATGATGGCGCGGCTGGACGTGAACCCAGGGTGTGCGGATTCTCATGCAGACGTGACGAACGACCAGTTTGGCTGGCTGATGGTCCGAAAGACTTGCTCCCTGTGGACGCCTGAGGGGTATAAATGCCGCGGAGCCGGATGTGGTGAGCGGTGGTCGGTGCATTCGAGGGGTTGGGCTGATGGACGGGGGGGACGGGGGGGGACGGGGGGGGACGAGGGGGGGGACGGGGGGGGGGGATGCAACTTCCGTGAAATAAACGGGTTAGAGATACGTTGGGACAGGATGGGTGGGCGCGCGTGCTAGGCTATACGTCTTGTCACACCGAATAGGGGACGGAGGCGAGGAAGTGGGCAAGGGGGAGGAGCGGAGCGGGGAAGGCGGAGCCGGACACTTTTTCTTCCCGCAGGCGGCGCAAGGCGGATCGCTCGATGGCAAACAGCCCAGGCAACTCGGACGTCGAACTGATCTCGCTGGCGCAGGTCAATGGCAGTGCAGGGGGCGCCGAGAGCGTTCACGACTCGGCCTCGCATGCGCCCGTGGACGACGCGCGGGGTGAAGGCGGATGGACGATCCTGGCCGACATGCCGACGCTGGACCCATCCGCCTCGGGGCTGATCTCGGCGGATCAGGCCGTGCGGCTTCGGGCGGTGCCGTTCAGGGTCGAACAGGGCCGGTTGCAGGTCGTGATGGACGACCCGTCGGACTTCGCGGCGGCGGACGAGTTGTCGGTGCTGACCGGGATGCCGATCGATCGGCTGGGCGCCGCGCCGGGACTGTTCGAGGGGCTGTTGCGAACGGCCTTCGGGGCGACCGCGGCCCAGATGGCCGCCCGGCTCGCCGGCGGGGGCGCCGCGGGCGACGACGACCTGGTCTCCAACCTGCAAGCCGTTGATGCCGACGACGTGCAGCGCATGGCCGAGCAGCCGACGCTGATCAACCTCGTCAACCTGATCATCCTTGAAGCGGTGAAGGGGCGGGCGTCGGACATCCACATCGAGCCCTTCGAGCGCAAACTCGCGGTCAAGTACCGCGTGGACGGCGTGCTGCGCGAGCAGACCTCGCCCCCCAAGCACCTGCAGCCCGCGATCACCAGCCGCGTGAAGATCATGGCGGGGATGAACATCGCCGAGCGATATGTCCCGCAGGACGGGCACATCACGCTGCGCTTCGAGGGACGCAAAGTCGATATCCGCGTCTCGACCGTGCCGACGATCTACGGCGAGTCGGTCGTCATGCGCATCCTCGACAAGGAAGCCATCACGCTGGACCTCAAGACGCTGGGGATGCGCGACGAGGACCGCCGCGAGATGGACCGGCTCATCGACCTGCCTCACGGCATGGTGCTGGTCACCGGCCCGACCGGCTCGGGCAAGACGACCACGCTGTACGCGGCGCTGACGAAGTTGTACGACCCCAGCCTGAAGATCATCACGATCGAGGACCCGGTCGAGTACGAACTCGCCGGCGTGAACCAGATCCCGGTGAACCCCGAGCGCGGCTTGCTCTTCGCGACCGGGCTTCGCGCGATCCTCCGTCAGGACCCCGACGTGATCATGGTCGGCGAAATCCGAGACAACGAGACGGCGGACATCGCCGTCCGCGCCGCCCTCACCGGTCACCTCATCTTCTCGACCCTCCACACCAACGACGCCGCCAGCGCCGTTGGTCGGCTGCTGGACATGGACGTCGAGCCCTTCCTGGTCGCCAGCGTCCTGGAAGGGATCGTCGCGCAGCGGCTGGGGCGGCGCATCTGCCAGGTATGCAAGCGCCCCGTGGCGCTCACCGAGGCGGTCCGGCACCGGCTGACCAAGGACGAGCAGGGCCTGTTCAAAGACGGGATGAGTTTCGCCGGCGCGGGGTGCGATAAGTGCGACAACTCCGGGTGCCGCGGGCGGGTCGGGTACTACGAGGTGCTCACGATCACCCCGTCGATGCGGGCGGCTATCACCGAAGGCCGCACCAGCCGAAACGAGATCCTGCGCACCGCCCTCCCTTCGCACGTCACCATGCGCCAGGACGGCGTGATCAAAGCCGCCCAGGGATTCACCACCATCGAAGAGGTCCTCCGCGCCACGCAGGACGCGGAAGACTTCGGCAGCAAGAAATAGCGTTCGAGACATTCGGCATTGGACCACCCGCCGCGGCGTTAGACTCATCGATTCATCATCATGCCGACGTTTCGATATCAAACCCTCGCAACCAATGGCTCCGCCGCCGTCATCGAAGCGCCCGACCGCGCCGCCGCCGTGCGCCTGCTCCGGCAGAAGGGCATCACGCCCCTCAGCATCGACGAAGTCGCACAGCGCGGGAAGCGGAGCAACACCTCGGCGTCCGCGCCGCCTTCGGCCGCCAAATCCGGCGCGTCCAGCCCGCTGGCGGCGCTGGGGCTGGGTCGCGCGATGTCACGCTCCGAGATGGCGTCGTTCATCCGCGAACTGGCGACGGCGATCGAGGCGGGACTTCCGCTGGTGCAGGCCCTCAAGACCATCGCGCGCCAGGGGCGCTCGGCCCGGCAGAAGGAAATGCTGGGGCACCTGATCCACGAGGTGGAGTCGGGCCGATCGCTCGCCGACGCCGCCGCCGGATGGGGCAAGCCGTTCTCGAATCTCACCGTGGACCTGATCCGCGCGGGGGAAGTCTCGGGGCAACTGGGCGAGGTGCTGACGCAGTCGGCCACGCTGCTGGACAAGGACCTCAAACTCCGCCGGTCGCTGCTGGGCGCCACGATGTACCCGCTGATCCTGACGGTGCTCGTCACGGTCGCGGTGGTCGTGGTGGTGACGTTTATCGTCCCCAAGGTGCTCGGGCCGCTCCAGTCCAGCATGGGGGCGCGCGGGCTGCCGCTGCCGACCCAGATCGTGCAGGGCGCGGCGTCGTTCGTCGAGTCGTACTGGTGGGCGGTGCTGATGGCCGTGGGCGGCACGTTGTTCGTCGCGTCGCGCGTCTACGCCGCCCCGGGACCGCGGCTGTCCATCGACCGCTTCCTGCTCAAGGTGCCGGTCCTTGGCCGGTTGCTGCGCGACGTCGCGGTCGCACGCTTCACGCGCACGCTGGGCACGCTCGTCTCCGCCGGCATCCCCGCCCTCAGCGCGCTGCGCCTCACCAAGAACACCCTCGGCAACGTCGCGATGGAACGCGAGATCGACTACGTCTGCGACGAGGTGTCGCACGGCAAGACCATCGCCGACCCCATGGAGCGCAGCGGGTACTTCCCGCCGCTGCTGGTGCAAATCGTCGGCGTGGGCGAGCGCTCGGGCCGCTTGCCGCAGATGCTCAACCAGGCGGCCAGCGCCTTCGAGGACCGCACCGAGTCCAGCGTCAAACTCTTCACGACCGCTCTCCCGCCCGTGCTGGTGGTCGTGCTGGCGTGCATCGTCGGATTCGTCGTCGCGGCGATCCTGCTCCCCCTGCTGGAACTGCAGGAGTACGTCGGGCAGTAACACGGCCCGGGGGTTGGGGAACGACCGAAGAAAGAAGTACGATCGAGCCGGCAACACAGCGGGTTACAGCAACGGAGCCACCCACATGCAGCCTCTGAACACACGACGCACACCCCACCGCATGGCTCGCCGAGCCTTTACGCTCGCCGAGATCATCGTCGTCATCATCATCATCGGGATTCTCGCGACGCTGGTCGTCCCGCGTCTGTTCGGGCGCATCGGGCAGGCCAAGCACGCGACCGCGACCTCCAACGCCAACGCGATCGCGTCGGCGGTGCGCACGTACATTCTCGACTGCGGCATGCCCCCGCCCGGGTCATCGCTTGAGATCCTGCTGGCCTGTCCATCGGGCGTGGACAAAGCCGCGTGGGACAAGGGCGGGCCCTATCTCGACAACAAGGAAAAGATCGTCGATCCCTGGGGCAAGCCCTTCATGCTCATCGTCCCCGGGAAGAAGAACGTCGATTTCGACATCATGAGTTACGGGGCGGACGGCACGCCCGGGGGCGAAGGCGACAACGCCGACATCATCAAGCCCTGATGCGGCGCCGCCTCCAGAACCAGCGGCCTCCAAGCCACGAAGGGCGGCATCGGATCATGATACCTCGCGGCATCCATCACGCGATTCGCACACCTCGCCGGGGAGGCCCCCGTGGTCGCGAGGCGGGTCCGTCTCCCCGTGACTCGGCCCCGGCGTTCACCATGATCGAACTCGTCGTGGTCGTGATCATCATCGCGCTCATCGGCGGCTTGGTCGTCCCCCGGCTGGTCGGCAACGAGCGACGGCGCGCCAGCGCCGAGTGCGAGGACGTCACCAGGCTCCTCTCGATCGCCGCCAGCCGATCGGCCCTCTCGGGCCAGACCGTGCTCATCACCTTCGACGGTCGCTCGCACGTCCTGGAAGCCCTGGTGCTGCGTGAGGTCGTCGAGCGCGGCGTGGTCCGCAATCAATGGACGGCCGACCGCATGATCCAGCCCGTCAAACTCGAATCGCTCGCGTTCCGCCGCGGCATCGCCGACGCCCAGGACCTGGCGCCCACCGGGTGGGAAGTTCTCTTCCCTGTCGGCGAGCCGCGCCCGCTGACGTGGTTGGCGTTCTCCGCCAGCCACGATCCTGAATCGAGCGGGTGGCAGGTCGAACTGCTCCCCGAGGAGACGGGCGCGTCGAAGCGCACGATGCGCGAGCCCAGCCGCGCTTCGCAAGCCGGGCTGTACTGGAAGGACCTGGACGCCCTGGGGCAGGGTGAACGGGCCTGGTGAAACGCAGCGGTCTTGGGCTGAGGGATAAGAGAACGACTGACAGGCTACTGATGGCACGGGTTCAAACAAGGCGAATGACGATGCGGGCGGCGCGCGGCTTTGCGCTGCTCGACGTCATCATCGCCAGCATCATCCTGGGTATCTCGATCGCCGCCATCATCGGCCTGACCGGTCGGTCGCTGGCAGCGCAGAAAACCGGCGAGGAACTCCAGATCGCCGCGATGCTCGCCGACGAGCAACTCGCCCTGGTCGTCGCACGCGGGCCGGACAACTACGCCCAGCGCTTCGCCACGAGCGGGTCGTGCCCCGAGCCGTTCTCGGGGTATCGCTACTCGATCTCTTTCTCCGGCGGGAGCGGGAACGAACCGTACCGGGTCAGCGCGACGATCTCGTGGGGCGCGGGCGGCGCCATCGGATCGGGCGTCAAGACCCGTTCGATCACCATCGAAACTCTGGTCGCGCCGCACGAGGGCGATAACCCCGACCCGGACCGCAAGCCCCCAGAGGCCGCCGAACGAATCACCTGAATCCCGCGAAGGAACCGCGCCGCGGGCGCGTCTCCAGGAAGTCCATGCACCCGACGCCTCGAAACCCCGATTCCCCCGTGAGGGCCTTCACGATCGCCGAGGTGATCGTCGCGGTCGTGATCACCGCCTTTGTGGCGGCGGCGACCTCGGTCGCGCTCACCCAGGCGGCGCGGGCGCGGGACGCTTCAACCGCCAAAGTCGAGGCCCGCTCACGTGCCGAACTCGCCGCGTCCCGTATCGCGGCGGACGTTGAGAACGCCGTCCGCCACGACGAAGTGTTCTTCACCCGCGTCAAACTCGCCGACGGTCGACAGGCCGGGTTCCCCCGCGACGAGATCCTCTTGTACGCCCGATCCCTCAAACTCGTGCGCACGCGCAGCGAACAGGGCGAAGGCGGCGAGTACGAAGTGCAGTACCGCTTGGACTCGGTGCCGCGCTTCACACCCCCGCCGGCAACCCGCGCGGCTCGGCCCGGCGACGCGCCCGCCGCCGCCGCCCTGGCCCTCTGGCGACGCGCCGATCCCGTCCCCGATGACGTGCCCGATGGGGGCGGCGTGGCCTCGGCGATCGTCGATGGGATCCTCGGCCTCGATATCCAGGCCTACGACGGGTCCGCCTGGTTCGAGACCTGGGAATCCGACACCGAAGGCTACCCCCACGCCATCAGCATTCAGGTCACCGCGACGGACGACTCGGGCCGCTACGAAGCCGTCTGCCGCCGCGTCGTGCCCCTGGACCGCACGCCCCTGCCCTCGGCCCCCGTCGTGATCGAAGAGGCCCCGACCACAGGATCAACCAACTAATTCCACCCCGAATGACTCGCACCCGCCCGCCATCTTCACGCTGCTTCGCGACCGTCCTGGTCCTCTGGGCGGTGGGGATCTCGTCGATCGTGCTGGTCTCGCTTCAATCATCGGCGTGGCGTCAGACCGCCGCCGGTCGTGAGGCGATCGGCCGCGTCCGCGCCCACTGGGCCGCCCGCGCCGGGATCGAGGCGACGATCGCGACCCTCGCCGCCGACACCCTCAGTCCCAGCCAGACCGATGCCTTCGAAACCAAGTTCGCCCTCGAAGCCGTTTCCGCCGGCAAACTCGCCGGCGGAGGGTCCTACTGGATCCGGCACACCGAGCCCCCCAACGAATACGACGGCCCCGAAGACGCGCACGCCAAGATCAACGTGAGCGCGATGACCCGCGACGACTTGCTCACCTTTCTTGACATGGGAGAGGACGCCGCCGACTCCATCTTGGACTGGATCGACGAAGACGACGACGTGCGGGAACTCGGCGCCGAGGTTGGGTATTACTTCCAGGGGCGCACGTTCCGCTATGAGCCGCGCAACGCGCCGATCCGAACGATGCAGGAACTCGAACTCGTCTCCGGGTGCGATGCGTCGCTGGTCCGCGGGGAAGACTGGAACCTCAACGGCATCCTCGATCCCAACGAAGACGACGGGGACGTCTCCTGGCCCCCCGACAACGCCGACGGCATCCTCAACTCCGGTTGGTCCGAGCACCTCACCGCCTACAGCGTGGACGGCGGGTACTCGATGCTCGGGGAGGCCAAACTCGACTTGCGGACCGCCGAGGTGGGGGACATCGCCAAGAAGGCCGACCTGGACCGCGATCAGGCCGACGCTGTCGCCGCCTGGGCCGCTCGGTCCAACTCGACCATGGTCAACTTCCTGCAACAGACTCTCCGGCAACTCGCCACGCAGGCGCAGGCGTCGCAGTCGGCCCGGCAGGCGCGAGAACTCACCGACGACCAGCTCGCCTTCCTGCTCGACTCCTTCTACCTGGACGATTCCACCGTCCCGCCCAAACACGTCGGCAGGCTCAACATCAACACCTGCTCGCGCGAGACGCTCGAACACGTCGCCGGGATTGATCCGGTGCTCGCCGACGTCATCCTGCTCGAGCGCGACGCCCGCCCTCAGGGATTCCTCAGCGTGGTCGACCTGCTGGAGGTGCCCGCGATCAACCGCGCCCGCCTGGCGACCCTCTACCCGTTGCTGTGTGTCCGCTCGAACGTCTATGTCGTCAACTGCCGCGGCCGCGACGAGAATACCGGTCTCGAAGTTGAAATGACCGCGGTGCTGGATCGTTCAACTCTTCCGGTCACCATACGGGATATGGTGGTGAAGTAGCCCTCGACCCTGCCCACACAGGCGGTTTTCGGGGCGGTCGGAAACTCCCGACGCTTTCGCCGGTTTGATTGTTCCTGATGGCTGATGCATCGACCATCCCGAAGCCCGACGCCACCCGAACAAGCGGTCGGCGCGGGGCCGCGAAGAACCCGGCGGGCGCCACGATCGCCGGCGTTCATATCCAGGGCGATGCCGTCCGCGTCGTCATCGCCTCGCTCGAATCCGCGGGCGAACCGCGGGTCCTCCAGACCCGTTCGTTCTCCGTGGCCGAGGCCCGCGGCGGCGCCGCGGCCGAGTTCCTTCGGTCGCTCAAAGTCGAGCGCGTCATCCGGGTGATCCCCTCGTCACGCACGCTCTGCCGCTGCGTCCCGGTCCCCTCGGATATCGTCGCGCTCTCGGACCGAGCCGCGGCGGCGGACGCGCTGGCGCTGGTCGCCGAATCCGAACTCTCCGCCACCGTGCCCCCGCATCGCCGTGCCGCGGGCATCATTTCCCCGGCCGGTCATCGCGGCGGCGCCGACGCGGTGCTCTGCGTCGGCTGGCCCGAACGCCCGGATGATGCCGACGAGTCCTCGCTCAGGCTCAACTCCCGCCACGAACGCTGGACCGCCGAACTCGTCGCGCTCGCGGCCCTGGCCCAAACGTTCGGCGGGACCGACGCCGCCCTGTACGCCGACCGCACCACCGGCGCCATCGCCCTGATCATGTCCGCGGCCGACCCGCACCGCGAAGGCGCCAACGGCGCCCTGAATGGTGCGGCCAAGACCGCCGGATCGCGGACCGTCGCCCGCGTTCTGCGGGGCGAGCACGCCAGCGACGCCGCCTGGCGCGCCTCGGTCTCGCGCGCCCTGGCCGAGTCTCAGCGCTCCATCGGCGCTCACCTGGGCGATTCGCTCGCGCCCGGCGCCTCGGATCAGACGCTCTCATTCGTCGGCCGCGCCGAGCCCCCTCGTCGCCTCGCCCCCTCCGCCACCGATCCGACCTGGCTCAACCAGTTCGGCGTCGCCTACGGCGCGATCATCGCCGCCACCGATCCCGACCCGACGCACGCCGCGCTTGCTTCGCTGCGGCTGACGGCTCCGAAGCAGCGCCGCGGCGCCGTCGTCGGGGCCCTTGAATGGTGCTCCGCGCCGCGACACGCCGCGCTCGTCATCGCCTCGTGCCTCGCCTTGCTGCTCATCATTCCCTGGCTGGTCGCCGCCGGCCGCGTCTGGATCCTCTCAAGCCGCTCCGGCGGGCAGGAAGCGCTCCAGCAGCGCCTCGCCGAGGCCGACCGCCGCGCCAACTTCTATACCAAACTCAAAGAACGCCGCTGGCCCATGACCAAGCTCCTCGCCGACGTCTCCGGCTCGGCGCCCGTCGGTGTCACCCTCGAAACCCTCTCCATCACCCGCGAACAAGGACTCAGCATCCGCGGCAAGTCCGACGACAACGACCGCATCAACCAGTTCGCCACCAATCTCAGCGACTCGCGCGTCTTTAGCGCCGTCAGCACCCCCACCATCGAAAACTCCTCCGGCGCCGCCGAGTTCCAACTCGAGGCCGACGTCTCCTCCCCGCTCTTCCCCGCCCGCCGCGCCATCGACTTCGCTGCCAAGGGCAAGACGCTCTTTGACCGTCTCTACAAGACCGAGGACTCACTCGCCGCCGCGCCCGACGAACCCGCCGCGACCGGATCCGCCGCCGCCCCGGCGGGTTCGACGCCCGCCACATCAACTCCCCGCCCCGAAGACGCGGGCGCCCGCTCGCGCCGGACCGACAGCGAACGTGCCGCGGCGGACGCCAGCGCCGAGCGATCTCGATCTCGCCCCACCAGCGCCGCCTCCGTCCCGGAGCCCCTGACCGACGAAGCCATCGCCAAGATGGACGCGAACACCGCGATGCTCGAATGGACCAGCCGGCGCCAGTGGTCCACCAAGTCAACCATTGACGACGCCACCAAGGCGCGCCTGAAGGAAGAAGCCGAGAAATGTAAGGCCCGCATGACGGAGGCCCGAGGCGGATAGCCCCCTCCTCCACCCCGCGAACTGCCACGCCCACCCGCTCTCACTCACCCCCCCCCGAACCCCATCCCCACTGTGAACCAGTTCCTCGACAAGTTCTCCAGGCTCCCGCGCTCGATGAAGTGGCTCGCGGTGTTCGTCATCGCGCTTGGCGCGTACTTCCTGGTCGTTGAAACCGTCCTCGACAGCACCAACGCGCTCAACTCCAAGGCCGACGCCCTCGCCGCCGGCCTCAAGCAGGAAGCCGACCTGCTCTCTCCCGATTCTCCCAAGGGCCGCCTTCTCTCCGAGGGCCGCCGCCTCTTCGGCGAGCCGCTGCTCCCGGGCGATCCCGGCAACCGCCCCGAAGCCGTTCACGCCGCCATCGACAGGATCCTCGACAAGCACGGCGTCTCCAAGCGCACCAAGAACGAACGCCGCGTCCCGTTCCGAGGCGACGAACTGACCAACCTCCTCGGCGCCGCCGTCGCACAGAAGTCCGCCGAGCGCATGATCCTCGACATCATCTTCGAGGCGTCCCCCGAAGACGTCACGGCGATCGTCGCCGAACTCGAACAAGCCAAGGAGATCGCGCTGATCTCGAAGGTCGAACTTCGTCGCCCGGACGCCGGCCGCGACGCCCGGAGCGGCACGCCGGTTTCATCGGGCCGGATCCTCAAGGTCACGATCTCGCCCGAAGCGTGGATCGTCTCCTCGTCGCCCAGCGGCGCGGGAGGTGTGCTGTGAGCGCCGCGGGGTTGTTCGGATTCGGATCGATCACCGGCGTCGGTCGGCTGGGCTGGCTCTCGGCGGCCGTCGCGGTCGCCACGGCCGCCTTCGTCGTCTCCCGCGCCGCGCCCGTCTACGACGCCGCCCGCGCTCATAGCGTCACGGCCGAGGGTCAGGAGAGCATCACTACAACAGTCGCGTCGTTCACCGAATCGGTGAAGCGCGACGCCGGGCAGGTCGACGGCCGATCGCTTTTTTTCATCCCGCCACCCCCGCCGCCGAAGCCCCCCCCCAACCCCCCGCCCCCCCCCCTGGGCGACCCCCCCAAGCCGCCGCCCACACCGCCGCCGCCTCGAACCTACGGCGGACCGAAGATCATCGGGGCCGCGATCGACTCCGTCTGGTTCGACAACGGCAAGCGCCTCACCGCCGGGGGCGAAGCGGACGGCGACCTGCGCGTCATCGAGATCCAGCAAGTTCCCTGGTCCGCGAAACTGGAGTGGAAAGGCATCGTCTTCGACGTGCCGTTCATCGCGCGCGATTCGGTGGTGATCAAGGATCCGGCAAGCCCGGCGAGTTCGCCAGAGCCCGAGCCCCAACCCCCCGCCAGCGCCCCGGCGACGCAGACGCCGGCCTCAACCTCGCCCGCGCCCGCCGCCCCGTCCACCGAGCCCGACAAGGACGCCGCCAAGCCCGACCCAGAGAAGAAAGAAGAGTCCAAGGAAGAGAAAAAGGAAGAGAAGAAGGACGGCGCACCGGCTCCCCCCCCCGCGCCGGCCCCCGCGCCTCCGCCCGACAAGCCAGACAAGTAGCCGTCCCTGCAACCGATCCGCCTCGATTCGAATAGACCGTCGGTGCGTGCCGGCCTCGGGCTCCCCAAGCACCCGCATCGGGAACGTATCAGACAGATCGCCCCGACCCATCGCATGAACGATCCCCTGGGCACCGGATGACCCGACGACAGGAGTAGTGATGAAGCAGGCTTCAGTAACCACCACTCGATCAGCAGCCGCCATTCTCTCGGCTTGCGGCGCGCTGGCCCTGGGCTACCCCATGCTCGCGCGACTGGAAGCGCAGCCCACGCCCGCGGCTCCGCCGCCCGCCTCGGCCCAGCCCGAGAAGCCCGCGGATCAACCCGCCGCCCCTCCCGGCAACACCCCGGCGCCCACCACGGCCCCGTCCACAACACCGCCGTCGGCCTCCCCGCCGCCCGGCTCGCCCGCCACCGTCCCCACTGCGTCCGAACCCGCCCCGTCTCAGCCCGACTCCCCCCCCACGACCAAACCAGCGACCAGCCCCAACGGCGCCAGCGGCAAGAACGGCGCGTCTCGCCCGCTCCCTCCGCGCGATCCCAAGACCGGCCGGGTCATCCAACCCGATGAAAACGTCCCCCTCACGTTCAAGAACACCACCGTCGAGCAGGTCATCCCGTTCATCGTCGAAGCCACCGGCAAGGTCGTCATCCCCCGCCCGGACCTCCTGCCCCGCAAGATCACCATCATCAACGACCAACCGATCAAGCGATCGCGCGCCCTCGACATGGTCTTTTACGCCCTGCAGCAGGAAGGCATCGGCATCATCGAGACGCGCGACGTCATCCTGATGCGCAACATCGCCGAACTCCCCCAGAGCGACGTCCCCGTCATCGGGCCCGACGAAGACGTGATGGGTCGCGACGACTACGGCACCGTCGTCCAGAAGATCTTCCGTCTCGAACACGCCTCCGCCGCCAACATCGTCCAGGGCCTCGAAGACGCCAAGACGATGCCCGACTACTCCAAGATCCTGCTCGACGCCGATTCCAACCACGTCGTCGTCATGGCCAACATCGGCCTCCTCCAGCGAGTCGAGGCGATCATCAAGGCGCTGGACCGACCCGCCGCGGCGTCGCTGCTCACCCGCACCTTCCGCCTCAAGTACGCCGACGCCGAAAAAATCGCCACCGCCATCCGCGACCTCTTCACCGCCGGCACCAACCAGAACAACCAGAACAACCAGAACAACCCCAACTTCTTCCGCGGCTTCGGCGGCCAAGACCAGAACCAGAACCGCGGCCGCCGGAACCAGCAGGGCCAGGGCAACACCACCTCCCTCTCCCAGAACCTCCGCGCCAGCGCCAACCAGCAACAGAACTCCGTCACCGTCCTCGCCGAGGCCGAGGTCATGGAGCAGGTCGAAGCCGTCATCCGCGACGAGTGGGACATCCCCCTCGACCCCGAGCACGTCATCCCCAAGGTCTTCGACATCAAGCACAACGACGTCGTCAAACTCAAGGCCGCCCTCGAAGAAATGTTCGGCAAGAGCGGGTCCGCCGCCTCTCCCACCACCAACCAGGGCGGCGGCAACCAGCGCGGCGGGGGCGGGGGAAACAACAACAACGCCGCCAGCAGCGATTCAGGACAGGGCGCCAACCGGCTCGCCGGCCAGTTCGCCTTCACCGCCCTCTCCGAGTCCAACCGCCTCGTCGTCATCGCCAAGTCCCCGGACAACATGAAAGCCGTCGAGGACATCATCCAGCAACTCGACCAACCCAAGACCACCGGCATCCCGACCATCATCGAACTCAAGCACGCCTCCGCCGAGGAACTCGCCGAGCAACTCAACGCGATGATCGCCCAGGAAGGCACCCTCGCCACCATCCCGCGCCAGGCCTCCGGGTTGACGATGACCGACTCGAACACCTCCCCCTTCTCGACCGCCGACGACACCACCACCAATACCACCAACAACACCACCACCGCCGCCAACACCATCAACTTCTGGTGGCAGCGCGCCCGCCCCCCGACAGACAACGCCGGCACCTCCAACATCGTCTCCAAGGTCCGCATCGTGCCCGTCTGGCGTCAGAACGCCCTGATGATCATGTGCCCCGCCGAGTACCAGGACGGCCTCGCCCAACTCGTCGCCAACCTCGACAAGCCCGGACGCCAGGTCCTCATCTCCGCCATCGTCGTCGAACTCTCCCTCGACGACTCCACCGCCCTGGGCCTGCGGTGGTCCAGTTCGAACATCGTCCCCACCAGCGGCGACAACTCCATCAGCGTCGGTAACACCATCACCGGGCAGAAGAACCAGCTCATCAACAGCCTCTTCGACACCTCCGTCCTGGATACCAACGTCAACCTCAACGTCGTCCTCCAGGCCCTGGCCCAGAAGACCACCACCAACATCCTCTCCGAGCCACGCATCTTCACCAGCGACAACCAGGAAGCCACCTTCTTCGACGGCCAGGACATCCCCTTCGTCAACGAACTCCAGACCAACAACAACGCCAACCCGACCCAGTCCTTCGACTACCGCGCCGTCGGCATCCAACTCACCGTCCGCCCGCGCATCACCGTCAAGAAAGACGTCGACCTCAACATCAACCTCGAACTCTCCTCCGTCTCCCCGGGCAAGACCGTTCAGAACGCCCTCATCGTCGATCGCCGAGAGACCACCACCCACCTCATCGTCAAGGACGGGCAGACCGTCGTCCTCTCCGGCATCATGCGCAACGAGACTTCCAAGATCAATCGCAAGGTCCCCCTCCTGGGCGATCTCCCCCTCGTCGGCGCCCTCTTCAACTCCATCGAGAACCGCACCACCAACACCGAACTCATCGCCTTCATCACCCCCGTCGTCGTCGAGAACACCGAGCAGGCCGATCAACTCTACGAGAAAGACCGCGACCGCCTGAACGACATGCGCGAGAAGGAGTTCGGCGGCAAGGGCCGCGACCTGCCCAAATCCCTCGAAGAAGGCGGCTCGGCGCCCACCAACCCGCCAACCGTCGAGCCCGCCCCCGGCGATCACCCCGCCGGCTCCATGGGCGGCCTCTCCCCCCACGCCCCCGAGCCCCTCCTCTACGCCGACATCATCACCATGTCCGAGGATCAGGCGACCCGCGAGGCGACCCTCCGCGAGAACGCCGCTCACCTCGCCGGGCTCGACGACGCCACCCGCAGCCGTCTCATGGACGAATCGGTCAAGTGCCGCGAACGCGCCCAGGTCGCGCGCGAAACCGCCCCGCTGCACGTCCCCGCTCCGCTGGCCGATTCCATCATCGCCGTCCTCGACGTCGAAGGCGCGATGAAGGAATGGAAGGCCCGCAGCGCGGCCTCGAAGCGCGACGCGCTCGACACCGCCACGCGCGTCCGCCTCGCCGACGAAGCCGAGAAGTGCCGCCGACGCATGATCGCCGCCAGCAACGAGTGATCGCGCTGTTCCCCCGCCACAAGCGGGGGTGTCCCGAGAAGCGTGTTATCGGCCGCAAGAACTCTGCGGCTAACTGCGTGTCCGTCCGCCCGAGATCCTGTACACTGGGTCCATCCCCATGCGGCGCCGGTTGCCGCGCGCTCGCCCCTTCGTCTTGGCTCGTCCTTCTGGTCGGTCCGGGTCGGCGAGTCCGTTTCACCATTTCGATGAGGAGCCCTTATGTTCCATCGCTCACACCACGAGCCGCGAACCCTCGCCGTCGCGGCGATTCTGGCCGTCACCGGATCCGCTTCCGCCGCACACGCTCAATCAATCTATTCCTGGGTAGGTGGTTCAGGCATCAACTGGAACACCGCCGCCAACTGGTTCAACCAATCCTCCGGCGGCGTCAACGGATTCCCCACCATCATCGACACCGCGATCTTCTCCACCAGCGCCTCCGTCTCCGGCGGCGCCGCGGGCGCCATCACCGTCGATCCCACGATCCTCGTCACACTCGGCACCGGAAATTCTGCGACCACCACCATCGCCGGAATGGTCTCAAACGACGGCACCATCACCTTCATCCCCGATTCCTCCAACCACGTTGCCGGCAGCATCGACCAGCGTTTGTTCATCACCGCGGGATCCTCGGCGACCCTTCAGGGCGCCGGCACCCTCGCCTTCAACGGCTCCGAAACCGGCGTCGAGGGAGAAGGCCCCGCCTCCACCCTGAGCAACCTCCTCGGACACACCATCGCCGGACCCGGAACCATCGAAGACATCTCCGTCTCCAACCTCGGCTCAATCACCTCCGCGTCCGGGATCCTCCTGGTCACCAACTCCCTCCTCGCCAGCGCCGATATGGGCGGGATCAGCATCGATACGCTCGGCACGCTCCGACTCGAAAGCGGCGCCGAAGTCCGCGGGGCTATTTCCGGAAACGCCGGCGCCCTCTATTCCACCGGCGGCGCCGCCACCCTCCGAGACGTCAGCATCGCCGGTTCGCTTTCCTGTGGGTTCGGGAGTTTCACCTCCATCACCCTCGCCGGCGTCATCGTGAACAACGCCTTGATCACGTTCATCGCCGACAACTCCAACCACGCCCCGGGAATCATCGATCAGCGCTTCTTCATTCCAGCCGGTTCTTCGGCGTCCTTCCAGGGCGCCGGCACCCTCGCCTTCAACGGCTCCGAGACCGGCATCGAGGGAGAAGGCCCCACCTCCACGCTGAGCAACCTCCTCGGACACACCATCGCCGGACCCGGAACCATCGAAGACATCTCCGTCTCCAACCACGGCTCAATCACATCAACCTCCGGCATCCTCCAACTCACGAGCGCACTCCTCGCCAGCGCCGATATGGGAACCATCAGCGTCGTCACGCCGGGTTCCCTCCGACTCGAAAACGGCGCCGAGGTCCGCGGGGCCATTTCCGGTAGCGCCGGCGCCCTCTACTCCACCGGCGGCGCCGCCACCCTCCGAGACGTCAGCATCGCCGGTTCGCTCACCTGCGGGCTCGGGAACTCCAGTTCCATCTCCCTCGCGGGCTCCATCGCGAACAACGCCGTTTTGACGTTCATCCCCGACACTTCCAATCACGTCGTCGGCAGCGTCGATCAGCGATGGTTCATTCCCGCCGATACCTCCGCGTCGATCGGCGGCGGCGGGTCCATCGTGCTCAGCGGCTCCGAGACGGGGTTTCAAGGCCAGGGCCCCACGTCCGTTCTCACCCACGCGGGTTCACACTCCATCAGCGGCGCAGGAACCTTCCAGCAACTCTCCATTGAAAACAATGGCACCATCAGCGCTGTTGCCGGCCCCATCGTCTTTGATCAATCCACCCTCTCCGGTAACGGCGTCATCGCCATCGCCCCCGATGGAATCGTCCGCTTCGAGAACAATACCGACGTCAGCGGCCTCGCCATCCTCGGCTCCGGCGGCGCCCTTGACTGCAAGACCGGCACCGCACGCATGCACGACCTCACGTTCGCCGGCTCGCTCACGCTCGGCGGCGGAACGTCTTCCTCCGTCATCCTCGCCGGCCTTCTCACCAACAACGCAGCCGCGTCGTTCGTGATCGACACCTCCAACAACATTGCGGGGAGCGTCGATCAGCGCCTCTTCATCCCCGCCGATTCCTCCGCCTCCATCGCCGGCTCCGGCTTCATCATCTTCAACGGCTCGCTCGAGACTGGTATCGAGGGCGCCGGCGTCACCTCCTCGCTCTCCAACCTCGATGGTCACACCATCACCGGGTCCGGCACCCTGCGCCTCCTCAGTGTCACCAACCTCGGAACCATCGAGTCCGACAACGGCGCCACCCAGATCGATGCCGCCGCGATCGACAACCTCAACGGCCTCATCCGCATCACTGATGATGGTCTGCTCCGTCTCGAAAACACCGCCTCCATCATCGGCGGCGTCATCGACGCCGCCTCCGGTGCCGCCATCGACTCCGACTCCCGCTCCGCCTTGCTCCGCGACCTGGCCATCCAGGGGGTACTCACCATCGGCAACGGCACGGCCAGTTCCCTTGACATCGCCGGTGTCATCACCAACAACGCCCTCGCCACCTTCCTCCTCGACACCTCAAACCACATCGCCTCCGAGATCGACACCCGCCTCCATGTACCCGCCGACTCCTCCGCCGCCATCGCCGGCACCGGTCGGCTTGTCCTCAACGGCATCGAGACCGGCATCGAGGGCGATGGCCCGTCCTCAATCCTCGATCACCTCGGCGCTCACACCATCGCCGGCTCCGGCCTCGTCCGATCCCTCACGCTCAACAATCACGCCACCATCTCACCGGGTTCTCCCGTCGGCTCACTCCAGTTCACCACCGCCGCCGTCAACTGGCATCCCGATGGCCGCCTCCTCATCAACATGACCGGCACCGGCACCGCTGATTACGGACGCATCACCGGCACCGGCGCCCACGTCCTGGGCGGCACGCTCGAAGCCGCCCCTTCCGCCGGCTACGTCCCTGCTCTGGGAGACTCCTTCACCATCATCACCGGCTCAGCCGTCTCCGGACAGTTCGACCAGATCGTCTCCCCCCCCTTCGGCGTCTCGTACCTCCGCTGGGGCGTCCAGGTCACCCCGACGACCGCCGTCCTCCGCGTCGTCTGCAACTCCGATACCGACAACAACGGCACCGTCAATAGCCAGGACTTCTTCGATTTCATCGCCGCCTTCTTCACCGGCGGCCCCGTCGCCGACTTCAACCGCGACGGCATCGTCAACTCCCAGGACTTCTTCGACTTCCTCGCCCTCTTCTTCGCCGGGTGCTAGCCTTGCCTCGTGGCGCGCGCCATGAATCAGCGGCCCCTGGCGCCACGATACCCGAGGTGCCCCATGTCGATCCCGCTCCCGCGTCTACTCTTCCCGATCGCCCTGGCCGCCGGCGCCCTGCTGGTCGCTTGCGCCGACAAGCCCGCCTCCTCGCACAACGCCGACGCTCCCGCGCCGCAGCCCGCGACAAGATCTCCCCGCGCCACCACACCCACCTCCTCGCCCGCGCCCGCCCCCGAATCAGCCGCCGACGAACCCGTCTCCCGCGGCGAGATCACCGTCCAGTTCGGCATCATGCCCGGTGACTACGACGACCCCGACCCCGGCGTCCTCGTCGGCTCCGTCACACCCGGCACCTCCGCCGACGACGCCGGCATCAAGGAAGGCGACCGCCTCATGACCTGGAACGCCAAGCCCATCGCCGACATCCGCCAGTGGATGGGCTACATGATGCACGCCAAGCCCGGCGACGTCGTCGACGTCGGCGTCAAACGCGACGGCAACATCGTCCCCATCAAGGTCACACTCAAGGCCCGACAGGACTGACGCCCCCCGCTCAGGCGCCGCCGATCGTGGCTCTTGCACACTCGGTGGCATCGATCGGCCCCAGGACACCGACCGCTCAAACGCAGCGATCGATGGCACACCTCACCTTCGGGGCCACCCGCACCGCCAGCCTTCCCGCTCACCCCCGCATCCCCAGCGGACCCCGCCGCAGCAGCAGCACAAACGCCGGCGCCCCGACAAACGCCATCACCACCCCCAGCGGCACCCGCCCCGTGCTCGGGCTCGCATCCCGGATCGCCGACACGATCGCGTCGCCACCCACCACCAGCGCCGCCCCCGCTAGCGCGCTGCCGATGATCCGCACTCGGTGCACCCCCCACCACCCGAGCCCGGCAAACGTCCCCGCCCTTCCCGGCTCCGCTTCACCCGAGTCTCTCCCGCTGCGCCGCCCGACCCGCGGCGACATCATCCTCACCACATGCGGGCACACCAGCCCCACAAACCCCAGCGGCCCCGCCACCGTCACCGCCGCCGCCGTCAATACGCCCGACACCAACAGCAGCACCACCCGCAGCCGCCTCATCGGCACCCCCACGCTCATCGCCTCCTCCGAGTGCAGCGACGCCGCGTCCATCGCCGGGCCCAGCCCGATCCCCGCCCCGATCCCGCCCAGCGCCACACCCCCGGCGATCATCACCTGCACCCCCGTCGCTTCATCGCTCAACGCGCCGACCAGCACCCGCACGCTCCCGCCACCGCTCACGCCCGGCGCCAGGTGCTGCACCAGCATGATCCCGGCTCCGCACAGGATGCTGATCATCACCCCGATCAGCACCAGCCAGGTTGGATCCACCAGCCCGCGCCGTTGACTGAGCACGAACACCACCCCGAGCGTCGCCATCGCCCCGACCAGCGCCGGCGCCGCTTCCCAGGTCGTCCCCAGTCCACCCCCCACCCCCACCCACCCCGCCGCGCCCGCTCCCAGCCACGCCGGTGCCGCCCGCGCGATCAGCACCGCCAACCCGGCCCCAGCCGACATTCCCATCAGGTCCGGCGACGCCAGCGGATTGCGCATCAGCGATTGCAGCATGACCCCCGCCACCGCCAGACACGCCCCCACGCTCGCCCCCGCCCCCACGCGGACCGCCCGCAGCGACACCATCTGTGCCCGCGCTTCGTCGCTCGCGGACGGGTCAAGCCATGGCCCCACGCCGTACAACCGCGCCAGCCCCGCCGCCAGCAGCGCCGCTGTCAGTACTCCGAGCGTGATGCCGTCGCGCGCCCGCATGTCCGAGCAATGTAGCACGCATCACGCCGGCCCCCCCGCCCCCGCCCGCACCCAAGGCACCGACGCCGGAGCCAAGCAGACCTCCGGCGTCGGTGTTTCAAAGCCGATCTGCACGGCGTCCGTGGCACCCTGCCCCCACGTCCGCCCGGCTATTCCGTCCCGTGCGCCGCCAGCGCGTCCGCGTTGACGATCCCCTCCGCGATCTGCGTCAACGTCGAGTCCGCCGCCTTCTCCTCATCCAGGGTCTGCCGCAGCAGGCTCTCGTCGCTCCCGCGCCCCAGAATCCGCGCGAACTCCACCAGACACCCGTAACTCCCGATCTCGTAGTGCTCCACCTTCTGGGCCGCCACGATGAAACCCGCGTCCAGAACCGCTTCCGACCCGTCGGCCTCAAGGATCTCCGCGCCTCATCGATCAGCCCCTTCATCGCATGGCACACCACCCCCGCGCTGCGCTTGTTCAACTCCTCCAGGATCTGTTCCAGTCGCGAGACGTGCTCCTTCGTCTCCTCCAAGTGGCTATTGAACGCCTCCTTCAGTTCCGGATGCTTCGCGCCCTTGGCCAACTTCGGTAACGCCTTGACCAGTTGCTTCTCGGCGTTGTACATGTCCTTCAGTGAATGGACATACAGGTCTTCCATCGTGTTGAACTTCATTGATCATCGCTCCCGGGATCTGGTTGCTCGTGGTCGCCGCGCCACCGCGGCGGCTTGCACACAGGCTCCGCCTCAACTCGGTCGTTCGCTCCAGGCGTCGCCGCGCGTGCCCTTCCAGCATCCAATCCGCTCATGAGTAGTTCGTGAGCCCCCGATGAATTCACCCTCAATCGCCCCGCCACGCCCACGTCTGCCTCTTCCGCGATCTGGCGTTGTACAGTCAACACCCGCCAAAGAAACACACCAGGAAATCAAAGAAATCCTGCGAGTCCGTGAACCCCGAATGATTGAAATCCGCGCTCCCCAAAAAAAACGCGGTGATAAAGTCGAAAAAATCCTGGCTGTTCAGCCCCCCGGAGCCGTTCACGTCGCACGGGCACGCTACGCCTCCCTCGACCACCAGTCGGCACGGAAAGTCGTGGCAGATCGCCCGCGTCGGCGGGTCGCCGATCGTCAACCCCCAGTTCGCCAGCAAGCCCGTATTGAAAATGTCCAGGTAACTTGTCGAACTTGGATCCCCGTCATATCCATCGTCCACCCGGTTCGGCCACCCCCCCGACCCGATGACCCCGTCCGCCCACCACATCTCCATCGTGTTCGTCTCACCCACCCGCCACAGCGATTCCGGGCTCGGATACCCCGGCGCTACAAAGTCGCCCCCCGCGTACATGCTCCCCACGCCCGCCACGTTCCCCTCGGCCCAGTCCAGCATGACGTACCCCGTGCGCGGGATCATGATCGGTGGGTTCAGCATCGACACGTCCAACACCTCCCCGAAGTACCCCACGTAGTTCACCGGCGTCATGTACGTCAAGTCAAACCCCCCCAACTCCTCCGCGCGGTCGCTCGAAAAGAACCGAACCCGCAGCGTGTCAACCCGCGGCACCGGCGCCGAGCCACCCGGCGGCGGGTCCGTGTTCCGATTCGACGGCACCAGCGATACCGACATCAGCCTCGCCGCGCCCCCGCCCGCGCCCCCCGGCCACGACGCCGCGTCCGCTTCGTACCCGTTCCACACGATGTCCGTCGGAATCAGGTACCCCAGATCCTGGTTCAGCGGCGCGCGGTTCGTCAGTCGCTCCGCCATCGGCAACACGATCGCGTCCGTCGATGGATTGCTCCCGTCGTACGACCCCGCCGCCTCATAAGACACGTTCAGCCCCGCGGCCGATCCCGGATTCAGGTAGTTGTCGAAGACGACGATCCCCCCGCGATTCGTCAATCCCCTCCGGGCCGCGCTCCCCGCCACCAACTGACTTCCTCTGGCGTTCCGCACGTGCAACAACTTCAGGGCCGCCGAATCCGGCGATGAACCGCTCTCGTCACTCGCCCGCGCGACCCCAGGCCCTCCGGCCGCCAGCATGACCGCCCACAGTCCAGCGACACCGATTCCACCAGCCCGGGAACACATGCGAGGCTCCCTCCAATCAAGTCAGTCTAAGCGATTCCGCCCGACCGGTTCGGAAGACATTTGCAGACAATAATATCCGAATACGCCTAACTGACATACCCGCCTATCCACAGCCGAGACAGCATGTCAAACAAGGTGAACACCACCGCGAAAACACGGGGTGATCTTCTGGAATGTTCCCATGAGCACCTCCATTCTGGCCCGCTGTGGCACAGCAAGCCTGATTCCGCTAAATGAGCCAATGGCACGCCCATTGATGACGATAATGAGTCCGAATGGATGCGATGCGCTCGCCGTGGCACGGCGACCGCTAGCATGCGACCGTCAACGAATGCCTATTGCGCAACTTTCGCCCGAAATGGGGCACGCCAAACTCAAACGCGACGTATCTCAACCAAGACGGACAGAGGAGGCGGAGGGGTGGGCGGAGGGGGGGACGGGGGGGTGGGAACATCGGGGTTCGGCCCGCGCGAAGTGTGTTCGGGCCGGCACTCGTAGGAGACTGACATGTTTGAACGCTTCACCGATCGGGCTCGCAAAGTCATGGCCCTGGCCAACCAGGAGGCCCAGCGCTTCAACCACGAGTACATCGGTACCGAACACATCCTGCTGGGCCTGGTCAAGGAAGGTTCCGGCGTCGGCGCCAACGTCCTGAAGAACCTGGACGTTGACCTGCGGAAAGTCCGCCTCGAGGTCGAGAAACTCGTCAAGAGCGGGCCCGACATGGTGACCATGGGCAAACTGCCCCAGACACCGCGCGCCAAGAAGGTCATCGAATACGCCATCGAAGAGGCGCGGAACCTCAACCACAACTACGTGGGGACCGAGCACCTCCTGCTCGGGCTGCTACGTGAACACGACGGCGTCGCCGCCCAGGTCCTCATGAACCTGGGTCTGAAACTCGAAGAAGTCCGCGAAGAAGTGCTCAATCTCCTGGGCGCCGGCAACGCCGAGGAAGAAGGCGGCGCCTCCTCCGGATCCTCGTCCGGCGGACCCATGGAAAGCGCGATCTCCGGTCCCAGCACCTCCGGGGAAGGCAAGGCCGGCGCCAAGGGGGGCAAGAGCCGCACCCCGGCCCTGGATTCCTTCGGCCGCGACCTCACCGAACTGGCGCGCGAGAACCAGCTCGACCCCGTCATCGGCCGCACGACCGAGATCGAGCGGCTTGTGCAGGTCCTGTGCCGCCGCACCAAGAACAACCCCGTCCTCCTGGGCGAAGCCGGCGTCGGAAAGACGGCGATCGTCGAAGGACTCGCCCAGCGCATCGTTTCGGGCGAAGTGCCCGACATCCTCCACGACAAGCGCCTGGTCGTGCTGGACCTGGCGATGATGGTCGCCGGCACCAAGTACCGCGGGCAGTTCGAGGAGCGCATCAAAGCCGTCATGAACGAAGTCCGCCGCGCGGGCAACGTCATGCTCTTCATCGACGAACTCCACACCCTGGTCGGCGCCGGCGGGGCCGAGGGCGCGATCGACGCGTCCAACGTCCTCAAGCCCGCACTGGCCCGCGGCGAGATCCAGTGCATCGGCGCCACCACCTTCGACGAGTACCGCAAGTACATCGAGAAGGACGCCGCCCTGGCCCGCCGATTCCAGTCCATCCCCGTCGATCCGCCCACCAACGAGCAGACCATTGAGATCCTCAAGGGCCTGCGCGACCGCTACCAGCAGCACCACCGCGTGGAGATCACCGACGACGCGCTCAAGGCCGCCGTCGAACTCTCGGGACGCTACATCTCCGGTCGCGTGCAGCCCGACAAGTCGATCGACGTGATCGACGAAGCCGGCGCGCGCGTCCGCATCAAGAGCATGAGCAAGCCGCCGGACTTGGCTGACATCGAGGCCGACATCGAGCGCCTCTCCATCGAGAAGGACGAGGCGGTCAAGAGCGCGGACTACGAGCGCGCCGCCGAACTGCGCGACAAGGCCGAGCAACTCCGCAAGCAGAAAGAGCAGATCCAGAAGGAATGGCGCGAGAAGACCAAGCAGGTCTCGGGCACGGTGGACGAGGAAGTCGTCGCCGAGGTCGTCAGCAAGATGACCGGCGTGCCCCTCAAGCGTCTGGAAAAAGAAGAAGCGCAGCGCCTGCTCGAACTCGAAAAGGAACTGCACAAGAAGGTCGTCAGCCAGGAAGAGGCGATTAAGGCGATCAGCAAGGCGATCCGCCGGGCTCGCGCGGGTCTGAAAGACCCCAAGCGTCCGATGGGCTCGTTCATCTTCGTCGGGCCCTCCGGCGTCGGCAAGACCCTGCTGGCCAAGAGCCTCGCCGAGTTCATGTTCGGCGACGAAGACGCCCTCATCACGCTCGACATGTCTGAGTACATGGAGAAGCACAACGTCAGCCGCCTCGTCGGCGCGCCCCCGGGCTACGTCGGGTACGAGGAAGGCGGTCAGTTGACCGAGCGCGTCCGTCGCCGCCCGTACTCCGTGATCCTCCTCGACGAAGTCGAGAAGGCGCACCCCGACGTCTTCAACATGCTCCTGCAGATCATGGAAGAAGGACGCCTCACCGACTCGTTCGGCCGCAACGTCGACTTCCGAAACGTCATCCTCATCATGACCAGCAACATCGGCGCCGACCTGATCAAGGGCGGCGGCGGGTTCGGTTTCGCCAAGCGAACCGAGATGGCCAACTTCGACAACATCAAGACCATCCTGATGAAGGAAATCGAGCGGTTCTTCCGCCCCGAGTTCATCAACCGCCTTGACGACGTCATCGTCTTCCGCCCCCTCACCAAGGACGACCTGGTCAACATCGTCGAATACGAGACCGGCAAGGTCATGAAGCGACTGACCCAGCAGGGCATGACGCTCGAACTCGATCAGAAGGCCAAGGACTTCCTCATCGATAAGGGGTACAACCCGGACTACGGCGCCCGCCCGCTCCGCCGCGCCATCGGGCAGTACGTCGAAGACCCGCTGAGCGAGATGCTCCTGCAGGGCGACTTCAAGCCCCCGTGCAAGATCCTCGTCACCCGCAAGCCCGAGACGCAGCCCGACGGCACCGAGAAGGAGGCCGATCACCTCTTCTTCCAACAGATCGAGGGCGACACGCCCCCCGCCGGCGCCGCCGGTGCGAACCAGGGCGACAAGCCCTCGGAAAAGCCCGCGGCGTCAGCCAAGTCCTGATGGAGCCCGCGTCTGAATGCACCTGAACCAAGCGGCCCGCCCCCGAGGCGGGCCGCTTGTCATGTACGCGCGGGGAAGCGCGAACACATCACGCGCGAACGTGCCGCGGTCAACTCCGTCTCTCATGCCGGGGTCACACGTGCGGTTCAAGTTTCCGCAGTTCGTCCACCAGGATCGCGTGCGACCTCGCGCCCATCCGGTAGCACGCCACCTCGAACTTCTCATTGGGCGCGTGCACCCGATCGTCATCGAGCCCGAAGCCCATGAAGATCGTGTCGAGTCCCAGGATGCCCTTGAGCATCCCCGCCACGGGAATGGATCCTCCGCTCTTGATCAGTTCGGGTTTCACCCCGGTCGCCCGCTCGACCGCGCGGGCCGCGGCCTTGAGGTACGCCGAGTCCGTCGGCACCGTCGCCGGGAATCCCTGCCCGTGATCGATGAACTCCCATCGGCATCCCGCCGGCGTTCGGCTCTTGCACCAGGCGAAGAAACTCTCCGTCACTTCGGCGGGGTCCTGGCTTGCCACCAGCCGGAAACTCACCTTCGCCTTCGCAACCGCCGGGATGATCGTCTTGGCCCCCTCGCCGATGTACCCCCCGCAGATCCCGTTCACGTCGCACGTCGGCCTCCCCCACTCGCGCTCCAGCGCGGTGTACCCGGCTTCGCCGCGATCGGCATCGGCGGCGAGCCCAATCTTCTTCAGCGCTCCCGCCGCGTCGAAGTTCAGTTGCGACCACGCGCGTCGCTCCCCGTCGGTCAGCGCCGCGACCTTGTCATAAAACCCGGGAAGTGTCACGCGCCCGTCCGCGTCCCACAACTGCGCCAGGATCCGCGCCAGGTGGTTGATCGGGTTTGGCGCTCGCCCGCCCCACAGTCCGGAGTGCAGGTCCTGGTCCGCCCCGTGCAGGATGACCTCCGTGTACGCCAGACCACGCACGCCGTATGTAATCGCAGGCCGCGTGCGCCCCAGCATCCCCGTGTCGCTGATCACGCACACGTCGCACGCGCCGAGCACGTCTTTGTGATCCAGCACGAACTTCCTGAGGTTGACCGATGATGATTCCTCTTCACCCTCGATCATCACCGTGAACCTCACTCCCCCCGCGATGAGCCCCTCGACCTGCTTCCACGCCCGCATCGCTTCCAGGAACATCGCCACCTGCCCCTTGTCGTCTACCGCGCCGCGCGCCACGATCCGCCGGTCCGGCCCTTCGCCGTCGGGAATTCCCATCGCCTCAAGGATCACCGGCTCAAACGGCGGGCTCTCCCACAACTCCAAGGGATCCGGCGGCTGTACGTCGTAGTGCCCGTAGAACAGCACGTGCGGCCCCCGATACTCCGCCGCACCGGGGCTGTGCCCAAGTACGATGGGGTGTCCGCTGCCGATCCCCGCGGCGGAGCGCGTCTCCCCGGTCTCCACGAGGCGCGATTCGATCCCCGACGCTCTCAGGTGCGCCGCGCACCACTCCGCCGCCCGGCGACACTCCGCCTTGTACTTCGGATCCGTGCTGATGCTCGGTATCCTCAGCCAATCCATCAACCGGTTCAGCGCGGCGGGCTGGTCCTTGTCCAGATGCGCAAGCACGGCGTCGGTGTTCATGTCATCAGGATATGCGACAGACGCCGATGCACGCCGATGCACCGCGGCGTTTCGGTCGGCCGCCGCACAGGCAGTCACGCAGCCAGCGATTCGATCATCCCTGCCCGATGTGATCGCCTACTCGGACACACGCTCCGGATCCGGAAAGTCGCGGAAGAGCGCGGACCGAAAGTCCGTCACCATCGAGTACACGGGCCGGTGGAGGCTCTCCACTTCGCCGGAGCGGGTCGCCACCGTGCCAAAGGCGCGATCGAGTTGAGTCAGGTCGCGGAACGACATCCGGACATGAAACTCGCCCAGATCGCTGGGACCAAATCCGAACTTTCGACGCGAGAGCCGCCACCCTTCGATCGTCCCCTTCGCCTTGAGATATCCCATGTATGCGTCGAGCGCCCTGGCAAACTCAAGGTCACGGTGCGACTCCTTCAAGTTGAACCAGATGTCGTAGTAGTTCATGCGCCAGCGTACGCCCGCGCGGAGCGGGTTTGTGCGTGCCGAAACAGCCTCCCGGTTATCCGCGGGACGGCGGAAGCGCCAGGACGCGGACGGGCGGACAAAAAGCAAGAGACCGGCCTCCTCAGCCGGTCTCTCGCGGGAGAAGATCGAGATTGAACGACCTCAGCGCCGACGCCGCGAGGCCACCAGACCGCCGAGCGCCAGGATCGACAGGGCGCCGGGGCCGGGGATGATGTTGAACGCGCTGGTGCCGGCGACCTGGTCGCTGCCTGAGAGCGTGAAGTGCCAGCGGGTGCTCATGTCCTGCACGTCGCCGATTGGAGTGAACAACCCTCCGCCGGGCATCGTGGTGTTCTGGTTGGCCGAGCCGCCCGGAGCGGTTGCGAGATTGTCGATCACGCTGCAGAACTGCGTCCCGGCGACGCCCTGACCGTTGTACGCGCTCAGGAACGCCTGGCCGCTGGGGTTCGCTCCGGTCAGCGTCGCGCCATTGCCGTTCTGATCCGTGATGGTCGCTCCCGCGGTGCAACTCGCGCCCTCGTCGATGATCGGCGCGATCCCGAAGAGGGTGCTGTCGATCTCAAAGGTCGTATCCGCGGCTCCGGCCCGGAAGGTAAACCCGATGCTGATCAGGTTCGGGAGGCTGCCGCTGAGCGGCCGGGCGAACGCCGTGATCTGCGTGAGCGTGGCGATCGTGTTCGGTCCGTCGGTGATGTTCACCGGAGCGGGCAATATCCAGATCGCCGATCCATTCGGGTTGATCGTCACGTCCATCAGCGGGACGGCGAACTCGCCCATCCCGTTCGCGCTGCTGACGCGAACCCGGAGGAATGGATCAGAGAACGTCGCGCTTGCACTCGAAGCAGCGAGCGCAACCACGCCGCACGATGCCGCGAGCACCAACTTTCGAGAACAGACAGGCTTGCACATATTGATCCGCTCTTTCAGTTGCCCGTCAGCCAGGCCACGAACAAAGTACCTACGAAACTCCCCGCCCTGCATAACTTAGCGACGACGACGCGCCACAAGAATACCACCCAAACCCAGCAGCGTCACGGATGCCGGCGCCGGAATCGGAACAATTTCGTACACGCTGGTGCCCGACGCGATGTCGTTGGCCGAAAGCGTGAAACGGAAGCGTGAACTCATGTCGGACACGGCGGGGCCGATCGGCGAGAACATGCCGCCACCCGGGAAATCCTCACTGATCGAGAAACTGTCGAACGGAACCGCGGTGCCGTACGTCCCGCTGAAATGGTCGTGGAACACGGTGCCGCCCGGCACGTTGCCGTTGTACCGCGAGGTGTAGATGCTGTTCCCGTTCCAATCGGACAGGCTGACGCCATCGCCATCCAGATCCGAGATGGAAAAGCCGGCCGACGTGCGTCCCTGGGCCGACGCGATGGACGCGAACGACAGGAACGGCGAGGTGATCGTGAACGTCGTGTTGATGGAGCCCGCGAAGACGCTGAAGTTCAGGTCCACCTGCGGGTCCTCGCGGCAATACACGCCGGCGGAGCCGATGCCCGCGATCATCTGCCCGTTCTCATCTCGGATGACAATCTGCGCCGGCAACTGCCAGTCGTATTCCTGGGTCACCGGGTTCCAGTAGGAAATGTCGAATGGCGCTTCAAAGAACCCGCTGTGCAACAGGCCTTGGCCGTCCGTGTATTCAGCGTCGACGCGGAACACAACCGGGCCAATATCTGCCAGCGATGCAGACGAAATCGCCGCGGACGCGAACAACGCCGCCATCAGCGGCAACTTCGACTTGGAATTGACGAACATCTCTTTCTCTCCCGTTCCTTTTCAATGTCCGCTCATCCGCACCGCAAACAACCGTGCTCGATGATGCAGGGCAACTCCTCTCCAAGAGTCACTCCGCAAACGGACCATTTCAGTCTCGATATACTGACAGAGGAATCCAATCCTGTCAAGGCACAAATCCGGGATTCCTCGAATTTACTCAAACTGGCTGTTTACATCCAGTTTTCCTGCCTTCACCTTTATGTCAAACTGACGAAATACTTCTTGGCGCGCCGGGATTCTCATGTAAAATCTGGCACACGCGCGCCGAGGACGAGAGTGATAATGCGTCGTCGCGCCACCAAGATGTGGGAGACATCGCCTTGCGAACATGGTTGTACATGGCTTCAGGGGTTGCGACCCTTGTGGCAGTTCAGTTTTGTTCGGCACAGGTGACGTGCTACGCCGCCCCGGCAACGGATGCCCCGGACGTTTCCGGAGGCTGGGCGTCTGATCGCTTGATCATCCGCGTCGCCCCCGGCTCGGCGAGTCTCTTCCGATCGCTTCGCGGTACCGATCAAATCCCGCAAAACGAAGCCGCCGGGTTCCACGCCCTGCGTGAAACCATGCTCAAATGGCGGGTTTCATCGATCAAGCCGACAGCCGACGCCTGGTCCACCTCGCCAATGCGGCTCTCCTCCGAGCGGCTAGCTCGGTACTTCACGGTTCAGGTCCCGATCGGAACCAATATCTCGGCCATGGCGGCGGAGGTGCGTCGTTTCGATCAGATCATCGAATGTGCCGAGACAGATGGGCTGGGTGGACTGCTCGATGGGCCCATCCCCTCTGATCCGCTCTTCAGCAGCCAGTACTACCTGTACAACACCGGCCAGGTCATCGAAGGCATTCCGGGCATCCCCGGGGCCGGCGCCCGCGTCCGGCAAGCCTGGGAGTTCAGCATCGGCATCGACGACACCGTCGTCGCCGTCCTCGATACCGGGGTCAGCACGAGCCATCCAGAACTGATGGGCAGGCTCGTGCCGGGCCAAAACTTCACCGTTTCTCCGCCGACCGCCGAGACCGACGACAGTTGGTACATCTCGCACGGGACCGGGTGCGCGGGCCTGATCGCGGCCGCCACGAACAATGAGCAAGGCATCGCGGGCATTTCGTGGCGGGCCCGGATCATGCCGGTGAAGGTCGCGAACACCTTCGGCATGAGTTCCGAGTCGCAGTGCGCCAACGGGCTGATCTGGGCGACCGATCACGGCGCGAGCATCGCGTCGATCAGCCTGGGATTCGCTCAGGGATCGAGTTTCTTCGCCGACGCGGTGCGCTACGCGATCGATCGCAACGTGCTCGTCTGTGCGTCGTCCGGCAATACGCCCGGGGTACCGATCTTCTATCCCGCGCGGTTCCCGCGGGTCGCCGCGGTGGGGGCCACCAACAACCGCGACGAGCTCGCGACGTTCACCACGACCGGGCCTGAGATGTTCATGTGCGCGCCGGGGATCGATATTCTCACGACCTGGGACACGAACCTCAACCCCAACGGCTACGAGTTCGCCTCGGGCACGTCGTTCGCCTGTCCTATCGTCGCCGGCGTCGCCAGTCTGGTGATCGCCGCCGACCGGACGCTGACGGCGGAACAGACGCGGTTCGTCCTGCTCTTGACGGCCAACGATCTGGGGCCGGTGGGCCGTGATGATTCCTTCGGCTGGGGGCGCGTGAACGCTCGCGACGCCGTGCTGCTGGCGTCAAACCGCGTTCCCAACGACTGCGGGGCCGACTACAACCGCGACGGCAGCGTCAACTCCAGCGACCTGTTCGAGTTCCTCGAACAATACCTCTCGGGGCAAGGCGATTACAACCACGACGGCCGGACCGACAGCGATGACCTCTTCGAGTTCCTCGCTCACTTCTTCGTCGGCTGCTGACTTTACAACGCCAGATCGCGGAAGAGGCTTGAAGAGGCGGGCGGGACGCCCGCTCCACGAGGAAGGTAGCATGGTCCCACCCGCGGGCCTTGCCGCCGTCGCCAGGCCCCGCGCCGGCGTTACCATCCGGCATGCAGAACAGGGCCGACAATCGCGTGCGGTTGCAGCGTGTCATGGCGGACGCCGGGGTGGCCTCCCGACGCGAATGCGAACGCCTCATCGAGGACGGGGGCGTGTCTGTCAACGGCCGGGTGGTGCGAACCATGCCGGTGCTGGTGGATCCGTTCACCGATGAGATCCGCGTGCAGGGGCGCATCCTGCCGCGGCTCCGGCGCGGGCGCGACGATCGCGCCTCCCCCCGGACGCGCCGCTACTACATCATGGTGAACAAGCCCGCGAGGGTGCTGAGCGCCACGCGGGACGACCCCGCGTTTGCCGATGCCAAGGGCCGCGGCCGACCGACCGTCCTGGACCTGGTATCGCTGCCCGATGCGCCGCGGCTCTTCCCCGTCGGCCGGCTCGATTTCCACGCCACCGGTCTGGTCCTGCTCACCAACGACGGCGACCTGGCCCAGCGGCTGACCCACGCCCGCTACGGCGTCCCCAAGACATACGAGGTCCTTGTCAAACGCCGCGTCACCCAAGACGAGGTCGAGCAACTCGCCGCCGCCATCACCCGGGGTGCGCTCTCCCCGGCGCCTGGGCGAGCGTCAAGAGGCTCCGGCGGCCGCCGCCCGGTCGCGGTTGAACCGGCGGCGCGGCGTCGCTCGCGGCGCGTCGATGTCGCGCTGATCAAATATGACGACGATCGCTCGTTCCTTCGTGTGACGATGCCCGAGGGGGCCAACCGCTCGGTTGTGGAGGTGCTGGATCGACTCGGGTTCCACGTCAAGAAACTCCGGCGGATCGGCATCGGGCCGGTCTCGCTGACCGGCGTGGCGCTTGGGCAGTGGAGACCGCTGACGCTGAGTGAACTGCGCCGGCTGAAGTCGGCGACCCGGCACGCCGGCGACGAGCGGCCGGGCACTTCGCCCGCGCCGCCGCGTCCCGCCCCCCCCACCCCCCCCGCCCGGCGCGATCGCGCCCGGCACGAACCCGGGGAATGACGCGAGACTATTTCTTGCCGGTGGCGTCCGTACCCGAGCCCGTGTCC